>JAKAFN010000017.1 GCA_021825945.1 Pseudomonadota bacterium
GCACCGGCCGGGGCCCCCGCCCGGTAGCCGTTTGCCGGGCACGGCGGAACGGCCTTTCCTGGCGGTTACTCCGCCCCCCGGTTGTCGACCCATTCGATCCATCGATCGATGATGCCCAGGCGCAGCAACACGAAGAACAGAATGATGCCGATGACGAAACCGCCCAACGTGGCCTGTGGAATACCCATTTGCGAACTCTCCCGCGGAATTGCGAAATCGCATCGACCCGATGCCATGATTGAAAGGCTAGGTCGTTTCGCAGCCGGAGAGTTGGGTTAGATCAAACGAATAGGAACCACGCGCTCGTCGCGGCACGTTTCGCGCCGCGATCAGTCGGGCACCACGGATTCCAATGCGATCAGGTCATCGATCGTTTCGCGTCTGCGTACGAGATACATTTGCGTTCCATCGACGAGGACTTCCGCAGGCCGCCCGCGACTGTTGTAATTGCTTGCCATGCTCATTCCATATGCGCCCGCGGAAAGCACGGCAAGCAGATCCCCTTCTTCGATGCACAGCGCACGCTCGCGCGCGAGCCAATCGCCGCTTTCGCACACCGGTCCGACGATGTCGTAGGTTTTGGGCACGCCGGATCGTGGGTGGACCGCGCGCACGTCCATCCAGGCGTCGTACAACGTGGGACGAATGAGGTCGTTCATCGCCGCGTCGACGATGGCGAAGTTTTTTTCCGCCCCTGGCTTGCAATGCAGGACCCGCGTAAGCAGGGCGCCCGCGTTGCCGACGATGGAGCGACCGGGTTCGACCAGGAAGAACTTGTTGCCGTGACCGCGACGGTCGGCGCAGGATAGGATCGCCGCGACCCAGGCTTCGATCTCCGGCGGCTCCTCATCCCGATACGCGATGCCCAGACCGCCGCCGAAATCGAGATGCGGAATCGGGATCCCGTCGCGTTCGATCCGGTCGACGAGGTCGAATACGCGGTTGGCGGCGTCGAGCATCGGCGCGATCGATGTGAGCTGCGAACCGATATGGCAGTCCACGCCGACGATCTCCAACCCGGCCATGTCCGCTGCGCGACGGTAGAGGTCCGGCGCATCGCCGATCGGAATGCCGAACTTGTTGGATTTCAATCCGGTCGAGATGTAGGGGTGGGTCTGTGGGTCGACGTCGGGGTTGACGCGCAGCGATACCGGCGCACGACGCCCCAGGCGCTGCGCGATTGCGTCGACCAGGTGGAGTTCCGCTTCCGACTCGACGTTGAAACACGCGATCCCTGCGGTCAGCGCGTCCGCGATCTCGTCGGCACGCTTCCCGACGCCGGAAAACACGACGCGCGACGCCGGAGCCCCTGCGGCCAACACGCGCGCGAGTTCGCCGCCCGAAACGATGTCGAAGCCTGCCCCCGCACGAGCGAGAAGGTGGAGGATCCCCAGGTTGGAGTTCGCCTTTACGGCATAGCACACGAGACCCTGCCGTCCCGCGAGGGCGCCGGCGTAGCGCCGGAACGGATCGAGTACCGCTTGCCGAGAGTAGACGTAGGTCGGCGTGCCGTAGCGTTGCGCAATGGATTCGAGCGCAATGCCTTCGCAGCGCAAGTGGTGGTCGATCAACGGAAATGCGGCATCGGGAGCAGTGGTCATGGCGGGTTCGGCAGCGCCGGATTCGTCGTCGGCGTCCGGGTCGTATCGGTCTGGGTGGCGGGCGCCGTCGCCGGCGAAGGCGTTTGTCCGGTCGTCGCCGCGGGCGTCTTTGGTGCGGCGCTTGCGGGGGGCGGGGTATGTACCGGCCAAGGGGTATTCTCGGGGTATCCGCGCAGCATGAGCGGGCCGGTCTGTCCGCAGGCGGTCAGCATCAGCACCGAAGACAGTGCGGCGCAGACCGCGGGAACGGACGGCGCGGAATGTCGCGCGCGGGAATGGGAATTCATTTGGGAAATCTACCATGAGCGAAACGCAATTCCTGCACCGCGTCGACCAGACGCTGGTGCAGATCGAGGCCGCAATCGATGCGGCCGACATCGACGCCGACTGTTCCCGGGCGGGGCATGTCCTGACGATCGAACTGGAAAACGGCGCGCAGATCGTGGTCAATGCGCAGGCGCCGACGCGCCAGATCTGGTTGGCATCGCGCAGCAGCGGGGCGATGCATTTCGACGACGATGGCGAGCGCTGGATCGATCGGCGCAGCGGCGCAGAACTGTTCGAAAGCCTGTCGCGGGTGGTTACGGCGCTGACCGGGCGGGAGATGAAACTGGCGGGGTAGTCCGTGCCGCGCTCCGGCCCGCACCCTCCCGTGCGCCCGATGGCGCGGGAGGCTCCGATCTGCCTCGGCCCGGGCTCTTCTAGCGGATTTCCGTCGGGAACAGCAGTCGATTGATCAGGTCGTTGTCGACGGTCTCCTCGAACAGCGTCCGGATCAGCAACTCGCCGCCGAGCAGTTGGGGTGCGAACACCATGTCGGGCTGCGTGCGGCGGATCTTCTCCAGGTTGCGCGGGTCATTGACCACCGCGAGCGTTCGCACCTGCGGCGCAATTTCCTTGACCGCCAGGACGGCAAAGGCGTTCTCGGCGTCGTCGTCGCGCAGGATCAGCACCATGCGTGCGGCGGGCACGCCCGCGGCGTGCAGCAGGTCGCTGTCGCTGGCCGCATCCCCGATCAGCAGGTCCGTCCCCCCTGGATACGGCAGTTCCTGACCGGTCGGGACCACCACGGTGATCGGCACGTCGCGTTCCTGCAGGCGGCGGAAGATGTTGAATGCCAGTGTGGAACGGCCGATGATGACGAAATGGTTCTTGCGGGACACCTTGGCGATCCTCCCTTGCACGATGCGTTTGACGCTGCCGCCGACGAGCGGCCCGATGACCACGCCCAGCGTGGTGGCGAAGACGGTGATGCCCAGAACGATCAACGATACCGTGAATAGCCTGGCGCCGTCGGTATGGGGAACGATGTCGCCGTACCCTACCGTGGACATGGTGACGACCGCGTAATAGACGGCAGTCACCGGATCATGGATCGGCGGCCGGAACCCGGCGCCGAGCCACAGGGCGCCGAGCACGCCGTACGTCATGACGCTGCCGACGCCGAGCAGCGCGAACAGCGCTCCGGTCGTCAGGCTGCTGCGGTCGAATCGCCGCCAGTAGAGCAGCAGAAGCAGCGCTTGCGCGAGGGTGATCGTCAGCAGGAAATCGAGATGGCGATGGTGATTCAGCGCCGCCGCGCCGAGAATGAAGGCGAGCAGCAGGAACGAGATCAACCACGCCAGGCGCGCCCGCAGGGCCAGGCCGGCCGACATCACGATCAGCCCGAGGGCGGCGAACACCGGAGGAAGGACCAGCAGGTCGGCGATCCGCACGAGCCCGTTGGTCTGCTCCGCGTCCCGCAGCAGGCCGTGGAGTTGAGCCGAGTACGGTCGCAGGAGCACCGCGCCGAGCGCGCAGTTGAACAGGGCGAGGACGATCGGAATGCCCGCACGGACCCACCATCGGTGGGCCGACGCCACGATCGCGAGCACGGTCTCCCAGGGCACCCCGGCAGATGCGAACGCCGCCTCGATCCGGTTGCGGATCTTCAGTGCCGCTCGTATTGCAACCATTGCGACATGGCCGGGTTGGCGCCAGTCATCGCAGGGGCGGAGCCCGGCGTCGGGGGCGAATCGTCGACGCCGATGCTGGCGATCCCGCCGCTTCCGGGTTGAAATTCCTGCAGGTAAACATCGCCGTTGACCTGGACCACGCCCGGCGGCATCGGGCGCGCGGTTTCCGGCACCCCTTTCAGCATCCCCGCCATGTAGTCGATCCAGATCGGCAGGGCGAGGTCGCCGCCGGTTTCGTGTGCGCCGAGCGGCTTCGGTTGATCGAAGCCCACCCAGGATACGGCCACCGTGCCGCCGCCATAGCCCGAGAACCACGCGTCATGAGACAGGTTTGTGGTCCCGGTCTTTCCGGCGACGTCGTCCCGATGGAGCACCGACGCGCGCTTGGCGGTGCCGTACCGCGTGACGTCCTGGAGCAGGCTGTTCATCACGTAGTCGGTTCGCGCGTCGTACACCCGCGGCGCGTTCTGCTCCGCGACCTCCGGATGCGCCTCCATGAGGACATGGCTGGTTCCGTCGCTGACCCGCTGGATGAGGTAGGGATGCACGGCGTATCCGCCGTTGGCGATGATCGCGTATGCGCCCAGTTCCTGCCAGGGCGTGACGGCGCCGGCCCCGAGCGCCATGGTCAGGTAGGCCGGGTTTCGGGCGGGGTCGAAGCCGAAGCGCTCGATGTACTTCTGGGCGTAATCCGGGCCGATGGCTTGCAGCACGCGGATCGACACGAGGTTGCGCGATTCCGCCAGTCCTTCCCGCAGGGTCATCGGCCCCTTGAAATCGGGTTCGTAGTCCTTGGGCTGCCATGGCGTGCTGCCGGTTTCCGACGCCGGGATGATGAGCGGCGCGTCGTTCACAAGGGTCGTGGTCATCACACCCTTTTCGATCGCGGCGGAAAAAAGGAATGGCTTGATGCTGGACCCGGGTTGCCGCCAAGCCTGCGTAACATGGTCGAACTTGTTCAGCCGGAAGTCGAATCCGCCGACGAGTGCGCGCACTGCGCCGCTCCGGGCATCGGCCGCGACGAACGCCGCCTGCACCGCAGGCAGTTGCGTGATCGCCCACTCGCCGTTGGCACCGCGGGTCAGCCGGATGATCGAACCCGGCGTGATGCGGTGCGCGCGCGGCGCATGGCGCCGGAGCGCTGCGGCGACGAACTTCAGGCCGCCGCCCCGAATTTCGACGGTCGAGCCGTCGACCAGCCGGGCGCGGACGCCGCGGGGCCCCGCGGCGAGTACCACGGCCGCCGGGAAGCCCGGAACCTCGGGTGCCGCGGCGAGGGCCGCCGCAATACGCCGTTTGTGCGCCTTGGCGTCGACGGCCGCGTCGAGGTCGACGCGACGCTCCGGCCCGCGATAGCCGCGCAGCCGGTCGTAGGCGAGCACTTGCCGGCGCAGGGCGGCATACGCCAGTTCCTGGGCGCGACTGTCGATCGTCGTGACCACGTTCAACCCGTACTCGTATGCGTCCTCGTGGTAGACGTCGGCAACCATCTGCCGGACCAGTTCGGCCACGTATTCGGCATGGATTCCGGAGTGGGTCGTGTTGGCAAACGCGGTGTCGCTGCCGCGGACCGAGATCGACTGCGCCATCGCGGCATCGTATGCCTTTCGGTCGATGTAGCCGTCCGCCAGCATGCGCCCGAGCACGTAGTGCTGGCGCGCGCGCGCGAATTTCGGATTGACCTGCGGGTTGCCGGTGCTGGGCGCCTTGGGCAGTTCGGCGAGCATGGCGCACTCCGCCAGGGAGAGCTTCGACAGCGGTTTGCCGAAGTACGTCTGCGCGGCGGCGGCGAATCCATAGGCGCGTTGCCCGAGATAGATCTGGTTGATGTAGATCTCGAGGATGCGGTCCTTGGACAGTTCCGATTCGATCTTGACCGCCATCGCGATTTCATAAATCTTGCGCAGGTACGTCCGCTCGGAACTCAGGAAGAAATTGCGCGCAACCTGCATCGTGATCGTGCTTGCTCCCTGGACCCGATGGCCGGACACGATGTCGGCCACCGTCGCCCGCAGGATGCCCGCCGCGTCGAACCCGCCGTGCTGGTAGAAGTTGGTGTCTTCCGCGGCGAGGATCGCTTCCTTGAGTTCCTTGGGAACGTCGCGGAGGGCGACGAACTTGCGCCGCTCCTCGCCGAATTCGCCCAGCAGGACGCCGTCGGCGCTCCACACGCGCAGCGGCAGCTTGGGGCGGTAGTTGGTCAGCGCCTCGGTGGACGGAAGGCGGTGGTAGGCGAGCGCAAACAGCATCGCGCCCAGGAACGCCGCGCACGCCGCGGCGGCCCCGATGACGACGAGGAGGAGGCCGAGCAGGCGCATGCCGGCGCCAGGGGCCCGCCGCGATGGCCCGGGGGCAGGACCTGCAGGTCGATCCGATTTCACCGTGGATGCTTGTTGACGATTAAAAGAAGCCGGACGTCGGCCTTTCGCCTGACGGCGAGGGGTGGGCGACGATTATAGGCGGGCGCCGATCATCGCTTGTGCAGGACAAAATTGCACCGCTTTTCGCGCCGGAGTACCGGAAACGTGCCACTCATCGACCGTTTGCAGGGCTTGGCTGCGGGAATTGCCCTTGCTACGATTTCGAGCGTCATCTTCAAAAAGGATGGTAACTTCCCGGATTGTAAGGAAAATGCCGGGTGGCGCTCCGAAGCAAGTCTCGGCGTGTCTATGACAATGCATTGAAATTTCAGAGGAAACCCGACGGACGCTTCGCGGACGCGGGATTGCCGGGTTGAATGGGAGCGCCGCTTTGGCCTTCGAATTGCCGTTTTTTTCGTCCAAGACGCCGCCGCTGATCGGGCTCGACGTCGGCTCGTCGAGCATCAAGCTCGTCGAACTGGCTGATGCGGGGGATGGGGTGGTGCGCCTGGAGCGGTATGCCGTCGAGCCGATTCCGCGCGGCGCCGTCGTCGACGGCAATATCGACAAGATCGACGTGGTGGCCGACGCCGTGCGGCGCGCCTGGCGGCGTTCCGGCACGCGGATCAAGAACGTGGCCATGGCCCTGCCCACCTCGGCCGTCATCACCAAACGCATTGCGCTGCCCGGCAATCTCCGCGAAGAAGAGATGGAGATGCAGGTCGAGAGCGAGGCAAACCAGTACATCCCGTTCGCGCTCGACGAGGTCAGCCTCGACTTCCAGGTTCTGGGGCCGATCCCCAACTCCCCGGAAGACGTGGAAGTGCTGATTGCCGCGTCGCGCAAGGAAAAGGTCGAGGATCGCCTGGCGGTGGTGCAGGCCGCGGGACTCAATCCGATCGTGGTCGACGTCGAATCCTTCGCATCGCGCGCCGCGCTGGAACGGCTGATCGGGCAGCTTCCGAACCAGGGGGAGGGGCTGGTCATCGCCGTGTTCTACATCGGCGCCAATACCACCGGTGTGAGCGTCATGCTCGATGGCGAGGCGATCTACGAGCGCGAGCAACCGTTCGGCGGACAACAGCTCACGGGGGACATCTCCCGCGCGTATGGAATTCCGGCGGACGAGGCGGAGCAGAAAAAACGTAGCGGCGACCTTCCGGCCAATTACGAAGACGAGGTCCTCAGGCCGTTCGTCGATTCCGCCACGACGGAGATCACGCGGGCCCTGCAGTTCTTCTTCACCTCGACACCATACACGCGCGTGGACCAGATCATGCTGGCGGGCGGCTCCTCCGTCCTGGCGGGACTTCCCGAAGCGCTGATGGAGCGGGCCCAAGTGCCCACTTCGGTCATATCACCGTTCAAGGGAATGGAGCTGTCGCCGAACATCCGGGAACGCCAGTTGCGGCTGGATGCCCCGGCGCTGCTCACACCCTGCGGATTGGCGATGCGGAGGTTCGACAAGTGAGCATCCGCATCAATCTGCTTCCGCATCGCGAGGAACGGCGGAAACGCCAGAAGAACGTTTTTTTCGCGATGACCGGCGTGAGCGCCCTGGCGGGAGCGGCCTTGGTGCTGTTCGGATGGATGGTGCTCGACGGGTATGTCAGCGCGCAGCGGAACCGCAACGAGATCATCTCCCGCGCGAATGCCCGCCTCGACGTCCAGATCCACGAGATCGCGTCGTTGCGCCGAGACCTCGCCTCCTTGCAGGCCCGCGAGAAGGCCGTCGAGGACCTGCAGTCGGGACGCAACGAGCCGGTATACCTGTTCGGCGAGTTGACGCGGTTGACGCCGGACGGAGTGTTCCTCCGATCGATCGACGAGCACGGCAACCATGTGCGGGTGGAGGGCTGGGCGGCGTCGAACGAACGCGTTTCGGAATACCTGCGCAACCTGCAGGATAACGGGCGCTTCGTGGAGCGCCCGCAGCTCATCGAGATCCGGGTCGCGGCCCAAGGGCCGAAAGGCATTCCCCGGCGTGTATTCGAGTTTTCGCTCGAATTTTTGATGAAGAACCTCAATCACCCCGCCGCCGGTGTCAAGCCGACGGGCGCCGCGCCGGCGCGCGCGGCGAAGGTGTGACGGGCGGATTACGGCACGGGCGACGACATGGCGATCAAGATTCCCGTATCGGACATCAGGGAACAATTCCAGGGGCTCACGCTCGAGAACGTCGGCACCTGGCCGCTGCTTCCGCGCGCGACCCTATGGGCGGTTTTGGTGCTGGTGTGTGCGCTGGTGGGATATTTCGCGCTCTGGAGCGGGCAGTTGGCCGAGCTCGATCAGCTACGCCAGCAGGAGGCTACGCTCAAGCAGCAGTACCGCTACAAACTCGCGCAGGCGATCAACCTCGATGACTTGCGGCGCCAGAAGGAACAAGTCGGACAGTATGTCCTGATGCTCGAGAAACAGCTGCCCAGCAAGGCGGAGATGGACGCGCTGCTCTCGGACATCAATCAGGCGGGGATCGGCCGCGGATTGCAGTTCGAGTTGTTCCGTCCGGGGGCGGTGGTGGTGCGCGACTACTACGCAGAGCTGCCGATCGCGATTCGCCTCTCCGGGCGCTACGACGACTTGGGCGCTTTCGCGACGGACATCGCCGATCTTCCCCGCATCGTCACGCTCAACGATATCCGGTTGCGTACCAACAAGGACATGACGCTGACGCTCGACGCGACGGCGAAGACCTACCGGTACCTGGACGAAGAAGAGTTGGCGGCGCGGCGCAGCGCGCGCATGAAGGGCAGGCGGAAATGAACGGGATTGCGACAGGCGCCGGAGTCGTTCGCGGTTGGCGGTGGGGGATCGTCGCGGTCGTGGTGGCCGCGCTGGCCGCGTGCGGACTCTCGGACGAAGCCGAAATCCGGCAATGGATGGCCGATCAGCGGAAGACCATCCATCCGGTGATGCAGAAGGTCGCGGAGCCCGTTCCATTCACGCCCTACACGTACGACCCGCATGGCCGGGTGGATCCGTTCAATCCGCAGAAGATCCTGATGACCATGACCCAGGAGCGCGTACGTGGCGTAGCGAGCGGGCTGCGTCCGGATCTGTCGCGTCGCCGTGAGCCGCTCGAGGCATACGCACTCGATCAGATCCGGATGGTGGGAATGATGCGGGAAGCCAACGACAACGTCGCGCTTCTGGAGGCGAATGGGACGGTGCATCTCGTCCACGTCGGGAACTACATCGGCCAGAACTTCGGCCGGGTCATCCGCATTTCCGAAACGGAAGTCGAGTTGAGGGAACTGTACCAGGACGCTGCAGGCGAATGGGAGGAACGTCCTCAAAAGCTGGAGCTGCAAATGGCCAGCGCCCAAGGGAGTTAGTGATGACGGTTGCAAATCTGCGCGGTATTCCATCAAAAATTCGCAGCCTTCTGGCCTGCGGCATCGCGCTGGCGGTGGTGCTCGGCAACGCCGAGGCCCAGGTTGCCGATGGCGCCGCGGCGCAAGCCGTCGCCGCAAACAGCGTGCAGTCGGTGAGCGCCACCCGGACCGGCGCCGGGGTGTTCCTGACGATCCGCATGCAGAAACCGATCACCACGATCCCCCGGAATTTTTCGGTCATGCGGCCGGCGCGGATCGCACTGGATCTGATGGGGGCGACGAACGGCCTCGGACGTAATGCCGTGACGATCGATCAGGGGAACCTGCGCTCGGTCGACGTGGTGCAGGCCGAGGGGCGGACCCGGATCGTGCTGAATCTGCTCCAATCGGTCGCGTATACGGTTTCGGCCAATGGGAATACCGTGCTGGTCGCTCTGGGCAACGTCAACGAAACCGCGCCGACGTTCCCGGCAGCCCCCGTTGCCCCATCGGCACGGCCGGCAAGCGTGCCGGTCGGCGCGTCGGCGCCGGTCGCGCCGACGGAGGCGCGCGCCATTCGCGCATTGGACTTCCGCCGGGGCGCCAACGGCGAGGGCCGGGTGGTCGTCGATTTGAGCGATCCGAACACCGCGGTCGACATCCGCCAGAAGGGGAAGAGCGTCGTCGTCGATTTTGACGGCACCACGATTCCCGATTCGCTGCGCCGACGCCTCGATGTGACCGATTTCGGGACGCCGGTCGCGCGGGTGACCGCGAGCCAGAACGGCGGTAATGCCCAACTCGTCATCGAAGGGCGGGGATTGTGGGAGCAGGACGCATACCAGAGCGACAACCAGTTCGTCGTCGAGCTCAAGCCGGTTCATCCGAACCCGACCCAGCTCTTCCCGGGACAAGGCAAGGGGTATCACGGACAGCGCCTGTCGCTCAATTTCCAGAACGTCGACGTGCGCTCGCTGCTGCAGGTGATCGCCGACTTCACGAACCTCAACATCATTACCAGCGATTCGGTCCACGGCACCATCACCTTGCGTCTGAAGGACGTTCCCTGGGATCAGGCTCTGGACATCATCCTCCAGAGCAAGGGTCTGGGCATGCGCAAGAACGGCAACGTCATCCTGATCGCGCCGCGCGAGGAGTTGGCGCTGAAGGAGAAGCAGACGCTGGAGGCGCAGAGCCAGATCGAGGCGCTCGAACCCGTGCGGGCCGAGAGTTTTGTGCTCAATTACGCCAGAGCGGTCGACGTGCAGAACCTGCTGATGGGACGAGTTGCCGGCGGTGGAGGCGGGGGCATGGGCAGCGGCAAGGGATTGCTGTCCAAGCGCGGCAGCGTGGTTCTGGATACGCGAACCAACCAGCTCTTCGTACAGGACATTCCGGAGCGGCTCGATGAAATCCGTCGGTTGATATCGAAAATCGATGTGCCGACCCGCCAGGTGATGATCGAGGCGCGCATCGTCGAGGCGCAGGACACGTTCAGCCAGGACATCGGTTCCCGGCTCGGTATCGTCCACGCGGGGCCGACTTCTTGGCTCAACGGCGGTGCCGGCTCCACCTATGGCACGGGCACGGGCGCTTCCGCCGGCTCCTACAACAGCATGACGGTCGGGAGTACCACCATCACCAACCCGAACTTCGTCAACCTTCCCGCGGCGTCGCAAAACGGCTTCAATCCGGGCGTGATCGGCCTTACGTTATTCGACCGTTCGATCTCCAACCTGCTCAATCTGGAGCTCTCGGCGTTGGAGGTGGACGGCCAGGCGAACGATATCGCCAGCCCGCGCGTCGTCACGGCCAACAATGTGAAGGCCACCATCATGCAGGGCACCCAGATCCCGTACCAGACGGTTTCGGCGGGCGGCGGCATTGGCATGGTCCAGTTCCAGAATGCCGTACTGAGCCTGGAGGTGACGCCGCAGATCACCCCCGATGGCGATGTCTTCCTGACCGTCAAGGTGCATAAGGACACTCCCAATCCGGCGGTGAGCAGCGCCGCGGGTGTCGCGATCGATACGAAGAGTGTGGACACCCAGGTCCTGGTGCAGAACGGCGGCACGGTGGTGATCGGCGGCATTTTCGAGAAAACCGAGACGATCACCACCACCAAGATTCCGTTCCTGGGCGATCTGCCGTACGTCGGCATCTTCTTCCGCGATCGAGCCAAGACCAACAACCGCACCGAACTGCTGATCTTCATCACGCCGCGCGTGATTTCCCAGCAGATGAACCAGGCGGCAGCGCAGATGTGACATCCCCGCCCCGCAGGGGGCGGCGGACATCTCCTCCAATACCCAACGTCACGGCGGCGTTTTGCATCAGCATTCCCCCATTCTGGCGGCGGCGGACACGCCGCTCTTCCTGATCGGCATGATGGGCGCCGGCAAGACCACGGTCGGCCGCCTGCTTGCTTCGGCGTTGGGATATACCTTCGTCGATGCCGATGCCGAGCTGGAATCGCGCGCGGGGGTGCGGATCGCGACGATCTTCGAACTGGAGGGGGAAGAGGGGTTTCGCGATCGCGAGGAGCACCTTCTCCAGGAGTTGACGGCACGGCGGGGGATCGTCCTGGCAACCGGCGGCGGCGCCGTGCTGCGGCCCGCCAATCGGGCTTCCCTGCGCGATCGCGGCGTCGTGCTGTTCCTCGATGCGAGCGCGGAGGAAATCCTGCGCCGCACCCGCCAGGACACGAATCGCCCATTGCTGGCAACCGGCGACGGGGACCGCCGCGCGCGCATCGAGTCCTTGCTCGATGCGCGCATGCCGCTCTACCGCGAGACGGCCCATTGGACCTTCTCGTCTGCTCCGGGGAACCCCAAGCGCTTGGTGGACACGATCCTGGCGGAGTTGCGCAAGGGTTGAAATGTCGTTGCTGGCGCGCAACCCGTACAATGCCGCCATGCATCGCATACCCGTCGATCTCGCCAGCCGGGCTTACGAAATTTTCATCGGCGCCGGTCTTCTCCCACGCGTAGGGGACTTCGTCGCACCACTGCGGCCGACCTCGATCCACGTCGTTTGCACCGAGGTCGTTGCGCCGCTGTACGCGCAGGCGGTGGTCGATTCCTGCAAGGCGGTTGCGCCGACGCATCGATGCACGATCCCGGATGGGGAATCGGTCAAGGACCTCGGTACCGTGTCGCGCGTGCTGGATGCACTCGTCGCCGCACGCGCCGATCGTCGCAGCGTCCTCGTCGCATTGGGTGGCGGTGTGCTGGGGGACATCGCCGGATTCGCCGCATCGATATACATGCGCGGCATCCGGTTCGTCCAGGTGCCGACCACGCTGCTGGCGCAGGTCGATTCGTCGGTCGGCGGTAAGACCGGCGTCAACCATCCCGGCGGCAAGAATCTGATCGGTGCATTTCATCAACCGAGCGCGGTCGTGTCGGATCCGGACGTCTTGCGTACCTTGCCGCCGCGGGAAGTGCGCGCCGGCCTTGCGGAAGTCCTCAAGCATGGCCTGCTTGCGGATCGGGACTATTTCGATGCCACGGTCGTGGCGCTGCCGCGCCTGCTCGACGGTGATGCCGGGGCGATTGCCGAGGCGGTTGCCGGATCGTGCCGGATCAAGGCCGCGGTGGTGGGGCGGGACGAACGCGAGCGCGGCGATCGCGCGCTGCTCAATCTCGGCCATACCTTCGGTCATGCGATCGAGGTACTGACCGGCTACGGGACCTGGCTGCACGGCGAAGCCGTGGCCTGCGGTTTGTGCCTGGCCGCCGATCTCTCCCAGCGCCTGGGTCTGATCGGTCGCGATGCGGTCGACGACGTGGCGGCGGCGGTCGCCAAGGCCGGTTTGCCGGCGCGCATTCCCGGCATTTCGTGTGCGGCGGCGATGGAGTCGATGCGCTCGGACAAGAAGGCGTTCGCCGGCAAGATCGATTTCGTCGTGCTCGAGCGAATCGGACAGGCGGTCCGGCGACAGGCGCCGGATGACCTCGTCGAGGCGACCTTGCGCGGCGGCGGTTTCGTATGACGTCCGCGGCCATCCCTTTTTCCGTCGCCGACCACGAAGCGGGGCTGGCCCGCTATGCGGCCCGTTCGGACGCGACGCGGGGGCGCGTCCACGCCGAAGATCCCCCAGCGTCGCGGACCCAGTTCCAGCGCGATCGCGACCGGATCATCCATTCGACGGCGTTTCGGCGTCTCGAGTACAAGACCCAGGTCTTCGTCAACCACGAAGGTGATCTTTTCCGTACACGCCTGACCCATTCTCTGGAGGTGGCGCAGATCGCCCGTTCGGTGGCGCGCAGCCTGCGCGTCAATGAGGACTTGGTCGAGGCGATTTCGCTCGCGCACGATCTCGGCCACACGCCCTTCGGCCACGCTGGACAGGACGCCCTCAACGAGTGCATGCGGCCGTTCGGTGGATTCGAGCACAACCTGCAGTCGTTGCGGGTCGTCGACGTGCTCGAGGAGCGGTACGGCGCATTCGACGGATTGAACCTCTGCTTCGAGACGCGCGAGGGCATCCTCAAACATTGTTCGCCCGACAACGCCCGCCAGCTCGGCGCGGTTGCGGAGCGCTTCCTGCTGCGCCGGCAGTCGACCATCGAGGCGCAGGTCGCGAACCTCGCCGATGAGATCGCGTACAACAATCACGACATCGACGACGGTCTCCGATCCGGCCTGCTCCAGCCCGAGCGCCTCGATGAGGTTCCGCTGTATGCCCGCCACCGGGAAGCGGTGATGGCTAGGATGCCAGGAATCAGTCCGCGCCGTGCCGTTCATGAAACCGTGCGCCACATCATCGATACCCTCGTTCGCGACCTGACCCAGGAAACCGCGCGGCGCATCGACGAGGCACGCCCGGCGAGCGTCGACGACGTACGCAACGCGGCGCCCCTGGTCGCGTTCTCGGGTTCCATTCGCGACGAGCAGGACGAACTCAAGTCGTTCCTGTTCGCGAACCTGTATCGTCACCCGCAAGTGATGCGCATGACGATGAAGGCCCGCCGCATCGTCGGCGATCTGTTCGCGGCGTTCCAGGAGGAGCCTCGTCTGCTTCCGGTCGAGCACTGCGAACGCGTGCAGCGCGAGGGGCCGAGGGCGATCGCCGACTATATCGCCGGGATGACCGACCGCTACGCGATCCGGGAGCATCGTCGGCTCTTCGCCATCGGCGAATTCTAGTTTCCGCCGCGTTTGCGCGTTCCCCGTGGCCCGCCTGTCGCGCTTGTCGATTCCGGGATTTCCGCACCATGTCGTGCAGCGTGCGATCGATCGCCGCACGGCTTTTCTCGACGAAGCGGATTTCCGCGGCATGCTCGGCGATCTTGCCGACGCCTGCGATCAGGAGGCCGTGTCCGTGCACGCCTATGTCCTGATGCCGGATCATTTCCATCTCGTCTGCACGCCGGAAGGCCCGAGTTCGCTGAGCCGCGCCATGCAGGCCGTCGGGCGCAGATACGTCCGCCGGTTCAACCGGCGTCATGCCCGCAATGGTGCGCTGTGGGAGGGACGGTTTCGTTGCACCGTGCTCGACGCCGACGATTACCTGCTGGATGTCATGCGGTACGTCGAAACCGAGCCGGCGCGCTCGGCGCTCCTGGGCGATGCGGCGGCGTATCCATGGTCCAGCATGGCGCATCACCTGGGGATGCGTGCCGATCCCTTGATTCGGGACGCGCCGCGATTTTGGGCGCTGGGCAACACGCCCTTCGAGCGGCAGGCGGCATACGGCCGGTTATGCGCGGCCCCGATGGATGCCGAGCGCATGCGGCGGATCCAAGAAGCGACCCATCGCGGCTGGCCATTGGGGTCGCCGCAGTTCGTCGACGGACTGGCCGAAAAGACCACGCGGCGGCTGACGCCGAGGACGCCCGGCCGGCCCCGACTCCGGGAGCGGGGGCCATGAACGCAGGCCGCCCGTCGCCCCGCGCCCTCACATGGCTTCACCGATTCGCGCCGCCCCCGACCGATCTGCTGCATGACCCGTTGTACCGCCGGCTCTGGTCTTCGATCCTGCTCAGCGCCTTCGCCAACCAGATCATCCTGCTGGCGATTCCCCTGACCGCCGCCACGCTCCTGGGCGCGAGCCCCACCCAGATGGGATGGCTGACGGCGATGGAGACGGTTCCGTTCGCATTGTTTTCGCTGCCGGTAGGCGTATGGCTCGATCGCGTGCGCAAACTGCCGGTGTACGTTGCCGGTGAACTGCTGCTGGGACTGACGGTGGGCACCGTCCCGCTGGCGTGGCACCGGGGTTGGTTGGCAATGTCCTGGCTTTACGTCGTGGCGTTCGTGCTCGGCGCGATCTATACGACCTCGGGAAGCGCAGGGCAGATCGTGCTGACACAGATCGTGCCCCGCGACCGGCTGGTGGAGGCTCACGCGAAGAACGCGCTGGCGTACTCGACATCCGAAGTGGCGGGGCCGGCGGCGGCCGGCGCCCTGATCAAGCTGACGGGAGCGCCGCTGGCCCTGCTCGCCGACGTCGCGCTGCTGCTGGGGTCGGCGGCGATCCTGCGAGGCATCCGCGTGCAGGAAGGCGAACGGCATCCCGGCCGACATTTCTGGCGATCGATGCGCGCCGGCCTGGGGTTCGTGGCAACCCACCGCCTGTTGGTTGCAATGGCCGTCTTCGTCGGCGGGTTCCAGTTCTGCTATCAGGGCGCCTTGGTCGTGCAGATCCTCTTTGCCACCCGCGTGCTCAGCCTGTCGGGAAATCAGGTCGGGCTGTGCTACGTCGCCCTCGGCGTGGGGACGGTCGTGGCGAGTTCGCTCGGGCACCGCATCACCGAGCGCATCGGGCCGGGACCGGCGCTGCTGCTTGGCATTGCAATCTGCGGGTTCGGCTGGAGCCTGCTGGCGGCGGCGCCGACGGGCGCGGTTGGCATCCTGGCGTTCACGGTCACGCTGAGCTGTTTCGGCGCCGGCGCGGTGTTGCTGTTCATCAACTTCCTGGCGTTGCGCCAAGCGGTGACGCCGACGCCCATGCTGGGACGCATGACCACCACGATGCGCTGGCTGATCCTGGTTCCCGGGATTCCCGGTGCCTTGGCGAGCGGCTGGATCGGCCAGCACATCGGTCTGCGCACAGCGCTCGCGGTGTTCGGCGCTCTTGCCCTGATCCTCGCGACCTTGGGGTATCGCCATCCCGTGCTGCGCGCGACCCGACGACTACCCGTCATCGACCACGACAGACCGGTTGCGGGAAACGAACCCCCGCTCCCGCATTCGGGCGAGGGCGGGGATAAGGGTGCGGGCGAATCAACGGCCGGGGTGTAACAGATACGCCAACACGGCTCCCATCAACGCATCGATCTCTTCATATCGTCCCGAAGCGTGGATCGCCTCCGCACTCTGGATCGTCGGCACACCGGGAATCAGTTCGTCCGCACAGCCTTCGATCAATGCCTGCGCGCTGCCCGGTGTCGTTTCCAGATGGAATTGCAGCCCGATTACCCGCGCACCGAACTGAAATGCCTGGTGTGCGCAGTGCGCCGACCGCGCCAGATGGATCGCGCCGGTCGGTAGTGCGAAGGTTTCGCCATGCCAGTGGAATGCCCAGAACCGGTCGGGAAAGCGGAAGACATCTCGGCCCGCCGGCAGCGGTACCGCCTCGACGGGGAACCAGCCGATTTCCGGGACAGGGTTGCGGGTTACGCGCGCCCCGAGCGCGTCGGCAATCAATTGCGCGCCGAGACAGATGCCGAGCACCGCGCCGCCGCCGTCGATCGCCGCGCGCAGAAAGCGCTTCTCCGCACGCAGCCAGGGCAATTGCGCCTCGTCGTTGACGCTCATCGATCCGCCCATGGCAATGACGAGATCGGCATCGTTCGACGCCGGAAGCGCCGGGTCTTCGTAGAGCCGCGTCGTGCGGATCTCCGCGCCCAGCGCGGCAAGGCGCGGCGCCATGCCGCCAATGCCCTCGAAGGGCTCGTGTTGCAGGACGTGGATTCGAATGGTCATATCCGCCTTTCTGCCGCATCGTGGCGAACCGTGCTCAAATGATCGTCAGTTTCCCCGGACCGTTCTCATCGAGGATCTCCCCGCACTCGACCGCCGCGTCGAATCCGTGCTTGCGGAATACCGCCAGCACCCGGTCCACCGCCGTCGGGGCGCAGCTCACGAGCAGGCCGCCGCTGGTCTGGGGATCGGTGAGCAGCGCGCGGTCGACCTCGGAAAACGCGGCCGGCAATTGCACGTCCGCGCCATAGCTCGCCCAATTGCGCACCGACGCGCCCGTGGTGTGGCCCTGCTGCGCCAGATTCCGCACCCCCGGAAGGAATGGCACGCGCGCCCAGTCCACCCGCACCGTATGGCGAGCGCCGCGCGCCAGTTCCAGGGCATGTCCGGCGAGGCCGAAACCGGTGACGTCCGAGAGCGCATGCACGCCGTCGATCTCCGCAAGTTCGGGACCGGGCGTGTTCAAGCGCGTCGTGGTGTCGATCATGCGCGCGTACGCGTCCGTCGACAGCGCGTCTTTCTTGAGGGCCGCCGAATACACGCCCACGCCCAGCGGCTTGCCCAGCACGATCCGGTCGCCCGGACGGCCGCCACTGTTGCGCTGGATGCGGTCCGGGTGAACGAGGCCGAGCGCCACCAGGCCGTAGATCGGCTCCACCGAGTCGATGGTGTGTCCGCCCGCGATCGGGATTCCTGCCGCACGGCATGCCTGCTGCCCACCCTCGAGAATCCCCCGGATCGTGGCCACCGGCAGGACCTTGATTGGCATGGCGACGATGGCCAACGCGAAAATGGGGCGCGCCCCCATCGCGTAGATATCGGAAATCGCGTTGGTCGCCGCGATGCGGCCGAAATCGACCGGGTCGTCGACGATGGGCATGAAGAAGTCGGTCGTCGCGACGATGGCCTGTTCTGCGTTGAGACGGTAGACCGCCGCGTCGTCGGACGTCTCGATCCCGACCAGCAACTCGGGGGGGACCGGCATTTGCGCGGTGTCGCGCAGAATCTCGGAGAGTATTCCCGGCGCGATCTTGCAGCCGCAGCCGCC
The DNA here is from genome assembly GCA_021825945.1 of Pseudomonadota bacterium. Classification (GTDB taxonomy): domain Bacteria; phylum Pseudomonadota; class Gammaproteobacteria; order Burkholderiales; family Burkholderiaceae_F; genus GJ-E10. The sequence goes on from JAKAFN010000017.1 coordinate 18,208, forward strand.
CCCGTGGGACAGCGAGGTCAGACGGGGCGGATGAATTTCGCTCACGACACACTTCCCTCCATGCGATGTTGCAGACAGCCGGCCCGTCGCGACGGCGCACGAGCAAATTCTGCAAGGCCGTCGCGTCGCCGACCGGGCAATATTCGGCACAGTCCTGCCCAGCATACCGACATTTTCCGGCGCCTCCGAACCAAGCGCGGGTGGTCCGCTGCGGATCATCTCGAGGATCAACCTCGAAAACACCGGCGGCGGCACCTGGGCCGTCCCGGCGGGCGCAAGGCTCACGTCCCGGCAGATGGAGGAGTGCAAGGCCGGCGATCTGGATATCAATGTGCAGAGCGACCCGTACATGGGCGGGCAAATCCGTGGGCAGTTGAAACCCTGACAGGGTTCGCGGCCCGAGGCTTGCGCAGCAGTCCCCGCGTCCGGCGGGGCATTTCGGGATTTGTGGTATCAACTTCTCCAGGATGTTCAAGGAGAAGACATGGATCCGCTCGACCGTCTCGTCCGTTGGCTCGATCACTGGGCGCCGCTGCCCGTTGCGCCGGACTGGAGCGCGCAGGCGTTCCACTGGCGCAAGCGCCGGTTTCTCGGCGCGGAAAGCGGCGAACTCGTCGCCGTCGAGCGCATCGCGCGCATCGAAGCGGGAGATCTGCTCGGGGTCGACGTGCAGAAGGGTGCGATCCTCCGCAACACCGAACAGTTCGTGCGCGGGCTGCCCGCGAATCACGTGCTGCTCACCGGCGCACGCGGTACCGGCAAGTCGTCCCTGGTACGGGCCTGTCTCGCCGAGTTTGCCGCGCGCGGCCTGCGGTTGATCGAAGTCGACAAGGCCGACCTGGTGGATCTTCCCGCCATCGCCACCCTGGTCGCTCCGCGCCCGGAGCGCTTCGTCGCGTTCTGTGACGACCTCTCGTTCGAAATGGGCGACGCGTCGTATAAAGCGTTGAAGGCCGCGCTCGACGGTTCGATCGCGGCCGGCGCCTCGAACCTTCTCGTCTATGCCACCTCCAACCGTCGCCATCTCATGCCGGAATCGATGGAGGAGAACCTCGCCGGCACCTACGACGCCCAGGGCGATCTGCACCCCGCGGAGACGGTGGAGGAAAAGATTTCGCTCTCCGAGCGGTTCGGGCTGTGGCTGTCCTTCCGCCCGTTCCGCCAGGACGATTATCTGGAGATCGTCGCGCACTGGCTGCGACACTTCGGGCTCGCGGCGCCGGACATCGAAACAGCGCGCGGCGAAGCCTTGCGCTTCGCGCTGCAGCGCGGGTCGCGTTCCGGCCGGGTCGCGCTGCAGTTTGCGCGCGATTATGCGGGGCGGCAGGGCCTGATCGATCCGGTTGCGGTCGGCGCGTCGTGAACCGTTTCCCCTCGCCGATCACGAATATGACCCCCTCCCGCCCCACCACCCACGTCGCCGTCGGTGTCCTCGTGCGACCGGACGGCGCGGTGCTGCTTGCCGATCGTCCGGCAGGCAAACCGTACGCGGGCTATTGGGAGTTTCCCGGTGGCAAGATCGAACCAGGCGAGTCGGTGGAGGCGGCGCTGGCGCGCGAACTGCGCGAGGAACTGGGCGTGCAGATTCACGGCTCCGAACCGTGGACGGTGATCGAGCACGACTATCCGCATGCGTATGTGCGCCTGTATTTCCGGCGGGTGTTCTCATGGGATGGAGAACCGCGGCCGGAGGAGGGCCAGCGGCTGCGCTTTCACCATCCGGATGACGAGCCGCCGTCGCCGCTGCTGCCCGCCGCCGTGCCGGCCTTGCGCTGGGCGCAACTGCCGTCCGTTGCCGTGCGCTCGCCGGGAAACCTGGTCGATGCGCCGGCGGTGGCATCCTGGGTCGACGACCGCCTGGCGCGCGGTGCGCGACGATTGCTGTTGCGCGAACCGGGGTTGTTCGCGGCCGCCGCCGCGTTGCCGGCGTTGCGCGCAGCGGCGGAGCAGGCGCGCGCCTATGGCGCGCAGCTGATGGTCGATGCGGCCGCATGCGGGGCGGATCCGGCCGCCGACGGATTGGACGGGTGGTATTGGGATTCGCAGGCGCTGCGCCGCGGTCCGCGGCGGCCTGCCGCGGCGACATCGGTGGGCGCCGGCGTCCGGGATCGCGTCGACCTGAAGCGCGCGGCCGATTCGGGCTGCGACTTCGCGGTGCTGGAAACGGAGACCGGGCACATGCCGGGGTGGGAGGCGATCGCGGACCTGTGCCGGGAGACCCCGTTGCCGGTCTATGTTCCCTTGGCGCCGTCGGCGCCAACCTTGGCGCGGGCGCGCAGCCTCGGTGCGCAGGGATTGATCTGGCCCGCCTGACCACGGTGGGCCGGCGCAGAGGTCGCCACGGTTGTCACTGCGGCAAAACCACTATTCGTTGCTCGTCGCCCGCACTTCCTCGATCGTCGTCAGCCCCTGCAGCACTTTCTCGATGCCATCCTGCCGCAGGGTCTGCATCCCGTTCCGGGTCGCGCATGCCAGCAGTTCCGCGGGCGTCGCGCGCGTCTGGATCAGATGACGTAGCTCCTGGTTGCTGACCATCAGTTCGTGGATGGCGATCCGTCCCAGCAATCCGGACCCGCCGCAGCGCGGACAACCCGTGCTGCTGTACCGCATCAGCACGCCTTCGCGGCCGTAGCGGTGCTGCCATTCGGCCGCGGTCGTCTTGCGCAGCAGTCGCGCGCCGGCATTCGGCGCGGTTCCCAGGTAGTCGGACAGCAGCTCGTCGATCTCCTCCTCGGTCGCGGGGCGGTCCGTCCGGCAGTGGGGGCAGATCCGGCGCACGAGGCGCTGCGCCAGGACGCCCAGCAGCGCGTCGGCGAAATTGAACGGGTCGACGCCGAGGTCGATGAGGCGCGTCACCGTTTCTGGCGCGGTGTTGGTATGCAGCGTCGAAAACACGAGGTGCCCGGTGAGTGACGCTTCGACCACCATGTGGGCGGTCTCTGCATCGCGCGCCTCGCCCACCATGATGACGTCGGGGTCGGCGCGCAGGAAGGCGCGCAGGGCCTTGGCGAAGGTCCAGTCGATCTTCGGATTGACCTGGACCTGACGTAGCCCGGCCTGGGTGATTTCCACCGGATCCTCGGCAGTCCAGATCTTGCGGTCGGGCGTGTTGATGTGCCCGAGGGCGGAGTGCAGGGTGGTGGTCTTGCCGGAGCCGGTGGGGCCGACGCATAGCACCAGGCCGTAGGGCCGTTCGATCATGGACCGGAGCCGCAGCAGGTTGTCGGGGCTGAGGTTCATCCGGTCCACCGGAATCGGCTTGGCGGCCGCCAGCAACCGCAGGACGACGTCCTCCAGGCCGTTGTTGGTCGGAATCGTCGCGACGCGCAATTCGAGCTTGTGCTGCGGCGAAAAGCGCGCAAAGTTGATCTTGCCGTCCTGGGGTTTGCGACGCTCGGAGATGTCCAGGTCGCACATGATCTTGATGCGAGACACCAGCGCGTTGGCGTAGCTGTTCGGCAACTCCAGGTACGGCCGCAGCCGCCCGTCCTTGCGGAAGCGGATCCGCACTTTCCCGCGGTCCCCGGTGCATTCGATGTGGATGTCGGAGACCGAGTC
>JAKAFN010000028.1 GCA_021825945.1 Pseudomonadota bacterium
TTGTGATCCTTGCGGTATTTGCGCCGTGCCGGCTGCAACATGGTGTCTCTCCGTATTCTTTACTTCGTTTCGCCGGATTCCGGCGTCGCCGCCGGGCCTGCGGCAGTCTTGCGCACGCGCTTGACGACCGGAGCCCCTTCCTTCTGCTCGCTCCCCGCAGGGGCGCTTTCGCCACCCTCCGGCTTGCGCGCACTGCGTCGCGGCGCACCGGGCCGCGGGCCGGGCCGATCGCCGGCGGGTCGGCGGGGACGGCGATCCTCTCGATCCGACGGCGCGGGCGCCGCGTCCGTGCCTGCCGCCTGTGGTTGGCCGAGGGTGTCACCCTTATAGACCCAGACCTTGACCCCGATCACCCCGTAGGTGGTCTTGGCTTCCGAAAAGCCGTAATCGATGTCGGCACGCAGCGTGTGCAGCGGCACCCGACCCTCTCGATACCACTCGGTACGGGCGATCTCGATGCCGTTGAGGCGCCCGGCGCTCATGATCTTGATCCCTTGCGCACCCAGCCGCATCGCGTTCTGCATCGCCCGCTTCATCGCACGGCGGAACATGATGCGCTTTTCGAGCTGCTGCGTGATCGAATCGGCGATCAACTGCGCGTCGAGCTCCGGCTTGCGGATTTCGTCGATGTTGACATGCACCGGCACGCCCATCATGCGCTGAAGATCGACCTTGAGGGTCTCGATGTCTTCGCCCTTCTTGCCAATCACGACGCCGGGACGGGCGGAAAAAATCGTGATGCGCGCGTTTTTCGCCGGACGCTCGATCAGGATGCGCCCGACCGACGCGCTGCGAAGCTTGCGGCGCAGGTACTCGCGAACCTTGAGGTCTTCGCCCAGCATGCGGCCGAACTCACGGCCACTCGCGAACCAGCGCGAATTCCAGTTGCGCGTTACGGGGAGGCGGAAGCCCGTCGGGTTGATCTTTTGACCCATCGCGTACCTACTCTTTCTTTCCGTCGCCGACGGCGATATAGATATGGCAAGTCTTCTTGCTGATCCGCGCACCGCGGCCCTTTGCCCGCGCCATGAAGCGTCGCAACGTAGGGCCTTGTTCGACGTGGATCCTCGTGACTTTCAGTTCGTCGATATCCGCGCCGTCGTTGTGCTCGGCATTGGCGATCGCCGATTCCAACAGCTTGCGGATGATCCCTGCGGCCTTCTTGGGCGTGAAGCTCAGGATATTGAGCGCCTTGTCGACCGGTTTGCCGCGCACGAGGTCGGCTACCAAACGACCCTTCTGAGCCGAGAGCCGTGCGCCGCGATAGCTCGCCATGGTTTCCATTGTGCGTTCCCTTTACTTCTTGCCCTGCGCCTTTTTGTCGGCGGCATGGCCCTTGAACGTGCGGGTCAGGGCGAACTCGCCAAGCTTGTGCCCGACCATCTGTTCGTTGATGTAGACCGGCACATGCTGCTTGCCGTTGTGAACCGCGATCGTGAAGCCGACGAAGTCCGGCAGGATCGTGGACCGGCGCGACCAGGTCTTGATCGGGCGCTTGTCCTTCGTCGCATGCGCCGTCTCGACCTTCTTGACCAGGTGCCCGTCGACGAACGGGCCTTTTTTCAGTGAGCGTGACATCCCTTTTTCCTCGGATATGGCGGCAATGCGCGCTTACTTGCGGTAACGGCGCTGCACGATCATGTTGTCGGTGCGCTTGTTGTTGCGGGTCCGATAGCCCTTGGTGAGCTGCCCCCACGGGCTTACCGGCGGTTGCCCCGTACCGGTGCGGCCCTCGCCGCCGCCGTGCGGGTGATCGACCGGATTCATCGCAACGCCGCGAACCGTCGGGCGGATGCCGCGCCAGCGCATCGCGCCGGCCTTTCCGAACTGACGCAAATTGTGCTCTTCGTTCGCGACCTCACCGATGGTCGCTCGGCACTCGATGAGAACCTTGCGAATCTCGCCCGAACGCAGACGCAGTTGCACGTAGCTACCCTCCCGCGCCAGCAACTGCACCGAGGTGCCCGCCGCGCGCGCCATCTGGGCCCCCTTGCCGGGCTGCATCTCGATGCAGTGAATGGTGCTGCCGATCGGGATGTTGCGCAATGGCAGGGTATTTCCGGCCCGGATGGGGGCTTCGGCTCCACTGACCACCTGCGCGCCGACCGTCAGCCCCTTCGGCGCGATGATGTAGCGCCGCTCGCCGTCGGCGTAGCACAGCAGTGCAATATGCGCCGACCGGTTGGGATCGTATTCGATGCGCTCGACGCGCGCCGGGATGCCGTCCTTGTTGCGACGGAAATCGATGATCCGATAGTGCTGTTTGTGTCCGCCACCCTGATGCCGGGTCGTGATGTGGCCGAGGTTGTTCCGGCCGGACCCGCGCACCTTCTTTTCGATCAGCGCCGCATGGGGGCGACCTTTGTGCAGGTGGGCGTGAACGACCTTGACGAGCGCACGGCGCCCGGCCGACGTCGGTTTGACTTTGACGAGTGCCATTACTTCACTCCCTCGGCGAAGTTGATCTCCTGGCCTGCCTTCAGGCAGACGTACGCTTTACGCACGTCACTGCGGCGTCCCGGCGTGCGCCCGAAACGCCTTTCCTTGCCGGCACGGTTGAGGATCTGCACGGAGTCGACCTGCACCTTGAACAGCAACTCGACTGCGGCCTTCACCTCCTGCTTGGTGGCATCCTGGATCACACGAAAGGCGACCTGGTTGTGCTTTTCTCCGATCATCGTGGATTTTTCCGAGATGATCGGCGCCAACAGAACGTTGTACAGGCGATCCTGGCTCATGCCCGCCCCCACAGTTGTTCAAGCGTGGCGATCGCGGGACGCGTGAGCACCAGCTTCTTGTAGTGAATCATCGATACCGGATCGGCATGGCGGGTTTCCACGACCATGACGTTCTTGAGGTTGCGCGCCGCCAGATACAGGTTGTCGTCGATGCTGTCGGTGATGATCAGCACCGAATCGAGGCCCATGCTCTTGAGTTTCTGCGCGAGCAACTTCGTACGCGGCGCCTCGACCGACAGGTCGTCCACGACCACGACACGATCGTCGCGTGCGAGCTTCGACAGGATCGAGCAGACCCCGGCCCGGAACATCTTGCGATTGACTTTCTGCGAGAAGTTCTCATCCGGCGAATTCGGGAAAATACGACCGCCGCCCCGCCACAGCGGGCTGGATGTCATACCGGCACGCGCCCGGCCGGTTCCCTTCTGCTTGAACGGCTTGCGCGTGCTGTGATGCACGGCTTCGCGATCCTTCTGCGCGCGGGTGCCCTGGCGGGCATTGGCCTGGTAGGCAACCACGATCTGGTGCACCAGGGCTTCGTTGTAATCACGGCCGAAAAGGGTGGCCGGCGCGTCGAATTTCGCCGTCTCCTGACCCTGGTCGTTGAATACCTTCAGTTCCATCGTCCCCGCCTCCTCACGCCTTGACCGCCGGACGCACGACCACTGCGCCGCCGCTCGCTCCGGGGATCGCCCCCTTGATGAGCAGCAGCTTGCGCGTCGCATCGATCCGCACGACCGTCAGGTTTTGCGTCGTGCGCTGCACGTCGCCAAGGTGTCCTGCCATGCGCTTGCCGGGCATGACACGGCCCGGATCCTGCCGCATCCCGATGGAACCGGGGGCATTGGTCGTCACCGAGTTGCCGTGCGAGGCACGATTGGAGGAGAAGTGGTGTCGCTTGATTGCGCCGGCGAAGCCCTTGCCGATGGTGATGCCGGTGACATCGACCTTCTGGCCCACCGCGAACAGCTCGGTTCCGAGCTCGGCGCCCGGCTGCAATTCGACCTGGGCATCGTCGGCGAGGCGGAACTCGTGCAAGGTCTGCGCGCCATCGGCGCCCGCCTTGCGGAGGTGTCCAGCCAGAGGCTTGGTGATACGAGAGGCGCGGCGCTTGCCCGCGGCGACCTGGACGGCGCGATAGCCGTCGGTTTCCGGGGTCTTGATCTGCGTCACGCGGTTATCGGATACGTCGACCACAGTGACCGGCACCGATTCACCGTCGTCGGTGAAGATGCGGGTCATGCCGACTTTGCGCCCGAGAAGGCCCAGCGGCGACTTCGCGTCCGTCGTCATTGTTTTCTCCAGGCCCGGCTACGATTGGCCGGGGATGAAATATTCGATTGCGCTTTCCGCGGTTACGGAAAACGTCGAGCC
>JAKAFN010000018.1 GCA_021825945.1 Pseudomonadota bacterium
CCGCTCGCCACGCTGCCGCCGCTGCCGCCGCTGCGGCTGACGCTGCTCCATCGCGTATGGATGGGCGTGCTGCGGGGGTATCTGGTGATCGCGGCGGGAATGCTCCTCGTCAAGATCGTCCGGATGGCGGCGGGCGCTTCCTGATCCGCTGCCACGCCGCGCGGAGACGGCCCGCGCACCGGCACCGTACCCCGATCCGGATCGGATCGGGCGCAGGACGCCGCCCCCGGTCCGTCCTGCGGGACGATCCGAGCCGACGCCATTTCCAAAATGCATTGCCAACCGCGCCGCCACATCGCCATGCCGACCATTCCGCGCCTCCGGTGCTGGGTACTTGCTGCCCTATTTCTGCCCCTGGCCGCCCTCGCGGACGGCGGTACCGCGACGACGCCGGATACGACCGACAACGCGGACGCCGCTGGCGGCGCACCGCCCGTTCCGAGCGCTCCGGCCGCGACGAATGGCGCAAGCGGCGCGGATGCCTCGCAGACATGGAACCTCCACGAGCAGTTCACCGACGTTACGCAGTTCCACCCACGCTTCGCCTCTCCGTACCAGGGACCCAACAGCCTGACCCCGGGCGGCAGCGACAAGACGACCAACGACATCACGCTCTACGCCGGCCTGCACCTCTGGCGTGGCGCCGCGGTGTACGCCAACCCCGAGATCGACCAGGGATTTGGCCTGAGCAATACGGTGGGCGTCGCCGGTTTCCCCAGCGGCGAGGCCTACAAGGTCGGCGCGAGCAACCCGTACTATCAGTTGCAGCGCCTGTTCCTGCGGCAGGTGATCGCCATCGGTTCCCACGGAACCACCAGCGCGGTGTCGGACGATCTGAACCAGCTTGCCGGAACCCAGGCCGATGACAACGTGACGATCACCCTCGGGAAATTGTCGGTCGTCGACATTTTCGACAACAATCGGTATGCCCATGACCCACGCAACGACTTTCTGAACTGGTCGATCATCGACAGCGGTGCCTTCGACTACGCCGCCAATGCCTGGGGATACACCGACGGCGGCGCCGTCGAATGGAATCAGGGCCGATGGACCCTGCGCGGCGGAGTTTTCGCCCTGTCGAGCCAACCCAACGGGACCAAGATCGACACCACCTTCCATCAGTTCGAGTGGGTGTCCGAACTCGAGGAGCGGCACCAGATCGCCGGGCATCCGGGCAAGATCCGGTTCCTGGTCTACGACAATCGAGGACGATTCGGTGCCTATGACGCCGCGCTCGCATACGCCGCCCTGATCGGAGCCATACCCAGCACTGCAACGGTGCGCCGCTTCGGATCGAAACCCGGCGGCGCCATCAATGCCGAACAGGAGATCACGTCCGATCTCGGCGCATTCCTGCGCGTGAGCGCAAGCAATGGCCAGCAGGAGGCATACGACTTCACGGAAATCGACAAGTCGCTCGCGACCGGGCTGTCGTTGCAGGGAGCCCGCTGGAACCGGGCCAACGACACCGCGGGATTTGCGCTCGTCGTAAACGGCTTGTCGCATGCCGCGCAGCAGTACTTCGCAGCAGGCGGAATGGGCATCGTCATCGGCGACGGTAGACTGAACTACGGCACGGAACGGATCGCCGAGACCTATTACGCCTACCAGGCATGGGAACACGTCACCGTGACGGGCGATTACCAACTGGTGGTCAATCCGGCTTATAACCGTGATCGTGGACCGCTATCCATTTTCGGCTTGCGCCTACACGCCGAATACTGATCTCCGGCCCCCGAGCCCGATCCGCGCGCTGTCGGAACGCGAACGATCGCGGCGCGGCGGCGAATGCCTGCTATGGTTCCGATCCTGCCATATGCAAACCAGCGAACGATGACGACGACCTCCCGCCGCGCGCTCTGGGAAGGGGCCGCGGCCAGCTATCTGGGCGGGATCGCCTGGCTTGCCCAGATCACGGCCTTTCCCTACTTTCTGTTCCCGGAACTCGGCGCGCTCGCGCATGACATCCTGACGCGTCCGCGCGGCACCTGGGCGCGCGCGCCGCTGCTGCTCATCATCACCCCGTTGCTCACCGCGGCCGTCGGCACCTACGTCGCCCGCCACTGGGCATATGGCCCAGTGGCCGTGCTGTTGATCGTGGCGGTCGCCGTCCTGGTGATCCGTGCGCTGCATTCTCCGATCGCGCCGGCGATCTCGGCCGGCCTGCTGCCGCTCGCGCTCGGGGAAAAGAGTTGGTGGTACCCGCCGGCGATCCTGCTCGGTACCGGACTACTCGCGACGATCGCCTTCGTGCGTCTGCGCTGGTTGTCACCGGTGCCGACGCCCGAATCGGCAGCGAACACACTCGACGACATCCTGGAGAGACCGCCCCGGGACTGGTCCTGGGTCGCCTTCTATCTGGTTTTCCTGACGGTCGGTGCAACCGTTTCCGAACTGCTGGACTGGCATTTCCTGCTCTATCCGCCGCTCGTGGTGATCGGCTTCGAGATGTTCGCGCACACCCGGGTCTGCCCCTGGGCCGATCGCCCGCTGACCCTGCCGGTCGCCTGCGCATCGACGGCCGCGATCGGGCTGACCATCGTGGCGCATTTCGGCACCGGACCGCTCGCGGCCGCGGCGGCGACCCTCTGCGGCATCGGCGTACTGCGCCTGCTCAAACTCCATGCCCCTCCCGCCGTAGCGGTGGGCCTGCTGCCGTTCGTCATCGAGCGGCCGGATTTTCGGTTTCCGATCGCCGTCGCCGCCGGAACCAGCCTGTTGGTTGCCGCGTTCCTCCTCTGGCGCGGACTTTCCTCCTCCGCCCCGGTCCAGCGGAAATCCTGACCGGCGCGGATGCGGCGGTCACGACCCGACCATCGGCCGGGGGTATAGTTGTCCGGACACCGAACCGGAACCCGTGGAATGATGCGACGCTTTTTCCTTCCCGCGATGCTCGGCGCCGCGCTTGCCGGATGCGCCACCTACCACCCGGCACCCATCGATCCCGCACAAAATGCCGCCAAGCTCTCGTCGCGCTCCCTGCGCGACCCCCGGCTGCTCACCTTCGTCCATGCGATGCGATCCGGGGCGGCCGCGCCGGCCCGCTGGGATCTTTCGACACTCACCTTGGCGGCGTTGTATTACCACCCGAATCTCGATCTCGCACGCTCGAGTCTGGCGCAGGCGCGCGGTGCGACCCGCAGCGCACGACAGCGACCGAATCCGACCCTGGTCTTTCAGGACCTCTCCTACAATCAGACGGTCCGCACTCCCTCCCCCTGGACCATCGGGCCATCGATCGAGTTCGTGATCGAGACCGGCGGCAAACGCGCGGCACGGACGGCGCAGGCGCGCCACCTCGAAGCCGCAGCGCGGGAAGATCTCGCGACCGCGTCGTGGCAGGTCCGCTCCGGGGTCCGTAACGCTCTGATCGATCTCTGGGCCGCGCGGCAGCGTCTTGCCCAGTCCCGGCGCAATCTCGCCGTCGAAGAACAACTCGTCGCGGCCACCGCGCAGCGGTTTGCAGCCGGCGGCGCCACCGGCTTCGAGCTGGCGCAGGCGCGCATCCATCGCGACGAAACGCGACTGACGGCCCTCGACGCGCAAAACCGCGAGACCCAGGCACGCAACGCCCTCGCGGGTGCGATCGGCATTCCGGTAGCGGCGCTGCACGGGATCACCATCTCGTTTTCCGACATCGAAGCCCCGCAGCAGCCCGCGGCCGGCATCGCCACCGCGGCCCTGCGCAAGGCGGCGCTGACCGGGCGCAGCGATGTACAGTCGGCGCTGGCCGATTACGCAGCCGCGGAAGCGGCGCTGCAACTTGCGATCGCCGATCAATACCCGGACATCGCCTTGGCGCCCGGATACGACTACAACCAGGGCGACAACCAGTATTTGCTGATGCCCACGGTACCGCTGCCGATCTTCCACCAAAACCAAGGACAGATCGCGGAAGCGCTGGCCCGGCGTGCGCAAGCAGCAGCGCAGTTCACGGCCCTGCAGGACACCGTCCTGCATGCCATCGACCAGGCGGTGACCGAGTACCGGGCGAGCGCCCGATCGCTCGCCTCGGCCCAGACGATCCACGAGGAGGAAGTGCGCGAGTACCGCCGGATGGAGTCGGCATTCGATAGCGGCGATGCCGACCGGCCGAGCCTGATCGCGGCGCAGCTGACGCTTGCGACGGCCACGCAGGCCAAGATCGATGCGCTGGTTCGGCAGCGTCGCGCCCTGGGATCCTTGGAAGACGCGTTGCAGCACCCGTTCTTCGCCGCGGCAGCGCGCTTGCCCGTCCTCACGACCGACCCTCGGCAGTCGCCGGGGCTTCCATCGGGGCTTTCGTCCGAGTAACGGCGCCATCGCCATGGCCATAGCCACGCCGCCCAGGACCGAGCTCGTCCACGCATACGTGTTCTCATCGGACGGCGTGGGTCGGCGTGTCGATGCCGACGCCGCGCTTGCCTGGCTCAACGCGACACCACGATCGAGCACGGAGTTCCTCTGGCTGCATTTCAGCAGCCCCCACGGCATCAGCAAGAACTGGTTGCGGCATATCGACCTCGCCGACACGTTCCGCGAAGTGCTGCAGGAAGAACGCCGCTCCAGCCGCGTGTCGCACGTCCAGCTCGGCCTCTTTGCCGTGCTCAACGAGGTCGACTACGAACCCGCGCGCCGCACGCACACCTCGGCCTCCACCCTGTGGTTGAGTCTGCGCGAGCGCTGGTTGCTGAGTGCCTGGAACGGCCCGATGCAGTCGGTCCGGCAGCTCGCCCAGGACATCGACGCCGCCCAACGGTTTCGCACTCCCCTCGCGCTGGTGGTCGAACTGATGAATCATCAATCCACCCGGCTCGCCAACATCCTGCGCGATATCTCCGAATCGGCCAACCGGATCGAGCGGATGCTCGATCGCGACCGTCTGCCGCGCCGCGCCTCTCTGGGCGGCTATCGCCGCGATCTCATGCGCCTCCAACGGTTGCTCGCCCCTGACCCCGATTCGCTCGTGCAGGTCCTCAACCGGCCACCGCGCTGGGCAAGCGAAGAGGATCTTGATACGCTGCACCTGGCCACCGAGAATTTCCTCGTCGTCCTGCGCGATCTGGAAAGCCTGCAGGGGCGCATCACCCTGCTGGTGGAAGAGATTGCCGCCCGCGTCGCCGAACGGACCAACCGCAGCGTCTTCGTCCTGACCGCGGTGACCGTCATCGCGCTGCCGGCAACCGTCATCGGAGCGCTTTTCGGCATGAACGTAGGGGGGATACCGATGCGCGCCGATTCGTACGGGTTCAGCATCGTCCTGGCGGTATCGGGCGTATTGACCGTGGCCGCATCCTTGTGGATCGCACGACTGCTGAAAGACTGAGCAGCACGACGAGTCCAGGGAGTTTGCGGGCGTTTGGAGGGATCCCAACGTGTCTTCGGATCAGATAGGGCAAACCTCGGTGATCGACGGCGCCGCGCTGCAAGGCCTGCTCGATGCGCTGGCGGCGCAAGGTTACACGGTGATCGCGCCGGTCGCGCGGGACGGTGCGATCGGCCTCGAACCGATTTCCGGAATCGGCGATCTGCCCCGCGGATGGACCGACGTGCAGGCGCCGGGGCGCTACCGCCTGGAACGAGACCATTGCGATCCGGGCACGTACTTCGGGACCACGGTCGGCCCCCAATCCTGGAAGCGTTTCCTGCATCCGCCCCGCCAGGTCCTGTGGACCGCCCGCCGGCAAGACGACGGCGACTTCGTCGTATCCTCGCCGGGCGCTGCCGGCACGACGGATCGTCATGGCGACACCGAATCATCGCGGCAAGCGTTTCTCGGCGTCCGCGCCTGCGAACTGCACGCCATCGCCATCCAGGACCGCGTGTTCGAGGACGGACCGTTCCCCGACGTCGGATATGCGGCGCGCCGCGCAACGACCTTCCTCATCGCGGTGCAATGCGGACAGGCGGCGGAGACCTGTTTCTGTGCGGCGATGAAAACCGGGCCGGCGATCGCTTCCGGCTTCGACCTCCTGTTGACCGAGTTCCCGGCGCGCAGCGAGTTCCTGGCCGAGGCCGGAAGCGCCCGCGGCGCGGCACTGCTCGCGAAGGTCGCCCGGCGACCGGCGACGGAAGACGACCACGCGACGGCGCGCGCCGCCGTTGCGCGCGCCGCTGCGATGCAAACACGGACCATCGACACCACGCGGATCCGCGAGCGCCTGCAGGACCAGCCCCAGCACCCGCAATGGGAATCGGTGGGTGACCGCTGTCTTACCTGCGGCAACTGCACCATGGTCTGTCCGACCTGCTTTTGTACCGCGGTTTCCGACGGTAGCGATCTCTCCGGCGAGACCGCATGGCGGGTACGCGAGTGGGATTCCTGCTTTACGTTGTCGTTCTCCCATCTCCACGGCGGATCGGTGCGGCGCACGAATGCGGCACGCTACCGACAATGGATGACGCATAAGCTCGCGAACTGGGTCGACCAATTCGGCACCGGTGGATGCGTGGGTTGTGGGCGCTGCATCACCTGGTGCCCGGTCGGCATCGACATCACCGAGGTCGCGGGCGTATTCACCGCAGCGGAGGACGCATGAAGGACATCGCACAGATCCTGCACGAGCATCCTTTCCTCGCCGGACTCGCGCCCGCGCACGCAGCCCTGCTCGCCGGCTGCGCCCGCAACCGGCACTTCGCGATCGACCGCTACCTTTTCCGGGAAGGAGACCCTGCCGATGAATTCTTTCTGATCCGCCACGGCAAGGTGGCGCTGGAGATTGCCGCTCCCGGCCATGCGCCGCGCGTCATCGCAACGCTGCACGAGGGCGACATCGTCGGCGCCTCGTGGCTGGTGCCGCCGTATCGCTGGACCTTCGATGCGCGCGCCGTGGCGGATCTGCGGGCGATCGGCCTCGATGCCGCCTGCCTGCGCGGCAAGTGCGAAGGAGACCACGACCTGGGCTACGACATGATGAAGCGGTTCCTCCCGGTTCTGGTTCAGCGCTTGCATGCCGCGCGCCTGCAGATGCTGGATGTCTATGGGCGCCATGATGGCGGACTCTGACGCAAGTTCCGGCACCGAAGCGGCCGACCCGTTCCTCCCGGCGCGCTATCGGGTCGCCGCCGTGCACCGCGAACTGGCGGACACGGTGACCCTGGATCTGGTGCCGGGCCCCGGCGCGACGCGCCCCGACTTCGCCCCCGGGCAATTCAACATGCTCTACGCCTTCGGCGTGGGCGAAATTCCGATCAGCGTGAGCGGCCCCCCCGATCGCAGCTCGGCGTTCGTCCACACCATACGCAACGTGGGCGCGGTGAGTGCGGCGCTCACGAAGCTCGCGCCCGGCGCGACGATCGGTCTACGCGGCCCCTACGGGCGCGGTTGGCCGGTCGCGGCCGCCGAAGGCGGCGACGTCGTGCTGATCGCGGGCGGACTCGGACTGGCACCCGTACGCCCCGCCGTCTATACGATCCTCCGCCGCCGCACGAGCTATGGGCGCGTCGCCCTGCTCTGCGGCAGCCGCACCCCGTCGGACCAGCTCTTTCGCGAGGAGCTCGAGCGCTGGAGCGAACAGGCCGATCTGCAGGTGCTCCGCACCGTGGACCATGCCGATGCGACGTGGCACGGATACGTCGGAGTGGTGCCCGGCCTGATCGCGCGTGCGAGGTTCGACCCCGCGAACACGACGGCGATGGTCTGCGGTCCGGAGATCATGATGCGGTTTTCGGCGACCGCGCTCCTTCAGGCCGGTGTCGCGGCCTCGCGCATCCACCTCTCGCTCGAACGCAACATGCACTGCGCGATCGGCCTGTGCGGTCACTGCCAGTTCGGTCCGGACTTCGTCTGCAAGGATGGACCGGTGACGAGCTACCAACGCGTTGCGCAGGCGCTCGTGGCACCGGAACTGTGAACGGCGGCGAATCATGACCGACCGCCCCCGCCTCGCCGTCTGGAAGTTCGCATCCTGCGACGGATGCCAGTTGTCGCTGCTCGAATGCGAGGACGAGCTGCTCGCGCTGACGCAGGCGGTGGAAATCGCCAACTTCGCCGAGGCCTCGAGCGCGGTCCTGCCCGGTCCCTACGACGTGTCGCTGGTCGAGGGCTCGATCACCACGGCGCACGATGCCCAGCGCATCCTCGATGTGCGGGCCCAGTCGCGGGTGCTCGTCGCGATCGGCGCCTGCGCGACCGCAGGCGGCATCCAGGCGCTGCGCAATTTCGGAGACGTCGATGCCTTCGCCGCCGCGGTCTATCCGTCGCCGGGATTCCTGGCAACGCTGGCGACCGCGACGCCGATCTCCGCGCACGTCACAGTCGACCTGGAGTTGCGCGGCTGTCCCGTCGACAAACGGCAACTGCTCGAAGTCGTCGCCGCTCTGCTGGCGGGCCGCCGCCCCGCGATTGCCGGGTACAGCGTCTGCATCGAATGCAAGCGACGCGGCAACGTATGCGTGGCCGTGCAGGGCACGCCCTGCCTCGGGCCGGCGACCCATGCAGGTTGCGGCGCGATCTGTCCGGCGTTCCGCCGCGGCTGCTACGGCTGCTTCGGCCCGATGGAATCCCCCAACCTGACGGCGCTGACGGCGCAGTGGCGGCAAGCGGGTATGGCGCCGCGTGCGATTCGCCAGGCCTTGCGGATGTTCACGGCGGCGGCACCCGAATTCGCGGCCGAAAGCGAACGACATGACGACTAGCGGTGACGGCGGCAAGGATGCGGCGCGGCGATCGATCCGCGTCGAAGCGCTCACCCGGGTCGAAGGCGAAGGAGCGCTCGATCTCGAAGTCGACGGCGGGCGACTGACCGCCACGCGGCTGCGGATCTATGAGCCGCCGCGCTTCTTCGAAGCCCTGCTGCGCGGCCGAAGCTACCGCGATGCGCCCGACATCACCGCACGGATCTGCGGCATCTGCCCGGTCGCCTACCAGATGAGTTCGGCGCACGCCATCGAAAACGCCTTCGGACTGCAGGTCGGCGAGCCGCTGCGCGCCCTGCGTCGCCTGCTCTATTGCGGCGAATGGATCGAAAGCCACGCCCTGCACATCGTGCTGCTGCATGCGCCGGATTTTCTCGGGCTTCCCGACGGCATCGCAATGGCCCGCGACCATGGCGAGGCGCTGCGCGACGGCCTGGCACTGAAAAAGGCCGGCAACGAGATCCTGCGCGTGCTGGGCGGGCGCGAGATTCATCCGGTGAGCGTGCGCGCGGGGGGCTTCCACCGCCTGCCCCGCCGGGCGGAACGCGCCGCGCTCGCGGAGACGATCGGGGCCGCGCGGGACCGTGCCTGGCGCCTGGCGCGGTGGACCGCGACCCTGCCGTTTCCCGAGTTCGAGCGCCCGTATGAATTCGTCGCGCTGCGACATCCCGACGAATATCCATTCAATGAAGGACGGCTGATCTCGAGCAGCGGCTTGGACATCGATATTGCGGATTTCGACTCCGCATTCGAAGAAGTCCAGGTTCCGCACTCGACCGCGCTGCATGCCCACCGACGCGGCGGTGGTGCCTATCTCGTCGGGCCCCTCGCGCGCTACGCGCTCAATTTCGATCGCCTGCCCGCTCCGATCCAGGATCTCGCGCGGGAATGCGGACTCGGGGCCGTCTGTCGCAACCCGTTCCGCAGCATCGTCGTGCGCGCGATCGAGATCGTCTACGCCTGCGAGGAAGCGTTACGGATCCTCGCCGCGCTGCCCGACGACCTCGAGGGGGGGGCGGCGTTCATGCCGTTGGAAGCCCGCGCCGCCGTCGGAACCGGCTGCACCGAAGCGCCGCGCGGATTCTGCTGGCACCGCTATGAATTCGACGAAGACGGCAACATCCTCGCCGCGCGCATCGTTCCGCCCACGTCACAGAACCAGGCGACGATCGAAGAGGACCTCCGCGCCATCGCCGAACCGCTCCTCGATCGTGACGACGACACCATCCGGATCCACTGCGAGCGCAGCATCCGCAACCACGATCCGTGCATCTCCTGCTCCGCGCACTTTTTGCACCTTACGGTGCGCCGATCATGACCCGCACCCTCATCGCCGGGATCGGCAACGCCGACCGTGGCGACGACGGCATCGGCCCCGCGGTCATCGCCGCCCTCACCCACCGATTGCCGGACGGAACCCGGGCGATTGCGCTCCGCGGCGACTTGCTGCCTCTGCTCGATGCATGGGCGCAGGTCGAACGCGTCGTACTCGTCGACGCCTGTACCGAATCCGGCGCGCCAGGACGGATTCATCGCCTGCACAACCCCTCGGCAGCGGAGCTACCGCCCGAAGCGCCGACGTCCAGCCATGCGCTGGGCCTGGCGGAGACCCTGGCGCTCGCCCGGGCCCTTGCCGAGCCCACCGCGGCGGCGCCGGACATCGTCGTCTATGCCGTCGAAGGGTTCTGCTTCGATTTCGGCGCCCCGCTGTCGCCGCCGGTCGCCGCGGCGATCGAACCGCTGGCGGAACAGATCGCCGCGGATGTCGCGGCAAGCGATCCCCGTTGACCGCAACACCGGTCGCCCCGGAAGGCTACCCCGTCCGCCGCGCCACGCTCATCCTCCCTGCTCCGCCTGCGCCGCCGCCATCGCGGCGATGACTTCGTCGTCGCCGAGTTGGTGAAAATCGACGTAGTGCGCGCCGATCGCGTAAAACGCCTCGGGCTGGAGAAGACACACGACCCGATCCACTTCGTCGCGAAGCGAGGCGATGACCTCCGCGGGCGCAACCGGCACCGCGAGGACGAGTTGCGCGGGTTTGCGCCGCCGCAAGGACGTCAGCGCGGCACGCATCGTCGTGCCGGTTGCGATCCCATCATCGACCACGATCGCGCTTCGCCCGATCGCCGACAGCGGTGCGCTGTTCGCGAGATAGATCCGGCGACGGCGCTCGATCTCCACCAGTTGGCGCGTGGCTTCGGCATCGATGTACGACCGATCGACACCGGTTTCCGCTTGTACCTCGGCATCGATCACCACGTCCGGATGTTTGCCATCGACGACCGCCGCGACCGCAAGCTCGGGCTGCCATGGCACCCCGATCTTGCGCACCAGCAGCAGGTCCATGGGAGCATGTAAGCGGCGCGCAACTTCCGCCGCCACCGGAACGCCACCCCGCGGCAGGGCGAACACCACCGGCGCGGGCAGCGGAATCGCCGCGAGTTCGCGCGCCAAGATCCGGCCGGCTTCGGTACGATCCGCAAATCGCGTGCTCATGGCATGCGCCCCCCATGCGTCAGATGATCGCGGAACCATTGCCCGGCGAGGTCGGCCACCGCCTGGAGCGCGCCGGACTCTTCGAACAGATGGGTCGCCTTGGGCACGATCGCCACGCGTTTCTCGCACGTGAGCATCTCGGCGGCCTCGCGGTTCCAGCGCAAGACCTCCCGATCACGTTCGCCGACGATCAGCAAGGTGGGGGCGCGCACCTCGGCGAGGCGATCGGCCGCGAGATCGGGCCTGCCGCCGCGCGAAACCAGCGCGGCCACCCGGTCGGGCCGGTCCGCCGCGGCCCGGATCGCCGCGGCCGCACCGGTGCTGGCGCCGAAGAAGCCGATCGGCAGGGACGATATCCGGTCGTTCCCGGCGACCCAAGCCAGTGCCTCGAGCAGGCGAGACGCCAGCAATGGAATGTCGAACACGTTGCCGACCGCGCTGCTCTCGCGCTCGGTCAGCAGATCGAAGAGCAAGGTTCCGAGCCCCGATTCCTGGAGCGCCTGCGCCACGGTTGCATTGCGGGGACTGAAACGGCTGCTCCCGCCGCCATGGGCGAATACGACCAGACCCCGAGCCACCACCGGGATGGCCAGGATCCCCGGAAGATGCCCGGGGCCGATCTGCACCTCTTCGTCCACCTGACGCATGCCGAATCCCTCCGCGTGCCCACCGGCTCACTATGCACCTTGGCATGGCCTTGCAGGGGGGATCGGATTACGCCGCATCAATGAGCGCCGCGATCGATCGCCGGCGCGCGGCGGAAATCCTGCCGGTGCGCACGCCTGCTGACATCCCGCAAACCGGAGTGCAGCCTCCCGCGGTAGCGTGGGCACGGGCGCTGCGACAAGGAATTGCCGCCGTTCCGCGGCGCCGCCCCGGAAGAGAACGACGATGCCACGAAGCTCCCCGACCGGCGAGATCCGTCTTGCCTACAAGCTCCTGGTGAACGACCGAACGAAGTTCGCCGCGCTCCTGCTGGGCATCACCTTTGCCGTATTCCTGACCGTGATGATGATGTCGATGTTCTCCGGCATCCTCCATCGTTCTTCGGCAACGGTGATCAACATCGGCGCCCGGATCTGGGTGATGGACCCGGCCGTGACCACCCCCGCCAACAGCATTCCGATGCCCGACTACGTACTGGACTCGGTGCGCAGCATTGCCGGCGTACGCTATGCCGTCCCGCTGTACTCGGGATTGGGGCTGGTGAAACTCCCGGACGGCACCTTTCAGGCGACGAGCATCGTCGGACTCGACGACACCAGCCTGCTCGGGCACCCCACCCTGCTCGCAGGAAAGATCGAAGACATCTACGCCGAAAACGGCTTCATCGTCGTCCGCGACGCCGACTACGGCAAGCTCGGAAACCCTGCCCTGGGGGCGGAATTCGAGATCAACAACCACCGCGCAGTGATCGTCGGCATCGCCAAGGTGGCGGTCAGCACCCTGTTCGGGATTCCGACGCTCTATACCACCTACCATCGCGCGATCCAGTATCTGCCGCAAACCCAGTTCACGACCTCCTACGTCCTCGTCGACCCGAAGACACCGGAGGACATCCCGCGCATCCAGGAGGCCGTGCGGCGCATGGGATATCTCGCGCTCACCGATCGCGAGTTCATCAAGAGGACCTCGCACTGGTATGAGTTCCATACCGGACTGGGCATGAACATCTTGATCATGACTTTCGTCAGTTTCCTGGTTGGCCTTTCCATTTCCGGACAGACGTTCTATACGTTCATCATCGAGAACCTTGAGCGCTTCGGCGCGCTGAAGGCGATCGGCGCCAAAGGCAGCGAACTGGTACTCATGATCCTCTTCCAGTCGACATTCACCGGCCTCACCGGGTATGGACTCGGAGTCGGCCTTTGTTCGGCGGTGATCACGCTGGCCAAGGCACGAATGCCGGACTACGCGGCCATGATGAGCTTCCCGGCCCTGGCGGCGGCATTCGCGATGGTTCTGGTCATTGCCGCGGTCTCGAGCACCATCGGAGTGCGGCGGGTACTTCGCATCGAACCCTTCGACATCTTCCGGAGCTAGACCGGCCATGGCGCAGGATTCCCTCGCGAACGCGGTCGGGACCGCGAGTCCCGGCGGCGAATCGCCCGCGACACGGGACGCGATCGTCGTCGAGCGCGTGAGCAAATGGTTCGGTGCCGGTCCGGCACGCACACGCGCATTGCAAAACGTGAGCTTCTCGGCGCGATTCGGCGAGATGCTCTATATCGTGGGACCCTCCGGGAGTGGAAAGACCACGCTGCTGTCGGTCATCTCGGGAATCCTGCGTCCCGACGAAGGTCGTGTCCTCGTAAAGGGCCAAGCGATCTGGGACATGTCGGCCGATCAGATCGCCGAATTTCGCCTGCAGACGATCGGCTTCGTTTTCCAGGACTATCACCTCTTCCCTCGGTTGACGACGGCCGAAAATGTTGCGATTCCGCTGATCCTGCGACGACGCGCCTGGAATGACGCGATCGCCGAGGCGATGCGCTACCTCCGCATCGTCGGCCTCGCCGATCGTGCCGACCTTCCACCGATGAAACTCTCCGGCGGCGAACAGCAGCGCGTGGCCATCGCGCGTGCCATCGTGAGCCAGCCCGACCTACTCATCCTCGACGAGCCCACGGCATCCCTGGACGGCGAGACCGGGCGCGCGATCGTCGACTTCGTGCGCAAGGAGATCCTCGACCAGACGCGCAGCATCGTGATCGTGACCCACGATGCCCGTATCGATGAATTCGCGAACCGCATCCTGCGCATGGAGGATGGCCAGATCAAGGGAGTTCAAGATGGCGATTCGATTGTCGGGGACTAGGCTGATATTCGTGCTCGCCGGCGTCGGCGTCGCCGCAGGCATCCTCGGCGCCGCAATCTCGAGCCACCGCGAGCCGGCCCAGCCGCCGGTATTCAACCCCGCAGAGAACCCCTACGCCCATGGGATCTACGCCAACGGGATCATCGAAAGCGATCAGGCACAAGCCTCCAACGTGAACATCTACCCGGAAGTCAACGGGACGGTGACCGGAGTCTTCGTGAGCGCGGGGCAATCCGTCAATCGCGGCGAACCGTTTGCCCAGATCGACGACAGCGCACAGCGCGCAACGGTGGCGCAACTCGAATCGCAGGCGCAGGCTGCCAAGGCCGTGCTCGAAGAACTCAAGGCGCAGCCCCGCCCCGAAACCCTGCGCGTCGCGCAAGCGCAGCAGGTGGCCGCTGACGCCGCCGCCCGGCAGGCACGCGACAGCTACGACAAGCAGCGGCGCGCCTACGGCATCGACCCGCGCGCGGTCAGCCGCGACGTCCTGGACACGGCCCGTGATGCGTGGCGAGTCGCCGATGCGAACCGGAAGACTGCGCTGCGCAACCTCCAGCTGGTGCGCGCCGGGGCCTGGATCTACGACATCCGGAGCGAGGAGGCGACCTACCGCTCCCTGCGCAACGCTGCGGCCGCTGCACGCGCCGTGCTGGACAGGTATCGCCTGCAATCCCCGACCGACGGCCGCGTGCTGGCGGTCAACGTCACGCCCGGAACCTATGTCTCCAGCCAGGGCGTCTACAACCCATACACCCAGGCGAACAACGATCCGATCGTCATCGTCACCACGCCGACCAAAACGATGGACGTGCGCTGCTATGTCGATGAAATCCTGATCCCACGGCTACCCGCGACGTCGCGCATCAAGGCACTGATGTTCATCCGCGGTACGAACCGGAGCGTACCGCTCGAGTTCGTCCGAATCGAACCGTACGTGCGGCCGAAGATCTCGCTTTCGGACGCGCGCCAAGAGCGCGTCGACGTGCGCGTGCTGCCGCTGATCTTTCGCTTTCGGGCGCAGGACGCGCCGCAGATCTATCCGGGGCAGTTGGTCGATGTGTACATCGGAGACTAATCCCGCCCAGAATCCGCGGCCGCGCGGGGCGATCGGGCTCCCGCGAAATCGGTGCACGATGGGCGCCGCCGCGATCCGCTGGACGCTGTGCGCCGCCATGCTGGGCGGGTGCGCACTCGGCCCCGACTTTCACCGGCCCGCACCGCCCTCCGGAGCGGGCGTGCTGCACGCCGCCCCGCCGGCGGCGATGGCGGCCGATGGTCGAACGCAACGATTCGACCCGCGCACGGACGTCGCCCCCGACTGGTGGAAGCAGTTTCATTGTGCGGCGCTCGACGCCCTGGTGCAGGAGGGCCTCACGAACAGCCCCGGCCTCAAGGCGGCGCGGGCGACGCTGTGGGAAGCCCAGGACAACCTGCGCGCGGGGTACGGCGTGTTCTTCCCGCAGATCGGCGCCAGTCTCGGCGCCACCCGCGAGAGCTCGGTATTCTTCCTCGGGCCCAACCCCATCCGTCCGGGTCCGTTCAACCTTGCCACGCTGCAGGCCAACGTCACCTATACGCCGGACCTCTTCGGCGCCGAACGGCGCACGGTGGAAGCCCTGGGAGCCCAGGTCGACGCCCAGCACGATGCCTTGGTCGCGGCCAGGCTCACCCTGGCGGGCAACATCGTCAACACCGCGATCGCCCGCGCGGGCTATGCGGCGCAGCGCGATGCGCAGCGCCGCATCGTCGGGGAACAGCGCGAACAGCGCCGCATCGCGCTGGCACAGGTCCGGGCGGGGACCGCACCCTATTCGTCGGTGCTCGCGATCGAAAGCCAACTGGCGACGAGCCGGGCCACGCTGGCGGCATTGGATCAACGCCTCGACCAGACCCGACACCTGCTCGCTCAGCTCGTCGGCAAGGCGCCGGCGGCATTCTCCGCGCCGCCCATCGCGCTCGGCGATCTCGTACTCCCGGAAGCGCTGCCCGATTCGCTACCCTCGTCCGTGGCCCGTCACCGGCCCGATATCCTCATCGCCGAGGCCCGGTTGCATGCGGCAAGCGCGGGGATCGGGATCGCGACCGCGAACCTGTTTCCGAACCTCACGCTCGGCGGCGCCGCCGGCCGCGACACCACGGCCATCGCGAGCATTTTGCACAACGGCTACCGGTTTTGGTCGCTCGAGGCCAGTCTTGCCGGTTCGCTATTCGCAGGCGGAACGCAGTGGTATCAACGCAAGGCCGCCATCGACGCCTACGATGCCGCGTTGGCGACCTACGACCAGACGGTGCTGGCGGGTTTGTCGCAGGTCGCCGACACGATGCGCGCGCTCGACCACGATGCGCAGGCGCTGCGCGCGCAGGCCGACGCCCGCGCGACGGCCTCCGAAGCCCTGCGCCTGGTACAGGCAAACTTCACCGGGGGGACGGCATCGTATCTCGATCTTCTGACCGCGGATGCCCTGCTCCAACAAGCCGACCTCGCCTACCTGGGCGCGGTTGCGCAACGCCTGCAGGACACCGTGGCGTTGTATGTCGCGTTGGGCGGCGGCGGGTGGGACACGACAAGCTCGTCAGCCGCGATATCTCGCTGACGGAAAATGATGGGCATCATCGGCAATCGCTGTGGGTCGTGCGCGCAGCTGCTGCGCGACAAGACGCTCCGGCAGTACGGCTTCTGCTCCGTTGCGCCGGAGAAGGAGAAGGCCAGGCTCGCGCAAACGTCCACTCCATGCTTCACGGACGGTTACAAGCCGATGCCGGGGTTTGTCCCGCCAAGCCAGGCTTCGGCCGCATAAACGCTCCGCCCCACCGACGGGCCCCACCACTCTCTACCAAACCGCCGCGCAGCCCTTGCTGCCGGCGGTTTTTCTTGGTCCATGGAGAGGTCTCGCGCGCGCCGGCAGCCACGGAATTACTCCGTTGGTTTCCAGTTCCCGAGCTGCGCCGGCGGATTTCCTTCCGCGATGACGGGACATCCGGCGGCCTGGCCCACCTTTTTTATGCCATGCCCCGCCGGCAACTCTGGTGAACCCGGCAATTCCGCCGGACGAAAGGAGGGAGCGATGGAAGATCGATTGAAATCGGCTCTCCGGTATGTTGTCAAAGGGTTGAACGCGGATGCAAAATGGGCTGCGGGTGCGGTCTTCGTGTCTCCGTTCATGTTCGGTGGATCGCCCTTCGCGGCCGGCCTGGCTTCGGCGGCGGTCTACATCACGTTCAAATTTGCCCCGGCTCTTCTTGAACTCCTTTTTCGGAAGGACTGAGGAGTCCGGGCAAAATGGAGGTCTAAGATGGTCGCTGGCATTTTGTGCGGGACATTCCTCATGGTTTGCGTGCTGGTCACGTTCGCCATGATCGCCAACAGGCAACATTAACTGGAGATACGCCCGCCGCGCAGCGCTTGCTGCCGGCGGTTTTTTTGCCCGGGCAACGACAACTCCTCCTGAACCCCGGCAATTTCGCCGGTTTTTTTCAAGGAGTGCTTGACATCCTCCCCGGCCTGAAGGCCGGAGATTCCTACCGCGCTCAGGCGCGGCGTTGAGCCGCCCCTGAGTCGCTTCGGTGGGTTCCTGCTGCTGGCGGCATCACAGGCGAACCGGGCGTGTCCCGCCCTTAAAACATTGGCGTTTTCCTCGAAACCGCATTCCCGACTGGTGTACTGCGGTAGCACGGCGACGAGCCAGCCGCCTTGCCATGCCAGCTTGTAATCCAGTTGGCGGCGGAACTCGAACCAGCCCTGATCGAGGATGGATTTGTTCAGATTGGAAAGGCGTGCTGTGGTCGCCGTCCTACTTCGCCCGGAACGGCGGGGCTTGCCGCGCACCGGGTCACGGACCACTCTTGCCAGCGCCCCGATGGTGGACGCGCATGGCATCGTCATGCACCAGGACCTGCCGACGGTGCTGCGCTGCCACATGCAGGCCTTCGAACACATTGGCGGCACACCGCGCGAGATCCTGTACGACCGCATGAAGACGGCCGTATTGGGTGAACCCGAGCAGGACAAATCCATCATCTACAACGCCAAGCTGCTGGCCTGCGGTGCGCACTACGGCTTCGCTCCCCGGGCCTGCCAACCCTATCGAGCCAAGACCAAGGGTAAGGTGGAGCGCCCATTTCGCTACATCCGCGCCGACTTCTTCATGGCCCGTGTTGCGCGCAAAGTAAAAATGAGCCACTTCGCGCAAAGTAAAACGGAACCACTTGTTCGTAGAGTTGGCCATTTTTGCGCGGGGGCCAACGATGCTTCGGAAGGAAAAGTGGATGCAGATCCATGTGCTCAAGGCCCAAGGTCTGTCGCTGAGGGAGATTGC
>JAKAFN010000019.1 GCA_021825945.1 Pseudomonadota bacterium
GGTGACGTTCTTCAGGAAGAGCCCCAGCGGGTTGTCGAGCATCACCCGGGGGTTGTTCGCCAGGCCGGGGTTGATCCCCGTGGTGATGTTGGCCTTCCAGTGCTGCACCGGCTGGGCCTGGCCGTTCTGGCGCTTGACCTCATCCCAGCCGACCTGCCAGGTGTTCGTGCTCACCGGCAGGACGCTCGTGATGGTGACGTTGACCGTGAAATCGCCAAACGGCGGGTGCGCGGAGTACCACGAATTGAGGTATGCCGCCGCGTCGGCGCTTGCCAGCGCATAGACCCGGGCAATCAGGGCTTTTTGCGCCTGGCCGTCGGGCAGGACGGTGCGGGCCGTCCAGACCCAGTTGGCGACCTGCGCCTCGATGATGCGCTGGCTGACCGCGTTGCCGCCCGCGGGTCTTGCCATCGCAACCGGATCTCCCAGCTTGTCGATCGCGACGACAAAGGGCTCGATCTTGCTCTGCCCGCCGATCCAGGCAATCCCGGCGACGGACACCGCCGTCACCGCCAGGCTAGCAAATGCCGCCAGTCTCCAGTTCTTCGCGCGCGCAAGCGCGTCACCGTATCGCTCGTCCCACTCCCGGCGCGCATTCAAGTACGGGTTGGCATCCGCCATCTCGCATCCTCCGTGTCGGGCGCCGAAACCCGGCGCCGCTACACGAACTCTGCGCGGTGGGCCCGCAATCAGGCGTTACCTCTCTCCCCGCGGCATTGACAGCCGGTGCGCAGCGCGCCAGTTTGCAGCCCATGGACATACTATGCCACTAGGTGGCACAATTTGCCCGATGATGCGCGCCTTCAAAACCCGCCACTTCCAGCGATGGATGCGCAAGACGGAACTGACCGATGCAGCCCTGTGCAAGGCCGTCGAGGAGATGGCTGACGGACTGATTGATGCCGACCTCGGTGGCGGGGTGGTGAAGAAGCGCGTCGGGCTGGCTGGACGTGGCAAGCGTGGCGGGGCGAGAACGTTGGTCGCCACGAACAAGGGCAACCGCTGGTTCTTCGTGTTCGGCTTCGAGAAAAACGACCGAGCCAACATCAGCGACGAGGAACTGGAAGGCTTGCAAGCCATCGCCGCCGACCTGCTGGCCCGCACCGGGAAGCAGTTGGATGAAGCCGTCGCCGACGGCGCGTTGCAGGAGATCTGCCAATGACTACCAAGCTCAAAGCCAAGAGCCGCATCCTCGAAGCCGTCCACGAAACGGCCGTCGATCTGCATCGCTTGGGATTCCTCGACAAGCGCAAGATGCAGAAGTACGACGTGCTGTGCCTGGAGCCGGTGCAGGACTACGACGCAACCAAGGTCAAGGCACTGCGCGAGCGCCTGCAGCTGAGCCAGGCCGTTCTGGCATCGGTGCTCAACACCAGCGTGTCCACCGTCCGCAAGTGGGAGGTGGGCGACAAGCGCCCCAGTGGCCCGTCGCAGAAACTGCTGGATATCATCGAGCGCAAAGGGCTGGAAGCCGTTCTCTGAATGCCGAACTAGCGCAGCTATCTCTCAAAACTCCATTTCGATGCGCGGCCACCAGGCGGAGCCCGCCTTGGCGAAGAGCTTGCTGCGCTCGGCGCCGCGAATGCGAACGCGCAGCACCGGCGCGCGGCAGCGCGCGGCAAGCCAGGCGACACCCGGCTGCTCCGGCAACGGCCTGCCGGTGTCGCGGATGCGTCCTTCCGGGAACAGCATGACCGGCTCTCCGCAATCGAGCGCCTTGCGCAAGGTGCGCAGGCCAAAGGGCGATCGGGCGTCGATCGGGACGATGCGGCCGAAGCCCAGCGCAGCGAGTGCGGCCATGCCGCGGCGGGCGAGAGGCGAGCGGCGCGAGAAATCCGTATCGACGCCGAAGACGAGCGGCACGGGGCTGGCGAGCGCGACGATCACGCCGTCGATGAGGCTCACGTGATTGGCGCAGACGAGCACGGGCCCAGCGCGCAGGCGCTCGACGCTGGCTGCGCGGTATGCGACCCGCACGCGCAGCGCTGCGAGTCCTGCCCGGCGAAGAAGGAAGCGAACGGCGGCGCGCATCGCGCAATCAGTCTCGGCGGCGCTCGATCCGGACGGCCAATGCGAGGCAGCCCAGGAAGAACGCTGCCCAGATCGCCGTTGCCGCAACCGGCCTGAAGTCCCGCATCCACAACGCCGCGAACCACACGGCGTTGACGAGCTGCAGCGCGGCGATCAGCAGCGCGGAGCGGTCGGCGCGCAGCGCCCGGTCGAACTCCGCGCGCACCGCATCGAGCACCGCATCCCGGCGGGGGTTACGCATCTCAGTGCCCCTCGTGGTGCCCAAGGCGTATCTGGATGCCTCCGCCGCCCGAACCTTCGAGGCGGTTGAGATCGTGTTTGGCGAAGTCGTGCAGCGTGCCCGCGGAATCCTTCATCGCGCCGGCAGCGCCTTTGAGCAAATCGGCTGGGTCTCTGCCCTCGAAGTCCTTGGCTGGGCTGGCGGGATCCGCCGCTGCGCCCAGGGCATCGACCGCGCCGTTGGCGGGAACCGGCCCCACGGCGACCGCAGGGCCGGATCCGGACTGGAACGGCGTTCCCCCCTGTGCCGCGGCCTGGGCGGAACGAGAAACCGCCCCGGAAGCGGTACCGGATCCTCCCGCCGCGCCCCCGACCGCCTGCCGGGCAGCCGACATCCCGATCTGGCTGCCGGCCATTGCGCCCGCAGGGCCACCCCGGCCCGCTCCGGCGATCGCACCCAACTGAGCGAGTTTGTCCGTGCCGCCGATTCCGCCGGCGGGACTTGCGCTTCCCACCGCCCCGGCGCCAACCCGCGCAGCCAGGTTCTCCAGCCCCTGCATCGCTTTGGCGTATCCGCCCACCGCGGCCGCTCCGGCCGCCCCCGCGGCCATGACGCCCGCCGCAGCCGGCGCCGCAAGCGCGGCCGCCCCGCCCGCCACGTTGCCCAGCGTCATGCTGGGCGAGCCGTTCATCATGCTCCCGGCCAAGCCCGGAACCTGGATGCCGATCACGCCGTACATCAGCATCGAGGTCCCGACGCTCAGAAGGTCGATCGGGTGTATCGCGCAATTCGAGCCGGTGCATTGCGCATACTGCACCAGGTACTGCGTTTCGTTGGTCACGAGCCCCTGCCCCAGCCCGATGATGGCGTAGATCGTCAGGAGCTTCACGCCCACGCTCACGAGATACCCGATGTACTTCTCCCCAAAGCTGCTGGTGAGCCCCGAGCCGGTAAAGCCCAGCATCACCAGGCCCGCGCCGCCAACGAGGTACATCTCGACGAGCGTCATGAGAAGCTGCAGCGCCACGAGCCCGAACCCAGCCAGGGCAAGCAGCGCGGTCGCCGCGATCACGATCGCCAGGAAGATGTTGCTGCTGATGTGAAAGAGCCCGCTCGGAGCGTTGTTGTAGACCTGATACATGGTATCGACCACGCTGAAGGCCATGTTCATCACTCCGGATGGCGTCATGCCCGCCGCGCCGCCTCCTCCGATCTGCTGCCCGATCTGCATGAAGCTCTGCGGGATGAGCGGCATCCAGGTCGGCGCGAAGGTGAGCAAGGTGTAGAAAAATCCCAGCGACGCAACCTTGAGGGCAGCGCCCGCGAGGAAGTCGCCGAGGTCGTTTTTCTTGAGCACCTGCTTGATCGCCCACCACCCGAGATCCAGCGCCCCCAGCGAAACGAAGATCTTGAAGGCGTAGCTCTGCGCCGCACTCATCCAACCGGTCGTCGCGCCCTGGAACTGGCTTGCGACCTGGTCCAGAAACCCGCTGCTGCTGGTCGCCGCGGGCGCGAGCTGCGCATGCGCAGCCATCGGCGCCAGAACGAGCGCCAGGATCAAACCGGCCAGCGCCGCGGAATCCCTGCGGCGCACCACGGCGGCTTTCTCATCGGACATGGTCAGCACCTTCAGAATGCGCCCGGGGCCAGCGGCGCGTTCAGAGCCGGGGTAATCGTGTTGGCCTGGTCGACCGCGGAGTGCGCCTGCATCGCCATGAAGTTGAGCTCGGCCTGGTTGCCCGCCTCGACGTCGCTCTGCAGGCTCTGGAGCTGGTTGGCGGTAAGGCCGGCGAGCTGGTTGCCGGCCTGAATCGCCTGCAGCCGGCCCGTGGCCGACTGCCCCATCTGCTCGATCATCGACATCGTCATCTGCGTGTTCTGGAACTGGTTCGAGTTCCAGTGATACGTCTGCAACACCCCGGCGATCTGGCTGTCGAAGTTCGACGTCCACTGCTGGAGGCTCGCGCCGTAGTTGGGCAGCAGCCCGCTGGGCGTTCCGAACTGCGCCTGCACCGCGGCCGCGGTGTTGGCCGTCGCGTAGGACAGGCCCTGCGCATTGCCGATCACGTTGACGAGATTCATGAGCTGCCCGCTGATGCTGGGCCACATCATCATCGGGATGCTCTGCAGGTTGCGCGTCTGGTTGTAGAGCATCTGGATCTGCTGCGCCGTCTGCGTGGCTTCCTGCGCGTACTGGTTGCCCAGCGTCACCTCCTGGATGAGCTGCTCGGGAAGCGTCGCGCCCATGATCGCGCCCATGCCGCCGCCACCGGCATGCGCGGGGGGTACGGCGATCGCGCCGAACAGTCCGGCGGTCAGGATTGCAAGGGTGTGCTTCTTCATCGATAGGACTCCCAGAGTTGCGCGGCCTGGTTCTGTCCGCGCTCGCGCAGCCACTGGGCGGGCCACGCATCGCCCAACGCCCGCCGCAAGCCGCGAATGCGGGCGATGTCTTCCTTGCCGCCCGCTCCGACGAACGCGAGCTCCGCAGCACTCAGCCCCAGATCGAAGAGCCGCCGGCCTTCCGGGTGCACGACGTAGTACTGGCGCTTGGGCGTGGCCATTGCCACGATCTCGATCTGCCGGGCATTGAGCCCCACGTTGCTGTAGAGCGGCCGGATGTTCTCGGTCTGCGCCTCGGGGTTGGGCAGGAAGATCTTGGCCGGACACGATTCGAAGATCACATCCGCGATTCCCGAGCGGGTGAGGTCGGTGAGCGATTGGGTCGCGAACACCACTGCGACGTTGGCCTTGCGCAGGACCTTCAGCCACTCCCGGATCTTGGCCTTGAACGCGGGGTGGCCCAGCATGATCCAGGCCTCGTCGAGGATCAGCAGCGTGGGCTCGCCCCGGAACCGCTGCTCGATGCGGTGGAACAGATAGGTCAGCACCGGCAGCACGAGCTTCTCGCCCTTGTTCATGAGGTGCTCCATCTCGAACACCTGGAAGACGTTCTCGCCCAGGCTGTCGGTCTCGGCATCGAGCAGATTGCCCGCCATCCCGCGCAGGCTGTAGGGCTGGAGCGCCTCGCGCAGGCTCTGGTCCTGCAGCAGCACGAGGAAGTTGGTCATCGTGCGGCTTGCCATGCGCTCGGTCGACTGCCCGAGCTGCACCACGGCGCGGTAGATCTCCTTGCGCTGGCGCGGCGTGACGTTCACGCCCTGCATCGCACAGAGCTGCTCGATCCAGTCAGCCGCCCAGACCTGCTCGGCGGGCTCGTCGACCCGCCCCAGCGGACAAAACGCCAGATCCCCCGACTCGCCCGCGATGTCGTAGTGTTCCCCGCCGGATGCCCAGCAAAGCGGCAGCATCGGGTAGCCCTTGTCGAACGCGAAGACCTGCGCGCGCGGGTAGCGGAAATGCTGCGCGGCAAGAAGTGCGAGCAGCGTCGACTTGCCCGATCCGGTCGGCCCCAGGATCGCCGTGTGCCCGAGGTCGCCCGCGTGCAGGGTGAGCCGAAAGGGGGTCGCGCCGTCCGTCTTGGCCCACAGGAGCGCGGGGCTTGCCGGCGGATAGAACGGGCAGGGGTTGCGCTCCTGGCCGCTCCAGACCGAGGTGAAGGGCAGCAGGTGCGCGAGGTTGAGCGTGTGCACGAGCGGCCGGCGCACGTTGGCCGCCGTGTTGCCCGGCATCGAGCCCAGGTACGCCTCCACGGCGTTGACGTCTTCGATGCGCGCGCCAAATCCCCGGTTCTCGATCAGCTTCACCATCTCGCGGGTCGTCTCGTCGAGAACTTCCGGGTCCTCGTGCGCGAGCAGCAGCACGCTCGTGTAGTAGCCGAAAAGCACCATGCCGCTGGATGCCTCGGCCAGGGCCTGCACGGCGTCGTTGGCCATGCGGTCGGCGTCGGCGTCGACGTGGGTCGCCTGCCCGCCCGCGTTCTCGCGCAGGAGATTCATCGCGCTTTTGCGCTTTTGCGCCCACTTCGAGCGGTAGGAGTTGAGGATCTTGCCCGCCTGTCCCGGGTCGAGAAAGACGAACCGGTTGCTCCAGCGGTAGGACACCGGCAGCCGGGAGAGCGCGTCCAGAATCCCGGGGAAGCTCTCCTGCGGCAGTTGCGCGAGCGCGATGCACGACACCGAGCGGCGTCCGACTCGGGGAACGAAGCCCGTGGTGAAGTCGTAGTGCCCGAGCACGGCATCGAGATACATCGGCACGGCGTTCATCCGGAAGGGCCGCGCCTGGGGAGAAAGCGAGACGCACTGCTCGAGGTGCGCGAGCAGTTCGCTCTGCACCGCGCCCGAGCGGGGGTCCACCCGGTCGGCGAGGCGCCGGATGTGCACCAGGGTGGAGAGCCGGTCCTGCAACTCGCGCAGGCGCTCGCGGAAGCGCTCCAGGTTGCGCGCAGCACCCCCCTTGACCCGGCCATCGACGAAGAGGTCCGCCGTCTTGCCGGCGGCGTCGGGCATCGGAAACCAGGTCACGACCAGCACGAAGCGGCTCGCAAAGCCCGCCGCGCTCGACTCGTGCTGCGCGCGCCGGACGTCGTCGATCATCCTGGTGCTGCGGTCCGGAAAATCCCCCCGCGGGGCGTACCCCGGCGCCGGGCCCCGCAGCGCGTCGCAGTGCAGCACCCAGCCCTCTCCCAGCTTCAGCGCGGCGTTCAAGCGCGCGGCCATCGCCCCGAGTTCTTCCGGCGTTGAGGAATCGAGGTCCGGGCCGCGGTACTCCCAGCCGGCCATCAGCCCGCCCGCCTTGGTGAGCACGATCCCGTCGTCGACCAGGCCCGCCCAGGGCAGCAGATCGGGCAGCCCGTAGGCCGCGTCGCGAAACTCCCGCAGCCTCACGATGCAATCTCCCGCGAGGCGGCGAAGGGGGTGGCCCGCGCCGGGTAGTGGTGCCGGTAGCGGAGCAGCCTGGCTCCGGTCTTGGAGAGCTGCGGGTCATAGGCCGCCGCGCGGGTGAGCGCCCAGTGGCCCACGCTCCAGAGCGTCACGCCCACCGCCGCCGCCCAGATCTTGTGCAGCGAGAAGATGAAGATTCCCGCCACGATCGCCAGCATCAGCACGAGCTGGCGCTCTCCCCCCATCATCAGGATCGGGCGGTTGAGCGATTCATGGATCGGCGTTTGGTTGTCGTTCACTGCCGTGGTCCTTTCGTTCTGTCCAGCATTGCCGACATCCCCGCCACGGCCTGCATCGCCGCAGCGATATCGACGACTTCCCAGCCCATGTTGATCAACTCCTGCATGACCTTGACCATGGTTTCCTGGAGCACTGGGGGCGGATACGCCCCACTGCCTGGCCGGCGCTCGGGCTCACGCATCGCACGCTCGCCCATTGCCGTCAGATCACCAGCGTGCCGGTCAGCCCAAGCGCCGCGAGGAAGGAATTGCCCATGACGATGAAGGCCACTCCCAGAACGACGTAGAGCGCCTTCTTGGCGATGCCGCCCAGCTCCTCGCCGAACACCAGCGCGGCACCCGCGGCCAGAAACGCGATCACGCTGATACCGGTGGCCACCGGTCCCGTCAGGTCGTTTTGCAGCGTGGCGATCGCACCGTCCCACGGCAGGCCGCCCGCGCCCGTGGCGTGGGCTTCGTTCATCGCGGTCGCGGCAACCGCGGCGGCAAGCAGCATCCGGCGCGCCGCGGCTACGCGCGGGCGGCGGACAATCGAGGCGGTTCGAGCATTGTTCTGTCCCATGGCAGTCCCTTCCAGAATGGTTCGGGCGCCGGACCGTCCGGCTCCCTGCTCCTACTCCGTGGGGTGGGCCCGGTTCGGACGAAAGATTTTTTGGTGGGTTGCGCGAGGTGGCACACCGGAATCCACGGGATTGCCATCGATAACCAACTTGCCAAATTAAACCAACTAGGTTAACGTACACATATGGAGAAACGAACCCCGCACTGCAAGCTGTCTGTCGTCAAAACCTTGGTAGATGCGGGCAAGGTGCGCACCACGAACGCGGCGCGAGCCGGCGCAAACGAGTTGGGGCTTGCGTTCTCCGACATGCTGGATGTGGTGATGGCGCTCACGCCAGCGGATTTCCACAAAAGCATGACCACCCATGCCGATCACACGGTATGGCAGGACGTGTACCGCCCCAGCACGCAGGCGGGCGACGTGTACCTGAAGCTGACGGTCATTGATGACGTGCTGATCGTGTCCTTCAAGGAGCTATGACCATGAAATGCCCTGTCTGCGGCGCGGCGGAACTGATCCACGACACCCGCGACCTGCCCTATACCTACAAGGGCGAAACCACCGTCATTGCAGCGGTGACGGGCGACTTTTGCCCGGCCTGCGCCGAATCGATCCTGGATGCAGCGGAATCGAACCGCGTCATGCGAGAAATGCGCGCCTTCTCCAAGCAGGTGAACGCCGCCATCGTCGATCCGGGCTTCATCGCGAACGTGCGCAAGAAACTCGACCTCGACCAGCGCGAGGCCGCCGAAATCTTCGGCGGAGGAATCAATGCCTTCTCGCGCTACGAGAACGGCAAGACCAAGCCCCCGCTGGCTCTGGTCAAGCTGTTCAAACTGCTGGATCGTCACCCTGACCTGCTCAGCGAGGTCAGAACCGCCTGAAGGAATTTCTGGAGACCTACCGCACGACCCGTTCGCCGACGGGGCGATCCAGCGCCCCACTGCGCCAGCCCGAACCGGCCTGCGTACCGCTCGGCGTAGCAGTGTTCGCAGCCAGGCGATACCCGCGTGCATCCGATCCAGGGATTCCATGTGTGGTCGCACCATTCGATCTTCGAATTCGATCCCATCACGCTCCCCCGATGAACGCTGTCGGATCTGCGTTCCTGCGCAGATCGCGCAGGCGCTGCCGCAGGCGGCTGCTCTTGCTGCCGACCAGCCGCGCGGCGCCGCGCTCGGACACGGCGCCGACGGCGACCAACGCCGCGAGCGTCGGGAGGTGACGCAAATCACGCTGGCGTTTCCGGTCCGCGTGTTCGAGCCGCTCTTCGGCAGCCGCCCGCTCCTGTCCATGAATCAGGACATCTTCGACGGACATCGAGCGCGGCGCATCCCACAGGTCATCGCCTTCCGGGATGGATTCCATCCGTTGCCAGCGCTCGATGAGCCCCCACAGCCGCCCGAAGATGTAGCGGCGGGCATCGCCCCGTTCCGGGTCGAATCCGTCCTCGCCCATCGCGTGCTCCAGGCACATCAGGTAGAGCTCCTGGCGCACGTCCTCGACCGATAGCGTGCTC
The DNA here is from genome assembly GCA_021825945.1 of Pseudomonadota bacterium. Taxonomy (GTDB): domain Bacteria; phylum Pseudomonadota; class Gammaproteobacteria; order Burkholderiales; family Burkholderiaceae_F; genus GJ-E10. The sequence continues at coordinate 9,416 of JAKAFN010000019.1, forward strand.
GCGGAGGCAAACTTCGCAGCCTCGCTCCGCAACGCGGCGAAGAGTTCTCCGGCGCGATCAGCAGACATTCGCACCTCCCCCGAGCTCGCGGATGCGCGCAACCAGCGCCGCATCGAGCGCGGCGCGGTTTTGCGCATGCCGGCGAAGATCCCGGACCGGAAGCCGGAAATACTCCTCGAACCCCTCGCGCATCCCCGGCAGCAGCCGCAGGCATAGATCGAGCGGCAGATCGACCGCGAACACAGCCGGTTTCTCGGCGCGCTCCGCGGGGTCGGCGGTTTCGCAAGGTTCGGAAGGTTCTTCGGATTTGTTGCGATCCCACGGCTCGGCGGGATACGGCCATTCCTCCTCGCTCCTGACGATCGTTTCGGGCTTGTCCGCGTCGGCCGGCGCTTGCGTTTCGCGCGCCCCGGCACCCGGCTCGCGGCGTACGGGCACGAGCGCCATGGCTTGCTGGCGCGCGGCTACTCCCCGCCTGCCCTGCTCCAGGATCTGCCGGCAGCGCGGACCCGTGACCGGATCGGTCGAATCCAGCACCAGGCGCCGCGCATCGGCATCGAGCGCACAGAACTGGTCCCAGGCGGCGGCGCTTTGCAGGCGGCCCGCATCGATGAGCCCGCGCGCAACCGGATCGCGCGCGATCTGCAGCATCGTGGCCGCCCACCCTTCCTTGCGCCCCAGCGCCCGCGCCGCGGCGGCAAGCGGCATTCCCGCTTCGACCAATCGCAGCACGACCGCCGCGTACTCGTCGAGCGCGAGCTCCTCCCGGTGCATGTTCTCGATCGCCTGCAGCACGAGCTTGGCGGGCCCAAGCGGCGCGAACTCCCGCGCCTGGATGCTCGTCCAGCCCAGCAGCCGCGCTGCGCGGAGCCGCCGCTCGCCGTAGACGATGTCCCATACATCCCCGCTCTTTCGCACCCCGATGGCTTGGAGCTGCCCCACCATCGCCATGCTCTGCGCGAGCTCCTCAATCGTCTCGTCATCGAAGTGCCGCCGCGGCTGCTCCGGATCCGGCCGCAGGCGCTCGAGCGGCACGTCGATTACGCGCCGGCCTCCCAGGCCGTCGCCAAGATCGAGAACGCCATCGGTTCCAGATTTGGTGTTGTTCATCGTTGACCCCTCAGGCATGTTCGACAATTTCGGATTCAGCGATGATCGCGGCGCGCTCTTCGGCCGCTTCCCGCTGCGCGTCGAGGAAGTCGTCGGCCGGGAGCCGCTCGCCGATAGCGGCCCTCCAACCGGCACTCTGGCAGCGCAGGAGCTGCTCGCCGGCCTGCTCCCGGGCGCGAAGCTGGTAGGCCCACCAGCGATTCGATGCTGGTGCGCGCCCGCGCATCGCCAGCCGCGCCCGAAACTCACGGTACGCGGGCGAGTCCGGCGTTGCACGCGCAGATTCGCCCAGCATCGTCGACGAGACCGCGTTGGCGCATCGCCTCCACAATCCTGGAGGACGTACCGTCTTGCGCCCCGAGAAGCAGATCGATGGACTCAAAATCCAGCGTTCCAACGGTGCCGCGCTCATCGTTCGCGCTCGCGCTCTCAAGCAGGAACGCCCATACCGCGATTACGTCGCCTAGTCTGGCGGACGCCCTTTTCGCAACGAGCTGGAACTTCGGGTCCAAAACGCTCCCGTGGTGCCAGCGGAACCAGTCGATGCCGCTGGCCATCAGGTCCCTCCTCCGGTTTTCGTTGCCAATACGCCGTTGTGCTCGTCAAACTTTGCGATGGTGATTCCGCCATCGGTTTCGGAGATCCAGCCGATGGCGACAAGGGCGGATCCAAACCCCGCAATCCCGGTCCTGCGATCGATGCCGGCGATACTCAACCCCGGCATGACGCCGTCGAGCGAGTGTTCGTCGGCCGATGCCCAGAGCCAGTACAAGCCTCCGATGACCGCAACCTCGGCCTGCCCCGTGAGGTCGCACAACCTGGACACCCGCGGATCCGTCCACAGGTTGGTCCGCATCTTGATCCACTCGCCAGCCATCAGGTCGCTCCTCTCGCTTTCCGCGCTAACGTACCCGTAACGCTCGGTGGGTTACGCACCGTGGCCGAAGTAGTAGAGTTGCCGCGCATACGCTCGGGGCCACGCTCGGTCTCGGAGGCTTCTTCTTCCTCCGCGTCCTGTTCCCGATCCATCGAATGCCGGCGCGAGGGAAGCGCAGACTCCCGAGGAACGATCGGGTCCGCGAATGGGTTGAATGTGCTCATTGACTTCGGCAGTGTCCCGCTCGTAGTTGAAGGTCCAGACGGCGGTCGATTCACAGACTACGCGACTTTCGTTTCTTGAACAACATTTTGCTTCTGGCGACCGAGGGCGGTAGCAAGGACCCAGAGGTCGCGGAAGCCCTGGATCCTTCGAAACGATTTCTCCGCATGCAAGTAGCCGGCGGCCGTCCAGCGAATTGCCATGTCGGCGTCCCGATAGCGGCAAACCCGTCCGGAGACGCGTCGCACGGACCCATTTGGATTTTCGATGATGTTTGTGGTGCTCAGACAACGCACCATCGCCGGCGGCAGCCGCAGCCGGTTCACCGTGAAGGTCTCCTCCAGACCTTCGAGCAGGCTCGCCGCCGCATCCGGGTAGTCGGCCCGCAGCCACTGCGCCTGGTGCCGCATCTTCGCGATGCCGTCCTTCTCGGGAAGCTTGTAGGCGGCGTGCATCACCGCGCGCGTCTGCGCCCGGACGTTGTCGTCCTTGATGCGTTCGAGCACGTTGCGCAGCTTATGCGTGCGGCAACGTTGCACCAGCGCCGAATCACCGAACATCTCCTCGATCGCCGAGCGCAGTGCCTTGGAGCCGTCGATCACGAACAGCGTCTTGTCGTCGGCCGAGATGCCACGCGCGATCAGGCTCGCCAGCAGGTCCTTGACCACCCGCGCATTCTCGCTCGACCCGACGACAAGACCCAGCACATGCTTGACGCCATCGGCGTCGACGCCCACCGCCGCCAGAATGTGGTGGTCGGCCACGACGATACCGTCGAGGTAAATCGCCAGAATCTCCACGTCGTCGAAGCGCCGCTGCATCAGCGCCTGCAGCTCCCGCCGGCTTGCCTCGATGAACTTGCGCGACACGCTGGTCTTGGAAACCCCCACCGTGCCGGCCATCTTCGGCAGCACCGTGGCGTATTTCCGGGTCGACACCCCGTTGACCAGAATCTCGTGCATGCGATCAGCCAGGCGCGGCTCGGCGCACAGACGTTGGTAGGCCGGAACCGGAACCTCGCCACCTTTGCCCGCCTTGGTTCGCAGCCGGGGCCGCGTCACGGACAGCTTGCGTTCCGCCAGCACGATGCGCCCACGCTGCTGCCCGTGCCAGCGCACTTCGCCGTCGGCGACGCCCGCACGCTTGGCTCCGGCCACCTCCTGCGCCGACAGCATCAGCAGCCGCTCGACGAAGCTTCGCGCCGCCTCCGCCATCAACTCGTCCACGCTCGATTGCGCATCCTCGATCAACTCCAGCAACGGCAGCAGCACCTGATCGCGGTCCGCGAAGTGGCTGCGCAGCGCCGCTTTGTCGTCGCGCTTGACCATCGAAAACGGCACTTTCCTGCCAGCGGTATTTCCCCTACGATTGCCCATGGCGGTTTCCTTTCCTCGAGTTTCACAGGTTGGCAAACCCGATTCTCTCGGATTCACCTGGAAACCGCCGCCTTCAACCTTCAACTACGCTCGGGGCACCGCCGGTGCGTAGACGGGCTGACCGTTGTTATTGACGGCAGTGATCTGGTAGGCAAGATAATTGAATTGCGCGGCTTGGCCAACTGTCAACGCGCCAGACCCTTGTGTACCACTGCCGGTTCCACTACCACCTGAAACCATCGACATGTCGTGTCCTCCCGATTTTTTTCGTAGGTTCGCGTAGTCACTTAGTGTTTACGGCTGAATACGAACGCACCTCGCCCTCCGATCGTCGCCAAGGATCCATCCATGGGATTGATCTCCAGCGAAATGGCTGCCCCAATGGGAAAGCTTTGCACTAACACCCTTGTACGTACGTCGTGAATCGTGATGTCGTCACTGCGCCGCAAGTCGAACTGGTTGACTAGCAGCTTATCTCCATCGAAATCGAGGGAAAGCACGGTGGCGTGAGCAGGGATGGTTTGCAGGAGATTCCCCGTCGCCGGACTGAAGATGTTGATCGTATCGCCGCTACGCAGGGTGACGAATTGATGCGTTTTACGGTTCAGCATTTGGTCGATGCTGCCGCTCGCCGTTCCAATAGCCAGATACCTTCCGTCAGCGCTAAGCGCCATCGCGGTTGGAATATCTGGCGCGACGTTGGAAATCAAAGTTCGCATCGCGCCTGTTTTAACATCGAAGGCAAGCAAATCCGCCTGACGCTTCAGTTCGTTGGCGTCGTTATAAGACAAACCACCGGCAGCGCATAGGATGGAAGTTCCCGTCTTGTCGATAACCAATGGGGCATTGCTCAGGTAGGTAGGTCTTGGCAATACTGCCTTCCACATCAAGGTGCCTGAAGGCAAACTGAACACAGCAATGCCATAGCCGCTATCCAAACCGCGGTAAAGGATTGCGACGACGTCGTTTTTCGGAGAAATCGTGACAGCACCAACGTTGATCGAGAGCGGACGCCTTTGGCCTTTGAATGGCACGTCCAGCGTCCGAAAAACCTCAAAGGTCTTTGAGTCGTATATCACGACTCGATGAACTCCGAAGACCAGATACCTTCCATCAGGGCTGTACCTAACATTGCGCCTGCCGTCGCCGCGCTCCGGAGCAACCAACTCCTTTACAATTTCTTTGGTGCGAACATTGACAATCGCGAGGTGGTTTCCACTGGCAATCGCGAGATCGATGCCGTCCTGACTCCACGCTCCAGCGGTGGCACCCTCTGTTACGTCGAGTGCCCGATACGTCTCGTCAAAAATAGGATTTGTTTCGCTCGACATTTGATCTGCGGCTACCGTGTCCACCATCTGCAATAATAAAAAAACAACCAATATTCTCCCAAATACGGCAGCCATCGTTCTCCTTTTGGGTTGTCTCCTCATTTGTCGTTCTCTAACGTCAATCTGAATGGTCGCGTTGTTACAAACGAAAGCGTTACATCACAAATGGATCCGATCGCATTCAATTTGCGATCGCGTAGCCAAACTGATTCGCCGAAACTCACGAACGCGACACATGCAATTGCCAGACGTTTACTTCTCGTTGCGCCACCGTGGATTCGAGTGGCGTAAAAACGGGACTGCGAGGGGACCACTGACGCCACACCGCAGGATCCGTCACTGGGCACCCGCGAATGTTTGCTGCTTGGACTTCAACGGACGGCCATGCCGTCATTCAGGTATTTCACTATAGGGTCGAGGAAAAAGTCAAGCACTCGCCGCCGTCCCGTCTCGATATCGACACTTACCGTCATCCCGGAGCGCATGATGCGGCGCTCGCCCTCGGTTTCCAACCAGGTTTGTTCGGGCGCGACTTTGACGCGGTAGAACAGCGGCGGCGGCGCCCCGGCTTGAGTCTGGTCCGTACCGGACGATTGCGGGGGCTGGGTCGAAGGTGTGACGGGTTGATGACTCTCGCCGACCGGAAGCGATGCAAGGTTGGTTGCCGCATCGGCTGTCGGACTAATCCAGATGACCTTGCCGGCGATGGATCCATATTGCTCGAACGGGTACGCGGTGACCTTGATTCGGGTCTTTTGGCCGATCTTCACAAAACCGACATCCTGTGCGGGTAGATCCGCTTCCACGATGAGCGGTGCATCCGCGGGCTCGACCGTTGCCACTGTCTGTCCGGCCTGCACTACCGTTCCCAGGCTCGCAACGTCGACGCTTTGCACGGTTCCGTCTACGGGAGAGCGTAGTAGGTCAAGCGCCGCGTCGCGTTTGGCCTGCGCGTACTGGCTGGATAGGTCGTAGCGTTTCGAAACCGTCGTTTCGAGGTCCTGATACCGGGCCGACGCGAAGGTTTGGGTGTCCTCCTCGAGTTGCTTTTGCGCTGCGGACTGTGCCGCGACGAGCTGCTCCACCACCTGACGCTGTGAGGCGAGTTGACCGTCGTCCACGATCACCTGGTCCTGAAGCTGGGTGTACTGCTGGCCGGAGATCGCGCCTTCGGGAACCAGCGGTTGCGCGGACCGGGCAAGCGCCGCATCCTGATGGAGCCGCTGCTCGTACTCCGCGAGGGTGGCGCGCCCTGCGGCGAGATTGGCTTGCGCCTCTCTTACCTGGGCGCGGTCGCCGGCAATCTTGCTGCGCTGGGCGGCCAGCTGCGCCTCGGCCAGATGATCTTCCAATTCGGACATTTCGGCGGTCGCCCCCTGCGCGCGGCCGCTCTGGTGAGACGGACCAAGCTCCGCCAGGACCCGCTGTTCCATTGCGCGGTTGAGGCTTAGGTCGTTTTCAGCCGAGACCAGTTTGGCGCGGTCCACGTGCGGATCAAGCGCGACCAGAACCTGTCCCGCGACCACCTTCGTTCCGGGCTCGGCCCGGATTTCCTCTACCGTGCCGGCGTTGAGCGACTGCACGACCTTGGTGCGCGTGTCACTCATGAACTTGCCAGGGGCCGTGGTCATGATGGGGATACGGCTGACGAACGTCCACACCAACGCCACCAGCAACAACGCCACGATGCTCCAGAGGACAACCGCGGTGAAGGGGGATGGCGGCGTCTCTTCGATCGCGAGCACGTGCGGCTGGAAGTCGCGCAGCACGAACTCGTTTGTGGCACCCAGCTGAATCGGCAACCGGATTCGTTGCTGTCGTTTCCTGGGTGGGGCGGCGGTCACGGGAAGGTCGTCCGCATTCATGCCGCGAGCCCCTGTTGCCGATAGAGGTGCCGATATACGCCAGCGCGCGCAATCAGTTCTTGGTGCCGCCCTTCCTCGACGAGCCGTCCCTTGTCCATCACGAGGATGCGGTCTGCGCCCTGCAGCATGGAGAGCCGGTGCGCCACCAGGATAACGGTGCGCCCCTCGGCCATGCGTCCGAGGTTCTCCTGAATGATGCGCTCGGACTCGTAGTCCAGGGCGCTGGTGGCTTCGTCGAGAATCAGAATGCGCGGATCGGTGATCAACGCTCGCGCCAATGCCAGACGCTGCCGCTGTCCGCCGGAGAGCGCGGTGCCCCGTTCTCCGACCGGAGTCTCGTATCCCTCCGGCATGGCGCTGACGAAGTCGTGCGCGCCCGCCAGCTTTGCCGCGGCGATGATTCGGGCCATCGGCGCGCCGGGCACGCGTACGGCGATGTTTTCCCGGATGGAGCCGCCGAAGAGAAAGCTCTCCTGGGGCACGACCGAAATTTGGCGCCGCAACCAGGCCGGGTCCACCTGGACGAGGTCGTGGCCGTCGACAAAAATCCTTCCGCCCTCCGGCAGGTATAGGCGCTGCATGAGTTTGGCCAAGGTGCTTTTTCCGGAGCC
>JAKAFN010000020.1 GCA_021825945.1 Pseudomonadota bacterium
TTGGCTCCCCGACCTGGACTCGAACCAGGGACCTGCGGATTAACAGTCCGTCGCTCTACCGACTGAGCTATCGGGGATCACCGAAACCAGAACCTGCAATTATAGCGGGAATTTTTATCTTTTCGAAACCGCAGCGACCGCATCGGCGACGTTTTCGATGTTTTTCCGATTCAGCGCAGCGATGCAGATCCGGCCGGTCGACACGGCGTAGATTGCGAATTCGTCGCGCAGGCGCGCGACCTGCGCGGCCGTGAGGCCGGAGTACGAAAACATGCCGCGCTGGGTGCGCACGAAGGAAAAATCGACGCCGGGGAGCCGTTGTCCCAACAAGGTCACGAGTGTTTCGCGCATCGTTTTGATGCGATCGCGCATGCCGGCGAGCTCCGCTTCCCATCGAGCGCGCAATTCGGCATTGCCGAGAATCGCGGCAACCAGGGCGGCGCCGTGGGTCGGAGGGTTGGAATAATTGGTGCGGATCACGCGTTTGAGCTGACTCAGCACGCGACGCGACTCGTCGGCATCGGCCGTGACGATGGTGAGGGCGCCGACCCGTTCGCCATAGAGCGAAAACGACTTCGAGAACGAACTGGCGATGAAGCAGGGCATGCCGCTCGCGGCGAAGCGGCGGATCACCGTGCTGTCGGCTTCGATGCCGTCGGAAAAGCCTTGGTAGGCGAGATCCAGGAACGGAATGCAAGCGCGATCGCGCAGGATGGCGATGATCTCGCTCCATTGTTCCGGCGTGAGGTCGACGCCCGTCGGGTTATGGCAGCAGGCGTGCAGGACGACGATGGTGCGGGGCGCGGCGGCGCGCAGCATCGCCCGCATGCCGTCGAAATCGAGACCGTGGGTCGCGGCATCGTAGTAGGGGTAGGCCGCTACCGGGAAGCCGGCGGCCTCGAAGAGCGCGCGGTGGTTTTCCCAACTTGGGTCGCTGATCAGTACCGCCGCGTCGGGGACGATGCGCCGAAGCAGGGCCGCACCGAGCGATAGTGCGCCCGTGCCGCCGAGGGATTGGGCGGTCACCAGTCGGCCGTCGGCTACGAGCTCGGAACCCGCGCCGAAAAGTAGGTCCTGAACGGCGCGGTTGTAGGCCGCGGGACCGTCGATCGGCTGGTACCCGCGGGCGACGGGATTCGCCAGCCGGTCTGTCTCGGCTTGCCGAACCGAGTCGAGCACGGGGATCTTCCCGTCCTCGCCGAAGTAGGCGCCGACGCCGAGATTGATCTTTTCGGGGCGGGAATCGGCGCCGAACGCCTCATTCAGTCCCAGGATGGGGTCGGGGGGGGCTAGTTCGACACTGGAAAAAAGCGGTGCGGTCATTTTCGCGCATTCGGGTAGCGGGTTTTGGGCACCCCGCGCAGCCGGGGGAAGTGTACACAAGGGGGTGAAGGGCGCGATCGATCGTCAGGCACGGAAATCCTGCATTTTCGCGGTATCTCCGGAGGGGTTTGTGTAATTCATTGATTTATAACGGATTGTAACGAAAAATCCCGCAGTGGGGGGCTAGGCAATTCATTACACGAATGCTACGATTCCCCGTTGTTGCCGCATAGAACGGCAACGATTCTCAGGACAGGCATCTCCGGACAGGTATTCGTGCAAACGCCGAAATCCAATTCGCCATTTCGTCTGCACCGGCCGTATCCCCCCGCGGGAGATCAGCCGGCGGCGATCGCGCGCCTGATGGAAGGCTTGGTCGACGGCCTGAGTTGTCAAACCTTGCTCGGCGTGACCGGCTCCGGCAAGACGTATACGATGGCCAACGTCATTGCCCAAGCCGGCGTGCCGGCGTTGGTCCTGGCCCCGAACAAGACGCTGGCCGCGCAACTATACGCCGAGATGCGGGGGTTCTTTCCCGATAACGCGGTGGAGTATTTCGTATCGTACTACGACTACTACCAGCCCGAGGCCTACGTCCCGGCGCGCGATCTGTATATCGAGAAGGACAGCGCGATCAACGAGCACATCGAGCAGATGCGCCTGTCGGCGACGAAGTCGCTCCTCGAGCGCCGCGACGTGGTGATCGTCGGCACGGTGTCATCGATCTACGGTATCGGTGACCCGGGCGAATACCACGCGATGATTCTCGTACTGCGTGCCGGTGACCGGCTGGGGCGGCGCGAGGCCATCGCGCGACTGGTGGCGATGCAGTATGTCCGCAACGATGCGGAGTTCGTGCGCGGGACGTTTCGCGTGCGCGGTGACACCATCGACGTCTTCCCGTCGGAGCATGCGGAGCTGGCGGTGCGGATCGAGCTGTTCGACGATGAGGTGGAGCGGATCGAGCTGTTCGACCCCTTGACCGGTCGCGTGCGGCAGCAGGTGCCGCGGTTCACGGTGTATCCGTCGTCGCACTATGTCACGCCGCGCGAAACCGTACTGCGGGCGATCGAAACGATCCGCGAGGAACTCGCCCAACGAACGGACGAACTGTACTCGGCCGGGAAGGTGGCGGAGGCGCAGCGTTTGGAGCAGCGCACGCGGTTCGACCTCGAGATGTTGTCGGAACTGGGCTTCTGCAAGGGCATCGAGAACTACACGCGGCATCTGTCCGGTGCCGCGCCTGGAGAGCCGCCGCCGACGCTGGTCGATTATCTGCCGCCGGAAGCGCTGATGTTCATCGACGAGTCGCATGTCACGGTGCCGCAACTGGGGGGGATGTACCGTGGCGACCGCGCGCGCAAGCAGACGCTGGTCGAGTACGGGTTTCGGCTTCCGTCGGCCCTGGACAACCGACCGTTGCGTTTCGATGAGTTCGAGGGCAAGATGCGTCGGTGCGTTTTTGTGTCGGCGACCCCTGGGGAATACGAACTGGCGCGTTCGTCGCAGGTGGTCGAGCAGGTGGTTCGGCCGACCGGGCTGGTCGATCCGCGCCTGGAGGTCCGCCCTGCGCGTACGCAGGTCGACGACGTGCTGTCGGAGATCGCGTTGCGCGTGGCGCGGGGGCAGCGGGTCTTGATCACCACGCTCACCAAGCGCATGGCCGAGGATCTCACCGGGTTTCTGGGCGAGCACGGCGTGCGGGTGCGCTATCTGCACTCGGACGTCGACACGGTCGAGCGGGTCGAGATCATTCGCGATCTGCGTGCCGGGGAATTCGACGTGCTGGTCGGCATCAACCTGTTGCGTGAGGGCTTGGATCTCCCCGAGGTCGGGTTGGTGGCGATTCTCGACGCCGACAAGGAGGGGTTCCTGCGGTCGGAGCGATCCCTCATTCAGACGATCGGGCGCGCGGCGCGCAATCTCGATGGTACGGCGATCCTCTATGCCGATGTGGTCACCGATTCGATGCGCCGGGCCATGGACGAGACGGAACGACGGCGTTCGCGTCAGAGTGAATTCAACATGCGCAACGGCATCGTGCCGCGTGGCGTGCGCAAGGAAGTGCGGGAATTGATCGATGGCATCCTCGATGCCGTCGAACCGGATGCGGGATCGCCGGTCGCCGGTGAAATGGAACCGGCGTACGGTGTCCTGACCGAACGGGATCTGGGGCGCGAAATCAAGCGCCTGGAGAAGGAGATGCGGGATTTTGCCCGCGATCTGCGGTTCGAGGATGCGGCGCGGGTGCGAGATCGCCTCGCCCGGTTGCGGGAGCGGGCATTCGTTGCCGCGGACGGACCGGCGCGCGAAGAAGCGATCTCCGGGATGTGAACTTTCTTTTTGCGGAAAAGTCTTTTACAGCTGACGACATTGTTGGAACGAAGATGCGAACGATGAGAACGGAAAACGCGGGTGGCGGAACTGCCGTACGGGAACAAGACGCGATCACGACCAAGTCGGGCGCCAATCCGGCAGCCCACACGACCAAGGTCCTTTTCGTGTGTATGGGCAATATCTGCCGGTCGCCCACGGCGCATGGCGTGTTCCGCAAGATGGTGGCGGAGGCGGGGCTGGAGGCGAGCGTCCACGTCGAGTCGGCGGGAACCCATGCCTATCACGTCGGCGAGGCGCCGGACGCCCGCGCTCAGCAGGCGGCCAAGCGCCGCGGCGTCGATATCAGCGATCTGCGGGCGCGACAGGTGAGTCCGGACGACTATCACGGTTTCGACCTGATTCTCGCAATGGATTGGGAAAACCTCGCATTGCTGCAGCAGCAGTGTCCGCGCGGGCAGAAGCACAAATTGCACCTGTTGATGCGCTTCGCCGGAGAACACGATGCGGCCACGGTGCCGGATCCTTACTACGGGGGCAGTGAGGGGTTCAATACGGTTCTCGATTATGTCGAGGACGCGTGTCAGGGGCTGATCGAGGTCGTCCGCCGCCGGGCGACGATGTACGCAGCGGCCTGAGCGGTGCGCGTGGGATCGACAACGCCGTCCTTGGGGCGGCGTTGTTTTTTGGCGATTGCCCGGTCGGTGGCGGCGGAAAGTTGACTTATTTGCTTGGGATCCCTATGATTCTCGATAGATTTTGTCGGGAATTGCAGGGCGGCCCGACGGAACGAAATACTTCTCAGGAAGCGTTTTCCAGTCTATCCGTTGCGGAGAGAAACCATGCGACTGACAACCAAAGGGCGCTTTGCGGTCACGGCGATGATCGATTTGGGCATGCGCCAGCACAAAGGGCCTGTGACGCTGGCGGGAATCAGCCAGCGCCAATCGATCTCGCTGTCGTACCTCGAGCAGTTGTTTGCGAAGTTGCGGCGCCACAGCCTGGTCGAGAGTACCCGCGGGCCGGGTGGCGGCTATCGTTTGGGTAAGTCGGCCGCAGACATTTCCGTCGCGGATATCATCTTCGCCGTGGACGAACCCCTCGATGCGACGCTGTGCGGAGGCCGCGGCAACTGCGACAACGACCAGCGCTGCATGACGCACGAACTGTGGACCAATCTGAACCGGCAGATGATCGACTACCTGGATTCGGTTTCGCTGGCTGATCTGGTCGCCCAGCAGCACCAGAACGCACATGCCGCGCCGCGACCGGCGTCGGTTGCGGCGATGCCGGTCGGCAATCGCTGGGCGGCCGGCGGCGCCCGGGCCGCAGCGGACGAAAGCACCACAGTGTAACCCTCTTTCGGATTTTTTCGACTTGCGATGAAACTTCCCATCTATCTCGATTACTCCGCCACGACGCCCGTCGATCCCCGGGTCGTCGATCGGATGCTGCCCTACCTGCGTGAGCATTTCGGCAATCCGGCGTCGCGTAGCCATTCCTTCGGGTGGGAGGCCGAACGCGCGGTGGAAACCGCGCGTGGCCAGGTGGCCGAACTGGTCAACGCCGATCCGCGGGAAATCATCTGGACCTCGGGTGCGACCGAGTCCATCAATCTCGCGCTCAAGGGCGCCGCGCACTTCTATCGCGACAAGGGCCGGCATCTCGTCACGGTGAAGACCGAGCACAAGGCGACGCTCGACTCGATGCGGGAACTGGAGCGGGAAGGGTTCGAGGTCACCTATCTCGACGTTGGCGGCGATGGGCTGCTCGATCTCGATGCGTTCGCTGCGAGCTTGCGTGCCGACACCATCCTGGCGTCGGTCATGTTCGTCAACAATGAAATCGGCGTGATCCAGGACATCGAGGCGATCGGGCGGATCTGCCGCCAACGCGGCGTGATGCTGCACGTCGACGCCGCGCAGGCAACCGGAAAGCTGGCGATCGATCTGGGCATCCTGCCGGTCGACCTGATGTCGTTTTCCGCGCACAAGACTTACGGACCCAAGGGGATCGGCGCACTCTACGTCCGGCGCAAGCCCCGCGCGCGGCTGGAGGCGCAGATGCACGGTGGCGGGCACGAGCGCGGGTTGCGCTCGGGCACGCTGGCGACGCACCAGATCGTCGGGATGGGCGAGGCATTTCGCATCGCGGGCGAAGAGATGGGCGCTGAAATCGAACGGATGCGGGCGCTGCGTGACCGCCTGTGGACGGGCCTGCAAGGCATCGAGGAGGTTTACCTCAACGGGGACGCCGAGCGGCGGGTGGCGCACAACCTCAACGTCAGCTTCAATTTCGTGGAAGGCGAGTCGCTGATCATGGCGGTCAAGGACCTGGCGGTGTCGTCCGGGTCGGCCTGCACGTCGGCGAGTCTGGAGCCGTCCTACGTGCTGCGGGCGCTGGGGCGCAGCGACGAGCTCGCCCACAGTTCGATGCGGTTCACGGTCGGTCGCTTCACGACGATCGAGGAAATCGATTACGCGGTGCGGCTGGTCGCCGATAAGGTTGCTAAGCTTCGGGCCATGTCGCCGTTGTGGGAGATGCATCAGGATGGAGTCGATCTCGATTCGGTGCAGTGGGCGGCGCACTGAAACGATTTCGAATCATGGGCGGGGCCTGTGATCCGGACCCCATTCTCCCGTTCCTGGCATGCGGGGGAAGGGAAAAGGGCAGGGCCAGGGTATTCGTCAAGACGCCAATCATCGGGCGGGAGGCATAAGAAATGTCGTACAGCGAGAAAGTCATCGATCATTACGAGAATCCACGCAATGTCGGTTCCTTCGACAAGGACGACCAAGCGGTGGGGACCGGGATGGTGGGGGCGCCGGCTTGCGGTGATGTCATGAAGCTGCAGATTCGCGTCAACGAGGATGGCGTGATCGAGGACGCGCGATTCAAGACCTACGGCTGCGGCTCGGCGATCGCCTCGAGTTCGCTGGTCACCGAGTGGGTCAAGGGCAAGACGCTGGATCAGGCGCTGGAGATCCGCAACACCGCCATTGCCGAGGAACTCGCACTGCCGCCGGTGAAGATCCATTGTTCGATCCTCGCCGAAGACGCGATCAAGGCCGCGATCGAAGACTACCGCAGCAAGCGCGGCGGCACGGAAGCGTCCGCAGCGACGCTTTCCGCGGCGGCGTAACCGGGGGAGAGGGCGATGGCAGTCACTCTCACGGAGCGCGCCGCCCGCCACGTCGCGGCGTATATCGAGCGGCGCGGCAAGGGTGTCGGTGTGCGACTCGCGGTGCAGACCACCGGTTGTTCCGGCATGGCCTACAAGCTCGAGTTCGCCGATGTGGCCGATCCCCTGGACGTTCAATTCGAAACCAACGGCGTTCGGGTCCTGGTCGATCCGCGCAGTCTCGCCTACCTCGATGGCACCGAGCTCGACTACGTGCGCGAGGGCTTGAATGAGGGTTTCCGGTTCAACAATCCCAATGAGAAGGACCGCTGCGGTTGCGGCGAGTCGTTCCGGGTCTGAAACGCGTTCCGGATCCCGCGTTTTGCGGGGTTCGGGCGACGTCTGCCTCGTGTCCCAGCTTCCGGAATATTTTGCCCTGTTTGGTCTAGCGCCGCGTTTCGCGCTCGATCCGCAGCGTCTTGCGGCGGCGTATCGAGAGGTTCTCGTTCAGGTGCATCCCGACCGGCACGCCGCTGCCGGCGCCGCGCAGCAGCGCGTGGCGATGCAGATGGCGAGCCACGCCAACGAGGCCTACCGGATCCTGAAGTCCGACAGCGCGCGGGCGGCCTATCTGTGCCGGATGCACGGCACGCTTGCCGACGGCATCGAGTCGTCGCGGCGCGTCCCGGCAGACTTTCTCGCGTTGCAGATGCGCTGGCGGGAACGCTGGGAAGACGCGAAGGATGCGGATGCCCGATGCGCACTTCGCCAGGAAGTGGAGGCCGCGCATGCCGACTTGTTGGCCCGAATTACTGGCGAGATCGACGAGCGCGGCGACTATGCCGCCGCCGCCGATAGCGTGCGGGCCTTGTTGTTCGTCGAAAAATTCATCGAAAAAATGGCCGCGGACGCCGCGGATTGATCATGGCTCTTTTGCAAATCGCGGAACCGGGGCAATCTGCCGCGCCGCATCAGCATCGCCTGGCCGTCGGCATCGACCTCGGGACGACGAATTCGCTGGTCGCGACCGTGCGCAGCGGGTCCGCGGTGGTGTTGCCGGACGAACAAGGCCATGCCTTGTTGCCATCGGTGGTTTGGTATCGCGGAGACGCGCCGCCGGTGGTCGGTGCCGAGGCGCAGCGGCAGCAGGCGAGCGATCCGCGCAACGTCATTTCCTCGGCCAAGCGCCTGATGGGCCGTGGTCGCGCCGACATCGCGCACATCGAGAATCTGCCCTACGATTTCGTCGATGCGCCCGGCATGCTGCAGCTCCGGACCGCGAATGGGGTCAAGAGTCCGGTCGAGGTATCGGCGGACATCCTGCATGTCTTGCGCGACCGGGCCGAACGATCACTGGACGGAGCGCTGACGGGCGCGGTCATCACGGTTCCGGCGTACTTCGACGACGCCCAGCGGCAGGCGACACGCGATGCGGCGCGGATTGCGGGCATTCCCGTGCTGCGGCTGCTCAACGAGCCGACGGCGGCCGCGGTCGCCTATGGCCTCGACAGCGGCGCCGAAGGGGTATTCGTCGTCTACGACCTGGGCGGCGGTACCTTCGATGTGTCGGTCCTGCGGCTCAGCAAGGGCGTGTTCGAAGTGCTGGCGACCGGGGGAGATAGCGCGCTGGGCGGCGACGATTTCGACCACCGCCTGTATTGCTGGATTCTCGAACAGGCCAATCTGTCGCTGCTGGCGCCCGAGGACATCCGGCTGCTCACGGCGCGGGCGCGTGCGGCCAAAGAGCAACTTTCGACGCGCGAACGCGCCACCATCCAGGCGCGGCTTTCCGACCACCGCTGGGTCAACCTGAACATCGGCCGGGAGACGTTTTTCGGAATCACCCAACATCTGGTCCAGAAAACCGTCGACGCGGCGCGGCGTACGCTGCGCGACGCCGGGGTTGCGGTGGCCGATGTGCAGGGCGTGGTCCTGGTCGGCGGCGCCACCCGCATGCCGCACCTGCGCAAGGCGGTCGAGGAGATGTTCGGCCAGCCGCCGCTCGACCGCATCGATCCCGATCAGGTGGTGGCGCTCGGCGCGGCGATGCAGGCCAATCTGCTGGTCGGCAACCGGCCGCCCGGCGACGACTGGCTGTTGCTCGACGTGATCCCGCTGTCGCTCGGCATCGAGACGATGGGCGGATTGGTGGAACGCATCATTCCGCGGAACTCGACCATTCCCACCGCGCGCGCCCAGGACTTCACCACATTCCAGGACGGGCAGCGGGCGCTGGCCCTGCATGTGGTGCAGGGGGAGCGCGATCTGGTCGATCATTGTCGGTCGCTGGCGCGTTTCGAGTTGCGCGGCCTGCCGCCGATGGCCGCGGGGGCGGCGCGCGTGCGTGTGCGCTTTCAGGTCGATGCCGACGGGCTGCTCTCGGTGAGCGCGACCGAGGCGACCAGTGGCGTCGAGGCCTCGGTCACGGTGAAGCCATCGTACGGATTGGGAGACGAGGACGTTGCGCGCATGCTTGCCGATTCGTTTGGTGCGGCCGAGCGCGATCGCGATGCGCGCATGTTGCGGGAACAGCAGGTCGAAGCCCGGCGCATGATCGAGGCGACCCGCGCGGCGCTGCGCGCGGATGGGGATCTCCTGGACGCCGACGAGCGGGCGGAGATCGATGCCGCGGTCGAGCAACTGGCGGCGGCGGAACAGGCCGGTGATGCCGGTGCGATCGCAGGTGCCGGCACGCGGCTTTCCGCTGCCACAGAGAACTTCGCGATGCTGCGGATGAACCGCTCGATCCGCGCGGCACTGACCGGTGCCAAGGTTGACGAAGTCTTGACGGGGAACAAGTAGCCATGCCGACGATTCGCGTTCTTCCGCACGAGGAAGTCTGTCCCGATGGGGCGACGGTCACCGCGCGGCGCGGGCAAAGCATCTGCCGCGCGCTGCTCGAAGCCGGCGTGCCGATCGAGCATGCCTGCGAACTCTCCTGCGCCTGCACGACCTGTCATATCATCGTGCGCGAAGGGTTTTCCTCGCTGGCGCCGTCCGAGGAGGACGAGGATGACCTGCTCGACAAGGCGTGGGGCCTGACGCCGCTCTCGCGCCTGTCGTGCCAGGCCATCGTCGCCGATCAGGACCTCGTGGTGGAGATTCCGCGATATTCGATCAACCAGGTGAAGGAGGGGAAGCAATGAGCCCCGCGATGCTGCATTGGACCGATTCGATCGCGATCGCCCAGGCCTTGTTGGAAGAGCATCCGCACGTCGATCCCCGGGCCATTCGTTTCACCGATCTGCACCGGTGGGTGTGCGAACTCGACGGCTTCGCCGACCCTCCGGATCGGTCCAATGAAAAGATTCTCGAGGCGATCCAGATGGCGTGGATCGAAGAGGCCGAATAGGGCCCGACGGCGCCGCGGTTCATCATCGCAGTCTGCGACCGCCGACGGCGCCGGTTGGCGCGGTCTCGTGCGACGCCCGCGTCTGCCACCCGTTCATCGGGAACGGGTCTTGAGCAGACGCGCCTGCTCACGCTTCCAGTCCCGTTCCTGTTCCGCTGCCCGCTTTTCGAACTGCCGCTTTCCTTTGGCGAGCCCCAGGGCGAGCTTCACCCGTCCGCGGGAGAAATGCAGGTCGAGGGGAACCAGGGTATAGCCCGCGCGTTCCACCTTGCCGATCAGTTTGCGAATCTCCTCGGCGCGCAGCAGCAGCTTGCGTGTGCGGGTGGGGTCGGCGTGGATGTGCGTCGAGGTAGTGGGCAGGATGCCGATGTGCGCGTTGAGGAGAAAGAGCTCTTCGCCGCGAATGATGACGTAGGCTTCGTTCATCTGCGCGCGGCCGGCGCGGATGCTCTTGACCTCCCAGCCTTCGAGGACGAGTCCGGCCTCGAAGCGCTCTTCGATCTGATAGTCGTGACGGGCCTTGCGGTTCTGGGTGATGGACATGATCGAAATAGTGTAACAATGGCGCCCCATGCATCGCGTTCACCGTTCCGTCATCGTTCCGTACCGTTGCCCACAGATGTTCGCCCTGGTGCGCGATGTGGGGCAGTATCCCAAGTTTCTGCCGTGGTGCGCAGCGAGCCACGTTCAGCCGTCGGTCGGCGCACAGGGCGACGAAGAGACGTTCGTCGCCCGGGTCGACATCGCCTACATGGGGGTCCGCAGTTCCTTCACCACGCGCAACGTCCACCACGGGTGTGAAGCGATCGATCTCACCTTGGTCGACGGCCCGTTCCGGGACTTGCATGGCCGTTGGAGTTTTCAGCCGCTGCGGGAAGAGGGCTGCAAGGTGACGCTCGATCTGTACTACCGGTTCGCCGCGGGTTTGCTCGGGCGCGTCGTGGCACCGGTGTTCGAACATGTCGCGAATTCGCTCATCGATGCCTTTGCCCACCGTGCGGACCAGATCTATGGGACCGGCGACTGAGGCGGGGATCCGGGTGGTGGTGGTCTACGCATTGCCCGATCGGCAGTGGGCGTTGCCGGTCGTGGTGGCGCCGGGCGCGCGGATCCGAGATGCGATCGTGCAATCCGGGATTGCCGTCGCTTGCCCCGACCTGCCCGGCGGGGCGGACGGGCCATGGAACGTCGGCGTCTTCAACCGCCTCGCGATGCCGGACGATCTCGTCCACGATGGCGACCGGATCGAGGTCTATCGGCCGCTGCGAATCGACCCCAAGGAAGCGCGGCGGCTACGCGCCCGCGTACGGCGCTAATCGCACTGGGTGCCGATCTGGTCCTGCAGTTGCTGCGTCTGCGCGGCGCGCTGCTGGTCGGTGAGGAACGTCGGCGGCCCGCCGTTGGGATCCTGCTGTAGGACCTGCATGCCCAGCGTCTGAAGCGTGGCGAGTTGCCCGCGCAGGCGATTGCATTCGGCATTGCGTCGGGCTTGCTCGGCATTCTGGCGCTGCTCGGCCTTCTGGCGCTCCTTGAACCACTTGTCGAAGCGCTTTTCCGCATTCGCATCCCGCTGCGCGGTGGCCTTGGCATCGGCCCCGGATGGCGCCGCCGGCATGGTGGCCGGATTCGGCTGCTTGAAGATTCGGCTCTGGGGAACATCGGCTGGCGGCGGGCTATCGGAAAAGGTGACATGGCCGCTGGCGTCCCGCCATGCCCATTGGGCCTCGGCGCATCGGGGAGCGATCGCGAGCGAAGCGACGACGGCAACGGCGGCGACGGCGATGCCACATGGCGGAATTCGGCTGGTTCCCATACCGGAGTCTCCCGGGGAATCGGTGATGCCGGCATTGTAGGCAGGGAACGGCGATATGGTGCAGCGGCGCGGGTCATCCGCTCGGATGCGGGCTGGCGGCCGGACGGCTGGGAGGGCCGCGGCGGCGGGACCCGGGAGCGTTCGCATGGGGTCGGCTGCCGGTATAATCCGCTTTTGCGTCATGAGGATGAGCATGCGGTTCCGTGACAAGGCGCTGACTTTCGACGACGTGCTCCTGGTGCCGGCATATTCGGCCGTGCTTCCCCGGGAGACCGATCTTTCCACGCGGCTGACCCGCCGCATTCCCCTGAATCTTCCGCTGGTGTCGGCCGCGATGGACACCGTGACCGAGGCGCGTCTGGCGATCGCCCTGGCGCAGGAAGGGGGGATCGGCATCATCCACAAGAACCTGTCTCCCGAGCAGCAGGCGGCGGAAGTCGCGAAGGTCAAGCGGCACGAAGCGGGAATCCTGCGGGATCCGATCACCATTCCGCCTACCATGCGTGTGGGCGAGGTCATGGCGCTCACGCGCGAACACAAGATCTCCGGTTTGCCGGTGATCGACTCGGCGGGTCGGGTGGTCGGCATCGTCACCAACCGCGACCTGCGCTTCGAGACGCGCACGGAGATTCCGGTCGAGCAGATCATGACGCCGCGCGAGCGTCTGGTCACGGTACGCGAGGGCGCGACGCTCGAAGAGGCCAAGGCGCTCATGCATCGCCACCGCCTCGAACGCGTGGTGGTCATCGACGACGATTTCGCGTTGCGCGGCCTCATCACGGTCAAGGACATCACCCGCACCACCGAACACCCGTATGCCGCCAAGGATGAACTGGGGAAGCTGCGCGTCGGCGCGGCGGTCGGCACCAGCGAGGCCGAGGAAGGGCGTGTCGAGGCGCTGGTGCGCGCGGGGGTCGACGCAATCGTCGTCGATACCGCCCACGGTCACAGCCAGGGCGTGCTCGAGCGCGTGCGCTGGGTCAAGCACCATTTTCCGCAAGTCGAGGTGATCGGCGGCAACATCGCCACCGGCGAAGCCGCGCGCGCGCTGGTCGAACACGGCGCGGACGGGGTCAAGGTCGGCATCGGCCCAGGGTCGATCTGCACCACGCGCATCATCGCGGGCGTGGGCGTGCCGCAGATCACGGCGATCCTCGACGTCGCGCGTGCGCTGGAAGGCACCGGCGTGCCGCTCATCGCCGACGGCGGCGTGCGGTATTCGGGCGACGTCGCCAAGGCGCTCGCGGCCGGGGCGTCCACCGTGATGATGGGCAGCGCCTTTGCCGGCACGGAAGAGGCGCCGGGTGAACTCATCCTGTACGAGGGACGCTCCTACAAGGCCTATCGCGGCATGGGCAGCCTGGGCGCGATGAAACGCGGCGCCGCCGACCGCTATTTCCAGGACAACGACGCCAACGTCGACAAGCTCGTTCCCGAAGGCATCGAAGGCATGGTGCCGTTCAAGGGCAGCGTCGTGGCGATCATCTTCCAGATGGCCGGCGGTGTACGTTCCAGCATGGGCTATTGCGGGTGCCGAACGATCGAGGAGATGCGCACGCGCGCCGAGTTCGTGCAGATCACGAATGCCGGCATGCGGGAGTCGCATGTGCACGACGTACGGATCACCAAGGAAGCGCCCAACTATCGGGTCGAATAGCTTGCGGCGGGCAGCCGGGCCCGCCCGCTCGTCGGAATCCCAATCCTCGCGGCAGGCCCGGCTGTCCGCCGCCAGGTGCTTCCTATGCAACACGACCGCATCCTGATCCTGGACTTCGGCTCCCAGGTGACCCAACTCATCGCCCGGCGCGTGCGCGAAGCACGGGTGTACTGCGAAATCCACCCCTGCGACATGGCGGAGGAGGCAATCCGCGCGTTCGCGCCGTGCGGCATCATTCTTTCCGGCAGCCATCAGTCGGCCTACGAGGAATCCACCGATCGCGCGCCCGAGGTCGTGTTCCGGCTCGGCGTGCCGGTGCTGGGAATCTGCTACGGCATGCAGACGATGGCGCAGCAGTTGGGCGGGCGCGTGGAGTCCGGTGCGAAGCGGGAATTCGGCTTCGCGCAGGTGCGCGCCCGCGGGCACACCCGCCTGCTGGAAGGGTTGCAGGATGCCAGTGGCGCCAAAGGCGAAGCCTTGCTCGACGTCTGGATGAGTCATGGCGACAAGGTCGCGGAACTGCCTGCCGGGTTCGCGGTGATGGCCGAGACCGACAGCTGCCCCATCGCCGGCATGGCCGACGAATCGCGGCGCTTCTACGGCGTGCAGTTCCATCCCGAAGTCACCCATACCCGGCAGGGGCAGGAACTCCTCACGCGCTTCGTGCGCGACATCTGCGGCTGTCGCGGCGACTGGAACATGCCCGATTACGTCAACGAGGCCGTGGCGCGCATCCGCGAGCAGGTGGGTGCCGAGGAGGTCGTTCTGGGGTTGTCCGGCGGCGTCGATTCGTCGGTGGCGGCGCTCCTCATCCATCGCGCGATCGGCCGGCAGCTGACCTGCGTGTTCGTCGACAACGGCTTGCTGCGGCTCGACGAGGCGAAACAGGTGGTCGACATGTTTGCTCGCCATCTCGGTCTGCATCTCGTGGTCGTCGACGCTTCCGAACGTTTCCTCGGCAAGCTCGCAGGGGTCTCCGACCCGGAAGCCAAGCGCAAGATCATCGGTCGCGAATTCGTCGAAGTGTTTCAGGAGGAAGCCGCGAAGCTGCCGAAGGTCCAGTGGTTGGCTCAGGGCACGATCTATCCAGACGTGATCGAATCGGCCGGCGCGAAATCGAAGAAGGCCGTGACGATCAAGTCCCACCACAACGTCGGCGGCCTGCCCGACACGCTGCACCTCAAGCTGCTGGAACCGCTGCGCGAACTCTTCAAGGACGAAGTGCGCGCGCTGGGCATCGCGCTCGGCCTGCCGCCAGAGATGGTGTACCGCCATCCGTTTCCCGGACCGGGGCTGGGCGTGCGCATCCTGGGCGAAGTCCGACGCGACTACGCGGATCTCCTGCGCCGCGCCGACGCGATCTTCATCGAGGAATTACGCGCGAGCGGCTGGTACGACAAGACCAGTCAGGCGTTCGCCGTGTTCCTGCCGGTGAAGAGCGTCGGCGTTATGGGGGACGGCCGAACCTACGAATGGGTGGTCGCATTGCGCGCCGTGCAGACGCAGGACTTCATGACTGCACACTGGGCGCCGCTACCCCACGACCTGCTTGGCAAGGTGTCAAACCGCATCATCAACGAAGTGCGCGGCATCAATCGAGTCGTATACGACATCAGCGGGAAACCGCCGGCGACGATCGAGTGGGAGTGATTCGACGTCTGGCACTGGCTGGCATCTAGTAGCACGAGAACACACCTAAGCCCGCGTCACTGCGGGCTTTTTTGTGATTGCGTCCGGCATCGCCTGGCAACATTTGGCATCGCCAAGCACCATTTTTTCATGGCATGATGAATGGTATTGAATGCTTCTATGCCATGAGAAGTCGCCGATACCATGTAACTACCTTGCGGATGTTCATGGTATTGAAGTGGCGTAACACAATGATTTTGTTGTTGTTCTACGCCAGGATTGGCCGATTTTTGGAACATGGTATTTGAGCTGAATCAGGGCGAGAACCATGCTGACCGATACCAAGCTGCGCAACCTCAAGCCGAAGGACAAGCTCTACAAGGTGAATGACCGTGACGGCATCTATGTAGCCGTCACGGCCGCCGGAGCGATCTCGTTCCGCTACAACTACTCGATCCACGGTAGGCAGGAGACCATCACCTTCGGCCGCTACGGTGTCGGCGGCATCACCCTGGCGGAAGCCCGCGAGCGGTTGGGCGAGGCCAGGAAGATGGTCGCGGCCGGGAAGTCACCAGCCAAGGAGAAGGCGCGGGATAAGGCCCGCGTTAAGGACGCGGAGACGTTCGGGGCCTGGGCGGAAAAGTGGCTGCGCGGCTACCAGATGGCCGACTCCACCCGCGACATGCGCCGCGCGGTCTACGAGCGCGAGCTGAAGCCGAAGTTCGGCAATCAGAAGCTGGTGGAGATCACCCACGAAGACCTGCGCGCGCTGACCGATGCCATCGTCGAGCGCGGCGCGCCGGCGACAGCCGTGCATGTCCGCGAGGTAGTGCTCCAGGTCTTTCGCTGGGCCATCGAGCGCGGCCAGAAGGTCGAGAACCCGGCGGAGCTGGTGCGCCCAACGTCCATAGCCAAATTCGAGCCGCGCGACCGTGCGCTGACGCCCGACGAGATCGGCCTGATGTACCAGTACATGGAGCGCATCGGCACAGCGCCATCCATTCTGTCAAGCGCAACTGAAATCTGAGCCACTTCGCGCGCTGGTGCGCAAAGTAAATCTGAACCAAGGGGTTAGGTTTTTGATGCCGGGACGTGCCCGGCCTTGCGTTGTTGTTTGAGGCGGTAGCTGT
>JAKAFN010000021.1 GCA_021825945.1 Pseudomonadota bacterium
CGCCGCCAAACTTCGTCGACAGCACCGTCGTGATCGCCGCCGTCAGCGTCGTCTTCCCGTGATCAACGTGCCCAATCGTCCCAACGTTCACGTGCGGCTTGGTCCGCTCAAATTTGCCCTTCGCCATTTCTTTGCTCTCTCGAAATTAAGGATAAAAAAGCGGCCGCCCGGGGCGAGCCAGTTTCCCGAAACCTACTTGGTCTTCGCGTTGATCACCGCCTCGGCGACGTTCCGCGGCGCCTCGGCATAATGCTTGAATTCCATCGTGTACGTCGCCCGCCCCTGCGTGAGTGAGCGCAGCGTCGTGGAGTAGCCGAACATCTCCGCCAGCGGCACTTCCGCCTTGATCGCCTTGCCGCCGCCCACGATGTCATCCATGCCCTGAATCACGCCGCGGCGAGACGAGAGATCGCCCATGACGTCGCCCATCTTCTCTTCGGGCGTCTCGACCTCAACCGCCATGATCGGCTCGAGGAGTACCGGCGAGGCAGCGCGCATGCCGTCCTTGAAACCCATCGAGCCGGCCATCTTGAACGCGTTCTCGTTCGAGTCCACCTCATGGTAGGAGCCAAAGTGCAACGTGACCTTGACGTCGACGACCGGGTAGCCGGCCAACACGCCGGCCTTCAACGTGTCGACGATGCCCTTTTCGACCGCCGGGATGAACTCGCGCGGAACGACGCCGCCCTTGATCGCATCGACGAATTCGAAGCCCTTGCCCGCCTCCTGCGGCTCGAGCTTCAGGACGACGTGACCATACTGACCGCGACCGCCGGACTGCTTGATGAACTTGCCCTCGGCATTTTCCACCGTACTGCGGATGGTTTCGCGGTAGGCAACCTGAGGCTTGCCGACGGATGCTTCGACGCCGAACTCGCGTTTCATCCGATCGACCAGAATCTCGAGGTGCAACTCGCCCATCCCCGAAATGATGGTCTGGCCGGACTCCTCGTCCGTGCGCACGCGGAACGACGGGTCCTCCTGGGCCAGGCGGTTCAGGGCGATGCCCATCTTTTCCTGATCGGCCTTGGTCTTGGGTTCGACCGCCTGCGAAATCACCGGCTCCGGGAACTCCATGCGCTCGAGCGTGACGATCTTTTCGGGATCGCACATCGTGTCACCGGTCGTCACGTCCTTCAGGCCCACGGCAGCAGCGATATCACCGGCACAGACTTCCTTGATTTCCTCGCGCTGGTTGGCGTGCATCTGCAGGATACGGCCGATCCGCTCGCGCCTGCCCTTCACCGGGTTGTAGACGGTGTCACCGGAGCTCAGCACGCCGGAATAGACGCGCAGGAAGGTGAGCTGGCCGACGTACGGGTCGGTCATGATCTTGAAAGCCAGCGCCGCAAACGGCTCCTTGTCGTCGGCCTTGCGCTCGATTTCCGCGTCGTTCTCGGCATGGCCCTTGACAGCGGGGATCTCGATCGGCGACGGCAGGTAATCGACGACCGCATCGAGCATCGCCTGAACGCCTTTGTTCTTGAACGCGGAGCCGCAGAGCATCGGGGTGATCTCGTGCGAGATCGTGCGAGCGCGCAGGCCGCGCTTGATCTCTTCTTCGCTCAGATCGCCGGTCTCGAGGTACTTGTTCATCAAGTCCTCATCGGCTTCCGCCGCGGCCTCGACCATCTTTTCGCGCCATTCTGCCGCCGACTCCTGCAATTCGGCGGGAATGTCGGCGTACTGGAACTTCATGCCTTGGCTGGCATCGTCCCAGAGAATCGATTTCATCTTGACCAGATCGATCACGCCCTTGAAGCCCTCCTCCGCGCCGATCGGAATCTGGATCGGAATCGGGTTGGCCTTCAATCGCGTACGCATCTGATCGTAGACCTTGAAGAAATTCGCGCCCGTGCGATCCATCTTGTTGACGAATGCGAGCCGCGGCACGTGATACTTGTTGGCCTGACGCCAAACGGTTTCCGATTGCGGCTGCACGCCGCCCACCGCGCAATAGACCATGCACGCGCCGTCGAGCACACGCATCGAGCGCTCCACTTCGATGGTGAAGTCGACGTGCCCCGGCGTATCGATGATATTGATGCGGTATTCGGGCAGGGAAAGGTCCATACCCTTCCAAAAGCAGGTCGTCGCGGCCGACGTGATGGTAATGCCGCGCTCCTGTTCCTGCTCCATCCAGTCCATCGTCGCGGCGCCGTCATGCACCTCGCCAATCTTGTGGTTGACGCCGGTATAGAACAGGATCCGCTCGGTCGTGGTGGTCTTGCCGGCATCGATGTGCGCGGAAATCCCGATGTTGCGGTAGCGCTCGATGGGTGTCTTGCGTGCCATGTCATTCACCTATTGTTCCCGCGTGCCGGGTGCGGCCGCGGGAGATGCCGCGCCGGAACCGGGGCGCCATCATGGATGGGATCGATCAAAAACGGAAATGCGAGAAGGCCTTGTTGGCCTCCGCCATGCGGTGCACTTCCTCGCGCTTCTTCATCGCGCCGCCGCGACCTTCCGCGGCATCCATCAACTCGCCGGCGAGACGGAGGGGCATCGACTTCTCGCCGCGCTTCTTGGCGGCCTCGCGCACCCAGCGCATCGCCAGGGCCAGACGGCGGACCGGACGGACCTCGACCGGAACCTGGTAGTTGGCGCCGCCGACGCGACGGCTCTTGACTTCGACGATCGGCTTGACGTTGGCGATTGCCTGCGTGAAGACCTCGAGCGGATTCTTGCCGCCCTTGCCTTCGATCTGCGCGAACGCTCCGTAGACGATTCGTTCGGCGACCGCCTTCTTGCCGTCGAGCATGACGACGTTGATGAACTTCGTGACATCCGAGTTCGAGAACTTCGGATCGGGGAGAATCTCCCGCTTGGGAACTTCGCGCCGACGCGGCATGTTGCACCTCTTTGCGTTTCAGTGGTGTCGCGGCGCAGCCCGTGCATGCGCCGCCGAGCGGCCCCATCCTCCGGGCCGCGACTTACTGGCGGGGCATTTCCCTCGCCCTGGCCACCCACCCCGAAACAGGCGGGTGGCGATCAACTGCTCGGCGCCCGTCCGCTGCGATGGCAGGCGGGCGACGACGATCAACTTGCCTTGGGCCGCTTGGCGCCGTACTTCGAACGCGCCTGCTTGCGGTCTTTCACACCCTGGGTGTCGAGCGAGCCGCGAACGATGTGATAGCGGACACCCGGCAGATCTTTCACGCGGCCGCCGCGAATCAGCACGACCGAGTGCTCCTGCAGGTTGTGGCCTTCGCCGCCGATGTACGAGATGACCTCGAATCCGTTCGTCAGACGAACCTTCGCGACCTTCCGCAGCGCCGAGTTCGGCTTTTTGGGAGTGGTCGTGTAGACCTTGGTGCAGACACCGCGCTTTTGCGGGCTGCCCTTCAGGGCCGGACTCTTGCTCTTGGTCGTCGCGCGTTCGCGCGACTTGCGTACCAGTTGATTGATGGTTGGCATCTTCTTGCTCTCGGCGGCTCCGTCATTCCCCGGAACGACGGAACCCTCTCGCCGCGCCCGGGCATGCGCCCGAAGCCTGTGCGGCTAGGGATAAAAAAGGCTCCACGGACTCTGCGGAGCCGACGATTTTAATATGGCTTTCTCGAATCCGTCAAACCGATTCGCCGCCTCCCTCGGAACCGGGCTCGGTATCGTGATCGGCAGCCGCCAGCGCCCGCGCCTGCTCCTCCCGCTCCTGCGCCTCGAGTTCGGCGAGCGCCTGCCGTTCGGCAGCCTCGACCTCCTCTTTCTCCTTGCGGGCGCGATGGTAGGCGAGGCCCGAGCCGGCGGGAATCAGCCGGCCGACGATGACGTTTTCCTTGAGACCGCGAAGTTCATCGCGCTTGCCCATGATCGCCGCCTCGGTCAGCACGCGCGTGGTTTCCTGGAAGGATGCCGCGGAAATGAACGAATCGGTCGACAAGGATGCCTTCGTGATGCCGAGCAGGACGTTTTCGTACAGCGCCGGGCGACCGCCCTTGGCGATCACGGCATCGTTCTCGTCGAGCATCTCCGAGCGCTCGACTTGCTCACCCGGAATGAAGGCGGTGTCGCCGGCGTCGGTGATCTGCACCCGACGCAGCATCTGACGCACGATGACCTCGATGTGCTTGTCGTTGATCTTCACGCCCTGGAGCCGGTACACGTCCTGCACTTCGTCGACGATGTAGCGGGCCAGCGCTTCGATTCCCAACAAGCGCAGGATGTCGTGCGGATCGGCCGGGCCATCGACGATCGACTCGCCTTTGTTCACCACCTGGCCGTCATGGACTAGAACGTGCTTGTCCTTCGGGATCAGGAACTCGTGTTCCTTTCCGTCCATGTCGCTGATGATGAGGCGCTGCTTGCCTTTCGTGTCCTTGCCGAACGACACCGTGCCGGTGACCTCGGCCAGCATGCCGGCGTCCTTGGGCGAGCGGGCCTCGAAGAGTTCCGCGACCCGGGGCAGACCACCGGTGATGTCGCGGGTCTTCTGCGATTCCTGCGGAATTCGCGCCAGCACCTCGCCGACGCCAACGGTCTGACCGTCGCGTACGACGATCAGCGCGCCCACCGGAAACGAGATCGTCACGGCGTGATCGGTGCCGTGGATCTTGACTTCCTGATTGTCGTCGCCGATCAGCTTGACCTGCGGGCGCACCCCCTTGGACGCCGACCCGCGGCGCTTGGCGTCGATGACGACCAACGTCGACAGGCCGGTCACCTCGTCGATCTGCTTGGCGACCGTCACGCCTTCCTCGACGTTCTCGAACCGGACCGTGCCGCCGTATTCGGTGACGATCGGGCGGGTCATCGGATCCCATTGCGCGAGTTGCGTCCCCGCCTTGACCGTCTTGCCGTCGGTGACGTTGAGGGTCGCACCGTACGGCACCTTGTGGCGCTCACGCTCGCGGCCGTTGTCATCCGCGACCAGGACTTCACCGGAGCGGGAGATCACGACCAGTTCTCCCTTGGCGTTGGTGACGTAGCGCATGGTGGCGGTGAACCGGACCGTGCCGTTGCTCTTGGCCTCGATCGAGCTCTGCACCGCCGCGCGCGACGCCGCACCGCCGATGTGGAAGGTCCGCATGGTGAGCTGCGTGCCCGGCTCGCCGATCGATTGCGCGGCAATCACGCCGACCGCCTCGCCGGCATTGACCAGCACGCCGCGACCGAGGTCACGCCCGTAGCACTTGGCGCAGATTCCGTAGCGCGTCTCGCAGCTGAGCGGGGTGCGAACCTTGACTTCGTCGATCCCGAGTTCCTCGATGCGGTCGACCGCATCCTCATCCATCAAGGTTCCGGCGGGATACAGGACGTCCTGCGTCTCCATGTTGATCACGTCGGCGGCCGCCACGCGACCGAGGATCCGGTCGCGCAGGGCTTCGATGACCTCCCCACCTTCAACCAGGGCGCGCATCGCCACCCCGTTGGCCGTGCCGCAATCGTCGTGGGTCACGACGAGATCCTGCGTGACGTCGACCAGACGACGGGTCAGGTAGCCCGAATTCGCGGTCTTCAGCGCGGTGTCCGCCAGCCCCTTCCGCGCGCCGTGGGTCGAGATGAAGTACTGGAGAACGTTGAGGCCCTCGCGGAAATTCGCAGTGATCGGCGTTTCGATGATCGAGCCGTCGGGCTTGGCCATCAGGCCTCGCATCCCCGCGAGCTGGCGGATCTGCGCAACCGAGCCGCGCGCGCCCGAGTCCGCCATCATGAAGATCGAGTTGAACGACTCCTGCGTGACTTCGGTACCGTGGCGGTTGGCGGTGCGCTCGACTGCAAGCTGCTCCATCATCACCTTGCCGACTTGATCGCCGGCCCGGCCCCAGATGTCGACGACCTTGTTGTACCGCTCGCCCTGAGTGATGAGACCCGAGGTGTACTGCGCCTCGATTTCCTTCACCTCTTTTTCCGCGCCGCGGATGATCTCTTCCTTCTGCGCCGGCACGTGCATGTCGCCGATCGCAATCGACAAACCACCGCGGGTCGCGAGACGGAAGCCGCTCTGCAGCAGACGGTCGGCGAAAATGACCGTCTCGCGCAAGCCGCAGCGGCGGAACGCCGCGTTGATCAGACGGCTGATCTCCTTTTTCTTGAGCGGCTTGTTCATCACCGAGAACGGCAACCCCGGCGGCAGGATTTCGGAAAGGATCGCGCGGCCGACGGTGGTCTCGTAGCGGGTGATCTTTTCCGTGCGCTCGCCGGTGTCCCGATTTACGTCGTACTCGCGGATCCGGACCGTGACGCGGGTCTGAAGCTCGACCTGACCGGCGTCGAACGCGCGCTGGGCCTCGGCGACGTCGATGAAGTGCATCCCCTCGCCGCGGCCGTTGATCCGCTCACGAGTGGCGTAATAAAGACCCAGCACGACGTCCTGGCTGGGCACGATCGACGGGTCGCCGTTGGACGGGAAGAGGACGTTGTTGGAGGCGAGCATGAGCGCGCGCGCTTCCAACTGCGCTTCCAGCGACAGGGGCACGTGGACGGCCATTTGGTCGCCGTCGAAGTCGGCGTTGAACGCCGCGCAGACGAGCGGGTGCAGTTGGATCGCCTTGCCCTCGATCAGCACGGGCTCGAACGCCTGGATGCCGAGACGGTGCAGCGTCGGCGCGCGGTTCAGCATGACCGGATGTTCGCGGATGACCTCTTCCAGGATGTCCCACACGATGGGCTCCTGCGAATCGACCATCTTCTTGGCGGCCTTGATGGTGGTCGCCAGTCCCATGAGTTCGAGCTTGTTGAAGATGAACGGCTTGAAAAGCTCGAGTGCCATCAGTTTGGGCAGGCCGCATTGATGCAGCTTGAGCTGCGGGCCCACCACGATCACCGAGCGGCCGGAATAGTCGACGCGCTTGCCCAGCAGGTTCTGCCGGAAGCGGCCGCCCTTGCCCTTGATCATGTCGGCGAGGGACTTGAGCGGACGCTTGTTGGCGCCGGTCATCGCCTTGCCACGACGACCGTTGTCGAGCAGCGAGTCGACGGCCTCCTGAAGCATGCGCTTTTCGTTGCGCACGATGATCTCGGGAGCCTTCAGCTCGAGCAGCCGCTTGAGGCGGTTGTTGCGGTTGATGACGCGACGATAGAGGTCATTGAGGTCCGAGGTCGCGAAGCGGCCGCCGTCGAGCGGCACGAGGGGGCGCAACTCGGGAGGCAGAACCGGCAGAACATCGAGGATCATCCACTCGGGCTTGATGCCCGAGCGCTGGAAGCCCTCGAGGGTCTTGAGGCGCTTCGCATACTTCTTGATCTTGGCCTCCGACCCGGTCTCGGACAGCTCCTTACGCAGGCGCTCGATTTCCTTGTCGACGTCGATCGAGCTCAACAGCTCACGCACCGCCTCGGCGCCCATGAGGGCGCGGAACTCGTCACCGAACTCCTCGGTCTTGGCGATGAAGTCGTCCTCGGTCATGAGCTGACCGCGCTTGAGCGGCGTAAAACCCGGGTCGACAACGACGTAGGCCTCGAAATACAGCACGCGCTCGATGTCGCGCAGCGTCATGTCGAGCACCATGCCCATACGGCTCGGCAGGGACTTGAGGAACCAGATGTGCGCGACCGGCGAGGCAAGCTCGATGTGGCCCATGCGCTCGCGACGAACCTTGGCGAGCGTCACTTCGACGCCGCACTTCTCGCAGATCACGCCGCGGTGCTTGAGACGCTTGTACTTGCCGCACAGACACTCATAATCCTTGATCGGGCCGAAGATCTTGGCGCAGAAAAGGCCGTCACGCTCGGGCTTGAACGTTCGATAGTTGATGGTCTCCGGCTTCTTGACCTCGCCGTAGGACCACGACCGGATCTTGTCGGGGGACGCGATCCCGATCTTGATGACGTCGAACTGTTCTTCCTGATGTACCTGCTTGAACAGATCCAATAGCGCTTTCATGCTTTCTCCAGATCGATGTCGATGCCCAGGGAGCGGATTTCCTTCACCAGCACGTTGAACGATTCCGGCATGCCCGCATCGATGGAATGCTCTCCCTTGACGATGTTCTCGTAGACCTTGGTACGGCCGTTGACGTCATCCGACTTCACGGTGAGCATCTCTTGCAGGGTGTACGACGCGCCGTAGGCTTCGAGCGCCCAGACTTCCATCTCGCCGAAGCGCTGACCGCCGAACTGCGCCTTGCCGCCCAGGGGCTGCTGGGTTACCAGCGAATACGGGCCGGTGGAGCGGGCGTGCATCTTGTCGTCGACCAGGTGGTGGAGTTTCAGCATGTGCATGTACCCCACGGTGACCGGGCGCTCGAACGCCTCGCCGGTGCGCCCGTCGTACAGGGTCGCCTGCGTACGCGACTCGGTAAGCTGCATGGTGCTGGCGGTATCGACGGGATACGCCATTTCCAGGACCGTCTGGATGTCGCGCTCGGCCGCGCCGTCGAACACCGGCGTGGCAAACGGAACCCCCGCGCTCAGGTGCCGCGCGAGTTCCATCACCTCCTCGTCCGTGAAACCGTCGATCTCCTCGGGCTTGCCCGAACGGTTGTAGACGTCGCGCAGGTAGGTCCGCACGGCATCCGCGCTGGCAGCGCGGGCCAGTTCGCCGATGCGCGCGCCCAGGCCCTTGGCGGCCCAGCCGAGGTGGGTCTCCAGGATCTGCCCGACATTCATCCGCGACGGCACACCCAGCGGATTGAGAACGATATCCGCCGGCGTTCCGTCGGCCATATAGGGCATGTCCTCGACCGGAACGATCCGCGAGACCACGCCCTTGTTGCCGTGGCGGCCCGCCATCTTGTCACCAGGCTGCAGACGGCGCTTGACGGCGAGGTAGACCTTGACCATCTTGAGCACACCCGGAGGCAGCTCATCGCCCTGGGTCAGCTTCTTGCGTTTGTCTTCGTATGCCTGATCGAACTGAGCGCGCTTGAGCTCGATCGACTCCTTGAGCCCTTCGAGTTGCGCGGCGGCGGCGTCATCGGCCAAGCGGATGTCGAACCAGTGGTAGCGCTCCACCGAGTCGAGGTACTCCTTGGTGATGACCGTACCCTTGGCGATCTTGTGCGGTCCGCCCGTCGCTTCCTTGCGGAGCAACATCTTTTCGATGCGGGCAAACGCATCCCCTTCGACGATGCGTAACTGATCGTTGAGGTCCTGGCGATAGCGCTTCAGGGCGTCGTCGATGATCTGCTGGGCACGTTTGTCGCGCTGAATCCCTTCGCGGGTGAACACCTGGACATCGATCACCGTGCCGGTCATGCCCGAGGGCACGCGCAGCGAGGTGTCCTTTACGTCGGATGCCTTTTCCCCGAAGATCGCGCGCAGCAACTTCTCTTCCGGCGTGAGCTGGGTTTCGCCCTTGGGTGTGACCTTTCCGACCAGCGTGTCGCCGGCCGAGACTTCGGCACCGATGTACACGATGCCGGAATCGTCGAGGCGCGCCAGTTGCGACTCCGAGAGATTGGAGATGTCGCGGGTGATGTCCTCGGGTCCGAGCTTGGTGTCGCGGGCCACGACATTCAACTCTTCGATGTGGATCGAGGTGTAGCGGTCGTCGGCAACCACGCGCTCCGAGATCAGGATCGAGTCCTCGAAGTTGTAGCCGTTCCAGGGCATGAACGCCACCAGCATGTTCTGGCCCAGCGCCAGTTCTCCCAGGTCCGTGGATGCGCCGTCGGCGATCACGTCGCCCTTGGCGATCACGTCGCCACGATTGACGATCGGGCGCTGGTTGATGTTGGTGTTCTGGTTGGAGCGGGTGTACTTGACGAGGTTGTAGATGTCGACGCCGACTTCGCCGGCGACATTTTCTTCCTCGTTGACACGCACGACGATACGGTTGGCGTCGACGAAGTCGACGATGCCGCCG
This sequence comes from Pseudomonadota bacterium, assembly GCA_021825945.1. Lineage (GTDB taxonomy): Bacteria > Pseudomonadota > Gammaproteobacteria > Burkholderiales > Burkholderiaceae_F > GJ-E10. The sequence goes on from JAKAFN010000021.1 coordinate 9,746, forward strand.
CGCAGCGCCTGCACCGTGGTGCCGGAGTCGACCGCAACCGTGCGTTCGATCCCGGTGCCGACGAGCGGCTTCTCGGGACGCAGGCACGGTACGGCCTGCCGCTGCATGTTGGAACCCATCAGCGCGCGATTGGCGTCATCATGTTCAAGGAACGGAATGAGCGATGCGGCAACCGACACGATCTGGCTCGGCGCAATGTCCATGAACTCCACGCGATCCGGAGACATGAGGACGAATTCGCCGTTCTGGCGGCAGGAAACCAGCTCGTCGATGAACTTGCCTTCCTTGGTGAGCGGCGCGTTGGCCTGACCGATGACGTACTTGCCTTCATCGATCGCGGTGAGGAAGTGCACCTCGTTCGTGACTTTACCGCCATCTACGCGCCAGTACGGGGTCTCGAGGAATCCATACTCGTTGAGGCGCGCATAGAGCGCCATCGAATTGATCAAGCCGATGTTCGGGCCTTCGGGCGTCTCGATCGGGCAGACGCGGCCGTAGTGCGTCGGATGCACGTCGCGAACCTCGAAACCGGCACGCTCGCGCGTGAGACCGCCCGGGCCGAGCGCGGAAACGCGACGCTTGTGCGTGATCTCGGATAGCGGATTGGTTTGGTCCATGAACTGGCTCAACTGCGAAGAGCCGAAGAACTCGCGGATCGATGCGGAGATCGGCTTGCTGTTGATCAGGTCGTGCGGCATCAGGTTCTCGGTCTCGGCCTGACCCAGGCGTTCACGCACCGCGCGCTCGACGCGGACGAGACCGGCGCGGAACTGGTTCTCCGCCAGTTCGCCGACGCAGCGCACGCGACGGTTGCCAAGGTGGTCGATGTCGTCGATCTCGCCGCGGCCGTTACGCAGGTCGACCAGCACCCGCATCGTGTCGATGATGTCTTCGTGCAGCAGTGTGAGCGGTCCCTCGATTCCGGTACGGCCCAGGCGGCTGTTGACCTTCATGCGGCCGACACGGGACAGGTCGTAGGTCTCCTCATCGAAAAACAGGCGCCGGAACAGCATCTCGACCGCATCTTCGGTGGGCGGCTCGCCCGGGCGCATCATGCGGTAGATGGCGATCCGCGCGGAGAGCTGGTCTGCCGTCTCGTCGACGCGCAGGGTGTTGGAGATGTATGGCCCTTGGTCCAGATCGTTGATGTAGAGCGTACGGATGTCGGTGGCACCGCCGGCACGCAAGGTCTGGAGCGCCTCTTCGGTCAGTTCGTCGTTGGCATTGGCCAATACCTCGCCGGTCATGGCGTCGACCACGCTGTGGGCCAGAACGCGGCCAAGCAGGTAATCCTCGCTGACCGCGATGCGGGTCATACCCGCGGCCTCCATGTCACGGATGTGGCGCGCATTGATCCGCTTGTCCTTGGCGACGATCACCTTGCCCGACGGGTCGACGATGTCGAAGCGTGCGATCTCGCCCCGCAGACGATCGGGCACGAGTTGCATGAATCCGCCGTCGGACGCCAGGGTGAACGAGTCGAATCCGAAGAAACGCTCGAGGATCTGCTCGATGTTGAGGCCGAGCGCCTTGAGTAAAATGGTCGCCGGCATCTTGCGGCGGCGGTCGACGCGGAAATACAGGATATCCTTGGCGTCGAACTCGAAATCGAGCCAGGAGCCGCGATACGGAATGACACGCGCGGAAAACAGCAGCTTGCCCGAGGAATGGGTCTTGCCGCGATCATGCTCGAAGAAGACGCCGGGGGAGCGGTGCAACTGGGAGACGATGACCCGCTCGGTGCCGTTGATGACGAACGAACCGGTGGTGGTCATGAGCGGGATCTCGCCCATGTACACCTCCTGCTCCTTGACCTCCTTGATCGTCGGCTTGGAGGCCTCGCGATCCATGAGGACGAGACGCACCTTGGCGCGCAGCGGCGACGCGAAGGTCATTCCCCGCTGCTGGCATTCCTTGACGTCGAACGCGGGTTCGCCGAGCACGTAGCCGGCGAACTCGAGGCGAGCCATGCCGTTGTGGCTCAGGATCGGGAACACCGACTCGAACGCCGCCTGCAACCCCTCGGGCTTGCGCTTGGAGGGTGGCGTATCCGCCTGCAGGAAGTGGGTGTACGACTCCAGCTGCGTTGCCAGCAGATACGGCACGCTTTGCGTGACCGGGCGTTTGGCAAAGCTCTTCCGGATTCGTTTTTTTTCGGTGAAGGAGTAGGGCATAGGTGCTCCGCTCTCAGCAGAAGAAAGGGATCGATGAGGCGCAAGCCGACACCCGCAGCCCATCGGTCTGCGTCGTGCCGGCACTACGTTGCTCTGGTCTTTTCATTGGGGAAGTCTTTGATGCGCGCTCCCGGCGGGAGCGCACATCGAAAACCTCCAATTCCCTTTCCAGGGAGCGACGGGGATGAGGGGAAACCGACAGCACCAGTTTTTCCACCCACACCCCGTCCCTCTCCCGCCCATGGGCGGGAGAGGCGGGTCTTACTTGACCTCGACCTTCGCGCCCGCTTCCTCGAGCTTCTTCTTGGCAGCTTCGGCATCGGCCTTGTTCACGCCTTCCTTCACGGGCTTCGGCGCGCCGTCGACCAGGTCCTTGGCTTCCTTCAGGCCCAGGCTGGTCAGCTCGCGCACGGCCTTGATGACGTTGACCTTGTTGGCGCCGGCTTCGACCAGCATGACCGTGAATTCGGTTTTTTCTTCCACAGGGGCGGCTGCGGCGGCACCCGCCGGAGCGGCGACGGCGACGGCTGCGGCTGCGGCGGAAACGCCGAACTTCTCTTCCATCATCTTGATGAGTTCGCTGACCTCAAGCACCGACTTTTCGGCGATCGCGTCGAGGATTTCCTGATTCGACAAAGCCATTTCGTTCAACTCCTAAGCAATATGTGTAGTGATATTCGAATGCGATCTTTGGGAACGCGGAATCATGCGGTCTCTTTGGCGTCGCGCACCGCAGCAAGGGTGCGCACCAGGCGGGACGGCACTTCGTTCAAGGTACGAACGAACTGACCGATCGGCGCCTGCATCGTCGCCATGAGCTTGGCCAACAACTCCTCGCGACTCGGCAGCGTCGCAAGCGCCTTGATGCCGTTCTCGTCCATGACGAAATCCGGCATGGCGCCCGCCTTGATGACGAGCTTGTCGTTGCTCTTGGCAAAACCCGAAAGGACCTTGGCGACCGCGACGGGATCCGGGCCGATGCCGTACATCAGGGGGCCGACGAGCTTGTCGGCAAGTCCTGCGAACGGCGTTCCCGCAACCGCGCGGCGCGCAAGGGTGTTCTTGAACACCCGCAGATGGACTCCTTCGCCGCGCGCCTGCCTGCGCAGCTTGGTGACCGATTCCACATCCAGACCACGGTATTCGGCAACGATGACCGCTTGGGCGTCCGCGACGAGCGCGGTAACCTCTTCGATCATTGCGGCCTTCTCCTGACGATTCAGACCCACGGTACTGGCTCCTGCAAAAAGGTGTGCGGCTCGCACCGAACACCGGTCTCAAAACCGGCGACCGCCAGGAGACCCGGTACCGCGCGTTTTCCGAAGACGGAAACCCACGACACAAACGCTCCTTTTGGCTGCGCCGTCTGCGTTGGGCGACGGATCCGCCTGGGTTTTCGTCCGCGAAACGCCCCGGACCATTCCCTTGCGAACCGTACGTTTATGCGGTGCCGGCGTACCCGAAAGGCCTCCCTCCGGGTCCATCGTCCCCACCCCGACGGTCTTTGACAGCAGCTGCGGATTCCCGCGGGAACCCGCAACAGCCCAAAGCACTTTCACAATCGGGCGACGGCTCAGCCGTCGCCCCGGAATCCCTTCTTACGCAGCGGACTGCGCACTCAAACTGGCGACATCCACGCGAACGCCGATTCCCATCGTGGAGGAAACGGCGATCTTGCGCAGGTACACGCCCTTGGACGTCGCGGGCTTGGACTTGTTCAATGCATCGATCAGCGCCAGGAAATTCATCTGGAGGCGATCGACGCCGAACGACGCGCGCCCGATCGAGCAGTGGATGATCCCCGCCTTGTCGGCGCGGTACTGGACCTGGCCGGCCTTGGCGTTGCGGATTGCGCCGACGACGTCGGGCGTCACCGTACCGACTTTCGGATTGGGCATCAGGCCGCGCGGACCCAGCACCTGGCCGAGGGCGCCGACCACCCGCATCGCATCGGGAGAGGCAATCACCACGTCGAAGTCCAGAAAACCATCCTTGACGCGCTGGGCGAGGTCTTCCATGCCCACGACATCCGCGCCGGCGGCGCGGGCTTCGTCCGCCTTCGGGCCTTGGGTGAATACCGCGACGCGAACGGTCTTGCCCGTTCCCGCCGGCATCACCACGGCGCCGCGAACCGACTGGTCCGACTTGCGCGCATCGATGCCGAGCACCACCGCGACGTCGACCGACTCGTCGAACTTCGCGGTCGCCGTGTCTTTGACGATCTGCAGCGCGTCGCCGAGCGCGTAGGGCTTGTTCGCCTCCGCCTTCGCGCGGATGGTCTTCGTGCGCTTGGAAATGTGCGTCATGATTACAGACCCTCCACCGTGATGCCCATGCTGCGTGCCGAACCGGCGATGGTGCGCACCGCAGCATCGAGGTCGGACGCGGTAAGGTCGGGCATCTTCGTCTTCGCGATTTCCTCAGCCTGCGCCCGCGTGATCTTGCCGACCTTGTCGGTGTGCGGCTTGGCGGAACCCTTTTCGAGCTTCGCCGCCTTCTTGATGAGCACCGTCGCGGGCGGCGTCTTCATTACGAAGGTGAAACTCTTGTCCGCAAATGCCGTGATCACCACCGGAATCGGCAGGCCGGGCTCGAGGCCCTGGGTCTGGGCGTTGAACGCCTTGCAGAATTCCATGATATTCAGGCCGCGCTGGCCCAGTGCCGGGCCGATCGGGGGCGAGGGATTCGCCTTCCCTGCAGGCACCTGCAGCTTGATGAAACCTACGATCTTCTTTGCCACACTTCGCTCCTATCGGGTTCAAACGGCCTCGCGCATCCGCACGCAACCTCCCCGCCCGGTTTACCACACACGTTCCCGGCGCTCCCCTGCAGGAGCGGCCAAGACTCAAACCTTCTCGACCTGGCTGAAGTCGAGCTCCACCGGCGTCGAGCGGCCAAAAATCGTCACCGACACCCGCAGCTTGTTCTTGTCGTAGTTGACTTCCTCGACATTACCGTTGAAATCGGTGAACGGAGGCTCCTTGATCCGCACCATCTCGCCGACCTCGAAGAGCACCTTGGGTCGCGGCTTCTCATAGCCTTCCTGCATACGCAGCAGGATTTCGTCGACCTCTTTCTGCGGCAGCGGCGACGGCCGATTGGCGGTTCCGCCAAGAAAGCCCGTGACCTTGGGCGTGGTCTTGACGAGATGCCACGCGACATCGGTCATGTCCATTTCGACCAGCACATAACCGGAGTAGAGCCTGCGCTCGCTGATCGACTTCTTGCCGCCCTTGATCTCGACGACCTCCTCGGTGGGAACGAGAATGCGGCCGAAATATTCCTGCAGCCCATCGCGATCGACCCGCTCCTGGAGATGCCGCGCAACGCTTTTTTCCATGCCGGAATAGGCGTGCACGACGTACCAGCGCTTGGTCGTGGGAGCCTTCGCCTGCTCCGTCGCGGCAGTTTCGTGGGTCGTAGTTTCGGTCATCGCTTCCATCCCAGGATGAGGTCATACAGACCCCACTCGACGATCTTGTCGACGGCAAACAAAAAGAGCGCCATGGCGACCACAAACGCGAACACGGCGCCCGTCGTCTTCAGCGTTTCATCCCGCGTCGGCCACGTGACTTTCCGGACCTCGTCGTAGGAATCCTGGGAAAACGCCGCAAACCGCTTACCCGGGCCGGAAAACCAGGCCAGCCCGAACCCGGCGGCGAGGCCGCCGAACAACAGGGCAAGACGCAGCACCAACGGCCGATCGCCCGCGACGGTAAAACCGACGACGCCGGCGAGCGCGATCAACAGCGCGGCGCCGACCAGAAATCCGTCGCCACGACCACTGATCGTTTCAACCTCGCTCTTGCTCATCCGGTGTGCACTCCATTCATCCCCGCGGACGGGCTACCTGCATGACGGCAGCACCGGTACCGCAACAGCGCCTTGCATGGTGGCAGGGGCAGAGGGAATCGAACCCCCAACCTTCGGTTTTGGAGACCGACGCTCTGCCAGTTGAGCTATACCCCTAGCATGCCGTGGCGCAGCACTTACTGAATGATCTTGGCGACGACGCCGGCGCCGACGGTGCGACCACCCTCGCGCACCGCGAACCGCAGACCCTGATCCATCGCGATCGGGCTGATCAACGTCACCGTCATCTTGATGTTGTCCCCCGGCATCACCATCTCGACGCCCTCCGGAAGATCCACCGAGCCCG
>JAKAFN010000009.1 GCA_021825945.1 Pseudomonadota bacterium
CTGGCGGAGAGGGTGGGATTCGAACCCACGGTACCGGAGACCGGTACACCGGATTTCGAGTCCGGCGCATTCGACCACTCTGCCACCTCTCCGGATTGCCGATGCGCGGTGCGTCGAAACCGGCGAGTCTAGCAAAATTCCGGACCTTCCGGCGACTCCGGAGCGATCGCGCCGTGCAGTGGCGTCCTGCCCGAAGGCGGCAGGACGCCCGGTTCGCGTCGATCAATCGTTGATGATTCCCAGATCGAGTTTGACGCTCTTCACGCCGGGGACCTTGAGCGCGATGCGCTTGGCGACGTGGCGTTCGAACCGCGAATCGACCTGTCCGGTCAGATGGACACGGCCCTGATGGGTCTCGACGGTGATGACGTCGCCATCCAGAACGGGGGAATGATTGATCCTGTGCTGAATGATGTCGGTGATCTGCCGGTCGGAAAGCGGCTTCGCCGGGTTGGCCTGGACACCAAACGCAAACACGGCCAGCACGGCGGCCACCGAGACTTTGACTGCGTTCATTCAATTCTCCTGGTTCGCAGTTGAGAAAACCTGACCAAACAGTAATATGTCAGGACGGACGGCATGGTCGGTGCGCCGTATTACAACAACATGACATCGGATCGTCACTCAGCCGCCGCTGGGTTCGATGCGTTGCGCGCCCCCCAAATAGGGCTGCAATGCCGTGGGGATCGACACGGAGCCATCGGCGTTCTGGAAGTTCTCCAGGATGGCGACCAGCGTGCGGCCGACGGCGAGCCCCGAACCGTTGAGGGTGTGCACGAACTCGGTCTTGCCTTGCGCATTGCGAAACCGCGCCTGCATCCGCCGTGCCTGATATGCCTCGCAGTTGGAAACCGAGGAGATCTCACGGTAGGTGTTCTGCGCCGGCAGCCAGACCTCGAGATCGTAGGTCTTGGCAGCAGAGGCTCCCATGTCGCCGGTGCACAGCAACACGACGCGATAGGGCAGTTCGAGGCCCCGTAATACCGTCTCGGCATGCACGACCATCTCTTCCTGCGCCTCGAACGAGCGTTCGGGGTGAACGACCTGCACCATCTCCACCTTGTCGAACTGGTGCTGCCGGATCATTCCGCGCGTGTCCCTGCCGTAGGACCCCGCTTCCGATCGAAAGCATGGAGAGTGTGCGGTGAGCCGTAGAGGAAGTTCGCCTTCGCGCAGGATTCGGTCACGCACCAGATTGGTGAGCGTCACTTCGGCGGTCGGAATGAGATACAACGGCTCCATGATGGATTCTTCGCTCGACCCTTCGGCGCCCGCCACGTTGCCGCCGCGCGGAACGCGGAAAAGATCCTGCTCGAACTTGGGCAGCTGCCCCGTTCCCACCAGCGCCTGCGCGTTGACCAGATACGGCGTATAGCACTCGGTGTAGCCGTGTTTCGTGGTGTGCAGATCGAGCATGAACTGGGCGAGCGCGCGGTGCAGGCGCGCCACCGGGCCCTTGAGTACGGCAAAGCGCGCACCCGACAGCTTGGCCGCCGCTTCGAAATCGAGCCCCAGGGCCGCACCCACCTCGACGTGATCCCGAGGCGCGAAATCGAATCCGCGCGGGGTACCCCAGCGCCGGACCTCGGCGTTGTCCTCGCTCGACCTGCCGAACGGTACCGAAGCATGGGGAACGTTGGGCACCTCGAGCAACATTGCGTGGAGACGGGCCTGCACGCCCTCCAGTCGCGCTTCCAACGCATCGAGCTTCTCGGGGATGGCTGCCACCTCTTCCATCAGCGCGCCGGCGTCTTCTCCGCGCGCCTTGCAGATGCCGATCTGCTTCGAGAGGGTGTTGCGGCGCGCTTGCAGTTCTTCCGTGGTGCTCTGCATCGCCTTGCGTTCCGCCTCGAGCGCCGCGAATCCGTCGACGTCGAATTCATAGGGACGGGTACGCAACCGTGCCGCGATTTCGGCAGCATTCCGGCGCAAGGCGTTGATGTCGAGCATGGCGGTCCTGACGATGAATGGGAGGAACCTGCGCCACCGTATTCTCCCCCAAAGTGGGACAAGGCGGGAACGCAGGGACGATCGGGATTATGGACTACGACTTGCCAGGCGGCTTCGCCGCCCGCAGGTTGCGCGCACGAAGTTCCGCCAGGCGCTCGCCGATCCGCAGTTCCAATCCGCGGTCGGTCGGGCGATACCACTGCTGCGGGGAAACGCCTTCGGGCAAATAGGTTTCACCGGCCGCAAAGGCCCCCTCTTCATCGTGCGCGTACCGATAGCCGGTTCCATAACCCAGGTCCTTCATGAGCCGGGTCGGGGCATTGCGCAAATGCATGGGAACGGGGCGGCTGCCGTCGGCCTCGACGAAGCGCCGGACTTCCCCGAAGGCGCGATACACGGCATTGGACTTGGGCGCCATCGCCAGATAGACGATCGCTTGCGCGAGCGCGAGCTCGCCTTCGGGGGATCCCAAGCGCTCGAACGCCTGCGCCGCCTCGAGCGCGAGCTGGAGCGCACGCGGGTCGGCGAGCCCGATGTCCTCCGACGCCATGCGGACCGCGCGCCGCGCAACGTACAGCGGATCGACGCCGCCGTCGAGCATGCGTGCCATCCAGTAGAGCGCGGCGTCCGGATCCGATCCACGCACCGATTTGTGCAGCGCGGAGATCTGGTCATAGAAATTCTCTCCGCCCTTGTCGAACCGCCGCAGGGTCGCCGGCAACGCCTCGCGCAAAAATGCCACGTCGACCGGGCGACCGGCCTGCGCCGCCGCATTGGCGATGATCTCCAGCGCCTGCAACAGACGGCGGCCGTCACCGTCGGCCGTTTCCACCAGCATCCGGCGAGCGTCATCGCCGATCTCGACCTGCGGCAGGAACCGCGCGCGCGCAGCTTCGAGCAACTGCAACAGATCCGGTTCCGACAGCGGTTCCAGTACATAGACGACCGCGCGCGACAACAGCGCGCCCACCACTTCGAACGAAGGGTTCTCGGTCGTGGCGCCGATGAACACGAACAGCCCCGACTCCACGTGCGGCAGGAACGCATCCTGCTGCGCCTTGTTGAAGCGATGCACCTCGTCGACGAACACCACCGTGGGCAGGCCGGTGCGCGTGCGCGTGACGGTGGCGCGCTCGACGGCGTCGCGGATATCCTTCACCCCGCCCAGAACCGCCGAGATCGCGATGAAATCCAGACCGAAGGCGCCGGCCATCAGACGCGCCAGCGTGGTCTTGCCGACGCCGGGTGGCCCCCAGAGGATCATCGAATGCGGATGTCCGGATTCGAAGGCCATCCGAAGCGGTTTGCCGGCACCGAGCAGGTGCCGCTGTCCGACGACGTCGTCGATGCGCGTCGGCCGCATGGCCTCGGCCAGCGGCACGGCGGCAGGCGACGCCGGTTTGCGCCCCGCGCCGGCTCGCTCCGGCGATGCCGGTTGACCTGCCGAGGACGCGAACAGGTCGCTCATCGATCGTCGAGCACGTCGACACCCACGGGGGGAACGAACCGAAACAGCGCCGGATCCAGCGTCGGATTGCGCTGGATGTGATCGAACGACAGCTGCGTGATCTGCCCGAACTGATCTTCGAGACGCATCGCCACCGGCACGCCATCGCGGAACCCGATGCGGATGCGATCGAAGGCGGAATCCTTCGTCCGCGGAACCGCCCGGATCCACGCTACGCCGTTTTCCACGCCGTCGTTGGTGACGGCGAACTCGCGTTCGAAATCATTGGAACCGAACAGAATCGACGCGGGCGATGCCGGCAAGGAGCCGGCCAATGTCTTCTTCGTCACCTGCTCCAGGTCTTGATCGTACAGATACAGCGTGTGGCCATCACTGACGATGAGCTGGGCGTAAGGTTGCTGCACGACCCAGCGAAATTTCCCCGGCCGCTGAAAAGAAAAGCTGCCTCGGGTCACGCTGGGAGCCGCCAGGTGCTTGGCCGGCGACCGGCCGCCACCCGCCGACGGATTGCGCTGGGTGAAGTCGCCGCGCATCGATGCCGTATGCGCCAAAAACGCATGCAGTTCGTCGATCGGCGCAGCGTCGGCGCCCATCGCCACGACAGTCGCCACGCCGAACACGGCGAACACGGCGAAGAGCCGCCACCATCGCTTCATTCCGTTCCTTCCCGATTCGGCACGAGGATCTCCCGATTTCCGTTGGCCTGCATGCTCGAAACCATTCCCGCCCGTTCCATGTCCTCGAGCAGCCGCGCGGCCCGGTTATAGCCGATGCGCAGATGGCGCTGGACCAGGGAGATCGATGCCCGCCGCTGTTTGAGCACGATCTCCACCGCTTGGTCGTAGAGCGGATCGCGTTCCCCGCCGCCGGTCGCTTCCGTGCCCGCCTCGGCGCCGGCGTCCGGCGCTTCGAGGACGCCTTCGACATATACCGGTGCGCCCTGCCTGCGCAGCGACTCGGCGACGCGGTGCACTTCCTCGTCGGACACGAAGGCACCATGCACCCGCGTGGGAACGCCGGCACCCGCCGGCAGATACAGCATGTCGCCCTGTCCGAGCAGCGATTCGGCGCCCATCTGATCAAGTATGGTCCGCGAATCCACCCGGCTCGACACCTGGAACGCGATGCGCGTGGGAATGTTGGCCTTGATCAACCCGGTGATGACGTCGACGGACGGGCGCTGCGTCGCAAGAATCAGGTGCATCCCCGCCGCACGTGCCTTCTGGGCGATACGCGCGATCAGTTCCTCGACTTTCTTGCCGGTAACCATCATCATGTCGGCCAGTTCATCGATCACCACCACGATCACCGGCAGCGGCTCCAGCGGCTGCGCCTCGGCGGGGTCGGCGAACGGATGCGGGATGGGTTCCCCGCGGTCGCGCGCATCCGCCACCTTCTGGTTGTAGCTGGCGAGGCTACGCACGCCGAGCTTGCTCATCAAACGGTAGCGCCGATCCATCTCCGCCACACACCAGTTGAGCGCGTGGCCCGCCTCGCGCATGTCCGTCACCACGGGGGCAAGCAGATGCGGGATTCCCTCGTAGGCCGACATTTCGAGCATCTTCGGATCGATCAGCAGCAGCCGCACCTTCGCCGGATCCGATTTGTACAGGATCGAGAGGATCATCGCGTTGATCCCCACCGACTTTCCCGATCCGGTCGTCCCGGCCACCAGCAGATGCGGCATGCGCGCAAGGTCGACCACCACCGGTTTGCCGGCGATGTCCTTGCCCAGGCCCAGCGCCACCGGAGAATGGCTTTCCGCATAGGCTGCAGAGCCGAGGATCTCCGCCAAGCGCACCACCTGGCGGCGCTGATTCGGCAGTTCCAAGCCCATCAGATTCTTTCCCGGAATGGTCTCGACGACCCGGATGGAAACCAGCGACAGCGCGCGGGCGAGATCCTTGGCGAGGTTGACGATCTGGGACCCCTTGACGCCGGTCGCGGGCTCGATTTCATACCGCGTGATGACCGGACCGGGATAGGCTGCCACCACCGTGACCTGAACTCCGAAATCCTTGAGCTTCTTCTCGATCAGACGAGACGTGAACTCCAGGGTTTCGGTGGCGACCGCCTCCGGGCCGCCATCCGCTTCGTCCAACAGGTCGAGCGTCGGCAGGCCACCGGCCGCCAACGCTTCCGCAAACAGCGGCACTTGGCGCTCCTGCTGCTTGCGCTCCGAGATCGGCGCGTGTTCGGGCTGCCGCTCGATGTGCACCGGTTCGTGTTCCGGAGCCTGATCGCGTTGGGCGGCGAGCATCGCCGCCCGCTCCTCCGACGCCGCGACGCCGATCGTCCGATCCTCGCTTTCCTCGCGCCGCATCCGCGCACGGGCGACGACGGACTCCATGGCGCCGCCGACGCGCTCCGCGATCGCGAGCCAGGAGAACCCGAAACCGAGGCTCGCGCCCAGTGCGCAGAGCACGATCAGGGCAACCGTGGCGCCGGTCGCGCCCAGCGCCTGCTCCACCAACGGCCCAAGGGACGATCCCAGCACTCCGCCGGCGGTTCCCGGCAGGACTGCGGCGGCTTGCGGCAGACGCAGAAATTCGAGCGAAGTCGCCGCCAGCATCAGGACGGCGAAACCCGGCGCGCGCACCCACAGCGGCAATGCCGGGGGAGACGGGTTGCGGTGCAGACGGGCGAATCCGCGCCACACCCACTCCGCAGCGAAAACCACCCAGAAAAATGCCGAGAACCCAAAGAGAAAAAAGAGCAGATCCGCCACCCACGCACCGGCGGCCCCTTCCCAGTTCGCAATATGCGAACCGCCGGACAGATGCGTGAAGCCCGGATCGCTGCGATGATAGGAAAGCAGCGCGGTTCCCAGTGCGAGCACGGCGAGCGCCGCGACGATCCAGCGTGTCTCGGCGAGCAACCGGACGCCGTGATCCGGCGCCGCCGAGGCGGCGGATGTCCGCACGCCGGCACGCGCTCGCGCCCGCGTCCGCACGGGGACCTCGTTCAAACCATCGGCAATCGGTTCCGCCATGGCCGGATTATAGGGAAGCCGCCTGCCGATCATCGCAACCGCGTCCGTCCGGACCGCGACGGTTTCGATAAAATCGCCGCTCCCTTCCCGAAAGCACACGAGCCATGTCGTCGCCCCGCCACTCCCGCGTCCTCATCCTGGGCTCCGGCCCGGCCGGCTACACCGCTGCGGTATACGCCGCACGCGCCAATCTCGACCCGGTGCTGATCACCGGCATGGCGCAGGGCGGCCAGCTCATGACGACGACCGAGGTCGACAACTGGCCCGCCGACGTGCATGGCGTGCAAGGCCCGGATCTGATGCAGCGGTTCCTGCAGCACGCCGAACGCTTCCACACCGAGATCGTCTTCGACCACATCCAGCGCGTCGACCTGCAAATGCGGCCGTTTCGCCTGTTCGGCGATGCGGCGGAGTACACCACCGATGCGCTGATCATCGCCACCGGCGCCTCGGCCCAATATCTGGGCCTGCCGTCGGAGCAGGCGTTCATGGGTCGCGGCGTTTCCGGCTGCGCAACCTGCGACGGTTTTTTCTTCCGCAACCAGGATGTCTGCGTCGTGGGCGGAGGCAATACCGCGGTCGAAGAGGCGCTGTACTTGTGCAAGATCGCCCGCACCGTGCATCTCATCCACCGGCGCGATCGCTTCCGCGCCGAACCGATCCTGGTGGACCGACTGATGGCGCATGTCGACGAAGGAAAGGTGCGGCTGCATCTGTGGCAGCGTCTCGAGGAGGTGTTCGGCGACGACTCGGGCGTCACCGGCGTGCGCCTGCACGACGTGCGGGACGAGGGTACGACGGAAATCGCGGTGCAGGGTTGCTTCATCGCGATCGGCCATCGCCCCAACACGGAGATCTTCGCCGGGCAACTCGACCTGCGGCATGGATACATCGTCACCCGCGGCGGGGCCGACGGCCTGGCGACCATGACCAGCGTGCCGGGAGTCTTCGCCGCCGGCGACGTGCAGGACCACGTCTACCGCCAGGCGATCACGTCGGCGGCAACGGGCTGCATGGCAGCGCTGGACGCCCAGCGCTGGCTCGAATCCCGGAACTGAGGCGGCAGGCACGCGGAAGCCCGCGCGCCGCCTCCCAATTGACCGGATTCCGGGCGGGTATTCGCGCCATACGACATCCCTCTTTTGCGTCATCATCCGTGCCGACGCTTGCGATCCGCCGGATTCCGTCATCCGGAATCGTCGGGCGGGAACGGCAAAACGGCAGAATGGTCTCCGATCTCCTTTCATCCGGTTCACCCCGATCGGCGCCGTCCCGACGGGATGCGCGCCGCTCCGCGGCGATGGCGGCCATCGCCGTCGCCATCGCATGGGCCGGCAGCACACCCCGAGCATTTGCCTTCGGGTTCGGCAGTCCCCAGGTGCAGAGTACGCTCGGAGAGCCGCTGCGCCTTCGCATTCCGGTGCGGGCGGAGTCGGACGTGGAACTCACGCCGCAATGCCTGCGCCTAGTCAACGATGCCGACGACCCGCTGCCGACGATCTCGGCCCTTTCCGGTACGCAAGTGCGGATCGAAGGCCGGGCGGCGGATCGAGCGCTCGAAATCGAGAGCCGCTACCCGGTCAATGAACCGCTGGTCCACCTAATCATCGAGGCCGGATGCGCGGAGCCCGTCCGGCGTGAATTCACCCTCCTGCTGGACCCCCCGCAGACATCGCCCCGCAACCCGGCGCCATCGGCGGCCGCCGTACGCGTTGCGCCGGTCCCGCCGCCACCCGATCTGTCGCTGGGCATGCCGCGGGTATTCGCGCAGGTCGGGCGGCCGCTGGCGATGCAGATTCCCGTGGGAGGATCGGCTGCCGCCACGCTCCCGGCCCGGTGCGTCCATCTCACCGACGCCCTCTCCGGCGACGGCGCACCGGTGGTCCACCATGCCGACGTCCTGATCACGCATGACGGCGGAGGCACGGAGATTCGCCTCGTCACACCCCGTCCGGTCACGGAACCGGCAGTGCGCGTGGCGGTTTCGGTGGGCTGCACCGCGCCGCTTCAGCGCGAGTACGGCGTCCTGCTCGACATGCCGGCGACACCGGCCGGCGCCGCCGCGCCGGCGACTCTTGCTGCCGCTGCGGCGGCGACCCGCTCCGACTCGGGACCCGCGGCCTCCCGGCCGCCGCGTCACCACGCGGCGACCTTCCATCGCCTCGGTCCTCGGCCTGCCGTCCGCCACGGCGGGCGCCCCGCCACGGGGCCGCGCAGCACCCCGGCGCCCACGCATCCGCGAACGATTGCCGCGGCGCCACCCCATCCCCATGCCGCCCTGCCGCACCATCCCCGGCCGGCGAAATCCCATGATCAGGACCGCCTGGTGCTCGCCAGCGCGCCGGCCGATACCGGAACGGGGAGTACGGTGCCGGACGCGGCTTCCGCCCAGATGGCGGCAATGAACGACCGGATCGCCGACCTGACCCGGCAGATCCGGATCCTGCAGACCGAACTCGTCGCCGATCGGACGCGCGAGCGCCAGTTGACCAACCGCGAATTCGCGCTGCAATCGCAACTGGCGGCGCAGGAACGGTCATCGGGATTGGCATGGGTTGCCGCGATGGCCATCACGGCCGCGCTGATCGCCGCCGGTGCGCTGCTATGGATCCGACGCCAGGGAGCCCACGACCACCGGCGACGCTCGTGGGAGGCCATCGTGCCGGAATCGGCGACCGAGCAGGAAGCGACCGATTTCCCGCCATCGCCTCGGGATGGTCAGCGGACCGTTCCTGCGCAACCGGCACCATCCATGCCGATGGCGCCGGCGCCGGATGCGGTGGTGTCGCGTCGAGACGTGCCGCCCATGCGCCCATTGCCCCGGGAAAACTCCGCCCCCCGAACCACCGCAGCACCCGCGTCGTGGTCGAGCGCGACGATGGCGGAATCCGACGACGAACTCACCGACGATCACACAGCGCTCACGGAACCGAGGCGCCATCGGATCGAAGTGGTGGAGTTGCACCATCCCACCGCGCACCGCACCGAGACCGCCGTGGCGCGTGCAGAGCCGGAAGATATCACCCGCGTCCGGGAATCGCCGCCGGCGCCGGAGCCCGCATTCGCGCCCGCCTCATGGCCGGACGGAAACGAGGAGCTTGCGGTGGATTCGGGTCTCGAGTCGATCTTCGGCGCGCATCCGGCGGCGGTCGAGCCGAACGGAGACCGGGACATCCCGCTCACGCAGATACCGACGATGTTGTCGCTGGATCTCGATCTGAGCACGGACCTGACGCCGCTGTCCGGCGTGGAGCCGGGAACACGCCGGTGACGCGGAGCGTCGCCGCGAGCGCGGGGGAGTCGTTCTCGCGTTTCCCGCATGGTGAAAGAGGGATGTCCCCTTCCACTACACGGAGATTAGACGGCGCTTTCGCCGCTTTCGCCGGTCCGGATCCGCACCACCTGCTCGACCGACTGGACGAAAATCTTGCCGTCACCGATCTTGCCGGTGCGCGCGGAGCGGGTGATCGCCTCCACCGCGCGATCCACGATCGCGTCGGACACGACGGCGTCGACCTTGATCTTCGGGAGAAAGTCGACGACATATTCCGCGCCGCGGTAGAGCTCCGTGTGGCCTTTCTGACGGCCGAATCCCTTGACGTCCGTCACCGTGAGACCCGTGACCCCGACGTCGGCGAGCGCCTCCCGCACTTCGTCGAGTTTGAACGGCTTGATGATGGCGGTGATGAGTTTCACGGAGGTCTCCTGGAGGACTGGTGCCGATTTTACTACCGCGCCGGCGGGATCTCCGAAATGCAATCCTCACAAAAGCGGTTGGTGATCGGATATCGCCAGTCGCGCCCGAACGCGCGGTGCGTCACGCGGATCCCCACCGGTGCCTGGCGTCGCTTGTATTCGCTCAGGCGGATCATGCGCAGGATACGCCGCACATCGGCTTCCGCGTATCCCGCCGCGATGATCTCCTCGGCGCTCGCGCCCTCTTCCATGTAGAGCGTGATCACCGCGTCGAGCATCGCATACGGCGGCAGCGTGTCCTGATCGGTCTGCCCCGCCCGCAGCTCGGCGCTCGGCGGCCGATCGAGGATGCGCTGCGGGATCACTTCGGAAATCGCATTGCGGTAGCGGGCCAGCCGGTAGACGAGTGTCTTGCTGATGTCCTTGATGACCGCAAACCCTCCTGCCATGTCGCCGTAGAGGGTGCAATACCCCACGGCCATCTCGCTCTTGTTGCCGGTGGTGAGCACGATCGCGCCGCTTTTGTTCGACAAGGCCATGAGCAGCGTGCCGCGAACCCGCGCCTGAATGTTCTCCTCGGTCGCGTCCCAAGGCCGACCGGCAAACTCCGGCTCCAGCATGGCAAGAAAGGAATCGAAGGCCGGGGCGATCGGAATTTCGTCATACCGCACCCCCAGCCGTGCGACCATGTCGCGCGCGTCGATCGAGGAAATGTCGGCCGTGAACCGCGACGGCATCATCACCGCGCGCACGCGCTCGGCACCGAGGGCATCACAGGCCAATGCCAAGGTCAATGCAGAATCGATGCCGCCGCTGAGGCCGACGATCGCCCCGGGGAACCCGTTTTTTCCGACATAGTCGGCAATGCCCCGCTGCAACGCCCGATATGCCTGCGACTCGGGCGATTCCGGCGCGACGATCTCCCCCGCCTGGGGCACGCCATCGACGAAATCGACGACCAGCAGGTGCTCGGTGAACTGCGGCGCCATCGCCACGAGGAACCCTTGCGCGTCGAGGCAAAACGACCCGCCGTCGAAGACGAGTTCGTCCTGGCCGCCGACGAGGTTACCGTAGACCACCGCTAGGCCGTTCGCGCACACCGTCTCCCGCATCACTTCCTGGCGCAAGGTCTGCTTGCCGAGATGAAACGGCGAACCGTTCGGAACCAGGAGAACCTGTGCCCCCGCCGCCGCCGCACGCCGCGGTGCGTCCGGAAACCAGGTGTCTTCACAGATGTTCAGGCCGAAACGGGTTCCGCGGATCGCGAACACCAGCGGGCGCTCGCCCGGGGAGAAATAACGCTGCTCGTCGAACACATCGTAATTGGGCAGGGCATGCTTGCAGTACACGCCCGCGACGGTGCCTCCGACGAGCAGCGATGCCGCATTGAAGCGCATTCCGTTCTGCGCCATCGGGTGACCGACGATGGCGTGCAGACCGGGAAACTGCGCCAGATCCTGCGCCAGCGCCCCCAGTGCCGCGTCCGCGGCGTCGTAGAACGACGCGCGCAGCAGCAGATCTTCGGGCGGATACCCGGAGATCGACAACTCCGGCGTGAGCAACACGTCGGCACCAGCATCGACGGCCCGTGCCGCCGCGTCGACGATCCGTCGCCGATTGGCGGCGAAGTCACCGACGATGCAGTCGATCTGCGCGACTGCGACGCGAACCGAGGACATGTTGCCGTCAGAACGCCGGTTTCACCGCCGCCGACTGATAACGCCCGACCGACGCCAGGATCTCGGCGCGCGCCGCATCCGGTCCCGCCCACCCCAGAACCTTGACCCATTTGCCGGCTTCGAGATCCTTGTAGTGCTCGAAGAAGTGCTGGATCTGAGTGAGGCGTTCCGGCGCGAGGTCCTGCGGCGAACGCCAGTGCTTGTACCAGGACAGCGTCTTGTCGGTGGGAACGGCGAGCAGCTTCATGTCACCGCCGCTTTCGTCCTGCATATCGAGTGCGCCCAGCGGCCGGCAACGTACGACCACCCCCTGATGCAAGGGGAATGGCGTGATCACCAGCACGTCGAGCGGATCGCCATCCTCACCCAGGGTGTGGGGAATGTAGCCGTAATTGCAGGGATAGTGCATCGCTGCACCGATGAATCGATCGACGAATAGCGCGCCGCTCTCCTTGTCGACCTCATACTTGATCGGATCGGCGTTCATCGGAATTTCGATGACGACATTGAACTCCTCCGGCAACGCGTTGCCGGGACCCACCTTGCTGAGACTCATGCTGAATTCCTTAGCGTAATAAACCAATCGTCATTGCGGGAGCGAAGCCCGAAACCAAGCAAGACCGCCGACATCCCGACCTTCGATCGGCGCTCCGCATGGAGTCGAAGACGCCGTTTCGATGGACTCGTGGCGCAGGATTGTATCGGCCTACAGGCTGGTTTCGCGCCGGGACAGACGTTCGGTTCCGGCCGCGGGGGGCGATGGCCGATCGGCAAAGCCGCGTGCCGCCTCCCGATAGGCCTGCGCCGCCGCGTGCGGATCCGCCACCGCATCCGCCAGTTCGCCTAGCGCCAGCCAAGTCTCCGGTGCCGGCGCCAGTCGCCGGCTGTCCTCCAGGTACTCCCGGGCTTTCCCCCACAATTGCTCCCGCAGGCAGATCCGGCCCAGGCAGCGCAGCAACGAAACCGACGGGCCGTGCTGCGCCAGCCAGCGCTCCGCCCGGGCCAGCGACGCGCGGCCGTCGACAACCGCGCAACGACCATACTCATCGAGCAGAGATTCGTTCCAGTTCGTCTCCAGCGCGTCTTCGATCACGCTCGTCGCTTCGGCTCCCATGCCGAATCCATGAAATGCGCGCGCCGCGACCAGCGCGAGTTCCGACGCGCGCCGATCGATCGCCGGCACGGCGGCCCAAGCACGGGAGAAGAGCTCCGCGCTGTCGGCATCCTGCAGCAAGCCGCGGTATGCCATCGTCTTGTACGCCGCGCAGACGGGTGCCGGCAGGCCGCGGTGCTTTTCCAGCGCACGCACGATGCGAAGCGCATCGTCCCAATGGCCCAGTTGCAGATGCGCCACCACGGCCATGCGCAGGACATGGATGTGCCGCGCTCCCGCCTGCTGTATCGCCTCGATGGTCTGCAGCACGCGTAGGTTCTCGCGTTGTTCGGCCCAAAGTTCCGCACTCACCACGCTGCGGGCCGTGGCAAGGTCGGGGTCTGCCGCGGCGCGCTCCAGCCATTGATCCCGGCGGGAATACTCCTGCATGCGATGCGCCGCCCGCGCCCCGAGCAGCGCTGCCAGACCGGCGATCTGCGGATAGCCCTGGACCCGTTCGGCCGCACGTTCGGCGCGCGCGAATCGTCCTTCCAGCAGAGCCTTGAGCGCAACCACCAGGCCGCGCTGGGCCCCCCAGTCGCTGCGGCGCTCGCGGTAGGCCTGCACGCGCTCCGGAAAATCCTTGGCTCGCTGCACGAGACGCCCGGCGAGATAGGCCAGCCATAGCGCAACCAACGCAAGGAGCAGGACGAGATCGAGCGACGCGTCGACCCGCCACGGCGGAGCCAGGGCGATGACGGCGCCCTCGGTTGCGTGCAGCAGCCACGCCAGCGCCGCCGCCAGCGCCGCCAGCGCCACGCCCCACGACAGGGTCTTCACCTCAGTTCCCCCCGGTGCGAACCGCTGCGCGCAACGCAGCCAGGGTATCGTCGAGCGCGGGCGGCGCCGCGGTGGATGCCGCATCGGCCGCGGCGCCGATCTGGGTCAGCGCCGCGGCGATCGCCGGATCGCGCGGATCGAAATACTGCTGCAGCAGCGCCTTGAGCGACTGCTCACGAATGCGCGCCTCCGTCCCATCCCGCAAGAGGACGGCCTGCTGCAGATCCAGGAGTTCCAATCGGACCCGGTCGCGCAGGATCTCCTGCTGCGCCGGATCGAGCCGGACGGCGTCGGGGGTCGGAACGGTCTGGATTCGCAACAGACCGCCGAACGCCTCTTCGAGCCAAGCGCGGATTCGTCCCTCCCAGTCGCCGCGTTGCCCGGCGGCAGGCCTGGCAGTCGCCGCCGGCGCCGGCAGATCGAGCGCGCCATGCGCGGTATCGGCCAGGGTGCGCCAGGCACCGACGGATCGGAGCACCGATTCCAGCCGCGCGGCGGCAGCCCCGACATCGGCCGTGGATGCCGCCCGCAGGCGCGCCAGATCGTTCCCCAACGCCCGCCGCACCGGCGCTGCCGGCGCGATTCCCGATTTCCCCAGACGGGCATCGACCAGCGACAGCACGCCAATCGCCCGCGCCGGCGCAAGACCGAGACGCAGTTGCACCTGCACCAGTTCCACCACGCGCTCGGCGTCGAACAGGACCAGCGCCGCCTGCTCGCTGCGCAACAGCGGATCCCGCGCGACATCCGCGGCGACCTGCGGTGCGGCGGGCTGCGCCGGCGCCTGCCGCTCGAGCCCCGCGATCCGTCGTTCGAGCGCATCCTCGCGCCGAAGCTGCTCGGCGCGCTCGGCGGCCTGTTGTATCCGCTGTTGCTGCCAGCGATGGTTCTGCCAGGCCAACGCGACGCCCAGCAGGGCGGCGCCGAGGACGAAGCCCACCAGCGCGGCGGTGGCCGCCGGCTCGCGCACGCCGCCGTCTGCCTTGGCGGCCGTGGACGGTTCCGAAGGAGTCTGTCGTGGCGAATTACTCATGAGGCCAATGTACCCGATCTGGTTTGCCGTGCGCACCGAGCCCATCGAGGATCGATTCGGCATCCGCATCGCACACGATCGCATCCGCGACCCCGCGGGCGGCCAGTGCCTCCGCGATGCGCGGGTGCAGGCACAACGCCACGCGGATCTCGTTCCACGGAAGGGGCGAAATTTCCCCATCCAGTTGCTCCCGGAGCGCGTCTACCCCTTCGCTGCTGCTCAAAAACGGCACGATCGGACGGTCGAGATCGCGGATCGCCCGCAGTGCCGCCCACGCGCACGAATCCGGGCGATGCACGACACGCCGATAGGCGGCAACCTGCTCGACTTGGGCGCCTGCCTTCGTCAACGCATCGGCGAGGAGTTCGCGCCCGCGCTGGGCGCGGACGACCAATACCCGAGCCGGGGTCAAGTCGGCCCGCCGCAACGCGGACAACAATGCCTCCGAGCCGCCGCCGGCCGCGGCGGTGTCCGATGGCGCCACGATGCGCGCGCGCCCCGCCTCCGGAATGCAGGACAGCACGGCCTGTCGGGTGCCGGCGCCGACCGCCGCGATCGCCGTCGACTCCGGCCACGGTGCGCGCAACGCCCGTGCACAAGCCCGCGCCGCAGCCGGACTTACGAATACCGCCAGATCGAAACCGGCGAGCCGGGCGAGCGAGGCCTGCAGCACCGGATCGTCGGGCAACGGAACGAGATCGAAAGCCGGCCACCACAACGCCGAGACGCCGCTGGCCGAACCCGCGTCGCGCAGCCGCGCCGCGAGCAAGCGCCCGGGACGATCCGGGCGGGTGACCAGAACGAGGGGCGCCCTATCCACCAGCGAGCAGCCGTTCCACCCCGCGCGCCTTGAGATCGTTCACGACACGCAAGCCGATGGCCTCCGCCTCTTCCGGCGATCCCGCGGCATCCGCTTCGAGCCGTTCGCCCGTGGCCGCATTGCCTGCCCAGGCACGCAAACGTAGTCCTGCGGCCGCGACTTCCGCATAGGCCGCCAGCGGAAACTGACAGGATCCGCCCAACCCCCGCGACACGGCACGCTCGGCGGTAACGACCGCGCGCGTGGCAGGGTGCTCGAGAAAGGCCAGTTGTTCCCGGACCACGGCATCGCCCGCCCGAATCTCGATCGCCAGCGCGCCCTGCCCCGGCGCCGGCAGGAAGGAGTCCACCGGCAGGATCTGCGCAATCCGGTCCGCCAGTCCCAGGCGCTGCAGCCCTGCCGCCGCCATGAGCAGGGCGTCGAACTCGCCGCGGTCGAGTTTGGCGAGCCGCGTGCCGACATTGCCCCGCACCGGGACGATCTCGAGCTGCGGGTAGGACGCGCGCAATGCCAGTTCGCGCCGCAGGCTGGACGTCCCGACGCGCGCACCGGCCGGCAACGACTCCAGGTTCGGATGGCGGGGACTGACGAAGCAGTCCCGCGGATCCGCGCGTTCGAGCACCGCCGCAAGTTCGAATTCTGGAGCGAGTTCCATCGGCACATCCTTGAGGGAATGCACCGCGAGGTCGGCACGGCCTTCCAGCAGCGCCACCTCGAGCTCCTTGACGAACAGCCCTTTGCCGCCGACCTTCGACAGGCTGCGATCCAGAATCTGGTCGCCGCGGGTCGTCAATTCCAGCAGTTCGACCGCACGCGTCGGATCGGCGTCGATCAATCGTTGGCGCACGTGGTGCGCCTGCCAAAGCGCCAAGGGGCTCGCGCGCGTGGCGATACGGAGTTTTCGAGGTGTCATATCCCGCTAGTCTAACAAGCAAGACGCATCAGGATCGGGCCAATCCTTTCACGGTGGGCCACTGCCGCCGGCTCACCGGCAAGCGGTCGGACACACCGTGCAACACGACCTGCCAGTAGGCCTCTCCGCCCTCCCCTGCAGCATCCGCGCTACGGACCCGCTCGAACCCGGCGATCCGGGCGCGTGCGACCAGGGCGCTACGATGGACGCGGACGAACTGGGCACCGAATTCGCTCTCCAGCGACGCCAGCGATTCTTCTGTGCAGTATTCCCGCGCCGGGGTGCGCACCGTGACGTACTTGAGTTCGGCCCGCAGGTACACGATGTCCGCGATCGGCACGAAATGCATGCGCCCGCGCTCCGCGATCGCAAGACGCGTGCGGACGACCCCGAGCGCGCGCGCCGCCGAGGCGAGACGGGCGTCGGCGGCCGGCCCCGGGGCCGCTGCTTCCGCCGTGCGCCGACGAACCCGCGCCAAGGCGGCAACGAGCCGTTCCGCGCGCACAGGCTTGAGCAGGTAGTCGATGGCCTGGACTTCGAATGCCTCGATGGCGTGGTCGTCGAACGCCGTCACGAAGACCACCGCCGGCGGCACCGACAAGCGCGCGAGGTGGCGCGCTGCCTCGATGCCGCTCATGTCGGGCATGGCGATGTCGAGCAGTACTAGATCTGGTTGCAGTCGGGCCGCGGCCTCGACGGCGGCGGCGCCGCCGTCGGCCTCGCCCACCACATCGACCGCGACCTCCGCCGCACAGTCGCCCAGCCTCTGCCGCAGGCGGGCGCGCGCCGGCGGCTCGTCATCGACGATCAGGATTCGCATCATCACGGCCTTCCCTCCGCAACTCGGAACGCGTCACCGGCAGCGTCATCGTGAGTTCGAAGCGCCCCCCGCGCACCCGCGTTTCCAACTGCGCCTCCAGGTCATAGATCAGCGCCAGGCGGCCGCGGATGTTGCGCAAGCCGATCTGGTTGCCTTCCCGCTGCACCGGCTCGGCGGCGATCGGATTGGCGACGAACACTTCCAACCGGAAGCCGATCTGCCGCACACGGATATCGATTTCGCACGGCCCGCACTCGTCGCTGACATGACGTTCGGCTCCATAGCGCACGGCGTTCTCGAGAATCGGCTGCAGGAGCAACTGCGGCACCCGCGCATTCGGATGGATCGCGCCGATGTCCCAACGCACCGCCAGCCGATCGCCGAGGCGCGTCTGTTCGATCTCGACGTACCGCCGACACAGGTCGATTTCGTCCTCGAACGGCACCATGCGACGCACGTCGCCCATGACGGCGCGAAACAGCTCGGCCACGCTTTCCAGCATGCGTTCCGCGCGCCGCGGATCTTCGCGCAACACGGCCAGCACGGCGTTGAGGCTGTTGAAGAAAAAGTGCGGCCGGATGCGCGACTGCAGCGCCTGGAACTTCGCTTCATCGATCGCCGGCGAGTAGGCCCGGGACCGCAACTCCAGGTAGTGCTGCACCGCGATTCCGCCAAGAAACCCGAACGCCGCCGCCACCGCGGCGGCGGCACCGCCCGACCCGCCGGGCATCCCGGCCCGCAGCGCCTCCTGCACCGCCGCTGCCGCGATGCCGGGAACCGCCCACGCCGCCAGACGCTGCGCCCGTTCCGAGCGCGGCGCGCCCCGCCGCCGCATCACGCACCACGCCAGCAAGCTGGCAAAGGTGACCGGCTCGGCAACCGCAGCGATCTGGAAAAACAGCACGGAGGCTTCGGCCGGCGCGCGTAATGCCGCGGCCGCGGCCGCCGCCACCGCGGCCAGCGCCGCGTTGACTCCCAAGGCCACGCGCAGCGCAATGCCGGCGTTGCAGCCGTCGGGCACCGGGGAACGATCGCGGGAACGGGGCTCGGACACGGGGGCCGATTATGCCCCTGCGCCGCGGCACACGATAAAATTTCGCGATGAACGACAAAATCCCATCCGCCGGAAGCACAGGGGCATCGATCCCGGCCTCCACCTCCTCCCTGCACGCCAAGAACGAAGCGTGGTCGGGCCGCTTCTCCGAACCCGTTGCCGATTTCGTCCTGCGCTATACCGCCAGCGTCGGATTCGATCGGCGTCTGGCCTTCGCCGACATCGAAGGTTCCCTCGCTCATGCCGCGATGCTCGCACGCGCGGGCCTGCTGTCCGAGGGCGATCTGCAGGCGATCGAGAGCGGCATGGCACAGATCCGCGGAGAAATCGAGCGCGGTGAATTCGCCTGGCGACCCGAACTCGAGGACGTCCACCTCAATATCGAGGCACGGCTCACCGAACTCGTGGGCGATGCCGGCAAGCGCCTGCATACCGGCCGTTCGCGCAATGACCAGGTGACGACCGATACCCGCCTCTACCTGCGGGCGGAACTCGATGTCATCGTCGGCGAAATCCGCCGCCTGCAGCGCGCGCTCGTCGAACTGGCGGCGATGCACACCCGAACCCTGATGCCGGGCTTCACCCACCTGCAAGTGGCCCAGCCCGTGGTGTTCGGTCACCACCTTCTGGCGTATGTCGAGATGTTCGGCCGCGACGCCGAACGGATGGCCGATGCACGCCGGCGCATCAACCGTCTGCCGCTGGGCGCGGCGGCGCTCGCCGGCACCAGCTATCCGATCGATCGCGAATTCGTGGCGCAACGTCTGGGATTCGAGGAGGTCTGCCGCAACTCGATGGATGCCGTTTCCGATCGCGACTTCGCGGCGGAATTCTGCGCTGCGGCCTCCCTCGTGATGGTGCACTGTTCGCGCTTCGCGGAGGAACTGATCCTGTGGGTCAATCCGCGGTTCGCGTTCATCGAACTGCCCGATCGATTCACGACGGGCTCCTCGATCATGCCGCAAAAGCGCAACCCCGACGTTCCCGAACTTGCTCGCGGCAAAACCGGGCGCGTGCTGGGACACCTGGTCGCACTGTTCACGCTCATCAAGGCGCAGCCGCTGGCATACAACAAGGACAACCAGGAAGACAAGGAACCGCTCTTCGACACCATCGACACCGTGCGCGACACGCTGCACGCCTTCGCCGAACTGGTTCCCGGCATCGTCGCCAGGCCCGATGCGATGCGCGAGGCGCTGCGGCAGGGTTATGCGACCGCCACCGACCTCGCCGACGCCTTGGTTCGCCGGGGCATGGCCTTCCGAGATGCCCACGAAGCCGTCGGCCGCGCCGTGCGCCGCGCCGCGGAACTCGGCTGCGACCTGCCCGAATTGCCGGCCGACGAAGTGCAGGCCTTTCTGCCGGGAATCGATCCGCAGATCGTTGCGGAGATGATCGCCGCATTGACACCCGAGGCTTGCGTCGCGGCGCGCGACCACCTCGGCGGAACGGCGCCCGCGCAAGTGGCGAAACAGGTGGCGTTCTGGCGGGAAAAGCTGGCCTGACCGGAACATCGATCCGCCGCCCGGAACAGGGAAACGCCGGCGTCGGTTACTTCGGGCTTCGCGCTCGCGATGACGGCCGTTGCACGACGCTAACTTCCCCCGACCGTCATCGAATCGATGAGGATGGAACCGGTCGTGCGCCCGCCGCGGACGATGGTGTCCGCTCCCACGGCAACGACCGTACCGAACATCTGCGGCAGGGTGCCCGCGATGGTGATCTCCTCGACCGGATACGCGATCTCGCCGTTCTCGACCCAAAATCCGCTCGCCCCGCGCGAGTAGTCGCCGTTGACGTAATCGATGCCCATGCCGATGAGTTCGGTCACCAGCAGGCCGGTTCCGAGCTTGCGCAACATCGCCTCGAAATCATCGTCCGGCCGCGTCGCGGTCGAACGCAGGACCAGGTTGTGCGCGCCGCCGGCATTGCCGGTGGACTTCATGCCGAGCTTGCGGGCGGAATAACAGGACAGGAAATATCCCTGCAGCACGCCGCCCGCCACGACGTCGCGCGCATGACCGCGCACGCCCTCTTCGTCGAACGGGCTCGACCCCATGCCGCGCGGAACGAAGGGATCCTCATGCACGTTGACGTGATCCGGAAACAGCTTGCGTCCCAGCGAGTCGACGAGAAACGATGCCTTGCGGTAGAGCGCGCCACCCGATGCCGCATGGACCAGATGGCCCAGCAGACCGCAGGCGGCCGGCGCTTCGAATAGCACGGGACATTGCCGCGTCTCGATCTTGCGCCCGCCCAGCCGCGCCAGCGCCCGCTGCGCGGCATAGCGGCCGATCTCTTCCGGCTCCGCCAAGTCGATGCTGCGGCGCGCCGACGAATACCAGTCATCGCGCTGCATGCCCCCTGCACCGCGTGCGATCGGCACCACGGAAATCGAATGGCGGGATTGCGGATACCCGAACGTGAACCCTCGCGAATTCGCCAGGACGAACTGGTCGCATCCCGTGTGGACGTTGGCGCCTTCCGAGTTGACGATCTGCCCGCTCACCGCAAAAGCCGCCTCCTCGGCGCGTTGCGCAATGGCGATCGCGGCCTCGGCATCGATTTCCCAGGGATGGAAGAGATCCAGATCGACGGGCGCGGTCTCCATTTCGTCCGGATCGGGCAACCCCGCCGCGTCGTCCTGCGCGGTGTGGCGCGCGATGTCATAGGCCGCCTGCACGACCTGGCGGATCGCATCGGGGGAAAAATCGGATGTCGAGGCATTGCCCCGCTGTTTACCGAGGTAGACGGTGATTCCCAGACCCTTGTCGCGGGTGGTCTCGATGGTCTCGACCTTCTGCTTCCGGGTGGTCACCGATAAACCGGTCGCTTCGCTGGCCTCGCAGACGCAGTCGCTGGCGCCGAGCTTGCGCGCATGATCCAGGGCATCTTGCGCCAGTTCGCGCAAGCGGGAAACAGGAATCGAAAATGGGGAGTTCATCGTGGAGAACGGACGCCCTGAATGGCCGAAGTCGGATGGGTATGATACCGAGTGTCACACCGAGTGTCCGGAACTCCAGAGCAACAGCGCCATGCGCGACGACGATAACCCTACCCGCGAAGACGCCATTGCCGAGCATCCCGGCACCGAGCGTCCCAGCAAATCCCAGCGCAAGCGCGACATGACGGAACTGCAGCAACTAGGCGTGCGCCTGGTGGCATGCAAGCCCGACCAGCTCGCACGTCTCGACCTGCCGGAAGTGCTGCGTGACGCGATCCTCGCCGCCCAGCGTATCCATGCCCACGAAGGGCGGCGGCGTCAGTTCCAGTACATCGGGCGCCTGATGCGGGACGCCGATACCGAAGCCATCCGGAAGGCATACGAAGCAATGTTCCCGCGCGCGCGGTCAGGGCGGCGTCGGCAGAAATAGCGCCGGTCTGCGCTACCGCCAGCAAATCCGTCTGCCACGCAACCTCCTAGGCTGCGCGTCCCAGCACCCCGCGCAGCGCGCCCGCGACCGGAGGCGGCGGTTCGGAGACCGTGACGTCCGCAGCAAATACCGTGCGATTCCCACCGGCGTTCTTTGCCTCGTACATTGCGCGATCTGCGAGATTGAACAACCAGGGCATATCGCGGCCAGATTCCTGCGCCATCGCGATGCCCACGCTCGCCGTCAACACATGCGTTCCGTTGCCCTCGATTTCCACCGGCCGGGCAAGTTCGTCCAGCAAACGGTTGGCGATCGCCTCGACGTCGCGCCGGCCACCGGCATCGGGAATGAGCAAGGCGAACTCGTCGCCGCCGTAGCGCGCGACGGTGTCCTGCGGGCGCACCACCCGCAACAGCCGCCGCGCCATTTCCCGGAGCACCACATCTCCGGCTTGGTGGCCGTACCGGTCGTTGATGCCCTTGAATCCGTCGAGATCGATGACCACGACCGCGCAGCCGGTATTGCGCAGCGCCCCCGCAGCCAGCACCGCCTGGGCGCGCTCGGAAAAGAGTCGGCGATTGGCCAAGCCGGTCAGTTCGTCGTGGCGCGCATCGAACATCGCGTGCGCTTCGCGCCGCCGGATCGAATCGATGTCCGCCGCCACCAGGACGTACTCACCGGGATCGATGGTGCGCAAGGTGAGTTGGCACCAAACGATCTGCTCCGCGGCCAACCCGGGGGCGAGGCGGCGCATCTTCACCTCGCGCACGACCGCTCGCTCGGAGAGCGCGGCCCGGTCGGCCGAGCCGCAAAGGCCAACCCAATCCGCCGAATCCGCGAACAGATCGACGACGCGCATGCGTTCGATCTCATGGGCATCGCGCTGCAACAATCCCAGAAACGCTTCGTTGCACCGCGCCACCGCGTCGTCCTTGATCACCGCGATCGCCTGGCCGGCAGAATCGAGCAGACTGCGCTCGACTCGCAGCGCCTCTGCGAGGCTGGCTTCCCGTTGCCGCAGGGCCGTGACGTCGACGATGATTCCGATCGCGCCGGTGAACGCGCCGTTCGGCCCGGTCAGCCCCACGGCACTGAGATGCACGGCGACCCGCCGCCCATCCCGGGTGATCTGCACCATCTCCCGGTCGCGCAGGATCTTTCCCTGCCGCAACGAAGCCAGGGCCTGCCGCGCCGCCGTCTGGTCGACGCCGGGATCGAGGAGGACGTTCAGCGAGACGCCGATCAACTCGTCGACCGCATAGCCGTAGAGTTCCCGGCAAGCACGCCGGCTCACGAACGTGAACCGGAAATGCTCGTCGCATGCCCAGATGAAATTCGGATTGACCTCCACCAGCGCCTTGTAGTACGCCTTGCGCTGGCGCAGATGCTCGGTCTCGAGCAGTTCGCGCGCCGAGGCGATGGTGTCGAGCACCATCACTGCCGGCTGCACCACGTCGCCCCCTTCCGTCGTGGTCGGCCGGGGAGGCCACGATATCGGCACGACATGTGCGCGCAAGGCCAATCTCCCGCCGGAGTGGCTCGATCGATCCACCTGCATGTCGTAGGTCGGACGGCCGTGCAGCGCGGCCTCGATCGCCCGCACCATGGCTTCGCGGGAACGAGCCTGATAGACGAAGGCATCCCACCACCGCGGGTGCATGTATGCTTCGATCCGCATGCCCCAGCGCCGCCCATCGTCGCTCTGCGTATGCAGGATGCGGCCCTGCCCATCTACCACCCAGATGAAAGCCGGCAAGCGATCCCAAAGCGCCGACCGCGAGTCCATGTCCGCATCGGTATCCGCCGCAGGCCGTTGCACCGCACCGCCGAGCGGCGGAAACCGTCCTCCCAAAGTGCCCAACGAAGTCCTTCCCGTCTATCGAGTTGCGACGCGTTTCCGCCCCCCTCGGAGGCTGCAAACGCCACCCCCCGGGAAGAGACGCGACAGGTTGAAGATCGAGGACCCCCTCGCACGCTGGAGCATGATGAGGAGATTATCTCTTGGCACCGGCGCGAAAACAATGCGCGGACGCAAGATCCGGGCCTGCACTCTAGTGCATGGTTCGGGCGCTGCGAATTCGATGTCGTACCATGAACCGATCGCCATTGCGACGAGGGCATAGGCCGAAGCTTCGAGTGGGATCGGGATCGCCACGGCCCTACGGGCCTCGCGATGACGAGATTGGTGGTTGCGGGCGTCCCGATGACGAGATCAAGGGTTATGGACCTGGCGGTGGCACAGCCGGCCGTTCCGTTTTCGAGGCAGCGCAGGCCGCCCCGATCGTTACCGGCGCCCCCCGCCCAACAACGCCGCGCGCCGCACGGTGGGCTTGCGCTCCTCCGATGTCGGCGCTGCAGCCGTCACTGCGGGTTCCGCAGCCGCCGACGGACCGGGTTCATACGGCTTGAGGAAGAAATCGTCCACCGGCGCCGCCGATCCCCGCTGCGCAGATCCGCCACGGGCGGGACGGGAACTCTCGTTTCGGTTCGAAGCGGGACGCCGAGGAAGGCGAAGATCGACCGTCATCGGCTCGATCCGCCGCTTGATCAGCTTTTCGATCGCGGCAACCGCCTTGTCGTCCGCGCCGCTGGCGATGGTGAACGCGACCCCATCGGCCCCCGCCCGACCGGTGCGGCCGATGCGATGAACGTAGTCTTCCGCCGAAAACGGGACATCGTAATTGATGACCGCGGGCAATGCCGAGATGTCGAGCCCCCGCGCGGCGACATCGGTCGCTACGAGCACGCGCACCGTGCCCGCCTTGAAGGCATCGAGCGCCTTCATACGCTCGTCCTGCGACTTGTCGCCGTGGATCGACTCCGTCGGCACGCCGTCGCGCTCGAGTTGCCGCGCCAGCCGCCGCGCGCCGATCTTGGCATTCACGAAGACCAGGACCTGGGCGTAATCGTGGTCACGCAGCAATGCCGTCAGCGCGGCTTCCTTCTCCGACTCATGCACCCGTATGAGCACCTGGCGCACCGTCTCCGCCGTGGCATTGCTGCGCGCGACCTCGACCAGCACCGGATCGCGAAGAAAGTTGCCCGCAAGCTTCTTGATCTCGTCGGAGAACGTCGCCGAGAACATCAGGCTCTGCCGGTCCCGCGGCAACAGATTGAGGATGCGCGAAATGTCCGGCAGGAAGCCCATATCGAGCATGCGATCGGCTTCGTCCAGAACGACGACCTGCACTTGCGACAAGGATGTGTTGCGCGACTGCAGATGATCGAGCAGGCGTCCCGGCGTCGCGACGAGCACTTCCACGCCGGCCCGCAACGCCTGCGTCTGCGGATCCATGTCCACGCCGCCGTACACCACGGCACTGCGCAAGGGCGTCTGCGCCGCGTACTGGCGCACGTTGACGGCAACCTGATCCGCCAGTTCCCGGGTCGGCGCGAGAATCAGAGCGCGCACCGGATGCCGCGCGGGCGACATGCTCGTGCTCGCGTGCGGCAATAGTCGGTGCAGGATCGGAAGCGAAAATCCGGCGGTCTTGCCGGTTCCGGTCTGTGCCGCACCCATCACATCGCCGCCGCGCATCACGACAGGAATCGCCTTGGACTGGATGGGCGTGGGGCGCGTGTACCCGAGCGCACGCACCGCGGCGACGAGTCGGGGGTCGAGCCCGAAATGATCGAAATCGGAATAATCGGACATGGCGTCAGCAGCGCGCAGCCCGGAAAGACGGTTCGCGGGGAACCGGGGAAATGGCAACCATGGGGAGGCATTCTAGCGCGCTTGTGCTTCACCGCGCCCGGACTTGCTCCCCGATCGCAAGAAAATGCGATTCAGTACAAGCGGAAAACCACCCCGGAGGGGCTGGCCTCCAGGACATCGATGATCTTTCCCTGGACGCGGATCTCGCGCGTGGTTCGCAGATCGATCGCAATCCGCCGCGTATCGATCGGACCGGACCGCGCCACCCCGACGCCCGCGTCCGCCCCGACCGGCCTGCCGGCCAGCACGTCGACATCGTGGCGCTCGAACACCGCCCGCCCGGCGTCGTCGATCCCGAGGTAGCGAATCTCCACGCTAGCCCGTCTCTCCCCGGGGACGAGACCGTCATACCAATGTTCCGATCCGGGGACGGAGAGCCGCAGAACCAACTCGCCGACGCCGGCATAGCCTTCCCCCGCCGGCCGATTGGTCGACACCCCGCCCGCTGCGCAAGCGCCGAGCACGGCGACGCACATCAGCGCGGCAAGACTGCTGCATGCACGCCGAACCCCAGCGCGCCAACCCCGGATGACGAAGGAGAAGTGCATGGGGCGAGGATAGGCGTCTGCGGAAATCCGTAAACGGGCGAGGAACCGCGCCGCTGCCGGGCTTCTCCGGCGATTCGGCGCGGCCGCCCGCCGCGTTCGGATTGCTTACACCCGGCGGCGATACTCGCCCGTACGGGTATCGATCTCGATGCGATCGCCTTGCGCCACGAAGATCGGCACCGGCACCTCGAACCCGGTGGCGATCTTCGCCGGCTTGAGCACCTTGCCCGAGGTGTCGCCCTTGACCGCCGGTTCCGTCCAGACGACTTCCCGTTCGACCGAATTGGGCAGTTCGACCGAAATCGCCTTGCCGTCGTAGAACACGACCTCGACCGGCATGCCGTCCTCGAGATAGTTCAGGGCGTCGCCCATGTTCGCGGCTTCCACCTCGTATTGGTTGTAGTCCGCGTCCATGAATACGTACATGGGGTCCGCGAAGTAGGAGTAGGTGCACTCCTTGTGGTCGAGCATGACCTGCTCGACCTTGTCGTCGGCCCGGAAAACCACTTCCGTGCCGGAGTTGTTGAGCAGACCGCGCAGTTTCAGCCGCACCGTCGCCGCATTGCGGCCACCGCGATTGAACTCGGACTTCAGCACGATCATCGGATCCTTGCCGTGCATGACGACGTTGCCGGCACGGATTTCTTGAGCGGTTTTCATGGGGGAATTTCCAGGCGTGGGGCCGTTACGAAACCCGCTATTTTAGCGTGAAACAAGCGTCATTGCGAGAGCGCGGGTCGACGCAATCCGGAAGCGCACGGACCGGATCGCCGCGGCCCTGCGGGCCTCGCGACGACCATGCGGGCGCGCTTCCGACCCCTCGCTGGCGGTCGCGGTGTCTCCCCTGTTCGGGGCGGCGCACATCGCCATGATCGTTACCGGATTTTCGCCACGAAACGAAGCAGGCGGGAAACCAGGTCGTCCTGGGCCAAGGCGCGAGTACGCGCCCGCGCCACGCTATCCCGCCAGGCTTCCGGCGGGGTCAGCGCCAGCCCTGCCGCGAGGTTTCCCGATTCCAGTCCATTCCATACCCGGTGAAACCCGCGCAAGGATTCCGGCGCGTCCAGCCAGTCGAGCAGCGCGGCGAGCTTGGCGCCCAACACCGCGTCCTCCTGCGGATAGGGCTGCCAGACGAACGGCGCTCCCGCCCAGAGCGCCCGCACCAGGCTGTCCTCGCCGCGCACGAAATTGCAATCGCCGCACCAGAGCACGCGATCGAATTCCCCCTGCGAGACGAACGGCAGAAACACGGTGCGATGGGAGCCCGCCTGCGCGGCCCGCACCGCCGCGGTCGCGCGTCCCGCCGCGACCAGCAACAGCGCCGGACCTCGATCCAGCGCCTGCAGCAGTTCCTCCAGATGCGGCGGCTCATAGCAGAACAAGGTCACGATCGGTTCGCCATGCCATGCGATGCCACGCCGCGCGAGCCAGGTCGCGCGGTCGAACCCCGCACGCTCGGCCATCAGATCCGGTTCCCGCAGCAACCCGCCCGTATCCTCGGTGAATCCCGGGAAGAAAAACCACTTGCGGATTCCCGCCTCGGCACCGCCATGCACCGGGGACGCTAGGCCATGAGAGCGGGCCACCCAGGATTCGGCACTCAGGTATTCCAGATTGATCCAGGGAATGCCGTCCCCGCCGCCTGCCGCCCGCATCCGATTCGCATGTGCGATCGCCCCGACGACGGCCTGCGGCATGCTGCAACCGAATGCCTCGATCACGACGTCGCCGGGGACGAAATCCCGGTCCGCCCGCGCAAACGCATGGATCGACACGCCCTCGCACCCTCCGGGCGCCATCCAGGCCAGCGCCGACGCATCGTCGACCCACAGGCGCACGGAATGGCCGCGACCGGCAAGCTGCGTCGCCAGACGCCAGCTCACCCCCAGATCGCCGTAATTGTCGATGACCTGGCAGAAGATGTCCCAGGTTCCGCGCGCTCCGCCCGCCATTCAGATCTTCCCCCACGATGCACGCCACCGGCCTACCGCTTCCGCCAACAGACCCGGAACCGTCGTCGCCACACCCGACGCGCCCAGGCCGAGGTCGCGCATCGCCTGCGCAAGCGCCGCCGATCCGGGAACGAACGCCTCCGCCCCCGTCTGCTTGGAGAGTTTCTCGCCCGCCGCGTCGCGCACCAGCGGAACATGGAGATACCGCGGCGTCGCCAGACCCAGCATGCGTTGCAGAAGCACCTGGCGCGCAGTCGAGTCCGCCAGATCCTCCCCCCGCACCACATCGGTCACGCCCTGCCCGGCATCGTCCACCACCACGGCGAGCTGGTATGCCCACACGCCATCGGCGCGCAGGAGGACGAAATCGCCTACCGTGCGATCGATGGCCTCGACGTGCCTGCCCAATCGCCGATCAACCCAATCGATCTGCGCGGCCGCACCCTCGGGCACCCGCAGCCGCCACGCCCGCGGCCCGTGCGACGCGCCCTCGGCAATACCCGCGCGACAGGTCCCCGGGTAGCGCCGCTCGGCATGGCGTTCGGGCGCCATCCCCCGTTGCGTCGCCAGGGCCTCTTCGATCACACGACGCGAACACGCGCAGGGGTATGCGAAACCGCCGGTGCGTAAGGCATCGAGCGCCCGTTGATAGTCCTCCGTGCGATCGCGCTGGCGGATCACCGGCCGGTCCGGGTACAGGCCGCAGGCTGCGAGCTGCCCGAGAATCGTCTCTTCGGCACCGCGCCGACAGCGCGGGCCGTCGATGTCTTCGATCCGGATCAGCCATTGCCCGCCATGCACGCGCGCATCGAGCCACGATGCGAGCGCAGCCGCCAGCGAACCGCGATGCAGCGGGCCGGTAGGGGAAGGCGCGAAACGCCCGACGTAGGCCGCGGCGGCGACCACCGCACCCAAATCGACGGCGACCGGAACCATGCCGATATTTTGCCTGTCCGACCGCCGGCCGGGGCGGGAATTGCGACCTCGCGAGGTTCAGGCCGTTCCGTCCGCCACCGGCAGCAGATCGCCGGTCACGGCACGATAGCGGGCGCGCAACTGCGGCAGCGCGTCCGGATGGTGTTGCTGAATATGATCGATGAATTTCTCCCGGACTTCGCAACGCAGATCCCACGATGCCGAGGAGTTCGCCGCCGTGACCAGAATTCGAAGCTGTATCGCCCGATCCGTGGCCTCGGTGACCTGTAGGTTCCAAAATCGCCCGTCCCATAGGGGATTGGACTCGATGATCCGCTTCAAGACGCCGCGCGCCTGGTCAACCGGGAACGAATAGTCGACCCAGACGTGCACGGAGCCCACCAGATCGGCGGAACTGCGAGTCCAGTTCTGAAACGGCTTTTCGATGAAGTAGCTCAACGGCACGACCAATCGCCGGTCATCCCAAATCCGTACGACGACGTAGGTCAACGTGATCTCCTCGATACGTCCCCACTCGCCCTCGACGATCACGACGTCGTCCTCCCGGATCGGCTGCGTGAGCGCGATCTGGAAGCCCGCGAACAGGTTGGCCATGGTTTTCTGGGTGGCAAAGCCGGCGACGATACCCAGTACCCCCGCGGAAGCAAGCAAGGTGTCCCCGATGTGGCGCACTGCGGGGAAGAGCATCAGCACGGAGCCGGCGGCAAATACGCCAACGATCACATCGACGACCCGACTGACGATGTGGACTTTCGTGTGGATCTGGCGCGCCCGAAGGTTGTCGGCGGCAGTGACGTCGTATTTCAGCAGGACCGCCCGTTCGGCGACTCGTACGGCTTGGAACAGCACCGCCGCCGCACCAACGATCAGCAAGATGCTCGTGCCTTTTGCGATCGTGTCGCCATAATCGGCGGGCAGCGGCAGAATCGGCAGCGCCAGAACGACGCCGAGGACGGGCACCATCACCCGCAGGCTTTTCCCGACCAGTCGCAGCAGAAGGTCGTCCAGTTTTCCGGGAGTGCGCGAGAACCACTGACTGAGCCGATCATCGAGGCCGCGCGTCGCACGGAAAAGGAACCAGAATCCGAGCGCGAACGCACACAGATCCAGGACCGCTCCCGCGAGGGAGCGAGCGGCCTGGGCTTCCTTTCCGGGTGCGAAACGGCCAAGCAGAAATGTTGCCGTGAGAACCGAGCTGTAGACCCAGATCAGTCCATACGCCGGCTTCTGCAGCGCGTTCAGCACGGTTTGGCGGATCGCGACCTCCGCTCCCGTCTTCGGCTGCGCCCAACGTCGAAAAACGACAGCCGCCGCGACATTCGCAAGCAAGGCGCCCAGCAGCAGGCTTGCGATGACGGCCGCGTCGGCGACGCGGATCGGGCCGATCAGGATCCGGCTCCCGAGGGGGCCAAGCAGCCTTGCGCTGCCCGCGCCCAACAGCGCGGTCAAGGTTTCGGAAAGATGGTCCATGGACGTCTCCTGTCGGCAATCGGGTCAATACAGGAGTGGCGAACCTATCATGAAGCGGATGGGTTTCCGGGCGCGAAGAACGCCTAGAATCTCCGCATGCATATCGGCGTCCCCAAAGAAATCAAAAACAACGAATACCGTGTCGGCATGACCCCGGCGGCGGTGCGTGAGGCCGTGCATCACGGCCATGCGGTGCTCGTCCAGGCGGGGGCGGGAATCGGGATCGGCTGTGACGACGACGCCTACCGGGCAGCAGGCGCGCAGATCGCCGCCGAAGCGCACGCGGTCTTCGCCCAGTCCGAATTGATCGTCAAGGTCAAGGAGCCGCAACCGCAGGAATGCGGCTGGCTTTCACGCGGGCAGGTGATCTTCACCTATCTGCACCTTGCGGCGGATCGCCGACAGGCGGATCTGCTACTTGCCTCCGGTGCTACGGCGATCGCGTACGAGACGATCACCGACGATCACGGTGGCCTGCCTCTGCTCGCGCCGATGAGCGAGGTGGCGGGACGAATGGCGATCCAGGTCGGCGCGGTGTCCCTGCAGGAATCCAACGGCGGCCGCGGCGTCCTGCTGGGCGGAGTGCCCGGCGTCGCACCGGGCAAGGTGGCGGTCCTCGGTGGCGGCGTGGTCGGCACGAATGCGGCGAAAATGGCGATCGGGCTCGGTGCCTCGGTCACGATTCTCGACCGGTCGATGCCGCGGCTGCGCGCCCTCGACGACCTCTTCCTCGGGCGTGTCCAGACCGAGTTCGCATCATTCGACGCGACCGAGCAGGCGGTCGGGGAAGCCGACCTCGTGATCGGCGCCGTGCTGATCCCCGGCGCGGCGGCGCCCAAGCTGATCCGCCGTGAACAACTCGCCGGCATGAAACGCGGCGCCGTCATCGTCGACGTCGCAATCGACCAAGGAGGCTGCGTCGAAACCTCGCGTCCGACGACGCATGCCGATCCCACCTTCGTCGTCGACGGCGTCGTACATTACTGCGTCGCCAACATGCCCGGGGCGGTGCCGCGCACATCGGCCTTCGCGCTCAACAACGCCACGTTGCCGTTCACGCTGGCGCTGGCAGACAAGGGATGGCATCAGGCCTGCGCCGAGGATCGACATCTGCGCGCCGGGGTGAACGTGCATGCAGGAACGATCACCCACCCGGCGGTGGCCGAAGCCCTGGGGATGGAACATACGCGGCTCGTCTTTGCAAGCTGACCGCGGACCATGCCCCTTCTCCGAGAAACGGAGCGCGGGCCTGCGCATCGCCCCCCGACGAGCGCGAAAGGCGGGAGCGCGGTCCCGTTCGGCGCAGGCTTACCGCGACAGGAATCGCTCGAGCCAGTACACGCCGATGATGGTCTTCACATCGGTGACGGTGCCGTCCCCCGCCCATACGAGGACCTGCCGCCATGGCGCGGAGAACACTTCGACGACTTCGCCGGCGTCGGGTTCCGCCCCTCCCACCTGCTGCAAGTCGCGGGCGAGGAAAACCTCGAGCTTCTCGTCGGAATAGCCGATGGCGTTGTGGAATCCGCCGAGGTGATCCCAGCGCGCAGCGCAATAGCCCGTCTCTTCCTGCAATTCCCGTTGGGCGCAGGCGAGCGCATCTTCGCCAAGATCGAGCTTGCCGGCGGGAAGTTCGATGAAGCTGCGGCCGGCGGCATAACGGAATTGCCGTTCCAGCAGCACCGTGTCGTCGTCGAGTAGCGGCACGATCACCGCGGCGCCGGGATGACGGATGTACTCGCGCACGCCGACATGTCCATCGGAACAACGGACACGGTCGCGGTGGATCGTGAAGAACGTGCCCTCGAAGGCGCGTTCGGATTCCAGGGAGATTTCAGCCAGGGGATCGCGGGAAGGTTCCATGCGTCATTCCGGATATACGGGTTTTATGCAATCCCTGCCACCATCGACCCTCGCCGCTCCCGCACGCAGGCGGGAGGGAAAATTTCTCCTCAACTGCCCAATGCGCGCAGCACGGCGTTGTCGCACAGTGAAAGCAAGCCCTGTGGCAGGATCCCGAGGACCAGTGCCAGCAGCCCGTTGCACGACAACGCGATCCGCATGTCGCGGCGGGCATGAATCGGATGGGAGTCGGCCGGATCCTCGAACCACATCACCTTGACGACCCGGATATAGTAGAAGGCGCCGACCAGCGAAAACAACACGGCGGCCACCGCAAGCGAAACCATCCCCGACGCGGTCCCGGAGAGCAGCGCCTGCAGAACGACGAACTTGGCATAGAAACCCATGGTGGGCGGCACACCCGCCAGGGAGAACATGACCAGGCTCATCAGGAAGGCGTACCACGGGCTGCGCTTGGCCAAACCGCGGAGATCGGCGATCTCCTCCGCCTCGAAGCCCTCGCGGGCGATGAGCAGCACGATTCCGAACGCGCCCGCGGTTGCCAGCGCATAGGTCACGACATAGAACGTCGCGGCGGAGTACGCCCCGGCAGTGACGTTGATATTGCCGCTGACGACGCCAGCCAACATCGCCAGCAACATGAACCCCATCTGCGCAACGGTCGAATATCCGAGCATGCGTTTGATGTTGGTCTGCGCCACCGCGGTGACGTTGCCGATCGCGATCGAAGCGATGGCGAGTACGGCCAGAATGTGCTGCCAGTCGACCGCCAGTTGCGGAACTCCGTCAACCAGCAAGCGGAACGCCATCGCAAAGGCACCGAGTTTGGGTGCGGAGGCGAGCAGCAGCGCCACCGGCGTCGGCGCCCCCTGGTAGACGTCCGGAACCCACATATGAAACGGCACCACTCCGAGCTTGAACGCGATGCCGGCGATGAGGAAGATCGTTCCCAGGAGCAGCGCGAAGCTCACCACCCCGCCGCCGGCGGCCCGATGGGCGATCGCGTTGATGTCCAGGGTCCCGGTCGCGCCATACAGCATGGACATGCCGTAGAGCAGGAATCCCGACGCCATCGCCCCCAGGATGAAGTACTTCATCGCCGCCTCGGTGGCACGCGAATCATCGCGGCGCAGCGCCACCAGCGCATAGAGCGCCAGCGCCTGGAGTTCGAGCCCGAGATAGATGACCAACAGGTTGTTGGCCGAGATCATGCACAGGATCCCCAGGAGGGCGAACAGGACCAGCGCGAAGAACTCGCCGCGCCACATCGCGCGGTCGCGCGCGTAGGACTGGGCATAGATCAGCGAGAAGGCTGCGGCGACGATCGCCGTGATCTTGAGTACGCCGGTCATGGGATCGACCACGAACATGCCACCGAATGCATACTGCACCGAGCCGGTAACCATGCTCTGCCAAACCTCGTAGGCCGTGACCAGCAGGACGAACAACGCGCCGCCGTAGGTGACGTTGCGCTCACGGTTTGCGACGAACAGATCGCCGATCAGGACCGCGCCGGCCCCGATCAACAGGGTCAACTCCGGCGTCACGGCCGCCATGTTGAACGAGTTCATTGGAAGTTGTCCGGTACGATTTTGGTGTGGGCAATCTGCGCGAGGAGATCGGAAACCGAGGCGTGCATGGCATGGATCATGGGCGCAGGATAAACCCCGATCCAGAGTACCGCGACCGCCAGTACACCCAAGGCGAAGAGTTCGCGCCCGTCGGCATCGCGCAACTTGGCGACGGTGTCGTTGGCGACCACGCCAAAGATCACCCGCTTGTACATCCAGAGCGAGTAGGCGGCGCCGAGCACCAGCGTGGTTGCCGCGATCGCGCCGATCCAGAATTCGTAGCGCACGGACGCCAGGATGACGAGGAATTCGCCGACGAAGCCACTGGTGGCCGGCAAACCGCTATTGGCCATTGCGAACAGCATCATCAGTGCGGCAAAGCGCGGCATCGTGTTCACCACGCCACCGTAATCCGCGATATTGCGCGAATGAGTGCGGTCGTACATCACCCCGATGCACAGGAACATGGCGCCGGAAACGAAGCCGTGGGAGATCATCTGGGTGATCGCGCCTTCGATGCCGGTTTGGCTGAACAGAAAGAAGCCCAGGGTGACGAAGCCCATGTGCGCGATCGACGAGTACGCGACGAGCTTCTTCATGTCGGTCTGCACCAGGGCGACGAGCCCGATGTAGACCACTGCCACCAGCGACAGCGCGATCAGGACGGGCGCCATCGCGTGCGAGGCGTCGGGGGCGATCGGCAGAGAAAAGCGCACGAAACCGTAGGCGCCGAGCTTCAGCATGATTGCCGCCAGCACCACCGATCCGCCGGTCGGCGCCTCGACGTGGGCATCCGGCAGCCAGGTATGCACCGGCCACATCGGGATCTTCACCGAGAAGGCGGCGAGGAATGCCAGAAACAGCAGCATCTGCGCATGGAAGCCCAGCGGCAGGCGCTGCCATACGGTGATGTCGAAGTTTCCGCCGGCCTGACGGTACAGATAGACCATCGCGACCAACATCAACAGCGAGCCCAACAGGGTATAGAGGAAGAACTTGATCGCTGCGTAGATCCGTCGCGGCCCCCCCCATACGCCGATGATGAGGTACATCGGAATGAGGGTTGCTTCGAAGAACACATAGAACAGCAGGCCATCGGCTGCGGCGAACACGCCGATCATCAGGCCCGAGAGGATGAGGAACGCCGCGTAGTACTGCGCCATGCGCGACTCGATTGCGCGCCAGCTCGCCAGCACGGCGATGATGGTCGTGAACGCGGTCAACGGCACGAACCAGAGCGAGATCCCGTCGACGCCAAGGTAGTAGTGCGCGAGCGGATTGGTGATCCACGCGATCCGCTCGACGAACTGCAGCCCGCCACGCGTGGCGTCGAAATCCGTCATCAGGGGAATCGTCGGCAGGGCCGAAATCACCGATCCCACCAAGGCGATCTTCCGCACCAAGCCGGGGGCGCGATCGCGCCCGACGGCAAGCAGATAAACACCAAAGGCGATCGGCATCCAGATCGCAAAACTCAGCCAGGGCAAACTCGAACTCATGGGTACCCTCGCGGCTTATTTGCCCGTCAATGCGGGCAAATAGGGCCAGGTCAGAAACACGAACAGGATCGCTGCGACACCCGCAAGCATCGCAAACGCGTAGTGGTACAGGAAGCCGGTCTGGAGGCGCCGAATCGTCAACGCAATCCGGCCGACCAGCTTGGCCGATCCGTTGACCAAGGCGCCATCGATCACCGCAATGTCGCCGTTCTTCCACAGTTCCGTGCCCAGCCAGCGTGCGCCGCCGGCGAATACGATTTCGTTGATCCGGTCCATGTAGTACTTGTGGTCCAGAAGGTCGTAGAGAAACCCGGTCCGCTGCCGCAACGCGGCGGGCATCCAGGTCCATTTGAGGTACATGGCCCAGGCCACCGCGACCCCGGCCATCGCCAGCCAGAACGGCAGTTCACGGAAGGCATCGAACAGCATCGGAGCGATGCCGGTGAAATCGCGCGCAAGTTCCTCCATCGCCGGATGGGCAACCGGATTGATGGCGATGGCATCGCCGAAGTATCCGTTCAGGATCGGGCCGATCCCCAAGGCGCCGATGATGGTCGAGGGAATGGCCAGGGCCACGAGCGGCACCCAGACCACCGCTGGGGATTCATGGGGAACATGGCCATGGTGGTGGCCTTCGGGCTCGTGTCCGGCAGTATGCGAATCGTCGGTTTCCACGCTGTCGTGCCCTCCTCCATCATGGGCATCGTGGTGGGCGGCATGCGCGGCCACATCGCGGAACCGCTCGTTGCCATGGAACACCAGGAAAAACAGGCGGAAGGAGTAGAACGCCGTCACGAAGACCCCCGCCACGGCGGCGAAGTACGCGAACCCCGCGCCCGGTAGATGCGACGCGGCGACCGCCTCGATGATGCTGTCTTTGGAAAAGAACCCGGCGAACCCCGGGAAGCCGATCAACGCGAGCGAGCCGACGAAACTGGTGATCCAGGTGATCGGCATGTAACGCCAGAGGCCTCCCATGTTGCGAATGTCCTGGTCATGGTGCATGCCCAGAATCACCGATCCCGCGGCCAGGAACAACAAGGCCTTGAAGAACGCATGGGTCGCGAGGTGAAAAATCGCCACCGGATAGGCGGACACGCCCAACGCGATGGTCATGTATCCGAGTTGCGATAGCGTCGAATATGCGATGACGCGCTTGATATCGTTCTGGATCATCCCGAGGAAGCCCATGAACAGGGCCGTGATCGCGCCGATCACCAGAACGAAGGAAAGCGCGGTGTCGGAGAGTTCGAACAGCGGCGAAGTGCGCGCCACCATGAATATCCCCGCCGTCACCATGGTCGCGGCGTGGATCAGCGCCGAGATCGGGGTCGGGCCTTCCATCGAATCCGGCAGCCAGACGTGCAGCGGAAACTGGGCAGACTTGCCCATCGCGCCGATGAACAAGCACAGGCAGGCGACGGTGATCACCGGCCAGCCGGTGGACGGCAGCACCGAACCGGCCAGTACCTGCGCCTTGGCGAACACCTGGCCGTAGTCGAGCGTGCCGCAGTAAGCATAGATCAGGCCGATTCCCAGCACGAAACCGAGGTCACCGACCCGATTCACCAGGAACGCCTTCAGGTTGGCATAGATTGCCGTCGGACGCGTGTACCAGAACCCGATGAGCAGGTAGGACACCAGTCCCACCGCCTCCCAGCCGAAAAAGAGCTGCAGGAAGTTGTTGCTCATCACCAGCATCAGCATCGAGAAGGTGAAAAGCGAGATGTAGGAAAAGAATCGCTGGTATCCCGGATCTTCGGCCATGTAGCCGATGGTGTAGAGGTGCACCATGAGCGAGACGAAACTCACGACGACCATCATCGTTGCGCTCAGGTTATCGATGAGAAAACCGATCTCGAGGTGCAGATGGCCCGATTCCGCCCAGGTATATACCGGCGTGAGGATCTTGTGTCCGTGGATCACCACGGCGTCGTAGATATCCATCGAAACGAGCGTGGCAATCAGCACCCCGAGGATGGCCACGGCATGCGACCCCTTGCGCCCCAGCGTACGGCCGAACAGTCCCGCTCCGATCGCGCCACACAACGGCGCAAGCGGCACGAGCAGACACAAGCCCAGCATCGACGAATTCATGCCCGCGTCACCCCTGCAATGCGTCGAGTTCGTCGACGTTGATGGTTTTCTTGTTGCGGAACAGCGCAACGAGGATCGCCAAGCCGATCGCCGACTCCGCTGCCGCCACGGTGAGAATGAAGAACACGAACACTTGGCCGTGCAGGTCGCCGAGATAGTGCGAAAAGGCGACGAAATTGGTATTGACCGCAAGGAGCATGAGTTCGACCGCCATCAGCAGGACGATCAGGTTCTTCCGGTTGAGAAAAATTCCGACGACGCTGATCGCGAACAGGATCGCGCCGACGCCCAGATACCAGGAAAGCGACACCATTTCCTCATCCCTCCTTCGCTTCGGCCACGACCACATCGGCACTTTTCCCCGCCCGCGGCGTCGGCGGCATCTTGACCAGCCGTACGCGATCCTTGCGCCGGACCCGCACCTGCCAGCCGGGGTTCTGATGCAGGGCATCGGTCCGGCGCCGCAGCGTGATCGCGATCGCAGCGATGATCGCCACCAGCAGGATGGCGCCGGCGATCTGCAGCGGGAACACGTACTGGGTGAACGTCAGCATTCCGAGCGCCTTGGTGTTGCCGATCTTCGCAACGCCGGTGGCTGCGGGCGCGATGGTCTGCCAGGTGCCGTTGGCGAGGACGAGCCAGAGTTGCAGGGCGATGGCCACGCCGACGATCGCTGCCAGCGGCAAATGCCGCCAGAAATCGGCGCGGCCGCGGTCGATGTGCATGTCGAGCATCATCACCACGAACAGGAACAACACCATCACCGCGCCGACATAGACCAGCACCAGGGTGATGGCGAGAAAC
Organism: Pseudomonadota bacterium; assembly: GCA_021825945.1. GTDB lineage: Bacteria > Pseudomonadota > Gammaproteobacteria > Burkholderiales > Burkholderiaceae_F > GJ-E10. The sequence goes on from JAKAFN010000009.1 coordinate 38,188, forward strand.
TCCGCCTTGAGCAGCATCCACAGGCAGGCGGTCGAGAAAAACGCCAGCACTAGGTAGAGCACGGCATGCATCGGATTGCGCGCGGTGATGACCCGCAACGCGGACGCCAGCGTGCAAGCGGAGAAGACGGCGAAAAGGGCTGTGGTCGGATCCATCGTCTGGGGTCCCGGTCAGCGATACCGCGCGTCCAGCTCACGGGCGCGCGCGATCTCTTTTTCGTAGCGGTCACCGACGGCGAGCAGCATCTCCTTGGTGAATAGGAGATCGCCGCGGCGTTCACCGTGGTATTCGGTATGGTGCGTCTCGACGATGGAATCGACCGGGCAACTCTCTTCGCAGAAGCCGCAGAAGATGCATTTCGTCAGGTCGATGTCGTAGCGCGTCGTGCGGCGCGTGCCATCGACACGAGGCTCGGCCTCGATCGTGATCGCCAGCGCCGGGCATACCGCCTCGCAAAGCTTGCAGGCGATGCAGCGTTCCTCGCCGTTTTCGTAGCGGCGCAGCGCGTGCAGACCGCGGAACCGCGGCGATGCCGGCGTCTTTTGCTCCGGATACAGGACGGTGATCTTGCGCGCGAACAGGTACCTGCCCGTGAGCGCGAAGCCCTTGAACAGTTCCCGCAGCAGCAGGGAATCGAAGAATTCGAGCAGGCGTTGCATAGGCGTTAGCGGGCCCCGGTCCAGATGTTCCACGGCGACTGCATCCATACCGCGATCACCACCAGCCATACCAGCGTGACCGGAATGAAGATCTTCCAGCCCAGACGCATGATCTGGTCATAGCGATACCGCGGAAAGGTGGCACGAATCCAGATGTACATGGACGAGCCGCCGAAAATCTTCGCAAGCAACCAGAACCAGTTGGACAGGCCGTCGTGCCACCATCCCGGAGTGTGCAGCCCCATCAGCTTGTCGAGATCCACCGGCGCCGCCCATCCACCGAGGAACATGACGGCGGTCATGGCGGCGAGCAGGATCATGTTGGCGTACTCGCCGAGGAAAAAGAGCGCGAAGGTCATGCCGGAATATTCGATCATGTGCCCGGCGACGATCTCCGATTCGCCCTCGACCACATCGAACGGGTGGCGGTTGGTCTCCGCGGTGGCCGAGATGACATAGATGCCGAAGAGGGGCAGCAGCGGAAGCCAGTTCCAGGACAGGAAGGTGAGGCCATGCGCAGCGAACCACCCGGTGTTCTGGCCGTCTACGATCGCGGTCATGTTGAGCGAGCCCGAAACGAGCAGCACACCGACCAGGACAAACCCCATGGCGAGCTCGTACGACACCATCTGCGCGGAGGCCCGCAACGCGCCGAGAAAGGCGTACTTCGAGTTCGATGCCCAGCCGGCAATGATCACCCCGTAGACGCCCAAGGACGTCACGGCCATGACGTAGAGCAGGCCGGCATTGACGTTGGCGAGTACGAAGCCCGGACCGAACGGAATCACCGCCCAGGCGGCAAGGGCCGGCACCAGGACGATTACCGGGGAGAGGAAATAGAGCGCCTTGTCGGCCTGGGTGGGCGCGATGACTTCTTTGGTCAACAGCTTCAGGGCATCGGCGATCGGCTGCAGCAGGCCCGCCGGGCCGACCCGGTTGGGTCCGAGGCGGATATGCATCCAACCGATGAGTTTGCGCTCCCAAAGGGTGAGGTAGGCGACTGCGCCGAGGATGGGTAGCGTGATGAGGAGTGCCTTGATCAGGATCCAGATCACCGTCCAGACGGGTGGCCACCAGCTCGCGGCCACCAGCCCCAGCGCCCAGGATTGGAATTCGGCCACCATTTACGCGCACTCCAGATGAATCGGTCCGAACATCGGTCCCAGCCCGGCGGTATCGGCGTGACCCGCGGACAGCCGTACCACACCATCGGCCAGCGCGGGATCGACCGCGCAGGGCAGAACGGCCGTCAGCGCGCCCTGCCGCACCCGTACCACGGCGCCGGGTTCGACGCCGAAGCGCGCGAGCGTCGCCGCATTGGCGCGGACCTGGGGCGCACGCGCCTGAACCGTCGTCTGCAATGCCTGAGCCCGGCGCACGATGGCGTCGGTGAAATAGATCGGGACGTCGGCAAGGCGTTCGGCGGCGCCGTCCGGCGCATCGCCGGTGGTTCGGCCGAGCAGATCACCGCCGTCGAACCCGTTGTCCAGGGACATCCGGGCCTGCGCCGGCAACGCATCGGCACGCACCTCCTCGGGCGTGTCGTAGCCGAAGCCGTCGAAGCCGAACTGGTCGGCCAGGACCCGCAGCACCTTCCAGCCCGGCCGCGCCTCCCCCGGCGGCACGGTGACGCCCTGAAAACTCTGCGCCCGGCCTTCGCAATTCACGAAGGTTCCCGCCGTCTCGGCGAAGGTTGCGATCGGCAGCAGCACATGCGCGACCTCGAGCAACGCGTCGCTGCGGTAGGCCGAGAACGCGACCACCGCCTCGGCTCGCTCGAGCGCGCGGCGCGCCTGCGCAGGATCGGCGCAATCGAGCTCGGGCTCCAGCCCCCAGAGCAGGTAGCCGGCCATCGGATCCTCGAACATCGTGCGCGCATTGTGCCCATCGGGCCCCGGCGTCGCGCCGGCAAGATACCCCCCGACGCTGTTGGCCGCTTCGCCGATCACGCCGAAGCGCCCACCCACCGCCTCGGCGATCCAGTGCATCCAAGCCTGGATCCGCGCCGCATCGGGATGCTGCACGGCGGCATTGCCGGCCAGCAGCGCGACGCGTTCGCCCGAGCAGAGGTCCTCGGCGGCCGCGGCCGCCCAGGCATCCGGCTCGACGCCGGCCACCGGGTCCGGCAACGATCTGGCCCGCGCCACGGCCACCGCAAGTCGGGCAAGCGCCCCGACCCACTGTGACGGCGCGACGATGCGCGTTCCCGCGGGCCGCAATAGGAGATTCTCGTCCGCAGCGTGCAGGACATGCACGCGAGCGCCCGCCCCCGCCGCCTTGCGAACCCGCGCCGCCAGCAGCGGATGGTCCTGACGCAGAAACGAGCCGACGAGCAGCACGCGGTCGAGGCCGCTGATTTCCGCAACCGGCATTCCCAGCCAAGGCGCGCCCCGTCGTACGGCATCCGCCCGGAAGTCGCTCTGACGGACACGAAAATCGATGCTCTCCGATCCCAGTCCACGCACGAGCTTGCCCAGCAAATAGAGCTCTTCCGCGGTCGACCCGCCGGCGGCCAAGGCCCCGATCGCCGTGCCGCCGTGCGCGTCGCGCACCCGTTCGAGCAGATCGGCGGCGTACTCCAGCGCCTCGGGCCAGGTGACTTCACGCAGCGCGCCGTCGCGCCGGATCATCGGACGCGTCAGGCGTTCCGCAGCCAACCCCTCGTAGGAAAAGCGGTCTCGGTCCGAAATCCAACATTCGTTGACCGCTTCGTTCTCGAGCGGAACGACACGGACCACGTCGCGCTGCTTGAGTTGCAGGACGAGATTCGATCCAAGGCTGTCATGCGGACTGATCGAACGGCGTCGGGCCAGCTCCCAGGTGCGTGCGCGATAGCGGAATGGCTTGCTCGTCAGCGCACCGACCGGACAGACATCGATCATGTTGCCGGACAGTTCGGAATCGACGCTTCGACCGACGAAGGTCAGAATTTCCGAATGTTCGCCGTGGCCGGCCATGCCCAGTTCCATCACCCCGGCGATCTCCTGGCCGAAGCGCACGCAGCGGGTGCAATGGATGCAACGGGCCATCTCCTCGGCAGAGATCAGCGGTCCGATCGGCTTGTGCAGGACGACCCGCTTCTCCTCTCGATAGCGCGACGCGCTGCCGCCGTATCCGACCGCCAGATCCTGCAACTGGCACTCGCCGCCCTGATCGCAGATCGGGCAGTCGAGCGGATGGTTGATGAGCAGGAACTCCATCACCGAGCGCTGCGCCTGCCGGGCACGTTCGCTCGCCGTGCGTACGATCATGCCGGGCGTCGCGGGCGTGGCGCAGGCCGGCAGGGGCTTGGGCGCCTTCTCGACCTCGACCAGGCACATCCGGCAGTTCGCCGCGATCGACAACTTGCGGTGATAGCAGAAGTGCGGCACGAAAATGCCTGCGGCGTTGGCGGCGTCCATGACGGTACCCCCTTGGGGAACCGAGATTTTCCGGCCGTCGATTTCGATCTCGATCATCGCGTCGTCACACGTAGTCCGGTACCGGGCACTGCTTGTGTTCGATGTGGTACTCGAACTCGTCCCGGAAATGCTTGATGAAGGAGCGCACCGGCATTGCCGCCGCGTCGCCCAGCGCACAGATGGTGCGTCCCTGAATGTTCTCTGCCACGGAGTCGAGCAGATCGATGTCCTCCGGGCGCCCACGCCCGTGTTCGATACGATGCATCACCCGATACAGCCATCCCGTTCCCTCACGGCAGGGTGTGCACTGGCCGCAGGACTCGTTCTGGTAGAAATAGGACAGCCGCTCGAGGCAACGCACCATGCAGCGTGTGTCGTTCATCACGATCACCGCGCCCGACCCGAGCATGGAACCGGCCTTGGCGATCGTCTCGTAGTCGAGCGTCAGATCCATCATCACCGCGCCGGGCAGCACCGGCATCGACGAACCGCCCGGAATCACCGCCTTGATCGCGCCGCCGCGCATGCCACCCGCGAGTTCAAGCAAAGTGGCGAAGGGCGTGCCGAGCGGTACTTCGTAATTTCCCGGATGCCGGACATCGCCCGACACCGAGAAAATCTTGGTCCCGCCGTTGTTGGGCTTGCCGATGGCCAGGAAGGCATCCCCGCTATTGCGGAAGATCCACGGCACGGCAGCGAAGGTCTCCGTGTTGTTGATCGTCGTCGGGCGCCCATAGAGGCCGACCAGTGCCGGGAACGGCGGCTTGAATCGGGGTTGCCCTTTCTTGCCCTCGATCGATTCGAGCAGCGCGGTTTCCTCGCCGCAGATGTACGCACCCCAGCCGTGGGTCGTGTAGCAGTCGAACGAGAACTGCGAACCGAGGATGTTCTTGCCGAGCAACCCGGCGGCGTAGGCTTCGTCGAGGGCCTCCTGGAAGCGCTCGTAGACATCCCAGATTTCGCCGTGGATGTAGTTATAACCGGCCGTCGCGCCGATGGCATAGCCACCGATGATCATGCCCTCGATCACCGCGTGCGGGTTGTAACGCAGCAGATCGCGGTCCTTGAACGTGCCCGGTTCGCCTTCGTCCGAATTGCAGACGATGTACTTCGGCCCCGGCACATTCTTGGGCATGAAACTCCACTTCATGCCGGTCGAAAACCCCGCGCCGCCGCGTCCGCGCAGGGCAGACTTTTTCAGTTCCGCCACGACGGCGTCCGGTGCCATGCCCTCGCTGAGGATGCGGCGCAGCGCTGCGTAGCCGCCGCGGCGCTCGTAGTCGCGCAGGCGCCAGTTGTTCCCATCCAGATCCGCCAGCAGGATGGGATCGATGTGGCGCCCGTGAAAGGTAACCCGATCGCTCATACGCCCCCCTCGCCGTCCGAAGCGGCCCCCTCGACGCGCAAGGATTCGATCAGCGCATCGATCTTTCCGTCATCGTCCAGGAAGCTGCACATCCGCTTGTTGTTGTGCAGGAGCACCGGTGCATCGCCGCAGGCCCCCAGACACTCGCCTTCCACCAGCGTGAAGGAACCGTCGGCGGTGGTCTCGCCGAAGTCGATGCCGAGACGCTCTTTCAGGCGTGCCGCCGCCCGCCCCGCGCCGGACAGCATGCAGGGAAGATTGGTGCACAAGGTCAGCTTGTGGCGGCCGACCGGAGCGCGGTGGAACATGTGATAGAAGGTCGCCACCTCGTAGGCCGCCACCGGCGGCATGCCCAGCAGGTTGGCCACTTCCTCGATCGTCTCGGTCGACAGCCAGCCGAACTCGTCCTGCGCAATGGCCAGCGCGGGAATCACCGCAGACTGCCGCTGTTCCGGCGGGAACTTCTTCGTCTCGCGTTCGATCCGCTGCAACGCGGCTTCGGACAAACGCCGCGGCGCCGGCACGAGCGCGGCCGCCCCCGTTTCCCGGGTGCTGTCGCCGTTCATCGATCGATCTCCCCGAACACGATGTCCTGAGTTCCGATGATCGTCACGGCATCGGCAATCATGTGACCACGCGCCATTTCGTCCAACCCCTGCAAATGCGCAAACCCCGGAGCCCGGATCTTGAGGCGATAGGGCTTGTTGGCGCCATCGCTCACGAGGTAGATGCCGAATTCGCCCTTGGGGTGTTCCACGGCCGCATACGCCTCTCCCGGCGGCACATGAAAACCTTCCGAAAACAGTTTGAAATGGTGGATCAACTCTTCCATGTTGGTCTTCATTCCGACCCGGTCGGGCGGCGCGACCTTGTGGTTGTCGGTGATGACCGGACCCGGATTGGCACGCAGCCAGTCGACGCACTGCTTGATGATGCGGTTGCTCTGCCGCATCTCCTCGATGCGAACGAGATAGCGGTCATAGCTATCGCCGGTCTTGCCCACCGGAATGTCGAATTCGAGGCGGTCGTAGACCTCGTAGGGCTGCTTCTTGCGAAGATCCCACGCGACTCCCGAACCGCGGAGCATCGGCCCGGTGAAGCCCCACGCCAGCGCCTTTTCGGGTTCCACCACACCAATTCCAACCAAGCGCTGCTTCCAGATCCGGTTGTCGGTGAGCAGCGTCTCATATTCGTCGACGAGGGCCGGGAAACGCCGCGTGAAATCATCGATGAAATCGAGCAGCGACCCCTGCCGGTTCTCGTTACGCCGCCGCGCATCCCCTTCGGACCATCCCTGATCGGTACGGTACTGCGGCATCGTGTCGGGCAGATCGCGGTACACGCCGCCCGGTCGGTAATACGCCGCGTGCATGCGCGCGCCCGAGGCCGCCTCATACATGTCGAAGAGGTCCTCACGCTCACGAAACGCGTAGAGGAAGACCGCCATCGCACCCACGTCGAGGGCGTGCCCGCCGATCCATAACAGGTGATTGAGCAGGCGGGTGATCTCGTCGTACATCACGCGGATGTATTGCGCACGGATCGGCACCTCGAGCCCCAGCATGCGCTCGATCGTCATGACGTATGCATGTTCGTTGCACATCATCGAGACGTAGTCGAGGCGATCCATATACGGCACCGACTGGAGGTAGGTACGCGTCTCGGCGAGTTTCTCGGTCGCGCGATGCAGCAATCCGATATGCGGATCGGCGCGGCGAATCACCTCACCGTCGAGTTCGAGCACCAGACGCAGCACCCCGTGCGCCGACGGGTGTTGCGGACCGAAGTTCAATGTGTAATTGCGGATTTCGGCCATGTTTCACTTGTCCTGCGCGTAATGTTCTTCGCGAATCACGCGCGGTGTGTTCTCGCGCGGCTCGATCGTCACCGGCTGGTAGATCACGCGCCGCAACTGCGGGTCATAGCGCATCTCGACACGCCCCGAAACCGGGAAATCGCGGCGGAACGGGTGTCCGACGAAGCCATAATCCGTGAGGATGCGGCGCAGATCCGGATGACCCTCGAACACGATGCCAAAAAGGTCGAAGGCTTCGCGCTCATACCAGCCGGCTGCCGGCCATACCCCGACCAGCGACGCCACCAGCGGAAGATCGTCAGAAGGGCAGAACGCCCGCACGCGCACGCGCCAGTTGTTGGCCAGCGACAGCAGGTGCAGTACCACCGCGAAGCGCCCTTCGGCGACAAGCGTGCCGCGATCGCCGTTGCCATATTCGAGATAGTCGACCCCGCAGAGATCGATGAGCTGCTCGAAACCGAATTGCGGGTCGTCGCGCAGCCGCAGCGACAGCGCCTGCCAGTCGGCGGCACCAACCGTCACGGTCACTTCCCCGCAGGCGACGTCGACCGAAAGCGCCTGCGCACCCAGACCGTCGCGCAAGCGTTGCGCAAGTTCTCCGATTTCATTCATCGTTGGATCACCGGGCAATGGTGTTCGTACGGCGGATCTTGTTCTGCAACTGGATCACTCCGTAGAGCAGGGCCTCCGCGGTCGGCGGGCACCCGGGGACGTAGATGTCGACGGGCACGATGCGATCACAACCGCGCACCACCGAGTACGAGTAGTGGTAATAGCCGCCGCCGTTCGCGCACGACCCCATCGAGATCACCCAGCGCGGCTCGGGCATCTGGTCATAGACCTTGCGCAAGGCGGGAGCCATCTTGTTGCACAGGGTGCCGGCGACGATCATCAGATCCGATTGACGCGGGCTGGGACGAAACACGACGCCGAACCGGTCGAGGTCGTATCGCGCCGCGCCGGCATGCATCATCTCCACCGCGCAGCACGCCAGGCCGAACGTCATCGGCCACAACGAGCCGGTCCGGGCCCAATTGATGACCGCGTCCGCGCTGGTCGTGATGAAACCCTGTTCGAGCTTGCCTTCGATAGCCACCGGTTCAAATCTCCCAGGCGCAAACGGAACCCGTCATTCCCATTCGAGAGCACCCTTTTTCCACTCGTAAAGGAACCCGATGGTGAGGATGCCGAGAAAGATCATCATCGACCAAAAGCCCACACTCCAGTGCCCAAGCGAACCGACCGATGCAGCCCAAGGGAACAGGAATGCCACTTCCAGATCGAACAGAATGAAGAGAATCGCGACGAGGTAGTAGCGCACGTCGAACTTCATGCGCGCATCCTCGAACGCTTCGAATCCACACTCGTAGGGCGAGAGCTTTTCGGGATCCGGACGATGCGGGCCGACCAATGCCCCGAGCGCCATCGGCGCCACGCCGATCACGGCGCCGACGACGAGAAAGATCAGTACCGGAAGATAGGTTCCGAGATCCACAAGTCACCCGTTCCTCTGGCCCGCGCACGCCGCCTTCCGATTCATCGGGGCGTGAACGGGCCTTTCGCAGCCCAAAATCCGACACGAGCCGCCGAGGTTCCTCCTTCGGCAAGCTCCCCCTCCGTCGCCTGCAATCTTTTTCGGACGATCGCCGTAGCGATGCCCGCGAGCAAGTCGACGCCTACGGCGCGGCCAGCCACCCTCCGGGGTGTTTTCTTGCCGCGCGCACGTTTGATGGACATCATGCCGATCAAACGCAATGAAAACCACTTACCCCAACCTGCACTCCCGGGATCCTCATCCCTTCCGGAGTTGCAGATCCACGGTACCGCGCCACGTTGGTGCCGACGGCGAGACTCGAACTCGCACGGCTTGCGCCGCCACCCCCTCAAGATGGTGTGTCTACCAATTCCACCACGTCGGCAAATTGGCGCGGAATTCTACCCCGAATTGGTTACCCTACTTCGGAATCTCCGTGCTTTTCTCTTTCCCCGCATTGGCGGCGTTGCCATTCTTCGGCATCGCCGCAGTGCCGTTCTGCGTACCCGTCGGCACAGCCGGCGCGGTTGCCCCATCGCCGGTCGGACTGGTTTGGCGGTACCCGCTCATCACACCACCGGACGCCCCGTGACCGCTTCGCAGCGACGTGGACGTATACGCCAAACCGATCGTTGCGAGGAAAAAAACCGTCGCAGCGACCGCGGTGCTGCGAGAGAGAAAATTTGCCGATCCGGTGGCGCCGAACAGGCTTCCCGACGCCCCGCCGCCAAAGGCCGCGCCCATATCGGCGCCCTTGCCGTGTTGCAGCAGGACCAGAATGACGACCGTGACCGCGCACAGCACCTGCACGACGATCAACAGATTTCCCAACCACCCCATCGTTTCCGTCTCCGTCAGATCGCGGCCGCGCAAATGGCAAGAAAATCCGCAGCAACCAGCGACGCCCCGCCGATCAGGCCGCCATCGATGTCCGGCTGCCGGAAAAGCTCCGCCGCATTGCCGGGCTTGACGCTGCCGCCGTATAGCAAACGCGTCGTCGCCGCCGCCCCCGCATCCCGCGCCGCCAGACGTGCGCGGATCGCGGCGTGGACTTCCTGCGCCTGTTCCAGCGTCGCCGTGCGCCCGGTTCCGATCGCCCAAACCGGTTCGTAGGCAATGGCGCCGCCCGCCAGCTGGGCGGGCGGACACTGCGCCAGCACCGCATCGAGCTGCGCGGCAACGACCTCTTGCGTCCGGCCCGCTTCCCGCTGCGCCAAGGTCTCCCCTACGCAGACGATCGGGCGCAGGCCTGCGGCAAACGCGCGTGCGGCCTTCATGCCGACCAGCTCGTCGCCCTCGCCGTACGCGGCCCGGCGCTCCGAATGCCCGACGATCACCCATGTCGCGCCGGTGTCCACGAGCATCTCGGCAGCCACCTCGCCGGTCCACGCGCCGGCCGTCCGGTCGCTGAGATTCTGTGCGCCGACCTCGGCCGTCGTTCCCGCCAGCCCGTCGGCCACCTGAGACAGATAGACGAACGGCGGACACACGACCGTCTCGCATGCCGGCAGTGCGTCACGAAACGCATGCAGCCAGCGCGCGTTGTCCACGCGGCTGCCGTTCATCTTCCAGTTGGCTGCGACCAGCTTGCGACGCATGCTCATCGATCGAATCCCTTTCCGCCCGACCCTCCCCGCCGGGGAGGGGGTGACCGTTACACCGCGGTCGCGGCCCCGTCCGTTCCGACCGCCTTCATCGACAAGCGGACACGCCCCTTTTCGTCCGCTTCGATGACCTTGACCTTCACGACCTGGCCCTCTTTGAGGTAGTCGCTGACCTGGTTCACGCGCTCGTTGGCGATCTGGGAGATGTGCAACAACCCGTCACGACCCGGCAGCAGCTGGACGATCGCACCGAAATCGAGCAGGCGCAACACCGTACCGTCGTAAACCTTGCCGACTTCGACCTCGGCCGTCAACTCGAGGATCCGGCGCTCGGCCTCGCGACCCCGCTCGAGGTCGACGCTGGCGATCGTGATCGAACCGTCGTCCTCGATATCGATCTGGGTTCCGGTTTCCTCGGTCAGCGCGCGAATCACCGCACCGCCTTTGCCGATGACGTCGCGGATCTTCTCCGGATTGATCTTGAGCCGAATCATGCGGGGGGCGAATTCCGACAATTCGCCGCGCGACGCGGTGATCGCATCATGCATCTTGCCGAGGATGTGCGTGCGGCCTTCACGCGCCTGCGCAAGCGCGACCTGCATGATTTCCTTGGTGATGCCCTCGATCTTGATGTCCATCTGCAGGGCGGTCACGCCGGCGCTGGTACCGGCCACCTTGAAGTCCATGTCGCCGAGATGATCCTCGTCCCCCAGGATGTCGGTCAGCACCGCGAAGCGCCCACCGTCCTTGATGAGGCCCATCGCGACACCGGCAACGTGCGCTTTGACGGGAACGCCCGCATCCATCAACGCCAGACAGCCGCCGCAGACCGAGGCCATCGACGACGAACCGTTGGATTCGGTGATCTCCGAGACGACCCGGATCGAGTACTGGAATTCTTCCGGCGCCGGCAGCACCGCAATCAAGGCACGCTTGGCGAGGCGGCCGTGACCGACCTCGCGCCGCTTGGGCGTGCCGACGCGCCCGCATTCGCCGGTCGCGAACGGCGGCATGTTGTAGTGCAGCATGAACCGATCGCGATATTCGCCTTGCAGCGCGTCGATGATCTGCTCGTCCTGCTTGGTTCCGAGCGTAGCCACCACCAACGCCTGCGTCTCGCCCCGGGTGAACAGCGCGGAACCGTGCGTGCGCGGCAGCACCCCCAGGCGGATCTCGATCGGACGGACGGTGCGCGTGTCGCGCCCGTCGATGCGCGGCTCGCCCGCCAGGATCTGATTGCGGACGATCTTGGCCTGCATGTCGAAGAGGATTCCGTCGACCGCACGCTCGTCGACCGCCGTTCCTGCGGCCGCGGCGTCTTCCGCGAGTTTCGCGCGCACCGCCGACTCGACTTCCTTGAGCTTCTGCGAACGGGCCTGCTTGCTACGGATCTGATACGCCTCGCGATAGCCCGGACCAGCCAATTCCTCGAGGCGGGCATGCAGCGCTTCATTGCGTGCCGGGGCCCGCCAATCCCAGACGGGCTTTCCCGCCTCGGCGACGAGATCATGAATCGCGTTGATCACCGCCTGCATCTGCTCATGGCCGTACATCACGGCCCCCAACATCACATCTTCCGGCAGTTGGTCGGCTTCGGACTCCACCATCAGCACGGCGCGCTCGGTACCCGCGACGACGAGATCCAGGCGCGACCGCTTCAATTCCGCAGCGCTGGGATTGAGCACATACTGACCATCGACATACCCGACGCGCGCGGCACCGATCGGGCCGTTGAACGGGACCCCCGAAATCGCCAATGCCGCCGAGGCACCGATCATCGCCGGAATGTCCGGGTCGATCTCCGGGTCGATGGACACGACGTGGATGACGACCTGCACTTCATTGAAAAAGCCGTCCGGGAACAGAGGCCGGATCGGCCGGTCGATCAACCGCGAGGTCAACGTCTCCTTCTCCGAAGGGCGGCCTTCGCGCTTGAAGAATCCGCCGGGAATCTTGCCCGCGGCATAGGTCTTCTCGATGTAGTCCACCGTCAGCGGGAAGAAATCCTGACCGGGCTTGGCCTGGTTGGCCGCGACCACCGTCGCCAGAACGACCGTATCGCCCACCCACGCCATTACCGCACCGGTGGCCTGGCGTGCGATCTCCCCGGTTTCCAGTCGAACCGTGTGCTTGCCGTACTGGAACGTCTTGGTCACTTTGTCAAACACGTTTGCATTCCTTTCGAGAATTCCGTCGCAGCCGGTCCGTCATCCGATCTTCGCGGCCAACCTGTCGCCCGCCCGCGCGCGGGAAATCCCATGGGAGCATCGCGCCCCGAGCGCCACGCAAGGCGGCACACGGAGACGCGGAAATGACACCGAAGTCGGACACCGGCGGCGCCCTTACTTGCGCAGACCGAGACGCTCGATCAGGCCCTTGTATGCCTCGGGATTGCGGCCCTTGAGGTAGTCGAGCAACTTGCGACGGCGGCTGACCATCTTGAGCAAGCCGCGGCGCGAGTGATGGTCCTTCACGTGCGCCTTGAAATGTTCGGTGAGTTCGTTGATGCGCGCGGTCAGAAGGGCGACCTGCACTTCCGGGGATCCGGTGTCGTTGGCGGCGCGCTGATACTTGGCGACGATGTCGCCCTTATTGATGTCGGAGACAGCCATGATACTTCCTTTACGTTCAACGGGCGGACACGGAAGGAATGCCGTGCCGTGAGAAACGAGGATTATATGCCGGTTTGGCGCCAGCCGGCGCCATCGGAAGTCGAAGCGGGGGCGAGGAAACCGACCTTGCCGCCCGCGGCGCGCGGGATCAGGGCGTCATCGAGATCTGCGGATCGATCCGTTCATTGATGGTGTATAGCTTGTTGAGCGCGTTGAAGTAGGCCTTGGCGGAGGCGGCGACGATGTCGAGATCCGCGCCGACACCGTTGACGATACGCCCACCGCGCGCCAGGCGAACGGTGACCTCACCCTGCGATTCGGTGCCCGTGGTGATCGCATTGACCGAGAACAGCAGCAGCTCCGAGCCGCTCCCCACCCGGCTCTCGATCGCCTTGAATACCGCGTCGACCGGGCCGTTGCCCTCCGACACCGCGCGCTCTTCCCGGCCCGCCACCGCAAAACACAGCTCGGCACTGGGTCGGCCGCCGGTCTCCGACCGCTGCGAAATCGACCGGAACTGGAACCGTTCCTGCTGCTGCCCGACCTCCTCGCCGGAAAACAGGGCCTGAATATCCTCGTCGAAGATCTCCGCCTTGCGGTCGGCCAGATCCTTGAAACGGGAAAAGGCGGCTTCCATCTCGGCATCGGTCGCCACCGGGATCGCCAGCTCCTGCACGCGCTGCTTGAAGGCGTTGCGGCCGGACAGCTTGCCCAGGACGATGCGGTTGGCGCTCCAGCCGACGTCCTCGGCCCGCATGATCTCGTACGTCTGGCGGGACTTGAGCACGCCGTCCTGGTGGATTCCCGACGCATGCGCGAACGCGTTGGCGCCGACCACCGCCTTGTTGGGCTGCACCGGGAATCCGGTGATGTTCGACACCAGGCGCGACGCCGGAACGATCTGGGTCGTGTCGATACGCGTCTCCACTGCAAAGACGTCGCGGCGCGTGCGCACGGCCATGACGACCTCCTCGAGCGCCGTGTTGCCGGCACGCTCACCCAAGCCGTTGATGGTGCATTCGATCTGGCGCACGCCGTTCAATACGCCGGCAAGCGAATTGGCCACCGCCATGCCGAGGTCGTTGTGGCAGTGCACCGACCAGACGGCCTTGTCCGAGTTGGGAATCCGTTCGCGCAAGGTCCGCAGGAGTTCGCCGTACTGAGCCGGCACCGCATAGCCGACGGTATCCGGAATATTGACGGTGGTGGCCCCTTCCGCGATCGCCATCTCCAGCACCCGGCACAGAAAGTCGATTTCCGAACGGCTCGCATCCTCGGCCGAGAATTCGACGTCATCGGTGTGCTGGCGCGCCAGCCGCACCGCCGCCCGAGCATGTTCGAGCACCTGCTCCGGCACCATGCGGAGCTTCTTCTCCATGTGCAGGGGCGAGGTCGCGATGAAGGTGTGAATGCGCCGGGACGCCGCCGGCGCCAGCGCTTCGGCGGCGCGCAGGATGTCCCGCTCGTTGGCACGCGACAGAGAGCAAACGGTGGAATCCCGCACCGCAGCCGCGATCGCACGCACCGCCTCGAAATCGCCATTGCTCGCGGCCGCGAAACCGGCCTCGATCACGTCCACGCGCAATCGCTCCAACTGCTTGGCAATGCGCAGTTTCTCGTCGCGCGTCATGGACGCGCCGGGGCTTTGCTCGCCGTCGCGCAGGGTCGTGTCGAAAATGATCAATCGGTCCATAGCAGAAGTATCTTAACCCTCCGGCCGCGACGAGGTGGACCGGACGGGGTTTGGCTGGCCGCGCCACCACAGCCACGTCCAGTATAGGTAGCCGGAAATCGCATAACAGCAGAACAGCGCGAAGAGAACGATGGGCGGGTTCGACGAAACGAAAAATATGGCAAGGACGATCACGATCATCACCCAAAACGGCACGCTGCGCGCCAAATGGAAGCTCTTGCCGCTATAGAAGGGCACGCTCGAGACCATCGTCAGGCCGGCATAGACGGTGACCAGGAACAAGGTCCAGGGAAACCATGTCTCCCGGATGGGGAATCGGTTGTCGACCGCGAGCCACACGAACCCCGCGACCAGCGCCGCCGCCGCCGGACTCGGCAGGCCCTGGAAAAAGCGCTTATCGACGACGCCGATATTGGCATTGAACCGGGCGAGACGCAGCGCAGCGCCGGCACAGTACACGAACGCACCAGCCCAACCCCAGCGGCCGAGATCGTGCAGCACCCATTCGTAGGCGATCAGCGCCGGCGCGACACCGAACGACGTCATGTCCGAAAGGGAATCGTATTGTTCGCCGAACGTACTCTGGGTATTGGTGAGCCGCGCGACGCGGCCGTCCATGCCGTCGAGGACCATGGCGAAGAAGATCGCAATGGCCGCGCGCTCGAAGTTCTGGTCCATCGCCTGGACGATGGCGAAAAACCCCGCGAACAGCGCGGCAGTCGTGAACAGATTGGGGAGCAGGTAGATGCCGCGCCGCCGCTGCGCGGCGCGGGCGCCGCCGAAATCCTCCGGCGATCCCGAGGACGAACTCGGGAGGTGGCGTTTCCGATGCCGCAAACGCCCGGTCATGTCAGCCTTGCAACTCCGCCAGGATGGTCGTAGTCGCCCGAACGATATCCCCGACCGCGACGCGCGGCCGCGCGTCGGTAGGCAGATATACATCGACCCGGGAACCGAAGCGGATGAATCCATAGCGCTGCCCGCGAACCAGCGCGTCGCCCGGCTTGACGTAGCAGAGAATGCGACGGGCGATCAAGCCCGCGACCTGCACTACCGTCAACTGCGCGCCGCTCACGGTACGCAGTACCAGCGCATTGCGCTCGTTCTCCGTCGATGCCTTGTCCAGGTCGGCATTGACGAATCGGCCAGGCCGGTACTCGACCCGCTCGACCACGGCATCGACCGGCGCACGATTGCTGTGGACGTTGAACACGTTCATGAATACGCTGATGAGCAACGAATCCCGGTCGAGCGCGGGGTCGCGTACGACTTGAATGCGAACGATGCGCCCATCCGCCGGCGACAGCACCGCCGCCGACGCTTCGGGGACCGGGCGTGGCGGATCGCGGAAAAACTGCAGCACGAAAACCGCCAGCGCCCAGAACGGCAGCGACCACCACCCACCGGCGAGAACGGAGATCAGCGCCGCGAGGAGGATCGAAGCGGCCAGGAACGGCCACCCCTCGCGCGCGATGATCGGATGCGGATATCCCCGAACCGGGTTCGTCATCTCGTCTTCAGTTCTTGCTTTGATCGACCAGACGATTGGCGCGGATCCACGGCATCATCGCCCGCAGCTTCTCCCCGACCTGCTCGATCGGGTGCTCGGCCGTCAGACGGCGGCGGGCCGTGAGCGTGGGCGCGCCGGCCCGGTGCTCCAGGATGAAGCTCTTGGCATACTCACCGGTCTGGATGCGCTCCAGCGCCTTGCGCATCGCCGCGCGCGATTGCGCATTGACCACCTCGCCGCCGGTCACATACTCGCCATACTCGGCATTGTTGGAGATCGAGTAGTTCATGTTGGCGATGCCGCCCTCGTAGATCAGGTCGACGATCAGCTTCAGTTCGTGCAGGCACTCGAAATAGGCCATTTCGGGAGCGTATCCCGCTTCGACCAAGGTCTCGAATCCCGCCTTGATGAGTTCCACCGTGCCACCGCACAGCACGGCCTGTTCGCCGAACAGATCGGTCTCGGTCTCTTCGCGGATCGTCGTCTCGATCACACCGGCCTTGCCGCTGCCGATGCCGCAGGCATAGGACAGCGCCAGGTCGCGCGCCTGGCCGGAACGGTCGGCATGGATCGCGATCAACGCCGGAACGCCGCCGCCCTGCGCGTAGGTGCCGCGCACGGTATGGCCAGGCGCTTTGGGCGCGATCATGATCACGTCGAGGTCGGCGCGCGGCTGCACCTGTGCGTAATGGAGATTGAAGCCGTGTGCGAACGCCAGCGCGGCGCCCTGCTTCATGTTCGGCTCGATGGCGGAGCGGTACACCTCGCCGTGGTTCTCATCGGGCAACAGGATCATGACGAGATCGGCTTCCCGCACCGCATCGCCGATCTCCTTGACTTCCAGGCCGGCGGCAACCGCCTTATTCCACGACGCCCCACCCTTGCGCAGCGCCACCGTGACCTTCACGCCGGAATCCCGCAGGTTGAGCGCGTGCGCGTGGCCTTGCGAACCATAGCCGACAATGGCGACGCGCTTCGACTGGATCAATGCGAGATCCGCGTCCTTGTCGTAGAAAACTTTCATTCATTTCTCCTGATGGATAAGCTGCACCAATCGTTGTTACAACCAGAACCCCCACCCGCTCCCGCTTGCGGGAACGGGGGAAACGGCATCACACTCTCAGCACCCGTTCGCCGCGCCCGATTCCCGAACTACCGGTACGGACCGTCTCCAGGATCGCCGTGCGATCGAGCGCGCGCAGGAACGCATCAACCTTGTCGGTCGCTCCCGTGAGCTCGATCGTGTACGTCTTGTCGGTGACGTCGACGATGCGGCCGCGAAAGATGTCGGCCATGCGCTTCATTTCCTCACGCTCCTTGCCGACCGCCCGTACCTTCACCAGCATGAGTTCGCGCTCGGTGTAGTCGGCCTCGGTAAGGTCCACCACTTTCACCACCTCGATGAGCCGGTTCAAGTGCTTGGTGATCTGCTCGATCACATCGTCAGACCCCATCGTGACGATGGTCATGCGCGACAGGGAGGCATCCTCGGTCGGCGCCACCGTGAGCGTTTCGATGTTGTAACCGCGGGCAGAGAACAGCCCCACCACCCGGGACAGCGCGCCCGGCTCGTTTTCCAGCAGCACCGAAATGACGTGCCGCATCACAGTTCCTCCGCGCCGAGCATCATCTCGGTCAGGCCCTTCCCCGCACGGACCATGGGCCAGACGTTTTCGCTCGAATCGGTGATGAAATCCAGGAAGACCAGCCGGTCACGGTAGGTCGTGAACGCCTCGCGCAAGGCCGGCTCGACATCGGCCGGCTTGTCGATCCGCATGCCGACGTGCCCGTACGCCTCGGCCAGGCGTACGAAATCCGGCAGCGCATCCATGTATGACTCCGAATAGCGACTGCCGTATTCGATCTGCTGCCATTGTCGCACCATGCCGAGGTAGCGATTGTTCAAATTGATGATCTTGGGCGTCAAGCGATACTGCTTGCAGGTCGATAGCTCCTGGATGTTCATCTGGATCGAACCCTCGCCGGTGATCACCGCGACCTGCGCCCCGGGATTGGCCATCTGCACACCCATCGCATAAGGCAGGCCGACGCCCATCGTCCCCAGGCCGCCGGAGTTGATCCATCGCCGCGGCTTGTCGAACCGGTAATACTGCGCCGCCCACATCTGATGCTGCCCGACGTCCGACGTGACGAAGATGTCGCCTCCGGTGAGATTCCAGAGCGTCTCGACGACATGCTGCGGCTTGACCACGATCTCGCTGCGCTCATAGCGCAGGCAGTCCTGGGACCGCCATGCGCCGAGCTGATCCCACCACGCGTCGATGGCACCCGCACGGCCGCCCGACACATCGATCTGGGCCTGGATTTCGGCGAGCACCTCGCGCACGTCGCCGACGATCGGCACGTCGACCTTGACGCGCTTGGAGATCGACGACGGATCAATGTCGATATGAATGATCTTGCGGGGGTTCTGCGCGAAATGCCCGGGACTGCCGATCACTCGGTCATCGAATCGAGCCCCGACCGCGAGCAGCACATCACAATGCTGCATCGCGAAATTCGCCTCGATCGTCCCGTGCATACCCAACATGCCGAGGAATTTTTTGTCCGATGCGGGATAGCCGCCCAGCCCCATGAGCGTGCTGGTACAGGGGAATCCCATCCGGTCGACGAGGCGCCGCAGTTCCTCCGTGGCATTCGAGAGAATCACGCCGCCGCCGGTATAGATGAGCGGCCGCTCGGCGGCCAGCAGCAGTTGTACCGCCTTCTTGATCTGGCCCATGTGGCCCTTGACCACCGGATTGTAGGAACGCAGATGCAAATCCTGCGGATAGGAGAACGCATGCCGCGCGATGGTGATGTCCTTGGGGATATCGACCAGGACCGGGCCGGGGCGGCCGCTCTGCGCGATGTGGAACGCCTTGCGGATCGTCGGCGCCAGGTCGGCGACGCTCTTGACCAGGAAGTTGTGCTTGACACAGGGCCGCGTGATGCCGACGGTATCGCACTCTTGAAATGCGTCCTGGCCGATCGCATGGGTGGGCACCTGACCGCTGATGATCACCAGCGGGATCGAATCCATGTATGCCGTTGCAATGCCGGTGACCGCATTGGTCGCGCCGGGACCGCTGGTGACGATCGCCACCCCGACCTTGCGGCTCGAACGCGAATAGGCGTCGGCCGCGTGAACCGCCGCCTGTTCGTGGCGCACGAGGATGTGCTGGAAGTAATCCTGCTTGAAAATCGCGTCGTAGATGTATAGCACCGCGCCGCCCGGATAGCCGAACACATGGCGCACCCCTTCCTCGCGCAAGCAACGGACGAGAATCTCGGCGCCGGTCAGCGGATCGGTTTCGGGGGACGGGACGGCGGCTGCGGCCATCGCGGGGGAGGAGGAAACGGCAGGCGCCGATTCCGATACAACGGATCGCATAAGGAATCCTCTCAAGATCCTGCTGGAGATTGATCGGACGCCGTTCCATACCCGCTCGTGACGGGCGGTGCGGCGAAAGCTTGTTACGATAGCGCGTCGCACCAATTTGCGCAAACGCCGGAGTCCTCGTTTCCGCTCCCTCTGCATGGCAACCCGCGTCGAACTCTCGGACTTCCTGGCCGGTGCCGAGCGTCGGGCATTCAAACAGGCGATGTTTGCCGTGCGCGACGCCGACCATGCCCTGGATATCGTCCAGGACGCCATGTTCAAACTGGCGGAGAACTATGCGGACCGTCCCGTCCCGGAGCTGGGGCCGATTTTCGCTCGGATCGTCCAGAACGCCATCCATGATTTCTTCCGCCGCCAGAAGGTCCGCGCCACCTGGGTGACGCTGTTCTCGGCGCTGTCCTCGGCCGACGACGATGCCGATCCGCTGGAAGCGCTCGATGCGAACGAGGACGGGCGGACGACGGAAAGCGCGGCGGACACCGTGGAGCGGGAGCAGATCGTGCACATCGTCGAGGAAGAGCTTGCCCGCTTGCCGCCCCGTCAACGGGAAGCATTCGTTCTGCGTTACTGGGAAGACCTCGATGTCGGGGAAACCGCGGCGGCAATGAAGTGTTCCGAGGGCAGCGTCAAGACGCATTGCTCCCGCGCGACCCAGGCGCTGGCAAAATCCTTACGGGCACGGGGGATCACGCTATGAATGAAGCCGAATTCGCCTATCGCATCCGTCAGGCCCTCGATGAGGGCGCGGACGCGCTCGACTATCCGGTGCGGATGCGCCTGCAGAAAGCGCGACGGGCCGCCATCGACCGGATCGTCGCCCGGCAAACGGCCCCGTCGGAGTCGACATGGGTCTGGGTACCCGCCCTCCAAGGAGATGGCACGGCGGGTGCGACCGGAGGGCCCGAATCCCGCGCCTCCGCCTGGGCCTGGCACGCGGGGTGGATCCTTCCCATCGTTGCGCTGGCGCTGGGAATCCTGGGAATCCAGCGATGGCAGAGCGAGCGCATGATCGCCCGCACGGCGGACATCGACCTTTCGCTGCTGCTCGACGACACGCCGATCGCGACACTCGCCCATCAGGGGTTCGGCGAATACCTACGACGCAACCGACAGACGCCGATCCCGGAAATCGCGCCGCAGTCTCCGACTGCCGCCCCGACCGAAACCGCTGCCCCAGCGGCCCCGGCCGCCGCTCCGAACCCGCCGGCAGGCCCATGAAGCACCAGGGCCGACGGTTCGCCAACACATTATGGTTTTCCCTGCTGGTCGCCGGAGTCTCGGCGCCCGCCGCGCGGGCCGACGCTCCGCCGACCATGATCCGGGTCTCGGCGGTCGCAGGGCCGACCTGGTCCGCCCTGACCCCTGCGCAGCGCGAGGCCCTCTCTCCGCTGGCATCCGTCTGGAACCGGCTCGACGCCAATCGCAAACAAAAGTGGCTGCGGATCGCTGCGCGCTACCAGAAGCTGTCGCCGGAAGGCAAGGCGCGCATGCACGCGCGCATGCCGCAACTGCTTCACCTCACGCGGGAACAACGGATCATCGCGCGCCACAATCTCGAACGGGCCTATTCGCTGCCGACCGAACGCCGCCAGGCGCTCACCCGCAGCTTCCAGCACCTCTCCGATGCGCGCAAACGCCAGTTGGCGGAATGGTCCCGCAAGCGGCGAAAGATGCCACCGCCGCGCCCCGGCACGTCTCGTCCCCACCCACCCAAGCCGGCGCCCGATGAAATCGACGCTGGGCATGGGACGTGGTGACAGGGGTCCTTACGGCAAATCCGGTACACTTTTGCCTTTTTCCGGCCGCGTTTTCCGGCCCATCTCCGATCAGGTCGCCAGATGACTCACGTAGTTACCGAATCGTGCATCCGTTGCAAGTACACCGATTGCGTCGACGTCTGTCCTGTCGATTGCTTCCGCGAGGGTCCGAACTTTCTTGCCATCGATCCCGATGAGTGCATCGATTGCGCGGTCTGCATTCCGGAATGCCCCGTCAACGCGATCTATGCCGAGGAGGACGTGCCGGCAGACCAGCAGCAATTCGTCGCGATGAACGCGGAGTTGGCGAAGAAGTGGCCATCCATCACCCGCATGAAGCCGCACGCGTCGGACGCGGACGAATGGAAGGACGTGAAGGACAAACTGCAGTACCTGAAACGGTAAGGATCCTTGGGAGCGATCCCGAAGCCCCGCAACGGTCGGCTCGAACCGACAGCCCCTTTTCCTGGAGGAGGAACGATGCTTTTTTCCAAGAAGACCATTGCCGCGGTGGCCTGCCTGAGCCTGCTCGGCGCCAGCGTTCCGCTGCCCGCACAAGCTGCGCTGGTCGGAACCGAACAGGTGCTGCACGCAGACGGCGCGGCGCGCCAGCACATCCGTTCCTGGCTGGCACGCCAGGACGTGCGTAAGGTTCTGCTCGCCAACGGCGTCGATCCGGCACAGGTCCAGGCGCGCGTCAACGCACTCACCGATCAGGAGGCGCAGGACTTCGCCCAACGCATCGACCGGCTCCCGGCAGGCGGCGGCGTGCTGGAAATCCTGTTCGCCGTGTTCGTGATCCTGTTGATCACCGACATCCTTGGACTCACGAAAGTATTTCCGTTTACCCGGCCGCTTCGTCATTGAGCGAAACATGGCGCGCCCGAACCGGCGGTTGACGGCGGATGCCGTCCGGTTCGTGCGCGCCATCACACTGACGGCGGCGGCGCTGCTCGTCGCCGCCTGCGCGACGCCGCAGACCGACGCCGTGCGCGCGTCGATGCGCGGGACGCACGACACGCTCGGAATCGGTCCCGCACGCGACCTGGGCAGCCGCGTCCCCTACTTCGCCCAGGAAAAGGATCAATGCGGGCCGGCGACGCTGGCGATGGTCCTGGGAGCGACAGGTCGTCGGATCACCCCCGATTCGGTGCAGGCGTCGGTGTTTACGCCGGGGCGCCATGGCTCCTTTGCGCCGGAAATGCTCGCCGCGGCCCGGCGACAAGGTCGGCTCGCAGTACAACTGCCGCCCCGCCTGGACGCCGTGCTGCGGGAAGTCGACGCGGGCAATCCGGTGATCGTGCTGCAGAACCTCGGTCTGGCGATCTATCCGGTCTGGCATTACTCGGTGGTCGTCGGATATGACATTCCCGCCGGCATCATCTGGCTGCGATCCGGTCCGGAACCGCACGAAGGCATGTTCATGGACGTCTTCGAGCACACCTGGGACCGTAGCGGCGACTGGGCAATGGTCGCTACGGACCCGCGCCGGCCCCCGGCCACACCCGCACTCGACACGCTCCTCGACGCGGCGGCGGCGCTCGAGCGCGTCGACGTACGGGCGTCGCACTACGCCTATGCCGCCCTCACCCGACGGGCGCCAGGAAGTTACGCGGCATGGATGGGCCTGGGAAACAGCGCCTTCGAGATGGACGACCCGGCGAACGCGGTCACGGCATTCCGGCGTGCGGTCGCACTGCAGCCGGCCGCAGCGGACGCCTGGAACAACCTGGCGGCATCGCTGCTGGCGCAACACCGGCTGGGCGACGCGCGCACGGCGATCACGCGGGCTCTGGTGCTCGGGGGCCCGCACCATGACCTGTACGAGCAGACCGCGCGGGAAATCGACCAGGCGGGGAAGACGCCGTGAACGCACCGGAAACGGACAACCCCGCCCCGCAGGCGGCATCGGCCCCGACCGGCATTGAAGACAGAAACGCCAAGTCGGTTCCCGACTGGCATTCGCATCGCTTTTTGGAGCTTGCCTGCATCGACGAATCGCGGTGCATCGGCTGCATGCTCTGCATCCAGGCATGTCCCGTCGATGCGATCATCGGGACGGCGCGGCACATGCATACGGTACTGGCCGCAGAATGTACCGGCTGCGGCCTGTGCCTGCCGCCGTGTCCGATGGACTGCATTGTGCTGATGCCCACGCAGCCGCCCCGCACCTGGACGGTCGGCGATGCGCTGCGCGCCGACGCCCGCATGCACGCCCGCATGCAACGCATCGCGCGGGAACGCGCGGAGCCGACCAAAGGCCGACCCGGTGCCGGCAACCGCAACATGGACCTACGCGCGCAAGACGGTGCGGCGCTCGGCGCGGCAGAGATCCGGCAAGGCCGCCACATCCTGCAGCAGGCAATGGAACGCGCGCGCGCGCGCCGGGCCGCGCGATGACCCCGCGGAAAATCCGGGAAATGTTTGCGGCCTTCGCGCGCGCCAACCCGCATCCCGAAAGCGAGTTGCACTATTCCACGCCCTTCGAGCTGCTCGTCGCGGTCGTGCTCTCGGCACAAGCGACCGACAAATCGGTCAACGCGGCGACGGCAACCCTGTTTCCGCACGCGAACACGCCCGCGGCGATCGCCGCGCTCGGCGAAGAGGCGCTGGCAGCCCATATCCGCACGATCGGCCTGTACCGCGCCAAGGCGCGCAACGTCGTCGCGCTTTCCCGGCAGATCCTCGAACGACACGGCGGACAGGTTCCCCGCGACCGCGCCGCGCTCGAGGCGCTGCCGGGTGTGGGCCGCAAGACGGCCAACGTGGTACTCAATGTCGCCTTCGGAGAGCCCACGATCGCCGTCGACACCCACTGCTTCCGCGTCGCCAACCGCACCGGGCTTGCGCCGGGGAAGACCGTGCAGGCGGTCGAAGAAGGGCTGCTGCGCGTGGTGCCCCGAGAATACCGCCAGCACGCCCACCATTGGTTGATCCTGCATGGGCGTTATGTGTGCAAGGCGCGCAAACCCGAATGCTGGCGCTGCATCATCGTGGCGCAATGCGCGTACGAGCCGAAAACGCGGGCGCCGAAGTAACGACGATCCCCGAATCTCGGCCCTCACCCGGCCTGCTCCCGCCGTCGCGGGAGAGGGGGAAATTCCGGCCCGCTCCTGCGTCACATTCCATCCCTCCCGCAAAGAAAACGCCATGTTCAATCCCTCGCGCGAAGAAGTCCGCCGGTTTTTCTGCGAAGCCTGGCGCAAGCATTGCGAAGGAGGCGTCACGACGCCGCTCGAAGTCCTGGCGATCGCCTGCATCGAGGATCATCCCGAGTATCACGCGCTGCTTGCCGACGCCGCACGCGCCCAGGAAATGGATTTCCCTGTCGAGGCGGGGCACGAAAATCCGTTCCTGCACCTTGCGATGCATCTCGCGCTGCGGGAACAGGAGTCGATCGATCAGCCGCCGGGAATCCGTGCCTTACTGGAACAGCTGCGCAGGCGCGCCGGCGACGCGCATGGCGGCGCGCATGCCGCCATGGAATGTCTGGGCGAAGTGGTGTGGCGGACGCAGCGCGGCACGCTTCCCGCCGATCCGATGGCGATCAACGAGGCGTTGTTGGACTGCCTGCGGCGACGGGCGTCCTGACCCAGGGTTGGCAAACCGACCGCGGCGGGCGTGAGAGCGGGACAAGGGTGCGCCCGGTGCGCCCGGTGCGTCCCATCCCCGCGAAATCCGCCTATTGCGCAGACGTCAGGCTGGCGCCTCATCGGTCATCGGGGCCCTCCCCAGCACGGTGCCGGCGAGAATGCGCGCGACCGCGTGTTCGGTGATCGACCGGCGCTCGAAGCTGCGCCCCGATTCCGTGAGAAACCGATCGAACTCGGCGAGCGCCTGCTCGTAGATCGCGACGTCACGACCGAACTCGCGGACGATCCGGTTCACATGCCGTTCGGCCTCGAAACGGAACGGCTCTCCCTCGACGGCGTCACCAATGCTGCCAACGGCCACCTGCACGATGCGGTCGACGAAGCGACGAGCCGGGTGGGTGCTGAATGCAAACCCGCGGCAATCGAGCAAGGCCGCCTTGAGCACCGGGAACCGCAAGCGCGCGAGAAGATCCTGGATCGCCGAGGGAATCTGCGCGGCGCACCGGATGTGGCCGAACAGCATCGCCGCGATGTCGATCATGTATCGCTCTTCCGGCCGTTCCGCCTGTTCCATGAGGTGTCCGCGCCAGGTTTCGATCGATCCCGCGGAACTCGCGGCGAAGGTCACCCCGCGGATCCCTTGCAAGGCAAGCGCCTGCAACTCTTCCAACGCCACGAGGAGCGGCTCACTCGGGACGAAGTCCGCCGCATGACTTCGCGCCCGCGCCCCATCGTGCGCCCCCGCGCGCATTTCGGCGAGAAACTGCCGAGCCCGGGCCAGATCGGGGCTTTGCGCCGGATCTTCCGCCCGGAGATCCCCCTGCTCGACGACACGGCCACCCTGCGGATCCGCCACCCGCAGGTCGCCCGCCGCGCTCTGGCGACGCAAGTACGCGATCCACGATCGAACCCGCTGGTCCTGCCAGGTATCCTGCCGCGGGCGCGGCCCCGACGGCTGCCCCGCCCCCGCGCGCAGAGCGACCCCCTGGACGCGGAAATGTTCCAGCACGGCCTGCTCGATACGCCGGACATCGGCACCGAGGTCCCGTTCGAATACGGTAAGAAATGCGACCCAGGCCTGCGGTGCCAGCCCGACGTCCGCCGCCGCCTGCATCAGTGCGTCGACGAACACATCCGGCGCGAACGGGTTGCCCGAAACGGGAAGTTCCTCGTGACCGCAGAGAAAACGGACGATGGCCTGCAATTCGCGCAGCGGTTCCTCGGCGGCGGCGCGCATGCGCCCGACGATGCGGGCGGCCACCCGGTCGACGATCCGGTCCGCAACTCGGTCCCCCGCCGCCAGGCTTTCGATCGCCGACCCTTGCCATCTGCCCCGGTCCCGATCCGCCGCGAACAAGTCCGCCACCAGGGCATCCTGCCGCTCCCGCAAGCGCCGCAGGTAGGCCTCCCGCAACGTCTCGGACTTGGCCGCCAGCAATCCCCGCACCCAGGGCAGACTGACGTTGAAATCGCGGACCAGCGAGATCATGTCGCGAACCCGATCGACGATACCGGAAAACGACGCCGCCGACAGGCCGGACGCAACCACCACGGCGGCCTGCAACGCGTGCCGCGAATGCTCCGCGCATCCCTCCGGGAGGTCATCTCCGGCGGGATTCCGGGGAAAGTCGGCGCGCTGGATCATCGGTTCGTGGGGGCCATCATGGTTCCCGGCCAGGGCACGGAAGCGGGTAGTGTGCGACGGCAAACCAAAAAATATAACGAAAAAATGCGGGATCGCCCATCAACATGGCATGCCGCGATCGGACGGACCCCGCAGGCGGTCGATCCACGCCGACACCGGCAGACCGAATCGCGCCTCGACGGACCGCGCTGCTGCCATCCCGGCTACAGACAAGCTGCAACCGTCGGCAACCGCCAGGATGACGTGGTTGCCCTCGGCCGTCGCGGGCAGGCGGACCCAGCGCCCGGAAAACGCCTCGTCGAGCGCCCGCAGGCTGTGTCGCAGACCCCGTCCGAACAGGTTGAAGGCCGCCACCCCGCCGTCGCGCAAGGCCCTGCGACAGGCGGCATAGAAGGGCACATCGTCGTACACCGGCCCTCTTGCACCCGCATCGTAGAGATCCACCTGCAACCAGTCGGCGCTTGCCGGGTGGCGATCGAGATACACCCGACCGTCGGCGCACGCCACGCGCAGGCGGGCATCGTCCGGCGGCAACGCAAACCACTGTCGCGCGGCGAGGATCACCGCCGAATCGACTTCCACCACGGTGATACGGGAATCCGGCAGGTAACGGTGACAGAACTTGGTCAACGCCGCGGCGCCCAGCCCCAGTTGCAGGATTGCACGGGGCCGCGGCGCAAATACCAGCGGCGCCATCATCTGCCGCTGGTATTCGAGTTCGAGGCGATACGGGTGCGACAGCCGCATCGCCCCCTGTACCCATTCCGTACCGAAGTGCAGATAGCGGACCCCGTTCGCCTCCGAGAACGTGATCACATCGATCCGCGTCCCAACAGCAGCGCATTCAGGCGCTTGACGAATCCGGCAGGATCCTCGACCTGCCCCCCCTCGGCCAGGACCGCCTGATCGAGCAGCAGGTTCGCCCAGGCGGCAATATGCGCCGCGTCTTCCCCCTGCAACCGCTGAACCAGGGCATGGTGCGGATTGAGCTCGAGTATCGGCGCCTGCGGCGCGACCTGCTGTCCCGCGGCCTTGAGCATGCGCTGCAGATGCGCGCTCATTGCGTCCTTGTCGACCACCACGCAGGCCGGAGAATCGGTCAACCGCATGGTGATCCGCACGTCGGAGACACGCTCGCCCAAGACCTCCTTGACCCGGGTGACCAGATCCTTGAATTCGTCTTCGGCTTTCTGCTTCTCCTCCTTCTCCTGCGCGTCGGCCAACGCGTCGAGCGCAAGGTCGCCCTTGGCGACCGAGCGCAGCGGCTTGCCTTCGAACTCCGTCAAGAAGGACAGCATCCACTCATCGACGCGGTCGGTAAGCAGGAGCACCTCGACGCCTTTCTTGCGGAAGATCTCGAGGTGCGGACTGTTGCGTGCAGCCGCCGGCGAATCGCCGGTGACGTAGTAGATCTCCGTCTGCTCGGATTTCATCCGGGCGACGTAGTCGGCAAGGGAGATCAGCCCATCGCCGCCGGCGGTCGCTGCCGTGGAGGGAAAGCGCAGCAGCTTGGCGATGCGCTCGGCGTTGGCCGAATCCTCACCGATACCTTCCTTCAGCACCGTACCGAACTCGCCCCAGAACTTCGCGTAATCGTCGGGCCGGTTCTGCGCGAGATCCTCGAGCAGCGACAGCACGCGCTTGGTGCAGCCTTCGCGGATCAGTTTCACGTCGCGGCTTTCCTGCAGGATCTCGCGCGAGACGTTGAGCGGAAGATCGCTCGAATCGACGACGCCGCGCACGAAGCGCAGATACGCCGGCAGCAGCTGCTCCGCATCGTCCATGATGAACACGCGCTTGACATACAGCTTCAATCCGTGGGTGTGCTTGCGATCCCACAGATCGAAGGGCGCCTTCGACGGCAGATAGAGCAATTGCACGTACTCGTTGCGGCCCTCGACGCGGTTGTGGGTCCACGCCAGCGGATCGGAAAAATCGTGCGCGACGTGCTTGTAGAATTCCTTGTACTGCTCGTCCGTGATGTCCGACTTCGGACGGGCCCACAGCGCCGACGCCCGGTTTACCGTCTCCATCTCCCCGGTGGCGCGCAGCTCGTTGGCGTCCTTGTCCCATTCCTCCTTGACCATGCGGATGGGCGTCGCGATGTGGTCGGAGTACCGCGTCAGGATGGATTTGAGCTTCCAGCTCGACAGCAGATCCTCGTTCCCCTCCCGGCAGTGCAGGATGATGTCGGTGCCGCGATGCGCGCGCTCGGCCGGTTCGATCGTGAACTCGCCGCCGCCGTCGGATTCCCAGCACGCCGCATCGGCCGCGCCCGCGCGCCGCGAAATCACGCGCACCTTGTCGGCGACGATGAACGCCGAGTAGAAACCCACGCCGAACTGGCCGATGAGCTGGGCATCCTTGCGCTGATCTCCGGTCAACCGGGAAAAAAATTCGCGCGTGCCGCTCTTGGCGATCGTGCCGAGGTGCTCGATCATCTCCGCACGCGACATACCGATGCCGTTATCGGAGACGGTGATGGTCTTCGCACCTTTGTCGTAGCGAACCTCGATCGCGAGCTCCTCCCCGGCCGAAAGCAGAGCGGGGTCGGCAATCGCCTCGAAGCGCAGGCGATCGCAGGCGTCCGAGGCATTGCTCACCAATTCGCGCAGGAAGATCTCGCGATTGCTGTAAAGCGAATGGATCATCAGGTGCAGCAGCTGCTTGACCTCGGCCTGAAATCCGAGGGTCTGGCGCGGGGTCGAGCTCGATGCGGTCGTCTGTTCTTGGTTCATAGCAATTCCTGGTGACAAAAAAGACCCGCGGACGAGATGGGGGCGGGGGTGGAAAATTCAAGCGGATCCCTCATCACCCCAGCCCTCTCCCGCACGCGGGAGCGGGGGAGCATCCTGCCCCGGATCACGCGGCGGTGCGGACGCCGGTCACCGTCATCCGCGGCTTGAGCGCCGTTCCCTTGCGCGCCCGACTGCCGGCATACTCCGTCAGGTCGCGACCTGCGACCACCACTTCCACCGCTTTTCCGGAGCGTGCCGCAACCCCCGCAACCACCACCCCCGCAGCGGAACAACTGACCGAGCCGACCATCTTTTCCCCGGCATCCAGGCCCATGAACCGGACGCCACGTCCACCGCCCGCCTGCGCCTTGATCTCCGCAGCCGGGAACACCAGCAGGCGCCCATGTTCCGAAACGCATGCGATCCGGTCGTGGGTCACCGGGTCGACGATCGCAGGCCGCAACGGTTCGGCCCCGTCATCCAGGCTCCAGAACTGCTTGCCGCTCTTCTGCCGGCTCAGCAGATCGCCGATCTGGCAGGCGAACCCCATGCCGGCGGTCGTCGCCAGCACCAGCGGCGTCGCCGCCGCACCGGCGACGTAGGCCAGCAGGCGGGTACCGGCTTCGAGGTCGATCATCGCCGTCACCGGCAGACCGTCGCCACGCGCGGAAGGCAGATTGGCGACCGGAATGGTGTAGCAGCGGCCGTTCGATCCCACCGCCACCAGGTGGTCGACCGTACGGCAGGGGAAGGCCCCGTACAGCGCGTCACCCGCCTTGAAGCCGAACTGCGTCGCATCATGGCCATGGCCGCTGCGCGCGCGCACGTATCCTTGCTGCGAAACGATTACCGTCACCGCCTCGTCGATCACCTTGGCCTCGACGGTGGCACGCGCCGCCTCCTCTACCAGGGTTCGGCGCGCGTCACCGAATCGGCGCGCATCCTCGTCGAGCTCCTGGCCGACCTGACGCTTGAGCGCGGCGTCGGAATCGAGCAGCTTGCGCAGCGCCGTCTCGTCCTTGCGCAGTTCGCCCAGTTCCTGCTCGAGGCGGATGCCTTCCAGGCGCGCCAGTTGGCGCAGCCGCATTTCGAGGATATCCTCGGCCTGCCGTTCGGAAAGGCCGAACGCCGCGATCAGGTCCGCCTTGGGTTCGTCGGCGTTTCGGATCACCGCGATCACGTCCTCGATCCGCAGCAACACGGCCTGTCGCCCCTCGAGGACGTGGATGCGGTCGAGCACCCGATCCAGTCGATGCCGGCTGCGCCGCCGCACCGTCTCGACCCGGAATTCCAGCCACTCCCGCAGGATCTCCAGCAGCGGCTTCTGCCGCGGACGGCCGTCGCGTCCGATCATCACCAGATTGACCGGAACGTTGAGCTCCAGGCTGGTGTGCGCCAGCAAGGTATTGACGAGTTCCTGCCGGTCGACCTTGGCCGTGCGCGGCTCGAACACCAATCGGACCGCCGCATCGCGGCTGGATTCGTCGCGCATGCGGTCGAGCACCGCAAGCACCACCTGGCGCGTCTGCTGCTGTTCGGGGGTGAGCGCCTTGCGGCCCGCCCGCACCTTCGGGTTGCTCAGCTCCTCGACCTCTTCCTGCACCCGCCGCGCCGAGGTTCCCGGCGGCAATTCCGTCACGACGAGTTGCCACTGCCCCCGGGCGAGTTCCTCGAAACGCCAGCGCGCGCGCATCTTGAGACTGCCGCGCCCGGTCTCGTATGCGGCGCGGATCTCTGCGGAATCCGAGATGAGCTGTCCGCCGCCGGGGAAATCCGGTCCCCGAACCGACGCGAGCACCGCGTCGAGACCCAGACCCGGACCATGCAGCAACGCCTGGGCCGCGGCGACGATCTCGCGCAGATTGTGCGGCGGGATCTCGGTGGCCATGCCGACCGCGATTCCCGCCGCGCCATTCAGCAGCACCATCGGCAACCGTGCCGGCAACAGCCGGGGCTCCTCCTGGCTGCCGTCGTAATTGGCGAGAAAATCCGTGGTTCCCTGGCCGAGCTCGTCGAGCAGCGCACGGGCGATGGGGGTCAGGCGCGCTTCGGTATAACGCATCGCAGCGGCGGGGTCATCGTCGCGGCTGCCGAAGTTGCCCTGCCCGTCGATGAGCGGATAGCGCAACGAGAAATCCTGCGCCATGCGCACCAGCGCGTCGTAGGCGGCCTGATCGCCATGCGGATGATATTTGCCGATCACATCGCCGACGACGCGCGCCGACTTGACGTGCTTCGCGCCGGGAACGAGGCCCATCGCGTTCATCGCGTAGAGGATGCGCCGCTGCACCGGCTTCATGCCATCGGCGACGTCGGGCAGGGCGCGCCCTTTGACCACGGATACGGCGTAATCGAGATAGGCCCGCTGGGCAAAGTGCGCGAGGCTCAGTCCTTCCGGCATTTCGGAAGGCGGAGCCGCAAAGAGGTCCGGTTGTTCTGCCATGTGGGGTGAAGTTTGCTATTGCACGGAATCCACGGCGGGACCACCGTCGACGATCGAGCGCGACGACGTCGGCTGCGTGCGCTCGGCCAAATACCGGCGAAGAAAATCCTCTGCCGGCATGGGGCGGGCGATGTAGAAGCCCTGCACCGAGTCGCAGCCGAGGTGATGCATCCAGGATTCCTGGTCGGCGGTCTCGATGCCTTCGGCGGTCACGGTCAGGCCGAGGTTGTGCGCCATGTCGATGACCGCCTTGACGATCGTCAGCGTTCGCGCATTGCGCATGCATTCGACGGTAAAACTGCGATCGATCTTGAGCCGGTGGATCGGCAGATCGCGCAACTGGACAAGACTCGACGCTCCGACGCCGAAGTCATCGAGCACCGAGCGCACCCCGGCCATCTTCAGCCGCTGTAGGTTTTCCTGGGCGAGCAGCGATGAGGAATCGAAAACCCAGGTCTCGGTGATCTCGATCTCGATCTCCTCAGGCGAGATCTGGAATTCATCGATCGTCTCGAGCACGCTCCGCACGCAACCCGGACTGCGCAGCTGCACCCCCGACAGATTGATCGCAACGGGTGGAAGGTCGAGTCCGACCTGACGCCACATCTGCCGCTGGCGGCAGACTTCCCGCAGCACCCAGTCGCTCAGGCCGTCGATCAGGCCGCTCGCTTCCGCGATCGGAATGAATTCCGCCGGCGAAATGTCGCCCAGTTCCGCGTCGTTCCACCGCACCAAGGCTTCGGCGCCGATCAGGCGCCGGTCCGGCAAGGACACCTGCGGCTGGTAGAGCAGACGGAAATCCCGGGCCTCGCAGGCCCGGCGCAGGCGCTGCTCGAGACGAATGCGCAGGTCCTTGGCCCGGCCGAGGTCGGCAGAAAACCGCGCGCAACGCCGGCCGCCCTCGCGCTTGGCGCGGGCCAGCGCCCCATCGCCCGCCTCCATCAGGCTGTCGATATCGCCGCCGTCGGCCGGGAAGAGCACCACGCCCGCCGACGCATCGACCTGCACCTCGAGGTTCCCCACTCGCTCCAGGCGCTGGATGGCTGCGAGCATCTCGCGCGTCGCACCCATCGCCGCATCCGCATCCGCGATATCGCGCAACAACGCCACGAACTCGTCGCCGCCGCGCCGTCCCAACAGATTCGGCTCGCGCACGAAATTGCGCAGCCGGGCCGCCACCGCCTGCAGGATCCGGTCACCGACCCGCTGACCATACACTTGGTTGAGCAGGCGGAATCCGTCCAACCCGATGACCACCAGCGTGCACTGCCGGCCATGCGCCGACGCATCCGCAAGTTCCTGCTGCACCTGCTCGTCGAACGCCTGGCGATGCAACAGGCGGGTGAGCGGCTCCATGATTGCGAGCCGCTGCAGGTCCTGCCGCGCGCGCTGCAATTCGGCCGCCGTCTCCGCTCCTCCGTGCCGCGGTTCGCATTCCCCCCCCGCAGAGACGGAATCAGACATCCGCTTCCACCTCGTTGCCGTGGGCCTCCAGCCAGACGCGGCGCGAGGACGCCTCGCCGCGCGCCATGAGCATCGCCATCGTCTCGATCGTCGCCGCACGATCGGCGTCGCCCAAGTGCACGGCCTGCAATAGCCGGGTGTCGGGATTCATGGTCGTCTCCCACAATTGTTCGGCGGTCATCTCGCCCAATCCCTTGAACCGCCCGATTTCCACCGCATCGGAACGCACGCCCTCATCGCGAAGTTTCGCAAGACACGAATCGCGCTCCGCCTCGTCGAGGCAATATACTCGTCGCGCCGGCCGCTTTCCTTGTGCGGGCACGTCGACCCGAAACAGCGGCGGGCGGGCGACGTATACATGCCCGGCGTCGATGAGACGCGGAAAGTGGCGGAAGAACAGGGTCAGCAGCAGCACCTGGATATGGGCGCCGTCGACATCCGCATCCGCCAGGATGCAGACCTTGCCGTAGCGCAGGCCGCTCAGATCGGGATCGTCCTGCGGCCCATGGGGATCGACGCCGAGCGCCACCGCGATGTCATGCACCTCGGTGTTGGCGAAGAGACGGTCGCGCTCGACCTCCCAGGTATTGAGCACCTTGCCACGCAGCGGCAGGATGGCCTGGAACTCCTTGTTGCGCCCGAGCTTCGCCGAACCGCCCGCCGAATCCCCTTCGACCAGGAACAATTCGTTGCGCGTCAAGTCGGTGCTCTCGCAGTCGGTGAGCTTTCCCGGCAGCACGGCAACCGCGGAGCTTTTCTTCTTCTCGACTTTCTGCTGCGCGCGCGTCCGGGCCTGCGCCGCGTGTACCGCGAGCTCGGTGAGGCGGCGGCCGAATTCCGGCTGCTGATTGAGCCAGAACTCGAACTGCGGACGCACGAAGGACGCAACCAGTCGCACCGCATCGCGGCTGTTCAGCCGCTCCTTGATCTGGCCCTGGAACTGCGGGTCGAGGACTTTCGCAGAGAGCACGAAGCTCGCACGGGAAAACACGTCTTCCGGCAGCAGCCGCACTCCCTTGGGAAGCAGGCCGTGCGCCTCGGCATAGGCACGCACGGCGGCAAACGTACCCTCGCGCAATCCCGACTCATGCGTTCCCCCCGCCGGGGTCGGGATCAGATTGACGAAGGATTCGCGCGCCACCGTCCCCTCCTCGGTCCAGCCGAGGACCCAACGCGCTCCCTCCCCTTCGGCGAAATTCGGATCGTCGGCCGGCGCATATCCCTGCGACTCGAACACCGGCACGACCGGCTCTCCCCCCAAGACCGAAAGCAGGTACTCGGTCAGGCCGCCGTCGAAGCGCCAGCGCCGCTCGCGCCCGCTGCGCTCCTCGCGCAGCGTGACCTCGGTTCCGGGCATGAGCATCGCCTTGCTGCGGAGGATGCGCTCGAGTTCCCCCTCGGGAATGTGCGGACTGTCGAAATATTTCGGATCCGGCCAGACGCGCACCCGGGTGCCGCTCGCCTTGTCACCGGGCCCCGCCGCACGCGAGCGCAGCGGTTCCGCCACCTCGCCACCGGCAAACGCCAGTACATGCACCTTGCGCTCGCGCCAGACCTCGACCTCCAACCGGGTCGCCAGCGCATTGGTGACCGAGACGCCGACCCCATGCAAGCCGCCGGAAAACGAGTAGGCCGCGCCGGTGCGCTTGTCGAATTTGCCGCCGGCATGCAGGCGCGTGAACACCAGTTCGACCACCGGCGCCTTTTCCTCCGGGTGCAGTCCGGCCGGAATGCCGCGGCCGTCGTCTTCGACCCCGACGGATCCATCCCGGTACAACACCACGTCGATGCGCGAACCGTATCCCGCCAGGATCTCATCGGCGGCGTTGTCGATCACTTCTTGGATGATGTGCAGCGGATTGTCGGTCCGGGTGTACATCCCCGGGCGTTGCCGCACCGGCTCCAGACCCTTGAGAACCCGGATCGATGCCTCGCCGTAATCCGATGAGACCATGGTTGCCGTGCGGGAAGACTGTCGAACTTGGGACGCGTTCATCCCCCGGATTTTATCCACAGAGAATGTGGATAACGATGTCGCCATCGCCAAAAAACCGTGCATTCATGCGGGATGGACTGGCCTGCTCGATTTGGCAGCAACATGACCCGGTCCGCGGCACATCCGGCACCGTATACTCACCCACTCGCGCTCCCCGTAGCACAATGGATCGTGCACGCGCCTCCTAAGCGTGAGATCCCGGTTCGATTCCGGGCGGGGGGACCAAGGACTCCGCCACAGGTATCCGCATTGATCCACAATGCCATAACAAATCAATGCGTTACGCAAACTTTCCCTCCACAAACTTCCAGATAAAACCACGCGCATCCGGCATTGGTGTGGGGTATCCTCAGGGGTATCCACCTACCCCCAAGCCCCCGATACCCCAAGATGCTCTCCGACGCCAAGCTGCGTGCGCTCAAGCCCAAGGACAGCTGCGCAGCGTGCAAGCGTTCATGCAGGCGCACAAGCCGGCAAGGCCAGCGGAGCCGATCGTGCGTTTCGAGACGGCCCCGGGTCAACTGTCAAGCGCAACTGAAATCTGAGCCACTTCGCGCGCTGGTGCGCAAAGTAAATCTGAACCAAGGGGTTAGGTTTTTGATGCCGGGACGTGCCCGGCCTTGCGTTGTTGTTTGAGGCGGTAGCTGT
>JAKAFN010000029.1 GCA_021825945.1 Pseudomonadota bacterium
GGCGGCCTGGGCCAGCAACGCAGGGGCGGTGGTGTCCGCGAGGGCCTCGGCATAGCGTGCGGCCAGCTGCCGCAGTGCGGCCTCATCGGCGGCGGAGATCACCAACGCGGAACAGGATGACGCCTGCAGCGCCGCGCATCCTGCCGACGGCGCGGTAGTGCGGTTTCCTCCGGCGAGCGCGGCGCATTCCGGGGCCTGCTCGATGATGACGTGGGCGTTGACGCCGCCGAAGCCGAAGGAATTGACGGCGACGCAGCGGCGGCCCGGCGGCAGTGCGACCGCTTCGCGGGTCACGCGCAGGCCGAGGGCATCGAAGTCGATGTCCGGATTGAGGATGTCGGTGTGCAGGGAGGGCGGCGCGACGCCGTGCTGCAGCACCGTCAGGGCCTTGGCGAGGCCGGCCATGCCCGAGGCCGGTTCGAGGTGGCCGAGATTGCTTTTGACGGAGCCGATGGGCAGCGGCTGCGTGCGGCCGGTGCCGTAGACCGCGCCCACCGCCCGCGCTTCGATCGGGTCGCCGATGCGGGTGCCGGTGCCGTGGGCTTCGACATAGCCGATGTCCTGCGAATGCAGACCGGAACGCGCGAGCACCGCGCGCATCAGTTCGGCCTGGGCTTCGCCGCTGGGGATGGTGAGGCCGGTCTTGCGCGCGCCGTCGGCGTTGACCCCGGTGGCGCGGATCACGCCGCGAATGCGATCGCCGTCGCGCAGCGCGTCGGCCAGCGGCTTGATCAGCAGCACGCCGCCGCCTTCGCCGCGCACATAGCCGTCGCCGCCGGCGCCGAACGCGCGGCAGCGGCCGCCGGCCGACAGCATCGAGGCCTTGGTGAAGCCGACGAACGGATAGGGATGGAGCAACAGGTTGACGCCGCCCACCAGCGCCACCGGCGCCTGGCCCTGGCGCAGGGCCTCACAGGCCTGATGCAGGGCGACCAGCGACGACGAGCAGGCGGTGTCGACCGCCATGCTCGGCCCACGCAGATCGAAGGTCCACGACAGGCGGTTGGCCGCCACGCTCATGGTGTTGCCGGTCATCGTGTGCGCCGACATGCTCGACAGATCGTCGAGCACGCGCATGCCGTAGTCGAGTCCGGAGATGCCGACGAACACCGCGCAGTCGCTGCCGGCCAGTGAGGAGGCGGGGATGTCCGCGTCTTCGAAGGCTTCCCAGGCAAGCTCCAGCAGCAGGCGCTGCTGAGGATCGAGCAGTTCGGCCTCCCGCGGCGCGATGCCGAAGAAGCCGGCATCGAAGCCGGCGATGTCGTCGAGCACGCCGGCGGCGAAGGTGATGCTGCGTCCGGGTTCGGAACGCCGAGGATGCGACAACGCGTCGACCGCCCATCGGGCCGGGTCGATTTCGGTTACAAGATCATGACATCCGGTGAGGTGCGGCCACAGCGTGTCGAGGCCATCGACCCGTCCCGGGAGACGCAGTCCGACGCCGATGATGGCGATCGGAGACGCTGCTTGATTCGAATTTTTCAAGCGCTGAGTAATTGGTTGTGAGTTACGTACGGGTTTTCCGACGATTCCGGGCACGACCGACCGCACCCCCTCCGGTGAAGATCGATCGCCAACACGCAATCGCTGGGAATTCTCCCATAAATTACGTTTAATAAACGTTAATAACCGGGGTGCAGGTGGATGGCAATCCCCCCTTTTCGCGCAAGCCCGCCATCCTGAGCGGGCGCAGTGGCCGAATGGGGGTGTAAGGCCACGACCAAAACGGCGCTAAAATGCCCACAAGGAGTGTGCGGGGTTTTGGCTAGTCGCGCCTTGGCGTGCCAAGGTTGGCGGGGCGCAGCGCGCGGATCGGTGTCCGGCCCGCGGCAGCGTTGTCGCCAGCCATCTTCTTCGCGCCTGGGATCGTCGTGCAGGAACCCTGGAACGTGGAACTGGAGACCCAGCGCCAGAAGGTGGCGCTGTTGTATCGCCATGCGCGGGTCTCGCTCTGGGTACCGGTGGTCAACGCCGTGATCCTCGCATATGTCAACGGGCGCGCGGGCGTTCCCGCGGCGATTGCCGCCGCCTGGCTGGCGGCCGCGTTCGCGGTGGCCGTGGCGCGCTACCGCCTTGCATCCCGGTTTCATGCCGCGGGAAACGCGGATCCCGACCCTGCGTCGATCGGGCGCTGGCGCCGCCGCTATTTGCTCGGCAGCACGGCGGCCGCGGCCGTATGGAGCGGTGCCGCCGTACTGTTCGCGGGCGCGAGCACGGAGCCGGCCCGCCTCTTCACCGGGATGGTGCTCGCCGGGATGGTGGCGGGCAGCGTTCCGGTATTCGCTCCGGTGCCGATGGTGTTCCGCTGCTACGCGGTGCCGGTGGTCCTCACCACCGCGATCGTCGTGGCGTACGACGCCCGGTCATTCGTCGACTGGGCGTTCGCGGCGGTGGCGATCATCTTCCTCTTGGGCGTCCGGTCCACCGCGGATTACCTGCACGAGACCCTGGATGTGGCCATTCGCCTGAGCCTGGACCGGCGCAAGTCGGAGGAGGCGATGCGCGCGCTGGCATACCGCGATCCGCTAACCCATCTACCCAACCGCCGCCTGCTGATGGACCGGCTCGAACAGGCGATCCAGGCCAGCGGGCGCAGCGGCCAGCCCGGCGCGCTGCTGGCGATCGATCTCGATCGGCTGAAGGCCATCAACGACGAACTGGGGCACGACATCGGAGACCGCCTCCTGGTGGAAGCGGCGCGACGGCTGACGGCGGCCTTGCGCCGGGAAGATACGGTAAGCCGCCTCGGCGGCGACGAGTATGTCGTGCTGCTGGAGAACCTCGGAGCCACGTCGACCGCCGCCGCGGCCGCTGCCGAAGGGATCGCCGAAAAGATCCGCTTGGCGCTCGAGGCGCCTTACCATCTGGGCGGCGGTGAAGCCGAAACCCGCAGCACTGCGAGCATTGGCGTCACCCTGTTCCAGGGCGCCGACACCACCGCCGAGCAGGTGATGAAGGAAGCCGACACTGCGCTCTACGGCGCCAAGCGCGCAGGACGCAACGCGATCCGCCGCTACAGCGCAACCGTGGCGTCGGCACCGACACCGGGGGGCATCGGACCGGTTCTGGCCGGAACCGGCTGAGCGCGTTCCGGCCGCTCCGGCGGTGCCGCCGCCTTGCCTTGTCGCTCACGATCCGAACGTGAAGGCATACGCTTCCAGGCCCGGTTGATCGGCGCGGATCTCCACCACGCCGTCGCGCCGGTATTTGCGGTCCCATGCTTTGAGGTAGGGGAGGGTCCGGACGCAGTTGATGCAGGAATACGTCCAGAAGTCGATCAGCACGACCTTGCCGCGCAGACCGGCCATCGTGAGTGGAGGGGAATTGAGCCACGCGGCGATGCCCGCGAAGTCGGGCGCCG
>JAKAFN010000030.1 GCA_021825945.1 Pseudomonadota bacterium
CGTCGAGAGCGCCAGCACGTGCCGCCCTGGGTTTGTACTTGGGCACGGCCAGTCCCTGCTGGATGTACTTGCGAACGGTCTTGCGGTCGTGCCCGGTTCGCTGGGCAATCACGGAGATCGGCAGTCCCTGCCGGTGTAACTCCAAAATCATCATCAGTCCCTTCAGATTGACCACCTGGCCTCCAGCTCCACAACGATCGGGTGCCCAATGGTCAGCCAGGTGAGAGAACAGGCAGCCGGCCTCGGCCCACCGCCTGTTCAAGCTTCAAACCGGGGAAAATTCAACCGGCCAATCTGGGGAGTATTCATCCGGCGGTGACAATGGAAACGTTCGACCTTGCCCTTGGTCTGCGCCCGGTAGGGGCGACACAACCGGGGCACGAATCCATAACGCTTGGCCAAGTCAAGCATCCCAGGATGCCAGCGGTGCTCGCCACTGGCATACGCATCACGCGTATCGACGATCGTCTTGGCGTTGTCGTACAGAATCTCCCTGGGCACGCCGCCCAGCGTCTCGAACAACGCATGATGGCACTGAATCAG
The DNA here is from genome assembly GCA_021825945.1 of Pseudomonadota bacterium. Lineage (GTDB taxonomy): Bacteria > Pseudomonadota > Gammaproteobacteria > Burkholderiales > Burkholderiaceae_F > GJ-E10. The sequence goes on from JAKAFN010000030.1 coordinate 544, forward strand.
CGTATCGGCCTTCTCGTTGGTCGTGAACCGGGCCCAGCGCCAGCGGCTGAACCCAAGCGTTGCCGTGAATGCGTACAGCGGATTGGCACCGCGTCGGAACACGACGAAGTCGCATTGCATTTGTTGACCCGGGGCCGTCTCGAAACGCACGATCGGCTCCGCTGGCCTTGCCGGCTTGTGCGCCTGCATGAACGCTTGCACGCTGCGCAGCTGCCCGCCGTAGCCCTGAGCCTTGAGCTCGCGCAGCAGCGCCGGCGCGGCGATCCGCTCGGGGGCCGCTGCCTGCATGCGCTGCAGGATGTAATCGTGAAACGGACCGAGCTTGGTCGCTCTGGGCTCACGCTGTTTGTAGCGTGGCACGTCCTCGGCCGATAAATACCGTGTCACCGTATTGCGGGACACCCCCAGGCGCTGCGCAATCTCCCTCAGCGACAGGCCTTGGGCCTTGAGCACATGGATCTGCATCCACTGTTCCTTCCGAAGCATCGTTGGCCCCCGCGCAAAAATGGCCAACTCTACGAACAAGTGGTTCCGTTTTACTTCGCGCGAAGTGGCTCATTTTTACTTTGCGCGCAACACCGAGAAGTGGTCCGACTCGCTACCGCACCCGCACCCCGGCCATGTTCGTGGCCCTGGCGCGGATGCCCAGCAGTCCGGGCCGGTATTGGGGTCGGAGCCGATCCGCCAGATCATCCGCGACGAAGAGGCTGACGGCGTCCTTGGGGTTCCTCCGAGTCCCTTCGACATCGAGCCCTACGAGGCGGTCATGGCCGCTCAGGGATGGGCACGCTATCCCACGGACCGCGACAGCGGGGCGTTCGGGGTGTGGGTGAACCCCGATCTGCTGCGGGTTTTCACCTACTGCGAAGGCGACCGGATCTTGGAAATCTGCGAGGACCGAATGCAGTACGCGGATCTCAAGGCCTACATGCACCTGTTCTACCGCCCCCAGCAAGAGGCGGCCATCTGATCCAAATCGGCCGGCCTTCGCGGCGGCTGATCTGCTACCATGAAATCAAGGAGTTACAAGGTGAGCATGGCTATCCAATTCGATACGCTGCGGTACGTTGAGAAGCTGGTGGCGGCCGGCGTCCCCGAGACGCAAGCCAAGGCGGGAGCCTCGGCTTTGGCGGCGGCGCTTGGCGAATCGACGTCCGGCGTTCTGGCTACGAAAGAGGACATTGCGAGCCTCAAGGTTGAAGTGGCCGACGTAAGGTCGGAACTCAAGATCGAGATCGCCGACGTCAAGTCGGAACTCAAGGTGATGCGGTGGATGATCGCCACCATTGTTGCCGGCGTGATTTCCCTGGTCGCAAAGGCTTTCTTCTAAGCGGTTCCGTGCAATCCACCCCCCCCGAGCAGTCATTGGCTGCCGGGGGGGTTTTCATTGCGCAAAGGCTGCGGGCCATTCTGCCCGGCTTCGCCTCAAGCGGAAGCGGTCTCGCTTCGCGACTTCTCGAGCTCGCCCTGCATGTCCTGCCTCCGGTTGAGGTGGTCCCACAGCTGGTTGATCGCGTGCGCGGCGGCCTTGTTCTGGCTGACGCCAAGGAATTCAGCGATATCCCGAAGGCGCTGCCGGGTGGTCTCGAACTGCGATGGGCGTTCCGAAAATCGAATGACGAGGGGCATGGTTGTCGCGCAATCGAACAAATTCTAAGGCAACTCTGATTAGCCGTCGATTTTCGTAGCCGATCTGATGCCCTGCTCAGCCGATTTCACGATGCGAGAGATTTCCGCTTTGGAAGCCGGTTTTTCTACCGCATCGCCCCTGTTTTCGTCCCATGCGGCGGCGTTCCACCGCGCTGCGGACGGACTACGCCCACTGCGTGCGCATCAAATGCGCTCGCGCCATATACAAATTCGCCAGCGCACACGCCACGAAGGCGCGCGTGCCGTTCTTGTGCAACCCGCGGTACCGCACCTTCGTAAACTTGAACACGCCCTTGATCACCCCGAATGCGTGCTCGACGCGTGCCCGAATGCGGGACTTGTTGCGGTTGCGCTCCTTCTGTCGGTCCGTGAGTTTGGCGCCACGGTACGCACGCTCGCTGATGAACGCTCGGGCATGAGGCGCAGCCTCGCGGATCCGTTCCTCCTGCCCGCAGTATCCGGCATCGGCATACACCCGCCGCTCCTGTCCGTGCAGCAGATCCTTCAGGGGATGTTTGTCGTGAACGTTGGCAGCCGTCACCTCGACCGAGTGGATCATCTTGCTGCGGCTATCGGCGCCGATGTGGAGTTTCATCCCGAAGTACCACTGATTTCCCTTCTTCGTCTGGTGCATCTCCGGATCCCGGCTCTTGTCCCGGTTCTTCGTCGAACTGGGGGCCGAAATGATCGTTGCATCCACCATCGTTCCCGAGTTGACCGTCATTCCCTTGTTCTGCAGGTGTCTGCCGACTTCCTCGAAGAGCTTCCTGCCCAAGTCGTGCTGTTCCAGCAAATGCCGGAACTTGCATACCGTCGTCTCGTCCGGAACGCGCTCCCGGCCCAGGTCAATATCCAGGAACCGACGCATCGACTCCGATTCGTAGATCGCGTCTTCGAGCGCCGGATCCGACAGATTGAACCAGTGCGACAAAAAGTATATGCGCAGCATCCGCTCCAGATCGATCGGTCTGCGTCCGCCGCCCGCCTTCGGGTACACGGGCGCCACAACCGCGCACAGCGATGCCCACGGTACGACGCGGCGGTGCCCCAAGCGTAGTTGAAGGTTGAAGGCGGCGGTTTCCAGGTGAATCCGGGAGAATCGGGTTTGCCAACCTGTGAAACTCGAGGAAAGGAAACCGCCATGGGCAATCGTAGGGGAAATA
>JAKAFN010000031.1 GCA_021825945.1 Pseudomonadota bacterium
GGCCTCGATCCGGCTGAACGGCGCGCCGCCGAAGGGCTCGGCCGGAAAGGACGCGCCGGGCGGCACGGTGACGATCGCGCACGACACCCTCTATGAACTGATCGATCAGGGCGCGCTGCGCGACGGCATGGTGGAGATCCGCGCCGATCAACCGGGCCTGGAAGCGTATGCCTTCACGTTCGGATCGTGAGCGACCAGGCAAGGCGGCGCCGCCGGAGCGGCCGGAACGCGCTCAGCCCGTTCCGGCCAGAACCGGTCCGATGCCCCCCGGTGTCGGTGCCGACGCCACGGTTGCGCTGTAGCGGCGGATCGCGTTGCGTCCTGCGCGCTTGGCGCCGTAGAGCGCAGTGTCGGCTTCCTTCATCACCTGCTCGGCGGTGGTGTCGGCGCCCTGGAACAGGGTGACGCCAATGCTCGCAGTGCTGCGGGTTTCGGCTTCACCGCCGCCCAGATGGTAAGGCGCCTCGAGCGCCAAGCGGATCTTTTCGGCGATCCCTTCGGCAGCGGCCGCGGCGGCGGTCGACGTGGCTCCGAGGTTCTCCAGCAGCACGACATACTCGTCGCCGCCGAGGCGGCTTACCGTATCTTCCCGGCGCAAGGCCGCCGTCAGCCGTCGCGCCGCTTCCACCAGGAGGCGGTCTCCGATGTCGTGCCCCAGTTCGTCGTTGATGGCCTTCAGCCGATCGAGATCGATCGCCAGCAGCGCGCCGGGCTGGCCGCTGCGCCCGCTGGCCTGGATCGCCTGTTCGAGCCGGTCCATCAGCAGGCGGCGGTTGGGTAGATGGGTTAGCGGATCGCGGTATGCCAGCGCGCGCATCGCCTCCTCCGACTTGCGCCGGTCCAGGCTCAGGCGAATGGCCACATCCAGGGTCTCGTGCAGGTAATCCGCGGTGGACCGGACGCCCAAGAGGAAGATGATCGCCACCGCCGCGAACGCCCAGTCGACGAATGACCGGGCGTCGTACGCCACGACGATCGCGGTGGTGAGGACCACCGGCACCGCGTAGCAGCGGAACACCATCGGCACCGGAGCGAATACCGGAACGCTGCCCGCCACCATCCCGGCGAGCACCATCCCGGTGAAGAGGCGGGCCGGCTCCGTGCTCGCGCCCGCGAACAGTACGGCGGCACCGCTCCATACGGCCGCGGCCGCCGTGCTGCCGAGCAAATAGCGGCGGCGCCAGCGCCCGATCGACGCAGGGTCGGGATCCGCGTTTCCCGCGGCATGAAACCGGGATGCAAGGCGGTAGCGCGCCACGGCCACCGCGAACGCGGCCGCCAGCCAGGCGGCGGCAATCGCCGCGGGAACGCCCGCGCGCCCGTTGACATATGCGAGGATCACGGCGTTGACCACCGGTACCCAGAGCGAGACCCGCGCATGGCGATACAACAGCGCCACCTTCTGGCGCTGGGTCTCCAGTTCCACGTTCCAGGGTTCCTGCACGACGATCCCAGGCGCGAAGAAGATGGCTGGCGACAACGCTGCCGCGGGCCGGACACCGATCCGCGCGCTGCGCCCCGCCAACCTTGGCACGCCAAGGCACGACCAGCCAAAACCCCGCACACTCCTTGTGGGCATTTTAGCGCCGTTTTGGTCGTGGCCTTACACCCCCCATTCGGCCATTGCGCCCGCTCAGGATGGCGGGCTTGCGCGAAAAGGGGGGATTGCCATCCACCTGCACCCCGGTTATTAACGTTTATTAAACGTAATTTATGGGAGAATTCCCCGCGATTGCGCGTTGGCGATCGATCTTCACCGGAGGGGGTGCGGTCGATCGTGCGGAATCGTCGGAAAACCCGTACGTAACTCACAACAAATTACTCAGCGCTTGAAAAATTCGAATCAAGCAGCGTCTCCGATCGCCATCATCGGCGTCGGACTGCGTCTCCCGGGACGGGTCGACGGCCTCGACACGCTGTGGCCGCACCTCACCGGATGTCATGATCTGGTAACCGAAATCGATCCGGCCCGATGGGCGGTCGACGCGTTGTCGCATCCGCGGCGTTCCGAACCCGGACGCAGCATCACCTTCGCCGCCGGCGTGCTCGACGACGTCGCCGGCTTCGATGCCGGCTTCTTCGGCATCGCGCCGCGGGAGGCCGAACTGCTCGATCCTCAGCAGCGCCTGCTGCTGGAGCTTGCCTGGGAAGCCTTCGAAGACGCGGACATCCCCGCCTCCTCACTGGCCGGCAGCGACTGCGCGGTGTTCGTCGGCATCTCCGGACTCGACTACGGCATGCGCGTGCTCGACGATCTGTCGAGCATGTCGGCGCACACGATGACCGGCAACACCATGAGCGTGGCGGCCAACCGCCTGTCGTGGACCTTCGATCTGCGTGGGCCGAGCATGGCGGTCGACACCGCCTGCTCGTCGTCGCTGGTCGCCCTGCATCAGGCCTGTGAGGCCCTGCGCCAGGGCCAGGCGCCGGTGGCGCTGGTGGGCGGCGTCAACCTGTTGCTCCATCCCTATCCGTTCGTCGGCTTCACCAAGGCCTCGATGCTGTCGGCCGGCGGCCGCTGCCGCGCGTTCGGCGCCGGCGGCGACGGCTATGTGCGCGGCGAAGGCGGCGGCGTGCTGCTGATCAAGCCGCTGGCCGACGCGCTGCGCGACGGCGATCGCATTCGCGGCGTGATCCGCGCCACCGGGGTCAACGCCGACGGCGCGCGCAAGACCGGCCTCACCATCCCCAGCGGCGAAGCCCAGGCCGAACTGATGCGCGCGGTGCTCGCGCGTTCCGGTCTGCATTCGCAGGACATCGGCTATGTCGAAGCCCACGGCACCGGCACCCGCATCGGCGACCCGATCGAAGCGCGGGCGGTGGGCGCGGTCTACGGCACCGGCCGCACGCAGCCGCTGCCCATCGGCTCCGTCAAAAGCAATCTCGGCCACCTCGAACCGGCCTCGGGCATGGCCGGCCTCGCCAAGGCCCTGACGGTGCTGCAGCACGGCGTCGCGCCGCCCTCCCTGCACACCGACATCCTCAATCCGGACATCGACTTCGATGCCCTCGGCCTGCGCGTGACCCGCGAAGCGGTCGCACTGCCGCCGGGCCGCCGCTGCGTCGCCGTCAATTCCTTCGGCTTCGGCGGCGTCAACGCCCACGTCATCATCGAGCAGGCCCCGGCAGCGGGCGATGCCGTGGGCTCCGGCGCAGTTTCCGCCGCCCTCACCGGAGGAAACCGCAGTACCGCGCCGTCGGCAGGATGCGCGGCGCGGCAGGCGTCATCCTGTTCCGCGTTGGTGATCTCCGCCGCCGATGAGGCCGCACTGCGGCAGCTGGCCGCACGCTATGCCGAGGCCCTCGCGGACACCACCGCCCCTGCGTTGCTGGCCCAGGCCGCC
>JAKAFN010000010.1 GCA_021825945.1 Pseudomonadota bacterium
GATTGACCGTCAGCGCACGGCCATCCGCCCGCAACATCACATCCCGGGGGCGATCGATCCTGCACCCCTCCGCTACCGCGCGCCGGTCCAGTTCCGCGTACAGATCCGCGAACTGCCGGCCATAGATCTCATGCCAGGAACGGCCAAGCACTTGTTGCCGGGAAAGCCCGGTGAGGGCCTCGCCGGCGCGGTTCATGCTGACGAAGCGACCGGTCGCCGCATCCCGCACCGAAACGAGGACCGGCAGGCTTTCGATCACGAGGTCGAGATGGTTGCGCACGCGGCGCAATTCCTCCTCCGACCGGTGCCGCGCGTCGACGTCGGTGAGCGCCACGATCATGCCGCGCTCCGGTGCGCCGGATTCGATGAGCCCGGCATTTCCGGCGCACCAGAACACACTATCGTCGGCACGCCGCATCGGCAACTCGAAGCTCGCACGTCCGCCATGGCCGTCTACGGGCGGCGCCGACGAAACCTGCGAGAGCACCCGCGCCCATGCCGCCGGCTCGACGAAAAGCGACCCGAACTGCACTTCACCGAGATCCGCCGCAGGAAAGCCGAACAACCGTTCGCCGGCTGCATTCGCCTTGACGATCAAATCGTTGGCGACATAAACGATCGCCACCAGCGCATTGTCGAATATCAACTGCAGTTCATTGAGCGCGTTGCGCAGTTCCCGCTCGGAACGCTTGCGCTGATCGATGTCGACGAAGGCGAAGATGTATCCCAGATCGGGACGATCGGGGTTGACCGCGCGCCCCTGGACGGCGACCCAGATCGGGTCACCGCTGCGGCGGCACATGTAGAGCTCGAACTCACACGTTCCGCGGTCGCGGATCTCCGGGATGCGTTCATCGAGCGCCGCAAGCAGCAGCCGGTCGGTCGGATGTGCGAAAAGCTGGATCTGCCCCACCAGCATTCCCGGCTCGCAACCGAGCAGTTCCTCCATCGCCGCATTGGCGCGCAGGATGTTGCCGTCCCGCACGAACAGCAAACCGACCAGCGCGGTATCGAAGATCAGCCGGCTCTCGACGAGCAGGCGCTGCAGGCGCTCCTCATAGTGCTTGCGATCCGTGAAGTTCTCCAGCACCAGCAGAATCTCCCGGGGGCCCTGCGGGTCGCCCATCGATCGCCAGACGAGGTTCACCCACCGCGTCTGGCCTGCCGGATCCGTCAACCGGCGCGCCGGCTCGGTGACCGATGCGCCCTGCCCACCATCCCGCGCCACTGCCGTACGTGCGCGCAGACTTGCCTCGGCGTCGTCGGCATGGAACAGTCGGGACGGATCCTGGCCGGACAGCTCCGCCTCGCTGCGGCCCAGCAAGGCACATGCACTCCGGTTGGCGCGCGTGATGCGGAATTCCGCGTCCAGGAGAAGGAACCCCACCGGGCTTTCATTGAAGATGCTCGATAGGCGATTATTGTTTTCCGCCAGAACCGATTCGAAGCGCTTACGATCCGAGATGTCGCGCACGAGCAGGAAAATGAACTCCCGCTCGCCATGCTCGACGCGCTGCAGCACGACATCGACGGCGAATTCCGTCCCGGCGCGTGTCCGGTACCGCGTTTCCCCATGAAAGGAGCCGCGAACGTGCAGTCGCTCCAGCACCTCGGCAAACCGCGCCGAGTCGAGATTGGCATCGATCGCATCGAGCCGCATGCCGGTGATCTGGTCGCGCGAATACCCCAACCACGACAGGGCCGTTTCGTTCGCATCGACGATCGATCCGTCGCGACGGATTTCCAGCACCATTTCTCCGGCCCGCTCGAGCGCCTGGCGCAGCGCCGCCAGCGAGGTCTCCGCAAACCGTTCCCGATCCAGTCGCTCGACCGTCAGGAACACGCCGTTGAATTCGCCGCGCGCGTTGAGCAGCGGCGTCCGCCGCTCCCGCACCCAGGAGAGATCGCCGCCCGCAAACTGGTACTCGACCTGGTGCGAACTGCGCAGCTCGTTGTCGCGCATGCGGATCAGGGAACGCATGACGTCCGGCTGCCCGCTCAGATCGAACGCCTCGTCGAGGCGCCGGCCGAGCAGGTCCCGCTGCTCCACCCCGAGCATCTGGGTCATATACGCATTGCAGCGGACGTACCGCAGATTGCGGTCGAGCACGGCCATGCCGATCCGCGCGCTCGACATCAGGGTGGAAACCAGGGAATCGGCCGCCCGGTTGGCACGCATGGCGCTACGCGGAACCGTGATGTCGCGGGCGAACGCCGTGACGTGTCCCGCCTCGCCGTACCCGTCGGGCTCGACGTAGAGACGCACCTCGAAATTCTTCGCGCCGGTGGGGTAGGGGTAGATGAACTTGAATGTCCGACCTTCGAGCGTATCGAATGCCGCGGCAAGCTTCCCCTCCCACAGCGGGGCAAACTCCTGCATGGGCTCGACCGCCATCAGCCGGCGCCCGACGATCTCCGCCCGGCTGACGCCCAAGGCCTGGACCGCTGCGGAATTGACGTAGATCACGACGAGCGCGCGATCGAACCGCAGAACCGCGTCCGGAAGCTCGTCGAACAGTGCGGCGGGCGGCGCCGACGACCGCGGTCCCCGCGGAGTCCCGGCATTCTCGACACCCGAATCGGGCGCAGACTGCGCGGGCACTGCGGGCACCGCATCACCAACCGCTTCGGGGGAAGGGTCGAACAGGATCGCGGCCGAGTCCACCAACCGTGCATCAAACGTCATGATCGAGTCCGCCGCGCCAAAATCCCATCCACCGAAGCGGTACGTTCCCGCGAAACGGTCATAAGAATACCGGATCCGGCGCAGACAGACCCCAGGAATTGGGGGTTCGATGAGGGTCGGAGCCCCATCGGATCAGATGTAGTTGAACAGCGACAGTTTGGAAATCGCCGAGTAGCTCTGCAACGCCGCCTGGAACTGGGTCTGCTGCTGCGAAAGCTGGGACGCCGCCTGCGCGTAGTTGGTGTCGACGATGTTACCGGACTGCGTCTGATCCTGGAGGGTTTGGGAGGCTCCGATGTTGCCGTATGCGGTCAGCGCCTGCATGCCGGCGCCCATCGACGCCTGGGTCGTCCCCAACGCGGTGATCGCCTGGTCCACCTGGGTCAGCACCGAACCCGATTGGCTCGCCGGATTCGACGACTGCAGGGCGTTGATGGCGTTGCCGACCATCTGGAACACCGACTGGGTGCCGCCGCTGCCGTTCGGGATGTTCATGAACACGCTCTGCCCGGAATACTTGCTCTGTACGGTGTTGGCAACGGAAACCTGCAACTGCTGGTTGATGCTGTCGCCGTTATAGGACACGGCGTTGCCGCTCTGGGAGAACGGCGGGGTGTTGTTGACGGAGCCGCCGAACAGGTAGCCGCCCTGGCCGTCGCCGGAATTGCCGAGCGAGACCAGTTCGTTGAGATTTTGCTGCACCTGGGCCGCCATCGCGGTGTATTGGGCGGGACTGTTTGTACTGTTTCCCGCCTGCACCATCGTGGTGCGGATGCTCTGCAACACATCGAGCATCTGCGTCAGCGCCGACGACCCCATGTTGAGCAGGCTGTTGGCCTGCGTCTGATTGCTCTTGTACTGCCCGAGTTGCGAAATGTCGCTCTGCAGCGAGGAAGCGATGGCGGCGCCGACCGGGTTGTCGGCCGGCGAGTTGATCTGCTTCCCGCTCGAAAGCTGGGCAGTTGTGTTCATGACCGCAGCCTGATCGGCCATGATGCTCTGGGTGCTGCTCTGATATATCGTGGAGGTGGCGATGCGGATCATGGTGGGTTTCCCGTTACGCCGAAGAGGCTACCTGCAGGACCGTGTTGAAAATCGTGTTTGCCGTCTGAATGATGGTCGCGGCGGCCTGATACTGCTGCTGGTACTGAAGTAGATTGGCCGCTTCCTCGTTGAGGTTGACGCCCGAAACGGATGCCTGTGCCGCCGATGCGCTCTGCAACAGCGCGTCGGCCGAGGTCTGGGTCGTCTGCGCCGTCGAGGTCATCGATCCGACGTCGCCGACCGTTGCCGCATAGGCGTTGTCGAGCGTGGCGCCGGTCGCCAGCGTCAGCGTCTGCGCCTGACCCATGAGCAAAGCGTTGCGATTGTCGCCGCTCGACGACCCCGTCGGCGCGACCGTGACGGCATCACCGGCGACCGGCGTGCCGTTGAGCGTCAGCGACCATCCGTTGACGTTGATCGGCTGCCCGGGCGTATAACTCTGCGGCGCACTGGTCGTGTGCGTCACCGAATCGGTATAGGTGTATTGCGTCGCGCTCGAGAAATTGATCGTCACCGGATCCTGCAAATTCGGATTGGGCCCATAGGAAGTCGGTGCGGCCGCGGAGGGCGTGCTCGATCCTGCGGCCAGCGGCTGCAGACCCAGATTGGCCACCGAGATCGAACTGCCCGCAGCCAGGCTCGTCGACACGTTCAGCGGGCTTGCCGCGGCGATCTGGCTGCCGTTGGTGATGGCGACGTTCAGGTTCTGCGCGCCGTTACGCACCGGCTGGATGGTGAAGACATCGCCGCTGTTCGCCGTGCCGCTGAGCTGGATCGTCACGCCGTTGATGGTCTGCGGCATCGATGCATACGTCGTCTGCTGCCCGTCCGAGAGCTGGGTGACGACGTACTGCCGGCTCGCGCCGCTGCCCTGCACGCTCAACTGATAATCGGACGGCTGCAACTGCGTGACGTTGCTGTAGCTCGCCGTGACCGTGGCCGTTCCGGTGTTGGCGCTCCCCGCCACCACGGGAATCGCCGGCATGGGCGAGAATAAGTTGGCGCTGAACAGTCCGGGATTGTTCGCAGCCGAATTGCCGTTCAGGTCCTGGCCCTGCGCCTGGACCGCGTTCATCTGCGCCGACATCACCACCGCGAGCTGGCCGATCTGGTTTTCGACGCTCGGGATGGTCTGGTTCTGGAATTGCAAGAGGGCACCGATCGCCCCACCGCCGGTGTTGCCGGCCTCGAGGGGAATGATGGTGCTGCCGCTGGTCGTCCCGACGATGGTGTTCTGCGGATTGTTCGGATCCGGCCCCTGTGCCAACGGATAGGCCTTGGCCCCCACCACCAGCGGCTGGCCGTTGGCCAGATAGACGTTGATCGCCCCGCCCTGCGCGGTCGTGGTGACGCCGACGGCCTTGTTCAGGGTCAGGATGTCCTGATTGCGCTGGTCTAGCAGCGAGTTCGGCATTCCCCCCGCCGCCTGCGCCGCCGCGATCTGGCTGTTGAGGTTCGCGATGTCGGCGATCGTCGTGTTCGCGGTCGTGATCTGCTGTGCAATCTGCTGCGTGGTGCTCTGACCCAACTGCTGCAGCTGGGCATACATGCCGTTGAACTGGCCCGCCATCTGCTGCGCGGCCGACAACATGCTCTGCCGCGTCGCGGCGCTGCCCGGATTTGCGCTCACCGCCTGCACCTGCGAAAAGAAATTGTCCATCGCCGTGCTCAGGCCCGTGGTCGGATCGGCAAACATGCTGTTGATCTGCCCCAGCAGCTGCGCCGCGGTGTCGGCCTGCCCGGCCTGCGCCTGCGCCGCGTTCGTCTGCTGACCGAGGAGGTCGCTGTACATGCGGGTGACCCCGGTGACGTCGACGCCGCTTCCCATGTACATCGCCCCCACCCCGGTTTCGACCTGGGTGGCGAACGTCGCAATCTGGCGGGAATACCCCGGGGTATTCACGTTGGCGATGTTGTTGCCAGTCGTCTGCAACGCGACGTACGCCGCGTCGATCGCGCTGGACCCGATGGAGAGCAATCCGCTCATGGCTTTGCGTTCCGGTCAAAAAGGGCGATGACAACCGGCCTTACCGCCCTCCTTTTTCGCTATTTACGGCATTTTTCGCCGATCCTTGAATCGCGCCCGCCGCCTGGATGACCTGCAGCATCGGCGGCGCGCCGGCGGATGGTGCGGCGGGGCTTGTGCCCGCCTGGGAGGTATCCTGACGCAACTGGCGGGCGATCATCTGCGCGAGCCCGGTCCCCTGATTCTGGGCGATGGTCTGCGCCAACTGGGTATCGAGCATCTGCTGGTAGGTGTCCTGCTCCGGCGAGTCGAGCAGCCCGGACTTCATGGTCGCTTCGCGCATGCTCTTCAGGACCGACTGCAGGAACAGCGCCTCGAACTGCTTGGAAACCTGGGTAACCGCCTTCGCCGGATCCTTGCTCGCCAAGCGACTCAGGCTGTCCAGGGAGTGCGAGTCGGCGGCAAGTCCGCCGATCATCGTGCCCGTCTGTGCGATGCCGATGCCCATCAGATCACCTCGAGGTCGGCCTTCAGGGCGCCTGCCGCCTTGAGCGCCTGCAGGATCGAGACCAGGTCCGCCGGATTCGCGCCCAGCGCGTTCAGCGCATTGACGAGGTCGGAGAGATTCGCGGTCTGCGGCACCTGCATCAGACTGCCGCCTTGCTGCTTGACATTGATGCTGCTCTGCTGGGTCACCACGGTCTGGCCTCCCGACAGCGCCCCCGGCTGCGATACCACCGGCGTCGTCGAAATGGTGACCGAGAGATTGCCGTGCGCGACCGCGGCCGGCTCCAAGGTAACCATACGGTTCATCACGATCGAGCCGGTGCGCGCATTGATGATGACCCGTGCCGGCGGATCCGCCAGCGCCACGTCGACCGCCTCGACGCGCGCCATGAAATCCACCCGCGCATTCGGATCCGCCGGCGCCTTGACGTCGATCGTGCGTCCGTCCTGCGCGGCGGCCGTTCCCGCCCCGAGTCTGGCATTGATGGCCGTGGCCACCGCCGCGGCGGTGCCGAAATCCGTGCTGTTCAGTTCGAGCGCCAGCATACCGCCGCGCTCGAACGGACTCGCGACCGCGCGCTCCACCGTCGCGCCATCCGGAACCCGGCCGGCCGCCAACTGGTTGATCTGGACCTTGGAGCCGTTCTGCGACGCCCCCGCGCCGCCGATCACGACGTTGCCCTGCGCAACGGCATAGACCGTGCCGTCGACCCCCTTGAGCGGAGTCATGAGCAAGGTTCCTCCACGCAGACTGGTCGCCGTACCCAGCGCCGAGACCGTGACATCGATCCGCTGCCCCGGCTGCGCGAACGCCGGCAGCGTCGCCGTCACCATCACCGCGGCAATGTCGGTCAGCATCATGCTGGCCGTCGCGGACGGCGGAATGGTGATACCGAGATTCTGGAGCATGCTCTGCAAGCTCTGGACCGTGAACGGCGTCATCATCGTCTGGTCGCCGCTGTTGTCGAGCCCGACCACCAAGCCATAACCGATCAGCGCATTGCCTCGGACGCCGCGCACGCTCGCCAGGTCGCGGACGTGCTCGGCCTGCGCCGGGACCGCCCCCAGGACCCCCAGGACGCAGACCAGGGCTGCCGCGAGAATTCGGCGCCAATTGTTGGGCAGGAAGGTGTTCATCAGAATGGCGACCACGAATTGAAGAATCGGCCGAACCAACCCTGGATCTGCGACTGTTCGATGTTGCCGCCACCGCGATAGTCCAGGCGAACGTCGGCGAGTTGGGTCGAATTGATGAGGTTTCCCGGCTGGATGAATTCGGGGTTGACCACCCCCGTGAGCTTGAGCTTTTCCGAATTACGGCGGATCCCGATCTGTTTTTCGCCGGCGACCACCAGATTGCCATTTGGCAACACTTCCGTCACCGTGACGGTGATCGTCCCGGTGAAGTTGTCGGTGGACGTGGTCTGCCCGGTACCGGCGAAGGAATTGTCGCCGGCACCGTTGGCGTTCCAGCCGTGGAACCCGATGCCGGCAACCGACACCCCCGGCACCTGCGACGCAAAGCTGGTTTTCTTGTCCGTTGCCGAATTGGCGCTCTGCGCGGCATTCAGGTTTTCGGCGATCTGCACGGTCAGGATGTCGCCGACCGCGCGCGGCTTCGGATCCGAAAACAGGTCGACATTGCCCGCGGTGCGAAAGATCGATCCGGTCGGCGCGACATATTGGTCGTAGGGCGCCGCGCGCGCGGTCATCGGCACGTTTTCCGATACCGGGGCGCGCGGTTCGGCACAGGCGCCGAGCAACAGCACCGAAAAAAGGATTGTGGCGACGGCGGGCGAACGCATGATCCGGCTCCTGCTTGCGTCACAAGGTGCTGAGCTTCGCCAGCATCGAGTCGGCGGTCGAGACCGACTTCGAATTCATCTCATAGGCACGCTGGGTCTGGATCATCTTCACCAGCTCCGAAACGACATTGACATTGCTCGATTCGAGGTACCCCTGTTGAAGAAGTCCGGCACCATTGAGGCCGGGGGTGGTGAGGATCGGCGTTCCCGAGGACATCGTCTGCTGAAACAGATTCTGTCCATATGGCTGCAGACCCGAGGGATTGATGAATAGCGTCAACTGCAGCGCCCCCACCTTCTGCGCGGTCGAACTCCCCGGCAGCGTCACGCTCACCGTACCGTCCTGGCCGATGGTGACGGAAGTGGCGTTGGGCGGAATGGTGATCGGCGGCGACACGAAATATCCCGAACTCGTGACCAACTGACCGACATTGTTCAGGTGCAGCGATCCATCGCGGGTGTAGGCCAGGGTTCCATCAGGGAGCTGAACCTGGATGAAGCCGTTGCCGTTGATCGCGACGTCGAGCTGATTGCCGGTGTTCTGCAGATTCCCTTGCGTGAACATCGCTTCCGTCGCCACCGGCTGCACGCCGGTTCCGACCTGCAGTCCGGTCGGCAGGTAGGTCTGCTGGGAAGAATTGGCCCCCGGCTGGCGCAGATTCTGGTACAGGAGGTCCTGGAACTCGACGCGCGAGGATTTGAATCCGGTCGTGTCGACGTTGGCGAGGTTGTTGGAAATCACGTCCAGCTGCATTTGCTGGGCGTTCATCCCCGTTTGGGCGATCCATAAGCTTCTGATCATTGCTCTTCTCCAAAGCCGATGTCGGCGCCTAGGCGGACACCAGGGTTTCGGCCTTTTGATCGTTTTGCTCCGCCGTGGTCAGCAGATTCATCTGCATCTCGTACTGCCGCGAGGCTTCGATCATTCCGGTCATCGCGCCGATGACGTTGACGTTACTGCCTTCCAAGGCATCACTCACCAGTTGGACGGTCGGATCCGCGCTTGCCGGCTGACCGTCCTGAGTACGAAACAGACCGTCCGCTCCCTTGATCAGATTGCTTGCGGGCGGATTGACCATCTTGAGCTGTCCGACGACGATGGGAACCGGCGCCACGGTGGTCTGCACGCTCACGGTCCCGTTCGGAGCGATCGTCACCGAGGCGGCATTGATCGGTATCGCAATCGGGCCGTTCACCCCTTGCACCTGACCGATTCCCGGCAACTGCAGCGTTCCGTCGGATCCGACCTGGAACGCGCCGTTGCGCGTATAGGCTTCCGTGCCGTCGGGCGCCTGGACGGTGAACCATCCCACCCCTTTGATCGCGGCGTCGAGGCTGTTGCCCGTCGTTTCGATCGGTCCCTGGCTGAAGTCCGACCCGGTCGTCGTCTCCACCGCGAACACCCGGGTTCCCGGCTGCGCGGTCTGCCCTTGAATCGGGACCGCCCGCATCGCGGCAAAATCGGCGCGGAACCCCGTGGTATCGACGTTGGCGAGGTTGTTCGCCAGAATGGCCTGGCGCGAGAACAAATACTGCGCGCCGGTCATCGCGGTATAGATCAAACGGTCCATGGCGATACCCCTCCTGCGTCACGAATCAGCGCAACGTCATGAGCGTCTGCTGCACCTGGTCCTCGGTCTTGATCATCTCGGCATTGCCCTGATAGGCACGCTGCGCGCTGATCATGTTCACGAGTTCGGTGGTCAGGTCTACCGTCGACTGCTCGAGCGCGCCCGACTGCAGTGTCCCGAGCGACCCCGATCCTGGCGCCCCCACTACGGGTGCGCCCGAGGCCGAGGTTTCCGAGAACTGGTTGTTGCTGAGCGCTGCCAAGCCCTGCGGATTGGTGAAATTGGCCAAGGCGATCTGCCCCTGGGCAACGGTCTGGCCGTTGGTGTAATTGCCGATGATCGTACCGTCACTGCCGATCGAGAAGCCGGCGAGCTGCCCGGTGGTGTAGCCGTTCTGAACGTTGGAACTGACCGCGAACGGCACACCGTATTGCGTCGAGGAGGGGAACGAGATCGCGACGTTGACCGGGTTGGCACCGGTGGTGGGCGTGAACGACAGGCTCATCGTTCCCGCCGGATTGGTGCTGCCGGTGGCCGTCCCGCTGTTGACTCCGGAAAGCGCGCCGGAAGAATTGAAGGTCATGGAACCCAACTGGGTTGGCAGCGCGGTGCCGTCGACCGTGCCATAGACATCCCACGTCCCCGGCGTCGCGCTGTTGACGAAATACATCGTCAGCGTATGCGAGTTCCCCAATGAATCGTAAAGCGACATCGAGGTCGACGAGTTGTAGGTCGTCGGATTCGTCGGGCTGAACGTTCCGGTCGGCGGCGTGGAGTTCGCCGGCAGATTGAGCGTGAAATTTGCCGTCGTGCTCGCCGAGGGCGGTACCGGAGCCGTGGACAGCGCCAGCGGCTGCGGCGGGGTCGAGGAGATCGATCCGTTCGGACCGGCGGGATATCCGGTGAGTTGCGCACCGGTCGAGTTGACGATGTCGCCGCTGGCATTGAGCGAGAACTGGCCGTCGCGCGAATACGTGGTTACACCGTTATTGACCTCGCGGAAGAACCCTTGTCCGTTGATCGCGATGTCCAAGGGATTGCCGGTCGTGGTGATGTTTCCCTGAGTGAAGATCGGCGCGACCGCCGCCACGCTCGTTCCGATCCCGACCGCGGTGCTGCTGGACCCCCAAAGCGAGTTGGCATACACATCCGCGAATTCGGCGCGCGCGGTCTTGAATCCGACGGTGGCGGAGTTGGCGATGTTGTTGCCGATGACATCGAGCGCCTGCGCCGATGCGTCCAACCCCGAGAGTGCCTGTCCGTATCCCATGTTCGATGTCTCCTGGATGTTCCGACTGCTCTTGCTGCGTTTTGCCGACGGCGACGCCGCCCTACATGATCTGCATCACCGAGGTATAGGGAACCTGACTGCCGTTGCCCAGCATCAACTGGGTCGTGCCGTTGGATTGCGGTACGGCACCGATGACCGGCTGCAGGTTGTAGGGCGACGCCGTCACCGACGCGCCGCCGCTGCCCGTCGCCGTCACGCTGAATTGGTAGTTGCCCGCGGGCGCGGTGGATCCGGAACTCGTACTGCCGTCCCAGGAAAAGTCCTGGAAGCCGGCGCTCATCGGGCCGAGATTGAGCGTCTGTACGACGTTGCCCGACAAGTCGCTGACCGTCACGGTGACGTTCTGCGCCGCCGCGCCGAGGTTGATGCCCCCGATCGCACCCGCCCCGGAGCCGCTCGAATTGGCCGCCAGGTTCAACCCCGATCCGGCGACCATCACGTTGTGTCCGGTAAGCATTCCCGACTGGATCGTCGCGCTCTGTTGCAACTGCGTGAGAAGCTGCGAGATGTTGGTATTGAGGTTGTTGATGCCGGTCACCGTGCTGATCTGCGCCAGTTGCGAGGTCAGTTGGGTGCTATCCATCGGGTTGAGCGGGTCCTGGTTGTTCATTTGGGCGACTAGCAGTTGCAGGAAGGTCTGCTGCAGGTTTTGCGAGCCCGAGGACGACCCGGTCGAAGACGATGAGGACGACGACGCTCCCCCCGCTGCCGATCCCGATCCGGCGGAGGACGTCGATGGCGGGGCGACCGTCGAATTGGACAGGATCGCGCTCCACGGATTTGCGGCGGTTGCGCTGGTATTGGATGTGGTCATGGAAATTCGCTCCTCATCCGGCCATCTGGAGGACTTTGTCGAGCAAGGTCTTGGCCGTGGTCATGACGTCGACGTTGCTCTGGTAACTGCGCGAGGCAGAGATCATGTTGACCATCTCCTGCACCGGATCGACGTTGGGCATCGTCACGTTGCCGCCGGCGTCCGCCGCCGGGTTCGACGGATCGTGCACCGTGCGCCCGGGAGCGTCGTTCTGCACGACGCCCGCGACCTGCACCCCCGCCGACGCCGGATCGGCGCCAAACATGTGCGTCTGGAATACGACTTCTCGGGCCTTGTAGGGCTGGCCGTCGGGTCCCGCGACCGAATTGGCATTCGCGAGATTGCTTGCAACGACATTGAGCCGCTCGCTTTGCGCCGATACTGCCGACGCCGAGACGTCGAATACATTGAAGAGAGACATTTCCGCTCCTTCTCCCCATCATCCGGTGATGACGGTCGTCATCTGCTGGAACTTGCTGCTGAGAAACCGGACGGTGGCTTCATAGCGCACGGAGTTCTGCGCGAATTCCGCCCGCTGCTGATCGATGTTCACCGTATTGCCGTCCATCGATGCCTGCAGCGGCACCTGGTAGAGCAATGGCGGCATGGCAGCGGATGACTCCCCACCCGCCGGCGCGCCCGCGACGTCGAGGTGGGCCGAATTCGTTCGCGCCATCGCTACCGCGCCCGCGTCGCCACCCACGGCAGACCCCGCGGCGCCACCCGTGGCCGCCGCCAGCGCTTGCTGAAAATTGAAGTCCCGCGCCAGATACCCCGGCGTGTCCGCATTGGCGATGTTCGCCGCCAGCACCTGCCCGCGCTTGGCGTACAGGTCGAGTGCCTGGGCCTGGAAATCGACCGCCGACGTTCCACCGAACCCTGCCATCTTGCCCTTCCCATCTGCCAACCCCGCAAATGCGGGTTTTCGGCCCTAAAGTTTTCTTTCCTGGCGCCGATTATTGACCTGTCGACGTCCGGGGATCGGCGGATAAGCCGGGTTCGCGCGCGCCTTCTTGCCGCATCCGGCAAGGAGGGAGGCGCATACGCTTGTCGGCATGAAACGAGCACTCCGCCTCCTCGACGCCGTCCAAGGCCCGGCCGCCGGACTCCTGGCGGCCGGCGCGGTTGCGTTCGCCATGTCGGCAGGGGCCGCCCCTGCATGGCAGGGCGGCTCGGACCGGATCGACATCGTGCGGGCGTTCGCCGAACAGGAAGCGGCGCGGGAACAACCTGCGTATCGCGCGCAGATCGAAGTCGGGACCCTCAATCCGTACCTGCGTCTGGCGCCGTGCAATCGAGTCGAACCCTTCCTCTATCCCGGCGCCCGGCTCTGGGGCCGCGGGTTCGTCGGCCTGCGCTGCATGGAGGCCGGACGCGCCTGGTCCGTCTCGGTACCCGTCGTCGTCCATTACTTCGGTCCCGCCCTGATTGCCACACAACCGATTCCCGTGCTGACGCCGATCACTGCGGCCGAAGTGCAACGGGCGGAAGTGGATCTGACGCGCGACCAGGGCGGTATCGCGACGCGGTTTTCCCAGGTGCTCGATCACACCCTGCAACTGCCGATTGCGGCAGGACAGGCCATCCCCCTGAGCGCGCTGCGGGTCGTGCCAGCGGTGCGCCAAGGCGATGCAGTGACGATCGTCGGCAAAGGAACCGGGTTTTCGATCACCACCGACGGGATCGCGCTCGGCGCAGCCGGGCCGGGCGACCCCGTCCAGGTGAAAACCGAGTCGGGCCGAATCGTCACCGGCACGGCGGAACGCGGGCGGGTCGTGGAACTGCGCTTCTGATGCTGGGCAATCCGCATGAAAGACGCTAAAGTTTGCCGCCGCGAGGCCGATTCCGGTTGACAGAGAACCCAGGAATCCATGCCTCGGGAGGAAACACACCATGAAGATCACCGGTAGCCCTTCCGGCCCGAAGGGCGCGGGAGGCACAGGGACCGGCGGCGCCACGCGCGCGGCCGGGCGTGCCAGTACGGCCGGGTCCGGCGCCGTTGCCAGCGGCACATCCGCGTCTCCCGGCGCGGTGTCGTCCGCCGCCGTTCACCTGAGTCAACTCGACGCGCAGTTCGCGCAGTCGGACTTCAACGCGGCCAAAGTCAACGAAATCACGTCGGCGATCGCCAACGGCAGCTATCGGGTGAATGCCGGAGCGGTTGCCGAAAAGCTGGTCGCGACGGCGGCGGCGCTCGCCGGTCGACCCCAACAAGGCGCCCCCGGCGCATGACCCGAAGCGGTCCGATGGAGTCGACGATCACCCAACTCATCGACTGCCTCGAGCAGGAGCATCAGGCGCTGCTTGCGGAGGATGTGATCGCGCTGGAGCCCGTCCTGGCCCGCAAGGAGCGCCTGCTTGCCTCCCTCTCTTCGCTGCAAGCCAGGGACCGCCACACGATGGCCGCGCTCGCGGGCCTGTTGGCGCGCGCGCGGACCCTGAACCAGCGCAATGCCGCAACATTGACGCCGCGCATGGCATTCAACCGGGTGCGGCTGAATGCGCTGCGCGGTGCACGAAACGGTGACGCAGCGGTATATACCGCGAGCGGCGCGTTCTCGGCGCGGTAGCCTCAGCCGTCGCCCGCGCCGGGCGCACAACGCAAAAGGACCCGTCCGGAACCGGACGGGTCCTTTTGCTTCGGCGGGCTGGAATTCGGCTCCGATCAGAACTCTTCCCAGTTGTCGTCGGCCTTCGCGGCGGGCTTGATGGTACCGGTGGCGGCCGGCGCCGCGGCAGCGGCGGCCGGCGCCGGGTTCCGATGCGGTGCCGGCGCCGCCGGCGCGGTCGATCGCGCCGACGCCTGGGCGGCGGCGATCACCCGTGTCGCCTCGTTCTGACCGAGCTTGAACGTCGCCACCGACTGCGCCAATTGCGCCGCCTGCTCGCGCAGGCTGGCGGCCGCGGCGGCGCTCTCCTCCACCAAGGCAGCATTCTGCTGCGTCATTTGATCCAGTTGCGTCACCGCGGTGTTCACCTGACTGATTCCCGAGTTCTGCTCCATCGTCGCCGAAGCGATCTCCGCCAACAGATCGGTTACGCGCCGGACCTGATCCACGAGGTCGCGCATGGTCTTACCCGCATCGGTGACCTGACGGGAACCGCTCTCGACCTTGGCCACCGAGTCGGCGATCAACGATTTGATCTCGCGCGCCGCCTGCGCGCTGCGCTGCGCGAGGTTGCGCACCTCGCCCGCCACGACGGCGAAGCCGCGGCCCTGTTCCCCGGCGCGAGCGGCTTCCACCGCGGCATTCAAGGCCAGAATATTGGTCTGGAATGCGATGCCGTCGATGACGCCGATGATCTCGGCGATCTTGCGGCTGCTCGCCTCGATTTCCCCCATCGTCTCGACGACCTGCCCTACCGCCTTGCCACCCCGTCCCGCGACGTCGGACGCCGCCGCCGCGAGCTGGTTCGCCTGGCGTGCCGAATCGGTGTTCTGCTTGACGGTGCTCGACAACTGCTCCATCGATGCAGCGGTCTGTTCCAGGCTGCTCGCCTGTTGCTCGGTACGAGCCGACAGATCGGAATTTCCGCTGGCAATCTGATCCGAAGCGGTTGCGACCGAATCGACTCCGGCGCGCACGCTCGTGACGACCTTGCGAAGGCCGCTCACCATGCTGTCCAGGGAGCGCTGGAGGTGGGCGAGTTCGTCGTTGCCTTCCGCGAACACCTCGCAAGTGAGGTCGCCCTTCGAGACCGCGTCGGCAACGCGGATCGACATCTCCAGCGGCCGCGTGATCGACCGCGTGAGCGCCACCCCCAGGGCGACCGCGACCAGTACGCCGGCGGCCGTCAACCCGCCGATGATCCAGGCGCTCGTGCGGAATACCTGCGACGTCGCCGCAGCGTCCGCTGCGGAATTGCTGACCTTCCATTCGGCCATGGCATGCAGGGTCGTCTCCGCCGTGCTCAGCACGTTGCTGAAATCATCGCTGATCGTAATGGCCGCAACCGGCGCCGCTCCCCCTTGGGCCGCCGCGGCGGGTGCTGCCGACCGGGCCATGATGGCATCCGCGACGGTCGCGAAATCCTTGCCGTATTGTTCGAGCATCGACGCCGCCAGCGTGGCCAGGCCCTTACCCTGCTCCGAACTGTCGAACAGGGGTGCCGCTTTTCGGAGGTTGGCGGTCGCATCCTTATAGGACTGGCGCGCCTGCTCGACGAGCGTCGAGCGGGTGTCGTTGTTCGTCGTGAGAATCGCCTGCTCCAATGCCTGTGCCGAATAGGCCGCGGACGCTTCCGCCCGCGCAGCGAGTTTCAGGCCGCTGAGATCGTCCTGATACATCGCCTGCGCACGCTGATCCATGCGCCAGGTTCCCCAGGCCCCGATGACGCCGATCGTGGCACCGATGAGCGCCAGGAACAGGAATGCGGTGAGCAGTCGCTTGGAAACTGCGAATCGATTCAGCATGATAAATGGCCCCTAACGGTTGTTACGGCGATCCACCGCCCTGATCGATAAAACATCGGCGTCATTGCGAGGCCCATCGGGCCGCGGCGATCCAGAGGGCGGCCTGGATTGCTTCGGGCTCCGCCCTCGCAATGACGAATCGCTGCGGTTCCCCATCGGTCGTTGTCCGGGTTCCCGGTCTGTTACCGTTTGCGTCGCGGATCGTGCCTACGCCGCCACGGCCGCTTCCTGGCGCACCGAGCTGATCAGCGCCATATCCTCACTCGACATCAAACGATCGATATCGATTAAAATCAGCATGCGCTCCTCCTCTCCGGACCGGATGCTGCCCAAGCCGGTGATGTAATCCTGATCCAGCAAGGAACTGAATTCCGGCGCCGGCTTGATCTGCTCGGGGGAGAGTTCCAGCACGTCGCTCACGGAGTCGACGACGGCACCGACCACCCGGCCGTTGATGTTCAGGATGATGACCACGGTGAAGGCGTCGTACCGGGCCTCCCCGAGGTTGAACTTCATACGCAGATCGACGATGGGCACGATGACGCCGCGCAGGTTGATCACCCCCTTGATGAAGGTCGGCGCACCGGCGATGCGGGTCACGGTGTCATAGCCGCGGATCTCCTGCACCTTCAGGATGTCGATCCCATACTCCTCACCTCCGAGGCGAAACGTCAGGAATTCCTGGATCCGCGCCGGATTCTTGGTCTCAAAGCGCTCCATCACACCCATGTGCAACTCCCTTGCGATTCGGCGCCGGTGCGCCGAGATGACCCCACATTCAATGGGTCGATTGTGGGTTGTACGGGCGCTTGGCGTTCCGCGGAAAAAGGCCGGTTTTCCGGCTCACCAGTTTTTCAGCTTGGCCCGCAGCCGGGACACCGCCTGGCTATGCAACTGGCAAACCCGCGACTCGGTCACGCCCATCACGGCGCCGATTTCGCGAAGATTGAGGTCCTGCTCGTAGTACATGCTCATCAACAACTTCTCTCGTTCCGGCAGGTTCTCGATGGCGTCGACCAGCGCAGTGCGAAAGCGCTTGTCGCGCAGGATCTCCATCGGTTCGCTGTCGGTCTGCGGCAGATGGCGCTCGAGATAATCCTCGTCGTTGTCGCCGCCGCCGAGGTCGTCGAAATGGATCAGTTGCGCGCCGCGGGCCTCGCTCAGCAGTTCCTGGTACTCGGCAACCGAAACATTGAGCTCCCGCGCGATCTCGCTCTCCTGCGCCGGGCGCCGGAGGCGCTGCTCGACGCGGTGGATGGCGTTTTCGATTTCGCGCTGGCTTTTGCGCGCGGAGCGCGGCATCCAATCGCCGGCGCGAAGTTCGTCGAGCATGGCGCCGCGGATGCGGCTCGCCGCGTAGACCTCGAACTGCGTCCCCTGCGATGCTTCGTAGCGGCCGACCGCATCCATGAGGCCGATCATGCCGGCCTGGATCAGATCATCGACCTCGACGTTTGCCGGTAGCTTCGCAACCATCTGGTGCGCAATCCGCCGCACCAAGGGCGCGTACTGCTTGGCATAGTCCTGGTCTCGTTCCAGCGTTCCGCGTGCGGTATACACGAAGGCGTCGCTCTTCAAAGTACGGTCTCCACGAGCGGCGCGCGCTCCCCGGCAGGCTGCTCCGGCATCTCCTCCGCCCGCCACAGATCCTCCACCGGCTCCGCCGCCGACACCGTCGCGCCGAAATGCCGGCGCGCGATCGCCGCCGTTCCCGACAACAGCCTACCGGCCGCCGCCTTGCTCATTCCCGAAAAAAGAAGGCGGAAAACGGCGATCTCCGTGTCGCTCATGGTCTGCCGAATCGCAGCGAGCGCGGCCGTTCCGGCGTCCGCGCTCGAATCCATCGGGATCAGCGCCTGTCGCAACGCCGCAAGTTCGCCGATGCGCCGCAGGAACGCCAAGCGCGCCGGCGGAAGCGTCAGCACGACGTGCCGCACGCGCGCGCTCACCGACTCGATCGCCTGGGTGACCCGCGCCGCCTGCCCCTCATCCTCCCCGGCACGATCGATCGCGCGCGCTGCCGGCAACACCCACAGGGATGCATTCGGTACGGCGAGGATCGCCTCGCCGATGTCGCAATCGCGTTCGAGCGCATGATCGAGGTCATACCGCGCCTTGAGTCCGAAGGCATGGGCAACCTGGC
Source organism: Pseudomonadota bacterium (assembly GCA_021825945.1). Lineage (GTDB taxonomy): Bacteria > Pseudomonadota > Gammaproteobacteria > Burkholderiales > Burkholderiaceae_F > GJ-E10. The sequence continues at coordinate 18,242 of JAKAFN010000010.1, forward strand.
TGCGGGCACCATCGATGATCAGCGTGGCCGTCGCGCCGGCAGGCGCCATTCGTTGGGAAATCTCCTGCGCCCGCCGGGCGATCGCGGTCGCCTGCCCCACGGTTCGGCCTGCGGGCTGAACCACCAGTGACCAGCGTGCGGGCCTGCGCGCGAACATCCGGCGCAAACCGCTTGCTTGGTCCGATGCGTGCGACGGCCTCATGAGCGGATCAGGACGCCCGTAGCGCCACTTCCTGGGCTGCCGCACCGGCGACGAACGCCTGCGCCTCCTCGCCATCGAGCGAAAACGAAGACCCGAACGGCTTCAACGCAATGTGGGCGAGCAGCGTGGGATTGGCTGCATGCCAATCCTCCGGGACCCGCTGGCCGTTGGTGATCCCGAGCAACGGCGCGCGATACCGCATCATGCAATCCAACGCACCGCCGATCCGCGCCGCCTCGTCGATCTTGGTCAATACCGTGCCCTGCATGCTCCCCAAGCGCCATGCCCGCGACACTTCGTCCAACGTCTCGGCATGCGATGCCGCGTTGAGCAACAGGACACGCTGAATGGACTGGTCGCCGAACCGCACCTCGTCGAGCAAGCCCAGCATTTCGGTCAGCCGCTGGTCCCGCTGCGACATCCCGCAGGTATCGATCAGCACCGTGCGCTTGCCGCGCAACGATGCCAACACATCCTTCAAACTCGATGCGTCGTGGGCCACGAACACCGGCACCCCCAGGATGCGGCCGTAACTGCGCAGTTGTTCGTGCGCGCCGATCCGATAGGAGTCCAGCGTGATCAGGCCCAGGCTCGACGCGCCGTGGCGTACTGCTTGCCGGGCCGCCAACTTGGCGATCGTCGTGGTCTTGCCGACCCCGGTGGGGCCGACCAATGCAATCGCACCGGTACCGGAGACCGGATTCTCGTCCTCGACCGGGCAACGGACGTTGCGCGCCACCACCGCGTGCAACCAGGCGTCGGCCTGCCCGGCCTCCAGGCCGGCCGGCGTCTTTTCCGCGACGCGGCGCGCCAGTTCCGGGGAGAATCCCGACATCAACAGACGGACCATCACCTGCCGGGCCAACGCAAGCTGCCCCGGCGCGGTCGTCGCGGCAAGCGGCCGCGTCGCCGCAACCTTCGACGCCAGGTTGACTTCCAGATTGGAGATTCGGTCCGACAGCACCGACCGCAGGGACCGCAACTCCGCCATCACGCGAGTGTCACCCGTCGGCGGGGAAGACGGGGCTCCCGCCGCAACGCCACCCGCCGTGGTCGATGACCCGGAGGCGAACAGGTCTGGCGCCAACGCAACCATCGCCGGCTCCGCGGCGGCGGCCGGCGCACCGGACGCCGGCGTCGCGGATCGGGACGTCTCGGGCGCCGGATCGACCGACCGCGACAGGAACGGCTCCGCCCGCGACGGGCGGCGGCGGAACACCGCCGGCGCGGCGCTCGCGACAGGCTCGGCTGCGGCAGGCCGCGAAACGGAGGACGGCGGTTCCTCGTCGGCGTGGGCCACGTCGTCATACATCGCAGCACCGCCGAGACGCGGCTGCGCGATCGCGGTCTGACGACGGATGAACTCCTGGAACGACTCCGGCATGGTACGACCGGGACGAGCCGGCTCCGCCTTCGTGGTGTCGACGGACGCCTTGCGCGCTGCGGCGGGAAACTTGCCGCGCATGGCGACGCTCGCCGCCGTGGTCGCGCTGGCCGACGCGCCGTTGACCGGCTCGAACTCCTCGACCAGGTTGCGCATCTGTCCCTCCGCCGCCGCGATGATCTCGACGCGCCCCGAATCCAGGCGGCGGTTGGACAGAATGACCGCTTCGGCCCCCAGTTCCAGGCGAACCCGATGCAGGGCCTCGCGGGCGGTCGTCGCTACATATCGTCTGAATCCCATGGCGTTCTCCTTGCCGCTTCCGTCTTATACCGCGTTCCTGATCGACCCGTCGTACCAACCCGTCACACCCGCGCCCCAAGGACGTTGTTCACCCGGATCACGCTCGTCTCCGGAACCTCCGCGTGTCCCAGCACCCGCAGCCGGGGCGCCGGGCGCTTGAGCAAGCGCGCCAACGGCAACCGCAAACGGTCCGGCACCAACAGCGTCGGCGTGACGCCGATCTCCTCCTGCCGCTTCGCGACCGCCGCCGCGTTGCGCTGCAGGGCATCGACCAGCCCCGGCTCGAATGCCGGCGCGTCGCCGGGCGCACCCAGCGATTGGACGAGCAGCTTTTCCAGATCCTGATCCAACGCGATCACCGGCAGTTCGCGCGTCGAGCCGAACCACGCCTGGGCGATCGACGCGCGCAGCGCGGTCCGCACCGCCGCCGTCAACTCCGCCGCATCCGTGCTGCGGGTGGCGCCGTCGGCGAGCGTTTCGATGATCGTGCGCAAGTCGCGGATGTGAATCCCCTCGTCCAGCAGGTTGGCAAGCACTTTCTGCAGCGTCGCGAGCGGGATGAGTTTTGGCACCAAGTCGTCGACGAGCTTGGGGTGGTTGCGTCCGAAGTGGTCGAGCAAGGCCTGCGTTTCCGCCCGGCCGAGCAACTGGCCGGCATTGCTCAGCAACAAATGATTGATGTGGGTCGCGATCACCGTCGCGCAATCGACGACCGTATAGCCCAAGACCTGGGCGGAATCCTTCGCGCCGGCGTCGATCCAGGTCGCAGGGAGGCCGAATGCGGGGTCCTGGGTCGGCGTGCCCGGCAAAGCCTGGGTGATGTTCCCCGGATTGATCGCCAGGAACTGCCCGGAGAACGCCTCGCCTTCGCCAACCACCACCCCCTTGAGCAGCACCCGGTATTGGGTCGGCTTGAGGTCGAGGTTGTCGCGGATGTGTACCGACGGCGGCAGGAACCCGACTTCCTGGGCGAACTTCTTGCGAATTGCCTTGATGCGCTTGAGCAATTCGCCGTCCGCCTTGGCGTCGACGAGCGAGATCAGGCGATATCCCACTTCCAGGCCGACCACGTCCACCGGGACGATGTCGTCCCAGCTCGCCTCCTGCGCTGCGGCGGGAGACGGCGCGGTTGCCGCTTGTTCCTGAGCCTTCTTCTCGTCCACCTGCTTGGCGCGCCGCACCAGGAACCAGGACGCATAGCCGCACAATGCCCCCAGCATCAGGAACACCATCGACGGCATCCCCGGAATGCTGCCGAGAATGGCGAGAATCGCAGCGGTGATCCCCAGGGCGCGTGGCGTCGCCATCACGCTGTCGAGAATCTGCGTACCGATGTCGTTGTCGTCCTTGCCGACACGCGACACGATGAGACCCGCCGCGATGGAGATCGTCAGCGCCGGGATCTGGGCGACCAGGCCGTCGCCGATGGTGAGCAGCACATAGTTGTTGACGGCCGACATGATCGGCATGCCATGCTGCAGAACGCCGATCGCCAAGCCGCCGATGATGTTGATGAACAACACGATGATCCCGGCGACGGCATCGCCGCGCACGAACTTGCTGGCACCGTCCATCGCCCCGTAGAAGTCGGCCTCGAGGGCGACCTCGGAACGGCGACGACGTGCCTCCTTGTCGTCGATCAACCCGGAATTCATGTCGGCATCGATCGCCATCTGCTTGCCCGGCATCGCATCCAACGTGAAGCGCGCGGCCACTTCCGCAATCCGCCCGGCACCCTTGGTGACGACCATGAAGTTGATCACCACCAGGATGGCGAACACGATCAGCCCGACCGTGAAGTTGCCGCCGATCACGAAGTGGCCGAACGATTCGATGACCTTGCCGGCCGCGCCCGCCCCGGTATGCCCGCGCGTCAGCACCACTCGCGTCGACGCGACATTGAGCGACAGGCGCATCAAGGTGGTGAGCAACAACACGGTGGGGAAGGCGGCGAAATCGAGCGGCTTCTTGGTGTACGTAGCCACCATCAGGATCACCAGCGCCAACGCGATGTTGAAGGTAAAGAGGATGTCCAGCGCAAACGGCGGCAGCGGCAGCATCATCATCGCGAGGATGAGGAACACCACCAGCGGCACGGCCAACGACCGCCAGGGGACGGCCTGGAAGAGCGGGTGTTTCAGAACGGCTTCCATCTCGCTATTGCTCCGTCAACGAACCACGTCGTGCATGCCGGCCCAGGAACGGCCCCTCCCCCGCCGCGCGGGACAGGGCAAAGGTGAGAGGACGCACACCGGCTTGCATGTCGTTCCTCACGCCTGCGCCATCGGTTCGAGCGGGTCCATCCCCTCCGGCACCGCGATGTCATGCGGCTCGACCGGGCGTGGCCCGACTCCCTGAGCAAAGCTCTTGAGCTGGAAGATATAGGCGAGCACTTGCGCCACCGCGGTATACAGCGCGGCCGGAATCTCCTCGCCGATCTCGACATGTTTATAGAGCGCCCGGGCCAGCGGCGGCGCTTCCATCTGCGGCACACCCGATTCCCGCGCAAGCTCGCGGATGCGCATCGCCACGTCATCCATGCCCTTGGCGACCACCACCGGAGCACGGTGACGATCCTCCAGGTACTTGATCGCCACGGAAAAGTGCTGCGGGTTGGTGACCACCACGTCGGCCTTCGGGACCGCAGCCATCATGCGGCGACGGGCCATGTCGCGCTGCGCCCGGCGCACCCGCGCCTTGATCTGCGGATCCCCCTGCATCTCGCGCGCCTCTTCGCGCATCTCGGTGACCGTCATGCGCAATCGGTTGCGGAAGGAAACGATCTGATATGGAACGTCGATTGCCGCGATGACGGCGAGGGCAACCGCCATCATCGCCGACGCCGCGAGCGCCAGATGGAAGGATTCGGCGACGGCCCGCGCGACGCCCTCTCCGGCCAGGGACGCGAAGCGGTCGAGGTGAGTGGCCACGTAACTGCCGCCGACGATCGCGAGAAGGATCGCCAGCAGCGAGGTCTTGACCAGCCCCACCAGGGATTGCAGCGAAAACAAGCGCCCGAACCCTTCGACGGGGCTCAAACGCTCGATCTTGGGCGCAGCCGCAGCCGGCACGAACACCGCACCGCCGATCACCAACGGCGCCGCCACCGCCGCGATTGCGAGAACCAGGAAGATCGGGGCCGTCCCCGTCATCGCCGCCGCAACGCAGGTTCCGAGCCGCGCCAGCATCGCCGCCGGATCCGTGGCGCTCTGCGCATCGAAGCGCAACCCAGCGGCGACCAGGGCGCGGCTCGCCGACGCGACCGAACCGCCGGCCAAGGCCATCACGCCGACGGACGCGCCGATGATGAAGAGATTTCCCAGATCCCGCGATCGGGGAACGTTCCCTTCCTTGCGTGCATCCGCCAATCGTTTGGCGGATGGGTCTAGGGTGCGGTCCTGTCCGCTGTCGGATTCTTCGGCCATCGAGGCAGTCGCCGTGCCCGCCGACCTTGCCGGCGCGCAACGCGCATCGTGAAACTGCCTCGATTATTTCGAGGAAGGACTCCCGGAGAACGATGGAATATCGGCTGGAGTTCGGCGTTCTTTAGGGTTGCGCGCGCGCTGCATTGGGCGCAGAGCCCGGGAATTGACACGGAATCCCCCGCCATTTCCGGGGCTCCGATCGCTCCTCCGGCCACAACCCACCCTACAGCTTTGGGATTTGCCGCCGAAATCATCAGACGGATGGCCCGCATTGCGTGGCCAGACGCTCGGAAAGCCACAACGGGGACCGATCATGGCAAAAGCAGAACTCATTCGCCAGATGGCGGAAGCAGCGACCCACCCGCTACACGACTTCGGAGGGGTCCCGATGCTGGATCTCGCACCCAAACCGATCCAGGAAGAGGAATCGGAAGATGCGCACGATCTTTTCGTCTGGTTCGAAAACACGTCCGACCGCCTCCGGGACGGCCAGTGCGGCATGGCCGGCCTACCGGAATGCCTGATTCCCGTTGGCGCCGGCATGCGCATGGTCGAGCGGCACTACGTCACCGGCCATGCCCACCTGCTATCCGCGGCGCGCATCCGCTGCCAGGATCGCCGCAGCGAGCGGATCGCGGCGATCTACACCGCCGCACTCGCCGTCGGAACCGTGGCCTGGGTGGGGTCGGGCCTGCAGTACGAACTGGCGTGGAACGCGCTCTACGCCTCGGAGGAAAGCCTGCCGTCCTGATTCGCTCCGCGCCCCCGCGAGCGGGAGCGCGCATGACCCGGTCCGTCATTGCGAGGGCGCGCAGTCCGAAGCAATCCAGCGCGATCCCGCCTGAATCACCGCGGCGCTGCGGGCCTCGCGATGACGGATGTCCATGACGGGGCCGGTGAGCCGGGGGCCTCCCGATAATCGTTACCCGCGCTTCGCCTCGACCGCCACCTTGCGCTGCTCCGCTTCGACGCGATTCACATACCGCTGCAGCATCATCCGCGCCTGAGGGTCCAGATCGAGGAACTGACAGCCGCAACGACGCCCCCACTCGCCCTCGCCGCCGCCGATGTCGTAGACATTCACCACGCGGAACGCCACGTTGATCGGACCGACTCCCGGAAGGTCGAGAAAACAGTTGCGGACGACCCCCCCGGGCGGCAGGTCGAACAAGTGCGGATGCACCAGCACCGCCAACCCGCCCACGCTCAGATTGACCACCCGCACCGACTCGTACCGGGATGCGCCGTCGGCCTGCGGGATCAGACAACTCGCCGGCGCGAGCCTGGGGGTGCGGACGCGGAAGAATTCGCGCCGCTGCAAGCGCAGAATCTTCTCCGGCAGATCGACTTCGAATGCCGGCTTGCCATCGAACGCCCGCTCCCGCGCCCCCCCCGCCATGAACTGCACCTTGATATTCTCGAAGAAGCCGACGAACACCAGTTCGCGGGCCTGCAATACCCGTTGCCTCGCGTCATCACCCGCCGGCATGTCCAGCACCAACCGGCCGCGGTCCGGATCGGTTTCCAGGATCATCGACACCGAGAAATCGCCGGCCCGCCCCGGATACACCGTAACCAGCGTGCGATCGCCGGTGATCCGCCGCAGCAGCGACACGATCTCCGGCCGGCCATACAGGGTGTACGGTTCGAGCTCCGGAGTATCCGGCTCCGGGAAAGGGTGCAGTTGCATGGGGTGGCAGTCTCCCTGCAGGCATGTCGAATCCCGAAGTAAAGCATAAAAGCCGCCGTGCGAAACGGTGAGGGAGCCATGCGTTCGCCCTGGATTCGTGCGCGGACGGGAATCGCTCGAAACCGAACCCCGGGACCCGCCATTTCCCCGGATCGAGGCCATATCGGCATCGGTAGAGTGAACTGTAGGGTTCTCGAAACACGCCGCCATGCTGATGCCAGGACACAACTCGCTTCCCGACGTCTCCGCAGCCCCACCATTGGACAGGCCCCCGGATCCATTCACACAGGAGGCGTTTGGACGAGGACTGGCATTGGCGCAGGCGCTGGACTGGCCGGGCGCGGCCGAGGCCTTCCAACATGCGGCCGCACGGAATCCGGCCAATCCGACATGCTGGTTCGCATTGGCGAACGCGCGCTTCCACATGGGGCGGCATCACGACGCCATCCAGTCGTATCTAGCCGGATTGCAGCGTCGGCCGGATTTCGCACCAGCCCACATTCAGATGGGGAATGCCTTCGCTTGCCTGTCGCTCCATGAAGAAGCCCGGCAATGCTTCGAAACCGCCCTCGCGCTGGGGAGCGATCGCGCGAAACTGCTTTCGGCGATGGCTCATCATGGGCAACAGGCGTGCGCCTGGGACGCCCTCTCGCGAGATCTTGCCGAGCTCCATGACGCACTCGAGCGCGGCGAGCGTAATGCGGTTCCGTTCCAGGTCGTCACGACGCCGTCCGACCGGCTTACGCAGCGGACCGTCGCACAAGCGTACTGGGAACGTCATTGCCATGGAATTCCACGCCTGCCGGCACCGCCGCGCCGCCGCCCCGGCGCTCCGATCCGTATCGGGTATGTCACCAACGACATCTACCGCCATGCGACCGCACACCTCATCGCCGAGGTGTTCGAATGCCATGACCGCGAGCAATTCGAGGTCTATCTCTATTCCTACGGCCCCGACGATGGCTCGGAAGTCCGTCGCCGCATCGTCGACGGCGTCGGCAGGGGATTCCGCGACATCGGCCGACTCTCGGATCCGCAAGCTGCGGAGCAGATCCGCACCGACGACATCGATATCCTCCTCGACCTCAAGGGGTATACCTTCGTCCCGCGCCTGGGCATCTTCGCCGCGCACCCGGCACGGATCCAGGCGAATTATCTGGGATACCCGGGAACGCTGGGATCTCCCTGCCACGAGTACATCATCGGCGACACCACCGTCACGCCCATCGAACATGCCGACGGATATTCCGAGTGCATCGCCCAACTGCCTTTTTGTTACCAGCCCAACGACCGCAAACGCCGAATCGGCATCCGACCGAGTCGCGCGGACTGCGGACTCCCCGAGCACGGATTCGTCTTCTGTTCGTTCAACAACGCCTACAAAATCACGGGATCGATGTTCGACCGGTGGTGCCGGTTGGTGCGGACGGTCGAGGGCAGCGTCCTGTGGCTCTATGACGCAAACCCGCAGGCCAGGAAAAACCTGTCTGCCGAAGCCCTGCGTCGTGGGGTATCGCCGGCCAGACTCGTCTGGGCTCCGAACCGCCCGCAGGAGGAGCATCTCGCACGCCTGCCCCTTGCGGACCTGATGCTCGACACCTTTCCCGTCACCGCGCACACCACCGCCAGCGATGCGCTATGGGCCGGCCTGCCGTTGATCACCATGGTCGGAGAGTCCTTCGTTTCCCGGGTTGCGGCGAGCGCGCTGCGGGCAGCGGGTCTACCGGACCTGGTCGCGCCGGATATCGACTCGTACGAGCGTCTCGCCTTCGAACTCGCAACCACGCCGGTCCGCCTGCGCGAAATCCGCGATCGCCTTGCGGCCAATCGAGCGCACTGCGCGCTGTTCGATACACCCCGCTACGTACGGGGCCTGGAGGCGCTGTTCCAGCGCATGGTTTCCCGCTGGGATCGGAACGCGATGCCGTGTCACCTGGAGGCGGCATCGTGACCGCGACCAAACTGCCGGCGGCCTCCATTCCCCGGCCTCCGCAGGCGGAAGCCGAGTTCCGGCGCGGAGTCGGCGCCGCCCAGCGGGAAAAGTGGCAACAGGCGATCGACGCCTTTCGTCGGGTTGTCGCGCGCTGCCCGGAGGACATGCATAGCCACCTCCAGCTCGCCCGTGCATACGCAAAGATCGGGGACTGGGAGCCGGGTGCGGAAGCCGCGCGGCAGGCGCTTGCCCTGCTGCCCGGCAACGCCCTCATCACCGCACTGCTTGCGCTGTGCCTCGCGAGGTCGTCCCGGGATGCAGAACTGATCGACTTCTGTCAGCGAATCGATATGGAGGAGATCGCCGACCTGTCGATCCACATCGATTTGGGAATGGCGCTGATCCGCAAACGCAAAATAAAGGAATCCGTTCCGGTGCTCCTCGGGGTCCTCAACCGGGACCCTCGGAATCTGCATGCCTATGCTTGGCTCGGAACCGCATTTCTCTTGATGGAAATGCCGGAAGAATCGCGTGAGTGTTGCCGCAATATCGAAGCCATCGGCGGACCCAACGTGCGAGCGCTATCGAGCGTGATTTTTTCGTCATTGCAAGCCGCGAACTGGACCACCCTAGGAGACGACATCTCCGCCCTGCAGTCCCATATCGAGGCGGGACTGGGCCAGCCGATTCCCTTCTACGCACTCACGCTGCCATGGACCCGTGCGCAACTACTCGCGGCATCCCGCATCCAGGCCCAGATCTGCTTCGGCACCATCTCGCCCTTGCCACGCCCTCCGGCACGGCGGGCGCGGGACGGACGCATCCGAATCGGCTATGTGTCGGGCGACCTCCAGAAGCACGCCACCGCATACCTCGTGGCAGAACTGTTCGAACGCCACGATCCGAATCGGTTCGAGATCCACGCCTATTCCTACGGCATCGACGACCAATCGCCGATTCGGCGCCGTCTGGAAGCCGCATTTGGCGAGCGATTCCACGATGTCGAGGCGATCCCCGCGGCGACGTTGGCTCATCGGATCCGCAACGACGGCATCGATGTCCTGATCGACCTAAAGGGCTATACCCTGCATTCGCGAAATGAAGTCTTCGGATATCGTTCCGCTCCGATCCAGGTGAACTTCCTGGGTTTCCCCGGATCACTGGGCAGCCCGATCTACGACTACATCATCGGCGACCCCATCGTCACGCCCCTGGAACATGCCGACGGCTACGACGAGAAAATTGCGCAGATGCCGGATTGCTACCAGCCCAACGATCGACAGCGCATCGTCGGCGAGCCGCGAGATCGGTCGTTCTACGGCCTGCCGGACGAGGCAATGGTGTTCTGCTCGTTCAACAACAACTATAAGTTGACGCCGGATGTGTTCGATCGCTGGTGCGCGATCCTCCAAAAGGCGCCGCACGCCGTGCTTTGGCTGTTCGAGGCAAACCGACAGGCCCGGCGTAACCTTATCGCCTATGCCGCGCGTCGGGGAATTTCCGCCGATCGGATCTACTGGGCCCCTCCCCTCCCTCTTGCCGAGCACCTTGCCCGAATCCGGGTCGCCGACCTGTTCCTCGACACCGCGCCCGTCAACGCCCACACCACCGCGAGCGATGCGCTCTGGGCCGGAACGCCGGTACTGACGATCCTGGGCGATACGTTCGTTTCTCGCGTCGCCGCCAGCCTGCTGCATGCGGCCGAACTGCCCGAACTGGTCGCCGCCGACCTCGACGAATACGAACGCATCGCACTCGAGCTTGCGCACGACCGCGACCGCCTGCGCGCCATCCGCTCGCGCCTCGCCGACCGCCGGATGACCTGTCGGCTCTTCGACAGCGCGCGCTACACCAGCGCCTTCGAAGACTTGGTGGTCCGGATGGTCGAACGCCATGCGCAGGGACTTGGCCCGGACCATCTTCCCGCCGCGTTCCCGCAACGTTCGGAACGGACGTGAGTTTGCGGCGCGTCACGACATGATCGCAGCCGCCATCATTGCCAAAAACGAGGCGCGTTCGATCGAACGCTGCCTGCGCAGCATCGCGCCGTATGTCGACGAAATCGTCCTCGTCGACACGGGATCCACCGACGGCACCGCGGCGATTGCGGCCGCCTGCGGCGCACGCGTCGAACGTTTCGCGTGGTGTGATGATTTCGCGGCCGCGCGCAACTTCACGCTGGATCGCGTACGGTCGCCCTGGCGGCTGATCCTGGACGCCGACGAATGGCTCGTGCACGGCGGAGAATCCCTGCGGGCCTTGGGATCGACCAGCGAAACGCCGCCATTCGTCGGGCTGGCAGAGCTGCGCAACGAGTTCGACGACTCCGGCTCCATCTCCATGCTGCGTTCGTGGATTCCTCGCGTCTTGCCCGGCTCGGTACGGTATCAAGGCCGGATTCACGAACAACCGGTCCATCGGTTTCCGATCACCAGACTCGACGTCGCGATCGGCCATGACGGCTACCGCAAGGCGCAACAGAAAGAAAAGGGCGATCGCAATGAACGCCTCCTGCGGGCCGAACTCTCGCGCGCACCGGAGGACCCCTATCTGCACTACCAGATGGGCAAGGAGCGGGAAGGTCGAGAGGACTACACCGAAGCCTGCGCCTGCTACCAAAGGGCGCGGAGTCTGCTCGGCTGGCCGCCCGCCGATCCGACCCTGGCGGCGGCCATGCAGCACCGCCACCCATGGCTGCATGCGATGACGATTCGCCACCTCTATAGCCTGCGGAAGGCCGGCAACATCGCCGATGCGCTGCGGTATGCCGAAGCGGAAGAACCACGCTGGATCCACTCTCCGGATTTCCATTTCGCGTTCGGCGATCTGCTGCTGGATTGCGCCATCCAAGCGCCGGGGCGCGCCGCGGAGCTGCTGCCGCGGATCGAAGCCCACTGGAAGCGCTGTCTGGAGATCGGCGAAACCCCGATGCTGGACGGATCGGTAGCAGGCCGAGGGAGCCATCTGGCCGCCCACAACCTCGCCGTATTCTTCCAGTCGCTCGGCGATGCCCAATCAGCGAATCGGTATCAAAGCCTCGCCAATAGCGCACTCACAAGGGAAAGGTCGGGCTCCGCGCGGGAAAGTCCTATAACCCGCTCCCCGGCGCCCGGATTGGGAATCCCGGCTTCGAGATAGCATCGGAAGCGCTTTCTTATGCAAGAAGACCAAATTCGCTCCATCTCCGAATTCTCCCTACCTGCCGAGCATGAGGCACCCATGAATGCGGCCGCACCACCGACACCACCATTTCCCGATATCCCGCGAAAGGGATTACTGCAGTCCGCGAACTCGCCGAAGTGCTCGACGGCCGGGGAAAACGCCTCAGGAAATTACTACGACGGGTTGAACCAGAAATTGCTCGCGGCCATTCCCTCCGGTGCGCGACATGTTCTGGAACTTGGTTGTGCGAACGGTCGCCTCGGCCGCCGGTACAAGGAACAGAACCCCACCACCGAATGGTGGGGCGTGGATTTTTCGCCGGATGCAGTTCGTGCCGCGTCCGCGCACCTGGACCGGGTATTGACGCTCGACCTCGATAGCGGAGACCTGGATCGATTGGGCAGCGGATTCGATGTCATTGTCATCGGTGACCTGCTGGAGCACCTGCGCGATTTTCGCCCTGTGCTCGATGCACTATACGAACGAAGCACTCCGGATGCCAGAATCGTCAGCTGCATTCCGAACATGAGCCATGCTTCAGTAATTGAACGGCTGGTGGCTGGCGACATCGTCTACGACGATTCCGGCCTCCTCGATCGGACGCATATGCGCTTCTTCTCCCAGGCGTCGGCGTTCAAGGCGTTTCTCGATTCCGGTTGGCTACCAAGCATGCACGACCAGTACCGCGTGGAACCGCAAAACAACCGCGTTACGGCGGGCCTGCTCGATGCCGCGGCGGCGCTCGGAATCCCCCGCGAGACGGCTCTGCGCAATCTGGGCATGTACCAGATGATCGTCTTGTGCCGGAAGTGGCAGTCACGGCCTCTTGCAGCCGCGCCGGAGGGAGCCCCATTTTCCGTGATTGTTGCCGTCAACCGTCCCTGGCAGTTTTCACTGAATCTGGCGCGATCTCCCGGATTGCAGGAGACGGGGGCAGAGGTCATTCCCATCACGGACGCGCCGAACGCAGCTGCCGCGTTCTCGGCGGGGGCAGCGAAGGCGCGGCACGCGTGGCGCGTCTTCGCCCATCAGGATGTCTACTTCCCCACTGGGACCGGCTACAAACTTGCGGAGGAATTGGCGGCATTGGAACGGGCAAACGGGCATGGTCTTCCTGTCGGAATGGTCGGGCTTCAAACCAATGGCACGGGGACCGGCACGAACTATGCGGGAACGGTAATCGATCGGATCAGGTTGTTTGATCACGGCCCAACATTGCGTGCCGTTTCCATGGATGAATTGGCGGTCGCGCTGCACCGCGACACACGACTCGAAATTGACCCTACCCTCGGGTGGCACCTATGGGCGACGGATCTTTGTCTTCAGGTGCGGAGAATGACGGGGCAAATCGCTCGGAAAGATCTTGGCGCTTCCGATCTTTCATAACTCGGCATCCACATGGTCGCTGCCGACGGAGTTTCACCGGAGCGCCGAGGTATTGCTGAGAAAGAACCCGGATTTGGCCGAGATTCCTACGCTTTGCGGAACGATTTCGCAATCAACCGCGCTGGTTGCCGCCGCCGAGAGAGCGAACATTTGATCCAACCTCCTACGGCGATATCGCGCAAAGGGTAGCGTCGGAATTCGATGCCGCGCCAAGGACCGGGCGCACGTCCTCGCCCGGATTCCCGGATCGCTCCGCTTCGCGGGCCGGACCGCCACCCTCTCCGTTGACCACCACCCGGTATTTCGCGAAATCCGTCGCCTCGATCAAGCCGCCGAAATCCGCGCGCATCGTGCGCGCAACCATTCGCTCGGCGAGCGTCGTCTGCACCTTTTCGAGGGTAACGTGCATGAATGCCGCCGCGGTCTTCTCGCAGCGCTTGCCGTGGGTGTCGAGCCAATGGGCCTCCCGGATCCGGAAACGGTGATCGAGCCAGCCGAGATACCAGAACCAATCCGTGTAATACAGCCACGAATTCTCGTTCATGGCACGGACGTGCGTCGGATCCTGCCATGCCCCGAGGCTCGACTCGTACGGGACCTCGATCACCATCGAGCCGCCAACCTGGAGCAGATCCAGGCAGTTGGTCATGAAGGTCGGAAGATCCTTTATGTGTTCGAGCACGTTCTTGGCATAGATCAACTCGGTAGCGCCGGCCTGCAACGGCACACGCCCCCACACCGGCGAATCCAGCGTCAAAGGCAGGGTCTGGGGCAGGCCCAAATCGAGCAGCACATCCGGCTGCGCCGTTTCCAGGATGTCCACGTTCAACCAGCCGGTTCGGTAATCCTTTCCGGAACCGATGTGCAGCCGCCGCTGGGGATTGGATGGCGGCGACGGGTTGGCTCCCGTTCGGGTGCGGTACAGGTCGCGTGCAAATTCGATCACCCGCGCATACTCGCCACCCGGATCGACGGACTGGAAGCGCTGCAGTTGCCCGCGGGCGCGCGCCATGAATTCCGTGCTCCCAAATTCGTCGCGAAAGAACCCTTCCAGCGTGTCGTCATCGAACCAGCTTACGCAGTCCTCGAATCCCTTTCCAGGGTTGGCCCCTTGCGTGCGCTCCGACACCATCGGCGTTCCCAGCGAGAGGACCTGGAACGCCCGGACCTGTTCAAATCGCGCGCTGTCGTAATAATGGCAGTTCAATACCGCCCGCGCCTGGACGATGACCGCATCACGCTCCGGGCCATAGACCGGTCCGTCAAATGCCGCAACCGTCCGTCCCGTGCCTTCGATCCGTTCGATGAGTCGCTTGCGCCGGAGATTCATCGAGCCGAAAAAAAGCAGGTCGATCGGTCGTTTTTCCAGGGGGGCGGCATCGTGCGCCATCGATCGCAAGTAGGGGGCGTAGCCGAAGGAAATCCGCGGCACCCCGTGGGGGTCCCGCGAATAGGCGGCCACGTTTCCTGCGTCATAGTCGATCACCGGTCCGCGTCGCAGCGATTCGAGATATTCGACCGGCAGGGTGCTTCCGCCATCGCCCAATTGTTCGAGGTTCACGAACACGCAACAGAACGTCCGAGCCGCCTCGTAGGCGAAACCGAGGTGGGCGCCAAACACCAGATTCGCCGCGTCATGGCGCAGGCGGTTTTTCGCGATGCTCACTTCGGCGCCCAATCGGCGCAATTGATGACGGAAATACAAGGCCGCATCGAGTAGCGCCATGGAGTGCACGTACCCCGGCGGCTGGACGATGCAAAGATGGATGGGAGTCTTGGAAGCTTCGGACATGGCAGGGCCCGTCATTCACATGGTCTCGCGAAACTGTAGTCGCGAGGAAACCCCGGTATCCGCCGATAAACCCGTCGTCAAGGAACCACTTCCGCGCTTGCATGCCTAGGAATCAAGGCGGTTCCTCGTGCTCCAAGCGGTACACCCAAGCCAGCACTTCCGCGACGGCGACATATAGTGCCGGAGGAATCTGCTGGTCCAAATCGAAGTGCATCAATGCCGCGACGAGATCCCGCGACGCGTGGACCGGGACCCCCGCTTCGCGCGCCTTGGCGATGATGGTTTCGGCAATCCGTCCCTGGCCCGCAGCGACGACTTTCGGGGCCAGCCCCCGGGACGCATCGCCATCCGAGTAGGAAAGCGCCACCGCCTGCGCCATCGAGCCAGGAGGGGCACCCGCGTCGGGCCGCCGATCCGTCGCCATCAAGGAGCCCCGCCCGACGATTCCGCAGCATCCTGCACCGTCAATTGCGCGACCGCCAAACCGCGCGCATCGAGGGCGGAGGCCAGCGCCCCGAGTGTCTCCCGAAGCGCGACGGCGTTCGACGATTCCATCTGTACGCCGACCGTGGATGCGGCCACCCGGATCTTCGCGTGGATCGTGCCGAGATTGGGCAATTCCATCGACAGCGTGGCGGTGAACACGCCGGAGACGGGCCCGGGGTCGGCTGCCGCGCGCCCCCGGCCACCGTCCTGCGCGATCTCCAAGCGGAAACCTTGGCCGGGCCAAGCCTGCCCGCTCAGCGCGAAAGCCTGCCGCTGCACGGCGTCGGCTTGCGACGCGGCGCGTTGGTCACCCCACGCCTGCGGATCCGCCGGCGACGCGGCCACCGCGTCGGCCAGCAATGCCCGGGATTCCGCCTGCACCTGCTGCGACGAGCGTTGCCCCTGCACCCAGGATCCGAGGTGCGACTCGAGGAAGAGGCCGCTGTGTTCGACGGCCCGCGCGAGCGCGCCGGCCAGCACGTCGGCGGAGGGGCCGTCGGACACCACAGCGAACAAGGGTTGGCGCAGCGTGACCGTCGCCGCCGTCGGCGCGTCGGTTCCGGGCGCCGTCCCCGCAATCGGGTCGGGCGCCGCACCGCCGGAGAATGATGGGGGCTGCGCCCGCAATCCGGCCACCTGCGCTTCCACGACCGCGGCCCGGGCCAAGGCCGCGACGTCCGGCGCCGCCGCAAAACCGGGAAAACGGATGGCCTCCGGTTGCACCGCCGTGCCCGCCGGCTCGCCGCCCAGCGCGAGCAGGACGTCCCGGGCGGCCCCCGTCAGCACGATCCGCTGCCCCGCGACCAAAATCTGGGCGGGCGCCTTGTCTCCGGCCAGGACCACTTCCACGTTCCCGCCCGACGCGGCCGCGCCACGCAAGGCGACCAGCGCGGCCGGAGGGAGATTCGACGCAAGCCGGCCCAGGATCGCCAACAGGCGCTCCGCCGGGACGATCGCGCGCGCCGATGTCGTCCCCGGGCCCCAGTTCGGTACGGGCGGACGATCCGGACTGATGGGGGGAATTTCGATTGCCAACACCCGGCTCCTTTGGGCTGCAATCCACGGAGCCCCGATTATTGGCGACGGGGTCCGCCAACGCAAACCCCCATCCCCCGGGCTCGGCACCCGCGTGGGAGAGGCCGGGACGCGAGCCTCACGAGACGCCGAGAATCCGATTCAGGTCCTGCAGCCAAGGCTCGGAGCGCGCGCGGATCTGCGCGTCGTCCTGCAACACACCACGCAGGATCTCCATCCGCCGCCGGGCCTCGCCCGCCCCGAGCCGTTCCTCCTTGGCCGCCGCCCGGATCCGGTCGATCAGCTCGCGACATTGGACTTCGATCCGCGCGACCCGCTCCCAGTCGTCAGCCTTGGCCGCATCCAGCATGGTGCGGCTCGCCCGCGCAATTTCCTCGTACACCTCGATCAATCTCGACGGCTCCGGGGCATCGGCTCGGCTCATGCCATGTGATACGCGCGCATCACCGAGGAATGGGTGCGGGACATCATCTCGCCGGGGACCCCACCCACGGCGCCGGCTTCCATCGGCGAGGGCGCCGAGGCGGTGGCAGGCTTGCCGGTCACCTCCGGTCCGATCTTGACCCACGCGTCGCGCAACCCCGCCAGGATTCGGACGGCATCGTCGATCGCCGCCGCATCGTTGCGAATATTGGCTTGCAACAGGCGATACGAAACATAGTCGTACAACTCGATCAGCCGGTCCGCAAACGCCGGATCGTGCTTGCGATCGATGCTGGCACGCAGCCCCATCTGGACGATGCGCATTGCGTGCGTGACGTAGCGGACCTTGCCGGGAACGTCACGCTGCGCGATGCAGCCCTTGGCATGATTCATCGACGCCAGCGCGCCGTCGAACAGCAGAAGGATCAGCTTGTGCGGATGGGCGGCGAAGATCTCCCCGTCCACGCTCGTTTTCTTGTAGAGACTGGCGCCGAATCGGTTCACGAGTTCCTCCGGGTTGTCGATGGTCCCACACCGGATATCGGCATTTCGAGGCCCACTTTTAGGAGACCGGGCAGGGTTGGTCCTGCTTTTTTCTCGACGTCGCATCAACCCGGCAACGCCGCGAGTTGGGTATAAAGCGACGCCTGAGTCTGCTGCGCTTGCACGAGGTTCGCATTGAGCTGGCTGTACTGCGCAATCAGGTTCTGCTTGATCTGCGCCAGCATGCCCTGCTCCGTCGTGATCTCCGAATTGAGGTTCGTGATCTGGTTGTTGGCCGAGTTTTCCGCGCTGCCGATCGCGCCGTTGGGACCGATCAGTTGCGCCGCCAGGCTCGAAACCTGAAAGGCAAAGCCGGCGCTCGACCCGGTCCCGCCCTGAGTGAACATCGCACTCACCGCCGAGGGGTTGGCCGACAGCGCGGCCTGGAACTGCGCTTGATTGAACGACAGGGTTCCGTCCGAGTTGAACGTCACCCCGATCTGCGCCAGATACGCATAGCTGCTATTGCCGCTCGCCGTCGTCGCCGAACTCATGATCGCCTGCAGGGAGTTGCTGGTCTGCATCGCGGTGGGATCACCCGTCAGCACCGACGCCGTGTTCGATTGCGTGTTATAGGCGGTCAGGCTGTTGTTGGTGGCGACATAGTTGTTGTATGCCGAAAGGAACGCCGCGACAGAGTTGGTGATCGCCGTCTCGTTGCTGCCGACCGCGACCTGCGCCGGAGTCCCGGACGGAGTGGGCTGGGTGAGATTGAGCGTCACCCCCTGAATCGCCGAGGTCACGGTATTCGAGGCCGAGGACAAAGCCAGCCCGTTGACGGTGAAATTGGCATTGGCCGCCGCCTGACTCTCCCCCATCGCCGTCGACGACGGCGTCGAAGATGGCGATGTCGGGTTGAACGCGATCCCCGCCAGGCCGCTGCCGCTCGCGGCATTGTTGGTGATGGAAAACGCATTGGTGAGGCCGGTATTGGCGGCGCTCAACACGAGCCGGCTGCCGCTGGCGTCGGTTACCACCGACGCATTCACGGAGCCAGATGCCGCGGCGTTGATCGCCGCGGCAATCCCGTTGAGACTGTCGTTGCTCGACGTGATCGAGACATTGATCGCGCTGCCGGTACCGGTGAAGGTGCTGCCGCTCAGGCTGCCCATCTGGATCGTCAGCGTTCCCGTGCCCATGGTCAGTGCCGTGGGATCCGCGACCGGCGCCGAGTAGACCGACTGGGCCTGGGCGATCGACGAAACGCCGATCGTGTAGTTGGCGGTCGCCGGGCTTCCGGTCACGGTCGCGGTAACCCCCGTTCCGGTGACCGTCGCCTGCGCCGCCTGAAACGACGACGGATTGCTCAGCGTCTGTGCCGCCGTCTGGAGCGAAGAAACGGCGCCCTGCAGCTGGCCGTACGCGCTCAGCGTCGTCTGGATGCCGGAGAGCTGATTCTGCAGGGCGGTCAGCGGCTGCGACTGGGCGTTCATCAGCTGCGTGACGAGCTGACTGACGTTGATCACACCCGTCGACATCAACGAACCGGTGCCCGAAGTGTTCGTCGTGTAATTGGTGAGGAAACTCGTCTGGAACGGGTTTACGTAGGTTCCCATCATGATTCAATCTCCCGGAAAACCGCCGCGGCTACGGCCGTCATGCATTCGTGTTGATCAGGGCACCCGGCGTGGCATCGGACAAGGCCCGAGCCGCCGCCGTCATCCACTGTGCCGGAAACTGCTGTACGACTTGACGGGTCTGCGTGTCGACGACCTTGACGATCAGGTCGTTCGCCTGTTTGTCGAAGATGAAATTCAGCTCCGTTCCGCCTCGCGCCAATGCCGCGTTCGCGTCGGCGACCGCCTTCCGGACAGTCTCGGGCGACGCGGGTGCCCCTGCGGCCGTGGCCGGCATTCCGGGCGTCGCATGCGAACCCGGCAGCGTTCCGCCGCCGGGCGAAGCGGAGGATCCCGCCCCCGCCGCCGGATAGGCCGGGAAACCGGATGCCGCCGAAACAGGACTGGATGCCATAGACCACCTCGCAGAACGGAATCACGCTGCTCGCTTTCCCATATCGGCACTTCGTCGACGAACTTGAGTGCGACTTTCCTGCGGGTCCGATTTTGCAGCGCCGCCGGCAAAGCAAAAAGGCGCAAACCGAGGGAATTCCCCCGGTTTCCGCCCTGTCCCGCCCGCGGAGCCGACGCGCCTAGAAGTTCTTGAGCAGCGTCAGCACCGTCTGCGGCAAGGTGTTCGCCTGGGTCAGCATGGTCGCGCTGGCCTGCTGCACGACCTGCGCCTGGGACAATGCCGAGGATGCCTGGGCGTAATTGGTGTCGATGATCTGCGACCGCGCCGATGCCAGATTCATGGAATTCACCTGCGCGACCGAAGCGGCCTGTTGCGCCTGGATCTGTCCGGCGCCCCAGTTGGCCTCGACCCCCAGCACCTCGCCCAGCGCCGCGTCGATGTTGCCGATCGTCGTTCCCGCGTTTGTCGTCGAAAGCGTCGTTGCGGTGACCGATGCCAGGGCATCCCCGCTGTTCAGCGATCCCGACCTCGTATTCAGGGTGATCGTGTCGGCAGCGTTGGCACCGACCTGAAAGGTCATGGTGGTGTTGGTTGCGCTGGCGCCGAACAAGGTCTGCCCGTTGAACTGCGTCTGGGAAATGACATTTCCGATCTGCGTGGCCAGCGCCTGGAACTCGGAATTGAGGTTTGTCACATCGCTCGTATTGGTCGTGGAGTTGTTCGCCTCTACGGCCAGCGTCCGCATCTGCTGCAGCATGTTGACGACCGAGGTCAGCGCACCGCTGGCGGTCTGCGCCATCGAGGCGGCGTCGTTGGCGTTCATCACGCCCTGGTTGAGGCCGTTCACCTGCGCCTGCATCAGCGTGGCGTCCTGCAGCCCCGCCGGGTCGTTCGCGGCGGTGTTGATGCGGTATCCCGACGACAACTGCTGAACGTCGGTGGCGACGTTCTGCTGGTTCACCGTCATGGCGTTCTGGGCAAACAGCGACAGGGAATTGGTTTGGAGACTCAGCATGATCGGTCCTTTCCGTCTTTCCGTTTCGATTTCGGTGCGGTGTGCGCCGCGTTAGGTCCTATATCGGTGCCGGGGCATGGAAACTTTAGCGATCCCGACTTGCCGGCAAACCTGTAAGGGAAATTCCTACAACCCGGCGGGCAAGATGCCGACGCGCGATTTGGGTGGCGCTCCGCTACAGCCATCCCATCCCGATCCCGCAAAATGGCATCACTTCATCACGCATTCCGGGGCTTCCCCCCGGCACCAACCCAGGAGAGGACGCCATGGAAACCGCCAACAACGAACAGCTTCTGCAAGAAATCCGCGAGGTCAATCTCGCCTACCTGATGCTGGCCCAGCACATGATCCGCGCCGACAAGGCCCAGGCCCGCTACCGCCTCGGCGTTTCCGAAGAAGTTGCCGCCATTGTGGAGCAGCTCACCCCGGCCCAATTGATGAAAATCGCCGGTAGCAACCAGCTGATCCTGCGATTCCGGTTCGACGACGATGTCGTATGGAACCTGCTCACCAACCACTCCCGCGCCAAGCTCGCGCCCGGTGCCGCGGTCACCGGCCTGCACGCCAACATCGTGATGGCGGGCCAGTTCGCCGAAGCGAACTGATCCGTCCGAGCCGAACCGAACGAGGAGAGACGCCATGCGCATCAAGAGCATCGTCAGCGAAAGCCGCCAGATCCAGCGTGCGATCGCGCTGATCAAACTGGGCGCACGCCTGCAGGTCCTGGAATCCGAAACCGACCTGTCCTACGAACGCCTGCTGCGCCTCTATAAAGAGGTGCAGGGCGAGTCCCCGGCGCGAGGGATGCTGCCGTTCTCTACCGATTGGTTCATGACCTGGCAACCGAACATCCATTCGTCGCTGTTCCTGAACATCTACGAATACCTGAACAAGACCAGCGAGCTCGAGGAGATCGACGCCATCATCAAGGCGTACGAACTCTATCTGGAGCAGACCGGCGCTCAGAACATCGAGCCGCTGCTGTCGGTCACCCGTGCCTGGCGCCTGGTGAAGTTCGTCGATGCGGGAATGATCACCCTCACGCCGTGCTGCAAGTGCGGCGGCAAGTTCGTGACCCATACCTACGAA
Source organism: Pseudomonadota bacterium (assembly GCA_021825945.1). GTDB lineage: Bacteria > Pseudomonadota > Gammaproteobacteria > Burkholderiales > Burkholderiaceae_F > GJ-E10. Next base: position 40,078 of record JAKAFN010000010.1, read on the forward strand.
CTGACCAAGAATTACGTATGCGGCCTCTGCGAACCGCCGGCACGGGCGGGCAAGGGCCGGGGCAGCGCCCGGGCGGAGGTGGAAGAAGAAGCGGCGCTGGCCTGACCCGTTCTCGACTCCCGTCCTTTGGAACCGCCCGGACGCACTCCGGGCTTTTTTTATGTCGGAAGTGATCGTCATTGCGAGGGCAAAGCCGGAGGCAGCGCAGACTACCGGCTGGATCGCCACGGCCCTACCGGCCCCGCGATGACGGGCATCCCCTCCGGAGCGCGGAGGATGGCGTATTCCAATCGCAGGAAATGTCGTCCTGGACGGCCGGACTTAGCCGATTTCGTCCGGTCGATCCTGATTTCTAATGCACGCTACGATCTTCCCAGTCCCCGCAAAGCATGTTCGTAATCCTTGGTTACGTGTTGGTCCTCGGCGCGGTGTTCGGCGGCTACGCGATGGAACACGGGGATTTCGCCGTCCTCATCCAGCCGATCGAGCTGATGACCATCGGCGGGGCGGCCCTCGGCGCCTTCATCACCGCCAATTCGACCAAGGTTCTCGGCGCGACGTTCAAGTCGCTGCCCAAGTTGCTGGGCGGATCGAAGTACACCAAGGAGCGCTACCTGGCGCTCATGGCGCTGCTCTATGACATCCTCACCAAGATCCGTAAGGAGGGGATGATGGCCGTCGAAAACGACATCGAGGAGCCCGAGAAAAGCCCGTTGTTCCAAAAACATCCCGCCATCGCGTCCGATCACCATCTGGTCGAGTTCATCACCGACTACCTGCGCATGATGGTGTCGGGAAACATGAACCCGTTCGAGATCGAGAGTCTCATGGAGCAGGAAATCGACACCCACCACCATGAGGCGATGCAGCCGTCGATCTCCTTGCAGAAGGCGGCCGACGGGCTGCCGGCATTCGGGATCGTCGCAGCGGTGATGGGCGTGGTCCGGACCATGGCATCGGTCGGCAAGCCGCCGGCGATTCTCGGAGAGATGATCGCGGCGGCGCTGGTCGGAACCTTCCTCGGCATTTTGCTTTCCTACGGCTTCATCGGGCCGCTCGCCGCGCTGCTCGAACAGAAGGTCGACGAGTCGACCAAGGAACTGAACTGCGTCAAGACGACCCTGCTCGCCAACCTGCAGGGATACGCGCCGGCACTGGCGGTCGAATTCGGGCGAAAGACGCTGTATTCAACGGAGCGGCCGAACTTCCTCGAACTGGAAAAGCATGTCAAGCAGAAGCGCTGACCCGGTCCGCACTCCCATCACCCGGGGCTTCTCCGCCCTGCGGGGAGGGGAAACGGCATGAGCACACCCAGCGAAAAGGCCAAGTCGACGATCGTCGTCAAGCGTATCAAGAAGGGTGGACACGGTGCGCATGGCGCCGCATGGAAGATCGCCTATGCCGACTTCGTGACCGCGATGATGGCGTTTTTCCTGCTGATGTGGCTCCTTGGCTCGACGACCAAGGGCGACCTCAAGGGAATTCAGGACTACTTCCGTTCACCCTTGCAGATTTCCCTGTCGGGCGGCCCGGGCACCGGCAGTTCCACCACCATCATGACGGGCGGCGGCAGCGATCTGACCAAGGAAGTCGGACAGGTTCGGCGGGTTGCCGCCGATGCGGTCAAACGCCAGCGCGATCAGATGATGGCTGCCGAACGCGCAAAGATGCGCGAGTTCAAGCGCCATCTCGAGCAGGCCATCCTGGCGAACAACGACCTCGCAAAATTTCAGAGCCAGATCCGCATCGAGATCACCCCCGACGGCCTGCGCATCCAGATCGTCGACAACGACAAGCGGCCGATGTTCGCCACCGGCAGCGCCCACATCAAGAGTTACATGCAGGAGATCCTGCAGGACTTCGGGCCGGTGCTCAACGATTTCGGCCGGAAGATCATCATCACCGGACACACCGATTCCTCGCAGTATCTGAACGGCGACCGCGCCTACTCGAATTGGGAGCTGTCGTCCGACCGCGCCAACGCGTCGCGGCGCGAGCTGATCGCCGGCGGCATGAATTCCGATCTGGTCATGCGGGTGGTCGGCATGGCGGACTCGGCACCGCTGGTCGCCGGCGACCCGATGAACCCGCTGAACCGGCGCATCTCGATCCTCATCCTGAACAAGATGGCGGAGAAGCGGATGGCCCAGGAAAATTCCGAGGTCAACGAGGGAACGGCGAACGACTTGCGCCAGACGGTCGCGATCAACCCGGCGGGGAATCCGATCAAGCTCCCGACCCTCGTCACCGCGCCACCGAAGTAAAACCGTCCATGCGCCATTCCTCATTCTCGGCTGCCAACCGCCCGGAATCGGCGGAAACCACCGCTTTTCGGCGATTCGAGCGGTCCGGCGCCCCACGAAAATACCGTTGCTGTAACCCTACGCGGATCACGGCTCGCCGCGATCCGGTGCACGATGGAGTTTTCCCATGAATACCGACGCGCGATTTCTCATCGTCGACGACTTCTCCACCATGAGAAGGATCCTGCGCAACTTGCTCAAGGAAATCGGCTTCAACAACGCCGAAGAAGCGGAAGACGGCGCCGTCGCCTTGAATATGCTACGGAACGGCAAATACGATTTCGTCGTCTCCGACATCAACATGCCGAACATGGATGGATTCACCCTGTTGAAAAACATCCGCGCCGATGATGGCTTGAAGCACCTTCCGGTGCTCATGGTGACGGCGGAAGCCAAAAAGGAAGACATCATCAATGCCGCCCAGAATGGGGCGAGCGGCTATATCGTCAAGCCGTTCACCAAGGCGACGCTGGAAGAAAAGATCGAGAAGATCTTCCAGAAACTCAGCGGACAGGCCTGATGGGTACCGCCATGAGTTTCGAACCGACGAATCCGACTCCGGCAACCGTCAATGGCACGGGGCCGGACAGGGTATCCGATGAAGCCGCGGCAGCCGACGACGGCATGTACCATCGCCTTGGCCATCTCACGCGCATGCTGCACGACGCCTTGCGCGAACTCGGCTATGACCAGGAGCTCTCGGATGTCCGCGCCAACCTTCCCGACGCGCGGGACCGCCTGTCGTACATCGCAAAGATGACCGGAGACGCGGCGGAAAAAGTGCTCAATGCGGTGGATCGCGCGCGATCGGTACAAGAAGAAACCGCCGACCACGCCCGGCGGCTACGCATGCGTTGGGATGCGGTCGAGGCATTCACCGAGGGCGGAACCCCACCCGGGTCGCGCGCCACCCCGGCGGGCGTCGAGCTGGTGCAAGAAACCTGTGCATTCTTCACGGCGTTGGACAAACAGGCCGAAGCGACCAATGCCATCCTTACCGACATCATGCTGGCACAGGATTTCCACGATCTCACGGGCCAGGTGATCCGCAAGGTCGTGAACCTCGCCCAGACGCTCGAGGAGCAGCTCATCAAGCTGCTGGTCGAGACGACACCGCCCGAGCTTCGGAAAAAACCCGAAGCGCCGGGTCTGCAAGGCCCGGTGGTGAATGCCGAGGGACGCGACGATGTCGTGACCGATCAGGCGGGCGTCGACGACCTGCTGGCAAGCCTCGGATTCTGAAACCGGTCGAACCGGGGATCTGCCGCCCCGAGTGACGAACGGCCGACGGCGGACGACGTCGACCCCATGCACACTCCGTGCGGCGCATCTCCCGGCGCATCTCCCTCTCGGAGCCTGCCGGAGCGGGAGATGCGTCGTGGGTGGCCTACACCTGCATGTTCATGATCTGGCTGTATGCCTGGGTCAGTCGGTCCCGCACCTGGACGGCCTCGGAAAGATTCAGCTGCGCTTTGTTGATCGCCACCATGGTCTGCTCCAGGCTCACACTCGGATTGCCGAGCTGAAACTGCTGCTGCAGCGAATCCGCCTGGTTTCCGCTCTGGCTGACCGCCTGGAGCGCCGAGTCGAGCGCCGAGGCGAAATCCATCCCCGCGCTCGCCGCCGACGCCGCAACGGATCCCGCCCCGCCCAGCGCCATGTTCGCCGCCGCGCCCGCAAGCGTCCCGATTGCCGTGATGTTCATGCCGTGCTCCGTGTCGGGGTCGATTTCCGCACAACGGTAGCGCCCGAGGCGCCGCAGCGATCGGTGGATCAGCAATGGGAAATCCCGCCAATTTCCAGGCACTCGACAAGGCAGGTCAGCGCAAGCCGGCCGCGGTAGGCCTTGCGCGGGCGGGGCCGGGGGCAAGCCGGATACGCACCGCCGTCCTGGACAGACAAGCGCGCGAAAGATCCCGGTTTCCTCGGCTTATCGACGCATTCCCGCCCTCAAGTCTGCCAATAATGGATTCGTGGACGATCCCGGAATGCCGCGATCGTCCGAACCGGAAACCAAAACCCAAGGAAATCCGGCCGGAATCCTCCGGCCGCACGTCGAATACGAAATGGGCATCTTCAGCCGACTCTCCCCCCGCTCGCTGGCGCTGCTCGCCCTGGGCTCCGCGGCAATGATCGCGCTCATCGTGACGGCATGGATGTGGAGCGCCACACCCAACTACGGTGTCTTGTTCACCAACGTCTCGGATCGCGACGGCGGCGACATCATCGCGCAGCTGGCGCAGATGAACGTCCCCTACCGCACGAACGAGGGCGGCACGATCCTGGTTCCGGAAGACAAGGTCAACGAGATCCGGCTCAAACTCGCGTCGCAGGGCCTGCCCAAAGGTTCCGTGGTCGGGTTCGAGTTGCTCGATGCGCCGAAGTTCGGCCTCACCCAATTCCAGGAACAGGTCGATTACCAACGCGCGCTCGAGGGCGAGCTGGCACGCTCGATCCAGTCGCTGTCCCCGGTCAGCGCCGCCCGCGTGCACCTGGCGATACCCAAAACCTCCGGATTCCTGCGCGACCGCGACCCTCCGACGGCCTCCGTGCTGCTGCAACTGCGCGGCGGCGATGCGCTCGACCGCGCCCAGATCGCCGGTATCGTGCACCTCGTCGCGTCCTCGGTGCCGGACCTGAACCCCAAGAACGTCTCGGTGGTCGACCAGTACGGCAATCTGCTGTCGACCCGGGCCGAGGGCGCAAACGGCCTCGATCCGACGCAACTCGACTACGTTTCCCAGATCCAGGCGGCAACCTCCAAGCGCATCCTGGACATCCTCGAGCCGATCGTCGGTCCGGGCAACGTGCGCGCCCAGGTCACCGCCGACGTGGATTTCTCCAACGTCGATACGATGGATGAGACCTACGCGCCGAACGGCAATCCGTCCAACGCAACGATCCGCTCCCAGTCGACGGAGAGCAGCGTCGAACCCGGGCCCGCCACCCCGCAGGGCATTCCCGGCGCGCTGTCCAACCAACCCCCCGCGCCGCCGCAGGCCCCGATCAACAACCCGGCGTCACCGCCGCAGCAGCCCGGATCCGGAGCCGCCGCCGGCGCCCCGGCGGCGGGATCTGCGGCCGCAAACCCCGCCGCTCCGCAGCCCAGCGTCCACAAGCAACAAACGACGAACTATGAAGTCAACCGCGACGTCCGCCACGTCCATGATGGGGTGGGTCGCATCCTGCGCTTGACCGCCGCAGTCGTCATCAACGACCACATGGCGCCGGAATCCCTCTCACCGGCTGCCAAAGACAAAGGAAAAGGCAAGGCGGCTCCCGCCAACCAGTCCCTGCGGACCATCACCGTGCCCTGGAGCGCCGCCGACATGCAGAAGTTCCAGTCGCTGGCGGAGCAAGCGATGGGCTACAACCCGCAGCGCGGCGACAAGATCAACGTCGTCAACGTGGCATTCCAGCAACCCGAGATGGAACCGATCGCATCGCCGTCGGTGCTGCAACGGCCCGACGTGCTCAACATCGTCAAAGAGGGCGGCAAGGCGCTGCTCTTCCTGGCGCTGACAGGCATCGTCGTGTTCGGCGTATTGCGGCCGGCCCTCAAGATGATCTCCGAGACGCCCACCCCGGCACCGCCTGCGCTGGAAGCCGCATCGGCCATGGCGGCCAGTCCCGCGGCCCTGGCAGCGCCCGTATCCCATACTGCAACCACCCTGGAAGGCCTGCGTCAGATTGCCAAGAGCGATCCGGCAGCCGTGGCCAACGTCGTCAAGAGCTGGGTCGGCGACAACAACAAGTAATCGCAACGCGAACCGAGCGCAAGCATGAGTACCGCAACCGCAGAAGAGGGGCTCGAACGCGCCGCCATCCTGATGATGTCGGTCGGCGAGGAGGGTGCGGCAGAGGTCTTCAAGTACCTCAGCCCGAAAGAGGTGCAAAAGCTGGGCGAAACGATGGCCAAGCTGCGATCGGTGTCGCGCGAAAAAATCGACGATACGGTCAAGGCATTCCATCAGACCCACGGCGAACAGTACTCGCTCGTCAAGGATTCGGATGAATACATTTCCCAGGTTCTGCGCAAAGCCCTGGGGGACGACAAGGCGAACCTGCTCATCGACCGCATCCTGCAGGGGCGCGACGTCTCCGGCATCGAATCGCTGAAATGGATGGATCCCTCGGCCGTAGCCGAACTGCTCAAGAACGAGCATCCGCAGATCGTCGCCTCGATCCTCGTTCACCTCGACCGCGACCATGCCGCGGAATCGCTGAAGCATTTCCCGGATCGCATGCGCAACGACGTCCTCCTGCGGGTGGCGACGCTCGACGGCATCCAGCCGCAAGCCCTCGACGAGCTCAATCAGGTCCTGTCGCGCGTCCTTGCCGCCGGCGACAAGGTCAAGAAGACGACCCTCGGCGGCGCCAAGACGGCTGCCGAAATGCTCAACTTCCTCGGCGGCACGATCGAATCGAGCGTCGTCGAGGCGATCCGCGAGCACGACAACGATCTGGCGCAAAAGATCCTCGACCAGATGTTCACCTTCGACAACCTCATCGACCTCGATGATCGGGGAATCCAGACGATGCTGCGCGAAATCCAGTCGGACTCGCTGATCGTTGCGCTCAAGGGCGCCGATCAATCGCTGCGCGAAAAGATCTTCAAGAACATGTCCTCGCGCGCGGCCGAGACGCTGCGCGAAGACCTCGAATCGAAAGGGCCGGTCCGCCTTTCCGAAGTGGAGCGCGAACAGCGCGAAATCCTCAAGACGGTTCGCCGTCTCGCCGACGAAGGCCAGATCCAGATCGGATCCGGCGGCGGTGACGACGGATTCGTCTGACGGAGCCGACGACGATGTCCGGTACGAATCGCCACCTCCGCCCCCCCGCACCGGCGCAAATCGCAACGCCGTGGGAACTGCATCCGTTGTCGGGCGGCGTCAGCCTCGCCACCGCCAAGCGGCTCACGCCGCGCGATGGACTTCACGCTGCACAGGAACGGCAAAGCGGCTATGAAGAAGGACGCGCCCAGGGCTATGCCGACGCCGCGGAAGAAGTCCGGCGCGCCGCCCAGCAGGCACGGGCCGGCGATCTCCAGCGCCTCGAAGCCGTCCTGGCCCGGATGCAATCGCGCTTCGAGGAACTGACGGCGCAAGGCGCCGACGCGCTACTCGACCTGGCGATCGAGATCGCGGCCCAGGTATTGCGACGCGAGGTCCGCACCCAACGAGACGTGATTCTCCCGGTCGTGCACGAGGCCCTCGCACTCGTGACCGAATCGCATGGTCACCCCACCGTGCGCCTGTCCCCGGCGGACTTTCCCGTCGTACGCGACGCGCTGTCGGAGGATGGCCAGCTTCGCGGCTGCCGCTTCGTCGAAGATCCGGCCATCGCACCGGGAGGATGCCGCATCGACACGTCACAGATCGAAATCGATGCGACCCTGGGGACGCGCTGGCGGCGCACGCTGGAATCTCTCGGTTGCGATCCGGACGACTCGAAGAACGCGCCATGAACGCCGTCGCCGAACCGTCCCCCAGCCGAGGCCTGGTGCAATTCCTCGAAGAGTGCCGCGGCATCGCACGCCATGCGGAACCGCTGGCACAACGCGGAAGGCTGACCCGATCTGCGGGGCTGGTTCTGGAGGCCATCGGACTCAAGTTGCCCGTGGGAGCGCGTGCCGTCATCGTCCAGGACGACGGCACGCAACTCGACGCCGAGGTCGTCGGCTTTGCGGGCGAACGTCTGTTCCTGATGCCGACCGCCGAACCGCAAGGCCTCCGGCCGGGCGCGATGGTGATCGCCCAGGACCCGGATGCGCTGCGGCCGCGATACGGCCAGCGCAACCACCCGTGGCGCCGCGCGGAAGACCGCACGCGCCGGCTGCCGATGGGGTCCGCCTTGCTGGGCCGGGTACTCGACCCGAACGGAGCGCCCCTCGATACCAGCGGACCGCTGGCGCCGCGCCCCGGCGCCGACCTCGAATCGCGGACCTTGCTGAGCCGCCCCATCAACGCCATGCGCCGCGATCCGGTCCGCAGGCCGCTCGACGTCGGAGTGCGTGCGATCAATGCCCTGCTGACGGTCGGACGAGGCCAGCGGATCGGCCTGTTCGCCGGTTCCGGAGTCGGAAAGAGCGTTCTGCTCGGCATGATGGCGCGATACACCGCCGCCGACGTGATCGTCGTCGGGCTGATCGGCGAGCGAGGCCGCGAAGTCAAGGAGTTCATCGACGAAATCCTGGGGCCGGAAGGCTTGGCGCGCGCCGTGGTGGTCGTGGCGCCGGCCGACACGACACCGCTCGTGCGGATGCAGGGTGCCTCCTATGCGACGGCGATCGCCGAATATTTCCGCGACCGCGGGCGCAACGTCCTGCTGCTCATGGATTCGCTCACCCGCTACGCAATGGCGGCGCGCGAGATCGCGCTGGCCATCGGTGAGCCGCCCGCGACGAAGGGCTACCCCCCGTCGGTGTTCGCCAGACTGCCGCAACTCGTCGAGCGGGCCGGCAATGCCGGTCCCGGCGAAGGATCGATCACCGGGTTCTATACCGTGCTCACCGAAGGCGACGATCTGCAGGACCCGATTGCGGATTCCGCGCGGGCCATCCTCGACGGCCACATCGTGCTGTCGCGCAAACTCGCCGAATCGGGACACTTTCCCGCGATCGACATCGAAGCCTCGGTGTCCCGCGTCATGACCTCCGTCTGCACCCCGCAACAGATCGACGCCGCGCGGCGCTTTCGCAATGCCTATTCGCGATATCAGCGAAACCGCGACCTGTTGGCGGTCGGCGCCTATGTGCCGGGTGCAGACCCGGCGCTCGACGCGGCGATCGAAGCCCATCCGCAGATGGAAGGTTTTCTTCGCCAGGCGATGGAAGAACGCGCTCCGCTCACCGCGGCGCAGAGTGCGCTGGCGAGCCTCGTACAAGCGATCCCGAACTACTCGTCATGAATCCGGCCACCGCTACCATCCTTCTCGAATTGGCGCGCAAACGCCTCCAAGCCGCGCAGGCACGGCATGCCAATCTGTTGCGAACCCTCGAGCAGGCGCGCGCGCATGGCGAAATGCTGCGCCGCTACGCGGCCGAATACGACGTCCGTTCACTCCCGCGCGCGGGCGACGCGCGGGATCCGAGCGCGGAACGCAACCAGCGGGCTTTTCTCGGGCGATTGCAACTCGCCGTGGCGTCCCAGGAACAGGAGCTCGAGACCCGCAAACACGCCGTCCAACATGCCTCAGAAGACGTCGCGCAATGCGAACGGAAGCTGAGCATCCTCGAGACGCTGATGACGCGGCGTGCCGAGGCGGAGCGGTTGCGCAACGGACGCCGCGAACAAAATCATATGGACGAACTGGCACAACGCGCGTTCGAGCGCCGTCTTGCCGCTTCCGGGGGCTACCCCGCATCTGCGATCGGAGAATCATGATCCCGTTTGCGCTCCTCGCCGGCAGCGATCCGGCCCCGACATCCCCGCCGCTTCCGGTCGACTCGGGGGCACCCCCTGCCGCAGGACCGGCCGGGGCTGCACCGGGGGTATCTCCCCCTCCCTTCGCATCCGTCATGGCGCAGGTGGCCGGGACTCCCCCTCCGGCTGCGCCGACGACGCAAGCATCGACCGGCGCATCGTCCTCGGCAAACGGGAGCGGGGATTCGGCCGCGCAAGCCCCCGGCGATCCGCCTGCCGCCGAGAATGCCCCTCCGCAACCCGGCGGGTCGGCCGGCACCCGAAGCGCAAGCCGAGCATCGACCACGCCGGCGACCCAGGAATCGGGTTCGTCCGCTCCCCAGGCCGTGGCGTCGACCCCCGCAACGGCATCGACCGCGCCACCGAAAAAGCCGGGCAAACCGCATTCGACGGCGGGGACTTCCGCGCCGGCCTTGGGCGCCGCCAACGATCCGGTACAGCAAGCGCTTGCCGCCGCGATGCATCTCACCGCGCCCGCCCACCCGCCGGCACCGTCCAGCGGCGGTCCGGTAGGAAGCGGAACGGGTGCAAACAGCGCTTCCGGCTCGACCACCGGGACCGCCGCCTCGACGGCGATGTCGGCCTCATCCCAGGCGGCCCTGGTACGCACCCGGGCAACCCATGGCATCGACACCCGCGGCGGCGGCCTGCTCACGACGGGCGGTCAAGACGGTCCAAGGAACACCGCGACGGCGGGGAACGGCGCGGCGAGTGTCGGTGCGAATGGCATGACGACCGCCGGTTCCGCCACGGCGACGAACGATCCGAACGGCAGTGCGACGATGTCCAATGCCGGCCCCCAAACCGCGTTCGCGGCCACGCTGGCGGCCGGCACCACCGCTTCGCATTCCGCCGGCGGCACAGCAGTTCCCGGAAGCGGTACCGCCGCGGGATCACTTCCGGGGTTGGGCGCCACCGGAGCGGCATCGCCGATGGCTTCGCTGGCTGCAAGCATGTCGCCGGCCTCGGGCCTGGCCGGACCTCCGGTGGCAGCGCACATCGCGAGCCCCGTCGGCACGCCGGGGTTTACGCAGGATTTCGCCAGCCGCATCGTGCTCCTTGCCCAGAACGGCACCCACAGTGCACAACTGTCTCTCCACCCCGTCGAACTCGGGCCGGTGAGCGTCTCGATCCAGATGAACGGCCAAGCCGCCACGCTGGCCCTGGCCGCCCACCATGAGGCGACGCGGGATGCCATGCAGCAGGCCCTGCCGCGCCTGCAGGAGATGTTCCAGCAGAACGGATTGCAACTGGCCGATGCCCAGATCGGCAACGGATCGCCCCACACTCCCCTGCCGCAGCAACGTCCGGGCTCGGGCAGCCGCGGTCGCGGCGGCAACTCCGGGACCGGAGGATCCATCGCCGCTCCGGCCGTGCTCACGGCGACCGGCGGCCGCGCTAGCACAAGCAGCCTGCGCCTCGTCGACACTTTTGCGTGAAAAGGGCGCCGGAAAGCCACGAATTTCCCGCGACCGGTTCCCGCCCCCTTTCCGAATAATTCCCCTCAAGATTTCCGCCGGCGTGCCGATAGGGGCCCGCCGCGGAAAAATTCTTTGTCGAGGATGCGGAAGCCATGGCGGAAACCAAGCAAGCGGCGGAAGGCGGGAAGAAATCGTCGAAACTGCCGATACTCATCGCCGTCGCGGTGCTGCTGCTCGCGGCCGGCGGCGGCGCAGCGTACTACTTCCTTGTCGTGAAGAAGCCCGAGACGCCGGCCCAGGCCGCGAAATCTGCCGCCGAAAAGAAGAAGGACGAAAAACCGACTTTCGTCGAATTCGAGAACTTCACCGTCAATCTGATGGATCCCGACAAGTATCTCCAGATCAAGTTGACGTTCCAGACCAAGTCGGTCGATGCCGGCGAGTATCTGAAAGATTACGTTCCGGTCGTACGCAACGCCGTGATTCCGGTGCTGAGCTCACAAACCGAGGCGGTCCTGATGACCGATGCGGGCAAGGCGAAGCTCGAACAGATGCTCGTCACCGCCGTCAACAAGGCACTCGCCGGCGGCAAGATCGACGACCCGGTCAGCGGCGTGCTCATCGTCCACATGATCATCCAGTAGCCAGGACGACACGATGTCCGACCAGTTCCTTTCCCAGGATGAAGTGGACGCGCTCCTCGAAGGCGTCACGGGAGAATCACAGAAAGTCGAGAAGGATGTCGCTCCCGAGGGCATCCGCAACTACGATCTGTCGAGCCAGGAGCGCATCGTCCGTGGGCGGATGCCGACGATGGAGATCGTCAACGAGCGATTCGCCCGCAACCTGCGCGTGGCCTTGTTCAACTTCATGCGGCGGAGTCCGGAAATCTCGGTCGGCCCCGTGCGCGTGATCAAATATTCGGTGTTCCTGCGGGACATCGTCGTTCCGACGAACATCAACGTGATTTCGCTCGCACCGCTGCGGGGACAGGGTCTGGTCATCCTCGATCCGAGCCTGGTGTTCTGTGCCGTCGACACGTTGTTCGGCGGCAGCGGCAAGCAGCACTTCCGCATCGAGGGCCGGGACTTCTCCCCGACCGAGCAGCGCATCATCCAGCGACTGCTCGACGTAACGCTGGCCGAGTACACCAAGGCATGGGGAACGCTGTTTCAGTTCCAGTTTCACCACCAGCGTTCGGAAATGCACACGCAGTTCGCGAACATCGCATCGCCCTCGGAGATCGTGGTCGCAATCACGTTCAACGTCGAATTCGGCGACAGCGGCGGTGAAATCCACATCTGCTTCCCCTACTCGACGCTCGAACCGATCCGGGATGTGCTCTATTCATCGATCCAGGCCGACGGTGCCGAGCCGAACCGCCGCTGGGTGCAGCAACTCACCCAGCAGGTGCAGTCCGCCGACGTCGAGCTGGTCGCCGAACTGGCCACCGCCAAACTGACGGTCGGCGAGCTGATGCATCTGAAGGTCGGGGACTTCATTCCCCTTTCGATCCGCGAAATCATCCCGGTGAAGGTGGATGGCGTGCCGATCCTCGAATGCCGCTTCGGCGCCACCAACGGCCACGTCGCGGTACGCGCGGAGCGCCTGTTGCGGTACTCGCATCCCAATGAAAACCTGGCACTCCAGGAGATTGAACCATGAACGAGACCGGGAAACCCGACGCCGAGGATGACTGGGCCGCAGCGCTTGCCGAGCAGGCGGCGTCCTCCGGAAACGGCAACGTCATGCCGTCCGCCGAGGTCGAGGGGTTGGCGCAGCCCGCCAACATCTTTCCGAACCTTACTCCCGGCGACGGGGCAGCAGGCACGCAGGGCCTGGATTTCATCCTCGACATCCCCGTCCAATTGACGGTGGAGCTCGGGCGCACGCGCATCCCGATCAAGCACATCCTGCAACTGGCGCAAGGGTCGGTGATCGAACTCGACGCGCTGGCGGGCGAGCCGATGGACGTGCTCGTCAACGGCTGCCTGATCGCGCAGGGCGAGGTGGTGGTCGTCAATGAGAAGTTCGGCATCCGGCTCACGGATATCGTGACACCGAGCGAACGCATGCGAAGAATCAACAAATAAGCTGGCCCTTCCAACGTTTTGCGAGCAAGCGCCCAGATGACTCACCCCGCCGGCATGCCGTCGTTCCTCCCGATGTTCACATCCCTGTTGGTCGTGCTGGGCCTGTTCGCGGCTGCCGTCTGGGGTCTGCGTCGCATGGGACTCGCTCCCCGCGCAGGGTCCGGACCGATGCGTCTGGTCTCGCAACTGGCACTCGGTCCGCGTGAACGCGTCGTCATCGTCGAAGTGGGCGATCGCTGGGTCCTGCTCGGGGTGGGCGCGAGCGGCATTACCCGACTCGGCACGGTGGCAAAGGAAGAGTTCCCGACATCGCCTCAGCCGGGACCCGCCTTCGGCGCGTTGCTCGAACGCGTGCGAGGCCGCACGCGATGATCCGATCCCGCCACCTGTCGGCAACCTTCGGCGCACTTCTCGCCGGTGCGGCGCATCCGGCACTGGCCCAGGTCACGCCGATCGCCATCACGGCCGCCCACGCGGGCGGCGGCACGACCTACTCCGTGCCGGTGCAGACCCTGATCTTCCTCACCGCGCTGGGCTTCCTGCCCGCGCTCCTCCTGCTCACCACGGCGTTCACGCGGATCGTGATCGTCCTCTCGCTGCTGCGGATGGCGCTCGGCACCCAGACGGCGCCGCCGAATCAGGTCCTCATCGGTCTCGCCCTCTTCCTCACCTTCTTCGTCATGGGGCCCACCTTCGACCGGGTCTACGACACTGCCTACGTCCCTTTCCGGGAACAGAAGATGTCGTTCGAGCAGGCGGCGCAGGCGGCAGCGCTGCCAATGAAGGATTTCATGATCAAACACACCCGTCCCGACGACCTGGCGCTCTTCGTTCGCATGGCGCGCCTCGACAAGGAAGCCGCGGCGGCGAAGAACCTCACCGACCTGCCGATCCGCGTGGTGATTCCGGCATTCGCGACGAGCGAACTGAAGACCGCATTCCAGATCGGATTCATGATCTTCATCCCGTTCCTCGTGATCGACATGGTCGTCTCGAGCGTGCTCATGTCGATGGGGATGATGATGCTCTCGCCGGTGCTCGTATCGACGCCGATCAAGCTGATGCTGTTCGTGCTCGCCAACGGATGGGATCTGCTCATCGGCTCGCTCGTGGCGAGCTTTGGGACCTGACGGAACCGCAAGGAGTCGACGAATGGATGCACAAGGCGTGATCTCGATCGCCCAGCAGGCGCTCTACGTGACGGTGATGCTCTCGGCGCCGATGCTGCTCACCTCGCTCGTCGTAGGCCTCGTGGTGTCGATCCTGCAGGCGGCAACCCAAATCAACGAAATGACGCTGACCTTCATTCCGAAACTGCTGGCGATCATCGCGGCGATCGTGATCGCCGGGCCCTGGATGGTCACCTACTTCGTCGATTTCGTGCGACGGCTCTACGAAGGAATTCCGGCAGCGATCGGGTGAAGCGGATGCCTGCGATCACCGTTTCCGAGGCGCAGCTCGCGGCCTGGGCCGGCGCCTTCTTCTGGCCCCTGGTCCGTATCCTCGCCCTCCTCGGCACCGCGCCGGCGTTTTCCCACCAAGCGATCCCGGTTCGCGCCAAGGTCGCATTCGGCGTCGCGATCGCGCTCGTGATCGCCCCGACCGTCCCCTCTCCGCCCCTGGGCAACGCCCTCGATGGAACATTCTTCGAGATCCTGACCCGGAACATCCTGGTCGGCGCGACCCTCGGCTTCGCGGTTCGCGCGCTGTTTTCGGGCGTCGAGTTCGCGGGGGAGGTCATCGGTCTCGAAATCGGCATGTCGTTCGGCGGCTTCTACAACCCCGAGATGCCGATCACCGACACTCCGGTGACGAACCTCGTATCGCTGCTCGTCCTGCTGCTGTTCCTCACGATGAACGGTCACCTCATGCTCCTGGCGGCGCTGCGCCGAAGTTTCGACGTGTTTCCGGTTGCCGGCGGCGGCGACCACCAGATCGCCTTCGATGTTCTCGCCGGACTGGGAAAACAGGTATTCTCGATCGCATTGTCGGTCTCCCTACCGATCCTGGCGACGATGTTCCTCATCAACCTCATCCTGGGCATCATGGCGCGCGTGTCGCCGCAACTCAACCTCTTTGCGGTCGGATTCCCGATCACCTTGAGCGGCGGCCTCCTGCTGTTAGCGGTCTTCCTCCCCTACTTGGAGGAGCCGATCCGCAGGGCGCTCGAACAGGCGCTCGCGATCTGGCCCCAGGGGTGAAATTCGACCCCCGATTTCGGGACGGTTCTCGATGAATCCACTCCGCACCGGCGCACAGATCCTGGTCGATCAACTCCGCATCCAGGGCGTCAACCATGTGTTCTGCCGATTCGCTCCCGAACTGGCGGGGTTCCTGGCTGCGCTCGGCAAAACCGGCGGCATCCGCGTGGTCGCCACCCGACACAATGCGAGCGCCGCCGACATGGCCGTCACCTACGCCCGCCTGACGGGGCAACCCGGCGTCGCGCTCGTGGCGACAGGCGCACCGATGCTGCAAGCGGCCGGAGCGCTCCACCACGCCCGGCAACGCGGGCTGCCGTTGACGCTCATTGCGGTGCAAAGGCCACGCGACCCGTTCCCTGCCCCGTCCGCCGCCATCGATGCCCCGGGCACCGACGCGAATTCCGGCGATCGGGTCCGGAGTTGGGCCGGGCACGCCAGCCTCTGGGCAAAGTGGGCTGCGGGGGTCGACGATGCGGACCGATTGCCCGACCTCGTATCCCTGGGGTTCCAGACCGCATCCAGCGGCCACCCCGGCCCGGTCGTCCTCACCGTGACCGATGCCGCGCTGACGCAGACCTCGGCCATCGGCAACGGCCGCTGCCGGCCGGCGATCCTGCCCGCGCCCAGCGACATACAGATCGCCTCGCTGCGACGAGCACTCGGCCAGGCGCAGCGACCGGTGGTCGTGGTCGGCGGCACCGGCGGAAATCGATCGACCCTGGACAATCTGCGCGCCTTCCTCGACGCGAATCACCTTCCCGTCGCCTGCGTGCCCGGGGGGCAGGACGAATTCGACAACCGACATCCCCACTACATCGGCGACACCGCGATGCCGGCCTGCCGGACCCGGATCGGCGACGCCGACCTCGTCCTGGCACTGGGTGTCGCCTGGTGCCGGATCGGGACTGCAGGCGACGATTCTGCCCGACAGGTCCTCGTCCATGCCCACCCCGCAATCGAATTCTTGTATGCCGGCGGGGCCGACTTGGCGATCCACACCGGCATGCCGCAGTTGGCGGCGCGTCTGGCGATGATGACGCCGATCGAAAGCCCGCCCTGGTCGGCCTCGGCGACGGAAGGCCATGCCGCTTTGCAAGCCTGGCGGTCCCGACCGGCGATCCCCGAGATCGCGGACGCCTCGCCGCTCGCCCCTTGGCGCGTACTGCTGGATCTTCGAGATGCACTGCCCGACGATGCCATCGTCGGTGGTGGCAGCGGCATCGCCGCGGTGTGGCTGGAACGGTTCTTTCCCTACCGGAGCCCCGCCACCCAGCTTGCTCCACCCGAAGACTGCCCCGGAGCGGCCGTGGCGGCGGCGGTAGCCGCCAAGATCATCGCGCCGGACAAGACCGTCGTCTGCGTCTGCCGCACGGACGATCTGGTCACCGGAGCACCCGAACTCGCGACGGCGATCGAACACGCGGCAGGCGTGCTCTTCGTGGCCTTCCACGACGGATCCCATGCCGAAGGAGAACCTGCATCGTCCGCCGCGCGCCGCCACGGCCCGGACCCGGTCACGTTGATCGGTGCCTACGGCGGATGGGGAACGCGGGTCGCCGACGCCAACGACTTTCCGGCCGCACTCGCCGATGCGCTGACCCATGCCCGTACGCATCGCAGCCCGGCGCTGGTCGAAATCAACGCATCGTTTCGTACGCGCTGATCAAGCCGGCGACCGCCTCCTCGAGCGTCGATCCATTCCCGAGCGCCGCCAAGCGTATGCAACGCGATCGCACGATGCGGCGTCGTGCGCCTTCGGCGATCAGCAACTCGCACATCGCCGCCAGGGCTCCGGCCCGGGATCGCGACGCCTCGCACCCGCCTTCTGCGGCCGCCTCGATGGTGCTTGCGATGACGACTTTCGGAAGCGTGCTCTGGAAACCGCAGGCGTCGAGCAGAGCCCGCGTTCCATCCCAGGTCCGCGTGAGGTCCGACTCGAGATCGACCGCCGGGTTCTCCCCCTCCTCCGGCCCGGGATCGAGGGCTGCCAGATGGAAGATGCCATCCGTCGCCGTGCCCATCATGCGCGCCAGGAACCGCGGTTGCTCGAAGGCGCCCCGCACGTATTCGATGCGATCGTCGAGAAACAGCGCCGGCCCCTGCTCGCGGTCGACCGCCAGGATGCGGCGAATGGGCACCGGACCGTCGGCCTCCGACAGGGACCCTTTGGCGACGAGGCCGCGCAACAGGGATTGACCCAAGGGGCCGCTCGCACCGGTCACGACGATCTGCATGGCACCCTCCTTGACCGCACGCCTATCCATCATTCCTGTGCCGTCCGATCACGAACGCCGGCGCAGCCAACAAGCCCAAAACGACCGATACGAAACCGTACAGCACGCTCGCCATCAAGCCCAGATCGGCACCGAGTCCGACCAGCGGAAACGCCGCCAGCGCCGCCATCTCGCGCGCGCCGAACCCACCATAGCTCACCGGCAGCGCGCCCGCGACGAAAATCGGCGCGGCCACCGCCTGCACCTGCCAGTACGCGGCTTGGCCGCCCAACGCGCGCGCGCAGAGCCACAACGTCAGCGCACACAGAACCTGCACCGCCAGCGAACTCCAGATCGACCGACCCAGCGCACCGCGCTGCGAGAGCGCGAGTTCGTGCAGTTCCGAAATCCGGTTCCAGATGCGCACGACGGCCCGCACCAAGGGCAACGGGTGATCCGCGGCGGATGGGACCGGACGGGGTCGCAACGGCAACCAGGGCAACACGCAGACGGCGGCCAACCCCAGCAGGTAGATTCCGAAAAACGTCGATCCATGGCGTGCCAGCCATGGCGACCCCGGAGGATGTTCCGCAGGGAACCCCACCAGCAGAAGCAGGCTCATACCCGTCAACAGCGACAGCGCGCATAGAATCCATAGGCCGCTCAATCGGTCGATCAGCACGCTGAGCGCCGACACCCCGAGCGGATTGCCCAAGCGCTGCAAGCGCACGCTGCGCAATGCGTCACCGCCGAGCGTCGCCCCAGGCAGCAACACATTGAGTGTCATGCCCTGCGCATACGCAACGGCCATCGCCCCGGTCCGGACGCGCAGGCCGAAGATCCGCGCAATCGTCTTCCAGCGCAGCACGGAGACGGCCTGGGACACCGCCATCACCGCCACCGCGGCGGCGAACCACCGCAGGTCGGCGTGCTGGACCTGACTGCGGATCCGGTCCAGGCCCACCACCCAAATCGCCGCCGCCATCAAGACCAGCGCTGCGGCGAGACGCAGGACGAACCGGGCGACCACCCTCATCGCCGCAGCACGTATTGCCGGCGCCCCTGCGGCTCGTGATAGACCCGCGTCAGGAGTTCGCCCAGGACCCCCGCGGCCAACAACTGAACGCCGATCAGCGTCAGCAAGACGCCCAGGATCAGCAACGGCCGACCGCCGATGTTCTGGTCGAACCCCAGCTTGAGCACCGCCAGGTACGCCAGGGCGATACCGCCCACACCGATGAAGAGGATCCCCACCGCCCCGAACGCATGCAGCGGCCGGTGCAGGAAGCGCATGGAAAACTTGACCCACAAGAGGTCGAGCAAGACGCGGAACACCCGGTCGATACCGTACTTGGACTGTCCGCGGGTGCGAGGATGATGCAGCACCGGCACCTCGACCAGGCGTGCCCCGGCCTCCACCGCCAGCGCCGCGATGAAGCGGTGCATCTCGCCATAGAGCCGCAGGTTCTCGATGATCGGGCGCCGGTAGGCCTTTAACGCACAGCCGTTGTCGTGCAGGTGCACGCCCGTCACGGCCGAAATCAGCCGGTTGGCGATCATCGACGGAATCTTGCGCGAGACCGTGCGGTCCTGTCGATCCTTGCGCCACCCCGACACCACATCGACATCCGGATCTCGCTCGAGCATTTCCACCAGCCGCGGGATCTCGACCGGATCGTTCTGCAGGTCGCCGTCGAGCGTCACGATGAATTCGCCGCGAGCATGATCGAACCCCGCTTGCAGGGCGGTCGACTGGCCGTAATTGCGGATGAGCGCCAGCGGACGAAGCCAGTCGCGCTCGGCCGCCAGCGACTGCAGAATCGCCCGCGTTCCGTCCTTCGACCCATCGTCGACGATCACCAACTCGAAAGGCCGCCCGGTCGGGGCAAGCGCCGCGCCGACCCGTTCGACGAGTTCGGGCACGTTGTCGGCCTCGTTGTAGACGGGAATCACCACCGATATTGCGATACTCACGTTATCTCGTTGCGTACAATTGCGGTTCGTCCAAGGAGGCCATTCTATGCGACTGACCATGATCGGAACGGGATACGTCGGCCTCGTGACGGGGGCGTGTCTGGCCGACGTCGGCAACTCGGTGCTCTGCATCGACATCGACCGGAGCAAGGTCGACCGCCTCAACGCGGGGGAGATCCCCATCCACGAACCCGGTCTGGACGTCGTCGTCGCCCGCAACCGCGCCGCCGGACGGCTTACGTTCTCGTGCGACTACGACGAGGCCGTACGCACTTGCGACCTCTTTTTCATCGCCGTCGGCACCCCGACCGACGAAGACGGTTCGGCCGACGTGCGCCACGTGGAAAACGCCGCGCGCGAGCTGGGGCGCCGGCTCGCCCCCCGTCCGGGTCGGAACGTCCTGGTGGTCGTCAAATCCACGGTCCCGGTCGGCACGCACCGGCTGGTATCGAACGCGATTTGTGAAGAGCTGGCGCACCGCGGCGTGGACGTCGCCTTCACGGTCGCATCCAACCCCGAGTTCCTGAAGGAAGGGGCGGCGGTGCCGGATTTCATGCACCCCGACCGCATCGTCATCGGCACCGAAGATGCGGATGCGATCGCAACCCTCACCGCGCTCTATGCGCCGTTCAACCGCAACCATGACCGGCTGATCGTGCTGGATCCGCACTCGTCGGAGATGGCCAAATACGCCGCCAACGCGATGCTGGCCACCCGCATCTCGTTCATGAACGAGTTGGCCCGGCTGGCGGAGAGACTGGGAGCCGACATCGAGAAGGTTCGACACGCCATCGGCGCGGATCCGCGCATCGGACCGAGCTTTCTCTATGCCGGCGCAGGCTACGGCGGATCCTGCTTCCCCAAGGACGTGCGGGCACTGTTGGCGATGGCGCGGGAGAACGTCGTCTCGGCACGCCTGCTCTCGGCGGTGCACGATGTCAACGAAGAGCAGAAGCACGTCCTCGGCACGAAACTGCGTACAGCACTGGGCGGAGACCTGCGCGGCAAAGTGATCGCCGTCTGGGGGCTGGCGTTCAAACCGAATACCGACGACGTGCGCGAAGCACCGAGCCTGGTGTTCATCCGTGATGTGATCGCGGCGGGCGCGACGATCCGCGCCTACGATCCGCAGGCCCAGTCCACGGCGCGTGCCGCCCTGGCCGGAGATGCGCGAAAGATCGTCTTCTGCGACCACGCATCGGCGGCCTGTGACGGCGCCGATGCGCTGGCCGTGGTCACCGAATGGCTGGAGTTCCGCAGCCCGGACTTCGCGCAACTCGCGACGCAACTGAAAGACCGGGTCCTTGCCGACGGCCGCAATCTCTACGATCCCGGCGCCGTCGCCGCGGCGGGACTGCGATACGTCGGCATCGGGCGGAGCGACGTCTGATGGTTTCGGGAAACGGCGCGCGCCCGCAGCCTGCCCTCGCCCCCCGAGGGGAGGATCGCGTGCTGGTCACCGGCTGCGCCGGCTTCATCGGCGCCGCCGTCTGCGAAGCCCTGCTGGCGCGCGGCGAGCGCGTGCTGGGCATCGACAACTTCAACCCCTACTACGACCCCCGGCTCAAACGCGACCGGATCGAGCGGATCCGGCACTCCCCGCACTTCCGGGAATCGGCCTTCGAACTGGCCGAACTCGACATCGCCGACCGCGCCGCCGTCGGTGCGTTGCTGGCGGACCGCCGTCCCGGACGCATCGTCCACCTCGCCGCCCAGGCGGGCGTGCGCTATTCCTTCGAGAACCCGCAAGCGTACGTCGACAGCAACCTGACGGGTTTCGTGACCCTGCTCGAGGCGGCGCGGGCCGCCGGCAACGTCGCCCATTTCGTCTACGCATCCTCGTCCAGCGTCTACGGCGCCAACACCAAGCAGCCGTTTTCGATCGACGACCCGGTAAACCAGCCGATCAGCCTCTACGCGGCGACCAAGCGCGCCAACGAACTGATCGCCTACGTCTACGCCGTGCAGTTCGGCCTGCGGCTCACCGGCTTGCGCTACTTCACGGTCTATGGCCCCTGGGGGCGGCCCGACATGGCACCGTTCAAGTTCGCCCGGGCGATCTTCGCCGGCAAGCCGATCGAGGTCTACGGCCACGGCGACATGCGCCGAGATTTCACCTACATCGACGACATCGTCGACGGCACGCTCAAGGCGCTCGACGAAACCACCCGATTCGGCGATATCCCCCACCGGGTATACAACCTCGGCAACAACCATCCCGAGGAACTCCTGCGGTTCATCGAGATCCTCGAACAGGCCGTCGGCAAGCCTGCCCAGCGCATCCTGCGTCCGATGCAGGCGGGCGACGTGCGCGCCACCGCCGCCGACATCGACGCGACCAGCCGGGATCTGGGCTGGCGGCCGACGACCGGGATCGAGACCGGCCTGCCTCGGCTGGTGGCATGGCTGCGGCAGTACGACGCGACGTCGTGAATCGCGGCGGCGTCGACGCCGTTGCAACACCGCTGCCGCCGCGCCACCTCCCGAGCATGCCGCCTCGTGGCCGGGATTCCCATGAATTTCCGGAAACCGGAAGAGAAAATCGCGTTCCGGCTTGATCATTCCGATGGTGATCCGGCGGACCATCGCCGTAGTCTCGAAAGGCGCAAACTTGCGCCACGGCGCTCTTACGCCCCGCGCGTGTAAGGCGGATCGATCGAATCGCCGAGGAATCCCACCAGGATGGCGACATCGGGAATCCGGGTTGCGAAATGACTGCAATGGACGACGTCATGACACGGAGCCAATCTTCCACCTCCGCCCCCCCGTGGCATGTCCATTCCATGGATCGTTGTCTGCAAATCCTGGCGGCATCCCCGGACACCGGCATCGCCTCCCAGGAAGCCGCGCACCGCCTTGCGCAATACGGCACCAACCGATTGCCGACGCAAAGACGAGGTGGTCATTGGCGGCGCCTTGCCCGGCAATTCCGGAACCCATTGATCTATGTACTGCTGGCCGCCGGGGCCATCACATTCCAGATGCAGGATTCCATCGATGCCGGGGTCATCCTCGTCGTCGTGCTCGTCAACGCCATCACCGGCTTTCTGCAGGAAGGCAAGGCGGAAAAGGCATTGAACGCCGTACGCAGGCTGCTCCCGGGCCATGCAACCGTCTTGCGCGATGGCGTGCGGCAAGAAATCGAAACGCAATTCCTGGTGCCCGGCGATATCGTGCTGCTGGAGACGGGAGCGCGCGTTCCGGCCGATCTTCGTCTTCTGCAGGTCAAGAATCTGCGCATCGACGAAGCGGCGATCACCGGAGAGTCGAATCCGGTGGAGAAAAGCACTGCGCCGGTCACTCGCGACGCTCCGATCGGAGATCGGACCTGCATGGCGTATTCCGGCACGGTGGTCCGTGTCGGCCGGGCGCAAGGACTGGTGGTTGCGACCGGGGACGAAACCGAGATCGGGCGAATCGGCACCTTGGTCGCGGAGATCCGTCCGCCCGATACGCCCCTCACCCGTCGCCTCGACCAATTTGCCCGTCAGGTCACGTCATTCACGCTCGCGGCGGGCGCGGCAACCTTTTTCTACGGCTATGTCGTACGGCGAATGTCCCCGCTCGACATCACGCTCGCCGTCGTGGGCCTGGCCGTTGCGGCCATCCCGGAGGGATTGCCCGCCGTCGTGACCATCGTCCTGGCTACCGGCGCCCGCGCGATGGCGCGCAACAATGCGATTGTCCGTCGGCTACCCGCCGTCGAAACCCTGGGATCCGTTACGGTCATCTGTTCGGACAAGACCGGAACGATCACCAAAAATGAAATGACGGTCGCCCGTGTTGCGCTTCCCGGACGGACACTGGACGTCGAAGGCGTGGGCTATGCGACCGACGGCGGATTCCGGGAGAACGGGGTCGAAGTCGCAGCGGAATCCAATCCGGAACTGCAAGACCTGGCCCGCTGCGCGCTGTTGTGCAACGATTCCCGCCTCGATGGAACCGCGGAAAACGGCTGGCAATTGATCGGGGATCCGACCGAAGGAGCGTTGGTGACGCTCGCCCGCAAAGCGGGCCTGGACGCCGTCGAGGCTGCGGACGCCGCTCCTCGAATCGACGAAATCCCGTTCGACCCGACACGCCGCTTCATGGCCACCCTGCACCATGATGCCACGGGACGAACCTTCCTCTGCCTCAAAGGAGCCCCGGAATCCGTCTTCGACCTGTGTGTCCGAGACACCGCGAACGTAGCCCTCGACCAACCTGCCTGGATGATACGAGTGCACGAGGCTGCGCTCGCAGGCCAGCGGGTATTGGCGCTGGCGCAATGCGAAATGTCCGTCGAGACGAGGGCGATCTCCCTCGACGATTTGTACCCGCGATTCACCCTGCTCGGCCTGGTCGGATTGATCGATCCGCCACGGCAGGAAGCCATCGACGCGGTCGCGGATTGCCAACGCGCCGGCCTGCGCGTCAAGATCATCACCGGAGACCATGCCGTCACCGCGGCGGCCATCGGGCGGCAAGTCGGGCTGACGGGCCGCGTCCTGACCGGCGCATCCATCGAAACGATGGACGCAGAGACCCTTCGGCGCTCCATCCTCGACACGGATGTGTTCGCGCGAGCCAACCCGGAGCATAAATTGCTCCTGGTCACGGCCTTGCGGGCCCAGGGTGACCTGGTCGCGATGACCGGAGACGGCGTCAACGACGCGCCGGCGCTGAGAGCCGCGGATATCGGCGTCGCCATGGGACACAAGGGAACCGACGCCGCCCGCGAAGCGGCAGATCTGGTCCTGACCGATGATAATTTCGCCACGATCGTTCATGCCGTACGAGAAGGGCGCGTCGTGTTCGACAACATCGAGAAGTCCCTGCTTTTCATGCTTCCCACCAACAGCGGCGAGGCCGGCGTCATCCTGCTTGCCGTCGTTGGAGGATATGCGCTGCCGGTCACCGCCGGACAGATCCTATGGGTCAACACGGCCACCGCCGTAACGCTTGCGCTGGCGCTGGCGTTCGAACCCGCCGAGCCGGGAATCATGGAGCGACCGCCGCGACCGCCATCGCGGCCGCTCATCACTCCGGTATTGGCCTTTCGTATCATCTATGTCACGCTGCTGATGATCGGCGCGACCTTTGCGGTTTTCGAATGGGAACTCGTGCGCGGCAGCGACATCGGCATGGCACGCACGGCGGCGACCACCATGCTCGTGATCGGCGAACTGGTATACCTGTTCACGGTTCGTCATTTCACGGCACATGCCTTCACAACCGACCTCATCGCCGGAAATCCGGTAGCACTTTGGATGAGTATTGTCCTGATTGCCATGCAACTATCGTTCACCTATCTGCCGGTGATGCAACGGCTGTTCGAGACGGTCCCGCTCGACATCGGATCCTGGCTCGTCATCGTCGCGCTGGGATTCGGCATGTTCCTCGCGGTGGAGGCGGAAAAAGCCATATTCCGACGCCTACACGCCGCGGGTATGTAGCGCATGAAAAAAACGAGGATGCGGCATGGGGGGATGTCGGCGGCGCTCGCCTTGATCCTGCTGTCCCCGGGGGTCGCGCTTGCCGCGGACGGGGATGCGGCGAGCCAGAATCTGCTCTGGCTCGCCATCATCCTGATGTCCGCGCGGCTATTCGCGCCCCTCGCCGAGCGAATCGGCTTTCCTACCGTGCTCGGGGAATTGCTGTTGGGGGTGGCGCTCGGAAATCTGCCGCTGCTCGGCATTCGTGCCTTCGACGGCATCGCGAAGGATCCCATCATCGCGTTCATGGCCGAACTGGGCGTCATCGTCCTCATGCTGCAGATCGGCCTCGAAACGCGCCTGGCCGACTTGGTACGAGTCGGCGGGCGATCCGCCATCGTCGGCATCGTCGGCGTGGTCACGCCATTTCTGCTCGGCACCTTCGCGGTGGGACCCTGGCTGCTGCCCGGCTTGGGAATCAACGTCCATCTCTTCGTCGGCGCCACCCTGGCCGCGACATCGGTAGGCATCACCGGGCGGGTTTTCCGCGATCTCGGGCGAATCGACACGCTGGAAGCACGGATCGTCCTTGGCGCCGCCGTCATCGACGACGTGCTCGGACTCGTGATCCTGGCGGTGGTCAGCGAACTGGTGCAGGCCGGTTCCGTCAGCCTGGGAACGGTCGGCGCACTCGTCCTCAAGGCGATCGTATTCCTCGTGGGCTCGATCGCCCTCGGCCGAGCCCTCGTCCCTCATTCCAGTCGCTGGCTCGCCCGGCTCGACAAAAGCCATAGCATGCTGTTTGCACAAGTCCTGGCGACGGGCCTGTTCTTGTCGTGGCTCGCCCACCTGGCCGGCCTGGCGCCGATCATCGGCGCGTTTGCGGCCGGCCTCCTCTTCGAGCCCGTGTTCCTGAAGTCATTCGAGATGCCGCGGATCGTCCGAGAGGTCGAATCGCTGCTACCGCCGGAAGACGCCGCCCAAGCGCTCGTCGTTCGATTGCGGGACGCGATGGTGCACCATACCCGCCGGCAGCACGAGCACATGCTCGAGCCGATCGGCTACTTTTTCGTTCCCGTCTTCTTCGTGCTCACGGGGATGCATGTCGACCTGTCGACATTGAGCAACCCTGCGGTGGTCGCCGCTGCGCTGGGCGTGGCAACCGCAGCGGTAGCGGGAAAGCTGGTGGCCGGCGCCACCGTACGAGGAATCGCAAACGGTTGGGTGGTTGGCTGGGGCATGGTGCCGCGCGGAGAGGTCGGCCTGATCTTCGCCAGCGTCGGAAAGCAGCTCGGAGTGATCAGCGCCTCGCTGTTCTCGGTCATCGTGATCATGGTCATCCTGACCACGCTCGTGGCACCGCCGGCCCTCACCTTCCTGCTGCGCAAGGAGCCAACGGGGGCCCGCATCGATTGAAGGGAACGGTTCGAACGGGCGATTTCGTCGCGGCATCGAGGTCTCGATTCAACTCCAGCACGTTGACCCGCGGCTCGCCGAATATGCCCCACTGCCGTCCGATGGTGTGGGCATCGACCAGCGCCTGCACCGCCTCGGCGGCAAGTCCGCGCGCGCGCGCGACCCGCGCCACCTGATAGCGGGCGGCCGCCGGACTGATGTCGGGATCGAGGCCGCTGGCCGACGCGGTCACGAGGTCGACCGGGATCGGCAGTGGGTTGCCCGGGTCCGCCCGCCGCAGGGCGGCGACGCGCGCTTTGACGGCATCGATCAGGGCCGGGTTTTCCGGTCCCAGGTTCGATCCGCCGGAAGCCAGGCCGTTGTACGGCTGGGGGCTCGTCGCCGAGGGGCGGCTCCAGAAATACCGCGGACCATCGAAGCTCTGACCGATCAAGGCGGAGCCGATCACCCTGCCACCGCGCTCGATCACGCTGCCGGCGGCCTGCCGCGGAAAGATCGCCTGCGCGACACCGCTCACCGCCAGGGGGTAGATCACACCCGTCACGACGGAGAGCGCGAGAAACAGCGATAGGGCCGGACGAACGAGGGTCTTCATGAGCCACTCCGATTCAAACGAGGCCCGTCGCAAACAGGCCCAGATCAATGAGCTTGATGCCCACGAACGGTACGGCGAGCCCCCCCAGGCCGTACACCAGCAGGTTGCGGCGCAGCACGGTCGCGGCACCGAGCGGGCGATAGCGGACGCCCTGGAGGGCAAGCGGGATGAGAAAGACGATGACCAGCGCATTGAAGATCACGGCCGACAGCACGGCCGAGGCCGGCGTCGCCAGATGCATGACGTTGAGCGCCGACAGTTGCGGATACGTGGTGACGAACGCCGCCGGAATGATCGCGAAATATTTCGCGACGTCGTTGGCGATGCTGAACGTGGTGAGCGCGCCGCGGGTCATCAGCATCTGCTTGCCGGTCTCGACGATCTCGATGAGCTTGGTAGGGTTGGAGTCCAGGTCGACCATGTTTCCGGCCTCCTTGGCCGCCTGCGTTCCGGTGTTCATGGCGACCGCAACGTCGGCCTGCGCCAAGGCCGGCGCGTCGTTGGTGCCATCGCCCGTCATCGCCACCAGCTTTCCTTGGGCCTGGTGTTCGCGGATCAGCGCAAGCTTCGCCTCCGGCGTGGCTTCGGCCAGGAAGTCGTCGACACCGGCCTCGGCGGCAATGGCGGCTGCGGTCACGCGGTTGTCCCCGGTGATCATCACGGTCTTGATGCCCATGCGGCGCAGTTCCGCGAAGCGCTCCTTGATCCCGCCCTTGACGATGTCCTTGAGTTCCACCACGCCAAGCGCATGCGCCCCGTCGGCGACGACCAGGGGCGTCGAACCACGGCGCGCAACCGCATCGATCAGGTGGTCGAGCGCCTGGGGGAAGGTCCCCCCCTGCGCATCCACCGACTTGCGGATCGCATCCGCCGCGCCCTTGCGGATCGCGCGCCCTCCCAGGTCGACGCCGCTCATCCGCGTGTGCGCGGAAAACGGAACGAACTGCGCGCCCAGCGCGTGGATGTCGCGCTCGCGCAACCGGAAACGCTCCTTCGCCAATACGACGATGCTGCGACCCTCGGGCGTTTCATCCGCCAGGGAGGCCAGTTGCGCCGCATCCGCCAGATCCGCTTCCGTCACGCCCGGAACGGGCAGGAATGCGGCGGCGGAGCGGTTTCCCAGCGTGATCGTTCCGGTCTTGTCGAGCAGCAACACGTCGACGTCACCCGCCGCTTCCACGGCCCGGCCCGACGTGGCGATGACGTTGGCCTGCATCATGCGGCTCATCCCCGCGACGCCGATCGCGGAAAGCAATCCGGCGATGGTCGTGGGAATCAGACAGACGAGCAACGCCACCAGGACCGTGATCGTGACCGGCGAACCCGCCCCGGATGCGGCGACGGAAAACTTCGAGTAGGGCAACAGCGTCGCCGTGACGGCGAGAAACACAATGGTGAGCGCGATCAGCAGGATCGTCAGGGCGATCTCGTTGGGCGTCTTCTGGCGCTTGGCGCTCTCGACCATGGCGATCATGCGATCCAGGAATGCCTCGCCGGGATTGACCGTGACGCGCACGACGATCCAGTCGGAAAGCACGCGCGTACCGCCCGTCACGGAAGAAAAGTCGCCGCCGGATTCTCGAATCACCGGCGCCGACTCCCCGGTGATCGCGCTCTCGTCGACGGACGCCACGCCCTCGATCACGTCGCCGTCGGCCGGCATGACGTCGCCGGCCTCGACGAGCACCACGTCGCCGCGGCGCAGGGTGCCCGCCGACACCGCCTGCCAGGATGCGCCGTAGCGCGATTCGCCGAGCTTCTTCGCCTGCGCGTCCCGCTTCACCCCGCGCAGCGATGCGGCTTGGGCCTTGCTTCGCCCTTCGGCGAGCGCCTCGGCAAAGTTGGCGAACAACACCGTAAACCAGAGCCATAGCGTAATGGAGAGCGCAAACCCGGCATGCGATTCGCCGCGGCCGCTCAGGGCCTGAACTGAAATCGCGGTGGTCAGAAGACATCCGACATACACCACGAACATCACCGGGTTACGCCACTGCACCCGCGGATCGAGCTTGCGGAACGACTCGACGACTGCCGGCACGACGAGCTCCCGCTCGAACAGGGAAAACGTTTTGCGCGTCATGGAAATTCCTCGTTTCTGCAGAGGCCAAAGGAATCAATGCGCAGCCGGCACCATCAACTGCTCCACAACCGGCCCCAGCGCCAACGCCGGCACGTAATTCAGCGCGCCGACCAGGACCACCGTGCCGATGAGCAGCGCGACGAACAGCGGGCCGTGCGTCGGCATGCTGCCGCCGGTGGTCGCAAGACGCTTTTTGGCCGCGAGCGAGCCGGCAATCCCCAGCACCGGCACGATGACCGCGAAGCGGCCGAACCACATTGCCACTCCCGTGAGCAGGTTGTAGAAAGGAGTGTCGGCCGACAGGCCGGCGAATGCGCTGCCGTTATTGTTCGCGGCGGACGTGAAGGCGTAGAGGATTTCACTGAAGCCATGCGGGCCGGGATTGGCGATGCCGGCCCGACCATCTGCGCTCGCAACGGCGACCGCGGTGCAGACGAGGACAATCATGGGGGTCGCCAGGATGGCAAGCGAGACCATCTTCATGTCGAAGGACTCGATCTTCTTTCCCAGATACTCGGGTGTGCGACCGATCATCAGGCCGGCGATGAAAACGGCGGTGATCGCAAACACCAGCATCCCGTACAGGCCAGATCCCACGCCGCCGAACACCACTTCGCCCAGCATCATGTTCCAAAGCGTGACGAACCCTCCCATCGGCATGAGGGAGTCGTGCATGGTGTTGACCGCGCCGCACGACGCCGCCGTGGTAACCGAGGCGAAAAGCCCCGAGTCCGCAATGCCGAAGCGCGCTTCCTTGCCTTCCATGTTGCCGGCGGTCTGGTCGACGCCGAGCGCAGAAAACGCCGGATTTCCATGCTGCTCGGCGACAAGTACGGCCACGGTGGAAAGCAGGAAGAGCACGCCCATGGCGGCGAAGATCGCCCAACCCTGCCGGCGGTCACCGACCATGCGACCGAACGAAACGCACAGCGCGGCCGGGATCAGAAAGATCGAAACCATCTCAACGAAGTTGGACAGCGGCGTCGGATTCTCATAGGGATGAGCGGAATTGGCATTGAAAAAGCCGCCGCCATTGGTCCCCAGCATCTTGATCGCCTCCTGCGATGCGACGGGGCCCATCGGCAGGGTCTGGGTCGACGTCTGAACGGTCACGTTCACCGGGTTGCCGTGCGCATCCGTGACCTGCTGTCCGGACGCGTCGAGCTTGGGCGCCGGATACGTGGTTACTTCGATCGTGTGGACATCCTTGTATGCGGAAAAATTCTGGATCACGCCCTGCCCGATCAGAAACACCGCATAGACGAACGAGATCGGCAGCAGCACATAGAGCGTGACGCGCGTGAGGTCGACCCAGGGATTTCCGATGGTCACGGCGCTATGGCGCGCGATGCCGCGGATGAGCGCGATCGCGACCGCGATGCCGGTGGCTGCCGATAGAAAATTCTGCACGGCAAGGCCCAGCATCTGGGTTAGGTAACTCATTGTGGTTTCGCCGGCATATCCCTGCCAGTTGGTGTTGGTCACGAATGACACTGCGGTATTGAACGAGGAATCCGGGCTGACGGCGGCCAACGCCTGCGGATTGAGCGGAAGCACGGATTGCAGGCGCTGCAGTGCATATACGGCCAGCGTCCCGACAAAGCTGAATAGCAGGATGGCGAACGCATAGTGCTTCCAGTCCATCTCTTCGTCCGCTCGGATGCCGCACACGCGATAGAGAATCTGCTCGACGGGGCCGACCAACCTGCGGGCCGCTGCCGCGGCACGCGACGGCCCGGCCTCCAGACAGTCGGCAAGGTAGATCCCGAGCGGGTAGCTCGCCACGATCAGCACCGCACCGTAAACGGCGAGCAGCATCCAGGCGTGCGTGGTCATCCGCGTTTTTCCGCGTCGATCAAGGCGATGACGAGATAGACGAACAAGCCGAGCGCCATGGCGGCGCCCACCCACTGCATTGCGTTCATGCCGTCCCCCTATTTCCGCTGTTGCAACTGCGCGCAGCCGATGGTCAGAAGGCTCACCAGCGCGAAAAAGATCAGGATTCCGAAGACGTAGGAAAAGTCGGCCATCGCATCATTCCGTAAGGGTCTCGACCAACGGAATGCTATGGCGCAACAAATATCGATTTTCTATAAACGCACCGGGTGGCGCATAAAATCGGCGTAAAAACCGCACCGGGCGGCGTGCCCTACAGCGCGAATCGATATCCGATTCCCGCTTCCGTCACGAGATGTGTCGGCCTGGCGGGGTCGGCCTCGAGCTTCCGGCGCAGATGGCGCATGTAGATGCGGACATAGTGGGCGTCATCGACATGGGACGGACCCCAGACGCTCTTGAGGAGCTGCCGGTGGGTCAGCACGCAATCGGGATGCGCGACGAGTACCGACAGCAGACGGAACTCGATCGGCGTGAGGCGCAGGAGGTCCCCCTTGCGCCAGACGAGCCGTTTGGCCGGATCGATTCGAATGTCGCCGAACTCGACAACCGAGTCCGGCCGCGAAACGCCGCGAAACCGGCGGCGCAACTGGGCGCGCACGCGAGCCAACAATTCGCCGGCGCCGAACGGCTTGGTGAGGTAGTCGTCGGCGCCGGCGTCCAGCGCCGCGATCTTCTCGGCTTCCGCCGTACGCGCCGAGAGCACGATGATCGGCACGTCGGACCAGCTGCGCAGGTCGCGGATGACCTCGGTACCGTCGAGATCCGGAAGGCCGAGATCGAGCACCACGAGATCGGGCCGGCGCGTGCCCGCCTCAATGAGGCCGCGCTTGCCGGTCTCGGCCTCGAAGGCGTTACACCCGTCGGACTCCAGGGCAAGGCGGATGAAATGCCGGATCTGCGCCTCGTCCTCGATGACGATCACCGACGGTGCGGGCGCGGTGGCATTGTCGACGGATGGGGTCATGGCAGGTCCACGGATTCTGCCGGAACATCCGGCGGATTGCCGCGCGGCAGCTCGATCCAGAACCGCGCGCCGCCGCCGGGCCGGTTTTCCGCGCGGATGCTCCCGCCGTGGGCTTCGACGATCGCCCGGCAGATCGCCAGCCCGAGACCGACCCCGGGCGTCGCGCTCTCGGCGTGACCTCGCTCGAACTTGCTGAAGATCGCCTCCTCTTTCCCGCGGGGCACCCCCGGACCGTTGTCTTCGACCCACAGCACGACGCGCTCCGGCTCCGCGCGCGCGCCGATGTCGATGACGCTACCGGGCGGCGTGAACTTCCCGGCGTTCTCGA
>JAKAFN010000011.1 GCA_021825945.1 Pseudomonadota bacterium
GTGGGGGGTTTTCAGTGTGATCTTTGCCGGGATTCGAGAACATCATGACCGTTGAGACCAACCTTACCTTTTGGCAGCAAGCGAATTTGCAACGACGCGTGATATGGGCTCTCGCTATGCGCGAAGTCATCACCCGCTTTGGTCGAGAGGGGTTGGGCGCGTTTTGGTTATTGGCCGAGCCGGCAATGTTCATAATTGGAGTAATGACAATTTTCTCTCACCTTGAACATAATATTAAGTATTCGGTAGCGGAATATCTCGCAGTCAGCTATCCAACGCTCTTGTTTTGGCGAAACGGCACAAGTCGCGTCACAAAAGCTCTTGAAATCAATCGCGCACTGCTTCATCACCAACCAATTCGCCCAATAGATATCATCTACTCTCGAATTCTTCTGGAATTTGCTGGAGCCGCGGGCTCGTTTGTAACGCTTTACGTGATATTTATACAGCTGGGCATATGCGCATGGCCGGCTGATTGGCTCGCTTTTGCCACCGGCTACTTGCTTGTAATCTGGTTTTCATTTGGCTTCGTTTTGATCATGGCCGCGCTATCCGAAATGAGCGAAACAATCGATCGCATGTCACATATCATCATTTACCTGATGCTTCCATTCTCGGGAGTATTCATTCCATTATATGGAATTCCGGCTGGATATCGCAATGCACTGATGCGATTTCCCCTGGTTGACGCAGTTGAATATTTTCACTCAGGATATTACGGCTCGCGCCTCCCAACCTATTACAACATACCATACACGCTAGCCACGACGCTCGCCATTACCCTACTTGCACTATCACTCACGCAAATCTCAATCCGAAAAGTTCAACTCAACAAGTGAACACAAGATCACGATGACAACCACCCAAACCATCACGAATGTCGAGCAGCTATTGCCATTAGAAGGTCACGAGTTTATCGTATCCTGCTATATGGCGCTCCTAGATCGCACCCCCGACTCCAATGGCTTAGAACATTACACAAACATCCTTAAAAAACATGGAAAGCAACGAGTCATAGCTGACATCGCAAACACCAGACATGAGTCGGTCCGTCAAATCACTGGGCTCGAAAGCATTCTTAAAAGGAAAGAAAAATCCATCTTGGGTTTTCTTTCTCACCGTACCAGCAAACAAAGTACGCACCACGTAAACGAGTCGCCAGAAACAGTAGCGTCAATTGAGGCAGTTCAGCCTGTTCCCAGCAAAACGATATCGCCCCCCAATCCAATTGACCGAATAACAAGGTTCGACCTTACTCCCGTGCGATCGATCGTCCCAGACGCACGCCACCAATATCGTGCTATTGATAATGATCCTCAATTTAGAACGTCAAATCAATACTGCTTCTCAAGCGGATGGTATCGACTCACACTTCGCCTCTACCTATCAAATGGGTTTGGAGTATTCGAGGTTTTTCCCAGCGGGCACCCTATAGGACGTTTTACAGCCCCCGTCAGATCAAATACAACTCATGTTTTTTTTATTTTTCTAACCGAACCGAATGATTACATCAGGGTAGATCCAGTGGATCGCCCATGCGGTTTTGACATAATTCAATTTGATTTAATAAGACTTTCCAACACCCCAACCGCAGAGAACTTTAACGACTCGCTGCACTCAATTCCGCAATTGTATAAATTTCCCGAAAGCGACCAATCTGATAACGAATGCATCGACACCCAAATTGCCAGTGCAATTTATTTTCAGAAATTACAAAAAAGCGCAAACTACCTGTACGAGCAATTTGCCTACATTCGCTGGATTGAATTCGTAGAGCGCCCTTGGCGAAAAAAAACTGAAACGGCTGCGATCAGCAAAAATAGACTTGCCGGAAAAGAAACGCCAATAATTTCCATCGTGATGCCAGTATTTAACACTCCGAAAAATTATCTATCTCTTGCGATTGAATCAGTCATCGCTCAAAGCTATCCATATTTCGAACTCTGCATCGTCGACGACAACTCCAGCGTTGACCATACGAAAACCACCATTTCGCATTATGCCGCCAAAGATGATCGCATTAAAGTAACATATCGAAACGAGAACGGCCATATTAGTCGAGCCACAAACACGGGCATCTCGATGGCACAAGGAAAGTACGTGGCATTTATGGACCACGACGACATCCTAGACGAACATGCCTTGTACAGCTGTATCGAGGCATTCGACGCCAATCCAGATGCTGCATTAGTTTACTCTGACGAGGATTTCATCGATGAGTTTGGGAATCGCAATAATCCCCACTTTAAATCTGACTGGAACCCTGACCTTCTAACTTCCCATAACTACATTACCCACTTTGCTGCCGTAAATAGAGAAAAATTGTCCAATGAGCTTTATTTTGATCCCATCTGCGATGGCGCGCAAGATTACGACTTCTTTTTAAGAGTAACCAGCAGCATTCGACCCGAGCAGATCGTACATATTCCACGAATCCTCTATCACTGGCGCGCTCATCCTGATTCGACAGCCTCAGATGGAAAGGCAAAAAGTTACACAGAGCGAGCGGGCGCTCTGGCTCTAAAAAAATTCTGCGAAAAAAAGCAGATTTCAGCAGAGGTGCTACATCTAGGTGAAAATGCATTTCACCTTCAAAGGGCTATTGATAAAATGACACGCCCACTAGTGTCAATCATCATCCCCAATAAAGATCAAAGTCAGCTCCTAAAAAAATGCATCGACAGCATTTTTCTCAAAACAAGCTACGATAGATTTGAAATCTTAATTGTTGAAAATAACTCAATCGACAGCGCGACGTTTACACTTTATAGGGACCTAAAGAACAAACACTCGAATATCAGCATAATTTACTCTCCGTTAGACTTTAACTGGTCTAGGCTAAATAATGTCGGCGCCCAGGAGTCGTCTGGTGAGATTCTGCTTTTTTTGAATAACGACATCGAAGTCGTTAACGGCGACTGGCTTAATGAGATAGTCGCTCAATGCCTGCGACACGAAATAGGGTGCGTTGGTGCATTACTACTCTACCCCGACTTTCGAATTCAACATGCGGGACTTATTCTTTCCCTAGGTGGGTTGGCTGGAGTCTCTCACAAAATGCGAGACTATTCCGACCCTGGATATTTTCGAAGGGCCACTCTTACTCAAAATTTATCCGCAGTTACCGGCGCATGCCTAGCCGTTCGACGCGAGGTTTTCGATGCTGCGGGAAACTTTTCCGAGGATTTTCCAATAGCATTCAACGACGTGGACTTTTGCCTAAAGGTAAGGTCTTTGGGGTTATTAAACTTATACACACCGCATGCAATCCTCATACACCATGAAAGTGTATCCCGCGGCTACGAAATAACCGCAGAGAAGCAATTTCGCATTCATATGGAAAAACTGCGCATGCAAAAAAAGTGGGCGAACCAGCTCCGATTTGATCCGTATTACAACCCAAACCTTACTACTGACAAAGAAGACTTTTCACTGGGCGACTTTTAATGTTGGTCCTTCGGACTTATCTTTTAACACAGTAATACCAAGCGGGAAAGAGCGCGGTCTACGAATCGCTTGCCATTGAACCACCGAACTTTTAGGAATCCACCTTGATCTTCGTTACTGGAGGCGCTGGCTTTATTGGCGCCAATTTTGCTCACCACTGGTTGTCATTCAGCACCGAGCCGGTTCTGGTGCTGGACGCGCTGACTTATGCGGGCAACCTGGAAAGCTTGGCGGCGCTGCGCGGCGATGCTCGCTTCGGATTCGAACGTGTGGATGTATGCGATCGCGACGCGGTGGCAGCCCTGCTGGCGCGCCACCAGCCGCGCGCGGTGCTGCATTTTGCCGCCGAGAGCCATGTGGACCGCTCCATCGTTAGCCCCGGAGACTTCATCCGGACCAATGTGCATGGCACATTCGAACTGCTCAATGCGGTGCGCGCCTATTGGGATGAACTCCAGAGGAATATGCGCGAGGCTTTCCGTTTCCTGCACGTATCCACGGACGAAGTGTACGGCTCGCTACGTCCTGAAGACCCGGCATTCAGCGAATCTACGCCCTACGCCCCCAACAGCCCTTATGCCGCGTCCAAAGCCGCCAGCGATCATCTGGTCCGAGCCTGGCACCACACCTACGGTCTGCCGACGCTGACCACGAACTGCTCCAACAACTATGGTCCATATCAATTTCCCGAGAAATTGATTCCGCTGATGATTCACAACGCCTTGGCCGGCAAGCCCCTGCCCGTCTACGGCGACGGCCAGAACGTGCGCGACTGGCTCTACGTCGAGGACCATTGCCGCGCCATCGCGCGGGTGCTGGAAGCGGGCAGGCCCGGCGAGACCTACAACATCGGCGGGCACAACGAGGTGCGGAACATCGACGTCGTCCACACCCTGTGCGACCTGCTGGACCGCATGCGTCCGCGGGCCGATGGGGAAAGCTATCGCAGCCAGATTCGTTTCGTCGCCGACCGGCCCGGCCATGACCGGCGCTATGGCATCGATGCGAGCAAGATCGAACGCGAGCTGGGCTGGACCCCGCAAGAGACCTTCGCCACCGGACTGGAGCGCACCGTGCAGTGGTACCTCGACCATCAGGACTGGGTCGACAACGTCACCAGCGGCGCCTACCGGCAATGGGTAACGCAGCAGTACGGCGGGGACGCGGCATGATCCCCCGCATCCTGCTGTTGGGAGCCGAGGGTCAGGTCGGTTGGGAGTTGCGCCGCGCATTGCTGCCGCTGGGGAGCGTAACGCCCTGTAGCCGGGCCGAGGCGGATCTGTCCGATCTTGCCGCGGTGGAAGCGTTGCTTCGGCGCGAACGGCCGCAGGTCATCGTCAACGCCGCGGCGTATACCGCGGTGGACAAGGCCGAAACGGAGATCGACGCGGCGATGCGCGTGAACGCGGAGGCGCCGGGTCTGCTGGCCCGGCATGCGGCAGAACACGATGCGTTGCTGGTGCACTACTCGACCGACTACGTTTTCGACGGCGGCAAGACGGCCCCATACACCGAGGAGGATCGGACCGATCCCCAAAGCGTCTACGGGCGCAGCAAGCGGCTCGGTGAGGAGGCGATCCAGCGCGCCGGTTGCCGGCATCTGATCTTTCGCACCTCGTGGGTCTATGCCGCCCGTGGCGGCAATTTCGCCAGGACGATGCTGCGGCTGGCGCGGGAACGCGACACCCTGCGGGTGGTGGCCGACCAGGTCGGCGCACCGACCAGCGCGGAACTGATCGCCGACGTGACCGCGCACGGGATCCATCGCCTGCAGACCGATCCGCAAGCGCACGAACTGGGCGGCCTCTACCACCTGGTTGCGGCGGGCGAGACCTCCTGGCACGGCTACGCGCGCCACGTCCTGGCGCACGCCCGACAGCTCGGCTGGGACCTGCGTTGCGATCCGGACGCCGTGCAACCGATCGCCACCGCCGACTACCCGCTTCCGGCCAAGCGCCCCGCGAACTCGCGCCTTGCCACCCAACGACTGCGCACCGCGTTCGGACTTACGCTGCCGGACTGGACGATTCAGGTGGATCGTCTGATCGCGGAACTGCCCCGTAGCGCAACCTGACCCCGGAGCGACCTCATGCAACGCAAGGGCATCATCCTCGCCGGAGGTTCCGGCACCCGCCTCTACCCCGTCACCCAGGCGGTGAGCAAGCAGCTTCTGCCGGTCTATGACAAGCCGATGATTTACTACCCGCTCAGTACCCTGATGCTGGCGGGCATCCGCGACGTGCTGGTGATCTCCACGCCGCAGGACACGCCGCGCTTCGCGCAACTGCTGGGCGACGGCAGCCAGTGGGGAATTCATCTGCAGTATGCGGTGCAACCCAGCCCGGACGGCCTGGCCCAGGCCTTTCGGATCGGCCGGGATTTCGTCGGCAACGCGGCGAGCAGCCTGATCCTGGGCGACAACCTGTTCTGGGGCCACGACCTGCAGATCGCCCTCAAGGCCGCGAACGCGCAGGAAAGCGGCGCCACCGTGTTCGCCTATCACGTCCACGATCCCGAACGCTACGGCGTGGTCGAGTTCGACGGCGCGGGCCGGGCGGTCAGCATCGAAGAAAAGCCTTCGCGACCGAAGAGCAGCTTCGCCGTGACCGGGCTCTACTTCTACGACAACCGGGTGATCGACATCGCCGCGGATCTGCGGCCGTCACCGCGCGGGGAACTCGAGATCACCGACGTCAACCGGGTATATCTGGAGCAGGGGCAGTTGCAGGTGCAGACCCTGGGGCGGGGCTACGCCTGGCTCGACACCGGCACCCATGAAAGCTTGCTCGAGGCCGGCCAGTTCATCGCCACCATCGAGAAACGCCAGGGGCTCAAGATCGCCTGCCCCGAGGAAATCGCCTTGCGCCAAGGCTGGATCGACGCCGATGCGGTGGCGGCGCTGGCGGCGCCGATGACCAAGAACGGCTACGGCCAATATCTGATGCGCGTCCTACAGGAAATGCAAGCATGAAGGTTGTTACGACGGCGCTGCCGGAAGTCCTGATCCTCGAACCGAAGGTCTTCGGCGACGACCGCGGCTTTTTTCTCGAGAGCTACAACCGCAAGACCTTCGCCGCCGATACCGGCGTCGATATCGAGTTCGTGCAGGACAACCACTCCCGCTCGGCCCGGCACGTGCTGCGCGGCCTGCACTACCAGTTGGTGCGGCCGCAGGGCAAACTGGTCCGGGTCGTTTCCGGCGCGGTCTGGGACGTGGCCGTCGATCTCCGCCGCAGCTCGCCCCGGTTCGGCCAGTGGGTGGGGGTGGAGCTGTCGGCCGACAACAAGCGCCAGCTCTGGGTGCCGCCGGGGTTCGGTCACGGCTTCGTGGTCCTGAGCGAAACGGCCGATTTCCTCTACAAGACGACCGAGTATTGGTACCCTGAGCACGATCGCAGCCTGCGCTGGAACGACCCGCAGTTGGGCATCGCGTGGCCGATCGGCGACGTGCACCCATCGCTGGCGGCCAAGGACGCCGACGCCCCCCTGCTCGAAGGCGCCGAGGTCTACGCTTGACCGGTTCGGCCGCGGCGGTGGTCCCGCCCGGCGTGGCCGGCGCGCGGCAGCAGCGCGTACAGCGCGTCAAGAACCGCCTGTATCCGCTGACGCCGTTCACCAAGGCCCTCGAGTTCCTGGTCGAATGCCTGCCGCGGCAACTGGTCGACGTTGCCCTGGAACCCGACCGCGACGTCCTCGCCCTGACCGACGGCGAATACCGCGCCAACGGCGAGCGTCCGAGCTTTGCGGTGCGCCTGCAGCCCCCCTCCCTCGGCGGTGGGTGGTTCTATCTCGAAGCGGCCCTGGTTCGCCACACCGGCGACCGGGACGCCCTGTTCCAGGGCAGCCGACGCGCAACGGACGGAACCCTTGTCGAGTTCGAGATTCCGATTCCGAGCAACCTGCGCGGCAGCGTGCGCGAGGTGATCCGCATTCCGGCCGGGGTGGAGTCGCTGTTCTGGATTCCGATGCGCGCGCCGGGGTATTTCGCGCAAAGCGAGTTGCTCCTGCATCGGGTCAGTGGGCTGGAGGCGTGGCTGCGCCGGGCGCATCGCGTGCTCCTGAGTCTGTGGCAGCAACGCCATGCGAGCCTCGACGCCAAGGAAGGCCTGACGGTGGGCGGCGCCCTGCGCGATCTGCAGGATGCCTACCTGCGCACCGCCCGGATGCAGATCCGGCGCTATCGCGGTCTCGACTACGCCGGCTTCATCGCGCGCCTCGAAACGCCGTCCCGGGACCTGGATACGGCGCGACGGCAGGTCGCGGCGGCGGCGCATCGGCCGCGATTCCGGCTGATCGTCGACCTGCCATCGGATGCCGACCCGGAGCAGCGCGATGCCGCGCGGGATTCGACGCTGCGGTCCGTGCGCGCACAGGAATACGGCGACCAGGACGTCGTGGTCGGGATGGGTGAGCCCGTTGCCACGACGCCGGCTGGCGGTGATTTTGTCCTGCTGCTGGAGGCCGGGGACATCCTGGCGCCGCATGCCCTGCTCCTGCTCGCGCAGGCGATCCTGGCGCATCCGGCGGCGGTACTGCTTTATCCCGACCACGACAGTCTCGACGCCGAGGGCCGCCGCAGCAACCCGCAGTTCAAGCCCGACTGGAACCCCGACCTCCTGCCGGCGTACGACTATCTCGGTGGCGTGTGCTGCATTGCGGGCGATGCGTGGCGTGATGCATCGGGCGATGCCGGGAGCGGTCCGGAGACAAGCGACGCGGCGCTGCGGCGCTATGCCCGCGTGCTGCGCATCACGCGGGCGTGCGCGCCGGAACGCATCGTCCATGTGCCGCGGGTGCTGGTTCACCGCCCCACGCGGGCCGAGGTCCCCCCTTCGGCAGCGTCCGAAGAGGCCGCCCGGCGCGTGGTTGCGGAGGCGCTGGCGCCGCAGGGCGCAATCGTCGAACCGGGCCTGCTGCCGGGCACCCGCCGCGTGCGCTACCCGGTCCCCGCGCCCGCGCCGCTCGTCACCATCATCGTGCCGACGCGCGACAAGCTCGAGATCCTGCGGGCGTGCATCGAGAGCGTCTGTACGCGCACGGACTACCCGAATTTCGAGATCTGCATCATCGACAACCGCTCGGTCGAACCGGAAACGCTCGCATGGCTGCGCGACGTGGCGGCCGACCCGCGCATCCGCGTCCTGCGCGACGACCGCGACTTCAACTACTCGGCGCTCAACAACCGCGCGGTGGCGCAGGCCGCGGGATCGGTGGTCGTATTGCTCAACAACGACATCGAAGTGATCGCGCCCGACTGGCTGACGGAAATGGTCAGCCACGCCTTGCGGCCGGAAATCGGCGCCGTCGGCGCCAAGCTGCTCTACCCCAACGGCATGGTCCAGCATGCGGGCGTCGTGCTCGGCATCGGCGGCGTGGCCGGCCACGTTCACCGTTACCTCGACGGCAAGGATCCCGGGTACATGAACCGCGCGATGGTGACCCAGAACCTCTCGGTGGTGACGGCGGCCTGCCTGGCGGTGCGCAAGGCCGTCTATGAGGAGGTGGGCGGGCTCGACGAGGAAAACCTGCACGTCGCCTTCAACGACGTCGATTTCTGCATCCGCCTCACCCGCGCCGGCTACCGCAACCTCTTCACGCCCCACGCCCTGCTCACCCATCACGAATCGCTGAGCCGCGGCCACGACGATACCCCGCACAAAAAGGCGATTTTTGAACGAGAATTCGGCTACAT
The DNA here is from genome assembly GCA_021825945.1 of Pseudomonadota bacterium. Lineage (GTDB taxonomy): Bacteria > Pseudomonadota > Gammaproteobacteria > Burkholderiales > Burkholderiaceae_F > GJ-E10. The sequence continues at coordinate 9,140 of JAKAFN010000011.1, forward strand.
GAAGCGGCGCTGGGGGCCGTTCCGGGACCCGGCGTACAACCCGAACCTGACGCTGGAGTTCGAGGACTATTCGCTGCGCCGGTCGTGACGGCAGGCGAAGGCGTTCGACTGCTTCGGGGTGACCGAGCGCCATCGCACAAGGAAACGGGATGCATCCCACAGCAATGTCCAACGGAAAGCGATTCTTCGATACATATGTCGCGAAGATGTCGGCGCCGACCATCGTGGAAATCGGCTCGCAGAACGTCAATGGGTCGCTGCGCGAGGTCTGCCCGGCCGGGGCGAAATATATTGGATTGGATTTTGTCGAGGCGGATGGGGTCGACGTCGTGTTGTCGGACCCCTATCGCATTCCGCTCGACCCGGAAATGGCCGATGCGATCGTTTGCTCGTCATGTTTCGAGCACTCGGAGATGTTCTGGCTGGTGTTCCTCGAAGCGCTGCGCATCCTGAAGCCGGGCGGGGTGTTTTATCTCAATGTCCCGTCCAATGGGACGTTTCACCGATATCCCGTCGACTGCTGGCGCTTCTACCCTGATTCCGGCCACGCCATGGTGACGTGGGCACGGCGCAACGGCTTTCGACCGCTTTTGCTGGAGTCGTACACGGCCAGACAATATCAAGACATCTGGAACGATTTCGTTGCGGTGTTTCTCAAGGATGAAAACCATCTTGCGGAGCATCCAGATCGAATCCTTGCTACGCACGACGCGTTCGAGAACGGGTGGATGCATGGCAGCGAGGGTTTTCTTCGCGAGAGCAACTTTCCGGAAGACATGCAGCGGATACAAATCCTTTCCTTGGGCCGTGATCGCCAAACGACGCGCCTGATCCACTCCCTCGCCGGAGACGATTCGCAGCGGCTACGCGCCTGCCTGGAAAGCGACTGGTATCTACAACGCAATCTGGACCTTGTCCAGGGCCAGGTCGACCCCTATGCGCACTGGCTCCAACATGGCGTAGAGGAAGGCCGTATCCCCTGCGAAGACCCGTCCAGCCTTGCGGCCGACTTGATCCAGGATCGCCTACAGGCCGCCTCCGATCAGCGCGCTGCCGAATTGCAACACGCCTTCGCGGAGCAGGTCGATGCGATCCGCGCGGCGAACGATGCAGATCGCGCCGCGCTTGAACGGGAGTACGAAAGCCGGGAACAAACCCTGCAGACGGCAATTGCCAATCAGCCGCTTGACCAGATCGGGCAAATCAAAAGTGAAATCGCCGAACTTCTGCAAGCGCAATGGCAACGTGTCGCCGATCGTGACGATGCACTTGTCCTAGGACAACAAGCGCACCAAGAGGCCGTGCAATCCCGAATTGATGCCCTGGAGTCGCAGATGGCCGCCAGCCAACGGGTTGCCCTGGAAAGCGCCAAAAGCGAGATCTCCGACCTCGTCCGGGCACAGGCACAGGACGCGTCGGCAAGAATCGATGCCGTTGCCGCGCAACTGCACCAGCAGCGGGATTTCTTCCAGTCGCAAATCGGAACCACCGAGTCACGGCTCCAAGCCAGCCAACAGAATCACATCGCAAAGGCCAAGGACGAAATTTCCAATCTCCTCCTTGCCCAGACACGGGACGCTTCGGCAAGAATCGATGCCGTTACCGCGCAACTGCACCAGCAGCGGGATTTCTTCCAGTCGCAAATCGGGTCGCTGGAGTCCAACTTCGAAGCCAGCCAGCAACGTGGGTGGCATCAAATCCGCGAAGAGATCACCGATGGGTTGCGGACGCAGGCGATGGCGGCCGCCGAACGCGATCAAACCCTGCTTGCCGCCACGACGCAGCAACGCGAGGAATCGAACGCCAGATTGCAGGCCCTGGAATCGCAGATGGCGGCGCACGATGCGCAGATTCGGCAAACCATGGATTCCTGGATCACCAGGACCGAGCAGATGCTCCAGGCGGACCGTGAACGGCTTCAAGCGCAATACCAGCAGTCGCTGCAATTGCTGCAGCATGACCTCGACTTCGTGGAGTCCTCGATGGGCTGGCGCCTGAGCGCGCCGATCCGGGCGATTGCGGCGCTCTTCGGAGCGAGACGCGACCTGCCGCGGGTTTCGGGAATCGCGTCGGCTACCGCTCTTCCGGTAGGCGCCACGACACCGGCCGCCGGGGACCCATCGTCCGAGTGACATCGCGGCCCGCCCCGTCTTCGTCAAGAGGTGGCCGCCACGGCCACCCGGTGCGCCTCAAGCGCTGCGGAAGAGTCGCGACAGAAAATCGGTCCGACGGGCCGAGGTTCTGTGTTCCGCCGCCGGGCTTCCTTGCCATGCCTGCGGCGCCACCGGCTTGCCCAGGTAACCGCCCTTCATGACGGCCTGCCCGCCCGCGATGTTCCGCGGCTCACGCACCATCGCCTTTTGCAGCCACAGATCGGTGCCCATCGGCGTGTACCAGGCGCAGCCCTCGAAATAGTAGTGCGTCACCTGCGACCAGCGCGTGCGGTTCTTGTCGTGCTGCGGTGAGCCCCCGTGCAGCACGTTCGCGGCCCAGATCACCGCCTGCCCTTTCCGGGCCAGAAAGCGTTGCGGCGCCGTACCGTGCAGGCGGATCAGTTCGCGCCATATCGGTTCATAGACGCCCTGCCCCATCGGACCGTCGTGGTCCGATGCGCAAAGGCCCAACTGGTCATTGCCGTACGCCGGCCAGCGGTGGCTGCCGGGGTAGTACTCGAGCGGGCCGGCGTCTTCGTGGATGTCTTCGAGCGCCACCCACACCCCGCACATGAACCGATCCGGCACGGAGCTGAAGTGCACCGCGTCGCTGTGCGCCGATTGCTGCGTGCCCACCGGAAAGTTCAGGGTCTGGAACGGCCACGCCTTGCGGCCGTACAGATCGCTCAGGATTTCGAGAACCTGGGGATTGGCGGCGAGGCGCCTTACGCCTTCGTGGCTTTGCCACGCATCCTGCACCCGCAGACTGATGTCGCCGACGGTGCGCCAGCGATCCAGGTCGAACTGCGGGGCAAGATCACGCCGGATGGTCTCGGCAATGGCGTCGAAATCCGGATCAGGGAAGTCGATTACGGAAAAGCCCTGCGTGTGCATTTCCCGCGCGATGCGCAACCGTTCCGGATCGGTCCAGACCTGTTCGGCGAACTCCTCGAAAAACGGGGACTCGATCCACGGTACGCCGGGTAGCAACGCTTGCATGGGGTGGAGCATGTCGTCGTCGGGGGATAGTTCCGGGTGCGCCGCGAAGTGTAGCCGGATTCCCCCCGAAACCACGATGACCATGCAACGATTCTCAGCCTGGGGCGGCGGACGGTTTCCCACGGTGTACGAGCGCGGCGAGGCGGCAACGCCGGCCCGGGCGGCGGAGTTGGTTGCGGCGGGGATGGGGGTGCTGCGGGCCTGGCGGCCGGATACAATCGCGCCATGCTCGAACGGATCGGATCGATCGTCCTCGGCTGCGAATCGAGCGCAGCACGGTTAAATCAGCGGTAGGCGATCATTTCCGGTACACCTCCCTACGATTGCCGACGCGCACGACGAGGATGCGCAATGCGCCATCCTCGATGCTGGCAATGATTCGCCAGTCTCCTACGCGGTACTTCCAGAAGGCTCCCAGTTTGGAGCCGTTGAGGGCTTCGCCGATGCTGCGCGGATCGTCGAGTTGGGCCACACGGCCATGGAGGAAGGCGAGAATGCGGCGGGCGGTCTGCTGGTCGGTCTTGCCTAGCTCGCGCTCGGCAGCGGGATCCAGTTCAACCTTCCATGCCATAGCGCTTCATCACCTCTTCGAGCGGCACGATTTGGGTTTTTCCTGCTCGAATGTCGATCAGGCGTTGCTCTGCAAGGTACAAATCTTCGAGGTCGTCCAAGTGCTCAAGGATGGCTTCCCGGGCGTAAAACGTCTTGGTGCGGCCTGTGGCCTGCGCCAGCGCTTCAAGGCGGCTTTCCACTTCGGCGGGCAGTCGGATGGCGAGCATATTCTGGCCCTCTCCCTAAAAACGATATACAAGTATATCGAAACTGCCCCTGCGTGACTATGCAACGATTCTCGACCCGGGGCGGCTGACGCTAGGCAAGCGGGCCGGGGTCAACTCGTTCTTCTGGCCTGGCCCCGATCTTGCACCGACGCCCGATGGAAACTATGCGTATGGGGAGTTGCCTGCGGCCGTGTTCGAACTGCTCGTGAAAAAGATTCTCGCTGCTGGCAGCGATTTGCCGAGCGTGGCGCGAACCGCGTAGCGCCGATGGCGATGCTGCGCGCCCGCCAGCCCTCTACAATGACGCCATGCTGGAACTGATCGACATCTGCAAGAGCTACCCCATCCACCACGGCCGCAGTTACCGCCAGATCCTCGATCGCGTGAACCTGACCGTGCGCCCGGGCGAGAAGTGGGGAATCATGGGCCGCAACGGCGCGGGAAAGTCGACGCTCATCCGCATCATGAGCGGCTCGGACCGGCCGCACAGCGGCACCATCCGCAAGGACATGTCCGTCTCCTGGCCGCTGGCCTTCGGCGATGCCTTCCAGGGCAGCCTGACGGGCAAGGACAATGCGCGCCTGATCTCGCGGGTGTACGGGGTCGACTACGCCAAGACCCTCGACATGGTCGAGAGCTTTGCCGAACTGGGCGCCTATCTCGGCGAGCCGGTGAAGAATTATTCGTCCGGGATGCGGGCGCGGCTGGCGTTCGCCATTTCGATGGCGATCGAGTTCGATTGTTTTCTCATCGACGAGGCGATGTCGGTCGGCGACCACCGCTTCGCGGTCAAGTGCGACGTCGAGCTGTTCGAGAAGCGCGGCGACCGGGCGATGGTGATCGTGGCGCACCAGACCGACCTGATCCGCAATCACTGCGACCATGCGGCGATTCTCGAGCAGGGGCGGCTGACCGTGTACGAAAGCGTCGAGGCGGCGATCCAGGCGTACGAGAATCTTTGAGCGGCAGCGATGTTCCGCGACTCGCGCACTATTCATGTCGTATCTAATGAATATCGTGCAACGGATTGTTTTTACTGAAGTTGCGATCGTATCGTGACGGCGGACACATCATCCCGCCTGACCAAGGGCGTGTTTTCCGGTGGATGAAGGGGGGACCAGCGGTTGGCAAATCCCGTCACCCCCGCCCCCCCCGCTTGCGGGAGAGGGGGTGGATTGTCCCCCTTATACCGCCGTCGTTCGCTTGCGAGAGGGGGCACGGCTCCGGTGGCAAGGTACGGTGATATGAAAGTTGGGGTAGTCTTTGGCATGGATTACATTTTGACGCAGCATGCGCGTGATGCGTTGGCAAAGCGGCAAATAGGAGAGCCGCATGAAACTCAAGGTCGATGAACAGGCCGATGCACTCTATCTGACTCTTGGAGAGGCTCCCGCCGCCGAGTCGGACGAGGTAGCGCCCGGCATCATCGTGGACTTCGACGCCGAGGGCCGTGCCGTCGGCATCGAGTTCCTCCATTTATCCAAGCGCGCCGCGCCGATCGATCTTCGCCAAATCCTGTTCGAGTCGGTGCCGATGGCCGCCTGATCGAGGGCCCCGGGGTAGTGGCGATCCAGGCGTACGAGAATCTTTGAGCGGCAGCGGTGGTCCGCCGCCGGTCCCCTTGCCGCGCCCGCAGCGCGACCGGCTTTCCGAGGCGACCGCTCGGCCGCGATGTTCCGCGACTCGCGCACTATTCATGTAGCATCTAATGAATATTGTGTAGCATATTGTTTTTGCTTATTTTACGATCACATCGTGACGGCGGACACATCATGCCGCCTGACCAAGGGCGTGTTTTCCGGTGGATGAAGGGGGGACTAGCGGCTGGCAAATCCCCTCACCTCCGCCCTCCCGCTTGCGGGAGAGGGGGTGGGTCCTGGCTATAATCTAGCCAGGATGGAGGTCCCATGCAGGTCAATATTCTCGAGTCGAAGAACCGGTTATCCGAACTGGTCCGCCGCGCGCAACAGGGCGAGGAGGTGTACATCGCCAATCGGGGCATGCCGGTGGTGCGGCTGACCCCGGTCAATCCATCTCCGGAGCCAACCCGAAACGTCGTCGAGTGGTTGAAGCGCAACCCGTTGCCGGATACGGTCCGCCGGAGCGCCGCGGAGATCGACGCCGGCATCACCCAGGAGCGGGAAGGTTGGGACTGATTTATCTCGACTCCTGCCTGGTCATATACGCGTTCGAGAATCACCCCCGATGGGGAGAGGTCGCGCGTGCGGCGCTGGCACGCGAAGCACCGGAGCGTTTCGCAATTTCACCGCTCGTGATGCTGGAGTGTCTCGTCGCCCCGATGCGCAGCGGCAATCTGGTGCTGCAGCGACATTACGAGCAAGGGTTTCGGCAATTCGAGATTCTGCCGATGCCCGAGACCGTCTACGCACAGGCGGCCCAGCTACGGGCGCGCTGGGGATTGAAAACCCCAGACGCGCTGCACCTGTCGACCGCCGTGAACCATGGCTGCACCGCCCTTTGGACGGCGGACGACCGCCTCCAGCGGGCTGCACAAGGTCTGGCGATCAACGTTCTGCCGGCGTGAGGTGCGAGAGGTTGGCAAATCCCCTCACCCTCGCCCGCTCCCGCTTGCGGGAGCGGGGGTGGATTGTCGCCCTTATACGGTAACCCGCGTTCTGCCGCTTAGCCGCGCAGCGACGCGAGCTGGCGCTCCAGGAAGGCGATCCGCATGTTCGCCAGTTCGAGCTTGTCCGTCACCCCCTGGGTGGAGCGCAGATATTCCAGTTCCGCCTTGAGCATCTGGTTTTCGCGCACCAGGTCGGCGTTTGCCGAGCGCGGCGCCCGGGACTTTTCGCCGCCTGCCAGCCGCGACACGGTCTGGATCGTGGTCTTGAACTTCTTCGCAACCGCCGTCTTCGATTCGCCGGCCTGCACGGCTTCGACGATCTTCTGTTTGGTTGCGTCATCCAGCCGCTTGCCTTTTGCCCCTGCAGTCATCATTTCACCTTCTGGTTGTAATCGTTACGAATCGTTTTGATATCTGTGACATTCCAAGAGATGAATGGTACCGGAATGGATGGGTGAATTTCGCCATCGCGGGAAATGCAAAGGAAATGCAAGGCGGATGAAAAGGGAAATGGGAGGTTGTTGTCATCCCAATGCAAATCCCCTCACCCCCGCCCGCTCCCGCTTGCGGGAGCGGGCGGGGGTGGATTGTCGCCCTTATACCGCCGTCGTTCGCTTGCGGGAGGGGGGATTGTCACACGCGGCACCTGACAAGCGGGCCTCGCGATGACCCGCCGTCATTGCGAGGGCGCAGCCCGAAGCAATCCAGCGCATGCAGGCTTTGAGCGGCAGCGACGCGCCAGCGGCGTACCGCGCAACGTCAGCAGGCTGCCAGCTTCGCGCTGGCGAGGCGGTTGAGGCTGACGCCCTGCTCTGCCGCTTCCAACGCCAGGGCCCGATGCACCTGCGGCGGAATCCGCACCCGGAACTCCCCACTGTAATGCTTCTCGGCAAGCGGCACGGGGACGTCTTCGTTGGACGCCCGCATATCCTCGATGGTCTCCGCGATTACGTGGCGAATTCCCTTGAGCGCCGCTTCCGGAGTCGAAGCAAGCCAGGATAGGGACGGAAACTCCGCACACAAGCCGACATGCTCGCCATCCTCGGGCGACCAGGTAACGCGATAGGTGTAGTGATCAGCGCTCATGCTCATGGTTCATACCCTCCAACTTGTCTATGGCGAGGAGCACTTGTCGCACCTGATACACCTTGGCCTTCCCTTTGTCGGACTGGATGTTGATTCGCGGATCTCCCCGCCAAGGTGTCCGGAAAATAGCGTGACTACCGCCCTCCTGCCTTGGTTTTCCGAAGCGCTCCCGGCATACCCTGAAGAGGTCTGCGAATCGAACATTGGCCGGCTCGCGTCGCATCTGCTCAATGAGCTTCAGGGAATCCTTCATCAAATCATGGTACCAATAATGGAACCACTTGGCAACCCGTTGCCGTCCCGCCCGATGCAAATCCCCTCACCCCCGCCGCCCCGCTTGCGGGAGCGGGGGCGACGGCGAGTAGACTCCGGCCGGTATCTCGACCTGCCCCCTTTCGTGAGTGCACAGCCGCCTTGCCGCTGATCGACGTCACCCGCCTCGCCTCGCGCCTGCTCGAAGGCAAGCGCCCCACCGGGGTCGACCGCGTAAGCCTGGCCTACGTGCAGCACTTTCGTGCCCGGGCGCGGGCCCTGGTGCGCCACCGGGGGCGCTGGGTGCCGATCGGGCGGGCGTCGCCGCACCTCTTCGCGGCGCTCCTGGGCGAGTTGCCCCGTCCGCACCGCGCAGTGCGGACGGCGGTCGGCGTGAGCTACGCCCTGCGCTGGGGGCGGCTGCGCCAATCGCTGTTCTTCAATACCGGACATAGCGGCCTCAACGATCCGGCGTACGCGGTGCGGGTCCGGCGGCACGGTCTGCAGCCGGTGTATTTCCTGCACGACCTGATTCCCATCACCCATCCCGAGTACTGCCGGCCCGGGGAAGCCGACCGGCACGCCCAGCGCCTGCGCTGCATGCTGCACACCGGGGTCGGGCTGATCCTGAACTCGGCGGCGACCGAGGCCGACCTGCGCGCATGGGCGGCGGCCGAGCGGCTGCAGGTGCCGCCGACGGTGGTGGCGCCGATCGGAACGGTCATGCTGCCCCACGGCGACGGCCACCCGCCGCTGGAGGAGCCGTACTTCGTGATGTTGGGCACCATCGAGCCGCGCAAGAACCACCTTCTGGTGCTGCATCTCTGGCGGCAAATGATCGAACGCGGCGTGGCCGGCGTGCCGCGGCTGGTCCTGATCGGCCAGCGCGGCTGGGAGTGCGAGCAGGTGATCGATCTGCTCGAGCGCTGCCCGCCGCTGCGCGGGCACGTGATCGAGATGGGGGAATGCGACGACACGGCGCTCGCGCGCTGGTTGCGGCATGCCCGCGCCCTGCTCTTTCCGTCGTTCGTCGAGGGCTACGGCATGCCGCTCGCCGAGGCGCTGGCGCACGGGGTGCCGGTGATCGCGAGCGATCTCGGCGTGTTCCGCGAAATCGCCGCCGACATTCCCGACTATCTCGATCCGCTCGACGGCCCGGGGTGGCAGCGCAGGGTGCTGGAGTATGCCCGGCCCGACAGTGCGGCGCGGGCGGCGCAGTGTGAACGGATACCGCGCTTCCACGCGCCCACCTGGGCGGAGCACTTCGGCATCGTCGAAGGGTTTTTGGCGTCGGTGCATCGAAATGCGCGCTGAGCCGCGACGGCCCCTCACCCCCGCCCCGCTCCCGCATGCGGGAGCGGGAATCCCGGGGCCGTTCACCGCCTGGGGGTTTCCACGCTGGAAGTGGCGCTTCGTGCGCCGCTGCTTCCCCGGCCAGAGGGTGCATTTCGTGTCCGCGGGCGCGACTCCGCCCCGCGAGGGGGCGCTGCTGCTGTGGGGGACGGCGCCGGTTCCCGCCGGCGTGCCGGCCACCGTGCCGGTGCTGCGGATGGAGGATGGCTTCCTGCGCTCGGTGGGCCTGGGTGCGGAGCTGACGCGGCCGCTGTCCTGGGTGATCGATCGCCACGGCATCTACTACGACGCCACGCGGCCTTCCGAGCTTGAAACCTTGCTGGCGACGGCGGACTTCCCGCCCGAGCTGGTGGCGCGCGCGGCGGCGCTGCGCGAGCGCGTCGTGGCGGCGGGCATCACCAAGTACAACGTCGGCGCGCGGCGCTGGCAGCGGCCGGCGAGCCGCCAGCGGGTGGTGCTGGTGCCCGGGCAGGTGGAGAGCGACGCGTCGCTCGCCTTCGGGGCGCCCGGGATCCGCACCAACCTGGCGCTGCTGCAAGCGGCGCGCGCGGCGTGCCCGGATGCGTGGCTGGTGTACAAGCCCCATCCGGACGTCGCGGCGCGGCTGCGGCTGCGCGGCGCCGGCGAAGAACAGGCCGCCGCGTGGTGCGACGAGATCGCCGTCGACGTCGACATGGCCTCGTTGCTGGATCAGGTCGATGAAGTCCACGTGCTCACCTCGCTCGCCGGCTTCGAAGCCCTGCTGCGCGGCAAGCCGGTGACCTGCCACGGCCAGCCCTTCTATTCCGGCTGGGGGCTCACCCGGGATGTCGTGCCCCATCCGCGGCGCACGCGGCGCCTGCAGCGTGACGAACTGGTGGCGGCGGCGCTGATCCGGTATCCGACCTATCTCGGCGACCGGGAGCCGGTAAGCCCGGAGGCGGCGCTCGATGCGCTGCAGGCATGGAAAGCGCGCCGCGGCGGCGGCGAGCGCTGGTGGCAGGAAATCTACCGGTTCTTTCTGCGGCGATTCATCGGGGTGCGGTAAGGCCAGCCCCGGCGAGGGGCTCTCCGACCCGGTCATGCAGGAGCCGCCGGACCGCCTCGTCGACGGCACTTTCGAGCCCCGCGTCGTGGAAGAAGGCGCCACGGATCTGCGCCGTGCCGGCCAGCGCACGCAGGGTGGCGGCCACCAGCTCCGGATCGGGCGGTGCGGCGTCGGTCCAGAACGCGTCGAGACCGCCGCCGAAGGTCAACCCGGGCACGTCGTAGACCGCCTGCCCCAGAACCTGAAGGGGACGGCCGAGCTGCAGCGCGCGCAGGCCGCTGGTACTGTTCACGGTCACCACGCCACGGCCGGCGCGGATCAGCTCGTCGAGATTGCCGCCGCGCAGATAGTGCACGCGGCCGGCGATGCCGTGCTCGCGCGCGCGCGCCCGCATGGCCCGCTCCCAGTCGTGGAGCGCCGGATCCCAGGGGTGTTCCTTGAGCACCAGTTCGGCGTCGCGCGGCGCGTGGCGGGCAAACGAGGCGATGACGAGATCGATCGCCTCCTCGATGCTCGAAAACGGCGAGTAGGCGACGATCTGGAAATCGAAATCGAGCTGCAGCGGAAACACGTAGTACGGCCGGCCGGAGGCGGCCAAGTCCCGCACGAACGCCTCCATGCGCGGCCGCACGCGGGCATTGCTCCACAGGCGCAAGGCGCTGGCCGGGGTGTAGACGAGGGTCGGCGGGCGCATGTCGCTGCGGCGGTAGTGGGGATAGAGCCAGCCGAGCACCAGGTTGGCAAGGTTGTAGCTCAGGTCGGCGCCGGCCATGCGGAGCGCGCCTTCCGTGTATCGCCGCGTCCAGTCCGGTTCGGGGCAGCGCGCCGCCAGCGCGCGGATGGCCGCAGGGTCGCGCGGAAAGCGCGAACCGCCGCTCATGCCATCGCGCTCGAAGGTGATCCAGTCAGGACGCAGGTAGCCGAAGTCGGTGACCGTGACCCGGATGCCACGGGCGTGGGCCAGGCCCACCGCTTCGCGGTGGTAGCGGCGCTGTTCGCCGAGCAGCAGCAGATCGGTGACACCGCGTTCGGCGAACAGGTCGTCGATGAAGGCCGGCCAGTGGCCGGGGGTGCCGCGATAATCGACGACCTCGCCGCCGCGCCAGAACAGGCGGTCACCGATACACAGGTTGATGCGGGTGGTCCGCCAGCCCTGCGCGCGCAGCCGCGCGCCGATGCGCGCGAAAAACGGCGACGGCATGCCCTGCAGGAACACCGCGTGGCGGGGCCCGGCGCCGGGGACGGGCGCATCCTTCACCGTGCGGCGTCCGTGCCGAACCACGCCACCGCGCGACGCATCGATTCGGCGTAGTCCACCGCTCCCAGCGGTGCGCCGGCCGCGGTCAGGCGGGCGATGTCATGGCCGCAGCTGCGGCCGAAGATGCGCACGATGAGCCGGTGCAACATCGGTTCGCCCGGCAGACGCAGCAGAAGATGCGGCGCCTGCAGCAGCATCGCGGCAAGGTCGGCAAGGCCGAACGGCAGATCGAGCACGACCCCGCGCCCGGCGATGCCGGCGCGCAGGTCGGCGACGAAGCGGCTCCAGGGCACGGCGACGGGATCGCGCACGTTGAACGTCGCGCCGGCCGCCTGCGGCGCGGCGGCGGCCCAGAGCAGGACGTCGATCAGGTTGTCGATGTCGAGGAAGCCGCAATCGGCGCGGCCGCCGTCGACGGTGAGCATCAGCCCGCCGCGCAGCTCCTTGCCGATGCGGGCGACGAAGGGGCTGCCCGGGCCCATGACGTTGCAGGGGCGCAGGATGGCGCATTCGAGACCCAGGCGCACCGCTTCGGCGGCGGCGATGCGTTCGCCCTGCGCCTTGCTGCGACCGTAGCCGAAACTGCCGCCCCCGGCCGCGCAGGTTTCGTCGGCGGGCTGCCCGGGAAATCCGTATACATCGACGCTGGAGAGGTGGACGATCCGCGGTGCCGCGCCCGCGATCTCGATCGCCCGGAACAGATTGCGCACGCCGTCGACGTTGGCCGCGCGGTAGCGCCGGTCGCGGTCCCAGGTGGCGACATCGGCGGCGCAGTGGAACACGGTCGCCGCGCCGCGCACGGCGTCGCGCAGCGCGGGCACGTCGGCGAGGTCGCCCGACACCACGTCGGCACCGCGGCGCAGATCGGCGTCGAGGCGGACCGGGTCGCGGACGAACAGGCGCAGCGCGCAGCCCTGCGCCAGCAGGCGACGCGACAGCCGACCGCCGATGAATCCGGTGGCGCCGGTGACCAGTACCGGCTCGCGCGGGGTGGTCACTTGAACACCGCTCTCGGCGCGGGCGCCGGCACGCGATTGAGCAGCTTGTAGCCCAGACCGACGAAGGGGTTGATCCAGCCGCGGTTGGCGCGCAGGGCGAGCTTGATCGGCACCACCTCGGCGCCCAGATCCTGCTTGATGGCATAGGTGGTGAGGCCCATCTCGAGGCGGCGGGCGCCCAGTTCGATCGCGGTGAGCACGACGGTCTGGGCGACGTAGAGGTAGAGGCCGTCGTGGGCAGCAACCTTGCGGCCGACGTAGAGCCACCGAAGCATGTCGCCATCGCGCAGCAGCAGCGCGTGCCCCACGCGCTCGCCGTGGCGATGGAACAGGATCACCTTCGACAGCGGCCCCAGGTCGCGCGAGAGCCGCCGGTAGAAGTCGGGCGTCAGCACCTCCCGCTGGAACTCGCTCGCGCTTTCATGCACGACCATCCACTGGGCGCACAACTCGTCGGCGAGGTCGGCAAAGTCGTCGACCACCGTATGCGTCACACCCGCCGCGGCATTGCGCTTGCGATGCTTGACGAGCTTGCTGCGATAGTAACTGCGCAAGGCCGCCACGTACTCCTCGGGATCGCGCCAGGGCAGATCGAGGTAGGTGTTGGGCAGGCTGTCGGTCCCGTGGTAGCCGCGGCGGAGGAAAGAGGCCTGCACGTCCGCCGCATCGGGCTCGAAATCGCGCACCACGATCAGGAACTGGCCTTCGGCCCGTGCGGTACGTCGCAATACGCGATCGAGCGCGTCGACCACGTCCTCCGGGTCGATCGCCGGGTCGTGGACGAACGGCGGGCTGGTGATGGTGATCGGAGTGCCGCACTCGATCATGCGCAGCTTGAAAAAATTCGGGAGTACCCTGCGGACCACCCCCAGCGCCGCGCGCAGGGGCGCGGGCGCGAAGATCGCAATGTCGGTGGTGACGCTGTAGAAACCCGCCAATGCCACCGGACGGCGCTGCGCATCATGGAATACGACATAACGGAAATCGAAGTCGTTGATGCGCGATGCCTCCATAATCGCCCAGAACGCGCGCGACAGGCCGACCGATCCGCGGACGGCGAGCGCATCCCAGTGCTCGGGCGGGACGTCGGCAATGCGGCGATAGACCTCGGCGTCGAGGGGCGCGTTTTTTTCTTTTATCGTGGACATGGGCAAGGTTCTCATCATCGCACGCGGAGGTTACGGCGACATTTTTCCACTGCTGGCGATCGGCGCGGAATTGCAGCGGCGGGCGCATGGCGTGGCGGTCGCGGCCGAGCGCCACCACGCGGCGGCGTGCGCCGATCTCGGCCTGCCCCTGCACGCCCTCGACGATGCCGGCGCCGTCGCGCCGGATGCGGGCGGCTGGCGTGCCCGGCTCGACGCGACCTTGTCCCCGGACGGGCTTCGCGCCGAGGTCGAACGCCTGCGCCCCCTGGCGGCCGGCGCCGACCTGCTGCTGGGCAATCAACTGGCGTATGCCGGCGCGATCGTGCGCCGCCTGCTGGGCAAACCCTGGGTGTTCTGCGCCGCCTCGCCGCTCGCCCTGCCGTCGCGGCACGACCCTCCCCTCTGGCCGCTCGTCGACGGCCTGCAGCGCGCGACGGCGGCCGCGGGGCTGCCGGAGACGCCGTATCTCCATCTCGCGCGCGCCGCCACGCGGGCCCTGATGCGTCCGCAGTTGCGCCTGCAGGCCCGGCTCGGCCTGCCGACCCGGGCGCACCCCCGCTTCGAGGGCATGTACTCGGAACGCCTGAACCTGCTGGCGACCTCGCCGCTGCTGCTCGACCCCCAGCCCGACTGGCCGGCGCACACGGTGATGACCGGTTTCGCTTGGTATGAGCCGCGCTTTCTCGGCGACGACGCGCAGGCCGAAGCCCTGCAGGCGTTTGCGCAGGCGGGACCGCCGCCGCTGGTGTTCACCGCAGGCGGCGGGCGGCGCACCCGCCCAGGGGGGTTCTTCGAGGAAAGCATCGCGGCGGCCCGACGCCTGGGACGACGGGCGATCGTCGTCGCGGGCCCGCGGATCCGCGGGGGACTGGCCGTCGCCGACGATGTCCGGCTGACCGGCTACCTGCCCTACTCCCGCCTGTTCGGACTGGGCGCGGCGGTGGTGCATTCGGGGGGCATCGGCACCATCGGCTGGGCCCTGCGCGCCGCGGCGCCATCGCTGCTGGTGCCCGCCGACTGGGACCAGCACGACAACGCCCGCCGCGCCGCGCGGCGCGGCTTCGCCCGCGTGCTGCCGATGGCCCGTTACACGGCCCGTGCAGCAGCCGAGGAACTCGCCGTCCTGCTCGATGATTGGGCGATGCGGCGGCGCCTCGAGGAGGCGGCCCCCAAGGTCGCCGCGGAAGACGGCGCCCAACTCGCCGCCGACCGGATCGAGCGCTGCCTCGCCGAAGCCGGCCGGTGATGCGGCAACGCCGCGGTTCCCCGGTGAACGCGGACGCGGCGCTCAAAAGTGGAATTCGATGCCGAGCGCGACCTGATGTTCGAGTTCGTAACCGGGGTGCTGGTCTTCGGTCGCCCAGTTGAACGTGTCCTGCAGGCGCACCGACCAGCGTCGGGTGAGCGGCCAGTCGATGCCGAAGCCGGCATCGGCTCCGCGCTTTCCCCACAGGCCGGAAATCACCCCGACCTTGGCGAAGACCGGACACGACGGCAGATAGGCAAGCAGGTTGAGATCGAGTTCCGGACCGGGCCGGGTGGTCGGCTCCTCCTGGCCGGTGGTCATCAGCCAAGCTTCGGCGGCAAAGTTGCCGAACCGGTCATCGAAGGAGACATAGCCCGATCCGGGAACGAAGTTGTAGCCGGCACCGAGCGACAGATCGCCGGCCCGCGCCGGCTGCGCGGCAATCGCCAGCGCCAGTACCGCGGCGACAAACGCGCCACCGCTACGCACGGCGCGCAACGCCCGGCAGCCCATCGCACCATCGATCATGGAATCGTCCCGCCCGAAGTCGTGTACGCCTGATACGGGAACACGATCGAACCGACGATGGTGAGGACCTTCTGCAGATCGTCGGCCGGGGCGTCGGAAACGTAGAGCAGGTCGTGATCGTGGACCGGGAAGGTCTGGGCGGCGAAGAACACCGCCGGATCACGCAGATCGAACTCGAAAATCGCCGGCACCTTGCCGTCGACGAG
The DNA here is from genome assembly GCA_021825945.1 of Pseudomonadota bacterium. Classification (GTDB taxonomy): domain Bacteria; phylum Pseudomonadota; class Gammaproteobacteria; order Burkholderiales; family Burkholderiaceae_F; genus GJ-E10. The sequence goes on from JAKAFN010000011.1 coordinate 24,760, forward strand.
GGGACCGCCCTCCACAGCCGCGGGCAGGTTCGCAGGATTGGCGAATCGGAACAGGAACACCGCCGAGGGATTGGCGCGGTTGTCATCGAGACCGCCGGCGCGTGCGATCGCCTGTGCCAGGCTGATGCCGCTGGCCTTGAAGTTGACTTCGGCATTGCGGCCGGTGGCCCCGAGCACGGTGAAGCTCAAAGGCTGATAGAGGGCCGTGACGACGTCGCCCGCGCGCAGCGGAATGTTCTCGCGCGGGTCACGCAGCACCGTTTTGAGAGGCATGGTCATCACCCGGCCGGAACGCGAGAGCTGGATCGAGACTGTCTCCACCGATTGCGTCACGCCGCCCGCGAGCGCAATGGCGCGCAGCAGGCGCACGCCGCCCGGCGTCAACGGCACTTCGAGGCTGTGCGAGACGTTGCCGACGACGGTGATGTTCTGGGTGTTGTTGACCGCCAGTTCGACGATCGCCTGCGGATGGTTGGCGATGCCGGAGAGCTTGGTGACAATGTCGCGCTCGATCTGCGACAAGGTCCGTCCGGCGGCATGGATGTTGCCGACGAAGGGAACAACGACTTCCCCGGCGTTGTCGACGGTCTGCACCGGCAGGCTGACCATGCCCGTGCCGCCGGCCGTCAGGCCCGCGCCGCCGATCGCGAGACTCTGCGCCGTGAACAGCATGGCGGGCGGCGATTCCCAGAGGAAGATGGCCAGCACATCACCGGGGCCGACGACGTGCTCCGGGTGCGCCGGGCCGGAAAAGAAGTCGGAAAAGCGCGCCCTCGTCTCTCGCTCTTCGACCGCGTGCGCGAGCGCGTAATCGACGTGGAAGAGCCGGATGCCGCGCAACGTCGAGTTCGCCTGCGGCGCAGCTTCGACGGCGGAGGTATTGGGGCCGGCGTTGGTGATGAAATGGGCGCAGCCGCCGAGGAGCAGGGTGGCGGCGGCAACGGCGAGCGGGATCCGGAAGAAGGCGTTCATCAGCGATAGACGGTCGACGAGGCGGCAAAAGACGAGAAAAAACGGCAGACGCAGGCGCCGACACTACTGCGGATCGGCACAGAACCGGGGAGTGTACGAAAATCACGTTCAATCCGCATGGTTTCCGCGCGCAATCTAGCGGCTGACAGGCAGGAGGCGCGGTGTGGACGTTTATCTTGATCTGTACGGACAAATGGCGTACGCTGAAGCTGTAGCCGTAAATCCATCGGAGCGAGGCCGCCCATGCTGAACACGCCTGAAACCAACGACAAGACGCGCAATGCGCGTCTGGAGGCTCGCGTCTCCAGCGACCAGAAGGACTTCTTCCAGCGGGCTGCGACGCTGACGGGGCGCACCTTGAGCGAACTCGTCATCGACAGCACCCAGGAAGCGGCGGCGAAGATCGTGCAGGAGCACGAAGTCATTCGCCTGTCCCGCGAGGAGCAGGTCGCTTTCGTCAGCGCCTTGCTGGCACCGTCCGAGCCGGGCGCTCGCCTCAAGAAGGCGGTCCAGAGCTATCGTCAGAAGGCGGGGCTGTGATTGGCCCTCGTCCTTTCCCCCGAGCACATCCATCCGCTTGAGAAGGCGCACGACCGCAAGTCCTTCGACTGCGGCAACGACGACCTGAATCGGTATCTGCGCGAGCAGGCGCGGCAGGACGCTGAAAAGCGCGTCGCCGCGCCTTTCGTGCTCACGCAGCCGGGCAGCCCGAAAGTGCTCGGCTTCTACACACTGTCCTCATCCATCATCCCCGTTGGCGAGCTACCGGAGGAGCTGATGAAGCGCCTACCGCGCTACGGGCAACTGCCGGTGACGCTGCTCGGTAAGCTGGCCGTGGACCGCTCGGTCGGCGGCCAGGGTGTCGGTGAGTTCCTGCTCGTGGATGCCCTGCGCCGCAGCCTGGAAGCGGCACAGCAGATCGCGGCAATGGCGGTGATCGTGGATGCGAAGGACGAATCGGCCGAGAGCTTCTATCGGCATTTCGACTTCCAGCCGTTTCAGCAAACCCCGCTTCGCTTGTTTCTGCCGATGGGGCAGATTGCGAAGCTGTTCTCATAGCGGCCACCAAAGAAGAATTGATTAACGCCCCCAAACGTGGGAAACAATGAGGGGAATCGGCCGGCGGCGTTGCACTTGGTGGTCGATAACAGCCAGGCCCGGACGGGCACGAACGGCTGAGCGTGGACACGTTTTGGACACACTCAACAAAAAAACCGCCGGGAGGCGGTTTGTTTGAACCCCGTACTAGCGGATTTCCCAGGGGTTTTTGGTAGGCGCGATTGGACTCGAACCAACGACCCCCACCATGTCAAGGTGGTGCTCTAACCAGCTGAGCTACGCGCCTGAAGCGAAGCGCGCATCTTACACGAAATCGCAAAGGCGTTGCCGGCGTCACATCCGGGTCACCGCCCGTTCACAAACGTGAAAGCCGGCCGCCATACAGTGGGCGCATCGATAGGCAACCCAAGGATCGAACGATGCTGCAAACCGATGCCGATGCGATCGCCGGCGCAACCCTGGAATCCCGCGCTGCCAACGCCGTACTGACGGTCGGCTTGGCGCGGACCGCGAGCGAAGTGGAGGAAGCGCAACGCCTGCGCTACGAAGTGTTCGCGCAGGAGATGGGGGCGCAGCTCGCCGGGGCGTCCAACGACGGGATCGATCGCGACGAGTTCGACGCGTACTGCGACCACCTCCTGGTGCGCGATCGCGACAGCGCCAAGGTGGTCGGCACCTATCGGATCCTCCCGCCCCATCGCAGCCAGTTGATCGGCCGCCTGTACTCCGAATCCGAGTTCGACCTGGCGCGTCTCGCGCACCTGCGCCCGTCGCTGATCGAAGTCGGTCGCTCCTGCGTGCATCCGGACTATCGGACCGGTGCGGCGATTCTGATGCTGTGGGCGGGATTGGCGCGGTACATGCGCCGCGGCCGCTATCGCCACCTGATCGGCTGCGCGAGCGCCCCGCTGGCCGACGGCGGCATGCAGGCGGCATCGCTGCGCGACACCCTGCAGTACTACCTCACGGATCCGGAATACCGGGTGTTCCCGCGCGTTCCCTTCCCGCATGAACGCTTCGGGCGGGCGTCGCAGCCGGAGATGCCGCCGCTCATCAAGGGCTATCTGCGGCTCGGCGCGCGGGTGTGCGGCGAGCCCGCCTGGGATCCGGATTTCAACAGCGCGGATTTCCTGATCTGGCTGTCGCTCGACAACCTCAAGCCGCGCTACGCCCGGCACTTCGAACTGCTGGCGGCCCATGGCGAAGCGGTCGCGGCCTGAACGGCACCGCGGCCTCCCGCTGCGCCGACCGCGACCGGGCCGGCCGCTGCGGGGCGGTGAATGGGCCGAGGTGCTCCGCTGGCTGTTTGCTCGGCGATCGGGGGAAGACTCCGGCGGGATCTACCTCGCGCCGTTCTGATGTCGATGACTCCGCCTCTCAGGCCCGGCGCGCGATCAGCACGCCCTTCACTTCGGCCAACTGCGCCATGCAGCGGCGCAGCGCCGCACTGCCCGGCACCTCCACCGTGAAGCGCATGTGCGCCTGGCCGCGGCGCGTCGCGGTGTTGACGCCGACGACGTTGAGCTTTTCCCGCGAGAACACTTCCGAGATGTCGCGCAGCAGGCCCTGGCGGTCGTTGGCGAACACCACCACCTCGGCCGGGAAGGCGCGCTCTTCGCCGCGCGCATGCGCTTCCCATGCGACCTCGATCACCCGCTCGGGATGGCGCGCTTGCAGCGTGCGCGCATTCGGACAATCGGCGCGATGGACCGATACGCCGCGCCCGCGGGTGACGAAGCCGATAATGGGATCGGGGGGAATCGGCCGGCAGCAGCGCGCAAGCCCCGTCAACAGGGAGTCGACGCCGACCACCAGAATCGCGCCCCGCCCCGGCGCTTCGGGAGCCGAGGGCGCGCGCGCCGGGAACACCGGCTCTTCGGGAGCCGCCTCGGCGCTGCCGCCATCGAGCGCATGCTCGATGCTGCGCAGATTGAATTCGTCCTTGGTCGCGGCGACGTAGAGATCCTCTGCCGCCGCGAAGCCCAGCCGATGGGCGAGATCTTCCTGATTGACGGCGGTCTTGCCCAGTCGCTGCAACTCGCGCTGCACGATCTCCCGACCCGCGGCGACCGACTGCTCGTGTTCCTGCGCATGGAACCACTGCCGCACCTTCGCGCGCGACCGCGGGCTCACCGTGAATCCGAGTTCGGGGTTGAGCCAGTCGCGGCTCGGTCCTCCGGCGTGCGCCGCAAGGATCTTCACCGTCTGGCCGGTGCGCAGCGCCGTATGGAGCGGGACGAGCGCGCCGTCGACCCGCGCCCCCCGGCAGCGGTGGCCGAGTTCGGTGTGGATGGCATAGGCGAAATCCACCGGCGTCGCGCCCGCGGGCAAGTCGACCACCCGGCCCTGGGGCGTCAGCGCGTAGACCCGTGCCGCCGCGGGCGCGCCGTCCGGCCCCTCGTCCGCACCCGGCGCGCCGCCGTCGCGTTCGACCTCCTCCCGCCAATCGAGCAACCGGCGCAGCCAGGCGACCGTCTCCTGTTCGGCGCGCGCGGCCTCGCCTCCGCGGCCTTTGCCCCCCTCTTTGTACTGCCAATGCGCCGCGATGCCGAGTTCCGCACGCTCGTGCATCGCATGCGTGCGGATCTGGATCTCCAGCGGCCGGCCGTCGTCGTCCTCGACCACCGTGTGCAGCGACTGGTAGCCGTTGGGCTTGGGCCGGGCGATGTAATCGTCGTACTCGCTTTCGATCTGGCGCCAGCGCTGGTGCGCGAGCGTGAGAACCTCATAGCACTGCTCGACCCGATCCACCAGCACCCGCAGCGCCCGCTGGTCGAACACCCGCTCGAACGGCAGGTTCTTGGTCCGCATCTTCGCGGCGATGCTGGCGATGTGCTTGGGCCGCCCCGTCACCTCGCCCGCAATGCCGTGGGCGGCCAGCAGGTCGCGCAGCGCCGTCTCGGCGTCCTGTACCCGCTGTTCCCGTTGCCCGCGCTTCTCCTCGAGCGCCCGCGCGATCCGCTGGTAGGTTTCCGGCTCGAGGAACCGCAGCGCCAGATCCTCCATCTCCCACTTCAACTGCCAGATTCCCAAGCGGTTTGCCAGCGGCGCATAGAGCGCGCGGGTTTCGCGGGCGAACTCCTCGGCACGCGGGTGGCGCACCGCGGCGAGATAGCGCAAGGTCTGCAGCCGCGACGCCAACCGCAGCAGCACGACGCGCAGATCGTTGGCCATCGCCAGCACCATGCGGCGCAGCGCTTCCTCCTGCGCCGCGGCGGCGGCACGGTCGCGCGTCGCGGACTCCGGCCGGCCGCTGCGTGCCCGCACCGTTTCCGAAAGCTGGCGCAACTGCCGCAGGTCCGCGACGAGCCGGGCCACCGACGCGCCGAAGTGGCTGCGCAGCCAGCGGTCGGCGTCGCGCATCACCGTGTCGACCGCGAAGAGATAGGCCGCGGCGGCGAGGTCGGGATCCGCCCGGACCGTTTGCACGATCCGGGCGAGACCATCCGCATGCGCCGTCAGCGGCTCGCCGGTATCCAGCGTCCGGTCCGCGTAGAGCGACAGCGCGAGTTCGCGCGCATGCGCCGGATCGGGCGGAACCGCCGGCACACCGGCCTGGGCGGCGTGGGTCGCGTCATCCCGGCTCATCCGGCCTCCGCGAACAGGAAATCGCGCACCGCGGCGATCTGGACCGGGTCGAAGAACATCGGCGCGTGGCCGACCCCCGGAAAGGTGACGACCTGCGGACGCGGCCCCCGGCCCTGCATCGCAGCGACGGTTTCCGCGCCCAGGATGTCGGATTTTTCGCCGTGCAGTACCAGTGTCGGACAGGCGATCGCGTCGTAGCGTTGCCACAGCTGCCGCTCGGCGGCGCGAAAGTCCCGCCGGCCCATCGCGCGCAGCACGTCGGCAATCGCGGGGTCGTAGTGGAACACGTAGCCGTCGCCATCGCGCTTGAGCACCGAGAGCGTCATCTCGCGCCACTCCGCATCGTTGCGCATCGCGGCACCGGCCGAAACCGTGCGCAGATAGGCCACCGCGTCGTCGATCGAGTCGAACCGCGGGTCGCGGCCGAGATGCGCGCCGATCTGCGCCAGGCCGCTCCATTCGAGATGGGGGCCGATGTCGTTGATCACGAGGCGCGCGATCGGCGATTGCGGAAGACCCGCGAGCGCGATGCCGATCAACCCACCGAATGAGGTCCCGACCCAGGAGACCGTTTCCACGTCAAGGCGCGCAATGAGCGCAACCAGATCGGCCGCGGTCGGCTCGATCCCGTACCCCGCCGGGTCGCGCAGCCAGTCGCTGGCGCCGCGCCCGGGAAGATCGGGGCAGACCACGCGGTACCGCCCGGAGAGCGCACGGGCCAGTCGGTCGAAGTCGCGCCCGACGCGGTTCAATCCATGGACGCAGATCACCGCGCGGGGGTTTGCGGGGTCCCCCCACTGCGCATAGCGCATGGTGTGAAATCCGGCGGTGCCGAGGCAGCGGACGGCGTGGTAGGTGGGCGTTTCGGTCATCGGCGATCCCTTCGTCGGGATTTTGCCATCGTCCCGATCGCGGGGCCGGGCAGGTCGTACCAGTATCGCCGATGATCGATCCGCCATCGCTCCAGCGTCGTCGGGCCGCCCGCCGAAAACCGCCACCGCACCGCGCCCAACCAATCCGAGCGCATCACCGGGATGCCGTGGGCGGCGTAGCGCGCCAGCACGGCGGGATCCGGGTGGTGATAGCGGTTGCGATACCCGTCCTGGACCGAAGCCCAGCGCGGCGCGACCGCGGCGAGCAGGGCCTCGCTCGACGAACTGCGGCTGCCGTGATGCGGCGCGAGCATCAGGTCGGCATGCAGGCTCCGACCGGCCGATGCCGCGGCCCGCACCAATGCGCGCTCCTCGCGCACCGGGACGTCGCCGGTGAGCAGGACGCGGTGCATGCCCACCCGGGCCAGGATCACGCAGCTCCGTTCATTGGTGGTCGCGTTGCGTCGGACATCGATCGACGCCGGAGGACTCAGCACCGTGAAGTCGATCGAACCGGCAGCAAACTGCGCGCCGGCCCGACACCGGCGCACCGCGTGCGCCCCGGCGAGCAGCGGATCCTCGGCCGCGATCGAACTCCAGACCTGGCCTACCGGAAAGGCGCCCAGCAGCGATGCCGCTCCGCCCGCGTGGTCGCGGTCGCGATGCGACACGACGAGGGCGTCGATCCGTCGCACGCCGCGCATGCGCAGATAGGGCGCGAGCACCCGGTTGCCGGCATCCGCGCTCGGCGAATAGCGCGGGCCGGTATCGAAGATCGCCACCGCATCGGCCGTTTCCAGGACCACCCCCATTCCTTGCCCCACGTCGAGCGCCGTCACCCAAAGGTCTCCGGGAGCCGGACGCGGCACCGGCCAGAGGAACATCGGCGCCAGCCAGCAAAACCCGGCCCATGGCGCGGGCCACGCGCCGGGCGCCAGCAGCCAGGCGCAACCGAGGATGGCGGCGACGATCGTCCACATCGGCGGCACCGGCAGCGACACCCACGACCACGACGGCGCCGTGCAAAGATGCAGAAACCATGCCAAGCCTGCGAAGACGCGCTCGGCGCCACAGAGCAATTCGGTCCCGGCCCATCGACCCGGCGAACCGAATCCGAGCAGGGCCGCGCCGCCGAGCGCGAGTGGCGCGACGACGTAGCTCACGAGCGGAATCGCCACGGCGTTGGCGATCGGCCCCGCCAACGAAACCTGACCGAAGATCGCCAGCGTGAGCGGGACCTGCCCGATCGTGATCGCGGTCTGGGCGCGCGCGGCCTCCCGCAGGGCGGTTCCCCGTTCTCGCCCGGCGTGGATGCGGCCGCTGCCCGCGTACAGGATGCAGGCCACGGCGCCGAAGGAGAGCCAGAATCCGGCGTCCAGCACGGCCCAAGGGTCCCAGAGGCAGACGAGCGCCGCGGCGGCGCCGAGGATCGTCGCCGACCCCGGCCGAACGCGCAGGCAGACCGCCGCCGCCACCACGCCGAGCATCAGCAGCGTGCGCTGCGCCGGCACCCCCCAGCCGGCAAGCAGGCAATAGGCCCATCCGCCTGCGATCCCGGCCACGGCGCGCACCGTCTGCACGGTGCCGATGCGCAGCAAGGCGGCGCTGCGGCGCCACAATCCGCCGGCCAGCAACGCCACGGCGCCGGCGATCATCGTGATGTGCAGGCCCGAGATGCTGATGAGATGGGAGACGCCGGTCCGGTTGAAAAGCGCCCAGTCGTCCTGCGAAATGCCGCCCTGGTCGCCCATCACCAGGGCGACGATCACCGCCCGATATCGGCGCGGGCCAAGGGCGCCCTGCATGCGTGTGCGCAGCACGGCGCGGGCCCGGTCGATCAGCGGATCGAAGCGCCAGACCCGCTCCGTGATCCGCACCGGCGGGCGCGTGCGGCGCCCGGTCCGCACCGTTCCTTGGGCGCGGATTCCGGCTTCGAGCATCCACGCTTCGGCATCGAAGCCGCCCGGATTGCACAGTCCATGCGGGCGCCGCAGACGCACCGAAAACTCCCAACGCTGGGCCGGCAACAGGGTCGGGGGCGGTCGATGCCAGGTGAGGGCGAGATGGGCCGGGACGTGAACGCCGGAATCGAGCACCCGCTCGACTGCGAACTCGAAGCGCACGGCATCCTCGTATTGCGCCGGCAAGGTGGTGACGATGCCGCGCACGCGCAGGTCCCGTCCTTCCTCGGCATACGGGAGGTGGTCGGCGAGGCGCGCGTGGGCGCGGAGGCCGGCGTAGCTGAAGCCGAGGAGCGATGCGGCAACGAGCATCGCGGCAGCGCGGATGCCGCCGCCCTGGGTCCCGGCCCCGCGCAGGGCCGGCGCGCTGACGACGCCCGCCGCGGCGACGCCCCCTCCCAGGAGCCATGCCGCCGGCAGCGTGGCGCACTGCTGGAGCGCGATCACCCCGGCGACGAACGCGGCGAATGCCGCGGGAAGCACCATGCCGGCGAGCACGATGCCCTTGCGCCGGCAACGCTAATCCCGCGCCGCGAAGCCCCGCACCGCCGCAAGCCGCGGCAGTGCCGCCCGCGCGTTGGCCCGGGTGGCCGCCGCCAGCGCTTCCGCCGGGATGCCGCGCAGTCCCGCGATCACCTCCGCGATCCGCGCCAGTTCGGCCGGTTCGTTGCGCAGCACGGCCCCCCCGGCGCCGCGCAGCCATTGCGGCGGAATGTCCGGCGCATCGGTCTCCAACACCAGGGCATCCGACGGCAATCGCCGCGCGAAGCCGCGAATGCGCAAGGAGCCGTCGTAGGTGACCGCGCCGCCGAATCCCAATTTGAATCCCAGGTCGAGGAACCCTTGCGCCTGGACCTCGGACCCGTTGAAGGCATGCGCGATGCCGGCCACGCCGCCGACGCGCCGCAGGTGGTACAACAGGCGGTCGGCGGAGCGGCGCACATGGAGAATCACCGGCAAGGCATGCCGCCGAGCCAGTTCCAGTTGCCGGCGGTAGACCGCCTCCTGCAGCGCCGGAGGCGGCGACCCGGACAGGAAATCGAGGCCGATCTCGCCGACGCCGACGAATCGCGGGTCGGCCAGCGCATCGGCGACCGCGCGATCCAGCGCCGCCAGGTCGCCTTCCGCGCTACGGTCGGCGACGTACAGCGGGTGGATGCCCAGGGTATACGCCGCGTCATAGCGGTGCGCGCAATCCCGCACCCGGCCGAACGCGGCCGGCGTCACGGCGGGGAGCACCATCCCCGTCACGCCCGCCGCGCGGGCGCGCGCCACCACGGCATCGCGGTCGGCATCGAACTCCGCGGCATCGAGATGGCAATGCGTGTCGAGATACATGGGCAGCAGTCCGCGGCAAGTCTGGCAGATTGGGACCCACGTTGGGTCCGCGCAGCCCGAAGTCTACGGATCGATCCTGCTCCGGAAACTCCCGTCTCCGGGAGTATCCTTGCCTGCTTTGCATGGGTTTCCCCCTTGAATCTTCCCTACGAAATCGCCACCGGCCTTCGCTACACGCGCGCCGGGCGCCGCAGCCATCGCCGCAACAGCTTCATCTCGTTCATCTCGGGGGCGTCGATGGCCGGGATCGCCCTGGGCGTGATGGCGCTCATCGTCGTGCTGAGCGTGATGAACGGGTTTCAACGCGACGTGCGCGACCGCATGCTTTCGGTGCTGCCCCATGTCGAAATCTTTTCCGATGGGGGTGCGCTGCGCGACTGGCGTGCGATCGCCCGGTTTGCCCGCAAGGACGCCCATGTGCGCGCCGCGGCGCCGGTGCTCGAAACCCAGGCGATGTTCGTCCACGACGGCACGATGCGCGGCGCCATGATCGAAGGCATCGATCCGGCGCGCGAACCGGACGTCTCCGAGATCCTGCGTCACCTCCATGGCGGATCGCTCGCCGAAATGAAACCGGGTGGCTTCGGCGTCATCCTCGGCCTCGACCTCGCGCGCGCCCTCGGCGTGATGCCGGGCGACAAGGTGACCCTGGTTGCGCCCGACGGGACCTTCACTCCGGCCGGGGTGCTGCCGCGGGTGAAGCAGTTCCGGGTGCTCGCGGTGTTCTCCTCGGGACACTACGAGTTCGACAGCGGACTGGCGATGATCGATCTCGGCGATGCCGAGCGGCTGTTCCGTATCGACGGCCCCAACGAGGTGCGTCTGCGCCTGGCCGACATGGAGGCGGCGCCCGACGTCGCCCGGCGCCTGACCCTCGCACTGCGCACGCAACTCGACCCCGACCTGTGGGCGCGCGACTGGACCAGCCAGAACAAGACCTGGTTCGCGGCCGTCAAGGTGGAGAAACGCATGATGGCGGTGATCCTGACGCTGATCGTCGCGGTCGCTGCCTTCAATCTGGTTTCGACGATGGTGATGACGGTCACGGAAAAAGTCTCGGACATCGCGATCCTGCGCACGCTGGGCGCCAGTCCGCGCAGCATCATGGCGATCTTCGTCGTGCAGGGCAGCGTGATCGGCGTCGTCGGGACCCTGCTCGGCGTGGGCTTCGGCCTGCTCATCGCCTGCAACATCGACGTCATCGAGCCGGCGATCGAACATGCCTTCGGCGTGCATTTCCTCGATCCGTCGATCTATTTTCTCAGCGCCCTGCCCTCCGATCCGCAGGCGTCCGACATCGTTCCGATCGCGATCGTCTCGCTCGCGCTGAGCTTCCTTGCCACCCTGTATCCGAGCTGGCGCGCCTCGCGGGTGCAACCGGCACAGGCCCTGCGCTATGAGTGAACGGCAGGCCGTGGGAGGGGAAGCGGCGGTGCGAACCCCCGTCCTGCGCGCGAGCGGGATCGCCAAGTCGTATCGTGAAGACGGCCGTGCGGTCGCGGTGCTGCACGGCATCGACATCGCGGTGGAGGCAGGGGAAATCCTCGCCATCATCGGTGCGTCCGGGTCGGGAAAGAGCACCCTGCTGCACTGCCTTGGCGGCCTCGACTCCGTCGACGCCGGAACCGTCGAAATCACCGGCCGGCCGCTCGCGGGCTTGAACGAAGCCGAAAAAGGCGCATTGCGCAATCGCAGCCTGGGATTCGTCTACCAGTTCCACCATCTGCTGCCGGAGTTCACGGCCCTCGACAACGTTGCCATGCCCCTGGCAATCCGCCGCGAACCCGCCGCGCCCCGGCGGGCCGCCGCGCGGGACGTACTGGCGGCCGTCGGGCTCGCGCACCGCGTCGACCATTTTCCGAGTCAGTTGTCGGGCGGCGAACGCCAGCGCGTGGCCATCGCCCGCGCCCTCGTCACCCGGCCGGCGGGCGTGCTGGCCGACGAGCCGACCGGCAACCTCGACCGGGAAACGGCCCATGCCGTGTTCGACGTGCTGCTGCGCACCGCGCGCCAGGCGGCAACCGCCATCGTCATCGTCACCCACGACCCCGATCTCGCCGCGCGCTGCGACCGGGTGCTGCGGCTGAACGATGGGCGGCTGTCGGGATCATGACGTCGATCCTGCTGGTTCCCGGCACCTTGTTGCCGGAGGCGGTCGTGGCCGGATTGGGGACCGAACTCGCGGACCGCGGCGCCGCGGTGCGGTCCGCGCTCCGCGGTACCCGTCGTCTGACAGGCTGGCGTGCGCCGGGAGCGGCCGCCGGCCCCGCGGACCGCCAGTGGCTGATGCACCGCTTCGGCGGCGACGCCGCGCCGCTGCCGGCCGCGCCCTACGCGTGGCGCGCGCTCGGGGCGGCGGAGGACGGCACCGGCCCCGACGACGCCTGGATCGCGCACTGCGATCCGGTGCACTTCGCGCTTGCCCAGGACCACATCCGGATGCTGGCGCTGGACGCCGCCCCCCTGCGCGAGGACGAGGCGGCGGCGCTGCTCGCGCTGGCGAACGAGGCCGCCGCGCCGGAGGGCTGGCGCTTCGCCGTCCGCGGCGGAGCGTGGTTTCTGCACAGCCCCGAGGACCTGCGGATCGATACGGTGGCCCCGGAAGCCGTCTTCGGCCATCCGGTCGAGCGCCGGATGCCGGCCGGACCGGACGCCCGACGCTGGCGCATCGTCGCCAACGAAATCCAGATGCGCTGGCACGCCAGCCCGGTCAACGAGGCTCGCGAGGAGCGCGGCGCACCCGCGGTCAATGCGCTATGGCTGCATGGCGGCGGCCGCTGGGCGCCGTTGCCCGCAAGCGCGATCGGCCGCGTCCACGGCGGCGATGCCGTCGTTCGCGGCTGGATGCAGGCGGCGCAGCCGACCGACGCCGGCGACACGGTATCGATTTATTCCGAACTGCAGCCCGCCTTCCAGCGCCAGGACTGGGCCGGCTGGCTGGCTCGCCTCCCGGCGCTGGGATCGTGGCTCGACCGGGAACTTGCCGAAGCCCGCGGCCGGGGCGCGCGCGAAATCGAACTCGTCCTAGGGGGCGCGACCCAGGTCCAGCGCTACGCGATCGGCGGTCGTACAGGCTGGTGGACGCGGTGGACCGGAGGCGCTTTGCGGCTCGGCGATGTCCTCTCCGAGCCAACCGGGGAGCGGCGATGAACCCTCGTTTTCTGCGCCGCGATTTCGATCCGGTCGCCGCCCGCCGTCTGCAGGAATCGGGCATTCCGGCCGCGCTCGCGCGCGCGCTCGCGGCGCGGGGCGTCGCGACCGAGGCCGATCTGCAGTTGCGGACGCGCGAGATCCACGCGCCCGCTGCGCTGACGCACGTCGCGCTTGCCGGACGCCTGCTGGCCGATGCCATCGGCCAGGGCCAACGCCTGCTGGTGGTCGCCGATTACGATTGCGACGGCGCCACCGCCTGTGCCGTCGCCGTGCGCGGGCTGCGTGCCCTGGGGGCGAATGTCGATTTCCTGGTTCCGAACCGGTTCGAGACCGGCTACGGCCTGACGCCCGAGGTGGTCGATCTCGCGCTGCGGCACCGCGCCGGCAAGCCCGACTGGATCATCACGGTCGACAACGGCATCGCCAGCATCGAGGGCGTGGACCGTGCCAATGAACTGGGCATCGCGGTGCTCGTCACCGACCACCACCTCCCCGGCGACCGGCTGCCCGCTGCGCGCGCCATCGTCAACCCCAATCAGCCGGGCTGCGGCTTTCCGTCGAAAAACCTCGCCGGCGTCGGCGTGATGTTCTACGTGCTGATGCAGCTGCGCGCGGAGCTGCGTGCGCGCGGTCGATTCACCGAAGCGACCCAGCCCCGCCTCGACGCCCTGCTCGACCTCGTCGCACTGGGCACGGTGGCGGATCTCGTGCGGCTGGACCGAAACAATCGCATCCTGGTGCAAGCCGGCCTCGAGCGGATCCGGCGCGGCGCCTGCCACCCCGGCATCCTGGCGCTGTTTCGCATCGCCGGCCGCGAGGCGCGCAAGGCGGTGGCATCCGATCTCGGCTTCGCGCTCGGGCCGCGCATCAACGCCGCCGGCCGCCTTACCGACATGACGGTGGGCATCGAATGCCTGCTCGCCGACGACTTCGACCGCGCGGACCAACTGGCGTTGCGCCTCGACGAGATCAACCGCGAGCGGCGCCGCATCGAGTCCGCCATGCAGGCCGACGCCGAGGTCGCGCTCGCAGGCGCGGACGCCCAGGCATCCGGCAGCGAATTCCGCCGGACGATCACCCTCCACCGCGAGGACTGGCACCAGGGGGTCGTCGGCCTCATCGCGTCGCGGATCAAGGAGCGCCATCACCGCCCGACCATCGCGTTCGCGTGCGCGGACGGGGACTGGCTGCGCGGCTCCGGCCGATCGATCGAAGGCGTCCATCTCCGCGACGTGCTCGATCGCGTCACGAAGACGCATCCGGGCCTCATCGCCAAGTTCGGCGGCCACGCCATGGCGGCCGGCCTGACGATTCCGCAATCCGCGCTTGCCGCCTTCACCGAGGCATTCGAAGCCGCGGTCCGCGAAACCACCGACCCGGCGCTCTACGCGCCGACGCTGGTGACGGATGGGCCGCTGGCCGCCGAAGACCTCACGCCGACCCTGGTGCAGGCGATCGACGGCATCGTATGGGGACAGGGTTTTCCCCAGCCGCTGTTTGCGGACGAATTCGAGATCCTCGACCAGCGGATCCTCAAGGATGCCCACCTCCAGCTCACGGTGAAGCTGGGCGAACGGCGCCTGCGCGCGATGTGGTTTCGCCACATCGAAACGCTGCCGCCGCGCGCCCGCCTGGCCTACCGTCCGGTGTTCGACGAGTATCAGGGGGTCGCGCGGATTTCGCTGTTCATCGAGCGGCGGGAGGGCTGAGGAGCATTCAGGCGCGCATCCGCGCGGCGTGCTCCCAGGCGAGATGCAGCACCGGGGGAACCGAATGCTCCTCCGGCGTCACCAGCAGCCGCTTGGCGCGCAGCTGCTGTCCCAGATGCGATCGGCTCGTCATCACCACGAGGGGCACGGCGATCATCAGCGGAACGCTGGTGGGAACCAGCCACAGCATGGTGCTCGGGAAGAACGCGAGAATCCCGGCGGTAACGACGGCGGCGACGCCGCCGATCCAGCCGAAGTGGTTCGCGGCTTCGCCCCAGCCCACGTCGTTGGCTTCCCGAGGCGGCGACTTCCACGTCAGGCGCAGGCCGGTCAGCGCGACGAACACGAACACGCTGTGGGCGATCATGCGCACCGGCGCCTGCACCATCGAAATTCCCATCTCGATGAGCGTGCTCTGCAGCAGCGCGCTCGCACCACCGTAGAGATGCTGCTCCCCGCGCAGGATGATCGCCGCCGCGCCCAGCAGCCGCGGCAGGATCAACATTGCCAGGGTCATGCCCCACAGTGCGGCCAGTGCCGCCAGATCCTGGATCCGCCCCGCCGGAAGTTCCGCCAGCGTACGCAGGCCGGGGCCGATCAGCACGAACGCCAGCCACAGCGGCGCGGATAGATAGGCGAATGCGCCGGTGAACAGCATCGCCCGATGCACGCCGTGCAGACCCGGTTCGGCGACCAGCCGCACATTCTGCAGGTTGCCCTGACACCACCGGCGGTCACGACGCAGTTCTTCGATCAGGTTGGGCGGCTGCTGCTCGTAGCTGCCTTGCAGGTCATGCACAAGCCAGACGTGGTACCCGGCGCGCCGCATCAGCGCCGCCTCGACGAAATCGTGCGACAGGATCTCGCCGCTCAAGCCGCCGGTCCCGGCGATCGGCGCCAGGGCGCAGTGCTCCATGAACGGCGCGACGCGGATGATCGCGTTGTGGCCCCAGTAATGCGACTCGCCGAGCTGCCAGTACTGCATTCCGGCCGTGAACAGGCGTCCCACCACCCGGCCGGCAAACTGCTGCGCGCGCGCATGCACGGTCGACAGGCCGCAGGTCTGCGGCGCGGTCTGCAGGATGCCGGCGCGCGGATGGGCTTCCATCAGGCGCACGAGCTTCGTCAGCACGTCGCCGGTCATCACGCTGTCGGCGTCGAGCACCACCATGTAGCGGTAGTCGCGTCCCCAGCGGCGGCAGAAATCGGCGACGTTGCCGGCCTTGCGCTTGGTCCGGCGCTGGCGCCAGCGATAGTGGATCCGCGCGCCCGGGCCCATCTCGTCGCGCAGGGCCCGCCACGCCGCGACTTCGGCATCGCGGATCGCGGGATCGCTGGTGTCGGACAGGACAAAAAGGTCGAAGATCTCCGGCGACCCGCCCGCGCGCACCGAGTCCCAGGTCGCGCGCAGGCCGGCGAACACGGTCCGCACGTCCTCGTTGCAGATCGGCATGATGATCGCGGTGCGCGCCTGCGAATCGATCGGTCCCACGGCACGGATGCCCTCGAGGGAAGAGGCCGACATCGCGTGCCGATCGCCGCGCAGCAGGACGACGAATCCCATCACCGCCGTGAAGAACCCCGCCGATACCCAGGCGAAGAGGACCGCGAACAGCGTCACCTGCAGCGCATGCATCGCCCCTTCGGGCGACGCCGGCAAGACCTGGGAGAACAGGTCGGTCGCGACTCCGGTGCTCACCGCCACCGACGCCAGCAGCACCCGGCGGCGTTCGCGCGCCGCGCGCTCCCACGCCTGCTCGGCGCGCATCGGCCGCGTCTGCGACGCAATGGGCCGTCCCTGCCAGACGGCCTGCGCCGCAGCGCGGACGCTGGCGACGAAGCCGCGCCACGGACGGGCCGGCATCGACCCGCGATGGATGGGCGGCGCGCTGTCCCCGGGGACCGCGCGCGACCGACGGACGACGGAACGCATCACTGAGGAGGAATGACCATTGCCCATGTTTCGCTCAACGTTTCGTTGTGATGGTGAAGGGCGGCGCGCAGCTCGACCGGCTGCGACGCCTGCAAGCGGCGGAAGCGCAGCGTCAGCCGCCACGCGCCGTCGGGGGAAATGCGGAATACCTTGGATGAAAGGATCTGCGCGTTGGCGTTGCCGGACACCACCGCGGTCACCTCGCCCGGCGCATCGAATGCCGCCGGCAGCCGGCGCAAGGCGGGGCCATCGAAATCGACCGTGTACTGGGTCACCGTCCGATCCTGATGCCAGACGTTTTCCGGGGGGCCGGACGGCGGCCGATGTCCGAGGCGGGTCTGATGCACCCATCCCAGTTGATCGGGCCGCTGCTGCCGGTCGCCCTGCCAGTGCATCCGATAGGCGAAGTCGAACGGTTGCCCCGGCGCGGGCGGGTGATCCGGAACCCAGAATGCGTCGATGTTGTCCAGATCGTCGTTGGGAGTCGTCCACTCGTAGAGTTGGACCCGCCCGGCTCCCCAGTTGCCGATCGGCGTGATCCAGCAGCTGGGGCGTTTTTCATAGTGGTAATCGGTGTCCTGGTAGTGGGCAAAATCGCGGTTGCGCTGCATCAGGCCGAACCCTTGCAAGTCCGACGTGCTGAACGAGGTGGTGAAGGGATGCGGCGGATTTCCCAGCGGGCGCCAGACCCATTCCGTGCCGCCGTGCGGGTTGCCGAGCGCGAGCATCAGGCCGCTGGAATCGTGCGCGGCGGGACGATCGTCGCCCGGCAACGGTTGCGCCGGGCCCTGCAGGAACATGCTGGTGAGCGGCGCCAGTTCCAGCGTCGCCACCGCCTTGCGGAGATAGAGGCGCGCATGCACGTCGACGACCGTTTCGCCGCCCGGGCGCACGTCGAAGCGGTAGGCGCCGGTGACGCTGGGCGAATCAAGCAGGGCGTAGATCGTGATCGTGTCGGCACCGTGCGCCGGCCGCACGACCCAGAACGAGACGAAGCGCGGAAACTCTTCGCGCGGGGCGCCTACGGTGTCGATTGCCAGGCCACGGGCCGACAGGCCATACCATTGGCCCGCCCCCAGGGCGCGGAAGTAGCTCGCGCCGAGGAACGAGATGACCTCGTCCATGTACTTGGGGCGGTTGAGCGGGTACAGCACCTGCAGGCCGCTCAGGCCGTTCCGGCCGAGCGACTTCCAGGCCGCCGCCGAGGAGGCCGAGCCATAGTCGTAATCGGCCGGATCGAACGAGAATTGTCGGACGGAATCGCCCTGGACTTCGTGGATCGCAACCGGCCGCGTGCGCATCCCGCCCAGCGGCAGGAAGCGCAGGGTGAACGGCAGGCCGTCGGCAAGCCATACCGCCCGCTGCGGGCGATAGAGAACCTGGGCGTACTCGTCGACGGAGATCCGGGACAAGGTGCGCGGCAGATGCGCGACCGGCGCCTTGTACGGCTTGCCGGCCAGCGCCTTGGCCTGCCCGGCGACGTCCTCGAAGCCGAACGCCTGGGCCGGCTCGGCCGTGGCGAGGAGCGCCAGCGAAAAGAAAAGCGCCGCTGTCCATACAGGGAGGAAGAGGACGGAGCAGCGGCGGGGGGAAATCTGCAAGAAACCCAAAAAGCCGTTCGGCATGCGCATCGAGGTTCGAGGCGTCCCGACAAGGGGGAATCGCCGTCGATAGTCATCAAGCAATTCCCATGCCAGTAATTTTATATATTTTATTTCAATGCATTGATGGTGTTATTTGATGTAATTTCGAGGTCTGGCTCGCAAACGCACCGAAAATCCCGGGAAATGTGTCGCCGATTCGCGACGGATTGCCGGGCGATCTTCGCAACCGGCGGATTTTCAAGAGGTTTTTGCTGTCGCATGGCAGCGACAAGAAGGCGGATCCACCAAAATCAGGCGCGAAACTGCCCCGCGGTCAGGTTGTGCCGCTGCAAAAGGCGGTAGAACTCCGTCCGGTTGCGGTCGGCCAACCGGGCCGCATCCGCGACGTTGCCGTCGGTGAGCTTGAGCAGCCCCACCAGGTAGTCGCGCTCGAAGCGCTCCCGCGCCTGCGCGTAAGTCAGGACCTCCATCGAGGGGGTCCGGAGCGCCCGCTGTACCAGCGACAGCGGGATGAGCGGCGTCGTGCTGAGGGCGCAGACCTGCTCGACCACATTGTGCAGCTGCCGGACGTTGCCGGGCCAGCGCGCCGTGGTCAGGGCCTTGATCGCATCCGGCGCGAAGCCGGTTACCCGCTTGCCGTACTTCTCGCCGAGCTGCAACAGGAAATGATTGGCGAGCAGCGCGATGTCCTCGCGCCGCTCCGCCAGCGTCGGAACCCGCAGCGACACCACGTTGAGGCGATAGTAGAGATCCTCGCGGAACTGCCCTTCGGCCATCGCCACTTCGAGATCGCGGTGGGTGGCCGAGATCACCCGCACGTCGACCGGGACCGCCTGGGTCGACCCCACCGGCCGCACCGACCCCTCCTGCAGCACGCGCAGCAGCTTCACCTGCAGGGGCAGCGGCATGTCGCCGATCTCGTCGAGAAACAGGGTTCCGCCGTCGGCCGCGACGAACAGTCCGCGATGGCTGCCGACCGCGCCGCTGAAGGCGCCCTTCACGTGTCCGAACAGTTCCGATTCGAGCAACGATTCCGGGATCGCACCGCAGTTCACGCCGACGAACGGGTGCGCGGCGCGCGGGCTGGCCCGATGGATCGCCCGCGCCACGAGCTCCTTTCCGGTGCCGCTTTCCCCGGTGATCAGGACCCGCGCGTCCGAGGCCGCGATCATCCGCACCTCGGCCAGCAGGTCGGCCATGCAATTGGAGCGGCTTACGATTTCCGAGCGCCAGGCCTCGTCCTCGCCGCCGGCTTCCGGGACCAGCGTCGCCGGCGTGGCCAGCGCCAATGCGGCGTCGACCTTGTCGAGCAGGGCTTTGCCGTCGAAGGGCTTGGTGAGGTAGCTGAACACGCCGCGGGCAGTGGCCTCCACCGCATCGGGAATCGTGCCGTGTGCGGTCAGCAGGATCACCGGCAGCGCCGGATAGCGGGCGTGAATCTCGTCGAACAGCGCCAGGCCGTCGCGGCCTGGCAGGCGCACGTCGCTGATGACGAGTTGCGGTCGCGCGAGCGAGATCTGCGTCAGCGCCGCTTCCGCCGAATCCGCTACCGTGACCCGATGGCCGGCTGCCGTCAGTCGCATCGACAGCAGCTTCAGCAGATCCGGATCGTCGTCAACCAGCAGCAGGTTGGCCATCGAACTGCCCGCTACTTCGTCGCCGGCGGCGGTTGCGTCGGCCGCGCCGGCGCACCGCCGGTTGCCGCCCCGGACGGGGCGCTCGTCCCCCCGTTCGCCGCCGGCGGTGCGGTACGACCGTGGGCCTTGAGGGTCGCTGCCGCACTGGGGCTCATGCTGAGTTCGATCGCCTTCAGCGCATTGAGCTTTTCCGTCAGGCGACCGATCTGGTGCTGGTCCTGGGCGGCCTGCGCCGTCTGCCGGTCGATCTGGTTCTGCAGGCGCCGTTCGGTGTCGATGCGATCCGCCAGCATCGACGCCATCGGTTGCCAGGCCTCCAGGTCGGGCGTGTCGCCCCGCGCGATCGGCGCCAGCAGCGCGCCCGCGCGCTCGAGATTCGCGCTCCCCCCTTCCCGCGCCAGGACCAGCGCCAGATTGAGCGCCGCGCCGGGGGTGGCCGCAGGGTCGTCGGCCGAAATCTGGGCCGCCCAGTGCGATGCCGCCCCGGCAAGATCGGCCGCGGACATCGTGCGCAGCTGCGCATCGGTGCGCAGCACGCCGCGCGCCACCTGATCGGCCGCGGTCGCGACGTCGATCCGGTCGGCGTTCTGCAACGGCGGCCCGACGACGACGGCGGCCGATTCCACCGCCGTTGCCGTCGCGGGAGGCGGCGCGGCGTGCGCCGCGGAGTTGGCGGCGGACGGCGCCACGGTTGCGCAGGCGCCGATCCCGCCCGCCAGCAGCGGCGCCAGGATGGCAGTGCGAAAACCCGTGGTGTGCAACCCCCGCTGCAAACGATCGGAAACGAAACTAACTGGCATCCGGCAACTCGATATGAAAGTGCGCCCCGGGACCGTCCTCGATCAGGTGGATCCGGCCGCCATGGGCGTTGATGGTTTCCTGGACGATCGCCAATCCGACGCCGCTGCCGCGAGGCATGTCGCCGGGTTGTCGCTCGCCACGATAAAACGGTTCAAAAATCCGCGCCCGATCCGCCTCGGCGATGCCCACCCCTTCGTCCTGAATGTCGAGGGATACCCGGCCCGGCTCGCGGTGCAGGCGAAAGCGTATGGTAGCGCCCAGCGGACTGAACCGGATGGCGTTGGACAAGAGATTGGCGATCGCCGTCCGCATTTTTTCTTCGTCGACCTCAGCCCATACCGCGTCGCCGTCGACGGTCACCCGCAAGCGACGGGCCTGCCATTGCAACTGCTGTTGGGCAACGACGTCCTGGACCAGCGCGGCCAGCTCGACCCGCCGCCGGACGAGCTGCCGCGCCGCGAACGCTGCGGCGTTGAACTGCAGCAGGTCCTCGATCTGCGATTGCAGCACCGCGGTGTTCTGCTGCAGGATCCGCACCACCTCGCGCTGGTTTCCGGTCAGCGCGCCCGCGACTTCGTCCTCGAGCAGGGAGACCCCTTCCCGCAGCGCGGCCAGCGGCGTTTTCAACTCGTGCGAGACGTGGCGCAGGAAGCGCGCCTTGTCGGCATCCAGCTCGAGCAGGCGCAGGCGCAGCCACTCCAGGCGCCGCCCCAGCGCGCGGATGTCCGTCGGCCCGCGGATGTCGACCGGCTCGTCGAGCCGGTTTTCGCCGAGGTGCAGCACCGCGGTCTCCATCCGCCGCAACAGGCGCGCAAACCAGATCCCGAACGAGACCGCCAGCCCCAGGCCGATGGCGATGATGACCAGGATCTGCCATTCGAGCTGGGTGCGCCGCGCCTGCAGCTGCGCACCCAGCGCCCGGCTGCGCGCGGCGACGCCGGCATGGACCTGCTCGGAGATCGTGGCATTGATGCCGTCGAGATCGCCGAAGGCGCTGGTGATCGGCGCCTCCTGGGCGGGCGTGAACGGTCCCGGTTGGCGCAACAGGGACTCGATCGACGACGCCAGTCCGCGCCAGCGGTCCGCCACGTCGGGCGGAATCCAGCCGTCGGCAAGCCGACCCAGCGTCGCATCGGCATCGTTGGCTGCGCCGGTGAACCGGCGCGCCAGCGCCGGATCGCGCAGCACCAGGTACTCGCGCGCCGCCCGCTCCATCGACAGGGTCTGCTCGGCGAGCAGCTGGGCATCGAGCGTGACCGCGACCGCGCTGCGCGAGGCGTCGGCGCTCTGGCGCACCAGGTTCTCCAGCAGATCGACCCAGCGCAAGGCCGCGCCGCCGACGAGCACGGCGGTGCACAGCGAAGCGAAAACCAGCAGCTGGCGGAAGGAGTAGCGTTGCAGCATGGGCATCGACGTAGGATAACAAGGCGTGGGATAATGCAAGGTTTCCCCTTGCGCCATCGCCCGATTCCCCATGGACGCCGAACGGATCAACCAGATCGCCGCCACCCTTTCCGATCTCCAGGCTCGCCTGCTCGAGCTGCGGAGGTATCTTTGACGTCGATGCCAAGGAATCGCGGCTGAAGGAGGTCGAGCGCGAGCTCGAAAACCCCGACGTCTGGAACGACCCCAAGCGCGCCCAGGAGTTGGGGCGCGAGAAAAAGCTCCTCGACGACGTCGTGTCGCGCGTGCACCGGATCTCCGGCGACCTCGCCGACTCCGGCGAACTGTTCGAAATGGCGCGCGCCGACGGCGACGAGTCGACGCTGGCCGCCGTCGGCGACGACGTCGATGCCTCGGCGAAACGGGTCGCAGAGCTGGAATTCCAGCGCATGTTCGACAACCCGCTCGACCCCAACAACTGCTTCCTCGACATCCAGGCCGGATCGGGCGGCACGGAAGCGCAGGACTGGGCGGCGATCCTCGAGCGCATGTACCTGCGCTACGCCGAGCGCAAAGGTCTCCAGGCGGAACTGCTCGAAGAGTCCGCCGGCGAAGTCGCCGGCATCAAGAGCGCGACGATCAAGATCTCCGGCTCCTACGCCTTCGGCCTGCTGCGCACCGAAACCGGCGTGCACCGACTGGTGCGCAAGTCCCCCTTCGACGCCAACGCACGGCGCCACACCTCGTTCGCCAGCGTATTCGTCTACCCGGAAGTCGACGACAGCATCGAAATCGACATCAACCCGGCGGATCTGCGCATCGACGTCTTCCGCGCCTCCGGCGCGGGCGGTCAGCACGTCAACAAGACCGAATCGGCAGTGCGGATCACCCACCTGCCGACCAATATCGTCGTGCAGAGCCAGAACGACCGATCGCAGCATCGCAACAAAGCCGAGTGCATGTCGATGCTCAAGTCCCGGCTCTACGAGTTCGAGATGCGCAAGCGCATGGCCGAACAGAGCAAGATGGAAGAATCCAAGACCGACATCGCCTGGGGCCACCAGATCCGATCCTACGTGCTCGATCAGTCGCGCATCAAGGACCTGCGGACCAACGTCGAGATCGGCAACACCCAAGCGGTGCTCGACGGTGACCTCGACGATTTCATTACCGCAAGCCTGAAACAAGGCGTTTCGTGATGACCGAATCCGACGACAGCCCCCCCCTTCTCGCCGAACGCCGCGCCAAGCTGGGCGCGCTGCGCGCACAAGGACCGGCGTTTCCCAACGATTTCACCCGCAGCCATCAGGCGGCGCCGCTGCATGCCCGCTACGACGACTGCGCCCCCGAACTGCTCGAACAGGAACCGGTCGAGGTCGCGGTCGCCGGCCGCCTCATGCTCAAGCGCCTGATGGGCAAAGCCAGTTTTGCCACCATCCAGGACGGCAGCGGCCGGATCCAGTTCTTCGTCTCCGACGAGGACGCCGGGGCGGAAGCGCACGAGCGGTTCCGGCACTGGGACATCGGCGACATCGTCGCCGCGCGCGGCACGCTCTTCAAGACCAAGCGCGGCGAGCTCTCGGTGCGCTGCCATGAGCTGCGCCTGCTCGCCAAGTCGCTGCGGCCCCTGCCCGACAAGTTCCATGGGCTGGCCGACCATGAGCAGCGCTATCGCCAGCGCTATGTCGACCTCATCGTCAACGAGTCGACCCGCGCCGTGTTCCGCACCCGCGCCCGTGCCGTTGCGGCATTTCGTCGCTTCCTCGCCGAACGGGAGTTCCTCGAGGTCGAGACGCCGATGCTCCAGACGATTCCGGGCGGCGCCCAGGCGCGGCCCTTCGTCACGCACCACAATGCGCTCGATCTCGACATGTACTTGCGGATCGCGCCGGAGCTGTATCTCAAGCGGCTCGTGGTGGGCGGGATGGAGCGGGTCTTCGAGATCAACCGCAATTTCCGCAACGAAGGCGTGAGCCCGCGGCACAACCCCGAATTCACGATGCTGGAGTTCTACGCGGCGTACCATGACGTGCGCTGGATGATGGACTTCACCGAAGCAATGCTGCGCGCGGTGGCCGTGGACGCGACGGGATCGGCGGTGCTCGAGTACCAGGGTCAGACGATCGACCTGGGGAAGCCCTTCGCGCGCTGCACCATCGTCGAAGCGCTGCAGCAGTATGCGCCGCAATATGCCGAAGCGTCATTGGGCGACGCCGGCTTCCTGCGTTCGGAACTCGCGCGGCTGGGCAAGGAAATGCCCGCCGGCGCCGGTCTGGGAAGCCTGCAGCTCGCGCTGTTCGAGGAGACGGTGGAAGCGAAGCTCATCCAGCCCACCTTCCTCATCGACTATCCCGCCGAAGTGTCGCCGCTGGCGCGCGCCTCGGATGCCGATCCGGAGGTCACCGAACGCTTCGAGCTCTTCATGGTCGGACGCGAGACGGCCAACGGGTTCTCGGAACTGAACGATCCCGAGGACCAGGCCGCGCGCTTCCAGCGCCAGGCGGAAGCCAAGGCGGCCGGCGACGAAGAGGCGATGTACTACGACGCCGACTACATCCGGGCGCTGGAATACGGCCTGCCCCCGACCGCGGGATGCGGCGTGGGCATCGACCGATTCATCATGCTGCTCGCCGATGTGCCCAACATCCGCGACGTGATCCTGTTCCCGCACATGCGGCCGGAATGATCCATGCGTTCCGGCAGCGTCGCAGCCCTGCGGGAACGGATCGAACGGCTGGCGCAGGCCGCACCCGCGCCGGATGCCGTGCGACTCGCGGTGGGGGGCGTCGTATGCGGAACGCTCTCCCCTCCTGTGGCCTGGACGCTGTTGAGCGGGGGGTTCGCCCGGCGATGCCCCGGCGCGCCCGGAACGGTCGAACTCGCCGACTGGCCGGAAGATTGTGCGGAGCGCGACCGGCGGCTTGCCGCGATTGCCCGGCATCTGCTGCATAACGGGTTTTCCGGCCCCTGGCGCAACGAGCTGCTGGCGATCCGGCCCGACCCCGACCGACCACCCTTGGGCTCCATCGACCGCAGTGCCGTGCGCGCGCTCGGCCTACCCACCGAATCGGTCCATTTGAACGGCTACGCCGCCGACGGCCGGATGGTGGTCTGCCTGCGCGCCATGCACAAGCGCGTCGATCCCGGATTGTGGGACAACCTGGCCGGGGGCATGGTTGCCGCCGGCGAGGACCTGCGCACCGCCGTCGCGCGAGAGGCGCTGGAAGAGGCCGGACTCGTCCTCGACGGACTGCCGGTTTGCGTCGGCGGACGGATCCCGGTATCGCGTCCGATCGTGGAAGGCCTGCTCGTCGAGACGGTGCACGTCTTCGACGTCGACCTGCCCGAGGGAACCCGGCTCGAGAACCGCGACGGCGAAGTCGCGCGGATCGAGTTCCGTCCGGTCGACGACGTGCTTGCGGCGATCGCGCGCGGCGAATTCACGGTCGAGGCGGCCCTCTCCGCGCTGGATTCGCTGGATCGGCGGGATTGACCCTCCGCGCCGGCGCGTGCCGAACACGGCACCGGGGGACAGGCCGCCATCTGGCAGAATGCCATCATCGAATCGGAACGGGGGATGCGCGATGGGACTCTTTGACGGCCTGCTCAACAGCGTCGGCGATGGCGAAGCCGAGAAGGTGGTCGGCGCATTCCTTGATCAGCACGGCGGCGTCGAAGGTATCGCCGCGCAGTTCGAAAAGCAGGGGTTGGGCGGCACGGTCGAATCCTGGCTGGGCGACGCAACCAGCCAGGCGATGAGCGGCGACCAGATCCATCAGGTGTTCGGTGCGGAGGGCTTGGCCGCGATCGCCCGACTCACCGGGATGTCGACCCAGGACGTCGCACAGAAGCTGGCCGACCACCTCCCCGGCGCCGTGGCCCAACGCCAGGGCGGCGCGACGGCCAAACCCTCGGGCGATGCCGATGCGGAGAACGAAGGCTCGGACGACGGCCAGTCCGACGACGACGATTCGGATCACGACGGCGACGGGTCCGACGATGCCGACGACGAAGCGTCCTCCTGAGGAAGCCCGCAGCGCGGCGCACCGCCGCGACCGGGACCGGCGGCTCCCCAATCGAGCAGCCCCACCCGTTCCCGCCCCTTCGCGATCGTGAACGACGCACCCGGCGTCCTCAACAGGCTCTCGGATGAGCTCCATCGCCTGCGGCAGATCCTGGATCTCGTCGGCGCATACGTCTTCACCAAGGACACCGCGGGACGCTACACCTACGCCAACGCCATGGTCTGCACGCTCTTCGCGGACACGCTGGAAGAGGTCCTGGGCAAGACCGACGAGAATTTTTTCGACCTGACCATCTCGGACGATCTGCGTCGGAACGACCTGCGCGTGCTGCAGCACGGGGAGCGGATCGAAACGGAAGAACGCAACATCATCGCGGCAACCGGCGAGGAGCGGATCTACTGGGCCGTGAAGCAGCCCATCCGCGACGCCGCGGGAAACATCATCGGGCTCTGCGGAATCTCCACCGACATCACGGAGCGCCGCCACCTCGAGAACGAACTGGAGCAGCAGAAGAACCTCCTGTCGGTCGTACTCGAGAACGTGGACGCGTTCGTCTACATGAAGGACCGCGACCGCCGCTATCGATACGTGAACGGCCGAACCGCCGATTTGTATGGCATGAAGGCCGAAGACGTCGTCGGCCGGAACCCCGAGGATCTGCTGCCCCGCGCGACCACGATGAACACGTCGATTCTCGACCGCCAGGTTCTCCAGAGCGGCGAAAAGGCATCGGGCGAAGAACTGATCGAGGCGCCGGACGGCCGGGCGATGCACTGCTGGTCGACCAAGATCCCGCTCTTTCGCGACGGCGAAATCGACGGCCTGATCGGCTTTTCCACCGACATCACGGAACTCGTCAAGCTCAAGAACCGGTTCTACGAACTGGCGCGAACCGATACCCTGACCGGTGTGCTGACGCGGCGATTCCTCATCGATCACGCGGAAAGCATCCTGAAACGGACGCAGCGTCGAAACGGGCGCATGGCCCTGCTGATGATCGACCTCGATCGGTTCAAGGAGATCAATGACGCCTACGGCCACGCGTTCGGGGATGCGTACCTCGTCGCCGTGGTCGAAGCCTGCCGCACCACCCTGCGCGACGGCGATCTGATGGGCCGCCTGGGCGGAGACGAATTCGTCATCGTCCTCGACGACATCGACGATGCGGGACTTCGCGCCGTGGCCGGGCGTTTCCGGAATGCCGTCCGGGCGGGCTCCGTATCCGCGCCCGACGGGGCGATCCTGCATCCCTCGATCAGCATCGGCACGGCGATTTCCGATCACGCAAGCACGCTCGACAGCCTGCTGGTAGCCGCCGACGCGGCGCTATATCGGGACAAGGATGGCCGGCACCGCGAGCCGTAGATCACGCGGCGGCAGCCGGATCACGAGGATCGCGTGATCGCGGTCCGAAGGCGCCGCGAACCGATGCCGGGTCATCCGTCCCGCCGGTCCGGCATGCGCTCGAGCACGAAAGGCTGCGCCAGCACCAACGACGGCAACCAGGTCGACAAGCCGGCGTACAGCAGCAACGCACCGTACATCGTGTCGTCGAGTCCGAAACGCTTGCGCAGCAACGCGGCCAGCACCAGCGTGAACACGAGGGTCGGCGTCAGCGCGGTCGCCACGCGCAGGCTGCCATGCAGGCTCTCGCCGCGGATGAACCGGCGCTGCAGCCAGACCACGCCGATTCGGAGCGGCAACGCCACGACGGTGAGCCCGAGGCCCAGCGCCAGCGCACGCAGGCTCAGCGCCTGCGTCGGCACATGGAAGCCGCTGTCGAAAAAGTAAAACGGCACGAAAAACGACGCGAACATTTCGATGGCATGCAGGTTGGCTTCCGAGGCCATGCCGGGAAGTCGCGCGCGCAGCATGCGCGCCGCGAACCCGGCGAGGAACGCACCCAGCAGGTACTCGACACCCAGCGCGAACGTCACGTACGCCGCCAGCACCCCGACCATCACCAGCAGCGAGAACTCGGATCCCGGCGCAAATACGATCACATAACGACCGAGCAACAGCAGGACCACCGGCAGGGCCGCGACCAGCGCCGACAGCGCTGCCGTCGACAGCACGAGCCCCTGCCAGGAATGGGACTCGACCACGACGAACATGACGGCGAGCGCCAGCAATTCGCCCGCCACCGCCTTGATGGTGACCCAGTAGCGCTCGTCGTCGTTCAGGCCGAAGCTCCCCAGCGCATTGAGGATGAAGCCCGTCGACGGCGTGAGCAGAGCCAGCGCGATCAGCGCCCCGACCTGCCAGCGCATGGAGAGGTAATGCATCGCCGCCCACGACACCGCGCCCAGCACCAGCGCATTCCCGATCAGGTTGGCCACCAGGGGCCAACGGCCTCGCCGGAAATCCTCCGGCTCGAGTTCCACGCCCGCAAACAGGAACACGGCCGAGATGCCCAACGTCGCCAGCACGTGCAGCATGTTGTCCGGCACGAACCCGGGAGCGGCCAGGGAAGCCGCCATGCCGATGGCGAACGCGCCCAACGGCGCCGGAATGCGCCAGCGCTGGAGGACCCGGGGCACCACCATCAACGCGGCGATCAGCGCAAGGAAAAGGATCTGTTCGGAGGTCGGGGTCATCGAAAACGCGGCAAACCGGGATGAGGACTCGGGCGCCCCGGCCATTGACCGGGCCGGGCTCTTCGCCTTGTCCGACACGTTGACGGAACGCAAGGACAACGCCCGCAAGTGCGCGTAAACCCCCCGTGGCAGAGCGTCGATCGGGCGCCCTCATCGCGCGCCTGCCCAACGATCGCGTGCATCGCCTTTCGAGGCGACCGCGCGCTGCGCAGCATCGGTGCGGTCCGCGAGGAGCCACAGCGTGAATCTCGAAGATGCGACCGCAGCGCGGCGCGCGGCGCGACCCCATCCGTTGCACGCGCAAATTCGGCGCCGTTTCCGTTCGAAACCCGGAAAAATCGACCGACCAGCATCTTCATGGCGGGCTCCCGGTTGGGTCCTGGTCGTCTTCGCCTTGGCTGCTCTTGTGGGAGCCGGATGGCGCGAGATGACGACCTCGTGGGTGGAAGCGCGATTGCTGTCGAATTATGGCAGACGCCTCACCTTTGCCATCGGCGCGGGGCCGAGCGCAACCATCCTGTTCCCGCGATCCGGCCCCTACGACGCGCGTTTCGGCTATCGGTTCATTCCCCAGTTCACCCAACGTCTGGCGCCGGAGGGATTCCGCATCGCTGCACAGGCACGCATGTCATCCGCGATGCGGTCCGTCGTGCGGATGGGGCTGTACCCGCCATACCGCGAGAAGGACCAAGCCGGCCTGGTATTGCGCGATTCCCACGGGGCAGTCTTCTATGAAGATCGATTCCCGAATTCGGTGTATCGCACCTTTCCGTCGGTACCGCCCATTCTGGTGCACACGCTCGTATATGTCGAAGACCGGCATCTGCTGGACCCTCGTCCTTCCACCCGAAATCCGGCGGTTTCCTGGGGCCGGTTCAGCCGGGCCTTGTTCGACCAGGCGCGGCATCTGGTCGAGCGGGAGGCGCCCACGCCGGGTGGAAGCACCCTCGCGACGCAGATCGAGAAGTTTCGGCACTCCCCCGGCGGACGCACCGCCAGCGGCGCCGAGAAGCTGAGGCAGATGGCATCGGCATCCTTATGGGCGTATCTCGGTGGTCCCGATACGACCGCGGCGCGGCAGCGGATCGTCGTCGATTATCTGAACACCGTGCCGCTGTCCGCAAGAGCCGGCGTGGGCTCCATCCACGGTCTTCGCGATGGGCTGCGCATCTGGTACGGCCGCGACCCGCGCGACGTCGATGCGTTGTTGCAGACACCGCAGGCACCACTGCCGGCAAGGGCGCTGGCCTACAAGCAGGCGCTGTCGTTGATGATCGCCCAACGCGCACCGACCCACTACCTCTTGCGCGATCCGCGGGCGCTCGACCGCCTGACCAATCAGTACCTGGTGCGCCTGGGCACAGCCGGACTCATCGGTCCCGCGCTCGAGGACGCGGCCTTGGCGCAGGTCCTGCGCATCGCGCCGGAACAGAATCCTCCATCCTCGATTCCCTTCGTGGCGCAGAAGGCGGCCACCGCGACGCGCATCCGCTTGGCCGAGTTGTTGGGAATCCGTGACTCCTACGTCCTCGGTCATCTCGATCTCGGCGTGGGCACCACGATCGATGCCTCGGCCCAGCGCGCGGTGACGATGCGCCTGCGCGCCGTCACGACGCGGCAGGGTGCGGCGGCAGCGGACCTGTATGGTCGGGACATGCTGCTGCGCACCGCCGATCCCGCGCACATCCGGTTTGCCTTCACGCTGTACGAGCATGTTGACGGCGCGAACCGGTTGCGCGTGCAAACCGACAGCAGCGACCGGCCATTCGATCTCAATCAGGGAGCGAGACTGAACCTGGGTTCGACCGCGAAGCTCCGAACCATCATCCTGTATCTGCAGATCGTCGCCGGGCTGCACGATCGTTATGCGGGTCTTGCTTCCGGCGCGCTGCGTCGCGTCGCCGCGGCGCCTCGGGATCCGATCCAATCCTGGGCCTTGTCCTACCTCGAGACCGCACGGGACCGCAGCCTCATGCCGATGCTCCGGGCGGCGCTGCGGCGCACCTACTCCGGCAATCCGAACGAGGCGTTCTTCACCGGCGGCGGGTTGCAACACTTCGCGAACTTCGACCCGGAAGACGACCGCGCCAGGCTCAGCGTGGCAGCGGGGTTCCGGCATTCGGTCAACCTGGTGTACGTGCGGCTGATGCGCGACATCGTGCGCTACGAAATAGATCAAAGTCCCGACCTGGCGGCGCGGGTCCTGCGCAATCCCGCCCTTCGCATTGCTTACCTGAAGCGATTTGCCGAGTCGGAAGGTGCGCTGTTCGTCGCCCGCTTTTACCGCAATGATGCGGGTCGCACGCGGCAGGCGATGGAATCCGCCCTGCTGGGCCGCGTCCCCGACGAGCCATACCGCAAGGCCGCGGCGATTCTGGCGGTGGAACCCCAAGCCAGTCTGCAGCGCTTCGACGATCTCATGCATGCGTCGCTTCCCGGCGCGGAAATCAACGACGGGCTCCTGGCGGACCTGTACCGGCGCTACCTGCCGCCGCGATTCAGCCTGACCGATCGAGGCATTCTCGCGCGCATCCATCCGCTGGAACTGTGGGTTGCGTCGTATCTGGTCTCGCACCCCGGGGCCACGTTGCGTCAGACCGTGCTGGCCAGCCGGAGGGAGCGCGTGCAGGTCTACGCGTGGCTATTCCGCACGCATGATCCGGCGCGCCAGGACATGCGCATTCGCATGGTTCTGGAAGCCGAGGCATACCAGCGCATCGCAGCGGCTTGGCGCAGTCTCGGCTATCCGTTCGAAACGGTCACCCCGTCGTATGCCTGTGCGCTCGGGGCATCGGGAGACCGCCCTGCTGCGCTCTCCGAACTCATCGGCATCATCGTGAATCACGGAATTCGCTACCCGACCCGGGTGATCGAGACGCTGGACTTCGCTTCCGGAACGCCGTACGCGACGCGCTTCGTGGCGCGGCCGACCCATGGGCGACGTGTATTGTCGTCGGCGATCGCCGACGTCCTGCGCCCGGTCCTGGCGTCCGTCGTCGACGACGGCACCGGAGTGCGCCTGCGCGGCGCATACCACCTGCCGAATGGAGAAAACATTGCCGTCGGAGGAAAGACCGGTACGGGCGACCAGCGTTATGCCGTGTATTCGCCCCGTGGCGCCTTGATCGCGTCGCGGCGCGTCAACCGCTCTGCAACGTTTGTGTTCTTCCTGGGGGATCGATACTTCGGAACGATCACGGCATACGTCCATGAGCCTTTTGCCGCGCGCTACCGATTCACCAGCGCAATGACCGTGCAGTTGCTGCGCGACCTTGCGCCCGACCTGATGCCGTTGATCACGCGTCCGGACCGGCAGTGCGTTCCGCGGTCCAGGACGAGCAATCGCAAGAAATGCAAAAGGGCGTTAGTGACGGTGATCACTAACGCCCTTCCTGTACATGGTCGGGGTGGCGGGATTCGAACTCGCGACCCCTTGCACCCCATGCAAGTGCGCTACCAGGCTGCGCTACACCCCGAAGCCCCGGATTGTATCAGGTGGAACGCTGCAGCAGTGCCCGAATCGCCTCCAGTTCCCTGCGCAACGATGCCACGTCGATCGCCGCGGGGGAATCGGGCGCCGGAGCGGACGCGCGGCTTGCCCCGCGCGGCGCGAGCGCGGCCGCCGCCGCCGTGCCGCTCAAGCGGTTGCGCGCACCGTGAATGGTGAATCCCTGATCGTAGAGCAACTCGCGGATCCGCCGCACCAACAGCACCTCGTGGTGCTGGTAGTAGCGCCGATTGCCGCTGCGCTTGACCGGCCGAAGCTGCGAGAACTCCTGTTCCCAATATCGCAGGACGTGCGGCTTCACCGCGCACAGTTCACTGACCTCGCCGATCGTGAAATACCGCTTGGCGGGAATGGGCGGCAGCGCCGTCGTTTCGGCGTTTCGTTTTTCCGTGGACATTCGGGAGATCCGAAATTATTCGGCTGGCCCGTTTTCGACGTTGGCCTTGAGCTTCTGGCTCGCATGGAAGGTCACGACCCGCCGGGCGGAAATCGCAATTTCCTCGCCCGTCTTGGGATTGCGGCCGGGACGGGTCGGCTTGTTCCGGAGCTGGAAATTTCCGAATCCCGAAAGCTTGACCGTCTCGCCGCGCACCAAGGCCTGAGCGATTTCGTCGAAAAAGGCTTCGACCATGTCCTTGGCCTCGCGCTTGTTCAATCCCAGGTGTTCGAACAGGGAATCGGCGATCTCGGCCTTGGTGGTCGTCCGGGACTCGCGCCCGAAGTCCGGACGCGCGCCGGAGTTGGGCAGAACGGGAAACTTGAATGCGTTCATCACGGGCGTGTCGCTACGGCAGCCGTCACTGGCGCACCCGCGCCCCCCAGCGGTGCTGCAGGAAGGAAAGTAGCGCGGCACACGCCTCGTCGGCATCCGAATCCGTCAAGGAACGGCGAGTATCTTGCAGAATCACTCGAAACGCAAGACTTTTTTCCTTGATTAACAATGCGTTATCACTCGCGGCCGATGTCTTGGGGACGAACACGTCGAAGAGATCCACCGAACGGACCGCCGACAGTGCCGATCCGTCCTCGCGCGCACACGCGCGCAAGTCGTCGAGGATCCGTCCCGCGGGGGCCGCGGCGTCGACCAGGACCGCGATGTCGCGCACCAGCGCGGGAAACCGCGGCACCTCCTGCGCCACCGGGACGCCGATCTCCAGCACCGGCGCGACCGCGATTTCGAAGAGGATCGGCGCCGCGGGCAACTCGAACGTTTCGCACAAGCGCGGATGCAATTCTCCGATCCAGCCGAGCGGCCGATCGCCGAGCGTGATGCGGGCGCAGCGGCCGGGATGCAGGGCGGGATTCCGGTCCGCCGTGAACGTCGCCGCCAGCGGCATCAGGAGGCGCTCCAGGTCGCCCTTGACGTCGAAGAGGTCGACCGGCCTGGGCGCAATGCCCCACTGCTCGGGTTCGGCCGGGCCGTATGCCAGCGCCGCGAGGCGTTGCTCCTGGAACACGCCCGGGACCGTCTGCGGCGCGGCGGCGGAATCACCGACCTTCGGCGCGCGGGTGAACACCGCACCCAGTTCGAACGTCCGCACGCGCGTCGCCTGCCGGTTGAGGTTGTAGCGCAGGTTGCCGACCAGTCCGCCCAGGAGATGGCTGCGCATCACCGCGTGGTGCTGCGCGATCGGGTTGAGCAGCCGCACGGTGTCCGCCAAATCGGCACCGAAATCCGCCTCCCAGGCTTCGGGGACGAAGCTGAAGTTCACGAGTTCCTGGTATCCGGCCTGGGCCAGATCCCGACGCAGCGCGTGCGCAGACCGCCGCCCTTCGGGGCGCACGCGCATCTGGGCGCGGGACCGTGGCGGCTCCGCCGGAATGTTGTCGTATCCGTAAATGCGCGCCACCTCTTCGATCAGGTCGACCTCGATCTGCAGATCGAAGCGGTAGCTGGGCGGCGTGACGCGAAAGACGTTGCCGTCGCGCCGCCACGAAAAGCCGAGGCGATCGAAGCAGCGTTCGACCTGGATCGAACTCAGCGCCACACCGAGGATGCGCCGCAGCCGCTCGAGGCGCATGGATACCGGATTGCGCTCGGGCAGTTCGGTGACGTGGTCGGCCACCGGTCCGACACGGGTCTCGGCGGTGCCGCAGATCTCGACGGCGAGTTGCGTCAGCCGCTCCAGCGCGGCGACCGTACGCTGGAAGTCGACGCCCCGCTCGAACCGGTGCGCCGCTTCGGTCGTGAAGTTCAGACGGCGCGCGCGTCCCTGGATCGCTTCCGGCCGCCAGAACGCCGCTTCGAGCACCACGTCCGTCGTCTCGAGCGTGACGGAGGTCGCCACGCCGCCCATGATTCCGGCGATCGCCTGCGCCCCCGCGTCGTCGGCCACCACACCGAACCGTTCCTCCAGCGTGACCGTCTGCTCGTTGAGCAGCGCGATCGTCTCGCCCGGGTGCGCCCAGCGCACCTGCAGGTCGCCCCGCAGCCTTGCGAGATCGAACACATGCGTCGGCTGGCCGGTCTCGAACATCACATAGTTGGAAATGTCGACCAGCGCCGACACGGGCCGCTGCCCGGACCGTTCCAGGCGCCGTTTCATCCATTCGGGCGTTTCGGCGCGAGCGTCGAGTCCGCGCAGCACGCGTCCGGCAAACCGGCCGCAGAGATCCGGCGCGTCGATCCGCACCGCCCGGGATTGCGGGTCGGTTTCCGGGTGGGGCGCCCATTCGGGCGCACGGAACGGGAGCCCGCGCACGGCCGCCAATTCCCGCGCCACCCCGACCGCGCTCAGGCAGTCGCCGCGGTTGGGCGTGGCCTTGATCTCGATCGTCGCGCCATCGTCGGACACCGACTCCACCTCGAGCCCGCCCATGGTGAGCGCCTCCGCCAGCACCGCAACATCCGTTCCGGCGGCGGCCGGCACGAACTCCAACAGCCATTCGACTGCAATCTTCATTGGCGGTGGACCTCAGCGCGAAAAGGTTTCGAGAAACCGCAGGTCGCCCTCGAAAAAGAGGCGCAGATCGTCGACGCCGTAGCGCAGCATCGTCAGCCGTTCCAGGCCGGATCCGAAGGCGAAACCGATGTACCGCTCGGGGTCGAGGCCGAAGTTCTGCACGACCTTGGGATGTACCTGGCCGGCACCGGAGATCTCCAGCCAACGGCCCTTGCGCGCCCCGGTGGTGAACATCATGTCGATCTCGGCCGATGGCTCGGTGAACGGAAAATACGACGGCCGGAACCGCACGGCGAGATCGTCGGTCTCGAAGAACCGGCGCAGGAAGTCGGTGTATACCCCTTTGAGGTCGGCGAAACTCACGTCCTCGTCGATCCACAGGCCCTCGACCTGATGGAACATGGGGGAATGGGTGGCGTCGCTGTCGACGCGGTAGGTCCGCCCCGGCGCGATCACCCGCAGCGGCGGCGGCGTGCGCCGGGCATACCGCACCTGGATCGGCGACGTATGCGTGCGCAACAACAGCGGCTTGCCGTCGGCGTCCTGGACGTCGACGTAAAACGTATCCTGCATCGACCGCGCCGGATGGTTGTCGGGGTTGTTGAGCGCGGTGAAGTTGAACCAGTCGGTCTCGATTTCCGGACCGTCTGCGACGTCGAACCCGATCGACGAGAAGATCTCCTCGACCCGCATCCAGGTACGCAGCACCGGGTGGATTCCACCAGGCTCGCGGCGCCGTCCCGGCAGGCTGACATCGACCGCCTCGGCCGATAGCCGGGTCTGCATCGCCTCCTGCGCCAACCGGTTCCGCTGCTCCGCCAGCATGCCTTCGATCGCGGCCTTGGCGGCGTTGATCCGCGCGCCCTCGGTGCGGCGCTGCTCCGGGTCGAGGCTCCCGAGGCGCTTGAGCCGCTCGGTGAGACTTCCGCTCTTGCCCAGAAAGCGCGCCTTCTCGTTCTCGAGCGCGGCGGGCTGCGTCGCCGCGGCAAATGCCCGACGCGCTTCGTCGATCAGTTGTTCCAGCGAGTCCAAGCGGGTTCCTTCATGCGCTGCAGCGCAGCGTTCCGGGAACCGACCCCTCTCCCCTCCGGGAATCGAGGCAGGGTGGGAAGGAACGGGTTCCGGTGGTCTTTTTCTCGTACCCTCGCCCCGACCCTCTCCCGCGAGCGGGAGAGGGTGCCGGGATTCAAGCGGCCAGGGTGGCCTTGACGCGCTCGACGATGGCTGCGAACGACGGCTTGTCGAGCACCGCCATGTCGGCCAGCACCTTGCGGTCGAGGTCGATCTGCGCCTTGTTGAGGCCGTTGATGAACACGCTGTAGGTCAGGTCGTGCTCGCGGACCGCGGCATTGATCCGGGCGATCCAGAGCGAACGGAACACGCGCTTCTTCGTGCGACGGTCGCGGTAGGCATATTGCCCGGCCTTCATGACCGCCTGTTTGGCGATCCGGAATACGTTGTTGCGCCGCTGGGTGAATCCCTTGGCTGCGGCAAGAACCTTCTTATGGCGCGCACGCGCCGTCACGCCACGTTTTACTCGGGGCATTTTCTACCTCACTGGATCAGAAGAACGGATGGACTCGAACGACGCTCAGGCATACGGCATCATGCGCCGGACCGACAATTCGTCGGACGGATGCAGATTCACCGCGCCACGCAGTTGACGCTTGGTCTTCGTCGTCTTTTTGGTCAGGATGTGCCGCTTGTTGGCCTGACCGCGCTTGATCGAGCCGCTGGCGCGAATCTGAAAGCGTTTCGCCGCGCTCTTCTTGGTCTTCATCTTGGGCATGACTGTACCTCTCTCTTTTTCGATGCCGCCGGGCGTCCGGCACTCGCCGGAACTTGCATGGCCTGCGGCACTTGTCGGCGGGCGCCTCCGGCACGTCCGTGCGGAAGGCACCCACCGTTTTTCCTCCCGCCCACGAGAGGAAAAAACCTTACTTCTTCTTTTTCGGCGCGAGCACCATCACCATCTGGCGCCCTTCCAACTTGGGCATCGCCTCGACCTGGCTCACCTCCAGCAGATCGTCGCGCACCCGCTCCAGCACCTTGAGCCCTAGCTCCTGATGCGCCATTTCGCGACCGCGAAACCGCATCGTCACCTTGGCCTTGTCGCCCTCTTCGAGAAACTCGGCGAGTTTGCGGATCTTGGTGTTGTAATCGTTGTCGTCCGTTGCCGGACGGAACTTGATTTCCTTGACCTGGATCTGCCGCTGCTTGAGCTTGGCCTCATGCGCCCGTTTCTGCTCCTGGTACCGGAACTTGCCGTAGTCCATGAGCCGGCACACGGGCGGGGACGCCGTCGGCGCGATTTCGACGAGATCGACGTCGGCCTCTTCGGCCATCCGCCGGGCTTCTCCCAGCCGCATCACGCCGATCGGCTCTCCCTCCACCCCGACTAGCCGGACTTCGAGGGCCGTGATTTCGCCGTTGATGCGATGCGAACGTTCCTGAGCGATGGTATTCCTCCGAAAAATTTATGCCGTGCCGGCCGGAACGTTGCGCCGCTGCGCGACGTCCGAGCCGAGGCGCTCCGCGAATGCCGCCAGGGGCATCGCCCCCAGATCGACTCCGCCGCGCGCGCGCACGGCAACCAGTCCTGCCTGCGCTTCCTTCTCCCCCACCACCAGAACGTAGGGGATCTTTTGCAAGGCAAGACTGCGGATTTTATAAGCGATCTTCTCGTTGCGCAAATCCGCGAATCCCCTAAGGCCTTGTTTTTTCAAGTCGGCGCAAACGGAACGGGCGTATTCCCCGAAAGATTCCGAAATGCTGGCCACGGCGAACTGCTGCGGCGCCAGCCACGGCGGCAGCGCGCCGGCGTAATGCTCGATCAGGATCCCAATGAACCGCTCCAGGGAGCCCACGATGGCGCGGTGGAGCATCACCGGGACCTTGCGGGTATTGTCCTCGGCGACGTATTCCGCACCCAGGCGCCCGGGCATCGCGAAATCGACCTGGATCGTCCCGCACTGCCAGGAACGGCCGATCGAATCCTTCAGGTGGTACTCGATCTTCGGGCCGTAGAACGCACCCTCCCCCGGCGCCACGGTGAACGCGCAGCCGGAGCGGCGCAGGGATTCCTGCAACGCCGCTTCCGCCCGGTCCCACGACTCGTCCGAGCCGATGCGGGAAGCCGGCCGCGTAGCGATCTTGTAGGCGATGTCGGTGAAGCCGAAATCCCGGTAGACCTTCTGCAGCAACGCGGTATAGGCGACGCATTCGTCGAGGATCTGCTCTTCGGTGCAGAAGATGTGCCCGTCATCCTGGGTGAATCCGCGCACCCGCATGATGCCGTGCAGCGCCCCCGAGGGCTCGTTGCGATGGCATTGGCCGAACTCCCCGTAGCGCAGCGGCAGGTCCCGGTAGGAACGCAGATCCGACTTGTAGATCTGGATGTGCCCCGGACAGTTCATCGGCTTGATCGCGTAGTGCCGGTTCTCGGACTCCGTCGTGAACATGTTGTCGCGGAAGTTGTCCCAGTGCCCGGTCTTTTCCCAAAGACTGCGATCGAGGATCTGCGGCGCCTTGACCTCCTGGTAGCCGTTGTCCTGGTAGACCCGGCGCATGTACTGCTCGACCTGCTGCCACACCGCCCAACCTTTGGGATGCCAGAAAATCAGTCCCGGCGCTTCGTCCTGCTGGTGGAACAGATCGAGTTCCCGCCCGAGCCGGCGGTGGTCGCGTTTTTCCGCCTCCTCGATCATGCGCAGATAGGCCTCCTGCTCGTCCTTCTTCGCCCACGCGGTGCCGTAGATCCGCTGCAACATCTCGTTGCGGCTGTCGCCGCGCCAATACGCGCCCGCGACCTTCGTCAATTTGAAGACGCGCAGCCGCCCGGTGGAGGGCACGTGCGGCCCTACGCAGAGGTCGACGAAACCCTCGCCGTCCCAATAGACGGAGATCGGTTCGCCGGCCGGAATCCCTTCGATGATCTCGGCCTTGTAGCGCTCGCCCTTGGCGCGGAAGAAATCGATCGCCCGCTGGCGCTCCCATACCTCACGGCGCACCGGCTCGTCGCGGGCCGCCAGTTCGGCCATTCGGCGCTCCAGCGCCGCCAGGTCCTCGGGGGTGAAGGGGCGCTTGTAGGCGATGTCGTAGTAGAACCCGTTTTCGATCACCGGTCCGATGGTGATCTGGGCCTCGGGAAACAGGTCCTTGACCGCGTACGCCAACAGGTGCGCGGTGGAGTGGCGCAGGATCTCCAGCCCCTCCGGATCGCGGTCGGTGACGATCGCCAGCGACGCATCGCGCTCGATGCGGTGGGAGGTGTCGACCAATCGGCCGTCGACCCTGCCGGCCAGCGCCGCCTTGGCGAGACCGGGACCGATTGCGGCGGCGACTTCGGCGACGGTGGGCGAACCGTCGAAGCGCCGGATGGAACCGTCGGGGAGGGAAATCGAGATCATGTCAGCGCGGGACGCCTTCCGGATACGGGGCGGAAAGCCCGAAATTGTACCGGTGCCGCCGGGTCTCCGCGTCCGGTCCGCCCCGTTCGATCGAACCGGACATGCGCCGCCGAGCCCCGGGTTTCAGAGGATCCGCTCCTCCCAGCCTTCGGCCACGTCCTGGGCGCGCGCCAGCGCCTCCGGATCCATCGGCCGAATGCCCAGCGCGGCAAGGATGCGCGCGTTGAGCAAGGCGGCGTTTGCCGGTTTGGTGAGCACGATCGGCTCCTCCACCCGGCTGCGCGCGATGGCCGCCGCCGCCTGCGGATTGCTTTCCAGGCGCCGCCGCATCTGGTAATGGAATTCGGCAAGCACGTCCATGGGGCTCATTGCGGTCAACAGAATCACCGGCAGCGGCACGCCCACCAGTTCCCGGACCCGGAACGCCGCCTCCGCGCCGTCGACCGGTCCGCCCAGATTCTGGTCGGCGATGATCAGGTCCACCCGGCAATCCCGCCCCAGGCGCTTGACCACCGCGCCGGTGAAGGCGGTGGCCGAAATGACGTCGGCTCCCCAGGACCGCAACAGCCGCGCCAGGCTGTTGAGGATGCCCTCGTTGTCCTCGAACAGCAGGATGCACACCCCGGCAATGGGTTGGATGGAACTCTCGGGCAGTTGCTCCGCGCCGCTGCGCGGCGGCGACAGCAGGGCCGAAAACGGCGCCTGCACGCGAAACATCGTGCCGAAACCGGGACGCGTGCGCACCGTCACCGCGTGTCCGAGCACGCCGCAGATCCGACGCACGATCGAAAGCCCGAGACCGAATCCGCCGGCGGTCCCATCCGCGGCGCCCTTGCCGCTCTCGCCGCGATAGAACTCGTCGAAGATCCGGTCCAGGTCCTGTTTGTGGATCCCCGGTCCGGTATCCCAGATCTCGAGATCGACGATGTCGCCGGTGCGGCGCCGCGCCGCCAGCAGGACCCCGCCGTGGGCGGTGTAGCGGATCGCGTTGGCCAGCAGGTTGCGCAGGACGCGCGACAGCAGCAACCCGTCGCTCGTCACGCAAAGATTGGTCTCCCGGACGCGGAACTCGAGGCGCCGGGCTTCCGCCAGCGGCAGGAATTCCCGCTGCAATCCGGTAAAGACCTCCGCCAGCGAAACGGATTCGATGCGCGGCTGGATCGCCCCCGCATCGAGCCGGGATACCTCGAGCAGTTCGCCCACCAGATTGGAGAGCGTTTCGACCCCGGCGGAAAGGTTGCGCACCAGCGGCACGATCGGCCCCTGCGCGCGCTTGCGCAGCAAGGAGCAGTAGATGCCGATGGCCTGCAGCGGTTGGCGCAGATCGTGGCTGGCCGCGGCGAAAAACCGCGTCTTGGAGCGCGTCGCCGCTTCGGCCGCACGCCGTGCGTCCTCGGCGATGCGCTTTTCCGAAATCAGCTGATTGAGCAGGATCTCGTTGTCGATTCCTGCCTTCACCGACTCGGCGACCGTCCGCCCGTAGTTGCGACCCATGTAGAGCGTGGCGCCGAGGATCGCCGCGACGATGGCCGCCGCCGCGGAATACACCGGAGCATGCTCCACCCACAGGCGCGCCACCAGCGGCAGAAGCGCAAGCGGCAGATAGGCCAGCAGCGCCGGGCCATAGGACGAGAGCTGCGACAGGGAGCCGAACACGACGCCCAGGATCGCGGCCACCAGGACGAGCTGCAGCACCGGCGACGACGGGAAGAAGCACGCGCCCGCCACCCCCCACAGTGCGCCGGCGGTCACGGCGCTCGCAAGCCAGCGACGGATCCACGCGGTCGCCGCGACCCCGGGATCCGCCCCCGCGGCTTCCGCCGGACCCCGGGCCGCGTAGTCGCCCGCCACGCGCAAGCGCACGGCGGTCTCGAGCAGCACGGCGGCAAGCCACCCGAGCACCGCGACCCGGGCTCCGGTTCCCCAGGATACGGCCACCACCGCGATGCCCCCGAGGACGCCCACCAACGCCGCCTGCGGCGCCTGCTGGAACACCGCCCCGGCAATGCCGTGGCGGATCCGCCCGTGCCGGTGCTCGTGGGACTCGTCGGCCAGTCCGAGCCGGGTAATCGGGCCGCTGGTCATGGCCGATGCGGATAGTGCGAGCATTCCAGGCGTGCGACGCCGGAACGCACGATGCAGCGCGCCCGCCCCCCCACGGGGAGGGTCGCCCGCCGGGCGCCGTGGCCGAACGGCAGTCCGCGGACGATCGGCGTCGCGCACCGGGCGCGCAGCGCCGCGATCGCACCGTCGAGGTCATAGCCGTTGTCGTTGGGCATCACCGGCAGCGGGGAAAAGTCGCCGAGCAGGATCGCCTTTTGGCGTTGCAGGACACCGGCGTGATGCAACTGCAGCAGCATGCGCTCGATCCGGTAGGCCGCCTCGTTGACGTCCTCCAGGAACAGGATGCCGCCACGCACCGACGGAAAATACGGCGTGCCGAGAAGGTTGCAGACCATCGTGAGATTCCCGCCCCAGAGCCGTCCGCGCACATCGAGATCGGCCGCCGGAGTCGGGAATTCGAGCTCCGTGCGCGCCCCGCTGACCGTGGCGAAGAATCGTTCGACCGTGAACTGCGCATCCGCATCCCCCGCCCCGGCGCGGGCGAAATCCGCCGCCCCCGGTCCTTGAAAACCGATCCCGCCAGCGCGCGCGAGATACGCGAGGTGAAATGCCGTGAAATCGCTGTAGCCGACGAACAGCGGCGCCGCGCCGCGTCGGGCGCGCGCGGCGATCGCCGCGAAATCGATTCCCTCCAGGAGGCGGGTCATGCCGTAGCCGCCGCGAACGCAGAGCGCGACGTCCAGCGTCTCGTCGTTCGCAACCCGCAGCAGGTCGGCCCGTCGCAGCGCATCCGGTCCCGCGAAGCGTCCGTCGCGGGATCCCACGCTCTCCGTCCTGCGGACCTGCCAGTTCCGCTGCGCGAAGTACGCCGCCGCGCGGTCGATGATGTCCGGGGCGGTGACGTATCCCGACGGCGCGAAAAACCCGACGCTTCGCACGCGCGTCATACGTCCTTCCTTGCCCGCCGTTCGCGGAAAAAATCCGACAGCAGCGCACCGCACTCGTCTCCGAGCACCCCGCCGTGGACCTGCGCGTGATGGTTGAGCCGCGGTTCGGCGAACAGGTCGATCACGCTTCCGCACGCGCCGGTCTTGGAGTCGGCGGCGCCGAACACCACGCGGGCGATCCGCGCATGCTGAATCGCTCCCGAGCACATCGCGCAGGGTTCGAGGGTGACGTACAGGGCGCAGTGGTTCAGGCGGTAATTGCCCAGCGCCGCGCCTGCGGCGCGCAGCGCCCGGACCTCCGCGTGGGCGGTCGGATCCGCGCTGCCGATCGGCCGATTGAAACCCGAGGCGATGACCATGCCCTCGCGCACCACCACCGCGCCCACCGGCACCTCTCCCTCGGCGCGGGCGATGCGGGCCTGCTCCAGCGCGAGGCGCATGAAACGCTCGTCCAAACCGGGGTCCGGTGTTTCCAATCGCGGCGAATTCAAAGGAGGAGCGCTTGGGAAGTCGATGGGGAAGCGATCTGCTAGTCTTCGGCGCAAGTATATGCTCCCCGTTTGCTCCACCCCTGCCACCGAAGCCCTCAACCGCGAGTGCTTCTGCGAAAGCCTCGACCCGGACGCCCTGGCGCGGGAAATCGATCGGGAACTGGGCGAACTCGGCGGACAAGCGGGTCACGGCCCCGCCGGTCCGGGGCAGGAACGCTTGGCCGACTGGGTGCGGACCCGCTGCCCCCACGTGTTCGCGCCGCAACCGGTGTTCGTGGCCCCGCCCCAGCTGGCGCGCATCCGCGAGATCGTCGCCGCGGTGGAGGCCATCGTCGCGCTGCCCGCCTACCGCGACGCGGCCCTGCGCGAATCGCCGGGCTTGGCGCGACAGACCGGCGGCCGCGACCATCCCGGGCCGCGCGGCGTATTCCTCGGCTTCGATTTCCACCTCGACGACGGCGTGCCGCAGCTCATCGAGATCAACACCAATGCCGGCGGCGCGATGCTCAACGCCCTCCTCGCGCGCGCGCAGCGCGCCTGCTGTCCGGCAATGGCGGGACTCGTCCCGACGGCGGCCAGCGTTGACGCCTTCGAGCGCGCGATCGTGGCGATGTTCCACGAAGAGTGGCGCCTCGCCGGCGGCAACCGGCCGCTGCGCTCGGTGGCGATCGTCGACGAGGATCCGCAGGCGCAGTATCTCTATCCGGAGTTTCTGCTGTTCCAGCGGCTGTTCGAGCGCCACGGCATCCGCGCCCGGATCGCCGATCCGGCCGCCCTCGCCGTGCGTGACGGCCGCCTCTGGATCCCGGCGCGGAGCGAGGATGCCGGCGCGGATTTTCCCGTCGACCTTGTCTACAACCGGTTGACTGATTTTTACCTCGACGACCCGCGCAATGCGGCGGTGCGGACGGCGTTCGAGACGGCCTGCGCCGCGGTCACGCCCAACCCCCGGAACTACGCGCTCCATGCCGACAAGCGACGGCTCGTCTGGTTGAGCGACCCGCTCCGGCTGGACGAGTTCGGGGTGCCTTCTGCACTCTGCCGCCTTCTCGCCGCACACATCCCGCGCACCGAGCCGGTCTGCGCCGACAACGCCGAACGCCTTTGGAGCGAGCGGCGGCGGTGGTTCTTCAAACCGGCCACCGGCTACGGCGCCCGGGCCGCCTACCGCGGCGACAAGCTGACCCGGCGGGTCTGGGAAGAAATCCGCACCGGACGATACATCGCGCAGCGCTTCGCCGCCCCCGCCGAGCGGGTGGTTGGCGAAGGAGAAGCCGCGCTGAAATTCGACCTGCGCGCTTATGCCTACCACGGCGCGGTGCAATGGGTCGCGGCACGCGTCTACCAAGGTCAGACCACCAACTTCCGCACCCCCGGTGGCGGCTTCGCGGCGGTGTATTCGACCACCACGTCAGAAACCGGGGCTTGATGCCTGTTTTTTTGTAACTTTTTCCCGAAA
Source organism: Pseudomonadota bacterium (assembly GCA_021825945.1). Lineage (GTDB taxonomy): Bacteria > Pseudomonadota > Gammaproteobacteria > Burkholderiales > Burkholderiaceae_F > GJ-E10. The sequence goes on from JAKAFN010000011.1 coordinate 69,173, forward strand.
ATCCGTTGACAGCGCATCGCCGCCGGCGGAAAATTCGCCGCATCGCAACAACGGGGAGTTACCCCATGGACAACTGCTCTAGTCGATCTTGGAAGTAACAGCGGGATCCGCGGCAAGAGTCCATTCCTCCTCCGCCGTCCCGCCATCCGCGGGACGGTGCCCAAAGCAAGTCCGTCATCCAGCGTGGTTCTGATCGGTCCGGTGCGCCAACGCGCCCCCGGTTCGACCTTGCGCTGAGCACCCTCCTCATCGTCGTATTCCCCTGTCGCCGGCATGCCGCCGGTTGCAGGCGCCTGTTTGGAGGTGCGCGCCATGACGCACAAAATCATTCGCCCGGCGGCGTTCGCCGGCATTTCGACCGCCGTTGCGAACTGGGTTTCGGGAACCTGGCTGGGCAATCGGCTCGCCCGCCTGTCCGCAACCCATGTTCGGGGCGGCGCAACATGGCATTCCAGCCCGGGCGCCTACGGCTTGCTGGCCGGGTTCCCCCACGACTGAACGGGAATGGCCATGACGGTACAAAGCCCCGCCATGATCGATTCCGGCACGGCCTCGACCGCCGCTACGCCGGTGCACGATGCCGTACTCGACAGCGCGCACGTCGGCGACATCCATGGCGCATTCGGCAGCATCGCGCAGCACGACACCGGCCCGCGCACCAGCTTGGGACACCGCATCCGCACCTTGCTGGCGATCCTCGGCCCGGGCCTCATCGTGATGGTGGGCGACAACGATGCCGGCGCCTTCAGCACCTACACGCAGGCCGGCCAGAACTACGGCACCGCGCTGCTCTGGACCCTGCTGCTGCTCGTGCCGGTGCTCTACGTCAACCAGGAGATGGTGCTGCGCCTGGGCGCGGTGACCGGCGTCGGTCATGCCCGACTGATCTTCGAGCGGTTCGGCAAGTTCTGGGGTTCGTTCAGCGTGATCGACCTCTTCCTGCTCAACGCGTTGACCATCGTCACCGAATTCATCGGCATCAGCCTGGCGCTCGGGTACCTCGGCATTTCCAAGGTCTGGGGTGTGTCGATCGCCGCGCTCGTCGTGATGGCGGCGGCGAGCACCGGCAACTTTCGGCGCTTCGAGCGGTTTGCGCTGTTCCTGGTGTTCGGCAGCCTGCTGCTCGTGCCGGTATTCGTCATGATCCCGCCGCCAATGGGCCAGACCGCCCACGATCTGCTGGTGCCGCACTTCCCCGCCGGCGGCAGGCTGGGGGATGTGATGCTGCTCGTCATCGCCATCGTCGGCACCACCGTCGCGCCCTGGCAGCTTTTCTTCCAGCAGAGCTACGTCATCGACAAGCGCATCACGCCCCGCTTCATGAAGTACGAGCGCATCGACCTCTGGCTGGGCATCGTCCTGGTGGTCGTCGGCGCAGTCGCGATGATCGGGTTTTCCGCGGCCACTTTCGCGGGAAAACCGGAATTTGGCAACTTCTCCGACGCCGGCGCCGTCGCCGCCGGCATGCAGAAGTACTTCGGCCGGACGCCCGCGGTGCTCTTTTCGCTGGCCCTCATCGACGCCTGCATCGTCGGGGCGGCGTCGGTCTCGCTCGCCACGGCCTATGCGCTGGGCGACGTCTTCTCGGTGCGCCACTCGCTGCACCGCAAGCCGACCGACGCCCCGGGCTTCTACGCGTTCTACTGCGGACTGATCGTTGTCGCCGCGGCCCTGGTCCTCACGCCCGGAACGCCGCTCGGCCTGCTCACCAACCTCGTGCAGACGCTCGCGGGAGTCCTGCTGCCGAGCGCGACGGTATTCCTGTTGCTGTTGTGCAACGACAAGGCCGTCCTCGGACCCTGGACAAACGGCCGGCGCACCAATGCCTTCACCGCCGCCATCATCGCCGTGCTGGTGATGCTTTCGGTGATCCTGACCGCGGCGGTGCTGTTTCCGGACATCAACGGGAAACAAATCGTCTTCATCCTGGAGGGGGGGACGGTTTTCGCGATCGCGGTGACCGGAATCGTACGATGGATCGAAGAACGCAAAGCAAACCCGGCGGTTCCCGCCGCATCCACCGAAGAAATCACCGGCGAACCGGCTGCGCGCGAGCAGTGGCGCATGCCGCCGCTCGCCACGCTGCCGCCGCTGC
>JAKAFN010000001.1 GCA_021825945.1 Pseudomonadota bacterium
ACACCAGCGCGTTGGCGTAGCTGTTCGGCAACTCCAGGTACGGCCGCAGCCGCCCGTCCTTGCGGAAGCGGATCCGCACTTTCCCGCGGTCCCCGGTGCATTCGATGTGGATGTCGGAGACCGAGTCTGCGTGCGCCTCGACGATCATCTGGTTGACGAGGCGCACGAGCGCGTTGTCGCTCTGCTCGATTGCCGCGGAATCGAGCGGCGCCTCGGGCTCGATCCGGTCGAGTTCCTCGGCCAATCTGCCGATGTCGATGGGAGGCGCCTCCGACTCCAGCCCCCGCCCGCTTCCGTGCATCTTGTCGCGTGGTCCCCGGCTGCTGCCGATCGGTTCGGGCCTGGCCGACGGGCGCGGAATTTCGCAGAAGTCCAGCGCGCCGACCACCGGTTCGGGGTTGGCGCCGATGCGGGCGTATGCCGCGGGCAGGGCATCATCGATGTCTTGTTGGATCGCCAGCGCCGGCATGACCTTGCACTGGGATACGAATTCGAGTTCGTCCAGGTCCGCACGCCGCGTGACGTCTTCGATGGCGATGGCCAGGCGTCCTTCGAGCATGGCGAGCGGCAGCACATGCAGCCGCCGCGCAACGGCGTACGGGATGCGTTGTAGCGCATCCACGTCGACCGGAAACCGACGCACGTCGACGATGGGGTAGCCCATCTTGCGTGCGAGCGCCAAACGGAGATCGTCGCGCGAAATCATCTTTTCGCGTACCAGCAACTCGCCCAGGGGGATGTTCCGGTCCGCATGCTGGGTGGCCAGCGCGGCATCGAGATGGGACTGGTCGATCAGTCCGAGGGAAACCAGCACCTCCCCGAGTGGCGCCATCGGCATGCGCGACTGCGCCGAGAGGGCTTCGAACAACTCTTCCGCCGTGACGATCTGCCGGTGGACCAGGATTTCGCCCAGCTTTTGACCACGCAGGGCATCCTGCAACGCAACCGCCTGTTCGATCTGATCGGCGGTGGCGGCCTTGTGCTCGATGAGGATCTGGCCGATCGGCTTGTTGCTGGAGGCTTCGTCCTGCAGTGCGGCGGGTTGACGGGAGGAGCGCATCTCGGCGATCAGGGCATCGTGCTGAAGCGCCCATTCTCCCCTTGCCGCGATGTGGGAATCGCCGGATAAGGTCCGGCGGCCGCGCCGAAATTTGTCCGATCGGGCGCTACGACGCGCAAAGCGCCATGTCGAATTCGACGTCCTGCTCCAGGGCGCGCGGCTTGAAGTCTCCGTCTGCACGGGTGAACCGGACCCAGAGCGCATATTTGTTCGCGCTGACTTCCGGGATGGCGTCGCGGTCGCGCGCCACGCGCACTTGCATCAGCGCGTAACTCCGCCCCTGCAGCATCTGCTGGTAGCAGCCGGCCTGGGCAGTGAGGTGGGTATGGCGCGCGCTTTCGCGCAGCAGGCGCAGGATGATTGTGACCCCGGCGCGGAATGGTGCCAGGGGCTGGATCCAACCGCGCAGGTCTTCCATGCGCTTCGATGCGTCGCGGGAGAGCCAGGCGTGATACGAGGGCAGGTCGAACTCACAGGTGCCGCCCGGGATGATCGAGCGACTGCGAACGCTCATCAGCCACTCGTTGTCGCGCAGGTGCTGACCGGCTTTGCCGCTGAAGCCGTTGAGGTTCGTCTGGGTGGTTTCGAGGGCCACCAGCACCGATCGCAGGGCATCTTGCGCGACGTTGGGGTTGTCTCGCAGGGCGGCAAGCGATTGCCGATCCCGCTCCAACTCTTGCAGCAGTTCGCTCTTGATGTCGGACCGGGAGGTGACCTCGGCGATCTCGAAGAGGGTGAGCAGTGCCGAGTGGTGGCAATAGGGATGCGTCTGGGTCTGGAAATACTGGAGCTTGTCGAACAGGTCCTCCAGTCGCAACAAGGTCCGCACCCGTTCGTTGAAGGGGTACTCGTAGAGAACCAGGTCTTGCGGGGAGGGCGGCGCGTCCATTCGACACGCAAGATAGCACAGCGTCAGGCAGGGTCGTCCCGGACACCGGACGCGGACGCGACATAGGCGTCCCACAGGCACCCAACCCGCGCGTGCAGATCGGCGACGGTGCCGTCGTTGACGAGAATGTCGTCGGCGACTGCAAGGCGCTGCAGCCTCGGTGCTTGTGTGCCGATGATGGCCTCGACCTCGCCGCGGTGCAGGGTGCCACGCGCCAGGGTTCGTTCGATCTGCCGGTGGACGGGGCAATCGACGACCAGGGTCCGGTGCGGCGGCAGGGTGGCGCGCAGGATCCCCGATTCGACGAGCAGCGGGATGTCGAAGAGGAGTACGGCGACACCGCGGGACAGGAATTCGTCGGCGCGTGCGGTGGCGATGCGCGCAATCCATGGATGCAGGATGGCTTCGAGCCGACGGCGTTCGTCGGCATCGGCGAAAACCCGCGCGCGCATGCGCGCGCGGTCCATCGCGCCATCCGCGCCGATCGCGCCCGGGCCGAAGGTCCGGACGACGTCCGGCAGGGCCGCCCCGCCCGGCGCGGTGAGTTCGCGGGAAATCGCATCGGCGTCGACCACGCCGGCGCCCCGGCGCGCGAATTCCGCGGCGGCCGTGGATTTGCCGCTGCCGATGCCGCCGGTGATCGCGACCCGCAATGCCGGATTGGATTGCGGCCGTGGCGCGGTGCTCACAGCGGCAATCCGATCCGGCCGGCAAGCGACGGGCCATAGAGGAGCGCGAGGAATCCGGCGATGGCGAGATAAGGGCCGAACGGAATGGGGACGTTCCGCCCGCGCCGCGCAAGGAGGATCAAGCCGATTCCCACGACGGCTCCGGTCAGCGAGGACAGGAGCATGATCGGCAGCAGCATCTTCCATCCCATCCAGGCGCCCAGCGCCGCAAGCAGCTTGAAGTCACCGTACCCCATGCCTTCGCGCCCGGTGGTCAGCTTGAATGCCCAATAGATCGACCAAAGGCTCAGATACCCGACGCAGGCCCCGATCACCGCATCGGGAATCGGCGCGAAGACGCCGCGCAGATTGAGCAGCAGGCCGAGCCAGAGCAGCGGCAGTGTCAGCGTATCCGGCAGCAGCGTCGTTTCAGCGTCGATGGCCGCGGCGGCGATCAGGGTCCAGACCAGCAGCAGGGCGGACGCGCCTTGCCAGCCCCAACCGAAATGGGTTGCGACCCACCACGACAGCAGGCTGGTGATCGCCTCGACGAGCGGGTATCGGGCGGAGATCGACTGGGTGCAGTACGCACAGCGCCCGCGCAGAAGGAGGTAGGAAACCAGCGGAATGTTGTGCCAGGCGCGGAGGGGCATGCCGCAGGCCGGGCAACGCGATGCCGGAACCCAGAGGTTGAACGGCGGCTTCTCTTCGATCGGATTGCCGGTGAACTCGGCGGCTTGGGCGGCCCACTGCGCTTCGAGCATTCGCGGCAGGCGGTGGATCACCACGTTCAGGAACGAACCGACGATGAGGCCGGTGATCGCGGCGCCGAGGGCGAAGAGGGTGTCGACTGGGAAGGGCATGCGCCGAAGCCGGACGAGAATGGGGCGCCGGGGTCGGCGCCCCATTCCGCCGGTGAATGGGTGCGGGGTTAGACGACTTGGCCGAGCTTGAAGATCGGCAGATAGATCGCAACGACGATGCTGCCGATGATGAGGCCCAGGATGACCATGATCATCGGTTCCAGCAGGCTCGCCAGCGCATCCACCGTCTCGTCCACCTCCCGCTCGAAATATTCCGCGACTTTGCTCAGCATCGCGTCCAGCGCCCCCGCCTCTTCGCCGATGGCGGTCATCTGCACGGCCATCGGCGGGAAAACCCCCGAGTTCTGCATCGCTTGCGCCAGGCTGGTGCCGGTACTCACTTCCGTCTGGATCTGCCGCGTCGCCTCCTTGAAGACGGCGTTGCCGGCGGCCGGTCCGACCGAGTCCAGTGCTTCGACCAGGGGAACGCCCGCCGAAAAGGTCGTTGCCAGCGTGCGGGTCCAGCGCGCGATCGATGACTTCTTCAGCAGCGGACCGATGACCGGCGGCCGCAGCAGCATGCGATCGACGGCGACCTGCACCGCGGGGGATCGCTTCCATGCCTGGCGGAGGAAGTATCCGAATCCGAGGCTTCCGAACAGCAGGAGGTACCAGTATTTGACGAAGAAGTTGGACATCGCGATGACCATGAGGGTCGGCGCGGGCAGGTCGGCGCCGAAGCTCGTGAACACCTGCTTGAAAGAGGGTACGACCCAGATCATGATGATCGAGACCACCAGGATGGCGACCAGGATGATGGTCACCGGGTAGAACATCGCCTTCTTGACCTTGCCTTTGATCGCGAGCGTTTTTTCCTGGTAGGTGGCGAGGCGGTCGAGCAGGGTGTCCAGAATCCCCGCCTGCTCTCCCGCCGCGACGAGGTTGCTATAGAGGGCGTCGAAGTACATCGGGTACTTCCGGAACGCCTGGTTCAGGCTGGTTCCGGTTTCGACGTCAGCCCGGATGTCGGAGAGCAGGCGTCCCACCGCCGGGTTGGCATGCCCCCGGGCGACGATGTCGAAACACTGCATCAGGGGAACCCCCGCCCGCATCATCGTGGCGAGCTGGCGCGTGAAGAGGCTGATGTCCTTTTCCGAAATCCGGCGTCCCCGCGGCAGCGACTGTTTCTTGATTTTGGTGGCCAGGATCCCGCGGCGCCGCAGCGATGCCGCCACCACAGACTCGCCGCCTGCGCGCATCTCTCCCTTGACGATGCGACCGCTCTTGTCCCGTCCTTCCCACAGGAATATCGCTTCGCGAACCGCGTCTCGCCGGGTCATTACACCGGTAGCCATGACACTCCCTCGTTCATTCGTTGGTGCATCCCAGCACTTCGTCGATGGTGGTGATCCCTTGTTTCACCTTGAGCAGGCCCGACTGCCGCAGGTCGCGCACGCCTTCTTGCTGCGCCTGGCGGGCGATGTCCATCGAGTTGGCGCCGTGCAGGATGAGGTGCTGGATGGCTTCCGAGATCGGCATGATCTGGTAGATGCCGGTCCGGCCCTTGTACCCGCTGCCCTTGCAGCGTTCGCAGCCGACCGCGTGATACAGCGTCCAGGACCCGTCGAGGTCCGCCTCCGAAAAGCCGGCGGCGAGCAGTGCGTCCTTGTCGACCGGTGCGGGCTGTTTGCAGCTGCACAGGCGCCGGGCCAGACGCTGCGCCGTGATGAGGATGACCGAGGATGCGATGTTGAAGGCCGGGACGCCCATGTTGGCGAGCCGCACCAGGGTCGCCGGAGCATCGTTGGTGTGGAGCGTCGACATCACCATGTGGCCGGTCTGGGCGGCTTTGACGGCGATGTCCGCGGTCTCCAGGTCGCGGATCTCGCCGACCATGATGATGTCCGGATCCTGCCGCAGGAATGCGCGCATCGCATTGGCGAACGTGAGTCCGGCCTTTTCGTTGACGTTGACCTGATTGACGCCCGCAAGCTGGATTTCCGCCGGGTCTTCGGCGGTGGAAATGTTGACCCCCGGTTGGTTGAGGATGTTCAGGCAGGTATAGAGCGAGACCGTCTTCCCGCTGCCGGTCGGGCCGGTCACCAGGACCATGCCGTACGGGCGCCGGATGGCCTGCAGCATCAGTTCTTTCTGGTCGGGCTCATAGCCCAGCGCGTCGATCCCCAGCTTGGCCTGCGAGGCGTCGAGGATCCGCATGACGATCTTTTCGCCGTAGAGCGTGGGCAGCGTGCTGACCCGGAAGTCCACCGCGCGCTGCCCCGAGAGGGCGAGCTTCATGCGGCCGTCCTGGGGAACACGCTTTTCCGAGATGTCCAGCCGCGAAACCACCTTTATGCGGGTCACCAGGCGTTCGCGGATCGCGAGCGGCGGTTGCGAGACTTCGCGCAGGATGCCGTCGACCCGGAAGCGGACCCGGTAGTACTTTTCGTAGGGTTCGAAGTGCAGGTCGGATGCCCCCTCGGCGATGGCATCGAGGAGCAACTTTTGCAGGAAGCGGACGACGGGCGCGTCGTCGACCTCGACCGTCGTGGAATCGTCGGCCTGCGGTTCCGCCGTGTTTTCGGCGAGCAGGTCATCGAAGCTGACGTCGTCATCGATCAGCTTCTCGATCACCTGCGACGCGGATTGCGCGTATTTTTCGATCAGGGGAAGTAGCTTGTCGTGTTCGACGACGACGATGTCGAGTGCGAGCTGCGTCTGAAACTTGACCTGATCCAGGGCCTGGGTGTTCGTCGGATCCGAAACGGCAACCGCAAGGCGGTTGCCGCGCTTTCGCAAGGCGAGGATGCGCAGGCCCGCGACGAGTTTCCGGTCGATCGTGTCCTTCGGCAGCTGATCGGCGTCGAGTGCCGAGAGGTCGAGCAGCGGGTGGCCGAAGGTATCGGCGGCGAACCGGGCGATGGTCGTCGGCGCAAGTCCGGTCACCTCCCGGGCGGCGACGAGTTCGTCGATGAACTGGGTATTGCTCTGGGTCGCCTTGCGTGCCAACGCCTCCGCCCGGTCCGGGCGGAGTTTTCCTTGCTGCACGAGCGCGCGCGCTAGGCCCGTGAGGGCGCCGGCTGCGGGGCTGAGCTGAGTGGCCGCGGACATGGGGTTCGGTGACGGAGTCTAGCGGTTGTTATAGCCCCGTTCCGCCAAAGGCGAACCGGGGAGATGGCCGCGCAAAGCCCGCAATTTAGCGGATTCGAGGTGGATTGCCGAGCCGCCGCCAAATTACCGTTTTTCCGTCGCACCGGGCATCGCCGGAACGCGGATCAGCCGAACGCTGCGCACCGCCTGGTCGTGGGTCTGAAGAACCTCCGCCACGCACCCCGGAAACCGGACGCAGCAGGGCGCGTCGGGAATCTGTTCCAGGCGCTCCAGCAAGAGTCCGTTGAGCGTCTTGGGGCCGCCGAGCGGCAGGGAAATTCCCAGCCGTCGATTGAGCAGGCGCAGCGAGATGCTGCCGTCGACCATGGCATCTCCGGATGGACTCCAGCGGACGGGCCCCGCAGCCAAACCCGGTCGCGGCGGCGCAATTTCTCCGATGATTTCCTCGACGATGTCATCGACCGTGACGAGCCCGAGCAGGTCGCCGTATTCGTCGACGACGAGGCCGAGGTGCTGCCGGTTTTCCTGGAACATCTGGAGCTGCTGGAGCAGCGAGGTTCCGGTCGGGATCCAGTATGGCTCGGCGAGCAGGTCTCGGAGCTGATCCCGGGTCAGCGAGGCTGCGCCGGTGGCCAGGACCGGCAGGAGCTTGCGCAGGTTCAGGATCCCCTGGGTCCGGCTGATGTCGCCGTCGTATGCCGGCAGCTCGCCGTGGTAACTGGTCTTGATCTGCCCCAGCAACTCCCCGACCGGGCGGTCGAGATCCAGCCCGTCGATGTTCGCGCGCGGCGTCATGATGTCGTCCACCGTCAGCGACTCCAGGTCGAACACATTGAGCAGCATGCTGCGGTGTTGGTGGGGAATGAAGCTCGCACCTTCCAGGACCACCGTGCGCAGTTCTTCCGGGGATAGCCGAAGCCCGCCGTTGCCGGCCGCGGAGCCGGCGATGCGGAGCAGGCGCAGGATGGCCTGCACGAAGAGGTTGACGAACCAGACCGCAGGGGTCGCGATCTGCAGGATCGGGCGTAATACGACGCTCGTCGCGAGGGCGATCGGTTCCGGATAGGTCGCGCCGATGATTTTCGGGGTGATTTCCGAAAACACCAGAATGACGAACGCGATGATCACGGTCGCCGCGCCCAGGGCCCATTCCCGCAAGCCGAAATCGTAGATCGCGATCGCCGTGACCAGCGTGGTCGCGGCGGTGTTGGCGAGATTGTTGCCGATCAGGATGACGCTGAGCAGGCGATCGGTGCGGCCGAGCAGTGCCTGCGTGTGGCGGGCGAGGACGTTTCCTTGATGAACGAGATGCTGCAGCCGGATCCGGTTGATCGCCATCATCGCGGTTTCCGCGATCGAGAAGAAGGCGGAAACCAGCAGCAGCGAAACGAGCGCGAGAACGTGCGCCCATAAGGGAATATGCTCGGGCATCAGGATCCGGAGAGCGGTTGTCCCCCGGGGACGGGGGCGGCAGCCGCATTATGGCGTGACCGTGTTACGGGCGCAGGATATGATCCTCCGCAGATGGCGGTTTTCAGGGGGCCGTCGGTGCACGGGAATGATCGGTATGAATCTGCTCGGTTTCATGGCGGTGGGTGGCGGGGCGGCATTCGGCGCCTGGTTGCGCTGGTGGTTGGGTCTGCGCTTCAATCCGGTTTTCCCGACCGTGCCGCTGGGGACCCTGGTCGCCAATCTGCTCGGTGGGCTGCTGGTCGGGCTGGCCGTGGCGTTTTTCCATCGCCACCCCAATCTGGCGCCGGAGTGGCGCCTGTTCGCGATAACCGGGTTTCTGGGCGGACTGACGACGTTTTCGACGTTTTCCGCCGAAATCGTCACGCTGATCGGTCGCGGCGAGTTCGCCTGGGCGGCGGGGGCCATCGGCATGCACCTGGGCGGCTCGCTCCTGCTCGCGGGCGCGGGCTTTGCAATCGTCGCGGCGCTTGCGCGGGTCGCGCCCTGAGCTGCATCGACGAAAGGAGGTTGATCCTATGCACGGTAGTTATCTCAAGTTCTATGTGCAGGAAAAGCGGCGCCTGCATGGCATTCTCGCGTATGAATGGTTGCTCGAGAACGCGCGCAAGCTCGGTATCCACGGCGGGTCGGCATTTCAGGCGATCGCCGGCTATGGTCGCAACGGCGTGTTGCACGAACAGCAGTTTCTCGAATTGGCGGGTGACGTGCCGGTCGAGGTCGGATTTGCCGTGACGGATGAGGAGGCGGACCGATTGTTGCAGCGGCTCCGCGACGAGAAGATTTCCGTGTTCTACGTGCGACTGCCGGTGGAGTTCGGCGTCACCGGGGAAGGTTCCTAGGTGGGGGACACGTAGGGTCCGTCGTGACGGGACGGAAACGAGAAACGAAAAAACAAGCCGTGGTCGGGGTGAGAGGATTCGAACCTCCGACTCCTGCGTCCCGAACGCAGTACTCTACCAGGCTGAGCTACACCCCGTCCGAACGATCGGGCCATTTCGCCGGCCGATCGGTCGTTCTCCGCGATGTACCGTTGCCTATCGGTCCCGGCGCATCGCGAAAGTCGCCAATTCTAGCAGACGGTCGCGGTCCGTTGACGGCGGCAGCATCCGGATGGCATCCGCCGCCTCGGCGGAGCGGGTATGGGCACGTTTCCGGACGTACTCGATCGACCCATGTTCATGCACGATGCGCGCGATCTCCAGAAAATCGCCGCTGCCGTTGCGGATCGCTTCGACCATGAGCGCGCGCTGCGCGTCATCGGCCACGCGCAAGGCATGGATGACGGGAAGCGTCGGTTTCCCTTCCCGCAGGTCGTCGCCGAGGCGCTTGCCGATCGTTTCCGCCGTGCCGTCGTAGTCGAGCACGTCGTCGATCATCTGGAACGCGGTGCCGAGTCCGGCGCCGTAGCGCGCGCAGGCTTCCTCGCGCTCGGGATCGGCGCCGCTCAGGATCGCGCCGATCCGGGCTGCGGCCTCGAAGAGCGTGGCGGTCTTGCGTTCCACGACCTCCAGGTAGCGGGCTTCGTCGACACTGGGATCGTGGATGTTGAGCAGTTGCAGAACTTCGCCTTCGGCGATGCGGTTCGTCGCATCGGCGAGAACCTGCATGACGCGCATGTTTCCCGCCTCGACCATCATTTGGAAGGCGCGCGAGTACAGGAAGTCGCCCACCAGTACGCTCGCCGCATTGCCGAACGCCGCATTGCTCGTAGGGCGCCCGCGCCGCAGGTCCGATTCGTCGACCACGTCGTCGTGCAGCAGGGTTGCGGTGTGAATGAACTCGATCACCGCAGCGAGCAGGACGTGATGTTGTCCCGAGTACCCGGCGGCACGGGCGATCAGCAGCAGGATCGCCGGACGCAGGCGTTTCCCGCCCCCGCCGATGATGTGCTCGCCGATCGTACCGATCAGGGCGATGTCGGAGGTGAGTCGCGCACGGATCGTCGCATCGACGGCGCGCATGTCGGCGTGAATCGGCGCCAGGATTTCCGCCAACGGGTTGTGGGCGGAGGAGGCGGCTTCGGCGGCGGGTACGACGGATTGCATGGGTGGCCGGAATTATAGGGATGAAGCGCCGGTCCGCCGAGGGGATCGGGCGGGTCGGCGCGGAAAATCGGGCATCATACGGATAGTAAACAGTACGCGCGTGGCACGACGGGACCTGCGCGCCGCGCGAACGTTCTTGACGACGACCGCGGAACCCTGCGATAATTCAAAACTTTCCGATTGAAAATGAATGGGGTTGCCATGTTTGCGGTGATTCGAACGGGCGGCAAACAGTATCGAGTGAACGCGGGCGACCGCGTCAAGGTCGAGACGTTGCCGGGCGAGGTCGGGGATCAGGTCACGCTCTCCGAAGTGCTCGCGGTCGGCGATGGCGCCCAGGTGCGCATCGGTACGCCGCTCGTGGACGGTGCGGCGGTGGTCGCCACGGTGGTCGGCCATGGTCGGCACGACAAGGTCCGGATTTTCAAGATGCGCCGGCGTAAGCATTTCCAGAAGCACGCGGGACATCGGCAGAACTACACGGAGCTCCAGATCGAATCGATCGCCTGATCGCGATCTTCCGGCATCCGTCATCGAGGTAGCTATGGCACATAAAAAGGCAGGTGGTTCTTCCCGCAACGGCCGCGACTCCAAAGCGAAACGCCTGGGAGTCAAGGCTTATGGCGGCGAAACCGTTCGCGCCGGCAGCATCATCGTTCGCCAGCGTGGCACGCAGTTCCATGCCGGCGACAACGTCGGCACGGGGCGCGACTACACCCTGTTCGCGCTGGTCGATGGAGTCGTCCGCTTCGCGGTCGGCGGCGAGCGCAACCGGCGGTCGGTGCACATTCATCCGGTCGCATCGGAAGTCGCTGCATAATCGTCCGCATCGCGGCGGGTTGTGTTCCATGGCGGCCTGCCGTTCACCCGGCAGGCCGTTTTTCGTTGTGGCGTTCCCAAACGGTCTTGGGCCGCGGTCAACGTGGGGATCGAAGCGACAACGCATGGCGTCGGGTAAGCGTTCAGCATGAATTTCGTCGATGAAGCGCGGATTGAGGTGAGCGGCGGTCGCGGTGGTGACGGCTGCGCCTCGTTCCGGCGCGAAAAATTCATCCCCAAAGGGGGCCCCAACGGCGGCGATGGCGGTCGCGGCGGCAGTGTCTGGGCGGTCGCCGATCGCAATCTGAACACGCTCATCGAATACCGATATCAGCGCCGGTATCAGGCGCAGAACGGCGAGGCCGGACGGGGATCGGACTGCTTCGGCGCCGGAGGCGACGACATCGTGTTGGCGATGCCGGTAGGGACCGTGGTCTACGATGACGACACCGGTGAGGCCATTGCCGATCTCGCGCAGCACGGCCGGCGCGCGCTGCTTGCGGAGGGCGGGGCGGGCGGATTGGGAAATCTGCATTTCAAATCCAGCACCAATCGGGCGCCGCGGCAGTTCACGCCGGGGAAGCCCGGGCGGGCACGGCATCTGCGCCTGGAGTTGAAGGTCCTGGCCGATGTCGGCCTCCTCGGTTTGCCGAATGCCGGCAAATCCACGTTGCTCTCGGCGGTGTCCAACGCCCGTCCGAAGATTGCCGACTATCCATTCACGACACTGGTCCCCCATCTCGGCGTGGTTCGCCTGGAAGAGGGAAAAGGCTTCGTCGTCGCCGATCTGCCCGGTCTGATCGAGGGGGCGGCGGAGGGCGCCGGACTGGGGGATCGATTCTTGCGGCATGTGAGCCGTACGCGTCTGTTGCTGCATGTTCTGGACGTCTCACCCCATGAGCCGGACGAGCCCTTGGCCGATCCTGTCGCGCAGGCGCGGACCATCGCTGCGGAACTGCGCAAGTACGATCCGGCCCTGCAACGGCGACCGCGATGGTATGTGCTCAACAAGATCGATACGGTGCCGCCGGAGGAGCGCGACGATCTGGTTGCAAAGCTGCGACGTCGGCTTCGCACCAAGGCGCCGATTTTCGTGATTTCCGCGGCAACCCATGAAGGATGCCGGGATCTGATGTGGGCGGTGCAGCAGTTTCTGATGGAGCATCCCGCGCGGGACCATGGGGATGCCGCGGCCGACGGCAACCCGGAGCCGGATGCGGCGGAAACCGCGCCGCCTTCCGGATGGAGTCCGATTTGACCGTCGAAGCCGCCTTGACGGGATCGCCGGCCCCGCGCTTTGTCCGTGTCGTCGTCAAGGTCGGTAGCAGTCTCGTCACCGACGAAGGCCGCGGCCTCGATTCCGCGGCGATTTCGCGCTGGGCTGCCCAGGTCGCCGCACTGCGCGGGGCGGGGTGTCAGGTACTGCTGGTTTCCAGCGGTGCGATCGCCGAGGGCATGAAGCGGCTCGGATGGGCGCGCAGGCCCCAGGAAGTCCACGAGTTGCAGGCTGCCGCCGCAGTCGGGCAGATGGGCCTGGCGCAGACGTACGAAACCTGTTTCCGGGCGCAGGGCATGCCCACGGCGCAGGTGTTGTTGACGCACGCCGATCTCGCCGACCGCGCGCGGTACCTCAATGCCCGTTCGACCCTGCGCACGCTACTGCAGCTCGGCGTCGTGCCCGTGATCAACGAGAACGACACGGTCGTCACCGACGAGATCAAGTTCGGCGACAACGACACGCTGGGCGCGTTGGTGACCAACCTCGTCGAGGCCGACACGCTGGTCATTCTGACCGATCAGCGCGGCTTGTTCGATGCCGACCCGCGCCATGTGCCGGGCGCGACCTTGATCGCCGAGGCGGTGGCGGGGGATCCGCGGCTGGAGGCGGTGGCTGGCGGTGCCGGCAGCGCGATCAGTCGCGGCGGGATGCTGAGCAAGGTGCTGGCGGCCAAGCGTGCGGCACGCAGCGGCGCCTGCACCGTGATCGCCTCGGGTCGCGAGCCGGACGTACTGGTTCGTCTGGCGCACGGCGAAGCCATCGGCACCCGATTGACGGCCTCGACGCCCATGCGCTCGGCGCGCAAGCAATGGCTTGCCGATCATCTTCAGCTCAAGGGGCGGGTGGTGCTCGACGCCGGCGCCACCGCCGCGCTGCGCGACCAGGGGAAGAGCTTGCTGCCGATCGGCGTGATCGAAGTGCGCGGGGAGTTCGCGCGCGGCGACGTCGTTGCCTGCATGGATGAAGCCGGTGCGGAGATCGCGCGCGGCCTCGTCAACTACTCCAGTGCCGAGGCCCGCCTCATCGCCCGCCGGCCGAGCGCCGAGATTGCGCAGGTGCTCGGGTTCATCGAAGAACCCGAACTGATCCATCGCGACAATCTCGTACTGTTGTAGCACCGGGTGTCCTGCGGGTCGGCTCCGACCGGCCGACTGCCCCCGCTAGAGCGGACGCGCGCCGCCGCGTGCCTTGGGAAAGACGAACCGTGCGAGCTCGCGCAGCGCCTTGCCGTACACATCCCGCTTGAACTCGATGACCGACTCCATCGGCACCCAATACTCGTGCCATCGCCAGGCATCGAACTCCGGCTTTTCGCTGCGGTCCAGCCGGACGTCGCAATCGTTTCCCAGCAAGCGCAGCAGGTACCAGATCTGCTTCTGGCCCCGATAGCTCCCTCGCATTTCCCGTCGGATCCACTGCTCGGGCACGTCGTAGCGCAACCAGCCACGCGTGCGCCCGACGATCTGGACGTGTTCCGTCTGCAGGCCCACCTCCTCGTACAGTTCCCGGTACATCGCCTGCTCCGGTGTCTCGCCGAGCTTGATGCCCCCTTGCGGAAACTGCCAGGAATGTTGACCTAGCCGCTTTCCCCAGAACACCTCGTTGCGCCGATTGAGCAGGATGATGCCGACGTTCGGGCGGTACCCGTCCTTGTCCAGCATGCCAACCCCTGAAGCGATATCATTTCCGGTCGATTATATGGAAAAGCCATGCGCGCCTCCGCCTATCTCATCTCCACCCAGAAAGAAGCTCCCGGCGATGCCGAGATCGTCAGCCAGAAACTGATGCTGCGCGCCGGTATGGTGCGAAAGCTTGCGGCCGGCATCTACAACTACCTGCCACTCGGCTTGCGCACGATCCGCAAGATCGAGGCGATCATCCGGGACGAGATGACCCGCGCGGGCGCGCTCGAACTGCTCATGCCGGTGGTGCAACCTGCGGAGCTCTGGATGGAGTCCGGGCGCTGGGACAAATACGGCCCGGAACTTTTGCGGATCCACGATCGCCACCAGCGCGATTTCGTCTTGCAGCCCACGTCGGAGGAGGTGATCACCGATATCGCGCGGCAGGAAATCCGCAGCTATCGCCAGCTTCCGGTTAACTTTTATCACATCCAGACGAAGTTTCGCGACGAACGGCGCCCCCGCTTCGGCGTCATGCGTGGACGCGAGTTCACGATGAAGGACGCCTATTCCTTCGATCGTGACGTCGAGGGCGCACATCGCAGCTACGAGGCCATGTTCGCCGCCTATGTGCGGATTTTCACCCGTCTGGGCCTTCGATTCCGCGCGGTGGCCGCCGACACCGGCGCGATCGGCGGGTCGCGCTCGCATGAATTCCAGGTGATCGCCGACAGCGGCGAGGACGTCATTGCCTACAGTCCCGAAGGCGAGTACGCCGCCAACATCGAACTGGCGGAGGCATTGTCTCTGTTGGCGGAGCGGGCGCCTGCACAACGTCCTTTGCAAAAGACCGCGACTCCCGGGAAGACGAAGTGCGCGGACGTCGCGCAATTTCTGGGCGTCTCGGTCGACCGGACGGTCAAGGCGGTCGTCGTGGCGGCGGGTGCCGTCGCGGCGGATGGAGTGGCCCCTCCCGAGATCGTGCTGTTGCTGCTGCGGGGCGATCACGAACTCAATGAAGTCAAGGTCGGAAAGTTGCCGGGATTCGCCGACGGCTGGCGCATGGCGAGCGACGCCGAGATCGCCGACACCTTCGGTTGCCCGCCCGGCTCGCTCGGGCCGATCGCGCCGCGCAAGGCGGTGCGGGTGATCGCGGACCGCACGGTCGCCAATATGTCCGATTTCATCTGCGGCGCCAACGAAGAGGGCCTTCACTACACCGGTGCGAACTGGGGCCGGGACATGGCCGAGCCGACGTTGGTGGCGGATCTGCGCAACGTCGTGGCCGGCGATCCGGCTCCTGATGGCAAAGGCCGCCTCGCCATCCAGCGCGGAATCGAGGTCGGTCACGTCTTTTATCTCGGCACGAAATACTCGGAAAAACTCGATGCCACGTTCCTCGATGAAACCGGCAAGGCACGGTTCTTCGAGATGGGATGCTACGGGATCGGCGTCACGCGTCTGGTCGGTGCGGCGATCGAGCAGAATCATGATGCGCGCGGCATCGTCTGGCCGGAATCGATCGCGCCGTTTTCCGTGGTTTTGTGTCCGGTAAATTACGCGCAGTCGGAGCTCGTTCGTGCGCGTGCCGACGCGCTCTACGAGGCGCTGCGCACCGCCGGCGTGGACGTCCTGCTCGATGATCGTGGCGAACGTCCCGGTGCGATGTTCGCGGACGCCGAGTTGATCGGGATTCCGCATCGTGTGACCATCGGCGAGCGCGGCCTCAAGGCGGGCAAGATCGAATACGTACCGCGCGCCACGCTGGAATCGGTCGAGATCGATGTCGACGGCGCAGCGCAGTTCTTGCTGGAGCGCCTCGGCAGCCGATAGCATTGCGGCGGAGCACCTTCGCAAGCGTTTCGCCGCTTTCGCGCGCGGGGCAGGCGCGGCGGCGAGGGTCCGGCCGAGGGCGATTTTGGCGACTGGGGCTGTTTGAGCCGGAACTTTCCATGCGAAATCCGTTTTCCGATCGCCGCCGTGCCCTGACATTGACTGCGCTGGCGGTGTCGTTCGCGCCGCGCCTTGCCCGCGCCGGGGCCCAGCAGTACGAAGCCCTTGCCGCATCGGTTCGCACGGCCCTGAGCGCATTGATCGCCGACCCGGCTCCCCCGACCCGCCGCTTCGACACGCCCGCGGAGCGCGCAGCATTCGAGCGTTGGCGGCAGGTGATGTCCCGCCGCCTCGCCGCGCGCCTGCCTTTTCCCCACACCCGCGACGACCTGCTGCGCACCCTGGACTATGAAGCGATCCGCGCCGGACTCGACCGGCAGATGGTGCTGGGTCTGATCCAGGTGGAGAGCGATTTTCGCAAGTATGCGATCTCGGGGGCGGGGGCGATGGGATACATGCAGGTGATGCCGTTCTGGGTCGACCTGATCGGCGATGGCAGGGTGCGCAGCTTGTTCGACATGCGGACCAATCTGCGCTATGGCTGCGTGATCCTGCGGCATTACATCGATGAGGAGCGCGGCGACCTGTTCCGCGCCCTCGGTCGCTACAACGGATCGGTGGGCGATCCGGCCTACCCCAACGCCGTGCTCGCCGCGTGGAAGGGCAATTGGTCCTACGGCGACTGAAGCCGGGGCGGTATCGGCTCGATGGTGCCGCCCCGCAGAGGGATCAGCCCCGCTTCATTCCTCCCGTCATCGAGCCGAATGCTCGCATCATCTTCGCCAGTCCGCCCTTGCGCATTTGTTTCATCACCGTGTTCATCTGCTCGTACTGCGCCAGCAGGCGGTTGACCTCCTGCACCGGCACTCCGGCACCGGCGGCGATGCGCCGCTTGCGCGAGGCTTTGATCAGTTCGGGCTTGGCGCGCTCTGCTGGCGTCATCGACTGGATCATGCCCTCCATGCGCCGGATCTGCCGCTCGGCGACTTTCGGGTCGAGTTGGCCGGCGGCTTGCGACAACTGGGCCGGCAGTTTGTCGATGACCCCACCCAATCCGCCCATGCGCCGCATTTGCGCGATCTGTTCCCGGAAGTCGTTGAGGTCGAATCGCGCCCCCGTCTGCATCCGTTTGGCCAGCTTCTCGGCCGCCCCCAGATCGACGGAACTGCGGACTTCTTCGACCAGCGCGACGATGTCGCCCATGCCGAGGATCCGCCCGGCCATGCGCTCGGGATCGAATGCTTCCAGGCCAGTCAGCTTCTCCGCGGTGCCGGCGAACTTGATCGGCTTGCCGGTGACGTTCGTGACCGACAAGGCAACGCCCCCCCGCGCGTCGCCGTCGAGCTTGGTGACCACGACCCCGGTGAGTGGCAGCCGCGCTCCGAACGCCGATGCGGTCTGCACGGCGTCCTGGCCTAGCATCGCATCGACGACGAAGAGCGTTTCGATCGGATGCAGCGCAGCGTGTAGCTGGGCGATCTCTTCCATCATCGGCTCATCGACCGTGGTGCGCCCGGCCGTGTCGACGAGGACCACATCGATCAGATGCCGGCGGGCGTGGTCGACCGCCGCGCGGGCGATATCGACCGGACGCGCTTCGGGCGGCGTCGGAAAGAATTCGATCCCGGCCTGTTCGCAGACGGTCTGCAGCTGGGCGATGGCAGCCGGTCGGTAGACGTCGACGGATACGGCCAGCACCTTCTTGCGACGCTGTCCCACCAGCCAGCGACCGAGCTTGCCGGCCGTCGTCGTCTTGCCTGCGCCCTGCAGGCCGGCCATCAGGATCACCGCCGGGGGCTGCGTCGCCAGATTCAGCTCGCGTTCTGCGATCGGCAGGTCGCCACCCATCAGTCGTACGAGTTCCCGATGCACGATCCCCACCAGCGTCTGCCCGGGGGTCAGGCTGCCGAGTACGTCCTGGCCGAGCGCCTGGTCG
Organism: Pseudomonadota bacterium; assembly: GCA_021825945.1. Classification (GTDB taxonomy): domain Bacteria; phylum Pseudomonadota; class Gammaproteobacteria; order Burkholderiales; family Burkholderiaceae_F; genus GJ-E10. The sequence goes on from JAKAFN010000001.1 coordinate 17,599, forward strand.
CGGATCCGTGCGACGAAGTCGCGCACGACGGGCAAGGCGACGTCGGCTTCGAGCAGCGCGAGGCGCACCTCGCGCAACATCTCCTGCGTGTTGGCTTCCGTCAGCCGCGTCTGGCCGCGCATCTGCTTGACGATTCGGGAAAAGCGGTCGGTGATTTGATCGAGCATTTGAGAAAGTCCGCCGAGGGCGTGGTATATAGGTCGACATGCAAACCGAAGGATTCTACGGCGCGGCCTACCTTATGGTCGCAGGACTGTACCTTGCCGCGGCATATGGCGCTTGGCGGTCGTTACGGGCGGGGGCCCACCGGCTGCCTGCGTGGGTCGTCGGCGCTTTGCCGCTCGCGGTGTTCGGGCATGGCCTGTTGCTGGCCGTCGACATCTTCGGTGGCGGTGGCTTGCGGTTCGGGTTCGCCCAAGCACTGTCGGCGATGACGTTCGTCGCGAGCGCGTTCCTCTGGGTGGAGGATTTCTTTCTGCCGTTGGGCGGACTCTACACCCTCCTCCTGCCGTTGGCGGCGCTCTGCAGCCTGCTCCCGCTGGGGTTCCCGGGAGAGGAAATCGGAGAAGGCAGTTCGGTGGCGCTGCGCGTCCATATTTCCGTCTCGATCCTCGCCTACAGCCTGTTTACCATCGCCGCCCTGCATGGCGTACTGATGAACATCGTGGCGCGACGGTTGCATCGTCCCCGTCGCGATGCGTCGCGCTCCGTCGATACTTTGATCGCGCAGTTGCCGCCGCTACTATCCCTCGAATCGCTGATCTTCCGCCAGATCGCGGCCGGGTTCGTGCTGCTGACGACGTCGTTGGGGAGCGGAATCTTCTTTTCAGAGCAATTGTTCGGTCGGCCGATCCGCGTCGATCACAAAACGGTTTTCTCGATTACCGCGTGGGTCGTGTTCGCGATGCTGCTGGTGGGGCGCTATGGTTTCGGCTGGCGCGGCAAGGTGGCGCAGCGCTGGATGTTCACCGGCTTCGCCCTGCTGCTGCTGGCGTATGTCGGTAGCCGTTTCGTGTTCGAAGTGATTCTGGATCGAGGATGGCAGTGAGCCGGCTGATTTTTTGGCTCCTGGTCGGCGGACTGGCGATTTCGGCGTTGCGCCGACTGGGCCGGGACGGTTCGACGCGTCGCGGCCCAGCCCCGGGGGGACATTCCCGTGCCGACGCGCCACGGATCGAGAACATGGTGCGCTGCGCGCATTGTGGCGGATATCTTCCCGAGTCCGAAGCGCTGCGGGGACCGGACGGGCGATGGGCGTGTTGTCCGGAGCACCAGGGGCATCCCGGGTAGCGAGCGCCGGGCGTTCCCATGGCGCAATCTGCTGATCCATCGCGCATGGCCGAGGCTGCCCGCGGGGAGACCGCCGGACTGGTCGTAAGGCCGGTATGGCAAGCGCTTCGGGCGCTGTCGCTGGTGCGGGTGGCGGCAACGGTCTTCGCCCTGGTGTTTGCGCTGCTGTTTTCGGTCCCGGTCGAGGCGGGAGGTTCGGCAGGGTCGCCCGGCGAGATCACGGCCGTGCTCGGCGCGTACTGCGTCCTGGCGATGGTCCTGGCTGCCATGGCGGTTCTGGCGCAGCGTCACTTCACGGCGCAGCTCAGCATCCAGTTCAGCGTGGATCTTCTCTGCGCGACGGTTCTCGTCGTGCTGAGTGGCGGCATCCGCAGCGAATTCGCCGTGTTCTATCTCCTGCCGGTGGCGGGCGCATCGGTGATCCTGCCGACCGGCCCTGCGTTCTTCATTTCGTCGGTCGCCGTGGTGGTCCTGCTCGCCGATGCCTTCCTGCGCAGCGTGCGTCAAGGCCAGGCGGGCGCACAGTTATTCGAGGCCGGCCTGTTCGGTGCGGCGCTATTCGGCATCACCGCATTGTTACGCCTGTTGGCGACGCGACTGCGGCGCCAGGAGACCCTCGCGCACGTGCGAGGTGTCGACCTCCACAGCCAACTGGAAATCAACCGGCTGGTGATTTCCCAGATGGAGCAGGGTGTCCTCGTCGTCGATGCCGCGACCCTGGTTCGTGCAAACAACGTCGCGGCACGCGTGTTCCTGGGCATGGATCGTGGCGCACAGCTCACCGGGCGCCGCCTCGATGAGTTCCCCGCGTTGGCGACGCTGGTCGGCGCCTATCGCCGCTGGCTGTCGTCACCGGTGCCCGTCGCGGGACAGGCGAGGCAGGACGAGTGGGTATTCCCGGCCCCGGCGGGGGTCGAACCGGGATTTGCCGAAGCGTCGCGCCCCCTGCGCGCGCGATTTGCGCGGCCACCCGTATCGCGCTCCGGCGAGTTCGTCATTTTTCTCGAGGACTTGCGCGCGATCGAAGAGCGTGCGCAACGCCTGAAGCTGGCTGCGATGGGGCGTTTGACGGCATCGATCGCGCATGAAATTCGCAACCCTTTGGGGGCGATCGGCAACGCCGGGCAACTACTGGCGGAGGAATCGCTCGATCCGCTGCAGCGCCGCCTGGTGGGGATCGTGCGGGAAAACACCACCCGTCTCAACCGATTGGTCGAGGATGTGTTGCGCGTCGCGCGGCGCGATCCGCCGATGGGGGATTCCCTCGATGCGCGCCGGTTCGTGGAAACTTGGGCCGACGAGTTTCAGCGCGATCGGGCGCTGCCGGAGGGCCTCATCGCTGTCGAGGGGACGATCGACGCCGCCGTGGTGTTCGAGCCGGGGCACCTGCGCCAAATCTTATTCAATCTTGTCGATAATGCGGTGCGGTATGCCTCGGGGAAGGCGGGTTGCGTGCGGATCGTCCTGTGCGAAGCGCGCGCCGAGGATCCTGCGCAGATCTGGGTTCTGGATGACGGTCCGGGTGTGGCGCCCGCGGAACGGGCGGCGATTTTCGAGCCGTTCTTCACGAGCCGCGCCATCGGCACCGGGCTGGGTTTGTATCTGGCCCGGGAATTCTGCATCGCCAACGGAGCGGAGCTGGTCTACGACCGATTCGCCAGGGAGGACGGTCTGGAGCGCTGCGGATTTGCCGTGCGCTTCGTCCGTGGCGCAGGTGGAGGAACGGAGGAGAGACTGGAAACGATCCAGAATCCGGATGGGGAGGTACGGTGGGGCGACTAGGGCCGGTTTCCACGACAACGGACGGCGGTGGCCCGCAGGGGCCTTCGGTGTTGGTCGTCGACGACGAAGCGGATCTTCGCGAACTGCTCGGCATCACGCTCGAGCGGCTGGGGCTGCATGTCGACGGTGCCGGTACCCTGGACGAGGCGCGCGAACGATTGCGGTCCCGGCCGTATCGACTTTGCCTGACGGACATGCGTCTGCCGGATGGTTCGGGGCTCGACCTCGTCCGGGAACTCGGTGCGCGGGGGGAACCGAAAATCGCGGTGATCACGGCATATGGCAGTGCCGACAATGCGGTCGCGGCGCTCAAGGCCGGGGCATTCGATTACCTCTCGAAGCCGGTCGATCTCGATCAGCTCCGCGCGCTGGTGCGCGCCGCCCTCGGCGGGGCGGGAGACGATGTGGGCGCGGGAACCGAGGAATTTCTGTCCGGCGGTGCCGGCGCTCGATTGGTCGGCAAGTCGCCGGCGATGCAGCAGCTGCGTTCGTTGATTGCGCGCCTCGGGCAAGGCATGGCGCCCGTGTCGATCATCGGCGAGTCCGGTGCGGGCAAGGAGTTGGTTGCGCGCGCGATCCACTCGGCGTCGACGCGTCGGGCCGGTCCTTTCGTCGCCGTAAACTGCGGTGCAATTCCCGAAACCTTGATGGAAGCGGAGTTTTTCGGCTACAAGCGCGGGGCGTTCACCGGTGCCGACCGCGATCGCGACGGATATTTCCAGGCCGCTTCGGGCGGCACCCTCTTTCTCGACGAAATCGCCGAACTTCCCTTTGCGATGCAGGTAAAGCTCTTGCGCGTGATCCAGGAGCGGCGTCTCCAGAAAGTGGGATCGATCGCCGAGGATCCGACGGACGTGCGCATCTTGAGCGCGACCCACCAGGACCTGGAGCGGCTGGTCGAGGCCGGCCGGTTCCGGCAGGATCTCTACTACCGGCTGAACGTCATCGAGTTGCGGGTTCCGAGCCTGCGGGAGCGCGCGTCCGACATTCCCGACATCGCCCGCGCACTGCTGCAGCGCATCGTCGCCCGGACCGGCGTCGCCTTCGCCCGGTTGACGCCCGAAGCCGAAGTGGAATTGTCGCGGCAGCCGTTTCCGGGCAATGTCCGCGAATTGGAAAACGTGCTGGAACGCGCCGTCGTATTTACGGGAGGCGGCGATTTGACGGCAGCGGATCTGGCCTTGCGGTCGAGCTCGGCAGCGACGGCCGCCGCGCCGCCGCCGGCGGAGACGGCACAGGGCGGCACGCCGGACACCGGCGACGTTGCACAGCGCGCACGGATCGAGGTCGTCGACGGGGTGCCGTCCGATCTGGCGGCCTATTTGGATGAGATGGAGGGTGCGGCGATTCGCGCCGCGCTCGCGAAGACGCGCCATAATCGGACCGCGGCCGCTCAATTGTTGGGAATTTCCTTTCGTCAGATGCGGTATCGGATGCAGCGCCTGGGGTTGAAGTGAGTCAAGTCCCGCAGGTCGGTGCGGACGGATGGGTCGCAGACGTACGCCGCATCCCGTCGCCCCACTTCGATGCGCGGCCGACCCTCGGCGCTGCCGATGCGGCGGTGAGCCTCGTGGTACTGCATTGCATCAGTCTGCCGCCGGGGCGGTTCGGCGGTGATGAGGTCGCGCGGTTTTTCGCCGGAACACTTGACTACGACGGCCATCCGTTTTTCGCGCAACTGCGCGGCGTCCGCGTGTCGGCGCACTTTCTGATCGGGCGCGATGGCGGGTTGACGCAATTCGTGTCGTGCCGGGACCGAGCATGGCATGCCGGCGTCTCCGCGTTCGAAGGGCGGCCCGGATGCAACGATTTCTCGATCGGCGTGGAGTTGGAGGGGTGCGATTACGAGCCCTTCGCCGACGCGCAGTACGGCACCCTCGACGCGCTGCTTCCCGCTTTGCGAGCCGCCTACCCGCTGCGGGCGGTTCGCGGTCATTCCGAGATCGCGCCCGGGCGCAAGACGGATCCGGGCCCGTTCTTCGACTGGTCGCGGTTGCGACGGGATTTCGTTGGAAATTCTGCAAGTGATTGCTGACCCCGAAAAGATCTCCTAAGATCACCACCACAATTTCTTGTTGCCATTTTGCTGTATGGCACAAGATGTTGTGTTCAAAGAACATTTCTAGCCGGCAGCCGCAAGCGCGCGGCGGCGGCGCGACCGCGCCGCTTGGCCGGCAATCCGCGGTTACGAGGGGGAGCGATGCAATATCCAGCAAATCAAGGGGACGTGTCGGTTGCGGCGACCGCAGGCGCAGGCGCGTTCGGCGGCGCGGTGGCGGGAGATGCGCGGGTGCAGGCCTTGGCACATCCCGTGGCGAGCGGACTGGCCGATTACCGGATCATCCGGCGCAACGGCGCCGTCGTCGCCTTCGAACCGTCGAAGATCGCCGTCGCCATGACCAAAGCGTTCCTCGCGGTACACGGCGGTCAGGCCGCGGCATCGGCGGCGATTCGCGAGCACGTCGAGCGCCTGACCGCCGCCGTCGTCGCGGCGCTCATGCGCCGCGAGCCGGCGGGCGGAACGTTTCACATCGAGGAAGTCCAGGATCAGGTCGAACTGGCGCTCATGCGCGACGGCGCCCATGATGTCGCCCGTGCCTACGTTTTGTATCGCGAGCGGCGCGCACAGGAGCGGGCGCAGCACCAGCCGGCGGCGCAACCGGAACCGGCCGCGTTGCACGTTACCGACGGGGGACGCCGGGTTCCCTTGGACGTTGCGCGCCTGCGTTCGACGATCGAGGCGGCTTGCGAGGGGCTGACCGAGTACGTTTCCGTCGATGCGGTGTTGTCGGCGACGCGCAAAAACCTCTACGACGGCGTCCCGGTGGAAGAGGTGTACAAGTCGGCGATTCTGGCCGCGCGGGCCCGGATCGAAATCGATCCCGCATACAGCGAGGTGACGGCGCGTTTGCTGTTGCACGTCGTGCGCAAGGAGGTGTTCGGAACGGAAGTGGCGCAGGGTGCGATGATCGAGCGCTACGCGGAGGTTTTTCCGCGGTGTATCCGGATCGGCGTCGACGCCGGTTTGCTCGACGAGCGTTTGCTGCAGTTCGATCTGCCGCGGCTGGCGGCGGCGCTCAAGCCGGAGCGCGACCTGCAGTTTTCCTATCTGGGCCTGCAGACGCTGTATGACCGGTATTTCCTGCACCGCGATGGGCGCCGCTTCGAATTGCCGCAGACATTCTTCATGCGGGTGGCGATGGGGTTGGCACTCAACGAGATCGACCGCGAGACGCGGGCGATCGAGTTCTACGACCTGTTGTCGAGCTTCGATTTCATGAGTTCGACGCCGACGCTGTTCAACTCCGGGACGCAGCACTCCCAACTTTCCTCCTGTTATCTGAGCACGGTTCCGGATCATCTCGACGGTATCTATGAGGCGATCAAGGACAACGCGATGCTTGCCAAGTTCGCGGGCGGCCTGGGTAACGACTGGACTCCGGTGCGCGCGCTCGGTGCCCATATCCGGGGAACGAACGGCAAATCCCAGGGGGTCGTCCCGTTTCTCAAGGTGGTCAACGACACCGCCGTCGCGGTGAACCAGGGCGGCAAACGCAAGGGCGCCGTTTGCTGCTACCTGGAGACCTGGCATTTGGATATCGAAGAGTTCCTGGATCTGCGCAAGAACACCGGGGACGACCGTCGTCGCACCCATGACATGAACACGGCGAACTGGATCCCCGACCTGTTCATGAAGCGGGTGCTCGAGGATGGCGAGTGGACCTTGTTTTCGCCCAGCGACTGCCCGGATCTCCACGATCTGACCGGACAGGCGTTCGAAGCGGCCTACCGGGCATACGAGGAAAAGGCGGCTCGCGGGGAACTGCGCCTTTTCAAGAAGGTGGCTGCGGCGCAACTGTGGCGCAAGATGCTCTCGATGCTGTTCGAGACCGGGCACCCCTGGATCACGTTCAAGGACGCCTGCAACCTGCGTTCGCCGCAGCAACACGTCGGGGTCGTGCACAGTTCCAATCTGTGTACCGAGATCACCCTGAACACGTCCGAGGAAGAGATCGCCGTTTGCAACCTCGGGTCGGTGAACCTCCTTGCCCACCTGTGCCCGAATGGTTCGGGCGGCTTCGACCTCGATGTCGAAAAGCTGCGGCGGACGGTGGGCATCGCGATGCGGATGCTCGACAATGTCATCGACATCAACTATTACGCGGTGTCGAAGGCGCGTAATTCCAATCTGCGTCATCGGCCGGTCGGCCTCGGGATCATGGGCTTCCAGGACTGCCTGCATCGCCTGCGGATTCCGTACGCGTCTGCGGAGGCGGTGGAATTCGCCGATCGCAGCCAGGAGGCGGTTTGCTATTTCGCCTATTGGGCTTCGACCGAACTGGCGGCCGAGCGCGGGCCGTATTCGACCTTCCGCGGCTCCTTGTGGGATCAGGGGATCCTTCCGCGGGACAGCCTCGACATCCTGGGGCGGGAACGCGGCGGCCACCTCGAAGTCGATACACAGGAACGGATGAACTGGGCCGCGCTGCGCGAGCGGATTTCCCGGTACGGGATGCGCAACTCCAACTGCGTTGCGATCGCGCCCACGGCGACGATTTCGAACATCGTCGGGGTATCGGCCAGCATCGAACCCACCTATCAGAACCTGTACGTGAAATCCAATCTTTCCGGCGAATTCACGGTCGTCAACCAGCATCTGGTGCGGGAGTTGAAGTCGCTGGGCTTGTGGGACGAGGTGATGGTCGCCGATCTCAAGTATTTCGACGGCAGCCTGGCGCGTATCGACCGCATTCCCGAGGAAGTCCGGCAGCGGTACGCGACGGCGTTCGAGATCGATCCGACCTGGCTGATCGAGTGCGCTTCGCGCCGTCAGAAGTGGATCGACCAGGCGCAGTCGCTCAATATCTATCTGGCGGGGGTTTCGGGCCGCAAACTCGACGAGGTCTACAAGTTGGCTTGGCTGCGCGGCTTGAAGACGACCTACTATCTGCGAACGCTGGGAGCGACGCATGCCGAGAAATCGACGGGGCGTGCCGGAACCCTCAACGCGGTGCCCGTTGCGGCGGATCCGACCGTTTCGGCTGCCGACGGGAAAGTCTGCACGCTGCGCCCCGGGGATACGGGGTTTGCCGAGTGCGAAGCGTGTCAATGACAAGAACGGATCAGGAGCGGAATCATGTTGCAATGGGATGATGTCGAACCGGCAGGGCCGGTGACTGCGGGGGCGCCGGGGCCGCAACGGGCGCTGGCGCAGGTTTTGGCCGAGTCGGTTTCGACGCCGGCGGCAGTGCCGGCCCCGGGCCGGTTCCGCGTGGAGGACGCATCCGTACCCGCCTCGGGTGGGCGCGTACGGATGGAGGACAAGCGGATCATCAACGGTCGGGCGGATGTCAACCAACTGGTCCCTTTCAAGTACAAATGGGCTTGGGACAAGTATCTGTCCGCCTGCGCCAACCACTGGATGCCGCAGGAGGTCAACATGTCCCGCGACGTGGCCTTGTGGAAGGATCCCAACGGCCTGAGCGAGGATGAGCGGCGGGTCGTCAAACGTAATCTGGGATTTTTCGTGACGGCGGATTCGCTCGCGGCGAACAACATCGTGCTCGGCACGTATCGCCAGATCACGGCGCCGGAATGCCGGCAATTCCTGCTGCGGCAGGCGTTCGAGGAGGCGATCCACACGCACGCCTACCAGTACATCGTCGAGTCCCTCGGGCTCGATGAGGGGGAAATCTTCAACGCCTATCGGGAAATTCCCTCGATTCGCGCCAAAGACGAGTTTCTCCTGCCGTTCATCGAGGTGTTGACGGATCCGGGATTCCAAACCGGAACCCCGGATGCGGATCGAGCGCTCCTGCGGTCGCTGATCGTGTTCGCCTGCCTGATGGAGGGGCTCTTCTTCTATGTCGGGTTCGTGCAGATCTTGGCCCTGGGCCGTCAGAACAAGATGACGGGTGCGGCGGAACAGTATCAGTACATCCTGCGCGATGAGTCGATGCACTGCAATTTCGGCATCGACATGATCAACCAGATCAAGCTCGAAAACCCGGCCCTGTGGACGGCCGAGTTCCGCGCCGAGATCCGCCAGTTGTTCCTGACCGCCGTCGACCTGGAGTACCGCTACGCCGAGGACACCATGCCGCGCGGGGTGCTGGGTCTGAACGCGTCGATGTTCAAGGACTACCTGCGATACATCGCCAACCGTCGCGCACAACAGATCGGAATGGAAACGTTGTTCCCCGAGCAGGAGAATCCATTCCCCTGGATGAGCGAGATGATCGACTTGAAGAAGGAACGCAACTTCTTCGAGACGCGCGTGCTCGAGTATCAGAGCGGCGGCGCGCTCAACTGGGATTGAGTTGCCACGCGGCGCATCGATTTGATGGGAAATCGGTGCGCTGTTTTTTCGTTGAAATAGAAAAAAAATCTTGCAGTGTAGAACCATCGGGGGTAATAATTCGCCCGTGAATTTTTTGTAGTTCGATCGCGAGATCGATCGCCGAATTGAACGCAGACAGCCATAGTCGGCATTTCGTGCTACGACCCGAGACATCATCGTCCCGTGGCATTGCTACCCCCGACGTTTCCCGCGCCGTCTCGCCATCTTCGTTTCTCCCCCCAATCGAATCCTCCTCATTTTTTGCGCACGCCGCGTTCGGCGCTGCGCATTTCGCGCGTGCGCAGTGCCGCACGCGTGGTGCCGGATTCATCAGCGTCAGCGGCTTGCGCCCGTTCCGTTCCGCGCCCGTCTCGGATATGCGTCCTGCAAAACGCATTTCTGGGCTTGCCGCGGCGACCGTGCCTCCGCATGCGCCGATGAATAGCCCGGCCCGCGATCGCGGCCGGGTTTCCCAAGCTCGTCAAATCGATCTGTTCTGATAGGAGAGATGTCCATGGCAACGAAGAAAGCTGCGAAGAAAGCCGCGAAGAAGACGGCGGCGAAGAAGGTCGCCAAGAAGGTCGTGGCCAAGAAGGCGGCCGCCAAGAAGACGGCGGCAAAGCGCGTCGTCGCGAAGAAGGCGGCGAAGAAGGTGGCCGCCAAGAAGACGGCGGCGAAGAAAGTCGCGAAGAAGACCGCCAAGAAGACCGTCGCCAAGAAAGCGACGGCCAAGAAAGCGGCGGCCAAGAAGTCCGTCGCAAAGAAGGCTACGGCGAAGAAGGCGGTGAAGACCACCGTCAAGAAGGCGGAAAAGAAGGGCGGCAAAAAGGAAAAGAAGGCCGCTAAAAAAAAAGTAGCGACTAAGAAGGAGGCCGTCAAACCGGCCGCCGCGAAGAAGCGGGCTCCCGCCAAGCGCAAGGTGGCGGTCAAGGAGGCGGTTGCCCCGATGGAGTCGCTCCCGGGCGCAGCCGCCGAGGCCGCCCTCGAAGTCGACGCCGGCGCGGCGTGGCCGTTCCCGTCCGGGAGCCGGCCGTAGTCCGACGCGGTCGTTGTTCCGTACGAACGCCCCACACGTCCGTGGGGCGTTTTTTTACCAGGGACGGTACCCGAACGCCTCGATGAACCGGGCCTCGATCTGCGCGCGGTTGGCTTCGTGCCGCTGCGCACCGTGATGCTCGATCTTGATCGCCCCCATGACCGAAGCGAGTCGTCCGGTCGTTTCCCAATCGAAACCCTGAGCGATGCCGTACAGGATGCCGGCCCGATAGGCATCTCCGCAGCCGGTCGGATCGGCGACGGTGCGGACGGGCGCTGCCGGAATCTGCACGATCTTCCCGCCACGGTGGATCTCGGAGCCTGCCGCGCCGCGGGTCACGATCAGGGCGTCCAGGTTGCGCGTGAGTGATGTCAGGGGAATCCCGGTCTTGGTCTCCAGCAGCTTGCCTTCATAGTCGTTGACGGCGACATAGCGTGCCTGCTCGACGAAGCGCAGCAGGTCGGGGCCGTCGAACAGCGGCATCGCTTGGCCCGGATCGAACAGGAACGGAATGCCGCGCTCCGCCAGGGCCTGGGCGTGCGCGAGCATGCCATCCCGCCCGTCCGGCCCCACCAGTGCAAGTTCGATGGTCTCGTCATCGGGGATCGGGTTACGGTGGGAGTGCGACATGGCGCCGGGATGGAATGCGGTGATCTGGTTGTCGTCCAGGTCGGTCGTGATGAATGCCTGTGCGGTATGGGTGCCGTCGATCCGCAGAACGCGGCTGCGGTCGATTCCGAGGCTATCGAGTCGGCGCAGATAATCGGTGCCATCCTCGCCGATCGTTCCCAGCGGCGCCGGATTGCCGCCGAGCTGCGCGAGGCTGTAGGCGATGTTCCCGGCGACGCCGCCGAATTCCCGGCGCAGTGTCGGGACCAGGAACGAGACGTTCAGAATGTGGACCTGGTCGGGAAGGATGTGATCTTTGAACCGGCCCGAGAACACCATGATCGAGTCGTACGCGATCGACGCGCAGAGGAGGGTTTTTTTCATGACAGACGGGAGATTTCAGGGAAAAAACGGATAGGCGACGAACCCGGCGGCGCCAAGGCCGGGGGGCACGAAAAGAATGCGGATCGATCGGTCCGCGCCCGGAGGCAGGTTGTCGGGCGGTACCAGGGAGCTGGACGTCGGGCCATAGTCTTCAGGCGAGAACACCTTGCGCGCGATGGCTTGATCTCGTGCGTTGGTCAGGGTGAGTTCGATCGATGGCAGCGCCATCGGGAAGGGTGCCCGGTTTCGGATCACCGCATCGAACTCCATTGCGTTGGTGTTGGGGATCGCTTGCAGGTCGCTGCTGATGATCGCGAGCAGATCCGGTCGCATCGGCAAGGTTGCGCGGCACGCGAGCGGCGCGCACAGCGCATCCAGCATCGGTCGCAGCGAGGGCAGATTCGCCAGCAGATCGGCGCGGAACTGGATCGCGATCTGTGCGAGAAGTGCGAGCGTGAGCAGGGTGCAGGTTGCGACGAGCGTCGCGCGCCGGGCTCGGCTTGCGGGTCGCTTGTCGGCCCGCAGAAAGTCCGGTTGCTCGGCTTCGGGGACCTCGGGTTCCTCGGTGTTGTCGGCTGCCACGGCGCCGCGCGGTATGGCAGCCGGCACATCGGTCGACGGAGCGCGTCGCGATTCGCGGTCGATCGGTGCATCCCGATGCGGCGGAACGAGGGTTTCCGGGGGGGCATCCGCGATGGCCTCGAGCTCGGCGCGGGCATCGAAGACGTGGCGGCAATCGCCGCAGCGGACCAGGCCGTCGTGCGCGCGTAACTGCTCCTCGCTGACGCGGAAGCGCGCATTGCAGTTCGGGCAGCGGGTGGCAAAGCTCATTTCGGTGCGGCACCCGCTGCGTTCACGGGTTGGGGTTCCGGAGGGTGTCGTCGGACTGCTTGGTTCCTGCGATCGCGACCCAGCCTTCGTCCTGCGCAACGACCGCAAGCGCCATATGAGGGGCCGTTCGCAGGAAGGTCTCGATGATCGCCTGGGCCTGCCGTTCCAGGATTCCCGAGAGCAGGATCGTTCCGCCCGGGCGAACCCGGTGGGCCAGCATCGGCGCAAGCACCATGATGGGATTGGCAAGGATGTTCGCGATCACGAGATCGAATCGACGATCCGGCTCGTCGGCGAGCGCTTCAGGGGTGGCGTAGCGGATCGTGACGTGGTTTTCCCGTGCGTTGTCGCCGGCGGTGGCGATCGCCGCCGGGTCGATGTCGACGCCGACCACGTCCGTCGCTCCCAGCGCGGCGGCGCAGATCGACAGGATCCCCGATCCGCAGCCATAGTCGAGGACCGACCGACCCACCGGCGGGTTCCGTTCCATCCACTGCAGACACAGGCGCGTCGTTGGATGTGCTCCGGTGCCGAATGCGGCCCCGGGATCGATGCGGATGTTGATCGCCCCCGGGTCGGGCGGGGTGTGCCAGCTCGGGACGATCCAGATTCGTCCGACGGCGATCGGGGCGAACTGGGCTTGCGTTTGCCGGACCCAGTCGCAGTCGTCGATGTTCCGACATGCGATCGCCGCCGGCGGGGTGGCATCGAGGTTTCGCGCCGCGGTTGCGAGCAGGCCGCCGATATCGGTATCGCGGTCGACCAGCACGCTCACCCGGTTGTTGCGCCATGCCGAATCAGGCGGCTCGTCGCCCGGTTCGCCATACAGCGCCGATTCCTCCGCCGTATCGCGATCATCGTCCTCGACGGACGCCGACAGCGCGCCCGCGGCAAGCAGGGCGTCCGTCCAGGCGTCCAGCGCATCGGCTGGCAGGAGAATCTGGAATTCCGCGAACATGGTGGGTGACCCGGAGCCGGTCTCGGACTATCCCTGGTTGGCCTTCTTTTCCGCCAGGCGTTTTTCCAGATAGTGGATGCTGGTTCCCCCCTGCACGAATTTTTCGTCCATCATCAATTCCCGGTGCAGCGGAATGTTCGTGCTGATGCCTTCGACGACGGCCTCCGACAGCGCGATTCGCATGCGAGCGATCGCCTGGTCGCGGGTGTCGCCGTAGCACAGCAGTTTCCCGATCATCGAATCATAGTTCGGGGGCACGACGTACCCTGCATAGGCATGGGAATCCACCCGTACCCCTGGTCCGCCCGGCGTATGCCATGCGGTGATCCGGCCGGGACTGGGCGTGAATCGATACGGATCCTCGGCATTGATGCGGCATTCGATGGCATGGCCGCGCAGAACCACATCGCGCTGCCGGATCGTCAGGCGTTCTCCCGCCGCGACCCGGATCTGCTGCTGCACGATGTCGATACCGGTAACGAGTTCCGTCACCGGATGCTCGACCTGGATCCGGGTGTTCATTTCGATGAAGTAGAACTCGCCGTTCTCATAAAGGAATTCGAACGTGCCGGCGCCGCGGTAGTCGACCTTGCGACAGGCCTCGGCGCACCGGTCGCCGATGCGCTCGATGAGCTTGCGCGGAATACCGGGTGCCGGCGCTTCTTCCAGGATCTTCTGATGGCGCCGCTGCATCGAACAGTCGCGCTCACCCAGCCAGATCGCGTTGCGGTGCTGGTCGGCGAGCACTTGGATTTCGATGTGACGCGGGTTTTCGAGGAACTTCTCCATATAGACATTCGGATTGCCGAATGCGGTCTGCGCTTCCTGCCGGGTCATGGTCACCGCGCTGAGCAGGGCGGCTTCGGTATGCACGACGCGCATGCCGCGCCCGCCGCCACCTCCCGCCGCCTTGATGATCACCGGATAGCCGACGGAACGTGCGACACGGACGATCTCCCGCGGATCTTCCGGCAGGACGCCATCGGACCCGGGTACGGTCGGCACGGCGGCCGAGATCATCGCGTGCTTGGCCGATACCTTGTCGCCCATCAGTCGGATCGACTCGGGGCGTGGGCCGATGAACACGAAGCCGCTGCGCTCCACACGCTCGGCGAAATCCGCGTTTTCGGACAGGAATCCATACCCCGGATGGATGGCTTCTGCGTCGGTGACTTCGGCGGCGGCGATGATCGCCGGGACGTTGAGGTAGCTTTCCTTCGATGGTGCGGGACCGATGCAGACCGACTCGTCGGCGAGCTTGACGTACTTGGCTTCGGCATCGACCTCCGAATGCACGACGACGGTACGGATGCCCAACTCGCGGCAGGCACGTTGAATCCGCAGCGCAATCTCGCCGCGGTTCGCGATCAGGATTTTTCCGAACATGAGGATGCTACGCGATGATGAAGAGCGGTTGGCCGTATTCGACTGCCTGTCCGTTGTCCACCAGGATCTCGCGGACCGTGCCGGCCACGTCCGCCTCGATCTCGTTGAGTAGTTTCATCGCCTCGATGATGCACAGAGTGTCGCCGGCCTTGACCGTCTGTCCGACCTCGACGAACGGCTTGGATTCCGGGTTGGGCGAACGGTAGAACGTGCCGACCATCGGCGATTTGACGACATGGCCGGATGGTGCCGCCGGTGCTTCCGCCGTCGCCGCCGGGGCGGCGACGGCCACCGGCGCGGCCGCCGGCATCGCCACCGCTGCGGCGGCGTGGATCGGCGTCCCCGCATATTTATTGACGATCCGTACTTTGTCCTCCCCCTCGGTGACTTCGATTTCCGCGATACCGGATTCGGATACGAGGTCGATCAGGGTCTTCAGTTTGCGCAGGTCCATGGTGCCTCACGAGTGGCGCCGCCCGCCGGATTGCGGGTTCGGCGTCGCGGTGCTGGGTTCGAGGATCGGGTGCATATGTGCGGGCGATCGGCGTTCGCGGCTATGCGCCGCCGACGCGATGGTCCGCAGCGAATTCCAGGGCCAACCGGTACCCCGTCGGGCCAAGACCGACGATGGTGCCGATCGCCTTGTCCGCCAACAGGGAGACGTGGCGGAAGGGTTCGCGGCGGTGGATGTTGGAAAGGTGTACTTCGAGGAACGGGATCGCCGTCGCCGCCAGCGCATCCCGCAGGGCGATGCTGGTATGGGTATAGGCGCCTGCGTTGATGATGATGAAATCCACGCCTTCACCGCGTGCCGCGTGGATCCGGTCGATCAGTGCGCCCTCGTGGTTGCTCTGAAAACATTGCAGGGCAAGACCTTGTTGCCGCGCCTGTGCCTGCAGCGCGTGCTCGATGTCTGCAAGCGTGGTCTCGCCGTAGACGGCGGTTTCGCGGGAGCCGAGCAGATTCAGGTTCGGTCCGTTGATCACGAGAATGTGGCTTGCCATTGATTTTTGAGCAGAACGCGGAAAATGGGCGACATTGTCGACAGAATCCGGGGTTTTGTCCAGACCGGATAGAATTTCCGTTTTGTCGAACCGACTGGCGGTCGCCGTGCATCTGCACATCCTGGGAATCTGCGGTACCTTCATGGGCGGAGTCGCGCGCCTGGCCTTGGCTGCCGGGCATCGGGTCACCGGTTGCGACCACGCGGTATATCCGCCGATGAGCGAGCAGTTGCGCGATGCGGGGGTCGAGGTGATCGAAGGGTTCGGCGCCGAGCAGATGGCAATCGCGCCGGATGTGTTCGTCATCGGCAACGTCGTTGCCCGAGGAAACCCGCTGTTCGAGGCGATCCTCGATGCCGACGCGCCGTTCGTCTCCGGTCCGGCATGGGTGCGGGAAAACATCCTGCGCGGCCGCCATGTGCTCGCCGTTGCCGGAACCCACGGCAAAACCACGACGTCGTCGCTGTGCGCTTGGATTCTGGATCAGGCGGGATGGGAACCGGGATTCCTGATCGGCGGCGTTCCGGGCGGCTTTGGCATCTCCGCTCGCCTGGGGCGAATCGATGCGCCGTTTGTGATCGAGGCCGACGAATATGACAGTGCGCTGTTCGATAAGCGCAGCAAGTTCGTCCATTACTTTCCCCGTACGCTGATTGCCAACAATCTCGAGTACGACCATGCCGACATCTTCCCGGATCTTGCGGCCATCGAGACCCAATTCCACCATCTGATGCGTTGCGTGCCTCGCGGCGGGCGCGCGATCGTCAATGGCCGCGATGAGGCGTTGACACGGGTTCTGGCGCGCGGTGCGTGGTGCGCGGTGGAGCGTTTCGGTCCGGCGGCGGACTGGGAGTGGCGTGCGGCGGACTTCGGCGCGGGGCGCGAAGGCGCCGCGGCCGAAGCGTTCGAAATCTTCCGCGCCGGTCGCGGCGTGGGCGCGGTGGCGTGGACGCTCGCGGGTGACCACAATCGTGACAATGCGGTGGCGGCGGTGGCGGCATGCGCCCATCTTGGAGTGGCGCCGGAGGCGGCCTGTCGGGCACTCTCCCGATTTCCCGGCGTCAAGCGGCGACTGGAACTGCGCGGCGTGGTCGACGGGGTTTCCGTGTATGACGACTTTGCCCACCATCCCACGGCGATCGAGGCGACACTGGCAGGCTTGCGCCGGCAAGCCGGTGCGAACCGGATTCTGGCTTTGCTCGAGCCGCGGTCCAACACCATGCGCCTGGGGACCATGCGCGACCGCTTGGCCGCGAGCGTACGGGACGCCGACCTCACCTTCTGTTTCGAACCGCCGCAACTGGGCTGGGATCCGCGCGTCGCGTTGGCGCCGTTGGGTGACCGGGCGCAGGTGTTTTCCGACATCGATCGGATGGTCGAGGCGGTGGCGCGGGAGGTGCGCCCCGGCGACCGGGTGGTCGCGATGAGCAACGGCGGCTTCGGTGGCGTCCACGGCAAGCTGCTCGCAGCAGTGGCGGTCGCGCATCGGGCAAGACCAATCGACGCTTCCGCGAGCGCCGACGAGCCGACCGTCGCATATGAAGCGCGGTTCGCCCCCGCTGCCGTCCGGGCGGGGGAGGGCGGGGGTGAGGGCACCGAAATGGACACGGAAACGGAGCGCCGGCAGTGACCACCTCTCACGTACTCTTCGAAGACGGCGGCGAATTGAAAGCCGGCACGGTGCGTGCGGCAAGCGACGCATCGTTCCAGGTCGACACGACCACCGGCAAGCGCGTCAAGGTCAAGGCGAATGCCGTGTTGCTGCGTTTCGACCGCCCGGCAGCCGAGGAACTACTGCCGTCGGCGCGCAGGGAAGCCGAAGGCATCGATGTCGATTTTCTCTGGGAGTGCGCGCCGCAGGAAGAGTTCGGATTCGAGCGTCTCGCCCGTGACTATTACGGGCGCGATCCGGCGGCGGTGGAAGCGGCAGCAGTCCTGATGCGCTTGCATGGCGCACCGATGTACTTCTATCGGAAGGGGCGCGGCGTCTTTCGATCCGCACCGCCCGAGACCTTGCGCGCGGCACTCGCGGCGGTGGAGCGCCGACGCCAGCAGGAGTTGCGGCGGGAGCAAATGGTCGAGCAGCTGCGACACGGAGAATTGCCCGAGGAAATCGCCGTATCGGCAATGAACCTTCTGTGTCGCCCGGACCGCAACGGCATCGAGTACAAGGCGCTCGAAGAGGCGGCCCACCTTCTGCAGGTGAGTCCGCTGCGGCTGCTGCTGGCGCGCGGTGCCATTGCCTCGCCATACCAGTGGCATGTGCAATCGTTCCTGGCGCGAACGTTTCCCGGCGGCACGGGGTTTCCTGCCGAACTGCCGGCGCCCTCGATGCGGTTCGAGGAGCTTCCGCAATCGCCGGTGCCGGCATTTTCGATCGACGACAGTTCCACCACGGAGATCGACGACGCGTTCTCGGTCCAGCGTACCGAGGCGGGGTGGCGCGTCGGCATCCACATCGCCGCGCCCGCGCTGGAGATTGCGCGCGACCATCCGCTCGATGACGTTGCGCGCGCCCGGATGTCCACGGTTTATGCCCCGGGGATGAAGATCACCATGCTTCCCGAGGCGTGGGTCGATGCCTACTCCCTGGCGGAGGGCCGGGTCGTGCCGGCGCTTTCGCTCTATCTCGACGTCGAGCCTGAGACGTATGCGATCGTGGCGGCGAACACGGTCGTCGATCGGGTCGCCGTGGCGGCCAATCTGCGCCACGATCACCCCGAACTGGCGTGGGACGAGGCGCAGGTCGCGGCGGGGGAGGTGCCGGGACCCTTCGGCGGCGACCTGGCGATGTTGTGGCAGTTCGCCAGCCGCTTGAAAGCCGGACGGGAGGCGGTTCGCGGCCGGCCCGAGCCGAAAGGGCGCGATGAGGTGTCGATCCAACTCGAGGGCGAGGGAGAGGGCGCACGCGTACGCTTGCAGACGCGACGCCGCGATGCGCCGTTGGATCGGATCGTCGCCGAGTTGATGATCGCCGCCAACTCGCAATGGGGCGCTTGGTTGGAGCAGCTTCGTTGGGTCGGGGTATATCGTTCGCAGTCGTTGGGCCGCGTGCGCATGTCCACGAGCCCGGCGCCCCACGAAGGACTCGGCGTAGCCCGGTACGCGTGGTGTACGTCGCCGCTGCGGCGCTACGTCGACATGCTCAATCAGCGGCAGCTGGTCGCGGCAGCCCTCGGACGGACACCGCCCTATGCGCGCGGCGATTCCGATCTGTTTTCCGCCGTATCCGCGTTCGATGCCGCGTATGGCGCATACGCCGATTTCCAGGAACGGATGGAGCGCTATTGGAGCCTGCGCTGGCTGCAGCAGGAGGGCGTTCACCGCATCGAAGCCCGCGTGGCGCGCGAGGAGGTGCTACGGGTGCAGGGGCTGCCGCTCACGCTGAAGCTTGCCGCGGCGGCCCAGTACGGGCGGGGACAGCGTCTGGCGCTCGAGGTCGGGGCGATCGATTTCATCGAATTGGTGCCCGAGTTGCGCGTCGCGCAGGTGCTGGCGGAGGAGCCGGCGCAAGCCGTTGCCGAGGAAGATGAGGTCGTCGGAGAAGGTGTCGTCGGGGCGCTGCGCGCTGCTCCAGCGGCCGACAGGGCAGCGTAAGCGGCGGCCATGCTCCGTTCGGCCCAGGACGACCGGCCTGCCGTCGGCGCGCGCCGCGGCGCCCACTACAATCGTCGCGTGTTCCTCCTTCCTCGCATCGAAAATCGCGTGCTGCTGGCCGCCTTGACGGTTTCGGTCGGCGTGCATCTGGTCGTGCTCGCCGTGCGCTTCGTCAAGCCCGAATTGTTGCGTCACCCCGCGGCGATGCCGCCGCTGGAGGTCGTTCTGGTCAATGCGCGTAGCCAGCGCCGGCCTGAGCATGCGCAGGTGCTGGCGCAGGTCGATCTGAACGGCGGCGGTAACAATGCCCACGGTCGGCGGACGTCGCCGTTGCCGGCATCTGCCGACAATTCGGAAGGCGATGCGCTGCAGACGGCCCAACGGACGATCGCCCGCCTCGAAGCCGAGCAGCGCGTGTTGCTCGCCACGTACAAGAAGAATGAACGTCGCGCCCGGGTGCGCTTGCGTCGGGCCGAGCGCCACCACGCGCCGGCGGCGCGGCGGACCCAGACTCGACTGGCACGCATGGAGGCGGCGATCGACAAGGAAATATCGGATTACCAGGCAAGGCCGCGGGTGCATTACCTGATGCCGAGCACACGCGGGTCTCCGGATGCCCTGTACTTCGCGCAGTGGCGGGCGCGGGTGGAAAAGGTCGGCAACGCCCATTACCCTGCCGCCGCACGCGGCAAAATCTACGGTACCCTGCAGATGACCGTCATCATCGATCGCAGCGGCCGATTGGTCGATGCGGTGATCGATCGGTCGTCCGGTTCCGCGGTCCTCGACGATGCGGCGAGGCGTATCGTTATGCTGGCGGCGCCGTTCCCGCCATTGCCTCCGGGTATTGCCCGGAACGCCGATCGACTGGAGATTACGCGGAGCTGGATTTTTACCCATGATCAATTGCAAACCGAAACCCCGCGCGAAAATTCCGCCGCCGCACCGCAAGTGGGTGGTGGCGGTGGAACGCGCCATTGAGCCATGAACATCGAAGATCGCTATGCCGTTGTCGGTAACCCGGTTGTGCACAGCCGCTCTCCGGAAATCCATCGTCTGTTCGCGGAACAGACCGGCCAGCATATGCGCTACGATCGGATCGAGGCCCCGATGGACCGTTTCGAGGAGATCGCACTCGGTTTGCGCGATCAGGGCTACCGTGGCCTGAACGTGACCATTCCGTTCAAGCTCGACGCCGCCAAGTTGGCTGACGATCTGAGTGCACGGGCGCGATTGGCGGGGGCGGTGAACACCCTGAAGTTCGATGATGACCGGATTTCGGGCGACAACACCGACGGCATCGGGTTCGTGCGCGATGTGCGGGAGCGCCTCGGCTTCTCGATCGCGGGCGCGGAGATCCTGATTCTCGGCGCCGGCGGCGGTGTGCGCGGACTGGTTGCGTCCTTGCTCGAAGAGCGCCCGAAAGGGATCTCCGTGGCCAACCGCACGCATGGTCGGGCGCAGGAGCTGGCGGACGAGTTCGGTGTCGAGGCCATTCACTACGACGAAGCCCCGGCCGAACATTTCGATCTGATCGTCAACGGCACGTCGACGAGCCTGCACCATGAGGCTCCGCCGATCGATCCCGAGACCTTCGACGATTGCACGCTCGCCTACGACCTCGTCTACGCCGCGGCGCCGACACCGTTCCTCGAATTGGCCCGGTCCGGCGGAGCGCGGCAGGTGAGCGACGGACTCGGCATGCTGATCGAACAGGCGGCGGAGTCGTTTGCGATCTGGCGCGGCGTGCGGCCGCGGACGGAAAGCGTGTATCGCGAGATCCGCAAGCAACTCGATCGCGGAGGTTGATCGCCCCTGGCGCCGGCGAGGCGGGGCTGAAGACGGTATACGGAAATCCTGAACGGAAGGAAAGGCCGGCCTTACTACAATCCCGGCTTTCGGTCCGAGTCGTTGCAGGAGCGTTTCCCGATGGCAACCAATCCCTCCTCCACGGTGTCCGTGTCGGCGCCGTCGGAGCGCTATTCCGGCGTCGCAATCCATCTGCACTGGCTGATGGCAGCGGTGCTGCTGCTGGTGTTTCTGGTCGGCGTGTTCATGGGCGATCTCAAGATCTCCCCGACCCGGGTGCGGGTGTTCAACTGGCACAAGTGGATCGGAATCGTCGCGCTGGCCTTGGCATCGATTCGCCTGCTCTGGCGTGCGACGCACCGCCCGCCCGCGTTGCCGGCATCGATCGCGGACTGGCAGCGCAAGGTTACCGGGGCAGCCCATGGCCTGCTCTACGCGCTGTTCTTCATCGTACCCTTGCTGGGGTGGGCGATGAGTTCGGCAAAGGGGTTACCGGTCGTGCTGTTCGGCACGATTCCGCTCCCCGACTTCGTGCCGGTCGACAAGGCGCTGGGGAAGACCCTGGAAGATGTCCACGCTTTTTTTGCCTACACGCTGGCGAGCCTGGCCGGCCTGCATATCGTGGCGGCGCTGCACCACCGGTTCATGCTGCATGATGGGATCATGGAGCGCATGCTGCCGGCGCACGGGCGCCGCCGGGGTTCATGATGTTGCGGCGGTGGGCGCTTGCGGCCCTGCTTGGCGCGGGCTGCTGTGCGGCGGCAGCCGGCGCAGCGGAAGTCGGTGCGGTGACCCAGGCTACGCCGGTACGGCTGATTCCCGGGAAAAGTACGATCGGTTTCGTATCCCATGAAATGGGCGTGCCGGTGCATGGGTCGTTCCAGCGGTTCACCGCCGAGATTGATATCGATGCCGAACACCCCGGCGAAAGCCGGTTCGCGGTCGCGGTGGACCTGTCCAGCGTGCAGTTGCCGACCGATGACGGCACGACCGAGGCGGCGAAACCGGACTGGCTCGATACGGCGCAGCACCCGGTGGCCCGCTTCACGTCCACCGCGGTTCGTCCCGAGGGCAATGGCCGCTATGCCATCGACGGCCGCCTGGCGATCAAGGGGGCGGTCCGGACGGTCACGGTGCCGGTGATTTTGACCCAGACGGGCAGCGGAACGGACCGCGTCACCATGGCCTCGGGCGATCTCACGATTCGACGGCTCGACTACGGTATCGGCATTGGCGACTGGGCGGACACGTCCGTCGTGGCGGATCCGGTCGAGATCGATTTCCGGCTGGCGTTGACGGGGGTCGCGGCGATCCGTTGATCGTCGCAACCGGCCGGGTTCCGCTACCGCTCCCGCTTCCCCGGGTACTCCTCTTCGATGTTGTCCCGGTAGTAACTCCCCGGCGCGGCGCTGGAAAGAAACCGCCGCGCGACTTCCTCGCCCACGTTCTTGTGCCGGATGAGCGCGCCGGAGTCGAGTTCGACCTCGAGTTCCCGATTGGCGCGGTCGTAGCCGGCGGAGCGAATACCGCCGCGGCGGATCGGTCGGCGCTCCATCGTCATCGCTTTCCCAGTTCCAGGCGATCCCACAACGCATCGATGCGCCGCCGAACGTCTTCCCGCATTTCGATCTTGCGGCCCCAGGGTCGGGCGGTCTCTCCAGCCATTTTGTTGGTGGCATCGATGCCCATCTTGCCGCCGAGCCCCGAAACCGGGCTGGCGAAGTCGAGGTAGTCGATCGGCGTGTTGTCGATCAGCAGCGTGTCGCGGACCGGATCGGCTCGCGTCGTGATCGCCCAGATGACATCCGTCCAGTTGCGCGCGTCGATGTCGTCGTCGACGACGATGACGAACTTGGTGTACATGAACTGGCGCAGGAAACCCCACACGCCGAACATCACGCGGCGCGCGTGGCCGGGGTATTGTTTTCGGATCGATACGATGGCCATGCGGTAGCTGCAGCCTTCCGGTGGCAGGTAGAAGTCGACGATCTCCGGGTAGCTGCGCTGCAGGATCGGGACGAACACCTCGTTGAATGCCGCCCCCAGGATCGCCGGTTCGTCGGGCGGGCGTCCGGTGTGGGTCGAGAGGTACAGCGGGTTGCGCCGCATGGTCATGCGTTGCACGGTAAACACCGGGAATCGCTCGGTTTCGTTGTAATACCCGGTATGGTCGCCGAACGGCCCCTCCACCGCGGTTTCGAACCCGCGGTTATCGGCGCTGATTCCGCCGTCGGCGTTGGCGGGGTCGGGCAGGATGTGGCCTTCGAGGACGATCTCCGCGCGCGCCGGGACGTCCAGGGGCACGCCCAGGGCGGGCGCGATGTCCGTGCGCGCGCCGCGCAGCAGGCCGGCAAACTGATATTCGGAAAGCGTGTCGGGAACCGGGGTGACGGCGCCGAGGATGGTGGCAGGGTCCGCGCCCAGGGCGACGGCGATCGGAAACGGCTCGGTGCCGTGCGCGAGCCGGTGGTCGCGGAAATCCAGCGCCCCGCCTCGGTGCGAGAGCCAGCGCATGATGAGCTTGTTGCGACCGATGCGTTGCTGGCGATAGATGCCGAGGTTCTGCCGCTTCTTGTGCGGGCCTCGGGTGATCGTCATGCCCCAGGTGATGAGCGGGCCGGCGTCATCGGGCCAGCAGGTCTGGATCGGGAGTCGGTCGAGGTCGACGTCGGCGCCCTCCCAAACGATCTCCTGACAGACCGGGCTGCGCACGCGGTGCGGCGCCATGTCCCAGAGGGCGGATTTGAGCATCGCGACCTTGGAGATGGCGTCGCGCAAGCCTTGCGGCGCCTCGGGCTCCTTGAGCGTCGCCAGCAGTTCGCCGATGTGGCGCAGTTCGCCGATGCCGTCGACGCCCATGGCTCGGGCGACTCGCGCAGTGGTGCCGAAGAGGTTGGCGACGATGGGCATGGCGGCGCCGGCCGGACGTTCGAAAATCACGGCCGGCCCCTGCGATTCGAGGAGGCGCTGGCAGATTTCGGTGACTTCGAGAGCCGGCGATATCTCTTCTTTAATTCTGGCAAGATCGCCGATCTTCTCTAAATTTGCAAGAAAATCTCGAAGGTCGGAGTATTGCATCGCGTTCTGGCCCTTGAAAAATCGCCATGGCACTGCGCAGAGCGGAGGTCCAATCCTAACGGCTCGGCGGGATTCCGGGCGCCCCGGACATCCATCTTCGGTATTGACGCAAAGACGTTATGTCATACAATCTCCCCATTCTCGTTTTTTTCGTTGGGTGGCGGACGGCAGATCCGCCCTCGGGGCGTTGAGGGGCGCGTCTCGGCAGCGAAGAAACAAGGCACCCGACGTCGTTGTCGGGGTTCCGCCTGAGTTTTGTTACCGGACGTGGCGCAGGAAGCGCGGTCCGGTTCCGCGGTCGGCCCGCGATCTTTTGTGGCGGGCTGCGATGGGTATCGAATGAAGCGTTGCTTCAGCCTGTGTCGACCGGCGGTCGGAGGCGAATGGGCGCGCATTTTCGAGAGAGGGTGATCATGCTGGAAACCAGCTTTGCCGAGGACGTGGCATTCCCCGAGGCGCGTCTGCGCCCACAGGAGAGCGTCGAGATCTCGGCGGCCAAGTCGGCGTTGGTGCGCAAGGCGTTTGCGATGGTGCTGCAGGGGGCGGGGTTGCTGTCCGTTGTCGCGATGGCGATCCTGTTCGCCCTGTTTGCCGTGCCGGCGCTGCGCAATGCCGTCGGGCCGGTGGTCGCGCAAGTCGCGGCGCCCGTGGTAGCGGAACTCGAGGGCGAGGCGCGTGCCGCGGAACCGGTTGCGCTGCCGGTGGCATCGACGACCCTGAAAATCGGTGAGCCGGTTTCGCTGGCGGCGGCCGATGAACGCGTCGCGCAATACCTCGCGCGCCGCTACCACATTGCCGACGGAGCGGTGCGAGTCTTGGTCGCGGCGGCGCGGTCTGCCGGGCTGCGGTACCAGGTGGATCCGTTGCTGATCCTGTCGGTGATGGCCGTGGAGTCGAGCCTGAACCCGTACGCGCAGAGCGCGGTCGGTGCCACCGGGCTCATGCAGGTCATGCCGAGCGCGCACATGGCCGACTTCCCGTCGCAGAACCCCCGCCGCGCCGCGCTCGACCCGATCCAGAACGTGCAGGCGGGAACGGCGATCCTCGCCGATTACATCCGCCGCGGCGGATCGGTGCAGCGTGGATTGCAACTATACGTCGGGGCAGGCAACCTGCCCGACGATGGCGGGTATGCGAGCCATGTGCTGGGCGAGATGGCGCGACTGAAACTCGCCGCGCAAGGGCGGATCAGCGCGGCCTTGATCGACGCGCAGCGCACCGATCGCGGCGTTTGATGGCGCGGCGGGGGCGCACCGGAGGCCATGCCTGGAGATACTCCGCCCCTTCCGTCGTTCGATTGCGCACTGCGCGCAGGGGCGAGCCATAGTGCCGAGACGATGCCGCACGCATGCACCGCCCGACGGTCGATCTGAGCGAAGAGATGCCGGCACCGGATCCGGTACGGCGTGATCCCGTCGACGAACCGGATGCCTGCATCGAGCGCAATCTCCCGGCGCCGGGCGAATCGGATCGGCACATCCGGCAAGCCAGCGATCTCGATGGTCAGACGGCACGCGCGTGTGCCGACGCCGAGCCGGTGTTTGGCACCCTGATGGACGGCAAGAAATGAGCATCCTCATTTCGTCGGAGGGAATGGAATCATGACCGACGGCAAAATCCTCGGGGCCGGCGGCGCCAATTGCCATGCCACGCAAAAATTGATCGAAGAGGTGCTTGCCGCCGACGGGGTGCAAGCGCGGGTGGGCAAGATCATGGACTTCCCTCGATCTCGCGCTACGGCGTGATGAGCACTCCGGGGTGGTCATCGATGGTAAGGTGGTGCATTCCGGCGCCGTAGGCGCGGCGATTCCCGATTGCGGGCGGGACGGGTCGGCGCGCACAACGCGGGGTTTCGTGCGCAGGTGTGGGGTTCCGCATCTCGACCGGGGCAAAAAAAAGAGCCCGTCCATCGAGCCGGGCCCTGATTCGGTTGAGGAGGGAGGAGAGGTACCGAGACGGGGGCCGCGAGCTCGTGCTGCAGGACAGGCTCACACGAAACGCGTTTACTATATCGTCCAGGGTTCGTCCAAGTCAACTTTTTGTCCTGGACGGAAGTGCCTCAAATTACATCCGGTTTGCGCACCATTTTCATGTCGACCACTCCGAATCCAGACATCCGCCGCGCGGCGCTCGAATATCACGAATTTCCCCAGCCGGGGAAAATCGCCATCACCCCGACCAAGCAGTTGACCACGCAGCGCGATCTCGCGCTGGCCTATTCGCCCGGCGTCGCGGCGGCCTGCGACGCCATCGTCGCGGATCCCGGCGCTGCCGCGCGCTACACCGCCCGGGCCAACCTGGTCGGTGTGATCACCAATGGCACCGCCGTCCTGGGGCTCGGTCCGATCGGCCCCTTGGCTGCCAAGCCGGTGATGGAGGGCAAGGCGGTGCTGTTCAAGAAGTTCGCCGGCATCGACGTGTTCGACGTCGAGATCGACGAGCGCGATCCGGATCGGCTGGTCGATATCATCGCCGCGCTCGAACCGACGTTCGGCGCGCTCAACCTCGAGGACATCAAGGCGCCCGAGTGCTTCCGCATCGAGCGGAAATTGCGCGAACGCCTGCATATTCCCGTGTTTCACGACGACCAGCACGGCACGGCGATCATCGTCGGCGCGGCGGTGCTCAACGGCTTGAAACTGGTGGGGAAGTCGCTGGCGCAGGTGAAGCTGGTCTGCAGCGGTGCGGGCGCGGCGGCGCTGGCCTGCCTCGACCTGTTGGTGGAACTCGGCCTGCCCCGCGAAAACATCTGGGTGGCGGACATCGAAGGCGTGGTGTACGCGGGTCGGACCGTACTGATGGACGAAGAGAAGCTGCGATTCGCCCGGGAGACGGATGCCCGCCGCCTGGCGGACTGCATGCCGGACGCCGACGTATTCCTCGGCTTGTCGGCCGGCGGGGTGTGCACGGGAGAGATGGTCGCTACCATGGCGCCGGACCCCCTCATCCTGGCGCTGGCCAACCCGGTGCCGGAGATCCTGCCGGATCAGGTGCGCGCCGTACGCAGCGACGCGATCATTGCGACGGGTCGCTCCGACTATCCGAACCAGGTCAACAATGTCCTGTGCTTTCCGTTCATGTTCCGCGGGGCGCTCGACGTCGGGGCGACGGCGATCACGCGGGAGATGGAAATCGCCGCCGTGCATGCCATCGCCGGCCTTGCGCAGGAAGAGCCGAGTGACGAAGTGGTCACGGCCTATGGTGATGCCGATCTGCGGTTCGGCCGCGAGTGCATCATTCCCAAGCCGTTCGACCCGCGCCTGATGTTGCGGGTCGCCCCGGCGGTCGCGCTGGCGGCGATGCGCGGCGGCGTGGCGACGCGGCCGCTGGCCGACCTCGATGCATACCGCGCGCGGCTCCAGCAGTTCGTCTATCACTCCGGCACGTTCATGAAACCCATCTTCGCGATCGCGAAGCAGGCGCATGCCGGCGGGGTCGCGAATCGGGTGGTGTTCGCCGAGGGGGAGGACGAACGCGTCTTGCGGGCGGTGCAGGTCGTCGTGGACGAGGGCATCGCGCAGCCCGTGCTGATCGGTCGGCCGGCGGTCGTGGCCCAGCGCCTGGAGCGGTACGGTCTGCGGATGCGCGCGGGGCTCGACTTCGAACTCGTCAATCCGGAGTCGGACCCACGGTATCGGCAGTACAGTGAGGAATACCACCGCATCGCGGGGCGTCGCGGGGTGACGCTGCAGACCGCCCGAATCGAGATGCGGCGTGCGCAGACCTTGATCGGCACGATGTTGATCCATCAAGGGGCGGCCGATGCGATGCTCTGCGGTACCGCCGGAACATACGGCCAGCACTTGCGATACATCGATCAGGTGCTCGGCCTGCGACCCGGGGCGCGGGTCTACGGCGCCATGAATATCCTGGTACTGCCCGGGCGACAGCTCGCGCTGGTGGACACGCACGTCAACGTCGACCCGAGCGCGGACGAACTCGCGGAGCTCGCCGTCGCCGCGGCCGCGTCCTTGCGGCGCCTCGGCATCATCCCGCGTGTCGCGCTGTTGTCGCACTCGAACTTCGGCAGCAGCGATGCGCCCACGGCGCTCAAGATGCGCGAGGCGCTGGCCCGGATCCGGGAGCGTGCGCCCGACCTCGAGGTCGACGGCGAGATGCATGCGGACTGCGCGGTCGACGGCGTGATGCGCCGGAGCATTCTCGCGACGTCGACGTTGAAGGGGGACGCAAACCTGCTCGTGTGCCCGGAGATCGACGCGGCGAACATCGGCTACAACTTGCTCAAGACGATTTCGGGCAATAATGTTGCCATTGGTCCGATCCTGCTGGGCGCGGCGCGCCCGGTCCACATTCTGACGCCGTCGGCGACGGTGCGTCGCATCGTCAACATGACGGCGCTGGCCGTGGTGGACGCGAAGGCGCCATGCGAAGCGGGTTCGGGTTCGCCACCGCCCGGGGAAGCCTGAACCCGCGTTTTGAACGCCACTTCCGCCCGTCTTCGGCAACGTACCTCGCCCGCTGCGCTCGTCCTGATGGGCGGCGGCGCGCGCGCCGCCTATCAGGTCGGCGTGTTGCGGGGCGTTGCCGCACTCCTGCGCGGGGTCCGGAACGGCAATCCGTTCCCGATCCTGTGCGGTGCATCGGCCGGCGCGATCAACGCCGCGGCGTTGGCCGCCGGCGCGCACGATTTCCACGACTCCGTCGCGCGACTCGCACGCGTCTGGGAAAATTTCCATGCCGGCCAGGTATATCGCTCCGATCTCGTCGGCGTCGTGCGCACCGGTGCGTCGTGGATGTCTCTGCTCTCGGTAGGGTGGCTCGTCGGGAAATACTGGCGTGCTCGTCCGCGCTCGCTCCTCGACAACGAGCCCTTGCGCAAGCTGCTGCGGGAGATGCTCGACATCGGTGGCATCGAACGGGCCCTGCAGAGCGGGCATCTGCGCGCGCTCGCAATCGGCGCGTCGAGCTACAGCTCGGGGCGTCATGTGACCTTCTACCAGGCGTTGGCCGAGCAGGAACTGCCGCGGAGCCTGCATCGGATTTCCGTCCGTACACGGATCGGTATCTCGCATCTCCTGGCGTCGGCGGCGATTCCCATCGTGTTTCCCGCAGTGCCCCTGGATATCGATGGCGCGCTGGGGGGCGGCGTCGAATATTTCGGCGACGGCTCGATGCAGCAGATTTCGCCGACCAGCCCGGCGATCCATTTCGGTGCCGAGCGGCTACTCGTGGTCGGGGTCGGCCAAAACGGCTGGTCGGGCGGGGGCGCAGAGCTGGCGCCGTCCCGCTCCTATCCGTCGCTGGCGCAGGTCGCCGGACATGCCTTGTCGACGATCTTTTTCGATGCTCTTGCGTATGACGTCGAACAGCTCGATCGCATGAACGAACTGGTGGAAACGATGAGTCCGAACCAGCGGCGCGCAGCCGGACTTCGGCCGGTGGAGATGCTGATGATCTCGCCGAGCGTCCCGATCGACGAGATTGCGATCAATTCGATCCGCCACTTGCCGGGGCCGGTGCGGAGTCTGCTCGAGTCGATCGGCGCACATCGCGCCGACGGTGCGGCGCTGGCGAGCTACCTGTTGTTCGAGGCGCCGTACACCCGGGCGCTGATCGACCTCGGGCTGCGCGACGCCATGGCGAAGAAGGACGCGTTGATGGCGTTCTTCACCGAACGGATGCCAGACTGACCGCCGCGGTTTTCCGCGATCGCGCGTGGGGAGGATTACGAATATTCCCCTCCCAGCGCCAGTAGTGCCGACACGACCGCGATTCCCGCCGTCTCGGTACGCAGTACGCGCGGTCCGAGCCGCAGCCGCTGGTATCCGAGGCGTTCGGCAAGTGCGGTCTCCTCGTCTGTGAAACCGCCTTCGGGGCCGATCGCGCAGCTCACCGTCGTCCAGGACGCAGCTCCCATCCCTGTCGCGCCGTCGGGATCCAGGATCCAGCGATATTGCGCGTCTGCCGCGATCCGCAGCGCGGCCTCCAGGCTGGCGGCCGGGGCGACTTCGGGAACGCGATTGCGGCCGCACTGTGCGCATGCCGCCCATGCGATTTCGCGCCACCGCGCGGTCCGCCGCTCCTGTCGCGTGCCCTCGAGTCGCACCACCGATCGCTGCGCGGGGACGAGCAGGACGCGTCGCACGCCCAGTTCCACCGCCTTTTCGATCATCCATTCGAGCCGTTCCTGCGCCGTGAGCGCCTGGATCAGCGTGATGTCGACGCGGGCTTCCCGATCGATCGACGCGGCAGACAGGATGCGGGCGGCCAGCGGGCCGGACCGCCGCCCGCCCTCGGCCGCCGGTTCGAGGCGGGCGCCGTACTCGGTCCCCACCCCGTCGAATAGGACGAAAGGCTCGTCGGCGCCAAGGCGCAGGACCCGCGCATGACGGGATGCGCCGTCGGACAGCGTGACGACATCCCCCGGAACGTAGGTGCCGGGTGCGATCGGGAGTCGGTGGGGGCGGAGCATGGCGCATAGCCTACCCGCTCCGCGCCGCACTGTTGCGTGGACCGCAAAACCCGTCATGTCGCAAGGTTCCGGGCCGCATGCCGACCGGCAGTCGACGCTTCTGCTGGTAAACTCCCCGCCTTTCTTTTCAATTCCCAATCGCGGAAACCACGCGCAAGATATGGGGGGGACAGGAGCCATGACCATCAATATCGCCATCAACGGATACGGCCGCATCGGGCGCAACGTTCTGCGCGC
The DNA here is from genome assembly GCA_021825945.1 of Pseudomonadota bacterium. GTDB lineage: Bacteria > Pseudomonadota > Gammaproteobacteria > Burkholderiales > Burkholderiaceae_F > GJ-E10. Next base: position 48,373 of record JAKAFN010000001.1, read on the forward strand.
TTTCTACGAAAGCGGAAAGAAGCACGACGTGCGCATCGTCGCGATCAACGATCTGGGCAACGCGAAGATCAACGCGCATCTGACCCGCCACGACACCGCGCACGGTGCGTTCCCGGGAACCGTGGCTGTCGATGGCGACGCGCTCGTCGTCAACGGCGATCGCATCAAGGTGCTCTCCAGTCGCGATCCGGCCCAACTGCCGTGGGGCGAACTGGGCGTCGATGTCGTGCTCGAGTGCACGGGCTTCTTCTGCACCAAGGAAAAGGCCTCCGCGCATCTGCGTGGCGGCGCAAAGAAGGTCGTCATCTCCGCGCCCGGCGGCAGCGATGTCGATGCCACGATCGTTTATGGCGTCAACCATCAGACGCTCAAGGCGTCCGACACGGTGATCTCCAATGCCTCGTGCACCACCAACTGCCTGGCGCCGCTGGTCAAGCCGTTGCACGAGAAGATCGGCTTGGTCAACGGTCTGATGACGACCATCCACTCGTACACCAACGATCAGGTTCTCACCGATGTGTACCACGAGGATCTGCGCCGTGCCCGGTCCGCAACCCAGTCGATGATCCCGACCAAGACGGGCGCCGCCGCTGCGGTCGGGCTCGTGCTGCCGGAACTCAATGGCCGGCTCGACGGTTTCGCGATCCGCGTCCCGACCATCAACGTATCGATCGTCGATCTGTCGTTCATCGCGGCGCGGGACACCACGGTCGAGGAAGTCAATCGGATCCTCAAAGACGCCTCGGAAGGCCCGCTGCGGGGCATCCTCGCATACAACGAGGAGCCGCTCGTGTCGGTCGACTTCAACCACAACGCGCACTCGTCGATCTTCGACGCCACGCTCACCAAGGTTTCGGGACGCCTGGTCAAGGTGAGCAGCTGGTACGACAACGAGTGGGGCTTCAGCAATCGCATGCTCGACACCACCGTCGCGCTGATGAAGGCCTCGGCCTGACGCTTGCGCTCCCCGTCCCGCATTCCCGCGCCCGACAGGGCGCAGGGCGTGTGGGGCGGCTGTTGTGCGTTCACCGAAACGTCAAAAGGATCCTTCTTTTCCGCCATGAACGTCTTGACTCTCGAATCGCTCTGTAAGCAGGGTGTACTGAACGGCAAGCGGGTATTCATTCGTTCGGACCTCAATGTTCCGCAGGATGATGCCGGCAATATCACCGAGGACACGCGCATCCGCGCGTCGATCCCCGCCGTGCGTATGGCCCTGGATGCGGGCGCCGCCGTGATGGTCACGTCCCACCTCGGCCGTCCGACGGAAGGCACGCTGACTCCTGCCGACTCGCTGGCACCGATCGCCGTGCGGATGGCCGAACTGCTCGGCCGTCCGGTGCGCTTGGTCGCGAACTGGGTCGATGGCGTAACGGTTGCTCCGGGCGAGGTCGTGCTGCTGGAGAACTGCCGCGTCAACAAGGGGGAAAAGAAAGACAGCGAAGAGCTGGCCCGCAAGATGGCGGCGCTATGCGATGTCTATGTCAACGACGCGTTCGGCACCGCGCATCGTGCGGAAGCCACCACCCACGGCATCGCGCGCTTCGCGCCGGTCGCCTGCGCCGGCCCGCTACTCGCTGCGGAAATCGAGGCCCTGGGCCGCGCCCTCGGCGAGCCCAAGCGGCCGTTGGTCGCGATCGTCGCGGGATCGAAAGTCTCCACCAAGCTCACCATCCTCAACAATCTGGCGCAGAAGGTCGATCGGCTGATCGTTGGCGGCGGCATCGCCAACACCTTCTTGCTGGCGGCAGGGCTGCCGATCGGCAAATCGTTGGCCGAGCCCGATCTCGTCCCCGAGTGCCGCAAGGTCGTCGAGACCCTGCAGCGAAAGGGCGCGACGCTGCCGCTGCCGGTCGACGTTACGGTCGCTCAGCGTTTTGCTGCAGATGCGCCGGCACAGGTGCGGGCCGCCAACGCGGTCGAAGCCGACGATCTGATCCTGGATGTCGGCCCACAGACCTCCGCGCAACTGACGAAGATCGTGCAGGAATCCGGAACCATCATCTGGAATGGTCCGTTGGGCGTGTTCGAGTTCGATGCGTTTGCGCAAGGAACGGAAGAATTGGCCAAGGCCATCGCTGCGGCGACGTCCGCGGGAGCCTTTTCGATTGCCGGCGGAGGGGATACGCTGGCGGCGATCGCCAAATACCGGATTGCGGACAAGGTGAGCTACATCTCGACCGGAGGCGGGGCGTTCCTGGAGTTCCTGGAAGGAAAGCCTCTGCCGGCGGTGGCCGTGTTGCAAGAGCGCGCGGCAGGCTGATTTCCCAAAAAAGTCGATTGGATAGGAGACATCAAATGGCCTTGATTTCGTTGCGTCAGATGCTCGACCACGCTGCGGAGCACACCTACGGGGTGCCGGCGTTCAACGTCAACAACCTGGAACAGGTCCAGGCGATCATGGAAGCCGCCGCCGAAGTCGACGCGCCGGTCATCATGCAAGCATCTGCCGGTGCGCGCAAATACGCCGGCGAGCATTTCCTGCGCCACCTGATCGAAGCGGCGGTCGAGTCATATCCGAACATCCCGATTGTGATGCACCAGGACCACGGCCAATCGCCGGCCGTCTGTGAAGGCGCAATGAACCTGGGCTTTTCGTCGGTGATGATGGACGGCTCGCTCAAGGAAGACGGCAAGACCGTCGCGGATTACGAATACAACTGGCAGGTCACGAAGAAAGTCGTCGACGAAGCGCACGCCAAGGGCGTGAGCGTCGAGGGCGAACTCGGTTGCCTCGGCTCGTTGGAAACCATGGAAGGCGACAAGGAGGACGGTCACGGCGCGGAAGGCAAGATGACCCGCGACATGCTGTTGACCGATCCGAATCAAGCCGCTGATTTCGTCCAGCGCACGCAACTCGACGCGCTGGCGATCGCCATCGGCACATCGCATGGGGCCTACAAGTTTTCACGCAAGCCGACCGGCGACATTCTGGCGATCAGCCGGATCAAGGAAATCCACGCGCGCATTCCCAACACGCACCTGGTGATGCACGGTTCGTCGAGTGTGCCGCAGGACCTGCTGGAAATCATCCGCCAGTTCGGCGGACAGATGAAGGAAACCTACGGCGTCCCGGTCGAAGAGATCCAGGAGGCGATCAAGCACGGCGTACGCAAGGTCAATATCGACACCGACATCCGCTTGGCGATGACGGCTGCGACGCGCAAGTTCCTGGCCGAAAATCCCTCGAAGTTCGACCCGCGCGAGTTCCTGAAGCCCTCGCGCGAAGCGGCCAAGAACCTGTGCAAGCAGCGTTACATCGAATTCGGCTGTGCGGGCATGGCTTCGAAGATCGTCCCGGTTCCGCTCGAAAAGATGGCTCTGCGTTATCGCGCCGGAGATCTGGCGCAACAGGTGCGCTAAGGAAACGCGGAAGCGGCCGGGGTTTCCTGTGACGGGAAGGACCCCGCCCCCCGGCGGAGATGGCCGGGCGCTGAAGGGCAAGCGCGGGCTGCGGCGGGTATGGAACGCCATTGGCTATTCGATCGAGGGCCTGCGTTTTGCCTGGTATGGCGAGGATGCGTTCCGCCAGGAATGCATCCTCGCGGCGTTTCTGGTTCCGGCAGCGGTCTTTCTGCCGGTATCCTTCGTGGAACGCATTCTCCTCGTTGCATCGGTGGTCCTCGTGCTCATCGTCGAGATCCTGAATTCGGCGATCGAGGCGGCCATCGACCGCCAAGGCTATGAAATCAATCCGCTTGCAAAGCGCGCCAAGGACCTCGGCAGTTCCGCGGTCCTCCTGGCGCTATTGCTGAGCGGCGGAACCTGGGCCGCGGTTCTGTGGCACCGATTCGGAGGCAAGCTGTGATGCATCCCGACGATTCAACCCCGATGCTCGAATCGCGCATCCGATCCTTGCCGCTGCTGCATCGGGGAAAGGTGCGCGATACCTACGCCGTCGGCGAAGACCGCCTCTTGATCGTGACCACCGATCGCATTTCCGCGTTCGACGTCGTGATGGATGAGGCCATACCCGGCAAGGGAGCAGTCCTCAACGCGATGTCGAATTTCTGGTTTGCGCTCTTGGCGGACATCGGTCCCAATCATCTTCTCGATATTCCACCCGAGCGCGTCGTCCGGCCGGAGGAACGAGATCAGGTCGCCGGGCGCGCGGTCGTGGCGCGCCGCCTGATTCCCCTGCCGGTGGAAGCCGTCGTCCGCGGCTATCTCATCGGATCGGGATGGAAGGATTATTGCGAATCCGGTGCCGTGTGCGGCATCGAATTGCCGGCCGGCATGCTGCAGGCGCAGCAACTGCCGGAGCCGATCTTTACGCCTGCGCACAAGGCCCCCGTCGGTGAGCACGACGAAAACATCTCGTTCGCGCAGGTCTGCGACCGGATCGGTGCGCCGCTCGCCGATCGCATGCGCGATTTCTCCTTGCAGTTGTACCGCCGTGCCACCGAACATGCGGCGGCGCGGGGAATCATCATCGCCGACACGAAATTCGAGTTCGGACTCGACCATGACGGCACGTTGCGACTGATGGACGAGGTGCTCACGCCGGACTCGTCGCGATTCTGGCCCGCCGACCAGTACCGTACCGGGATCTCGCCGCCCAGCTTCGACAAGCAGTTCTTGCGCGACTGGCTGCAGACGCAGCCGTGGAACAAGACGCCGCCGCCGCCCGCCTTGCCTTGGGACATCGTGGAAAAAACCGCAGCGCGCTATCGCGAGGCGCTGGATCGCCTGACGGGAGAACGCGCATGATGGATCACGCACCGCGCATCGCAAGGGTCGGTGTGGTCATGGGATCACAGTCCGACTGGGATACGATGAAGCACGCCTGTGCACTGCTGGGCGAGTTCGCCGTTCCCTACGACGCCCGCGTCGTCTCGGCGCACCGGATGCCAGACGACCTCTTCGCCTATGCCGAAGGGGCCGCCGGTCGCGGCCTGCGCGCCATCATCGCCGGCGCGGGTGGGGCCGCGCATTTGCCGGGAATGCTGGCTGCCAAGACCACGGTTCCCGTCCTCGGCGTACCGGTTGCCACGCGCCACCTCGGCGGCAAGGACAGCCTCCTGTCGATCGTGCAGATGCCACGCGGCATCCCCGTGGCCACCTTCGCAATCGGAGAAGCCGGTGCCGCCAATGCAGCCCTGTTCGCCATTGCCACGCTGGCGCTCGACGACGTCGACCTCGCGGCGCGCCTGACGGCGTTCCGCGCCGCCCAGACGCAAAAGGCGCGGGACATGACGCTGCCGCCGGAGTAGTGGGTGTGACCGGTCGGCTTTCCTCTCCCCCGTCGCTGGACCGTGTGGGGGGCAAGGCGTTGCACTGCCCCCCCGGTTCCTGGCTTGGCGTGATCGGCGGCGGTCAGTTGGGTCGCATGTTCTGCATGGCGGCGCAGGCGATGGGGTATCGCGTTTGCGTGCTCGATCCCGCGCCTGACGGGCCGGCGGGATCGGTTGCGGACCGCCAGATCGTCGCTGCGTATGACGATGCCCAAGCGCTCGATGCGCTTGCAGCGTTGTGCGCGGCCGTCACCACGGAATTCGAGAACGTTCCCGCCCAAAGCCTCGCGCGCCTGGCAGCGCGCTGCATCGTGCGTCCCGCCCCGTCTGCGGTGTCCATCGCGCAGGACCGGATCGCCGAAAAAGCGTTCCTGCGGTCCTGCGGCGTGCCGGTGGGAGCCTATGCGACGATCGCCGGTGCTGCGGAAAGCGCCGAGGTCGCCCGGGAGTTGTTTCCGGCGATTTGCAAGACCGCCCGGATGGGCTACGACGGCAAGGGGCAGGTCGCCGTCACCGCGGCGAAGGACCTGCCGCAGGCTTGGCGGGCACTGGGCAGCGTGCCTTGCGTGGTCGAGCAGCGGATCGACCTTCGGCGGGAACTCTCCGTGGTTCTGGCGCGCGGTCACGATGGCGCTGTTGCCGTCTTCGCGGTCCACGAAAACGAGCATCGGAACGGCATCCTCGCGGTGTCGATCGCGCCGGCCCGCATTCCGCCCGAAACCGCGGAACGCGCGCGCGGGATCGCCGTCCAGGTTGCCCAGGGATTGCAGTACACCGGCGTGCTCTGCGTCGAACTCTTCGAGCGCATGGACGGAACGCTGCTCGTCAATGAAATCGCGCCGCGTCCGCATAACAGCGGCCACGCCACCATCGACGCCTGCATCGATAGCCAGTTCGACCAGCAGGTGCGCAGCCTGGCGGGTTTGCCCTTGGGTGATCCGACGGCGATGCGGCCGTCGGTGATGTGCAATCTGCTTGGTGATGTCTGGTTCGACCGGGATGGTGTCTCGCGCATCCCACCGTTCGATGCCGTGCTCGCGATTCCGGGAGCACGCTTGCATCTCTACGGCAAGACGCAAGCGCGTCCGGGTCGCAAGATGGGGCATGTCACGGTGCTGGGTGCGAGCGTCGACGAAGCTCTTTCGCGCGCGCGCCTGGTGGCAGACATCCTCGGCCTGGAAGCACCGCGTTGATCGGATTCCCCGGCATGCCGGGCACCTGGAACGAACCGGCGCCGGTCGACGGCGCGCAGATCGCGCGCGCCGTCGATGCCTTGCTGCAAGGTGGCTTGGTCGCGTTCCCGACCGAGACCGTCTATGGTCTAGGCGCTGATGCCGCGCAACCCGAAGCCGTGGCGCGGATCTTCGACGTCAAGGGCCGGCCCCGCGGCCATCCGTTGATCGTTCATATTGCCGACGTCGCAGCGGCCCGGGCTTGGGCGCGCGATGTTCCATCGCATGCGCTCGTGCTCATGGAACGGTTCTGGCCGGGGCCCCTCACCCTGATTCTGCCGCGCTCGGCGCGCGCTTCGGATACGGTCACGGGGGGGCAGGACAGCGTCGGCCTGCGGGCGCCCGCGAATTCCTGGGCGCTGGCATTGATCCGCGGCCTGTGCGTCGGCAAGAACGACCCGGCAGCGGCGATCGCCGCGCCCAGCGCCAACCGATTCGGTCGCATCAGCCCCACACGAGCCGCGCATGTGCGCGCCGACCTTGGCGAAAAACCTCAGGGCGCCGTCGATGTCATCCTCGACGGCGGCGCCAGCGTCGTGGGGATCGAGTCGACCATCGTCGATTGCACGTGCGGAGTCCTGCGCGTGCTCCGCCCCGGTTTCATTCGCGCCGATGCGATCGCCGCTGCAGTCGCGTCGACCGGGGTTCGGGTCACGGTGGCATCCGACGACGAGGAAGCGCCCCGCGCGTCCGGTCGCTTGAAGGGGCATTACGCCCCGCGTAAGCCGCTTGAACTCGTCGCCCCCGCCGATCTCGTCGTACGAATCGCCGCGCTGCGTCCGGCCCGCTTGGCCGTGTTGGCCCCCCAAACCGCGATCGTCGCCGGCTCCGCGATCGCATCGAGCCTGACTCGGCATCTGGTGGCACCGGACGATGCCGATGATTACGCGCGTACGTTGTACGACCACCTTCGGGCGATGGACGCCAGCGATGCCGACCGCCTGCTCGTTGCGGTGCCGCCGGCGGGCGCTCCGTGGGATGCGATCCATGACCGGTTGCGCCGCGCGCAAGCCGGCAGCGACGCCGGCGCAGATTGAGCGGGCACTCTGGTACGGGGCGACCGTTTTGGCAAGCCTGTGATCCGCGGCTCAGATCGGCGTCCGGGTCAGCGCGTTGCGCAGTGCCAGTCCGCCGAGGATGACGAAGAGCAGACAGGCGGTGGCATGCACGGCCTTTGCAGGCATCCGGTCCGCGAACCGGTGTCCGAGGTAGATGACCGGAACGTTGGCGAGCAGCATGCCGAGGGTCGTCCCTCCCACGACGGCAGCCAGCGCATGGAAGCGGGCCGCGAGGGCGATCGTCGCGACCTGGGTCTTGTCCCCCATTTCGGCGAAAAAGAATGCCATGGCGGTCGTACCGAATACGCCGAAACCGTTCCTGGGCGTCGCCACCTCGTTTTCCTCGAGTCGGTCGGGAACGAGGATCCACCCGGCCATGAAGAGGAAGGACGCGACGATCGCCCAGTTCAGAATGATTGGGTCCAATACCTGCGACAGCCAGAGCCCGATCGCCCCCGCTCCCCCGTGATTGGCGACGGTGGCCGCGAACACGCCCAGGACGATCGGTGTCGGCTTGCGGTAGCGCGCCGCCAGAATCAAGGAAAGCAACTGGGTTTTGTCGCCGATTTCCGCCAGGGCGACGACACCGGTCGAGACCAGAAATGCCTGCAACGAGAAACTCCTCCGAGGTGGCACGGAGCCGACGCACAGGCCAAATCGGCATCATTCCGCGCGGCTCCGCGCTCGGCGCCGGCCTTTCATCACGATGTTGGCCACGGCGGTCAGCAATGCGCCGCGCATCGCGCGCCCGAATAGCTGATGAATCGCGAAATCGAACAGAGCCCGTTCCGGATGCGCTTGCAATCGATCGAGTCGCGTTTCGATGTTGGCGCGTTGCAATCGGGCCGACAGAACCAGCACCTCGCGACGCCGCCCCAACAACTCAAGTCTGTTCATCGTGGTGTTTCTTGTCCAGCGCCTGTTCGTCATCCTTGAGGACGGCGATCGTGGTCTGCAGAAACGGCTTGCGCCCGGCGCTGTCCGAACGCAACCACCATAGCGCTCCTGCGCCGCCAACCAGGAACGCCAGGGAAAAAAAGCCCAGCAGGATCCGGCGCAGATCTGGCGGCACCGTCAGCACAATCCAGATCGCTCCCAATAGCAGACCAAACAGCAAGAGGTTCAGGGCGACTCCGGCGATCAGCAGATCGCGGACGGCGCGCGTGCCGGTCTCCTGGATTTCGACCGCGAGAAGTTCCATCCGCGTCCGCACCGCCCGGATGGACGTCGCCGCAAGGCCCCGCGCACGACCCACCAGCCTCCCCGCCGGATCCCCCGCCATCGCGGGCGCTCTAGCGGCGACCGATCAGATAGCCAAGCAGGCCGCCGATCACCGCGCTGACCCCGACGGCATGCCATGGGTTTTGGTGGACATATTCGTCCGTTGCACTGGCGGCCGCTTTCGCGCTGCCGACTGCGCTGGCCTGAAATTCGTTCAGCCGCCCGCGCGCCTGGTGTAGCGATTCGTGCACGCGATCTTTCATTTCCTTGATCTTGGCGTCGCCGTCGCTGCCCAGTGCTGCAAGCAATTCCTCGGCATCCGCAACGACATTGCGGAAGTCCTGTGCAAGCGCTTCGGCGGCTTTCGCCGAACCTTGTGTGCCGGCATCGATGGCCATGGCTATCTCCATTGGTTTTCGTTGAACCGCGGTTTCGCACCGGAAACGCCGCCCGCGGAGACCACCTCACCGCGGCAGGAGGCGCTTTTCCGAAACGGTCCGTTCAAGATACTTCCTGCGCTGGGTGCGCGCAAGGTCTGATGGTCAAACCTTCGATTCGCGCCGGGTGGATCCCCATGCCGGGTTCGGCCGCTGCAGGGGATTGTCGCCCTGTTACAGTACGGCATGACCCTGCTGACGCTGCTGGATGGCGAACTCGCCTTCGGCATGACCCCCTTGCTGGACCGCGCGCAATTCTCTTTGCAGGAGGGCGAGCGGGTCGGGCTGATCGGCCGCAACGGTACCGGCAAGTCCTCCCTGCTGGCAGCGTTCGACGGTCGCCTCGCTCTCGATGACGGTGAGGTACGCCGGCGCGAGGGCTTGCGCGTCGCCTCGGTGGAACAGGAACCCATGCTGCCTGCGGCGCCGACGTTTCTGGGCGCGTTGGCGCAGCGAGCCGGCTGGGATGCCATGCAGGACGAACGAGAGGGGTGGCGACTGCGCGCGCGCCTGGTCGAGGCCCTGCATCGTTTCGGTCTCGACGAAAGCGCCGATCCGGCGCGGGCCTCGGGCGGCGAGCGAAAACGCGCTGCGTTGGCGCTGGCTTTCGCGCTCGAACCCGAGTTGCTGATGCTCGATGAGCCGACCAATCATCTGGATGTCGGCGCGATCGAGCAGCTCGAAGAATTCCTCATCCAAGAACAGCGGGCAAGCCGAGCGGCCATCGTCATCACCCATGACCGGCGCTTCCTCGATCGCGTCGCCACGCGCATCGTCGAACTCGATCGCGGCCAACTGTATTCGTTCCCGGGAAGCTTCTCCGCCTACGAGGAGCGCAAGGCCGAACAGCGCATGGCGGAGGACGTCGCGCGGCGCAAGTTCGATCGATTCTGGGCGCAGGAGGAAGTGTGGATCCGAAAGGGCGTCGAGGCCCGTCGCACGCGTAACGAGGGCCGTGTGCGGCGCCTGGAGCGTCTGCGGGTCGAACGCAGCGAGCGTCGTGAGCGGCTCGGTTCGGTGCGCATGCAGATCGATGCCGGCAACCGTTCCGGAAAATTGGTGGCGGAACTGGAACGCGCCGGCAAGGATTTCGCCGGCCGGCGGATTGTCGAGGATCTGACCTTGCGCATACTGCGCGGCGACCGCCTAGCGCTCGTCGGCCCCAACGGCGCGGGGAAGAGCACCCTGATCCAGATGTTGTTGGGAAAACTTGCCCCCGACCGTGGGTCGGTGCGCCTCGGCACCCAACTGGAGATCGCCTATTTCGATCAACTGCGCGAACAACTCGATCCCGAACGTACGGTGGTCGAGACCATTTCGCCGGGATCCGAGTGGATCGAGATCGGCGCGACGCGCAAGCACGTCATGAGCTACCTGGGCGATTTTCTGTTCTCGCCGCGCCGGGCCGATGCGCCGATCCGTACCCTCTCGGGGGGCGAGCGCAATCGCTTGCTGTTGGCGCGCCTGTTTGCGCGGCCTGCCAATCTGCTGGTGCTCGACGAGCCCACCAACGATCTGGACATGGAATCCCTGGAATTGCTCGAGTCCACCCTGGCCGAGTACTCCGGGACGCTGCTGTTCGTATCCCATGATCGCGCGTTCGTGGACAATGTTGCCACCCAGACCCTGGTGGCGATGGGCGACGGTACTTGGCGCGAATTCCCCGGCGGGTATTCGGATGCGGCTGCGCAAGGGGCGTTCCGCCAGCCCGTGGCGGACACCGATTCCGCGCGCGCCCAAGGCCGGCCGACCAAATCTGCGCGGCCGGGTCGACGTGAGGCGCAGGACAAGCTGAGCTTCCAGGAGCGGCGGGACCTCGAGGCGGCGCCGGGCAAGATTGAAGCCCTGGAAGCGGAACTGGCCCAGATCCACGCACGCGGCACCGACCCGGAATACTACCGGGCCGGTGCCGAACGGATCCGTGCCGACCGCGAACGTTGCGAGCAGCTCGAGCGTGAACTTGCGCAGTGGTTCGCGCGCTGGGCCGATTTGGAAGCGCGCGCGCAGCGGGCCGCCGTCACCGAGCCCCGCCCCGGAACCCGAGCGGGATCGGCAACTTGATCCGGTACCGGACCTGGTGAGGGTCTGGCGGATCGGCGTATCCCAACGGCGCATCGCTGCGCCGCCGTCTTACCACCACCGGACGATCAGGAAACGCTCCCGAAACTCGGGTCTGTCGCGAGATACGGCGCCTTGAGGCCGGCCAAGCGGCAGCCCTGGGCGATGGGGCCGCCCGGGAAGAGGTGGTACAGCATCCGGATTCCGCCCTCGGCGTGGAATCGCTCATCGAGCGCGTCGTGCAGTTCGCGCATGTTGATAGGATGATCTTCATGGCGGGCGAAATAAGACTGCAAACTCCGGATCGCATTCCAGTGATCCTCGGTGAGTGTCAACCCTTCCGCTTTGGCCTGCGCCTCGGCCTGGCTCGGCGACCATGCGAATGGCGCGTGCGGGAACGCCGCGGCGAGATCGCGATCCCGGGTTGCGCCCATGACCTCTGCTGTAGTGGGCATCATGTTCGACCCTCCATCGGTCGGGGTGGATGAAGCGTGCCAGGGGTTAGGTATAGGCCGCAGCGCGCGGGCCGTCAAGATGCCGCGATCAAGACCATGTCGTTGCGGTCGGTTTTCGACCACCCTTGCGGGATCCCGTCGCCAGCGGTGTTCCGGGGTATCGGTGCCGGATCGTGTCCAACCGGATCTGCCGGGAGACATTGTGCGGGAAGCGTGGATTCAGGGTGCCCAAGGCCAGGGCCACCAGTACCGCGACGATGACCGTTTGCAGCAAGAAGACCGCAGCGATTCCGCATAATTCCACCGCGACGCGCAACGCGTTTCCGGATCGCGACAATCTTGCCCAGCGGCCGTAAAGCCGGAATGCCGCTTTGCGCAAAGCCACCACTTCGCTGACGCCGAGAAACAGCGACAGCACGACTCCGGCCATCACGGCGACGTACATCTCCGGTTGTCCCATTGTGGCCACCCGCCATGGTTTCGGTTCGGAACGCTCTGCCAGATCCGCCCGCAGCGACGGTAGTCGCCTCCGGGCGCCGGTGTCAACTTCGATCATCGGCCGCGGGCCGGCCGATGGAATGGTCCGGCGAAGCCGCCGAAAATCGCTGCGAAAGGAATAGCATGGCGACGGGGACTCCCACGGAGACGGCATGTCCGGGTGGGTGCGAGCGATCCATCCGGGGACCGGAACGAGGTGCTGCGATGACTGAACTGAACGAACGCAAATGCAAACCCTGCGAGGGCGGGGTCGTGCCGCTGGGGCGCGACGCGGCCCAGGCACTGGCCGGCGGCCTTGCGCCCGGATGGGTCGTCGCGGAGGATGGGCTATCCCTCCGGCGAGAATTCCGTTTCCGGGACTTCTATCGCACGATGAGCTTCGTCAACGCCCTCGCGCACATCGCCAACATCGAGGACCATCATCCGGACCTGGAGGTGGGCTACAACCATTGCCGCGTGCAGTACACCACGCACGCCATCCAGGGCCTGTCCGAGAACGACTTCATCTGCGCGGCGAAGATCGATCAAATCCCGCTCGGCTGAGCGGGCGCGTCGTGGCGGGTTCATCCAAGGCGACCCGCCACAGAAATTTTGTTCCCTCAAACGGAAGCGAGCGCATGCCATGGTCATTCCGCTTCCTCCTGGGCCCGGATGAGTTCATGAAGCGCATGCAGCAGGTCCCGGCTGTTGTCGCCCCGATCGATGTCGGCATGACAGTCCGCGTGCGCTTTCGCCACGGGACTGTCGGCAAGCCCGTGTCGTTCAAAGAAGGCGGTCAGCGGACAAGTATGCACGTCCGTGCAACTCCCGAGGTTTCGGTGAATCGCCAGCCAATGATGGGTCAGGGCGCCCAGCGCCGTGTACGGGCCGGGCTTCCGTACCGGGGCCGTGCGTGCCGCCCATGCCGGAACGTCCCCGGCCGGCATCGGGCGGGCTAGGCCGAAACCCTGCCCCAACGGCGCGCCGAGCACCTGCGCTACATCGATCAGGTCGGGCGTTTCCAGCCCCTCCAGGACCACATCCAGATCCAGATCCCGGCCCATCTGCACCAGCGACGCTACCAGAGGCAGTGCGCGCAGGGGGTCGCGACGCATGCCCAGGACCATCCCTTGATCGATCTTGAGCACGTTGATGGGCAGTTTTCGCAATAGTTGCAGGCTGCTGTGCCCGGACCCCAGATCATCGATTGCCAGATTGACTCCCATGTCACGCAGACGGACGGCCGCTTCTTGCCGAGACGGCTCGAGCAGGGTCTCGGTTTCCAACAGCTCGAGGGTAAGGCGTTCCGGTGCAATGTCCGCTTCCCGGAGCAGTTGTCCGATTCGCTGCGGTAGCGTCTCGGCATCGAGCAGCGACGGCGATAGATTGATCGCCAGACCCGGCGTCAGCCCCTGCTCCCGCCATCCGCGCAGCGCCCCCAGACTTTGCCGCAGGCCGCCTTCGAACAGCATTCCGAGTTCGGCTTCGCCCAGCAGCGGAAGAAATCCACTGGGGGGGACGATTTCCCCGCCGGGGGCGACCAGGCGCGCTAGCGCCTCAACTTTGTGCAGATGCCCGGTGCGCAGATCCACGACCGGTTGCATCCACATCTGCAAGCCGCCGGACAAGATCGCGGCCCGCCGCTGCTGCGCCTGGTGCAGCGGCAGTGCCATCCGGGCACCAAATTGTCGCCGCCCGGCCAGCATCTGCCAGCGTGATTGCAACCCACGGAGCAATGCCTGCGACCAAGGCGAATCGAACTGATTGGGATGGGCGCCGACGAGATGCAGAACGGCCCACGGCCGTCCGGTGCTATCGCGCACCGGCACCGCAGCCATGCTGCGGGCCCCCAGGGCGGCATGTTGCGCGCGCCAGGGCTGCAATTCCGGGTCGCGCCAGACGGCGCCGGACGCATGGATGGTGCCGCTGCGCCAGGCGCGTGCGACGATCCCCTGACTCAGCGGTGAGCGCTCGTCGAGAACCGGCAACTCGGCATCCGGTAGCTGGAGTGCCGGCAACAGCGCAGGTGCTGCATCGCCCTCCGTGACCTGCATTACGCCCTGTGCGTCGGGCTGCCACAGCGCGATGGCCACCAATCCCGGCCGTCGTACCAGTGCGGCGAGTTCGTTGCGCACAACCTGCGCCCAGGACACTTCGGCGTTGGGAAGATCGGGCAACAACGAAGAGGCCAGCAACACTTCGATGGTTTCGGTATGTGCCCGAACCTGCTCCCGGATGTCGTCACCCAGACGCACCTGCAGCGTTTGCAGCAGACGGTTGCGGACGTCATGACGCAACACGGTTCTATCCCAGTGCTCCGCGATCCGGTATTGATAGTCGATCGTCATGGTCAGCAGCATGTCCGGGGTCACGCCGGACAGGGCGTGCACTTGACCGAGATGCGCGGCGACTTGGGCAATGGCCGACGGGGTGGTCCTGGGGTCGAGTAGAAAGCGTAGGTGCTGCGCCTGGCGGCTCCGGAGCCGGGAGAATTGCTCGGGTGTAAGCGTATCGAGGATGGCCCGCATGCCGGGATGCGCGGCCATGTCGGCGTACCATTCCGCAACGAACCGCTCGGTGGTCTCCTCCCACTGCGCGCGGTAGCGCGAGAGTAATTCGGCGGCCGGCGCACCATAGGCGTCCCAGGAGACGCCGTTCGGGGGCGCCAGGGGCGAGACCAGCGCGGCATCGAGGGTCCACCACGTCGCGCGATCGACCTTGTTCGCCTTGGCCTGGTACATCGCCGCGTCGGCCTTCCGCAGCAGGGCATCGAGGTTTTCCCCGTCATTCGGGTAAAGCGCCAGGCCGGCGGTCATATCGACCATCGCCCGACGGGGTTTCCCATCCTGCTCGCCGAGGTCGAATGGCGTTTCAACGGCCCGGTGCAGGCGATCCATGGTGGTTTTCAGCTGCGCCGGGAACAAGTCGGGGTCGACATCCTTCAGGATGACCACGAATTCGTCGCCGCCTAGGCGCACCAGCATGTCGAAGTCGTTCAGATGCGATTGCAGGCGCTGTGCGATTTGCCGCAGCAGATCGTCGCCCGCGTCGTGACCAAAGGCGTCATTGACCGGCTTGAAATCGTCGAGGTCGATCATCCCGACCGCCAGTAGCTGCCCGGATCTCGTAGCGCTGGCAATGGCCTGCGGCACATCCTGCTCCAGAGCGAACCGGTTGGGCAGGCCGGTAAGGCTGTCGTGGCGCGCGCGGTATGCTTCGCTGCGCTGCTGCTCAACCAAGCGCTGCCGCAGGTCCAGTTCGTCCAGGCCGTGGCCGAGCAGGTCGGCGACGCGCTGGCAGAGTTCGATGGTCTGATCATCGAAACTCTGACGCTCGGCCGCGATGAACGCCGTTACGGCCCAGACCACCCCTCCCCGGCGCACGGGGGCCGCCAGCAAGCTCGCCCAGCCGTGGGCGGCAAAGCCATCATGCCAGGGACGCAGCCCCGCATCCGCGAGAAGGTCGTTGCACACCACGATCTTTTCGGCATTCCACGCGCGCACGACGATCGATTGCTCCGGGCCGTCGCCGAGCCGGGGCGGCGACTGACGGACATGCTCTGCGCCGACGCCGTCGAGCGCCAGGATCTCGAAGCGCTGGGATGGCCCGGGACGCCCGATCCAGACGACATGGAATTGGCGGTCCTGAACCATCGCCTCACAGGTTTTCGCCAACATGTCATGCTCATCACACGACCGCAGCAGTGCGTTGCCTTCGAACATCAGCGCACGGTACATGGCCTGTAGTCGGCGCAGCGCACGCACCGTGATATCCAGATCCTGATGACTCGATTCGATGGCGCGCGTGCGTTCGCGAACGCGCGCCTCCAGGGAATCGTTTACCTCTTGCAGCGCGCGAATCGCCCGCAGGCGATCGAGATCCAGGGTGCTCGCCATCAACACCATGGCCCCCATCACCGCGATCGCCAGTTGCAGACTGGCATACGGGAATGCGAGGTCCGACGAAGGAAGAAAGGAATCGCGATGCAGCGCCGTGCCGGCGACCATGACCAGAAACGTCAGGGCAAGCATGGTGTAGGCATCACGCTGGGTAAAGCGCAGCGTGACCCATGTCATCGGCAATAGCAGCAACACGACTCCGTCCTGCTGCCAATTCGGTGATCCCGGGGCGACAAGGAATAGGACGATTGCCACACCAATAAGGAGTCCTGTTGCCGACAGCGTTTCCGTCCATCCCCGCGCCGGGAAATCAAGGTGAGGATTTTCTCGCCATAGGTAAATCGCGGGCGCCAGCATCATGGCGCTTGCGGCATCCGACGACGCCCAGTTCAGGAAGACCACCCAAAAGCCGTCATCCGCCCGGTGGGCGTCGATCAACGAAACGCCTGCAGCGCCGAACGAGCCGCTGATCATTCCATTGAGCCCGGCCATCGCCAGGACGAAGGCTCCGACATTGCGTGGGGTGGCGAAAGGCGATGTGTGCGCCGACGCCATCCTGAGAAAGAGAGATCGGCCGATCATTGGGGCGAGCACATTCCCGACCATGCTCGCGAGTGCTCCGCCAATGCCCAAATTCAGATTTGTCACCAATGCGCCGATCGCAATGCCCGGCATCCAGCGCCACCCCCCGACGAGCGCGGCGAATACCGCGATGCCGGTTGAGGGCCACACCGGCGCCGGCGGCGGGAAAAAGAACTCCACCATTAGCGCGAGCGCGATATAACCCAACGCAAGCAGGATGTTGGACCATAGGTTTGTGGTTCGCATGGGGGAACCGTGAAAAGTAATTTTCAAGGCGAGCAGGATCCGATGGGGCGGGTGGCATCGCGCGCAAATCCGCCGCGCTGCAGGCAGGGTATGTGCGATGGCCGCGGTTTTGTGAAGGACATGGCAAGATGGAGCGCAGCATTACGGTCCGAACCGTAGCCGCATCCAGAGGATGAAAATCGCCAGGCTCAGCGTGATCGCATTGGCGACGATCACCGGCCATGCGCCGATGGCGATGCCGTAGATCAGCCAGAACGCGATGCCGGCGGTGAATAGGGTGTACATCCCCAGCGAGACGCCCTGCGCCCGGCGCGTTTTCCAGGTCAGGTGCGCCTGCGGGACGAAGGACACCGTGGTCAGGCTCGCCGCCACGTATCCGAGCAGATCGGGGATTTGCATGACCGGAAAGGATACCGGTTCGACGCCCCGATCCGGCTGGGCGATCACTCCCGCATGAATTCCAGCATCTTTTCGCGGATGTCGTCCGGAATCGGCGTGGACTTGTGGGTGTTCTGATCGACGCAGACCGCAATGCGGTTCATGCGCGCGCGCTGTTCGCCGTCCTTCTCGACGCCCATCGTGAACCGCACCGAGCTGCGGCCGACGTGGGAAAGGGTCAGCCAGAAGTCGACTGTTTCACCCATCCGGCAGGGTTTGGTGAACGTCGTTTCCAGGCGGACCGTGGGCAGGGCCATGCGCCGATCCATCAGGAATTGGTCGTAGCGGACTTCGATCGCTTCGTAGAACCAGTCTTCCACCAAGGCATTGAAGAGGTGGAAATAGTTCGGATAGAACACCTGTCCCGTCGGATCGCAGTGGGTCAAGCGGATCAGATATGGTTTGATGAACGTCATGGCGCGCCCCGTAGGGGGATTGGTCCTGCGCCCGATTGTCTCTGCCGGGAGGGCGGGGTGAAGTGCGAAATATCGGTGCCGAAACGGCCTAAACTCGGGTTTGTCCCGCTGCCGAGGTCAAGCGGTGCCGGAACCGGTCGGTGGGTTCGCGCGGCGCACTTGTTCGATGATCGCCTGGGTGTTGAGCGGCGCCGTGGTCCGCATCCGCAGTCCCGCGGCGGCATCCTTCTCGAAGCGCATCCGCAGCGCGATCGTCGTGCCGCCGCCGGGCTGGGTGTCGATTCGCAACTGCGCGCCGATTTTCTGGGCACGGTTGCGCATGTTGAGCAGGCCGCGTCCGGCATTGCGGTTCGGGGCGATGCCCTGCCCGTTGTCCGTGACCCGGATGTCGAGCCAGCCGGCGTCGGGCTTTTCTCCCGGGGTCGCCGCGAGGGTTACGCGGACCGCCTGCGCGTGGCTGTGCTTCAGGGCATTGGTGAGCGCTTCCTGGACGATGCGCAGTAGGGGCAGCACCATGTCCGGGTGCAGCGGGATCTCGGCGGGAAGCGTCCGCGCATCCCACGACAGCACCACGCCGGCGGCACGGAACCGCGGTTCCATGCGGAAGCGCAGATTCCCCAGCGCTGCCGCCATGTCCACGTCCTCGGCTGCGAGGGCATCGATGGCCAGTCGCATGTCGTCGATCGACTCCCGCAGGATCTGCGCGAACTGGTCCGGGTTGACGCCGCCGCGCTCGACCAGCATGAGCGAGGACATCAATTGCGAACCCAGGCCGTCGTGCATGTCCTGCATGATGCGTTGCCGCTCGTGGGACTGGGCTTGCTGGCGTTCCGTTTCTCGCAGGCGTTCGTAGTTGCGCTTGAGCAGTTGTTCGCGTTCGCGGACCCGGTTCTCGAGGTCCTCCTTCGCCGACTCGGCGTCGTGGGCGGATTGGACGAAACCGCGGATCGCCGCGACTGCCCAGGCGCCGAGCGAAAGCGGCGCAACGAGGTTGACGAGTGCCGCATCGCCGATCGACGGGAAGTCGAGCAGATTCTCGAACCAGAGCAGACCGGTGCCGGCGGTGATCGCCGCCGCCAGTTCCCATTCCACCCGTCGCGCAACCGGGTGGCGCCAGCGCAGCAGCGCGATCGCCGCGATGGCGAGAAACCCGGCATAGCCGCTCGCGTAGCCGACTTCGGCCGCCGATTGGGCGCTTGCCGGCATCACCTCGATCAGGCGGGCGGCGGCATGCACGAGCCAGAATCCGCTGGCCAGTGCCAGCAGCGGCGATACCTTGTCGCGCCGTTGCATCCAGATGGTGAACGCGACCACCGCCGCAAACAGCGCCATCGTGGCGCCGATCCAGTTCCACGTCACGGCAAAAAATTCGGCGTCGGTGTAGCGGTCCCAGAGCGGGTCCAGCGGCCCGACGGTGATGCCGGCGAGGGCGTGCGCGCCCGGGCCGTATCGGGTGTGGATCTGCAGATGGTTGTCGCCGGCGATCAGGTCGGACGGTGGTACCGCGAAGATCCACGGGCGGTGCCATGCGACGTGGCGCATCTCCGTCTCGGCCGGCATCGCGCCGATGAAATGGCCGTTCACGAAGACCGCCCCCCCTTCGCTCGACCCGGAGATCAGGATGGCCCAGGTTCCGATGGGTGCCTGCGTCAGCAGGAACCTACCTTGCATGGACACGGCGCGCAGCCCGCTCTGCGCGCCGGAGGTCCAATGCATGGGCAGGGTGAAGGGAATGCCGGGCCCGGCGGCCGCACGGCCTGCGGCCGCATCCGTGAAGAACCAGCGTATGCGGTGGATGGCCAACGGTTCCGCCGATGCGGTGGGTAGCCAGCCCGCTGCGGTAAGCAGCGCGAAGAAGGCAATCGCGGCCCGCCGAGAGCGCGCGGGCCGGGACGGGCGCCGGGACGACCGGGACCGGATCAAGAGCGCAGCAGCCCCATCTGGCTTGCTTCGTACACGGCTTCGCCCCGCGAATGCACGGCGAGTTTGCGGTAGATCTTCTTGATGTGGGCCGTGACGGTATGCGGTGAGATGCCCAGGATCTCGCCGATCTCGTTGAAGCTCATGCCTTTGGCCAGCAGTTGCAGGATTTCGGTCTCGCGGCCGGAGAGCGGGTTGCTTTCGGTGTTGGACGAACGGGACACGGCGCTGACGCTGCCAGCGGCGCCCATGCGCGAACGGATCGCCCGTAGCACGCTGCGGGCCACGACGGGGCTTACCGGGGATCCGCCGGCGCGTAGCAATCGGATGCAGGAGATCACGTCTGCCGGCGTCGAGTCCTTGAGGATGTATCCGGTCGCACCCGCCTCGATCGATGAAACGACGTGCTGCTCGTCGCCGAAGACCGTGACGACCATGATGTCGACGTCGGGTTTTTTCTGGCTGACGCTGCGGATCAGGTCGATTCCCGTGCCGTCCGGCAGCCCCAGGTCGATCAGCATCACGTCGAAGTATTCGCGGTCGATGAGCGCCTGGGCATCTCGTTTGTTCGCGGCCACGCCGGCAAGCCGCATCGTGGGCTCGCTTTCGATGATCTGGGCGAATCGTCGACGGAATTCCGGTTCGTCTTCGATGATGATGATCGAGATGGGATCGGTGCTCATGGGAGTCCACGAATTCCGGCGATGGTCAATCGGGGAATTTTCCTCATATCCGGCCTGGTTGTCTATGGCGCGAGACGGGTTCGCATCCACGCCGCCCCGGTGCGGGTGAAGATCAGGCGGTCATGGAGGCGCGACGGCCGGCCCTGCCAGAACTCGATCGCATCGGGAATCAGCCGGTACCCGCCCCAGTGTGGCGGGCGCGGCGGCGGCGATTGTTCGGTGAAGTGTTCGCGCAACTTCGCAAATTGGGTTTCCAGGCAGGTCCGGTCGGGAATCGGGCTGCTCTGCTGCGAGACCCAGGCGCCGATCCGTGCATCGAGCGGGCGCTGGGCGAAGTATTCATCGGACGCCGCCGCCGGCAGTTCTTCGACGGTGCCATCGATCCGCACCTGCCGTTCGAGGGCCGCCCAGAAGAAGAGCGCACTGGCGTGTCGGTTCACGCGCAGCTCGTGGCCTTTGCGACTCTCGAAATTGGTGAAGAAGCGGAATCCCTGCGCCCCGAAATCCTTGCACAGCACGATGCGCACCGCCGGGCGTCCCTCGGCATCCGCCGTCGCCAACGCCATCGCATTGGGCTCCCGGCCGCCGGAGTCGACGGCCTCGCCGAACCACCGCGCGAACAGCGCAAGCGGATCCGCCCCGGCTTGGTCTTCCGTCAGGGTGAAACGCTCGTATTCGGTGCGAAGATTGGCATTCGTCATGCGGAGCGTTTTGAAAAATGGGTGACATTGCGTCGGAATTGCCATTGTACGAGTCCGATCCGCCCGGGGGGGAATCGTCGGCATCATCCGAACGGCGGTTTGGCGGGATCGCGCGTCTTTACGGGGAGGGGGCATGTGCGCGGTTCGCCGGGGCACGGGTCGCGGTGGTGGGCATCGGCGGCGTGGGGAGTTGGGCCGCGGAAGCCCTGGCGCGCTCCGGGGTGCGCCGACTGACGCTGATCGACCTCGACCATGTCGCCGAGAGCAACACCAACCGGCAGATCCACGCCCTCGACGGGGAGTACGGCAGAGCCAAGGTGCGGGCGATGACCGACCGGATCCGTGCCATCGATCCGGCGGCGGAGACGGTTGCGATCGAGGCGTTTCTCGATGCCGGCAACGCCGAGGCCCTGCTGCGCGGCGTTGATTGGGTGATCGACTGCACCGATGCGGTCCGCGCCAAGGCGGCCTTGATCGCCTGCGCTCGTGACCGCGGGATCGGCGCGGTCTCCTGCGGCGCGGCCGGAGGACGGCGCGATCCGGGGCGCCTCGGGGTTGCGGATCTGTCGGCGGTGGCCGGCGACCCCTTGCTGGCCAAGGTGCGCCACCGCCTGCGTCGCGAGCATGGGTTTCCGGCAGCGGGATTGCGGGGCCGCGCTGGGCGTTTCGGCGTCGCCGCGGTGTATTCCGAGGAACCGGTGCGGTACCCGGACGCGTCCTGCGCTCCGGGCGGCGTCCGGCCGGGGAGTCCCCTGGCGTGCGGCGGTTACGGTTCCGTAGTGACGGTGACCGCGGTGATGGGGATGCTGGCGGCGGCGCGGGTGCTGGAAGGTATCGCCGCGGAGGCTTGAGCGGCGTGTGGCCCCATCCTGCGCTGGATCCATATCCGTCGGGGCGGTTTTTGTTACGCTGTTCCGAAATCGACCGAACCCAACCACGCAACCAAGAAAGGACCATGTGATGTTTCAGAAAATCCTGGTTCCCACCGACGGCTCCGAACTGTCCGTACGCGCCATTACCGGGGCGGTTGAACTCGCGGCCAAGCTGGGTGCATCGATCGTCGGCGTGACGGCGGTCGAGCCCTACGCCTATGCCACCCTGTCCGAGTATCGTCCCGAAACGATCGTCGAATATGAGGAGCGCGCCAATCTGGCCGCGCGCGAGCGCCTCGATGTGCTGGAGGCGGCGGCGCGCAAAGGCGGTGTTCCCGTCGAGACCGTCGTGGCGCGCAGCTTTTCACCGTTCGAGGCGATCATCGAGACCGCCAAGGAGCGCGGTTGCGATGCGATCCTCATGGCGTCGCACGGGCGCCGTGGGCTGAGCGCAGTGTTGCTCGGCAGCGAGACCCAAAAGGTGCTCACGCACAGCCAAATCCCGGTGATCGTCTACCGCTGATGACGGCGTCGACGGCATCGCCTGCATCCGGCTCCGTGACATCGCGTGGCCGCATCGAACTCGGCCACGCGCCGATGGATGCGATCCACCGCGAGTTCTACGATTGTATGGATGCGTTGCGCGGGCCGCGCGATCGCGCGGAGTCTCTGCTCGTGCTGCACGAACATCTGCTGCGACATTTCGCGCAGGAAGAGCATTGGATGCGCGAGACGGCCTTCCCGGCTTGTGCTTGCCATGCCCGGGAGCACGAGATGGCCCTCGATGTGGTGGCGGAGGTGCGTCGGCGGCACGATGCCGGCGATACGGAGATCGTCGATCGTCTGGCGGAGGAATTGCCGCAGTGGTTCGCGGTGCATGCGTCGGCGATGGATGCGGCCTTGGCGGAGTACCTGCGCACGGGAGCTATGGGTCCGGCCGCGCATGCCGAGCTCGCGACATGAGCTGTGGCATGGCGCCGCACCCTCGCAATGAGACGGCCTTGCCGCATCAAACCAAATCGCTCGCGCTGCGTCGCCCAACAGCGGTTCGATCGTTGCCGTTTGATGTGGAATCGTTCGGGAGATCGACCCTCTCATCGACAGGCGAACTCGTCGTGACGATCATCGCCGTTTCATGCTAGATCGCCCGCGTTGCGGCGATCAGCCATTTCCGCGCTGCGCCGCCCAACAGCGGTTCGAGGCGCCGGCGCACGGTGGCGTGGTAGGCGTCGAGCCACGCGATCTCGTCGGCCCGCAGCAGGTTGCGGTCGATGCAGCGCCGGTCGATGGGGCAGAGGGTCAGCGTCTCGAATTGCAGGAATTCGCCGAATGCGCCGCCTTCGCGCTGCGGTGCGGGGACCGTCGCCAGCAGGTTTTCGATCCGCACCCCCCATTTTCCGGGCCGGTAGACCGCCGGTTCGTTGGAGGTGATCATCCCGATCTCCATCGCCGTGTGTGGCTCGGGCGGCGCGCTCGGGGAGATCGATTGCGGCCCCTCGTGCACGTTGAGGAAGTAGCCCACGCCGTGACCGGTACCATGGCCATAGTCCAGGCCATGCGCCCATAGCGGCGCGCGCGCCAGACTGTCGAGCAGCGGGGCGCGATGGCCCTGCGGGAAGCGCGCGGTCGAGAGTTGGATCATCCCCTTGAGTACGAGCGTGAAATCGCGGCGCTGTTCCGGCGTCGGCCGGCCGATGGCAATGACCCGGGTGATGTCGGTCGTTCCTCCTTCGTACTGTCCGCCGGAATCGATGAGCAGCAAGCCTTCGCCGCATACGGTGCCGTCGCAGATCACGGCATGCGCCTGTGCCGTCGCCCGATAGTGGGGCGAGGCCCCGTTGGCATTGAATCCGGCGATGGTCTCGAAGCTGAGTGATACGAAGCCGGGCCGGCGCGCGCGTTGCGCCGAAAGCCGTTCATCGATCGTGCATTCCGTGATGCGCTCGCGGCGCATGATGGCACCATCCAGCCAGGCGAAGAATTCACAGAGTGCGGCGCCGTCCTGCTCCATCGCGGCGCGCACGTGCCACAACTCTTCCCTCGACTTTCGCGACTTGATCAGCACCGATGGGTTGATCTGCTCGATGGTGCGCGCACCTTGCGGGAGCGCGCGTGCCATCGCCGCCGTCACCCGGCGGGGATCGAGGAGCACCGATTCGCCGGGGCCGACGGCGGCGAGCGCCGATCGGGCCCGGTCGTATTCGGCAAGTTCGACGCCGTCGGCGCGCAGCCGCTGTTCCAAGGCGGCATCGATCTTGCCGGGAGCGACGAACAGGGTTGCTCCGTTGCGTTCGATGAGCGCGTGGGCGAGAAACACCGGGTTGAACGGAATGTCGGACCCGCGGAGGTTGAACAGCCAGGCGATGTCGTCGAGACTGGAGATCCAGTGGCGGTCCGCACCGCAGGCCTGCATCCGTTCGCGGATCAGCGCGAGCTTGTGCGCGCGGCTGCGCGACTCGAATCGCGCATCGCGCTCGTGCACCCCGTCCGCCGGCAGCGGCGGCCGGTCGAGCCAGATTTCGTCGATCAGGTCGAGATCGGTGCGCAGGCGCGCCGCACGCCCCTGCAGTGCCGTTTCGATTGCACGGGCGATCGCCAAGCCGACCGTCATTCCGTCGACCCCTATCGCGCCGCCTTCAGGCACCTGGGCGCACAGCCAATCCGTCAGGGGCGCGCCCGTGCTGCCCGCCGCCTTGACCGTTTCGATGCCGGTGCCGGCGAGCTGACGTTCGGCGTCGACCCAGTACCGGCTGTCCACCAGCAGCGCGGCACGATCCTCCGTGACCACCAGGGTGCCGGCTGAGCCGGTGAACCCGCTGAGCCATTGCCGCGTTTGCCAATGCGCAGGCAGGTATTCGGACAGATGCGGGTCGGACGACAGCGCGATCCAAGCCGACAGGCCATGGGGGCGCAAGCGGGCGCGGAGCGCGTCGATCCGCGCCGGGATGGGGTCTTGGCGTTGCATCACCGCGATCTCGAATCCTTCAGGGTGACGATGCGGTTGAACACCGGGTACTCGCTGCGATGGTCGATGCGATCCGCGACGAAGTAGCCATGGCGCTCGAACTGGAAGCGCTCGTCGGCCGCCGCCGAGGCCAGCGCGGGCTCGATGTATGCGGAAACGCTACGGCGGCTTTTCGGGTTGATGCGGGTGCGGTAGTCCTCGGGACCGGCATCGGGGTCGTCGCAGGAAAATAACCGATCGTAGAGTCGTACTTCCGCCGCCGGGGAATCCCCGGTCGGCAGCCAGTGGATCGCTCCCTTGACCTTGACGGTACCGGCTCCGGGCGTGCCGCTCTTCGTGTCCGGCAGGACCTCGGCTCGCACGGCGGTGATCCGTCCATCGGCATCCTTGTCGACCCCTGTGCAGCGGATGACGTAGGCATAGCGCAGTCGCACCATGCCTCCGGGCGTCAGGCGGAAAAAGTCGGGTGACGCCTGCTCGCGGAAGTCTTCCCGTTCCATCCACAGTTCGCGCCGCAGCGGGATCGTGCGTGTGCCGAGTTCGGGTCGGTGCGGATGCACGGGCGCCGAGCATTCTTCTCGCGCGGTTTCGGGGAGATTGGTCAGGATCAGTCGCACGGGATCGAGCACCGCCATCGCGCGCGGCGCATGGTCCTCGAGGTCGTCGCGCAGCGCTTGCTCGAGCACGGCGTACTCGATCCGGGAGTCCGCCTTGCTCACGCCGATGCGCTCCGCGAAGATCGCCAGACTGCGCGGCGTGTACCCCCGGCGGCGCAGGCCGACGAGGGTCGGCATGCGCGGATCATCCCAACCGTCGACGAGCTTTTCGTCGACCAGTTGGATCAACTTGCGCTTGCTCAGCACGACGGAATCGAGGTTGAGTCGGGCGAATTCGGTTTGCCGCGGCAGGCCGAACGGGTCGGGCAGTCGCTCCTCCAGCGCGTGGGCGAGCAGTGGCGAGAATGCCTCCGGTGCACCGAGCAGCAGGTCGAAAAACGGCTCGACCTCGCGCACGGTCGCGCTGCGATCGTGTTCCCAGCCCGTGAACAGGGCGCGCATGCGTTCTTCCGCGGCGCTGGCGAAGAGCTTGCCGGCGAAGTTGTGGCAATGGAGCGCGAACTCCCGCGCCGCTTCGCCGCCTTGTTCGCGAATGCTCCGCACGATGTCCAGGGCGGCGCGCCATTGCGGTCCACGCAGTACCGGTACACAGCGCTCCAGGCACCAGTCATAGAGCGGGCGATGATCTTCGAACTCGAGCGTGCAGATGCTGTGCGTGATGTTTTCCAGGGCGTCGGACAGGGCGTGCGCGAAGTCGTACATCGGGTAGATGCACCAACGGTCTCCGGTCCGGTGATGGTGCGCGAAACGGATGCGATAGAGGGTCGGGTCGCGCAGATTGATGTTGGGCGATGCCATGTCGATGCGCGCCCGCAGCACCATCGATCCTTCCGGGTGCGCGCCGGCGCGCATCTCGCGGAACCGTGTCAGGCTCTCCGCTGCCGGCCGGTCGCGATAATGCGAGGCACGCCCCGGTTCCGTAAGCGTACCGCGCGCCAAGCGCAGCGCCTCGGCACTCGACTCGTCGACGTAGGCGTGGCCGTTTTCGATCAGGAATTCGGCACAGCGGAACAAGGGCTCGAAGTAGTCCGAGGCGAAATAGCAATTGTCCTCCGTGCCGTCACGCCAGTCGAAGCCGAGCCAGCGCACGCTGTCGGCGATGCTGTCGACGTATTCCTGCTCTTCCTTCGTCGGGTTGGTGTCATCGAAGCGCATATGGCAGCGCCCGTGAAAGTCCCGCGCCAAGCCGAAGTTGAGGAAAATCGATTTGGCATGGCCGACGTGCAGGTAGCCGTTCGGTTCCGGCGGGAACCGGGTCCGGATCCGTGCGGCGTCGAGGCCGCCGCGATGCTGGAAGTCGCCGTCGCCGGGGGCGCCGTTCCACCGTCGACGGGCGAATCGGTTGGCCGCTAGGTCGGCGGCGACGAGGTTGCGCAGGAAGTTCGTGGCAGGGACGGGGGGGGTGCGGTCGTGTTTTTCCATTTCGGATCCTCCGGCATCGCGTGGCGGTTGCGGCGCCATGCGCTGTCATCCGTCGTTGATCCCACGCATCTTACTTCGCGCGCCGGCTCTTGACGGGGCGGTTGGTGTGCGATTACTCTGGAACTGATCGGACAGAGGTTCTGCCGGCGAATGCCTTGCTGCGGGAGGGTATCCGAAATGTGGCCCTATCCCAATCGAATCGCGCACCGCGGCGGCGGCGTATTGGCACCGGAGAACACGATTGCGGCCTTGAATGCCGCGCTCGGATACGGGTACCGCGCAGCGGAAGTCGATGCCGCGCTGTCGCGCGACGAAGTGCCGGTGCTGCTCCACGACGCGTCTCTCGAACGGACGACGGACGGCAACGGCTGCGTATGCGATTACAGCGTCGACGAATTGACCTGGTTCGATGCGGGCGAGCGATTTGCGCCCGAGTTCCTGGGCGAGCCGATCCCCACGCTGGAGCAAGCGCTGAGGGCCTGTGCGCGTTGGGGGATCTGGCTCAATGTCGAGATCAAGCCCGTCCCGGGATTCGAAAAGCAGACCGGAACGGCCGTCGCCCGTACGGTTGCCCGGTTTTGCGCGAAGAATGACATCGCCGGCGATCGTATGCCGCTGCTGTCGTCGTTTTCGGTCGTCGCGCTGGAGGCGGCCCGACGGGCGGCCCCGCATCTGCCGCGCGGATATCTGGTCTCCCGCGTCGGGCCGAAATGGCGTCGAACGCTGGAACATTGCGGCTGCGCGAGTTTGCATTGCGAGTACCACGCGCTGGACGAGGCCACCGCGCATGCCGTGAAGGACGCCGGCTTCGGGCTGCTTTGCTACACGGTCGACGACCCGGTACGGGTGCGAACGCTCGAGTCCTGGGGGGTCGACGCGGTGGTCGTGGACCGCATCGACCTCGTCTCCCCCGAGGGGGAGACGCACGGGGATGCTACCGTCCGGGAGACTCTAGTCAGTGCGCCTCTTTCGTCACGCTCGACCCCAGAACCGCCCGCAAACGATCGGAATCGAGAATCCGCAGGTGTTTCTGTTCCACCTCGATGAGCCCTTCTTGGGCGAAGTGGGAAAGTGCCCGGCTGACGGTCTCGAGTTTCAAACCGAGGAAACTACCGATTTCCGCCCGCGTCATGCGCAGGACGAACTCCGTGCGGGAATAACCGCGGGCTTCGAATCGCTGCGATAGATTGAGCAGGAATGCCGCCAGCCGCTCTTCCGCCCGCATGCTGCCGAGCAGCAGCATGACGCCGTGCTCGCGCACGATCTCGCGGCTCATCACCTTGCGCAGATTGTTCTGCAGCGAAGGCACCGCAGCTGCGATTTCTTCGAGCCGTTCGTACGGGAGGACGCAGACTTCCGTGTCCTCGAGCGCAACGGTGTCACAGGTATGGGCCTCGGCGGAGATCCCGTCGAGCCCGACCACTTCGCCCGCCATGTGGAACCCGGTCACCTGTTCGTGGCCGTCGGGTGACATGAGCGTGCTTTTGAGAAACCCCAATCGCACCGCATACAGCGATTCGAACCGATCGCCGGCACGGAAGAGGGGTTCGCCGCGGCGGATCTTGCGGCGCGTGGCGACGATCTGCTCGACCTGCCCTAGTTCGGTGCCGGAAAGCCCGACGGGAAGACATAGTTCGCGCAGGTTGCAGTTCGAGCATGCGACGCGCAGGCTCGCCAGACAGGTAGATGGAACGGCCATCTTCTCCAATTCCTTGATGGAGGACTTGCATCCCGTGCAATCGCGCCCCCAAGCCTCACATCCTACATTGGGGACGGTTGACGGCGATCAAACCACATCGCCGCATGGCTGACATATTACTCGTCCTGAACGAGAACAAATAATCCATGTCATCGACATGGAAAAACGGGAAGCGGAAATTGGATGATCGAGTCGTGAAGGCGGACACCGGCGTGGCAGGCCGGTCGGGGCGTCCGAGGTCGGTGGATCTCCCGGACCGGGCCACGATAAGCCGTTTCGATCAGCCGGGGCCGCGCTACACCTCGTACCCCACGGCGGACCGGTTTGTCGAGTCCTTCGATGCGGATACGTACCGGCATTGGCTCGGCGTGCGCACGGCCGGCGCGCAGCGGCCGATCTCCGTCTACATCCATATTCCCTTCTGCGACACGGTCTGCTACTACTGCGCCTGCAACAAGATCGCCACCAAGGACCGCGCCAAGGCGGCCGAGTATCTCCAATTCCTCGAGCGGGAGATCGACCTGGTCGCGTCTGAGATCAAGGGGCGCGCGCGCATCGAGCAGTTGCATCTCGGCGGCGGGACGCCGACCTATCTGAGCAACGAGCAGCTGGGGCAGGTGCGCGACATGCTGCG
The DNA here is from genome assembly GCA_021825945.1 of Pseudomonadota bacterium. Classification (GTDB taxonomy): domain Bacteria; phylum Pseudomonadota; class Gammaproteobacteria; order Burkholderiales; family Burkholderiaceae_F; genus GJ-E10. The sequence goes on from JAKAFN010000001.1 coordinate 77,639, forward strand.
CGCCCGCTTCGACCTCGCCGACCGAGGCGAATTCAGCATCGAGATCGATCCGCGCAGTGCGCCGGGGGACAAGATCCGCACCCTGGCCGGACTCGGATTCAACCGCATGTCGGTCGGGGTCCAGGATTTCGATCCGGTGGTGCAGCAGGCGGTGAACCGGGAGCAGAGCTTCGAGATCACGAAGGAGAGCGTCGATGCGGCGCGCGCCTCGGGGTTCAAATCGGTCAACCTCGACCTGATCTACGGCCTGCCCCACCAGTCGAGCGCGCGGTTCTCGAAGACCCTGGACCGGATCCTCGAGGTCGGCCCCGACCGCATCGCGCTTTACCACTACGCGCACCTTCCGACCCGATTCAAGCCGCAGCGGCGCATCGCGGCCGAGGCCCTGCCGTCGTCGCAGGAAAAGCTCACGATCATGATCGACGCGATCCGCCGGCTTGGCTCGGCCGGATACGAATACATCGGCATGGACCATTTCGCGCGCACGGATGACGATCTCGCCCGCGCGCAGCGCCACGGTTGCCTGCACCGCAACTTCCAGGGTTACAGCACCCGCCCCGATTGCGACCTGATCGGCTTCGGGGTATCGGCGATCGGCAAGGTGGGCCCGACCTACGTCCAGAACGTCCGGACGCTCGATGAGTATTACGAGTCCCTGCGTGCGGGGGTGTTGCCGGTCCAGCGCGGGATCCAGCTCGACTCGGACGATCTGGTGCGGCGGGCCGTGATCATGGCGCTGATGTGCCAGTTCGAGGTCTCGAAGGAGGCGATCGCGGCGGCGCACCTGATCGATTTCAACGAGTATTTCGCCGAGGAATTGCGGGATCTCGCTCCCTATCAGGATGCCGGGCTGGTCGAGAACACGAAGGAATGGGTGAGCGTCACGCCCAAGGGCAAGCTGCTCGTGCGTGCGCTGGCGATGGTGTTCGACAAATATCTTCGCCACGACCAGCGGGCGCGGCCGTATTCGAAGATCGTGTAGCACCGTCATCAGGGCGGTGCCGTGGACGGACCGGACATCCGCCCACAGGGCCGGTGCCGAAGCCTTGCATGTTCCCTCCGGGTCGGCACGTATTCCCGCTATCATCCGCAGCAATTTCCGACCCATCCGGCCGTACCTGCGATGAAAAGCTCCGAAATCCGCGAACGCTTCCTGCAATTCTTCGTCTCGAAGGGGCATACCCGCGTTCGCGCCGCCTCGCTGATTCCCGCCAACGACCCCACGCTGTTGTTCACCAACTCCGGCATGGTGCAGTTCAAGGACGTTTTCACCGGCCGGGAAACCCGTCCCTACACCCGCGCGACCTCCTCGCAGAAGTCGCTGCGGGCGGGCGGCAAGCACAATGACCTGGAGAACGTCGGCTATACCGCGCGCCACCACACGTTCTTCGAGATGCTGGGAAACTTCAGCTTCGGCGATTATTTCAAGCGCGAGGCCATCGCCTACGCCTGGGAACTGTTGACCGCCGTGTACGAGCTGCCGGTGGATCGCCTTTGGGTCACGGTCTACCAGGACGACGACGAGGCCTTCGACATCTGGACGAAGGAGATCGGCGTGGCGCCGGAGCGCTGCATCCGTATCGGCGACAAACCCGGCGCCGGGCGCTACGTCTCCGACAACTTCTGGCAGATGGCCGATACCGGCCCCTGCGGTCCCTGTTCCGAGATTTTCTATGACCATGGCCCCGGGGTTGCGGGCGGCCTCCCGGGATCGGCCGACGCCGACGGTGACCGCTACATCGAGATATGGAACCTCGTGTTCATGCAGTTCGACCGCGACGCCGAGGGTACGCTCACGCCCTTGCCGCGCCCTTGCGTCGATACCGGGATGGGGCTGGAGCGCCTTTCCGCCGTGCTGCAGGGCGTGCACAGCAACTACGAGACGGATCTGTTCCGCAGCCTGATTGCGGCGGCGGCGCGCGCGACCGGGACCGCAGACCTCGCAGACAACTCGCTCAAGGTGATCGCCGACCATATCCGCGCCTGCGCCTTCCTGGTCGCCGACGGCGTGATCCCCGGCAACGAGGGGCGCGGCTACGTCCTGCGCCGCATCGTCCGGCGCGCGCTGCGGCACGGCTATCGCCTGGGCTGCCGACAGCCCTTTTTCGCGACCCTGGTCGCCGACCTCGAGAAGGAAATGGGCGAGGCCTATCCGGAACTCGGCGAGCAGCGCGAGCGCATCGAATCCGTTCTGCGCCTGGAGGAGGAGCGCTTCGGCGAGACGCTGGAGCACGGCATGAAGATCCTCCAGGAGGCGTTCGCCCGCCTGCCGGCATCGGGTGCGCAACTCGACGGCGAGACGGCCTTCCTGCTCTACGACACCTACGGTTTCCCGCTCGATCTCACGGCCGACGTGGCGCGAGAGCGCGGCGTCGGTGTCGACACCGAGGGCTTCGAGGCGGCGATGGAGCGCCAGCGTGCCCAGGCGCGCGCGCATGGCAAGTTCAAGTCGGCCCAGGAACTGCACTTCGACGGCCGACCTACGGTGTTCGTCGGCTACGACGCTCCTGCCGCCGATGCGCAGGTGCTCGCGCTCTACCGCGATGGCGTGCCGGTGCAGGAGGTGCGTGATGGCGAACCGGCGATCGCAGTGCTCGATACGACACCGTTCTATGCGGAATCGGGCGGCCAGGTCGGCGACCGGGGCTGGCTCGAGGCCGGCGCGGTACAGATGGCAATCGAGGACACCCAGCGGATCCAGCCCGGGGTGTTTGGGCATCATGGTGCGGTTCGCGGCGGCGCGCTGCGGGTCGGCGATCGCGTGCAGGTGCGGATCGACGGCGAGCGCCGCGCGCGCACGCGCGGAAATCATTCGGCGACCCACCTGATGCACGCCGCCTTGCGCAAGGTGCTGGGTGCCCACGTGCAGCAGAAGGGTTCGCACGTCGATGCCGCTCGCACGCGCTTCGACTTTTCGCACGACAAGCCGCTGACCTCGGGTGAAATCGCGCAAGTCGAGCGGATCGTCAACGATGCGATCCGCGCCGACGTCGCTGTGTCCGCGCGCGAAATGGCCTATGACGATGCCATTCGCGCCGGCGCCCTGGCCTTCTTCGGCGACAAGTACGGCGACCGGGTTCGCGTGATCGCCATGGGCGACGGGCCCGAAAATCGATCCACCGAGCTGTGCGGCGGCACCCACGTCGGTCGCACCGGCGAAATCGGTTTTTTCAAGATCGTCTCCGAGAGCGGCGTCGCTGCCGGCGTGCGCCGGGTCGAAGCGGTGACCGGCGCCGGGGCGCTGGAAGCGGTCCAGGAGATGGATGCCCGTTTGAACGAGATCGCAGCCGCCGTCCGCAGCCCCGTGCCGGAAGCCGCACAGCGCATCGCGCAGGTTCTGGAGCACGTCAAGGCGCTGGAGAAGGAAATTGCGCGCTGGAAGCAGAAAATGGCAGCCGGACAGGGGGCGGACCTGGTTTCGCAGGCGGTCGAGATCGACGGCATCCAGGTGCTCGCGGCCAGGATCGAAGGCGTGGACGCCCGTCAGCTGCGCGACACCGTCGACCAGCTCAAGTCCAAGTTCGAGCGCGCCGCTATCGTGCTGGCCGCGGTCGGCGATGGCAAGGTGCAACTCGTGGCCGGCGTCACCGCGGCCGCGACCGCCCGGATCAAGGCCGGCGAACTGGTCAACTTCGTCGCCGTCCAGGTGGGCGGCAAGGGTGGCGGCCGTCCCGATCTCGCGATGGCGGGCGGCACCAACGCCCAGGCGCTGACGCAGGCGCTGGCGCAGGTGCCGGACTGGGTGCGGAAACAGCTCGCCTGACATGCACCGGGAGCAATCTTCATGAATGATGTCGTCGAGCCGATCCCGCCGCACTTCGATCGCGAAGTCGATGCGCGCGGTCTGAGCTGTCCTCTGCCGATCCTGCGCGCCAAGAAGGCGCTCTCCGAAATGCAGAGCGGCGAGACCCTCAAGCTCATTTCCACCGATCCCGGCTCGGTGCGGGACTTCCAGGCATTCGCGCGTCAGACCGGCAACGCGCTGGTGGCGCAGACGTCGGGCGGGAAGGAGTTCACGCATTATCTGCGGCGACGCTGAGCGCGGAACCGTTTCAGAGTGCTGCGGCGGTGATCGCGTCGAGATCGGCGGTGTGCCGGGCTAGGTCGAGACGCAGGTCCAGGAGCGTTTCCAGCGCGTGTATGCGCAGCCGTTCGATCTGCACCGGCGTATCGATTCCTGCCTGATTCTGCGTGACGTCGGCGTGGGCGAAAGCCGCCATCTGTCGCAAGCGGGGCAGCAGGGCGTCTTCATACAGATCGATCTGGCGGGTGTCCCCATCGATCAGCACCAGATCGGCGACGAGGCTTGCCTGGATGCCGAGCCGTCGGTTGCGCAACTGCGCTCGCGCTTCGCGCAGCCGGTCGCGGCTTTGGCGGATGGCCGCGTCGATGCCTTGGTACGCCAGGATGGGGAACATGATTCCGCCACCTGGGCTCTGTGTAAGGCCGTCCAGACTGCTACCGATGGAGAGGGTGAAATCCGGAAGGTAGTCGAGTCGGGCACGTTCAATGTCGAACCGATCGGCGCGGATTTCGCGGCGCAACGCGGCCAGTTCCGGGTTGCGTTGCACCGCCTGGCCCAACACGCGATCCATGTCGACCCGTCGCACGGGTTGGCGCGGAAACGGAATGGGTACGCCCACCGCCCGCCGGATGGGGCGACCCAGGATGCGGTTGAGGTTCGCGCGATCGGCGGACAATCGGGCGGTGAGGGAAACGATCCGAGCATGTAGTGCGGTTCGTTCATCCTCGATCGATAGCGCTGCCGTTGCCCGCGCGGTACCGGTTTCGATGCGCGCTTGTGCGAAGGCGTCGAGCTCGCCGAGCAGGCGTTCATCCCGTCGTAGGAGACCAAGCATTTCCGTGTCGGCCGCCAGTTCGTACCAGGCGTCGAGCACGTCCCGGCGCACGGTGAATTGTGCGCGGCGGTAGTTCCAGCCCGCCGCATACGCTCGTTGCAACGCGGCACGTGCTTGCGTGAGCGGCTTGATTGGCCACTCGATGGGTGCGCTCGACATGTTGGCGAGTTGCAGCATCGTTCCGGCGGCGCTGGGTACGGCGTTCTGGAGACCGATCGTCGCGCCGAGCATGGGTACGGTCGGCTCGGTTCCTTGCTGGGGAATCTCCTCGATGGCGGCGCGCCATTGCCAGTATGCCGCCTCGACTTCGGGGTTTTCCGCGAGCGCTCGGGAGACCAGTTGTCGCGGCGTCGGCACCGGGGGAAGCGGATGCAGAGGACGCCGTAGCGGTGACGCGACAAACGGCCTGCCTGCCGCCTCCGCTTGCCGCCGCAGTCCCGATTCTGCCCGTGGGGTGAACGTGCACGCGGTTGCTGCAATGAGTGCAAGCGCCGCGGCCGCGAGTCTGCCGCAGGTTGCCGTACGGTCCAACGTCTCGGAAATCATGTTCGGTCCTCCGCTGGAATGCCTGGATGTTCCGCATCGGCGATGAGCGGTGCGAACCGGTGCCGCAGCGCATGACCCTTCACCATGTAGTAGAGCGTCGGCAGAACCAGCAATTCGAGCAGGAAGCTGGTGGTCAGGCCGCAGATCATGGGTAGCGCGAGGTGGCGCATCACGTCCGCGCCGGAACCCTGTGCCCAGAGCAACGGCGCCAAACCCATGATCGCTGCGCAAACCGTCATGGCCTTCGGTCGGATGCGGCGGACGGTGCCGGCTTGTACCGCCTCCATCAGGTCTGCGCGGCTGTTCAGGCGACCGTTCTCCAGTGCTTGTCGCAGGCTCATATCGAGATACACGAGCAGCACCAGGCCCATTTCCGCGCTGAGTCCGGCGACGGCGACGATGCCGACCCAGACGGCCACGGATAGTTCGTAGTGCTGGAACCAGAGGCCCCAGAATGCACCCACCAAACCGAAAGGCACGGCCAGCAACACGCCGATCGTACTCACGGCGCTGCCCGTTGCCAGATAGAGCAACACCACGATTCCCAGCAGCATGAGCGGAACTGTGAGCGCGAGCCGCCGGTCGGCGGCGTGGATCTGCGCGAACTGGCCGATCCATTCGTAGGTGTATCCGGGCGGAAGCGTCACGGCCCTTGCGATCGCGGCATCGGATCGTCGTACGTACCCCAGGACGTCGGACACCTGTGTGGTCACATTGATGTAATTGACCGTCCGAGCGTCGTAGCTATCGATTTCGGGCGGACCGGCGTCGTAGCGGATGTTGGCGAGCATGCCAAGCGGGATGCTCTCGCCGTTTGGCCGCATCAACGGTATCTGACGCAATTCTTCAGGGTGGTCGCGGAGGTCGACCGGGTAGCGGAGATTGATCGCGTAGCGTTCCACGCCCAGGACCATCGTACTGATCCGACTGCCGCCGATGGCGGTCTCGATGACGCGCTGCACGTCCCCAACGGTCAACCCATAGCGCGCCGCCACCTTGCGGTCCACCGTGATGTCGAGGTAATAGCCCCCTGAGGTCTGGTTGGCGATGGCGCCCAGGGTGCCACGCACCGGTGTGATGGCGGCGGCGATGTCGTTGGAGAGCTTCCCCAGGACCGAAAGGCGCGGCCCCGTCACCCGGATTCCAATCAGGGTTTTGCTGCCGCTATTGACCATGTTGGTCCGATTAACGATCGGCATGGTCCAGTACGCCGGTAGACCAGGGATGTGCAACGCGTCGCTCAAGCCGGCGCGTCGGTGCCCCGAGGCGTCCCGATAGCCATTTTCGAGTTCATCGATGCGGATGTGCCGAGTATCCGGCCAGAAGGTATCGCGAAACGGCCACTGCAGCCATCGCGGCCAGCGGGCGTAAAAGCGTGGAACCGTCACGCTCGGCCACTGGTCGCGCGGTTTCAAGTGCACGATGGTGTCGAGCATGCTCAGGCCGGCATCGTCGGTCGCGGTCTCCGCCCGCCCGGTCTGACCGAATACGTTTGCCACTTCGGGAAAGCGCTTGATGATCTTGTCGGTCTGCTGCACGATCGCGCGCGCCTCGGTGATGCCGAGGCCGGGATAGGTGGTTGGCATGTACTCCAGATCACCTTCCCACAGCGACGGCGTGAATTGCGTGCCGAGGTGGGATAGCGGCCATGCAACCGATAGGGCAAGAACCGTGGCAAGCGTGATCGTCAGCCAACGATGGGCGATGGCGAGGCGGAAGGCCGGTGCGAAACCGGCTTGGAGTGCACGGTTGATCGGGTTGCGATCTTCCGGGACGATGCGCTGCGGGAGGGCGAGCAGCAGCATCAGCAGCGCAGATCCGATCGCGGCGGTCTCTCGATGCGCGGCCAGCAGCGCGGAATGCCCGGCCAGCACGAATACCGACAATGCGACCGCGACTGCCAGCATGGCGGCCAGGGAACGATGCAGGGGCTTCGACCATCGTGCGGGGAACAGATTCGGGCTGATGAGGTGGATCATCAGCACCGGAATCAGCGTGATGGAACCCAGCGCCGCAGCGGCCATGGCAAATGTGCCGGTCAGCGCCAACGGGCGGAACATCTTGCCGCTTTCCCCCGGCAGCACGAAGATCGGCAGGAAGCTGACCGTCAGGATCAGCAGGCTGAAGAAAAGGCTCGGCACCACCTCTGCGGCGGCGTGCAGAATGATGTTTGTGTGGTCTCGCGGCGCTTCGCCACGCTGGACGCGCAGCGTTTCCATGTTCAGAACCTGATGGGCGTTCTCCACCGAGATGATGGCCGAGTCGACCACCACCCCGATGGCGATGGCGATGCCGCTCAAGCTCATAATGTTGGCGCTCACGTTCATCGCCTTGAGGATCGCGAGGCTTGCGAGCATGCTCGTCGGAATCACGATGATGGCGATCAGGGCGCTGCGTCCGTGCAGCAGGAAGATGACGCAGACCAGCGCCACGACGATCATTTCTTCGGTCAACGTGTCGGAAAGTGTCGTAATCGCGCGGTCGATCAGTAGCGTACGGTCGTATCCGGCTTTTACGAGCACGCCGGCCGGCAGACTGGGTTCGATCTCGGCGATCTTGTTCTTGACACGTTCGACGACTTGATACGTGTTTTCCCCGGAGCGCACGACGACGATTCCGCAAGCGGCTTCGCCGATGCCGCTCCATTCGCACAATCCCTGGCGTTGTTCCCCGCCTTGTTGCAGGGTCGCCACGTCGCGCAGCAGAATCGGGGTGCCGTCGCGCTGCAGGCCGACCGGCACCTCGCCGATCTGTCGGAGATTTTTGAAGTATCCCCGGCTACGCACCATGTAGCGCAGTTCGCTGCGCTCGATGACGGACCCACCGACATCATTGTTGGAATCCGCGATCGCTTTGCGAATTTCGTCGATGGTGAGGTGATAGGCGCGGATCCGGTTCGGATCGATGATCACCTGGTATTCGCGGACGAATCCCCCCAGTGGGGCAACCTCGGCGACACCGGATACGGATTCGAGTTCGAATCGCATGAACCAGTCCTGCAGGCTGCGCAGTCCGGCGAGGTCGACATTGGCCTTGGCCAAGGGCTTCCCTGTCAGCGGACAGGTTCCCGCATGGAGGAACCCCCGCACCCGTGAGAGCCGCATGCGTACGGAATCATCGGCCGCTTTTTCGGGCGAGCCGTACCAGTTTCCGGTATCCGGATCGCGCCAGATGCCGTGCGGGTGGTCGGCGCAGTACCAACCGGCGAGCAGCGCGTATTGATACGCCCAGCCGACACCGGTCGCATCCGGACCGAGTTGCGGCGTGACACCGCGAGGCAGCTTGGCCCTGGCGTAATTGAGGTATTCAAGTACGCGGCTGCGCGCCCAGTACAGGTCTGTCCCCGGATCGAAGGTCACGTGGATCAGCGAGAAGTCGGGCATGCTCTCGCCGCGGATCGACTGCACCTTCGGCACATCCAGCAGGGCGGTTTCCAGCGGATAGGTCACCTGATCCTGCACTACGTCCGGCGGCTCGCCCATGTAGTTCGCGAGAACCAGCACCTGGGTGTCGGAGAGATCCGGCACGGCATCGAGTTTGCTGTGGAAGGTCAGCCACGCCGTCACGGCAATGATCGTCGTGGCAAGGATCAGGACGATCCCGCGGTTCCGGATGGAAATCTCGATGATTTTCCTGAGCATGACAATCCTCGTCCGGCGTTGGTCAGCGGGCCGCTTTCGGCGGGTTTGGCATCTTCATTTCCGCCATTGCCTTGCCGCCGGGCGCCTGCGCCCCGGCACGGAACTTGGCGGCGACTTCATTCATGTTCGACTCGACGTCGATCAGGAACTGGCCGCTGGTGACGACGCGATCTCCGGGCTGCACGCCGGATAGGACCTGGATGAGGCCGCCGTCGCCGGAGAGGCCCGTGATTACCTTTCGGGGAACGAAGCGGCCGCGTCCTTGGGCGAGAAAGGTCACTTCGCCGGTGCCGGTATGGATGATCGCCGATTCCGGCGCCAGTGGACTGCGCTCGAGCGGCGTCGTTGCAATGTCGACGAGTGCATACATTCCGGGGCGCAGAAATCCGCCCGGATTCTCGAGCCGGGCGCGTACCGTCACCGTGTGCGTCTGTGGATCTTCATCCGGGGCGATAAAGAAGATCCGGCCTTCGAGAACATGGCCCGGATCGGCTGCCAGATGTGCCCGCAGGACTTGTCCGAGGCGCAGCCAGCGCAATTGGTTGTCGTACACCTGGGCGTCCAGCCAGACATGGTTCAACCGATCGATCCGCATCACGGTTTCGCCGGCCTTGATGAACGACTTCTGCCGGATGCCGATTTTGGCTAGGTATCCCGACACCGGGCTGAGAAACGTCAGGTATTCTCGCGCCTTGCCGTCGGCCGCGACGCGATCGAGCTGTTCGGGACTCACGCCGAGATAGATGAGGCGCATGCGGATCGAATGCAGGATACGCCGCGCTTCGGCAATCGCGTTTGCATCGTGTGTGCGGACGGCAAGCGCGGCATTTCGGGCCGCGGCGAGCATCTCCTCCTCGGCGGCGAGAAGCTGCGGGCTATATACGGTGAAGAGCGGATCGCCTTTGCGGATCGCCGTACCGTTCGTGGTGGCGTAGAGGGTTCCGATCCAGCCGCTCGTTCGCAAGGTCACGGCGGTGATGATCGGAGTCGCCAGCCGGACATAGCCGACCGTGCGTACGGTCTTGCGCAAGATGCCGAGGCGGACGGTGCTGGTCTGGACCGCGAGGTTCTGCTCGATCGCCGGATCGATCGTCACATCGCCCGGATTGCCGGCCTTGTCTTCCGAGGCATACACCGGAACGAGTGCCATGCCCATGGAACTGATCCCCGGCTTCGGCGAGATCGAAGACGGCCCTAGCATCGGATCCCACCAGTAGAGAACCTTGCGTGTCGAGTCGATCGGAGCGGCGGCTGCGGGTGCCTGCCGCGATCCCATGTTTCGAGCCGGCTTCGAGCTGCCGCCGGCGTACCATCCTCCAAGGAGCGCGCCCAAGCCGGCAGCAAGGAGGACCACGACGAGTGTGCGGGAAATGCGTTTCATAGGAATCTCCGACCGGAATGCGACGAACATCGTCCGCCGAACGGGACCGATCCCAGCCGGGATCCCGACGACGGCCGATCACTGCGCGTGGCGGCACTACCGAAACGGCAGCGGGGCGCACACGCACGAGGTCAGGAGATCAAATGAGGAATACGCAGTGCAGGATGCTATGGGGCGGCGGGAGAACCCCAATGATCGGCGGTGCGGGTCGAGGCGAACGCGTCCGCGAGGATGCCGACATGTTCAGGTCGGTGACGACGTAGTAGAGCAGTGCCGCACCGACGGCATGCGTGAGCGGGGGGGGCGAAGGCACGCCCACGGTGGCGTGGCTCGCATCATATGCTGGGCAAACACAGGGAAGGGCGCTCAGGTTGCGGCTCGCGCAATGCGCAGCCATTCCACCCATCGCACCTTGGGTTGCCTGCGCGGCAGCCATGGGCGCATGGTCGGCGACCTTGGCGCCGGAGTTGCACATATCCGTCTGCATGACCGCGCACACGCAAGCCGCTGCCGCCGATTGCGCATACAACAACGTGATGATCGTGAACAAGCCGATCATCTTGTAGAGGATCCCTGAACGCTTCATGGCGCGGATTCTACCCCGATGGCGCCAGCCGATCGGCGAGATGCCGATGCGTGTTGGTGCCCCGTTCCCACGGAATCGCTACGCCGGCGGCAGTCTGGCGATCTGCTCCTGCAGCTTCGCCAGGGTCGCGCCGAAATCCGCCAGCCGGCTCCGTTCCTGTTCGACGATGTGCGCCGGCGCGCGCTCGACGAAGCTGGGGCTCGACAGGCGCGCGCCGGCCTTCGCAATCTCGGCTTCGAGCCGGGTGATCTCCTTGCCCAGCCGTTCGCGTTCCTGGGCGACGTCGACCTCGACCCGCAGCAGGATCCGGTACGGCTCCACCACCGCGACCGGAGCGGGCCCGGCAGCCTGCGCCGCGGCGGCGAGATCGGCGACGGGCTGCACCGATTCCAGTCGCGCCATCGCCGCGAGATACGGGGAGAACTCCCGAATCCGGTCGTCGGCCGGAGACACCGCGAGCGGCACCTTGCGCGAAGGTGGAAGGTTCATCTCGCCGCGCAGGTTGCGCGTGGCGTCGACCAGCTGTTTCAGCATACGTACCTGCGCATCGGCCGCTTCGTCGATGCGCTCGACATCGCTGCGCGGGAAGGGCTGCACCATGATCGACGTCGTTTCTTCGGTACCGCGCGTGCCCGCAAGCACGGCGACCTGCTGCCAAAGCTCCTCGGTGATGAACGGCAGCAGCGGATGCGCGAGTCGCAGCAAGGCTTCGAGCACGCGCACCAGGGTGCGACGGGTGGCACGCTGCTGCGCGTCGTCGCCGACGGCAAGCTGGACCTTGGCCAGTTCCAGATACCAGTCGCAGTACTCGTTCCAGGCGAATTGATAGATGGCGTTGGCGACGTTGTCCAGCCGATAGTCGGCATAGCCCTTTTCGACTTCCGTTACGGCGCGCTGCAATTCGCCGACGATCCAGCGATCGACGAAAGAGTGCGAGAGCGCGGACGCCGACGCATCGATTCCGCAATCCTTGCCTTCGGCATTCATCAGCACGAAGCGCGTCGCGTTCCATAGCTTGTTGCAGAAGTTGCGATACCCCTCGCAGCGCTTGAAATCGAAGTTGACGTTGCGGCCCAGGGTTGCATAGGCCGCCATCGTGAAGCGCAGGGCATCGGCGCCGTAGGCCGGCATGCCGTTCGGGAACTCGTGTCGCAGACGTTTGGCGACCTTGGGCGCATCTTCGGGCCGACGCAGGCCCATGGTGTTCTTGCGGATCAGTGTTTCGAGATCGATGCCGTCGAGCAGGTCCACCGGGTCGATGGTGTTACCTTCCGACTTGCTCATCTTTTTGCCTTCGGCGTCGCGCACGATGCCGTGGATGTAGACGTCGCGGAAGGGAACACGCCCGGTGAAATGGGTCGTCATCACGACCATGCGGGCGACCCAGAAGAAGAGGATTTCGTGGCCGGTGACGAGGACCGAGGACGGCAGGTAGCGGTCGAAGGCGGCATCCGCATTGCCCGGCCATCCCAGGGTCGAAAACGGCACCAGCGCCGACGAGAACCAGGTGTCGAGGACGTCCGGGTCGCGCTCCAGCGGCCCCGTGTAGCCTGCCGCGCGTGCCTGCTCCTGTGCCAGGCCTGCGGTGCGCGCGACGAAGATGCGGCCATCCTGCGCGTGCCAGGCCGGAATCTGATGGCCCCACCAGAGCTGCCGCGAGATGCACCAGTCCTGGATGTTGGTGAGCCATTGCCGGTACACGCCGCGCCATTGTTCGGGGAGGATGCGGATTTCGCCGCTCTCGACGGCATCGAGGGCGACCTGCGCCAGCGACTTCCCGGCGTCGGCATGGGGCGCTGGAACGGGTTTGCTCATCGCCACGTACCACTGGTCGGAGAGCATCGGTTCGACCACTTCGCCGGTACGCGCGCAGCGGGGCACCATCATGCGGTGGGGCCGCTCGGAAACCAGCAGGCCGGAATCCCGCAGTTCCGCGAGCACGGCTTTGCGCGCCGCGTAGCGGTCCAAGCCGCGGAATCGCGCCGGGGCGTTGTCGTTGACCGTCGCCGTCGGCGTGAAGATCGCGATGGGTGCGAGCGCATGCCGCTGGCCGACGGCAAAGTCGTTGAAGTCGTGCGCCGGTGTGATCTTGACGCAGCCGGTGCCGAATTCGGGGTCGACGTAGTCGTCGGAGATCACCGGAACGGTCCGATCGGTCAGCGGCAGGCGCAGCCGGCGCCCGATGGCGTCGCGGTAGCGCGGATCGTCCGGATTCACTGCCACGGCCACGTCCCCCAGCAGGGTTTCGGGGCGGGTCGTGGCAACGATGCAGTCGGGGCCGCCGTCGGCGGCGGGATAGCGGATCTCCCAGATGCGGCCTTCCTCTTCCTGGGATTCGACTTCCAGATCCGACACCGCGGTCTGCAGCTTGGGGTCCCAGTTGACGAGGCGCTGGCCGCGGTAGATCAGTCCTTGCTCATACAGCCGCACGAAGGCTTCGACCACCGATTGCGAGCGCGGCGCATCCATCGTGAAGTAGGTCCGCTTCCAGTCGCAGGAGTCGCCCAGTCGACGCATCTGCTGCAGGATCGTGTCGCCCGAGTATTGCTTCCACTCCCAGACCTTGGAGACGAAGGCGTCGCGCCCGATGTCCTTGCGGTGCGCGCCTTGCTGCTCGAGCTGGCGTTCGACCACGATTTGGGTGGCGATTCCCGCATGATCGATGCCGGGCAGCCACATCGTGTTGAACCCGCGCATGCGGTGGTAGCGGACCAGCGCATCCATGATGGTCTGGTTGAATGCGTGCCCCATGTGCAGGATGCCGGTGACGTTGGGCGGCGGCAACTGGATGCCGAACGCCGCCTTGCCTTCCTGCATACCCGCATCGAAATACCCCCGCGACTCCCAGAGCGGATACCAGCGGCGTTCGATCTCGGCCGGCTCGAAGCTCTTGGAGAGGGCAATGTCCGGAGCGGATCCGGGGCGTTGTGCGGCGGTCATGGTTTTGAAAGGTTCCGGTTGATGGCGTATCAATGGGAGCGTCCGGTGCTGCGCAGCGTTTCGCGCTCCCGCTCCAGGCTCGCACGGACGGCATGTTCGATGACGTCGCGCAGCGTCGTGGCGATGGCAAGCTGGGCCTCGGCGACCAAGCTTTCGAGCGCGCGGTCGATGGTCGCCTGCGCGCGGCTGCGCACGGTCGTCTCGATTTCGTGCGGCAGCCGTTGCGCGACGTTCTGCAGGATCGTATCGCGCAGGGTGTGCTCGATCTGCACCCAGGCCGCGTCGTCCAGGAGCGCAGCCGGCGGCGCGGTGGCCGGTTCCGGAAGGGGAGCCGCCTCGACGGGAACCGGTTCCGGCTCCGGCCGGGTCGTCGCCGGCTGCGCGGGGGTGTCCGGCCAATGCAGCACCGGCTCGCGGCGTCCCGGCATCGATGGGGGGACCGGGACACGCAGAAATGGATCGTCCGGCGGCACGAGGCTGGGCAGCGTGGTGTCGAGTTCGAGCGGCGGAAACTCGAGGTGCTCGGTCAGCACCGGGATCGAGGGGTCGTCCTCGCGTGCCGTCGCGGCGGTGTTGCCGGGGGGAGGACGCGGAATCATGGGGTACCGACCTCGTGCGCAATCGGGGACCACCCCGCATCGCGGTATGTTTTGAAGCGCACGCGGGCCTGGGCGCGATCTTCGGTATCGGCGGAAACGATGTCGATGATTCGCGAAAAGCGCGGGAACCAGGCCTCGAACTGCGGGGCGGGCGCGTCGTCGAGCAGGATCAGCACGTCGCGCGCCGATTCGATCGGCGCGTGGGCAAGCCACACCGGCGTCTGATCGGCAAGCGGCGAGCCGGCATCGACGTGGGGCAGGAAATCGAGTGCGGAAAATGTCCACAGCGCAAGGTCGAAGCGGGCTAGGCGCGCGGCGTCCCGGCTGAATACCAGCACGGTCCTGCCGGCGCCGAGGACCTTGCGCACCACGCGGCAGGCGTAGCCGATCCGGTGATCGACATTGAAATGAAAGTCGATGGTGCGGGAGGCCGCCGGCTCCGGCGCTGTCCGAGCCGGCGCTGAGGCCGGAACGTGGCGAGTCTGCGCTTCAGTCAAGCCCGTCCTCAGCCTGCCCGGGCGAGCAGGAATTGGGTCAGCAACGGCACCGGTCGCCCGGTCGCGCCTTTCGCCGCGCCGCCCCGGTAGGCCGTGCCGGCGATGTCCAGGTGGGCCCAGCGCTGTCCCTTCGCGAACCGCGCGAGGAAGCACGCGGCGGTGACCGATCCGGCGTTGCCGGGTTGGCCGATGTTGGCGATGTCCGCGAAATTTGACTTCAGCTGTTCCTGGTAGTCGTCGTCCAGCGGCATGCGCCACGCCGAATCGCCGGCCTCGCGGCCGGCCGCGAAAAGTTCACCGGCCAGTTCATCGTCCTTGCTGAACAAACCGGAGTGGACATTGCCCAGGGCGACCACGCAGGCACCGGTGAGGGTCGCGACGTCGACGATCGCCGCGGGTTTGAAGCGTTGCGCATAGGTGAGCGCATCGCACAGGATCAGCCGTCCCTCGGCGTCGGTGTTGAGGATCTCGATCGTCTGCCCCGACATCGAGGTCACGATGTCGCCGGGCTTGCTGGCCTTGCCCGAGGGCAGGTTCTCACAGGCCGGCACGATCGCCACCACATTGATCTTCGGCTTGAGTTCCGCGATCGCGCGCATCGTTCCCAGGACGGACGCCGCGCCGCACATGTCGAACTTCATTTCGTCCATGGCCGCGCCGGGCTTGAGCGAAATGCCGCCTGAATCGAAGGTGATGCCCTTCCCGACCAGGGCGATGGGATTGGCGAAGCCCGGCTTGCCGTCGCCGTGGTAGCGCAGGACGATCAGGCGCGGCGGCTGCTCAGAGCCGCGGGTCACGGACAGGAACGAACCCATGCCCAGGCGCTCGATGCCCCGGCGGTCGAGGATCTGTGCCGTCATTCCTCCCTGGCGCGCGATCTTGCGCGCTTCGCCGGCCAGGTAGTCCGGTGTGCAGACATTGCCGGGCAGGTTGCCCAGGCGCTTGGCGAGTTCCATGCCGTCGGCGACCGCCGCGCCCTCCCGCATGGCGCGATCGATGGCGCGGTCGGCCTTGGCGTGCAACCAATGGATCCGCGCCGGATTCTTGGCGTCGTCGTCCTTGCCGTTGCCGGCACGCGACTTGAGTTCGTCGGTGCGGAAGCGCGCGGCGCGGGCCGCAAGCACCAGTGCGCGCGCCGCCCACGGCAGGCTGCGGTCGCGGACCACCCACTCGGATGCCGCGATCGTCAGCGTTGCGACGCCTGCGCCGCAGCCGCGCACGGTGGCGGCGATGGCCTCGGCATATGCCTTGTCGCCGAAATCCGTCGATTTGCCGAGTCCGACCAGGGCAACCCGCGGGCTCGCGACGTTCGCCAGCGAGCGCAGCACGACCAGCGTGCCGCGCTTGCCGCACATGTCGCCGCTGCGCAGGGTTGCGCGCACGGCACCGCCGGATGCTTCGTCGATGCGCTTGGCGCTGTCGGTGGGGCCGAGATCTTCGAATACGCCGACGGCGATGCAGTCGGTCTTGCACGACTCGGGGTTTGCAGTCTTCGTGGTACAGTCCATCGGGGTCTTCCACGCTCGATAGAAAGGCCCTGAGTATATCGCCCGGAAAAAGCCGGAACTTATCGCCGCCCCTTGCCGGGGTTTTGCCAACGTGATCTTCCGCCGCGCCATCGTCTCCGAGCTTGCCAATAACGCGGGGGCGGTGTTTTCCGTGCTGTTCTTCATCGTTTTCACCCAGGTTCTCGTCCATCTGCTGGGCGACGCGTCCAATGGCAAGGTCGACCCGAAGGATCTGGTGTCGATCGTCGCACTCGAGACGTTGACCAACATCCCGCTGATCCTGGTCCTCACCGTATTCATCGCGGTGCTCATTGCCTTGTCGCGGGCATTCCGCGACTCCGAGATGGTCGTCTGGTTTGCCGCCGGCCAGAGCCTGTTCGCCTGGGTGCGGCCGGTGCTGCGTTTCACGTTGCCGGTGGCGGCCGTGATCGCGATGCTGGCGTTTTTCGTTTCGCCGTGGGCCGAGCGCCTGATCGCCGAAGCGCGCACCCGGTTTCAGCATCGCGACGACGTGAGCAAGGTGACCCCGGGGCAGTTCATCGAATCCACCGGATCGAATCGCGTGTTTTTTGTCGAAAATCTCGATCCGGAAGGCGGACGGGTGCAGAGCGTGTTCGCAGCGCAGCGCCGCGGCGACCGGGAGAGTGTGATCGTCGCCGCGAGCGGCGTGATGGAGACCCACACCGACGGCGCGCGCTTCCTGGTCCTGCGCAATGGACGGCGTTATGAAGGGGACGCGGGCGTGCCCAAGTACCGGGTGCTGGAATTCGACCGTTATGCGATCCGCCTGGATGCCCAGCCCGAGGCGCCGCTGACCAACGCACGGACGCGGACCATCCCGACCCAGCGGCTGCTGGCCGACTTCACGCCGCGCAACCAGGGGGAGTTGCTCAGTCGTATCGCGCTGCCGGTCGTCGCCGTGGTGCTGGCTTTGCTGGCGATTCCGCTGGCTTACGTCAATCCGCGAGTCGGCCGGTCGGCGAACCTGATCGTGGCGACGCTGCTCGCATTGATCTATTTGAATTCCGTGCAGATCATGCAGGCATGGGTCGATCGCGAACGGGTGCGGTTCTGGATCGCCGTATGGCTGGCCCATGGCATCGCCGCATCGCTGGCGGCGATCCTGTTCGTGCGTCGGGTCTATTCGTCGCGCATGCTGGGAGCGGCCTTGCGAGGCCGATCAGGGGGGCAATAGTGCGCACGCTGCGCCGGTACCTGGGGCGGGAGATCGCCAACGCCACGCTGTTCGTTCTCGCGGCGCTGGTCGGTATTTTCTCGTTGTTCGACCTGATCAACGAACTGGGTGATCTCGGACGTTCCGCCTACCGGTTCGGGGCCGCCGTCCTGCACGTCGTCCTGCTGGTGCCCGCGCACGCATACGATCTCATGCCGATTGCCGCGCTCATCGGGACGATCTACGCGTTGTCGAAATTGGCGTCGAATTCCGAGTTCACGATCATGCGGGTTTCCGGCATGAGCACCCGTCGCCTCGTCGACGCCGTATTTTGGGTCGGAGTCGGGTTTGCGGTGCTCACATACGTATTCGGTGAGGTGGTGGCGCCGCCTGCGGAGGAATTGGCCCAGCGGTTGAAATCGCACGCCGTCGGCGTCCATCCGTTTCAGGGATCGCGCTCGGGAATCTGGGTGCGCGATGTCGTTCCCGGCGCGCCGGCCGGACAACGGATGCGCTTCGTCAACGTGCAGGCCGTGCACAACGACGGGGAGGTCGACGGCTGGCGGATTTTTTCGTTCGATCGCGCATTGCGCCTGCGGTCGATCACCGCAGCCGGGCGCGGGCAGTACCTGCGTGGTCAGGGATGGATGCTCACGGATGTGGTCGAGACGCAGTATCCGGTGGTGGCCGCGTTGCGGCCGGTGGGAGCGGCGCCGCCGGGACTGCCGGAACCCGGCGCCGCTGCGCCGGGCGTCCTGACGCAGACGCGCATCGTGCGCGAGCCGACGATGATGTGGACGTCGGATCTCACGCCCGAGATTTTCGGCGTTTTGCTGGTGAAGCCGGAGAAGTTGAGCGGATACAGTCTGTACCGCTATATCCGGCATCTGGATGAAAATCACCAACGCACCGAGCGCTATATGCTCGCCCTATGGCAGAAGGTGTTTTACCCGCCGGTCGTCATCGTCATGATGGCGCTGGCCTTGCCGTTCGCATATCTGCACGTGCGCGCGGGTACGGTCAGCCTGAAGATCTTCGCCGGCATCATGATCGGCGTGGTGTTTTATGCGATCAACAAGATCTTCTCGAACCTGGGGATCATCAACACCTGGCCGCCGGTCGTCGTCGCTGCGCTGCCGGGCATGGTCGCGTTCACGATCGCGCTGGGGGCGCTGTACTGGGTCGAGCGACGTTGATGGTCGTGGCGTCGTCATGTCGTCGAAGCGTGGAGCGCCGCGTCATTGCGAAGCCCGCAGGGCTGTGGCGCCCGCCGTGCTTCGGGAGCGCGCCGGGCTTTGGCCTCGCAATGACGATTCTCGCGTCAGGACGGCAGGAACGGGTCGGCGTGAATCGCGTCCATCGACGCGCCGGCGAGAAACGCCTCCCGTTTGGCGCCGGCGACGAGATTCGCATCGCCGCAGAGGAACACGCGCCAGCCGCCGAGGTCCCGGTTCTGCGCCAAGGCGGCCTCCACCACGCTGCCCTGCACGCCTTCCGCCGGCGCTTCTTCGCGCAAAACGCAGGGAACGTACCGAAGGTTGGGATGTTCGTTCGTAAGCGGTGCGATTCGGTCGGCGCCGTAGAGGCCGTCGCGACGCAGGGTGCCATGGTAGAGCCGGATCGGCCCGGTGTGCTTCTGGCGTAGCGCATCGCGAACGATGCCCAACAGCGAGCCCAGCCCCGAACCCGTCCCGACCAGCAGGATCGGCTGGTCGGGTTTTCCGGGAACATAGAAACAGTTCCCGGTTGCCTCGGAGATCGTCATGATCTGACCGAGGTGGGCCGATTCGTGAATCCAGTTGCTGACCTGCCCTTGCGGCACGCGGGTGACGTGCAACTCGATATCGCGGTCGAGTTCGCATACGCTTGCGAGCGAATAGCAGCGCGAGGTCCGTTCGTCACGGTACAGGCGCAGGAACTGTCCCGCCCGATACTCGTAGGGCGCATCGGGTCGCAGTCGGATCGACATGACGTCGGGTGTCAGTTCGCTGATCTCGATGACTTCGGCCGGGACGCGCGGGATCGCATCGTCATCCGTCGCGATTTCCATGTCGCCGGTCGGCCGACAGATGCAGGCCAGCAGGTAATTGCGCGCGCGCAGGGTCGCCTTGAGGCCCGCCTGCGCCGCTTCGGGAACCTCCCCCGAAACCGCGCGCACCATGCAGGACTGGCAACTGCCGGCGCGGCAGGATGAACGCATCGGGACGCCGTGTGCCTCCAGTCCCTCGAGGAGGGTCGCTCCGGGCGGGCACTCGTATGCCCGCCCGCCGACAACGATCGTAGGCATCGTTGTGGAATGCCGTTTAGCGGCCGAGGATGTCGTTGCGCGTGGTTTCGGCGATCGCCGCGACCTTCGCGATCAGTTCTGCCGGAACATTCAGTTCCTTCAGGGTCGCGCCGAGGTCTTCGACCACGGCGTCGAAGTGCGAGTCGTTCAATCCACGGGCGACGAGGTGCGCATGTCCTTTGCGCATGTCTTCACCGGTGTAGTGATTGGGACCGCCGAACGCCATCGTGAGGAAGGCCTTCTGCTTGGCTGCTTGGCGGTCCATGTCGACCCCGTCGAAAAATTGCTTAATGCGGTCATCTTTGAGAACCTTGCGATAAAAAATATCGACCGCCGCATTCACCGCCGCTTCGCCGCCCAACTGCTCGTACAGACTGCTCATTCCGTTCTCCTCGTTGAGAAATTTGGGGAATTCGCGAATTCCCTGAGGTTGTTGAATTGCGATTTCTTCGCATTGCCGGCCGTGCCTCAATAGAGGCACAACAAATACATCTTATTGGGCAAACGAGGATACGTCAACACCCGGCCCGGCATGTCTCCGGGCGTCTTTCCGGAGACCCCGGTCGCCCCTATCGGTATTGGCGCAGGTACCGGCGTTCGAAGGACTGTTTGGCCCAATGGAGCCAGCGCATGGGCGGCAACAGGATGTTGCGCGTCGGACTGCGGTATACGAGCATGCCCTCGTCGAGCGCGTCGACGATGCAGATCAGCTCCACCCGGAAGCCTGCGTTGGCTGGCCTGCCGCGGAGATCGCCGAGCAGATTCTGTGCGCAGGCGGCGGCCTGGAGGTCTGCCATATGGGCCTGCTTGGGCATCCAGTCGGGTCCGGGGTAACTGCCGGAATCACCGACGACGTACACGCGCTCGCGTTCCGGTACGCGGCAGTGTTCGTCCGCTCGGATCAGGCCGCCCGGGGAGCGGGGCAGGTCGGTTGCGTCGAACCATGCGTTGCCGGTCATGCCGGGCATGAAGAGGATCAAGTCGGCGGCAAACGATCCTTTCTCGGTTACCACGCGGTCTGGCTCGAAGCGCACCATCTTTTCTCCGAGATGCGTGCGGATGTCGCGCCGAGCCATTTCTGCAAGCAATCGGCGGACGGCAGCGGGGCCGAGCCGGCTTCCCGGTTCGTTCGACGGATTGAAGAATACGAGGTCGAAGCGCGCCCGCCGCCCTTCGCGGCGGAGCTGGCGATCGATGCCGAAGAGAAACTCGAACATCGGTCCACCGCGCACGGCGCTCGGCTCGTTCGGGTTCCCTGCGAAGCCGACGGCGATCGTGCCGCCGTGCATCTCGTGGAGGCGATCGCGAATGCGCTCCGCTGCGGCAATGCCTTCACAGGGGGTGATGGCGTGCTCGATCCCGGGGAGTTTCTTGAGAAAGCGCCCTCCGCTCGCAATGACGAGCGCCTCATTGGGCACATCCCCGCCCGTGGTTTCGACGATCCGGCCGCCATCGCGCAGCCCCGTCGCCTCCGCCGCAACGAAATCGACCCGCATGCGCCGCAGAAAGGGCGCGAGCGGGACGATAAGGTCCTCGCGCCGCCGCAGTCCACTCGGAATCCAGATGGTGCCCGGCAGGTAATGCAGTTCCGCGCGCGGCGCCACCAGCGTGATCGGGACCTGCAAGTCATGGCGCCGCAGGGCACGAATCACCGACAGTCCGGCGAACCCGGCTCCCAGCACCGCGATACGGGATGGTTTCATCTTGGCATGCACTCCGGTTGGCAATTGGGGAAATTTGCGCCAGACGAAACCTTACTCCGGGTGGCGTGATGCCGCGTAGCCGGGCTACGCGGCGGCGCTCCGGTGCGTCGGCGGCGAACCACTACAATCGGCCGGTCGTCGTCGCCACTTCCCAGGCACCCCGCCATGCTCGTCGCCCCCCAATTCGATCCCGTCGCCTTTCATATCGGCCCGCTTCCGGTCCGCTGGTACGGGCTGATGTATCTGCTGGGCTTCATCGCGTTTCTCACGCTGGGACGGCGGCGGGCCCGCGAAACCTGGCGGGGCATGTCGGAGCGCGATGTCGAGGATCTGCTGTTCTGGGGCGTCTTCGGCGTCATTCTCGGCGGTCGCCTGGGTTACGTGCTCTTTTATCGGCCGAGCTACTACTTCGCCAATCCGATCGAGATCTTCGAGCCTTGGAAGGGCGGCATGGCCTCGCACGGTGGCATTCTGGGCGTGACCCTGGTGCTGTGGCTGTTCGCGCGGTCACGAGGCAGGAGTCTGTTTCAGATCGCCGATTTCGCGGTGCCGATGATTCCATTGGGCCTGGCGTTCGGGCGCCTCGGGAACTTCATCAATGGCGAATTGTGGGGCCGGCCGGCCGACCCGCACGTCTGGCCATGGGCGATGGTGTTTCCCCGGGCCCACGACAATATCCCGCGCCATCCGTCGCAGCTCTACCAGTTTGCGCTCGAGGGGATGACCTTGTTCGTGTTCTTGTGGCTGTTTTCGCGCAAGCCGCGCCCGACCGGCGTCGTTTCCGCCGCATTCCTGATCGGGTATGCCGTATTGCGCTTCGTGGCGGAATTCGCGCGGGAGCCCGACGATTTTCTCGGATTCCTGGCATTCCACCTGTCGATGGGGCAATGGCTGTCGCTGCCGGTGTTCGCCATCGGCTTGCTCCTGTTGGCGTGGCGGCTGCGGGTCAACGAGCCCCCCATTCCGTTGTCGGAAGAGGAGCGCGTCGTCACCAGCGCGTAGGCAGCGGGCGCAGGATCCGGAACCGCCGGTCTTCGACGGCGATGTATCCACCGGCCAGCAAATCGCGCAATACCCGTCCCACCATGTCACGCGACGCGCCGACCCGGTTGGCGATGTCCTGGTGCGTCAGTCGTTCGCGAGGGGTATGGGCGGTATCGGCGGAAGTTTCGAGGTTGACCAACAACTGGCGCACACGCCCATAGACGTCAACCAGCGCGAGCCGTCGCACGCTGTCGACGATATCGCCATGGCGCAGCGTGAGAACGCCGATCATCCGTCGCAGGATCCCAGGATGCGCGCGCAGGGCGGTGTCGAGCGGGTTCCGGTCGATGACTGCGCAGACGGCAGCCGTGCGCGCGCGGGCAGAGTACCGGTGGTGATCACAGCCCGCCATCCCCAGCGCAGCGCCCAGGGTCATTTCGCCGGCGACCTCCGTCGGACCATAGCGATGCAGGACCATCTCGCGCCCTTGCGAATCGGAGACGTATCCCTGAATCTCTCCGTCCAGGATCACGAATAGCGATTCGGCCGGCTCGCCCTCGCGATGGAGTACGGCGCCGGCGGCAAAGTCCCGGATGCGGCCGCGCGCAGCGAGGTCCCGGACGATGGGGTCGGAGGGAACGGCGAGCGAGGGTTTTCGTGAGCAAGACATGGTTTCGACCGTCCCGACGGGTCGTCGCGGGCAGGCGCGCCGCGAAGAGCGTTTCGCGCCGGGCGGTGAGGTTACCGATGGGGCGGGATGAGGGGAACCGCCGCTGTCAGGGATGACAGGCGTTTCCGGCAGCGGTCGGCGGCACCCTGCTGTCGAGCAGGGCCTGCACGAACCGCCATTCCTCCTCCGTGACCGGGGTGATGGAAAGCCGGTTCCCTCGCTGCAGCAGGCGCATCTGCGCCAGTTCGGGGTGGGAGCGCAATTCGCCGATCGGGATGAGCCGAGTCTTGCGCAGGGCGCGCACGTCGACCAGGACCCAGCGCGGCGATTCCGGCCGGGAACCCGGATCGGAATACTTGCTGACCGGATCGAACTGGGTCGGGTCCGGGTAGGGTGCGCTGGCGATTTCCGCAATGCCGGCGATTCCCGGGGGCGTGCAGCCCGAGTGATAGAAGAGCACGCCGTCGCCGGGGTGCATTTCGTCGCGCATGAAGTTGCGTGCCTGGTAGTTGCGCACGCCGGTCCAGGGGACCGTCGCGCCGGGCGCGGCGAGCGCATCGTCGATCGAGCACTCGCCGGGTTCGGATTTCATCAACCAGTACCGCATGATCAGAGGGCCCCGCGCGTGCCGCCCGGCTGCTCATCCTGAACCGAGGGTCCAGGGTGGTCGCCGTCCGCGCCGTTTAGGTTCAGCAAACGCGTGCCGATCGCACCGCGACGCGAGCCCGGTGACCGAGCGCAAAGCGCATTGGTTCAAGGAACATAACAGCCTTTGCGCGCGCACCGCAGGGAAGTCCGATTGTACCGATTGCGGCGGCCACGCGTCAGAATAGTTTTTCCTGCGGCGCGAGCACTTCGTCCGCGAGCGCGGTCAGTTCGCGCAGGCGCTGCCGAACGTCTGCCAGCGACGCGCCGTCGGTTCCCTTTGCGCTGAACAGTTCCTGGGCGAGTTGCAGGGCAGCCAATACGGCGATCCGATCGAGCCCGAGGACTTTCCCGCTTTCGCGGATCGCCGACATCTTTTGGTCGACGTAATGTGCGCAGGCCAGCAACTCGCTGCGTTCCTCTGGGCGGCAGGCAACCCGATATTCTCGGCCGAGGATGGTGAGACTGATCTGTTCCATGTGTCACGCGCCATCCGAATGGGGAAGCTGTGCGAGGAGGGTGTCCAGCCGCCGGCCCGCGACGGCAATGCGTTCCCGCAGTGCACCGGCCTCGGCCTGCGCATCGGCGACCTGGGTGCGAAGCTGGTGATTTTCCTCGCGCAGATGGCGTACGAGCGCCACGAGTTCATTGACCCGGTTGGTAAGTGCGTCAAGAGGCTCCAGCATGGCGGGGATGGTATCAGAGAGCCCGCTGGTAGAATTCCGCCGCGATTCGCGTACGGTTTTCCGACCGTCGCGTTCGCACCATGCCTCCTCGGTGCCTTCGGCTGGCCCAGCCAGCGAAGGTGAAACGGGAAACAGCCGCGCGCGGCGACGGGAGCCAAATCCTCGACGGGGGATTGCCTCTGCCGTCCCGCGCGCCAACCTGTGCTGCCCCCGCAACGGTACGAGAGCATCGGCGGTCCGGACTCCGGTCCGCCGAAAGTCCGATCCAGTGCCACTGCGATGCCTCCCGGCGTCGCGGGAAGGCGATCGGGCGCGCTCCCAGCCCGGAGACCGGCCGAGTGGCGGTCCCGCGCGCGGTCCGCGCGCGGCTTTCGTGCGCGGCGTGCGCCGTGCGTTTCCTTCCGGCGGAGGGCCGGAACTGGAGTGACAACATGTTCAGCGAACGATTCCCGCCGGTGCGGGAAGGGTCGCCCGCGTACCGCGCGGGCGTTGCGTGGGGTTTCTTTGCCTTGGCGGCATGGTGGCCGTCGGCATATGCGCAGGAGGTTCCTCCGGTCGACGACACGATCGTCGTCACGGCGTCCCGTCTCCAGCAGCCGGCGAGCGACGCGATTCCCGACACGACCGTGATCACGCGCGCCGATATCGAGCAATCGCAGGCGCATGATCTCACCACGTTGCTGGCGCAGCAGGCGGGCGTCGAAATCGCCCGCTCCGGCGGGTTCGGCTCACAGACATCCCTGTTCTTGCGCGGCACCAATTCCAATCAGGTGTTGGTGCTGGTCGACGGGGTACCCTTGAACAATTCCCTGTCTGGCGCGCCGACCCTAGGCGGTATCTCCACGGACTCGATCGAGCGTATCGAGATCGTGCGGGGAAATCTCTCGAGCCTCTACGGCTCGGAGGCGATCGGCGGCGTGATCCAGATCTTTACGCGCGCTGCATCGCATCCCGGCGCCCAGGTACAGGCCGATGCCGGCCAGGGAGGTACCCGTGATGCCAACGCGAGCGTCAGCACGAAACTCGGTTCTGCCATGTTGACGGCAAGCGCCGGCACGAGCGGTCAGAACGCGATCTCGGCGCAGAATCCTGCACAGTTGCCCGGCGCGAATCCGGGTCTGGACGGCAACAACCACCGCGACGGGAGCCTGCGTCTCGCCGGCGACGCCGGGAGCGACCAATACGACGTCTGGGTCTGGGGCAATCGCAACGACACCTACTTCGACAATTACTTCGACGGCCCGACCTCGATCCACCTCGAACACGCCACGTTGCAGGGGTATGGCGCGTCCGACGCCCATCATTTCGGTCAGTCCGTCGTGCAGGTGCAGGTGGCACAAACCCGCGACAACTCGGTCGATGTTTCGAACGTCCCGACGTCGTTTTCCAATGGCGTGTTCTACAGCAGCAACCAGCTGGCGAGCGTGCAGGACACCACGCCGATCACCGCCGGGGTCGATTTCAACGGCGGCCTGGAACACGAGCTGCAGACTGGATCCTCCAACCAGTATGACCCGACCGGAAACAATGCCGCAGTCACCACGTTCCAGCGTCACATCGATTCCGCTTGGGTCGGGTTTTCCGGGCATCACGGAACGCAGCAGTGGCAGGCGAACGTCCGCCACGACCAGTACAGCGACTTCGGCGGCGCGACCACCGGGCTCCTCGGCTGGGGGTGGCGGTTCCTGCCGGAGTGGCGACTCACCGCGCAGGCGTCGAGCGCGTTTCGCGCGCCCAGTTTCAATGATTTGTATTACCCATACAGCGGAAATCCCGCGTTGCAGCCGGAGCGCGCGCGCAGCGAGGAAGTCGGGGTGCATTGGCAGCGCGCGAGCACGACCGCCGGCCTGACCGTGTATCGCACGCGGATCACGAACCTGATCGATTATCTGGCGCCGAATTTCGTTGCGACGAACATCGGGCGCGCGGCGATCAACGGCGCGGAACTGGCGGGATCTTGGTCGTGGTGGAGGCTTCGCTTCGAGGCGAATTTCAATGCCGATCGGCCGCGCGATCAGATCACCGGCCAACCGTTGCTTCGCCGTGCGGACTACTACGGCAACCTCGGTGTCTCGTATGCCGATCCGCTCTGGAACGGACAATTCGACATCCGGCGGACCGGTGCCCGCAACGATACGTACACGAACCCGGCGACCTTTTCTTCGGTTGCGGAGCAGTTGGCGCCGTACACGCTGGCCCGACTTGCCGTGGAGCGGGTCCTGACGCCCAATGTACGCTTGCAGCTGCGCGTCGAGAATCTATTCAACGCGCACTACCAGATGGTCTACGGATACAACACGCTTCCCCGCCTGATCATCGCCGGCGTCGAGGCGAGGCTGTGAAACGCCCCCGATCCCCTCTGGCCGGCGGGGGGAGGGGTCGATGCGTTTTCGGATGACCGTGATCGGAGTTCTGATCTGCGCACTCGTCGCCGCGGTGTTCGGCGCATTGGCGGTCGGAAGCGTGTCCTTGAACCTCACGTCGGCTTTGCCGGCGATGGCCCTGGGCGGGGCGCCGGCCGGCGATTCCTCGCTGGCATCCGCAATCCTAGGACTGCGTCTGGCGCGCGCGCTGGCCGGCGCCGCGGTCGGCGGGCTGTTGGCGCTGTCGGGGGCGATCCTGCAGGGCTTGCTGCGCAACGCGCTGGCCGATCCCTATGTTCTGGGCGTCTCCGGCGGCGGCTCCTGCGGCGCGTTGGGGGCGCTCGCGCTCGGACTCGGTGGCATGGCGGCCGCGCTGGCGGCGGCGGCGGGTGCGACGGTCGCCTTGGCGGTCCTGTTCGTGCTTGCCCATCGCGCGCTCTTCTCGATCGATCTGCACGCGGAATCGGGGCGGGACGACACCATCCTGCTCGCGGGCACCATGCTGGCCTCGGCGTGTTCGGCGGCGATCGCGGTCGCGCTCGCGTTCGCTCCTGACGGGCGCTTGCGCACGATGATCTTTTGGCTGATGGGCGATCTCGGCGGCGTACACCGGATCGGCGTCGGCGCCGCGGCCGTGTGCGTGTGGATCGGCCTGCTGGCGCTGGCCGCGCGCGACGCGGATGCCGTGAACCGGATCTCGGCAGGAGACCTGTTGGCGTTCACGCAGGGTG
This sequence comes from Pseudomonadota bacterium, assembly GCA_021825945.1. Taxonomy (GTDB): domain Bacteria; phylum Pseudomonadota; class Gammaproteobacteria; order Burkholderiales; family Burkholderiaceae_F; genus GJ-E10. Next base: position 105,439 of record JAKAFN010000001.1, read on the forward strand.
TCGAGCCGGTTGCGTTGCGGCGCCGCCTGATCGCGGTGGCCGCAGCCGCCGCGGGAATCGCGGTTTCGCTCGCCGGCGCGGTCGGATTCGTCGGCTTTGTCGCGCCGCACCTCATCCGGCGATTCTGCGGGCCCGATGCGCGCATCGTGTTGCCGGCCGCTTCGCTGCTGGGCGCAGCCCTCGTCGTCGTGGCCGACACCCTGGCGCGGACCCTGGTTGCGCCGATGTCGCTCCCGGTCGGCGCACTGACGGCGCTGGTCGGCGTGCCGGTGTTTCTTTGGCAACTGCGGGGGCCGAGGAGTGCATCGTGAGCGATCCGAGCGCACCGTTGCTGGCGTGTCGCGATCTCGATCTGCGCTATGGCGCGCGGATGCTCGTCCGTGGCTTGCGATGGGACGTCCGACGCGGCGAGCGCTGGGCGGTCGTCGGTCCCAACGGGGCGGGGAAATCTTCCTTGTTGCGGGTGTTGGCCGGGGCGCAGCCGCCGGGCGCCGGCACCGTAGCCCTGGCGGGGCAGACGCCGGAAAACACGGCTGCGGAAGCGCTTGCCGCGATCCGGGCTTTCGTTGCCGATCGATGGGCCGATCCGTTCGGATTCACCGCGCGCGACACGGTACTCGCTGGGCGCTTTCGATTGCGCGCCGGTGATCGGGACGGCGGCGCCGCGGCGTTGCGGTTTCTGGAGCAGGTCGGGTGCGCGCACCTTGCCGATCGCGATGTCCGTGGCCTTTCCCGCGGCGAGCGCCAGCGCGTCGCGATCGCCGCCGCGCTGGCCCAGGAGACGCCGCTGCTGTTCCTCGATGAGCCGGTATCCCATCAGGATCCACGCCAGCGGGGGAGCGTCCTGCGTTGCCTGATTGGCGCCGCGCAGGACGATGCCGGGCGGGCGATCATCGCCGTGTTCCATGACCTCGACGCCGCCCTGCGCTTCGCGACGCATGCATTGCTGCTGACCGGCGACGGGACGTGGTGGGCGGGTACGGCGCAGGAGGTATTGACGACGGAAAACCTGGGGCGGCTGTTCGGGGTCCCTTTCGTCGAAGCCGTTGCCGAAGGTCGGCGCATCGTCATCGCCGAATAGGCGCTCCTGTGGCCTGCGCGGCATCGCGGATCCGTGCGAGGCGCGCGCAGAGCGCCTGCGTGGCATCCAGCGCCCGCAAGCTTCCTCGATCCAGTTCGTCGGCGTCGAGAAAGACCAAGCCGTCGTGCGCCGTCGCGCGCAGCCGGGGAAAACGTTTCCAGAAATCCAGTGCGCCGTCATCGGCACCCGTGCGGTCGCCCGGTTCGGCCGCGATGATCACATCCGGATCGGCGGCGAGCACTGCTTCGGCATCGACCGTGGGTGCGATGCCCGGCAGACGCGCGAACACGTTGCGCGCGCCGCAGACGCGCAGCATTTCGCTGATGATGTGTCGGCCGGAGAGCGTCATGAGGGGATTGGACCAGATCTGCACGAACGCCCGCAGCGGCTTGCGTCCCGCGTACCGCCGGCGCAGGTCTTGCAGGCGCGACCCGAACCGCGCCGCCGCGGCGGATGCCGTCCCCGGGGAGCCGGCGAGCGTGCCCATGCGCTGAACATCGGCCGCGATGTCTGGCAGCGTCCCGGGTTCCACGATGTAGATCGGAATGTCGAGACTGCGGAGCGCGTCGAGCCGCGCCGGAGAATATCCGCTGCCCCAAGCGATGATCAGGTCCGGATGCAGCGCCGCGACGCGCTCGAGATCGATCCCCGCACTGTCTGCGATCCGCGGGATGCGGCGTGCGGCGGGCGGGTAATCGGAATCCGCCGCGGTTCCGACGATGTGCGCTCCGGCACCGGCGGAAAACAGCAGTTCCGTGATCCCCGGAGACAGGCTGACGATGCGTTGCGCCGGCCGGGGGAGACGGATCGTCCGGCCGGAGTCGTCGACCGCGGAAACCCCACCATGGGCCGAGGCGGCCGAGGTGACGAACACCGCGATCGCCGTCAGCGCGGCGGCACCGATTCGCAGGAACGTCGCGCGCTTATGCGGCGGCCAGAACATCCTGCATGTCGAACAGGCCGGCTGCGCGCCCATGGATGAACCGAGCGGCGCGCAGGGCGCCCATGGCGTAGGTCATGCGGCTCGCGGATCGGTGGGTGATTTCGATGCGTTCGCCGGTGCCGGCGAACAACACGGTATGGTCGCCGATGATGTCACCACCGCGGATGGTCGCGAACCCGATGCCGTTCTCCGGTCGCGGGCCGATGTTGCCGTGGCGTTCGTATACGGCGCAGTCCGCAAGTTGCCGTCCGGTGGCGCGTGCGGCCGCTTCGCCCAATTGCAGCGCGGTGCCCGATGGCGCATCGACCTTCAGGCGATGGTGGGCCTCGATGATTTCGATATCGTATCCCTCGCCCAGCATCTTCGCGGCCAGTTCGACCAGACGCACCATCGCATTCACGCCGACGCTCATGTTGGGAGCAAAGACGATCGGAGCCCGTTCCGCCGCGGCGGCGATCGCCGCCTTTCCGGCGGCATCGAATCCCGTAGTGCCGATCACCGCTCCGACACGCGCCCGGGCGCAGACGTCCAGATGCGCCAGCGTCGCATCCGGACGGGTGAAATCGATCAGCACTTCGGCGCGCTCGATCTCCTGCAATTGGGCGGTGACCGTCACACCGATCGTACGGCCGAGGAATTCGGCGCAGTCGCGGCCGATGTCGGGACTTTCGGCCCGGTCGAGCGCCGCGATGATTTCGACGTCCGGAGCGGCCAGGGCGGCTTCGATGATGGCTCGGCCCATGCGACCCGTGCATCCTGCGATGGCGATCTTCACTTCGCTTTCTTTCCGATGATCAGTTTGTCCGCGTCGGTCTCCGTCGGCATCTTGTCGCTATGGAAGCGGACTAGTCGGCCCGAGCGGTCGAAAAAGACGGTCAGCTTGCGTAGCTGAATGCTGCCGTCGCCCCGTTGCAGGTAATAGGGGTAGTCCCATCGATCTTGATGGAAAATGTCGCGCAGCATCGGAGTTCCAAGCAGAAAGCGGACTTGTTCTGCCGTCATGCCCGGGCGCAACTGCTCGACCATGTCCTGGGTGATGACGTTGCCTTGTTGAACGTCGGGGCGATAGGGCCGGGCGAAGTAGGGAATCCAGTTTGTCGAGCAGGCGCTCGTCCCGACCGTCGCTGCGGCGAGCAGCAGCAACGTGGCCAAGGCGCGCGGCGGGAGTCGGGACGGGCCGGACGTCCGCTGGGGGTTCGCGTAGGGCCGTGCCGCACGTCGTGTTTTCATGATCCAGGACAAACTTGAACAAAACTCGCTACAGTAAGGTGACCACCAACTCACTATGATACCGGTAGCCTCCATCGGAAAAGGTTGACATGTCCCGGAATCCCAACTCGGCCGAATTGAAAGTCAGCGGACTCAAGGCAACGGTCCCGCGTCTCAAGATCCTCGAAATTTTTCAGCGTCACGCCGGAGAGTCCGGATCCCGCCACCTCAGCGCGGAAGACGTCTATCGCTTGTTGAGTGCCGATCGGGTCGATGTCGGCTTGGCAACGGTGTATCGGGTGCTGACCCAGTTCGAGCATGCCGGTCTGCTGTCACGGCGCCATTTCGAGGCGGGGCGAGCGGTGTTCGAGTTGAACGAAGGCTCGCACCACGATCACCTTGTCTGCCTGAACTGCGGCCATGTCGAGGAATTCATCGATTCCGAGATCGAGGAGCGGCAGCGTCGGGTTGCTGCCGAGCGGGGGTTCGAGTTGCAGGACCACGCGCTTGCCCTCTACGGCACTTGCAAGCGGGAAAACTGCCCGAACCGGGGAACGGCGGATGCGGCGCTCCCCGGCCATCTGCCGTAAGGCGGATCGGCGCGCGGGGCATCGCACCCTTGCGGGTCGTCAGCGCAGGCCGATCATCTCCCGGGCGTGCCGGCGCGTGATCGCGGTGATTTCCGTGCCGCCCAACATCCGCGCGACCTCCTCGATGCGCGCCGCGTCGTCCAGGTGCTCGGTCCGGGAAAACGGACGGCCGTCGGCGTGTTGCGACTTGCGCACGGTGAAGTGGTGCTCGGCGCTTGCAGCGACCTGCGGCAGGTGGGTCACGCAGAATACCTGGCGCATCCCTCCCAGTTGACGGAGTAGGCGACCGACGACAGCGGCGGTCTGCCCGCCGATGCCGGCGTCGACTTCATCGAAGATCAGGGTCGGGACCGGATTCGCGGAGGCGGCGATGACCGAGATCGCCAGCCCGATCCGCGACAGTTCCCCTCCGGAGGCGACCTTGGTCAGGGGGCGCGCCGTCCCGGCCGCGTGGGCTGCGACCAGGAATTCCACGCGTTCCGTGCCATATGCTGAAGGTTCGGCGGCCTGCAGTCGCACCTCGAAACGCCCCCCCGCCATGGCGAGGTCCTGCATCGCCCGCGTGACCTCGCCCGACATCGCATCGGCTGCCTGCGCGCGCGCCGTCGCAAGCACGGCCGCGCGCGCGCGGTAGTCCTGCTCTGCGCGCTGCGCCGCGTTCTGCAAGGATTCCAGGTCTTCGGCGTGATCGATGCTGCGCAGCCGCTCCTGTGCCTGTGCGAGTTCTTCGTGCAGGTGCGCCGGTGCGCAACGCCAGCGTCGCGCGGCGGCGTGGAGCGCCGCGACGCGGCCTTCGACGTAGGCGAGTCGGCCTTCGTCGAGTTCCGAGCGCGACAGGTAATGGGTAAGCTCGCGCTGCGCTTCGTCGAGTTGGATCGTCGCGGCCTCGACGGCGTCGCAGGTGGTTTGCAGGCGGGCGTCATAGCCGAGAAGTGTGGCGAGTTGGCCGGCGATGCGGGCCAGGCGCGACTGTAGCGAATCGTCGGCCTCGGCGATCGCATCGAGCGCCGACCGCGCCCCTTCGATCAGGGCCGCACCGTGCGCAAGGCGCTTTTGTTCGGTTTCGATCCGATCCCATTCGCCCGGCTCGGGGGCCAGAGGCTCCAGATCGGAGATGATCCGGCTGAGTCGTTCGCGTTGGTCCTGCGCGGCGCGCATCCCCGATTCCGCGTCCTCCACCGCGCGCCGGGCGTCGCGCCAGCGCGCGAAGGATGCGGCGACGTCCGCGACGGACTCGGTCAGTCCACCGTAGTCGTCGAGCATGCGTTGTTGCGCTGCCGGCCGCAGCAGGGACTGGTGCTCGTGCTGGCCATGTACGTCGAGAACGAAGACGCCGAATGCCCGCAGTTGCGCCAAGGTTGCTGCGGCGCCGTCGAGAAATGCGCGGCTGCGGCCCGAAATGTCGAGCGTGCGGCGGATGAGCACGGTACGCAGATGGGCGCGGTCCCCTTCGGCCGCGCGAACGAAGTCTTGTTCCGCCAGCCAGGCCCAGGCCGGTTCGGGGCATTCGAATTCCGCCGCCACCTCGGCGCGGGAAGCACCCTCGCGTACCCAGTCCGCTTCGGCCCGCCCTCCGAGGACGAACTCGAGTGCGTCGATCAAAAGGGACTTGCCGGCGCCGGTTTCGCCGGTGAATGCCGTGAAGCCACCCTGGAACTCGAGGTCGGCGTGTTCGACGATGATGAAGTCGCGGATGGTGAGGGAGCGCAGCATTGCCGACCCTTCACGCGCCGGGTGCCCGCCGGGCATGTTGCGGCAGGTCAGCGTCCACTGTCATCGCTCGCCATCACGTTCCAGTGCAATTTGCGTTGCAGCGTCGCGAAATGGTTGTATCCGGGCGGGTGCAGCAGGGTTGCGGCGTATTCGCTTCGCCGCACGCGCACGATGTCGCCGGGCTTGAGTGCCTGATACGCCTGCATATCGAAATAGGCGCAGGCGGCCCGGCCTTCGGTGAGTTCGATCTCCACTTCCATGCCGTCGGGAATCGCGATCGGCCGCGCCGACAGCGAGTGCGGTGCAACCGGCACGAGCACTAGGCCGGCGAGCGCCGGATGCAGGATCGGTCCGTTGGCGGAAAGCGCGTACGCGGTCGATCCCGTCGGCGTCGACAGGATGATGCCGTCCGCCCGCAGGTTGTACATGTTCACGCCGTTCACGCGTACCGTGAAGGCGATCATGCCGCTGGCCGCGCCGTGCGACACGACGACGTCGTTGAGCGCATGGGCGTGCAGCGCGATTTCGCCGGCATGGACGACCTCGCCGGTCAGCATGGCGCGCCGGTCGGCCTCGACGTTCCCGGCGAGCATGGGGCCGAGCACGTCGGGGATCCGGTCGAGGGCGATGTCGGTGATGAACCCGAGTCGGCCGAAGTTGATGCCGATCAAGGGGACGTCATAGGCCGCCAGATCACGTGCAATGCCCAGCATGGTGCCATCGCCGCCGAGGACGATCGCCAGGTCGGCCTGGGCGCCGATCGAGGCCAGGCTGTGCGCCTGCCGCCTTCCGGCGGCATCTCCCAGCGCGTCGTGCGCATCGGTGTGCAGTAGCAGCGCCGAGCCCGCCCCCTCGACGATGTCGACGATTCGGGCCAATGCCGCAGCCAGCGACGGCCGGTTGGCGTCGCCGCGGGATTTCGCAAAAAGCGCGGCGGTTGGGAACGGGGCAGTCATCGTGGCGCCGATTATGCAAGAATTGGCGGTCGTTCCCGGACTTCCTGCGGTTTCCGCAGGATCCGGGTCCCATTTCCGGTGGCCATGCTCGATCAGCGCGCGCGTCTTTTGCTCAAGACTCTGGTGGAACGGTACGTTGCCGAGGGGCAGCCCGTGGGGTCGCGCGCGTTGTCCCGGATTTCGGGGCTCGACCTGTCTCCGGCAACGATCCGCAACGTGATGGCGGATCTGGAAGAGATGGGGTTCGTGGCGAGTCCGCACACCTCCGCCGGGCGGGTGCCGACACCGCGCGGCTACCGCTTGTTCGTCGACACGTTGCTCACGGTGCAGCCGCTGGAGAGTGCCGCCCAGGAAATTTTGCAAGATCGGATGCAAGTGGCCGAACCGCAGCGGGCGATCCAGACCGCGGCACAACTGCTCTCGAACCTGTCGCATTTCGCCGGCATCGTTCTGGCACCCCGTCGCGCGATGGCGTTCCGGCAGGTGGAGTTTCTGCGCTTGTCGGAGCGGCGGATCCTGATGATCGTGGTCGCGCCCGACGGCGACGTGCAGAATCGCATCCTGTTGACGCGGCACCCCTACACGCAGGGAGAACTGGTCGAGGCGGCCAACGCGCTCAACCAGCATTTCGCCGGCATGAGCTTCGAACGAGCGCGGGCCCGACTGCAGAGCGACCTGTTGCAACTGCGCGAGGAAATCCTGGCCTTGATGAACACCGCCGTCGAGGTTGGCGCCGACGCGGTGGAAGAGGCGGAGCCGGTGGTCATTTCCGGGGAGCGCAAGCTGCTGGAGGTCGAAGACCTTGCCGGAAATATGGAGAAGCTGCGTGCCTTGTTCGATCTTTTCGAACACAAGACGCGCCTGGCCGGCTTGCTCGACGAGTCGACCCGGTCGCAAGGCGTGAAGATCTACATCGGCGGCGAATCCGAACTGGTTCCCCTCGACGAGATGAGCCTGGTGGCGGCTCCCTACGAGGCCAACGGCAAGGTCGTGGGCACCCTGGGCGTCATCGGGCCGACGCGGATGGCCTACGAACGCGTGATCCCGATCGTCGACATCACGGCAAAATTGTTGTCCGGCGCGCTGTCCCGAGACTGATGGCCGCCCGGACTCGCGCAAGAACGAGGAGAACCTGACCTGAAATCCGATTCCCCCCGCGCGGAAGTTCCGGCCCGTACGGCGGTCCTTCTCGTCAATCTTGGTACGCCGGAGGCGCCCACGCCGACGGCGGTGCGCACCTATTTGAAGGAGTTCCTGCTCGATCCGCGGGTCGTCGAAATTCCGCACATCCTCTGGCGCCCTTTGCTGCAAGGGGTCATTCTGCCCCGGCGCGGACGCGATGCCGCGGCGCGCTATGCCGGCATCTGGACGCCGGAGGGCTCGCCGCTGCTGGTCCATTCGCGCCGGCAGCAGCATCAGTTGTCGTTGGAGCTGGCAAGCCGGGGACTGTCGGTCGATGTCGAACTCGCCATGCGGTATGGTGAACCGTCCCTGGCGGCGGCATTCGACCGCATGCGCCATGCGCACGTCGGCCGGATTCTCGTGGTGCCGATGTACCCCCAGTACTCGGCAACGTCGACGGCCTCGGTGCTCGACGGCGTGATGCACTGGATGCTCGGCCAGCGCGATGTCCCCGAGCTGCGCTGGGTGCGGGATTTCCATGACGATCCAGGCTATGTCGACGCCTTGGCCCAGTCGGTCCTGGCCGCATGGGATGTCCGTGGCCGTCCGGACCGCCTGCTACTCAGTTTCCACGGACTGCCGCAGCGCAATATCACCCTCGGCGATCCCTACCAGGAGCAATGTTTGCGCACTGCGGAACGCCTGGCCGAGGCTCTCCGGTTGCCTCCGGAGACGTGGGCGGTGAGTTTCCAGTCCCGGTTCGGCCGTGCCCGTTGGATCGAGCCCTATACCGTCGATACCCTGCGTGCGTGGGGGCGCGCCGGAGTAGGGCGCGTCGACGTCCTGTGCCCGGGATTCGTCGCCGACTGTCTCGAGACCCTCGAAGAGATCGCGATCGAGGCGCGGAAGGAGTTCCTCACCGCGGGCGGCCGGGAGTTCCATGCCATTCCGTGCCTCAATGCGGCGCCGCGCTTCATCTCGGCGCTGGCCGATCTGGTCGCGCGTCATCTCCAGGGCTGGCCGGGAGCGTCCTCGATGTCCGCCGCTGCGGGATCGTTTCCGGGTCGATGACCCCTTGAATTCCGGCTGACCACCCCCAGATCGGGGGTCTGGGCCGCGCAACCGCGTGGGCCCCATCCTGGAACAAATGAGCTGATGGGGGGCTGCATGACCGGCACCGAACGTCCGGAAAACGAAAAGAACGACCAGGCCTGCGCACCGGCGGAATCGCTGGAGATCGGCGCGAGCGTCGACCCGATGATGGATCTGAATGCCGCGCTGGCGGCCGCCCAGGCGCAGGCGGAAGAAAATCACGAGTTGTTCCTGCGCGCCCGCGCCGAGACGGAAAACGTCCGGCGGCGAGCCCAGGAAGATGTCGCGAAGGCGCACAAGTTCGCCGTCGAATCGTTTGCGGAGGCCCTCGTTCCCGTATTCGACAGCCTTGAAAAGGCGTTGCAGGACGAGTCCGGAAGTGCGGCGACCCTGCGCGAGGGGGTCGATCTCACCCTGCGGCAGTTGCGGGCTGCGTTCGAGCGCGGCCGCCTCACGGAAATCAATCCGATCGGCGAGAAGTTCGACCCCCATCGTCATCAGGCGATCTCGGCGGTTCCGACCCAGGGTGATCCGCCGCCGAACCACGTGGTGGCGGTGCTGCAAAAGGGTTGGATGATTTCCGACCGAGTGTTACGACCGGCCCTGGTCACCGTGGCGCAAGGGACTTGAAACCGGGCCGATCGGCCGCACGTTCGGATCAGTCCGGGGCCTGATGGCCCCATCGAGATCTCGGGTCTTCGGAAATCGACGCAATCGCGCCGCGGGCGGCGCAGCAAGAAGGGAAAATGGAAATGGGCAAGATCATCGGTATCGACCTCGGCACGACCAACTCCTGTGTTGCGGTCATGGAGGGCGGGCAGCTCAAGGTCATCGAGAACGCCGAAGGCGCGCGCACGACGCCTTCGATCGTCGCCTACATGGAGGACGGCGAAGTGCTCGTGGGCGCTCCGGCCAAGCGCCAGGCGGTCACCAATCCGCGCAACACGCTCTATGCGGTCAAGCGTCTGATCGGTCGCCGCTTCGAGGAAAAGGAAGTGCAGAAGGACATCGGCCTGATGCCCTACAAGATCGTCAAGGCCGACAACGGCGATGCCTGGGTGGACGTGCGCGACAACAAGATCGCGCCGCCGCAGGTTTCCGCCGAGGTCCTGCGCAAGATGAAGAAGACCGCCGAGGACTACCTCGGCGAGCCGGTGACCGAGGCGGTCATCACGGTCCCGGCGTATTTCAACGATTCGCAGCGCCAGGCCACCAAGGATGCCGGCCGGATCGCGGGTCTGGACGTCAAGCGCATCATCAATGAGCCCACCGCGGCGGCGCTCGCCTTCGGCCTGGACAAGAAGGAAGACCGCGGCGATCGGAAGATCGCCGTCTATGACCTCGGCGGCGGCACCTTCGACATCTCGATCATCGAGATCGCCGACGTCGATGGCGAAAAGCAGTTCGAGGTGCTTTCGACCAACGGTGACACGTTCCTCGGCGGCGAGGATTTCGATCAGCGCATCATCGATTACATCATCGGCGAGTTCAAGAAGGAGCAGGGCGTCGACCTCGCCAAGGATGTACTCGCGCTGCAGCGGTTGAAGGAGGCGGCGGAGAAGGCCAAGATCGAACTGTCGTCGAGCCAGCAGACGGAGGTCAATCTTCCCTACATCACGGCCGACCAGAGCGGACCGAAGCATCTGAACCTGAAGATCACCCGGGCCAAGCTCGAGGCATTGGTGGAGGACCTGATCGAAAAGACGATCGAGCCTTGCCGCATTGCGATCAAGGACGCGGGCGTTTCGGCGTCGAGCATCGATGACGTGATCCTGGTGGGCGGCATGACCCGCATGCCCAAGGTCCAGGAGAAGGTGCGCGAGTTCTTCGGGCGCGAGCCCCGAAAGGACGTCAACCCGGACGAAGCCGTGGCGGTCGGCGCGGCAATCCAGGGTTCGGTGCTGTCCGGCGAGCGCAAGGATGTGCTGCTCCTCGACGTCACGCCGCTGTCGCTGGGCATCGAGACACTGGGCGGGGTCATGACGAAGATGATCCAGAAGAACACCACCATCCCGACCAAACACGCGCAGGTCTTCTCGACTGCCGACGACAACCAGCCTGCGGTCACGATCAAGGTGTTTCAGGGCGAGCGCGAGATGGCGGCAGGCAACAAGCTGCTCGGCGAGTTCAATCTGGAAGGGATCCCGCCGGCGGCGCGCGGCCTGCCGCAGATCGAAGTCACCTTCGACATCGACGCCAACGGCATCCTGCACGTCGGTGCCCGCGACAAGGCGACGGGCAAGGAAAACAAGATCACGATCAAGGCCAACTCCGGCCTGACCGAGGATGAGATCAGCCGCATGGTCAAGGACGCCGAGCTCAATCGTGCCGAAGACCATAAACGGTTCGAACTGGCGCAGTCGCGCAATGCGGCCGAATCGTCGATGCACCAGGTGAGCAAGGCTCTGGCTGAGCATGGGGACAGTCTGGACGACGGCGAGAAGGCCAAGATTCAGACCGCGATCCAGGAGCTCGAAGAGGCGCTCAAGGGAAGCGACAAGGAGGCGATCGATGCCAAGGCGGCAGCCCTATTGACTGCGTCGCAGAAGCTCGGTGAGAAGATGTATGCCGATTCCCAGGCGCAGGGTGCGGCGGAGCAGGCGGCCGCCGCGGGTGGCGGGGCTTCGTCCGAGGGTGCCAAGACCGGTGCCGAGGATGTCGTCGACGCGGATTTCAAGGAGGTCAAGCGGAACGGATGACGTATCGGTCGGGATCGCAGGCGGACGTTCGGTCCGCTTGCGATCGGAGCGATATCGGGCGCTGCGGGTGATGCCGCGGCGGAGCGCGCGGACCGGATCCCCGCTTTGGCGGCGGTATCCGGTTTTCCAATTCCGGGGTTCCCTTTGGCACCACGATTGAACGAGCACCATGTCCAAACGCGATTTCTATGAAGTTCTCGGCGTCGCCAAGAACGCGTCCGACGAGGAAATCAAAAAAGCCTATCGCAAGATGGCAATGAAGTACCACCCGGATCGAAATCCGGGGGACAAGGCGTCCGAGGAGAAATTCAAGGAAGCCAAGGAAGCCTACGAGATGCTCTCCGACGCGCAAAAGCGCGCGGCTTACGATCGATTCGGCCATGCCGGCGTCGATCCCAATGCCGCAGCGGGCGGGTTCGGTGCCGGCGGTGCGGGTTTCAACGGCGGGTTTGCCGAAGCGTTCGGCGACATCTTCGGCGACATCTTCGGCGGCGCGGCGCGCGGCGGCGGCCGGGCCGGCAACGCGTATCGCGGGGCCGACCTGCGCTACAACATGGAGATCACGCTCGAGCAGGCGGTCAACGGGTTTACCACCGACATCCGCGTGCCGTCCTGGGACCCTTGCGAAACCTGCGGCGGCACCGGCGCCAAACCGGGTACCAAACCCAAGACCTGCGCGACCTGCAACGGATCGGGGGCGGTGCGCATGTCCCAGGGTTTCTTCTCGATCCAGCAGACCTGCCCCACCTGCCACGGTAGCGGCAAGGTGATCGCGGAGCCTTGCGCGTCGTGTCATGGGGAGGGCCGCATCAAGCGCAACAAGGTGCTGGAAGTCGCGATCCCGGCGGGGATCGACGAGGGCCAGCGCATCCGCTTGAGCGGCAAGGGCGAGCCGGGGATGAACGGCGGCCCGCCGGGCGATCTGTATGTCGAGATTCGGATCAAGCCGCACGAGGTGTTCCAGCGCGATGGCGACGATCTTCACTGCGAGGTGCCGGTTTCGTTCGCGACCGCTGCGCTGGGCGGCGAAGTCGAGTTTGCGACGCTCAGGGGCAACGTCAGCATCACCCTTCCCGAGGGGACCCAGAGCGGCAAGACGTTCCGTCTGCGGGGCAAAGGCATCAAGGGTGTGCGTTCGCACAACCCCGGGGATCTCTACTGCCACGTGCGCGTGGAAACGCCGGTACGCCTGACGGAGAAGCAGAAGAAATTGCTGCGGGAATTCGACGAGGCGCTCAACGAAGGCGGGACCAAGCATTCACCGCAGACGAAATCCTTCATGGACAAGATGAAGGGTTTCTTCACGGCCGATTGACGGGCCGATCCCGACGGGGCCGATCCCGACGCCGGATTCGGTGCGGTACGCCGTCCCGCGTCCGCCCGCCGGCGTCCGCCCGTCATCGGCCCAGCATTCCTTCGATCCGCCGTCGATCGCGCTTCGTCGGTCGCCCTTGGCGTGAGCGTGCCGGATCGGATGCGTTCTGCGCCCGGATCCGCTCCCGCCGGGCGATGCTTTCCGTCGTTTCCTCATAGAGTGTGCGCGCCGCGCTTGCCGGGCCGCGTTGCGCCGACAGTGCGCGGACGACGACGACCAGGATCTGGTCGCCGGCGTGAATCTCCAGCCGTTCCCCGAGCTTCACGGCGCGCGCCGGTTTGATGCGTTCGCCGGCGATGCGGACGCGTCCGAGATCGATCGCCTGAGATGCGAGCGATCGCGTCCTGAAGAACCGTGCAGCCCATAGCCATTTGTCGGCGCGCGCGGAAGAGCCGTCATCAACCATCAGCAATCCGAATTTTCCGGGTAAGGCGGCAGACTGTCGGGTGACCGTGGCCGCATGGCGCCATTTTCCCTCGTTTCCAACCCTTTTCCCGTATTGGTTTTCCGGGCAATGGCGGATAAAAGTATCACATCATGATACGATCGCGAAATGATAAGAAAAACCAGTCGCCCGCCCAGGATCCGCGACATCCGTCGCGGAACGCTTCGTCCGCCGCGCGCGCGTGCGCCATCCGGAAGCGGAGGATCGAAGAGATGCCGCAAGGCGAGTCCGGACGCCGGAATATGGGAAAGGAATTGGAAATGAAGGGTGTTCAGATGGTTGCCGCAGTGCTGTTCGCAATGTCTTGCACTTCCGCGATGGCGGCGGGCGAGTCGCCGAGCGCGGCGAGTTGCCGGGCGTTCCCGTCCACCTGTGGGAACGGAGCGATGACCGGGTTCGCATCGCCGTTGGCGGGGCAGGCGCAAGCCGGGTTGGTCTACGGCCCGAGTGCGGCGAGCTGCCGGGCGTTTCCGTCGACCTGCGCGACATCGCTGGGATCGGTGGTTCGCACGTCTGCGCCTGTGACGCGGGTGGGTGAGCCCGATTCACAACCTTCCGCCGCGGCCTGTCGCGCATTTCCGTCCTCCTGCCGGAACGGCTGAGGCGCAGTTCACCGGGGGCGCCTGTCGTCCCCGACGCGGGCCCACCATGGGGAGGGGGCCCGCGGCCGGATAGGTGCTACGTCCCGTCTCCGGAAAGACTCATCAGCGTCGCGTTTCCTCCCGCGGCAGCGGTGTTCACCGTGATGGTTTGCTCCGTCACCAGCCGATCGAGTGCGTACCGTTCCTCGGCGCTCGGGCGTACCAGCGCAATCCGGCGGCCCGGGCGCCGCGCGAGCAACCAGCGCAGGTTGTGGGCGCGGCCGTCGTCGCCTTCGAACAGCGCCGCCTCGAACGTCTCGCCTCCCCAGTCCTCGACCCAGTCGATGTTCATCCAGACTGAGGCGGGAATTCCGGACAGCACCGCCCGGGAGCGCGCATCCGCGAGCAGCAGCGCGCGATTGCCGGTGGCGAGCACGGCTGCGAGTTGTGCCAGGACACCCCGGCCCGCGAGGCGATGTCCGGAGCCGAGGCAGAGGATTCGGCCTAAGGAACGGTACCGCAGCCAATTGTTCTCTCCGGTCGGCGCGGGCAGCTCGACGCGGCACCCGATCGGCGTGCAGGCGGCATATTCCGTGCAGATCTGCGCCAGTTCGTGACGCCCGTCCGTCGAGAGCCAACGCTGAAAATCGTGCAGCGCAGCCGGCGCGCCCGACTCTCGATGCGCGCCCCAGCGCGCGATACAGGATTGTGGGTTTGTGGTGTCGGCCGGTACCGTCGCTTCGCGCCGTAGTCGTCGGACGATCCACGGTCCGCCCATTTTGGGACCCGTTCCGGACAACCCGTGGCCGCCGAACGGCTGCATGCCGATCGCGGCACCGATCATGTTGCGGTTGGCATAGACGTTGCCGGCCTCGATGCCGGCCGCGACCGCGGCCACGGTTTCATCGACGCGGCTCTGGACTCCGCAGGTCAGCGCGTATCCGGTGGCATTGAGCGCGTCGATGAGGGTGCCGAGATCTTCCCGCCGGTATCGCAGCACATGCAGGATCGGTCCGAACGCTTCGCGGGCCACCTCGTCGACCGATTCGATCGCGACGATGGCCGGAGAGAAAAAGCTTCCTTCTGCGCACTCGGGCGAAAGCGGAATGCGCGCGAGCACGCGGTTGGCGGGGAACGACGCCAGGTGGGCGTCGAGCGCTGCCCGTGCTGACTCGTCGATCACCGGGCCGATGTCGGTGGAGAGGGCCGCGGGATCGCCGACGCGTAGTTCGGCCGCCGCGCCGAGCAGCATTGCGAGCATCGGCTCGGCAATCTCCTCTTGCAGGCACAGGATCCGCAGGGCCGAGCAACGCTGCCCTGCGCTATCGAAGGCCGAACGCAGCGCATCCAGGACGACCTGTTCCGGCTGCGCGCTGGCGTCGACGATCATTGCGTTCAGCCCCCCGGTTTCTGCGACGAGAATCCGGTCTCGGTGGGTGGGCAGGGTGGCGACCGCGCGATCCACGTCCTGCGCCGTCTCGGTCGAACCGGTGAACAGGACGCCATGGACCCGAACGTCCCGCACCAGTTCGGCGCCGACCGCGCCGTTCCCGGGCAGCAGTTGCACCGCGCTCGGTGGCACGCCGGCCCCATGCAGGCACCGCACGGCCCGTGCGGCGATCAATGGGGTTTGCTCCGCCGGCTTTGCCAGGACCGGGTTGCCGGCCGCCAGAGCCGCGGCCACTTGCCCGACGAAGATGGCGAGCGGGAAATTCCAGGGCGAGATCGCAACCACCGTGCCAATCGGGGAACCCGCGGAGCCCGCATCGGTGCTGTGGAGTTGATGCGCGTAGTAGCGGCAGGCGTCGACCGCTTCGCGCACCTCGGCGATCGCCGCGCCGAGCGTCTTTCCGCCTTCCCGGATGGCGAGCGCCAGAAATTCATCTCGGTAGGACTCGAACGCATCGGCCGCCGCCTCCAGGACGGCAGCACGTTCACCAGGCTCGGTTTTGATCCATACGCTGTTCGCCGCCGCGGCGAATGCGGCATCGATCTCGGCGGCGTCGGCATCGCGCACGGTTCCTACGATCTCGCCATGCCGTGCGGGATTTCGGATCGTTCGGCGCTCGGGCGGGCTGGCCTTCGTCGCCGGAGGGTGTGCGAGGATCGCCTCGACCGCGTGAATTCCGCCTCGATCGACCGCATGGTCGATGGCCGCGCGCAGCGTCGCCGCAGCGCCCGGGTCATGCAGATCGACGCCGCCGGCGCAGCGCCGCGGTGCCGTGATCTGCGTCGGCAAGGGAATCGCCGGGTGGGGGGTGCCCTCGGACAGCCGGGCGGTGGCGAAAGGGTCTTCCAGTAAATGGTCGATCTCGATGCTGGCGTCGACGATCCGTCGCACGAAGGAGGAGTTGGCGCCGTTTTCGAGCAGTCGCCGAACGAGATAGGGCAGCAGGGTTTCGTGCCGTCCGACGGGGGCGTAGATCCGGCAGGTGAGGCCGGCCGGCACCGGCCCGGTTGCCGCCGTGGCACCGAGCACGCGGTCGTAGAGCGCATCTCCCATGCCGTGTAGGCACTGGAACTCGAACCGACCGGAATCGGGCGCGATGCCCGCTGCCGCGGTCACTTGCAGGATCAGGCACAACGTCAGCGCATTGTGCGTGGCGAACTGGGGGAACAGATGCTCGTCATGGTCGAGCAGGCGCCGGGCACAGACGAGATAGGCGGCATCGGTGTGCGCCTTGCGCGTATAGACCGGATAATCGGCCAGCCCCTCCACTTGCGCGCGTTTGATCTCGCGGTCCCAGTAGGCGCCTTTGACCAGCCGCACGCCGATGCGCCGGCCGCTTTCCCGCGCCAGCGCCGCCAGCCAGTCGATGACCGGCAAGGCGCGCTTCTGGTACGCCTGCACCGCGACGCCGAGCCCATTCCAGTCTGCGAGTGTGGGGTCGAACGCAAGCTGTTCGACGATGTCGAGCAGCGGTTCCAGCCGCTCGCATTCCTCGGCGTCGAGATCGAGCGCAATGCCGTGCTTGCGCGCCAGCCGGCAGAGTTCGCGGATTCGCGGCAGCAGTTCCCGGCGAACCCGTTCTTCTTGAGGGGATTCAAACCGGGGGTGGAGCGCCGAGAGTTTGACGGAGACGCCGGCGCGACGGCGAAGCCGATCCTCGGGGTCCGGAAGTGCCGCCTCGGCATCGATGACGGGTTCGGCGGCGGCGATGGCGGCGATCGCGCCGGCATAGGCGTCGAAATAGCGCTTCGCCTCTGCGGCGGTGAGCGCCGCCTCGCCGAGCATGTCATATGAATGGCGATAACCACGCCCTCGGGCGGCGCGGGCTCGCGCCAGGGCCTGCTCGATCGTCTTGCCCAGAACGAACTGTTCCCCCAGCATGCGCATCGCGGTGTCGATCGCGGCACGGACCAGGGGTTCGCCGCCGCGCGCAACCGCCCGGGTGACGGCGGCCCCCAGGCCACCTTCGCTGTGGGTCGCCGACAGCTTTCCCGTGAGTAGCAGGCCCCAGGCGGCGGCATTGAGAAATACCGAGCGGTTGGGGCCGATGTGCGCACGCCAGTCGCCCTGGGCGAGCTTGTCGCGGATCAGCGCGTCGGCGGTGGCGGTGTCTGGAATGCGCAGCAGCGACTCGGCGAGACACAGCAGGGCGACACCCTCCTGACTGGACAGGGAAAACTCGCGCATCAAGGCGTCGACGCCATGGGCATGGCTGCGCTGGGCGCGCAGCGCCCGGATGAGCGCCTGCGCCGGTTCGCGCGCCGCCGCGATCTGGGCGGGGGACAGCGGGTTCTCCTGCAGCAGTTCGGCAACGCATTCCGCCTCCGGGCGGAGCGCGGCGGCGCGGATCCGGGCGCGCAGGGCCGGCAGGGAAGATTCCGGGAAAGGTAAGATCGCCATTACGCACCCGAGTCTATCCCGCGATGAGCCAGGACACACCCCCTTTCTCCAGCACCGACGCCGCGATCGGCGTCATGCTGGAAAACCCGCCGCCGGACGAAGCCCTCGACGCGACCAATCCGCAGGTCGTCGACGGTTTGGCGTTCGCGCGGCTGTACGGTGAGCCGCTGTTCGAACTGCCCCAGGACCTCTATATCCCGCCCGACGCGCTCGAAGTGTTCCTCGACGCGTTCGAGGGGCCGCTCGACCTGCTCCTATACCTGATCCGTCGCCAGCATTTCAATGTTCTGGACATTCCGATGGCACGCCTGACCGAGCAGTATCTGCTCTATGTCGAGCAGATTCGGGCGCGAAATCTGGAACTCGCCGCCGAATATCTGTTGATGGCGGCGATGCTCATCGAAATCAAGTCGCGGATGCTGTTGCCCGTGCGCAGGGCGGATACCGGCGAAGAGGTGGAGGATCCGCGCGCCGAACTCGTCCGCCGCCTGATCGAGTATGAGCGCATCAAGCTGGCGGCGGTGCATCTCGACGAGCATCCGCGGATCGGCCGCGATTTCCTGCGTGCGTTGGTGACGGTCGAGCAGACCGTCGCACCGCGCTACCCCGATGTCGAGATCGCGGACCTGCAGCGTGCCTGGCGCGACATCCTGCGCCGCTCCAAGCTGCATTCGCACCACCGCGTCGCACGCGAGGAGTTGTCCGTGCGCGAGCACATGAGCATCATCCTGCGCCGTTTGCAGACATCGCGGTTCGTCGAGTTTGCGGACCTGTTCGATCCGGCCAAGGGGACGGCGGTGGTCGTCGTCCACTTCATCGCGCTGCTGGAGCTGACGCGGGAAGGGTTGGTGACGCTGACGCAGGCTGTGCCGTTTGCGCCGATGTATGTGCGGCTCGCCTACGCGGCGGCGAATTGATCGCCGCCGTACGCGCGTCGTACCCCTGGAAATCGATCCACCATTGGGAGGAGTGATCCTATGCCCGTATATCGTTCCAAAACCTCTACCTCCGGTCGCAACATGGCGGGGGCCCGCGCGCTGTGGCGCGCCACCGGGATGCGTGACGCCGATTTCGACAAGCCGATCATCGCCGTCGCCAATTCCTTTACCCAGTTCGTTCCCGGTCACGTCCATTTGAAGGACTTGGGCCAGTTGGTCGCACGCGCGATCGAGGCTGCCGGGGGCGTCGCCAAGGAATTCAATACCATCGCGATCGACGACGGCATCGCAATGGGCCACGACGGTATGCTGTATTCCTTGCCGAGTCGGGACCTCATCGCCGATTCCGTCGAGTACATGGCCAATGCCCATTGCGCCGATGCTCTGGTCTGCATTTCCAACTGCGACAAGATCACCCCGGGGATGCTGATGGCCGCGATGCGGCTGAACATTCCCGTGGTGTTCGTGTCCGGCGGTCCGATGGAGGCCGGCAAGACGCGGCTTGCGCCGCACAAGCTCGACCTGATCGACGCGATGATCATCGCCGCCGATCCGAAAGCGAGCGATGCCGAGGTCGCGGAGTACGAACGCAGCGCCTGTCCGACCTGCGGTTCGTGTTCCGGGATGTTCACCGCCAACTCGATGAACTGCCTCATCGAGGCATTGGGATTGGCGTTGCCGGGTAACGGGAGCCTCGTCGCGACACACGCCGATCGCAAACAGTTGTTCCTCCGTGCCGGACAGGTCATCGTCGATCTCTGCCGCCGCTACTATCAGGAAGATGATGCGTCGGTACTGCCGCGAAACATTGCCGGCCGGCCGGCGTTCGAGAATGCCATGGCTCTGGACATCGCCATGGGCGGCTCGACCAACACGATCCTGCACCTGCTGGCCGCTGCGCAGGAAGCGGGCCTGGATTTCGACATGCGTGCGATCGACGCGCTCTCGCGGCGCGTGCCCAACCTGTGCAAGGTCGCGCCGTCGAGCCACTATCACATGGAGGATGTCCATCGTGCCGGGGGCGTCATGGCGATCCTCGGAGAACTGGCTCGTGCCGGGCTGCTTCATACCGAGGCGGCCACCGTGCATGCGCCGACGCTGGCCGACGCGTTGGCTCGGTACGACGTCACCGTGTCGTCGGATGAGGCGGTCCGCACCATGTACCGGGCGGGTCCGGCGGGGATTCCGACGCAGGAGGCGTTCAGTCAGGACACCCGGTGGGACAGTCTCGATCTCGATCGGGAGGGCGGATGTATCCGCAGCGTGGCCCACGCGTACAACAAGGAGGGCGGGTTGGCAGTGCTCCACGGCAACATCGCTGCCGACGGCTGTGTGGTCAAGACTGCGGGAGTCGACGAAGCGCTCTATGTCTTCGAGGGAACCGCGCGCGTCTATGAGAGCCAGGACGCGGCGGTCAAAGGCATCCTGGGTGACGAGGTCCAGGCCGGCGACGTGGTCGTCATCCGCTATGAAGGCCCGCGCGGCGGCCCGGGAATGCAAGAGATGCTGTACCCGACCTCCTATCTCAAGTCCAAAGGCATGGGCAAGGCCTGCGCGTTGATCACCGACGGTCGGTTTTCCGGTGGAACGTCCGGACTGTCCATTGGGCATGTGTCCCCGGAGGCGGCCGCGGGCGGCGTCATCGGCTTGGTTCGCGACGGTGACCGCATCCGGATCGACATCCCGGCCCGCCGGATCGACGTGCTGGTCGACGAAGCCGGGTTGACGCGTCGCCGTGCGGAGCAGGACGCACTGGGGTGGAAGCCGGCCAAACCGCGCGCGCGCCGCGTCTCCGCGGCCTTGAAGGCCTATGCCATGCTCGCGACGAGTGCCGACAAGGGTGCCGTGCGCGATCTATCGCGGCTCGGCAGCGATTGAGCGCGCTCGCGGGCGAACCGCCGCATCGCGCAACCCGCCTGGAAACTCCAGAGTCGGTGTTGCGCGATGTTTTCGGTTACCCGTCCTTTCGCGGGCTGCAGAAGGATGCCATCGATCACCTGGTGGGCGGTGGCGACGCGCTCGTGTTGATGCCGACCGGTGGCGGCAAGTCGCTCGTGTACCAGATCCCGGCATTGGTACGCGGCGGTCTGGGCGTGGTCGTATCGCCGCTCATCGCGCTGATGCAGGATCAGGTCGACGCGCTTGCCGAGTTGGGCGTGCGCGCGGCCTATTGGAATTCGACGCTGAGCGCGCGCGAGGCATATGACGTCGAGCAGCGGATGCGTCGCGGTGACCTCGATCTCGTCTACGTCGCGCCCGAGCGCTTGCTCGGTGAGCGATTCCAGGGCCTGCTCAACGAGTGTGCATTGGCGCTGTTCGCGATCGACGAAGCGCATTGCGTGTCGCAGTGGGGGCACGATTTCCGGCCGGAATATGGCCAGCTCGGCGTGTTGCGTGACCGATTCCCCGCAGTGCCGCGCGTGGCACTCACGGCCACCGCGGACGTGCCAACCCGGTTCGAAATCGCGCAGCGGCTGCTGCGGGCGCCGCGCCAATTCGTTGCCAGTTTCGATCGCCCGAACATCCGCTACCGGATCGTCGAGAAGCGCGATGCGCGTTCGCAGTTGCTCGCTTTTCTCCGCGACGAGCACACGGGCGATACGGGCATCGTGTACTGCCTCTCGCGCAAGACCGTCGACGAGGTCTCGGCATGGCTTGCCGGCCACGGCTTGCCGGCGCTGCCGTATCACGCCGGCCTCGACGCGGCGACGCGTGCCCGCCACCAGGCGCGGTTTCTACGTGAGGACGGTTGCGTGATGGTTGCGACGATCGCATTCGGCATGGGAATCGACAAACCGAACGTACGCTTCGTCGCGCATCTCGACATGCCGCGCAGCATCGAGGGCTACTACCAGGAGACCGGACGTGCGGGGCGGGACGGTCTGCCTTCGGATGCCTGGATGAGTTACGGCCTTGCCGATGTTGTCCAGCAGCGCCGGCTCATTGCACTGTCGGATGCCGATGAGGCGCACAAGCGCCTGTCCGCTGCAAAGCTCGATGCGATGCTAGGACTCGCCGAGGCCGTCGACTGTCGGCGTGTGCGCCTGCTTGCCTATTTCGACGAGGCGTCGGAGTCCTGCGGCAATTGCGACAACTGTCTGCAGCCGCCGGCGCAATGCGACGTGACCGAGGATGCCCGAAAACTGATGTCGTGCATCTTTCGTTGTCGCCAGGCGTCGGGTTTCGGTTTCGCCGCCGGGCACGTCATCGACGTGCTGCGCGGCAAGCGCAGCGAGAAAGTCGCCCGGTTCGGCCACGAAGACTTGTCTACGTTCGGGATCGGCGCGGATCGTACGGAGGCGCAATGGCGCTTGTTGCTGCGTCAGCTGATCGCCCTGGATCTGGTGCGCGTCGATCACGACCGATTCAACGTGCTGGGGTTGACGGCGGCCGCGCGCGATGTGTTGCGCGGGGAGCGCCGTCTGGCAACGCGCGAGCCGGAGGCACCGGCGCCTCGGCGCGGCGGCCGTGTCGTGGCCGCAGTCGCAGAGGAAACGCCGCAGGAGCAGGCGTTGTTCGAGCGGCTGCGCGCGTGGCGCGCCCAGGCCGCGCGCCAGCATGCCGTCCCGGCATATGTGGTGTTCCACGATCAGACGCTGCGCGCGATCGCGCAGGCGCGCCCGGATAGCATGGAAGCGCTGCACGCAGTTTCGGGCGTCGGCGCACAGAAACTCGCGAACTACGGCGCGGAGCTGCTCATGCTGCTGCATTCCGCCGAGGAAGCCTGATGCGACCCGCCTGCGCCGGCGGCTGGAGAAATTCCGCTGGACACGCGTTTCGTTTTGAGATATCTTTTTACCGGCTTTCGTTAGAGTTTCGTTTCTCCTCCGGTTTGCTTTGACCCGTCGCCCGTAGCGGCGGTGCGTCCTAGGTTCCCCAGGTTCACGTTTCTTGATCGTCAGCTCGCCGCGAGGCGTTCTCGCGACGGATTTTTCTCATCAATCATTCAAGGAACGAGAAAATGGCTAGTGGTATCGTCAAGTGGTTCAATGACGCGAAGGGCTTCGGATTCATCACGCCGGATGACGGCAGCAAGGATCTGTTCGCGCACTTCTCCGAGATCAAGGGCAACGGCTTCAAGTCGCTGAGCGAAGGCCAGCGCGTGCAGTTCGTCGTCAAGCAGGGCGCCAAGGGCCCGCAGGCGACCGAAATTCAAGCCGCCTGATATCTCCCCATCGCGGTGCGCGCGCGGCCTTGGCGCCGCGCGCTTGCTGCATTGCCGCTCCGGCGCCAGGTCTTGTCCGGCGCCGCGGCTCTCCAGAAGGTTGCCGGCTCGGGTCGAAGACCCGCATCGCCGCCACGCAGGAAGGTCCGGCGTGAGCCGGCGTTTGGGTTTTCGCATCATCCGGGGAAGGTCGCCATGGCGAGGGAAGAACACATTGAAATGAACGGCGTCGTCAGCGAAGTGCTGCCGGATGCCCGTTTTCGCGTCACGTTGGACAACGGGCACCAGATCATCGCCTATTCCGCCGGCAAGATGCGCAAGCACCATATCCGCATTCTTGCGGGCGACAAGGTGTCGCTGGAACTCTCCCCGTACGACCTGAGCAAAGGCCGCATCACCTTCCGCCACCTCGAGACCCGGGGGACCCCCGCGCCGTCGCGCCGCCGGTTCTGATCGCCCGGTTTCCGCTCGATCCTGCGCTCTCTTCCGATCGCGCTGCCGCGCGGGTTCCGCTTCGCGGGCTCGGTTTCCGTCGCCCGCATGCCGCGTGCCCATCGCCTCCTTGCGCGATGCGCGAGTTCGGAGTCGCCGTCCGCGAAAGTGATCGCTATCAACGTAGACCGTTATTCGTTGCCGCATAGTTGTCCTCCCGTGCCTTGGGATGGGAACCATCCTCGGTAACGAATCGTTTCGGGACGATCCAAATCGATTTGCTTGGTGTTTCTCGTGCCCTGGCGGCGTGGGATGCGAAGCAGAGATGGGCGTTGGAGTCGGAGGTATATCGAATGGCCATTTTGGGAACGGTGAAATGGTTTGATCGGGGAATGGGGTATGGATTCATTCTTTCGGATGTCGGCGAGGAGGGGATTTTCGCGCACTACACCGCGATTCGCATGGACGGGTTCCGCGCATTGACCGAAGGTCAGCGGGTTTCCTTCGATGTGAAGGACGGCGTTCACGGCAGGCATGCCGTCAATATCACACCGGAGAGAAAGCCATGATTTCGACGCACGCGGAAGAAGGCGCGCCCCTTGCCGGCGGCGGCGCCCGGTTGCATGGCGTGGTTTCCTTGCGGGAGCGCAGGGCGGAATATGTTCTGCCGCGCAATGGCTTGATCACGTCGGACCCGGGCTGCCCGGGATGCAACCAGCGCGACCGCTGCGTGGGAGCGGGGAGCTCGCCGGAAGACCTGGCCCAGGTGGATCGGATCATCGGCCATCGGCGGCGCCTCGAGCGCGGCGAAGTTCTGTTCCGTACCCGCGATCCCTGCGAATTCCTATACGCGATCAGGGTGGGATCCCTGAAGAGTGTCCAGATCTCGGAGGATGGCCGGGAGCAGGTGATCGGATTCCATATGGCTGGGGAAATCATCGGGTTCGATGCCATCGCCGCGAAAGCGCATACCTGCAATGCGGTGGCGCTCGAGGACAGCAAGGTCTGCGCGATTTCGTTGAAGCGGGCCGGCGAGGGGAGCGCGGCGGCGCAGTTGGTGCAACGCAACTTGTCTCGGGCGATGAGCCAGGAGATCACGCGGGAACAGAGAATGATCGTTCTGCTCAGCTATTCCCTGGCGCTATCGCGGGTCGCCTCGTTCCTGCTCAGCATGTCGAACAACTTCGAAGCGCGGGGATACTCGCGGTCCGAATTTCTTCTGCGCATGAGTCGGGCGGAGATCGGTAGCTTCCTCGGCATGACGATCGAAACGGTGAGCCGCTCGCTCTCCGAACTTGCGCGGGAAGGGATCATCGAGACCGACCAACGGCATCTGCGCATCCTCGACATGGAACGATTGCGCAAGAAGACCCGGCGGATTGCGATGATCTGACGCGCGATCGCGTTGCGGCCGTTTTCAACCCAACGGGCGCGGGCCGCCGGGGAATCCGTAGCCCGCGCTCCCTAGCGTTCGGGGGAACGAAACTCGTCTTCCAGAAGGTCGATGACCTGCGCAACGCGCCCCTGGGCGGTGTGGTGGAGTTTCCGGTGCAGGTAGTCATCCGAGGACAGCCAGGCCGCAGCTTCGCGAATCTCTTCGCTCGTGGCTCCCAGATCCTGCAAGGCCGCAATGAGCGATTCATCGACGGTTCCGAGCGTCTCGCGGATTTCCGCTGCGGACGCGAACGCGCGCTGTGATCGATTCATGGACATCGTGCTTTTCCTCCTACGCCGGTTCCGGGGCAGCGGTGCGCCCCGCGCGACCGACCCCCGCAGGCGCGGCGGTCAGCCGCCGGTGGATTCAGGCTACACGCTTCCCGGGCGACGAATCCCCTAGGTAGGCCCCGATTGTGCGCGAATCTTGACCGCCGACAATCGAGCGCGTCGGCGCGGCATTCAGGTCGAGGCCGGTTTCTTCGGAAGCGGGAAGTACACATAGCCGGGCTGACGCACGCGCACCTCCGCCCAGCGCGCCGCATCCTCGGGGTCGGGGGCGTGGTCCCACCAGATTGCGCGCCCTTCGAACTGTTTGCGTTCGAGTGCCGGGTTCTGCGTCTTCAGGTCGCGCAGAAACATCGTCAGTTCGGATACATATCCGGCCATCGTTCCTCCTGTGTGTTCCGGCGTCGTGCCCCGGCGGGGCTATTATCGTACCCGCATCCCCGGCTGTGCGCCGGCATGCGGCTCCAGCAGGAAGAGTCCGGGATTTGCCTTCTGGTCCTCATGACTGGCCGCCAGGACCATCGCTTCGCTGATGCCGAACTTCATCTTGCGTGGCGCCAGATTGGCGACGACTACGGTCAGTTTGCCGATCAGTTGCTCGGGTTGGTAGGCCGACTTGATGCCGGCAAAGACATTGCGCGGGCGCGCTTCCCCGATGTCTACCGTCAGGCGCAGCAGTTTCTCTGCACCCTCGACCGGCTCGGCATTGACGATGCGCGCAATGCGCAATTCGATCTTGCCGAAATCGTCGATGGAGACGGGCGCCGGAGCGGCAGGTTGCGGTGCAGCGGTGCCGTTGGCGGGCGCCGGGGCCGGTGAATTTTCAGGAGAGGACACCTTCATTTCCTTCGTGGGGGTGACGGTTGTCAGGGCTGCGCCGCTGCCCGCAAGGGCGGGAGGCGTGAACAGCGCGTCGATCTGCGTTTCCTCCACCCGCGCCATCAGGTGCCGGTAGGGGGCGATTCGTTCGAGCGGCGGCAGGGACGACTCCCAGCGCATCGGGCCGCAGCCGAGGAAGGATTCGGCATCTTCCGCCAGCCGTGGCAGGACGGGCTTGAGCCACAAGGTCAGGTACTGGAAGCCGCGCAGGGTGACGGAGCAGATTTCCTGCAACCTTCGCGCGTCCTCGCCGGCGCTTCCTTGACCCAGTTTCTTTGCCAGTTCCCAGGGCTTCGCCGCATCGAAGTATGTGTTGACCTCGTCGGCGTAGGCCATCGCGATGCGGATCGCCTTGCCGAACTCGCGGTCTTCGTATGCCTGGGCGATTTCCTGGCCGAGCGTATCGGGCTGTTGTCGCAGGACGGGCGGGAGGCGGTCGGCCGCATTCTGCAAGTTCGTCGTCCGGCCGTCGAAGTGTCGGGTGAGGAACGTCGCCGCCCGGCTGGCGATGTTGACGTACTTGCCGATCAGGTCGCTGTTGACCCGCTGGAGGAAGTCGTCGGGGTTGAAGTCGACGTCCTCGACATGGGCGTTCAACTTGGCGGCGATGTAGTAGCGCAGCCATTCCGGATTCATGCCGAGGGCGAGATAGCGCAGGGGGTCGATGCCGGTGCCTCGGCTCTTCGACATCTTCTCGCCGCTCACGGTGATGAATCCGTGGACGTTCACGCGATCCGGCACCTTGAACGGCGGACCCGCGAATTCCAGCATCGCCGGCCAGAACAGGGTGTGGAAATAGATGATGTCCTTGCCGATGAAATGGATCTGCTCGGTGCGCGGGTTACGCAGTACGGCTTCGAAATCCAGTTGCCGGCGGGCGCAGTATGCCTTGAGCGACGCGAGATAGCCGATCGGCGCATCCAGCCAGACATAGAAGTACTTGCCGGGCGCATCCGGGATCGGGATGCCGAAGTAGGGCGCGTCGCGCGAAATGTCCCAGTCCGCCAGTTCCTGCTCGCCATCGAGCCATTCCCGCGCCTTGTTCGCCACTTCCGGCTGCAGTCGCCCGCCCTGGATCCAGCCGCGCAGGAATTCGCGGCAGCGGCTGTCGGAGAGGCGGAAGAAGTGATGCTCGGACGCCCGCACTTCGGGCGTGGCACCCGAAAGCGCCGAACGGGGATGCTTGAGTTCGGTCGGGGCATAGACCGCGCCGCAGACTTCGCAGGAGTCGCCGTACTGGTCCGCCGCGCCGCAGCGCGGGCACTCCCCGCGGATGTAGCGGTCCGGCAGGAACATGCCCTTCACCGGATCGTAGAATTGTTCGATGGTTCGGGTGGCGATCAGTTCTCTGGCGCGCAGTCGGCGGTAGATCTCCTGCGACAGTTCCGTATTCTCCGGCGAGTCGGTGGAGTGCCAGTGGTCGAAGGAAAGAAAGAACCCGTCTAGGTATTGTCGGCGTGACGCGGCGATCTCCGCGACATACTGCCGGGGTGTTTTGCCGGCTTTTTCCGCGGCGATCATGATCGGCGCGCCGTGTGCGTCATCGGCACCGACGAAGTGTACGGTGGCCCCCCGCAGTCGCTGGTACCGCACCCAGATGTCGGCCTGGATGTACTCCATGACGTGGCCGATGTGCAGCGGCCCGTTGGCGTATGGCAGTGCCGTGGTGACGAAGAGTTCTCGATGGGTCATGGATGACTTTACGTGCGCGGCAGCGTCACGCCGCGCTGTCGCTGATATTTCCCGCCCCGGTCGCGATAGGAGGTCTCGCAGACTTCGTCGGATTCGATGAATATGACCTGCGCGCAGCCTTCGTTGGCGTAGATCTTGGCTGGTAGCGGCGTGGTGTTGGAGAACTCGAGTGTCACGTGCCCCTCCCATTCGGGTTCGAGCGGTGTGACGTTGACGATGATCCCGCAGCGCGCATAGGTGCTCTTGCCGAGGCAGATCGTCAGCACGTTGCGCGGGATGCGGAAATATTCGACCGTGCGGGCAAGGGCAAAGGAGTTCGGCGGGATGATGCAGACCTCGCCGTGGAAGTCGACGAAAGAGTCCGGGTCGAACGCCTTCGGGTCGACGATGGTGCTGTTGATGTTGGTGAAGATCTTGAATTCGGGGGCGCAGCGGATGTCGTACCCGTAGCTCGACGTGCCATAGGAAACGATGCGTCGTCCCTCGACGCTGCGGACCTGTTCCGCTTCGAAGGGCTCGATCATTCCCTGAGCCGCCATGCGCCGGATCCACCGGTCGCTCTTGATCGTCATCGCCGCGCTCCCCCTGACCTGCAAGGAGAGGCATTTTACGGCAGGCGCGGCCTCGACCGGCGGGCTGCGCGCAGCCCGCCAGTTACAGGAGGCCGCGCTTGGCCTGGGTCAGCAGCGTGGCAACCTCGGTGGAAACCGTCGCGAACCGCGATCCCGAGCCGATCAGTCGCTCCGCGTCGGTGTATTGGCCCGCGTTGATTTTGCGCGCGACCACCCCGGCGACGTCATGGAATTCGGCGTGCTTGGCCTGCAAGGGCGCGAATCCCGGACGTTGTCGCCATTGCGCGGCGCCCGAGCCGTGGATCCAACGGCCGAGGGCACACTGGTCGTCGCGGCAGATGGTGTCGGCGTCGAGGGTCTCATGGCTGGCGATCGCCTTGCGCAACCGCACCTTCCAGTCGCGGTGGGCGGCGATGGCCTGGTCGAAATCGAATCCCGCGAGCGTTCCCGCGGTCGCGATCTCGGCCGCGAGCCGGGCCGCCGCCGGCAGGCGGAAGCGGGACACGGCGTCCTGCAGGTCGAGCGCCTGGCCGCGCATCGTCGCCGCCGCCGCCGCCGTTTGCTCCACCAGGGCGGCGTTCTGCTGCGTCATGCGGTCGAGGTCCTGCACCGACTGCCCGACCTGTGCGACGCCCGCGGTCTGCTCGCGTGCCGCCAAGGAAATTTCCTCCAGCAGGCTGTTGACCCGGTCCGACGAGGCAACGATGTCCCGGATGGTGTCGCCGGCGTCGCGCACCACGGCGGTGCCGGCCTCGACCTTTTCCATGCTGGCGCCGATGAGCGTCTTGATTTCGCGCGCCGCATCGGCACTGCGTTGCGCCAGCATCCGCACCTCACCGGCGACGACCGCGAAGCCGCGGCCCTGTTCGCCCGCACGTGCCGCCTCGACTGCGGCGTTGAGTGCCAGGATGTTGGTCTGAAACGCGATGCCGTCGATGGTGCCGATGATCTCGCTGATCTGGACGGAGGCGGTATGGATGCCTTCCATCGTCACGATGACGTTGCGCATGACCTCGCCGCCCCGGCTCGCCGCGTCGGCGTTGTTCCGCGCAACCTGGGCTGCCTCCAGCGTGTGGTCGGAGGTGCTGCGCACGGTCGAGGCAATCTCCTCCATGGATGCGGCCGATTCCTCGAGGCTCGAAGCGGCCTGTTCCGTCCGTGCCGACAAGTCTTGGGCGCCGGAGGCGATTTCCGCGCTCGAATGCAGGATGTCCTCGCTGGAGCTGCGCACCCGCAGCACCATGGCGCGCAGCGAGTCCTGCATCCCTTTTAGGTCGAGCATGAGTTCCGCGGCATCATCCTTGCCCCAGGGCGCCGGGGATGTCGTGAGATCGCCCGCCGTCATGGCATGCAGATGGCGCCGCGTCTCTTTCAGGCCGCCGTCCATCACCTTGTAGAAACTCAGGAAAAGATAGCCGGCAAGCAACAGCGATGCGGCGAGGAGCCCGCTCTTGATGGCGATGTTGCGCATCGCGGCATCGCGCAGGTCGGAAATGTCGACCGCCCCTCCGCGGGTCCACGCCTCGGGTACCCGGGAGAGCAGATCCTGGCCGTTCGCCGCCGTGATCCGGCCGCCGGCCTGTTCCGTCTGAATCCAGGACTGGATGTCATGCGCGACCCGGGCGTCGACCGCCGCAGTGTTTTCGCGCGTCGCGACGGCATCGGCGTACTGGGCGTTGATGTCCCAAGCCACCATCGCGATGGTGGGCAGCACGAACGCGGCGCTGATGATGGTCGCCTTGACACCGAAATGCAGTTGACGGAACACGCGGACCCCCGGCGCCCAGACTCCATGGAAACGGAAAAAGCTGGCGTCGGTGCCCGGGTCTCTCGAATCTTCGGAGGCCGGGGATTGGCCGATATCGAGAACGGCTGACATGTGGTGGTCCCTGTTTCCTGGTTTCGGCCTGCCCGCACCAAGCAACGCGGGGGCAGCGTTTCATCTTAGGATGACCGTGCCGTGCCGGAATCGGGGAAAAGGGACCGGTCGCGCGTCTGTTTCGGGCTTTCCGCCCGCGCCGCTCCCGGAGATGGTCGGCTCAGGTATTGACGATCTTGATCGCCGGCATCTTCCCGGAGAGGTCCTTGGCGCGTTCCGCGATCCGCACTGCGACACGCCGGGCGATCGCCTTGTACGTCTCGGCGATCGGGCTGTCGGGCTGCGCGGCGACGGTCGGGTTGCCGCCATCGGCATCCTCGCGGATGCGGATGTCCAGGGGCAGCGCGCCCAGCACATCCACGCCGAACTGCTGGGCCATCCTGGCCGCGCCCCCCGCGCCGAAGATGTGTTCCTCGTGACCGCATTGCGAGCAGATGTGTGTGGCCATGTTTTCGACCAGGCCCAGGATGGGCACGCCCACTTTCTCGAACATTCGCAGGCCGCGCATCGCGTCGATGAGCGCGATGTCCTGGGGCGTGGTGACGATCACCGCACCGGTCACGGGAACCTGCTGTGCGAGGGTGAGTTGGATGTCACCGGTTCCGGGCGGCATGTCGATTACGAGGTAGTCGAGGTCACGCCAGTTGGTGAGCATCAGGAGTTGTTGCAGCGCGGAGGTGACCATCGGGCCCCGCCAGATCATCGGCTGGTCCGGGTCGACCAGGAAGCCGATGGAACTGACCTGGATGCCGTGGCCCTCCATCGGGTCGAAGCTCTTGCCGTCCGTGCTTTCGGGGCGTCCGGTGATGCCCAGCATCGTGGGCTGGCTCGGCCCATAGATGTCGGCGTCGAGCATCCCGACCCGCGCGCCTTCCGCGGCGAGCGCCAGCGCGAGGTTGGCGGCGACCGTGCTTTTACCGACGCCGCCCTTGCCCGAGGCGACGGCGATGATGTTGCGCACGTTGGGCAGCACCTTCAGTCCCCGCTGCACCGTGTGCGCGACGATCCGGAAGGTGATGTTGGCATGGACTTCCCGCGCCCCGGCGGCATGCAGCGCTTCGGTGACCCGGGCGCGCAGCGGCTCGATCTGGCTCGCGGCGGGGTAGCCGAGTTCGATGTCGAGGTGTACCGCGTTCCCTTCGATGCGAATGTTGCGCGCCGACCGGGATTTCACCAGATCGGTGCCGGTGTTCGGATCGATCACGGCGCTGAGCGCCTCATTGACCTTGTCGTTATCGATTGCCATGGCTGTTTTCCCGCATCGGCGAAGCAAAGGACCGGAGAATACGTCAGCTTCGGCGGCCAAGACCCTGCCCCATTGGGGGTATCCTTCGTCCTTTTGGAATCGCGCCATGTCGCTCAAACGCACCCCTCTGTTCGATATCCACTGCGCCGCCGGCGCGAAGATGGTGGATTTCGGCGGATGGGAGATGCCGCTGCACTACGGTTCCCAGATCGAGGAGCACCTCGCGGTGCGGGTCGATTGCGGGATGTTCGATGTCTCGCACATGCGGGTACTCGACGTGGTCGGGGGGGCGGGCCTCGTATTTCTCCAACGGCTGCTGGCCAACGATGCAGGCAGGCTCGTTCCCGGCAAGGCGTTGTACAGCTGCATGCTGCAGGCCGACGGAGGGGTGATCGATGACTTGATCGTCTATCGCATGCCCGATGGGGCGCCGGTGCGGTATCGCATCGTGGTGAACGCCGGGACCGCGGACGGCGATGTCGCGTGGATGCGGCAGGTCCTGGCGGAAACCGGCAGCGGCGCGCAGGTCGTGGAACGGACCGATCTGGCGCTCATCGCGGTGCAGGGGCCGCGGGCGCTGGAACGGCTCACCGGCGCGGTACCGCGGTTCGCCCCGGTTTTCGAGCGCCTGGCCTCGTTCACCGCCGAGCCGACGGACGATTGGTTCATCGCGCGCACGGGGTATACCGGGGAGGATGGCTTCGAGATTGCGTTGCCGGCGCCGCAAGCGGCCGGTTTTTGGCAGGCGCTGGCGGCGTCCGGCGTCCGGCCTTGCGGCCTGGGCGCACGCGACACCTTGCGCCTCGAGGCCGGGATGAACCTCTATGGCAGCGACATGGATACGACGGTCACTCCCCTCGAATCCGGGCTGGCATGGACGGTAGATCTGCGCGGCGATCGCGCATTCGTCGGCCGCGCAGCCCTCGAGCGGCAGGTTGCCGCGGGCGGTCTGCGCCAGTTGCTGGGGCTCCGGCTGGAGGGGCGCGGCGTGCTGCGCGCGCACCAGGCGGTCGCGACCGCGCTGGGGGCGGGGGAGGTCACCAGCGGCACGTTTTCGCCGTCCCTCGGATACTCGATCGCGCTGGCGCGCCTGCCTGCCGGCGTGAAACCCGGGGACATCGTCACGGTGGAGTTGCGCAGCGGCCCTGCCGCCGCCATCGTCTCCCGTTTGCCGTTCGTGCGGAATGGCAAGGCCCTATGACGCATTCTCCGGCGGCACGATTTTTCCCCATGGTCGACGCGGGGGCTCCCTCGATTGCGCAGTTGCTTGTGATTGCGGGCTGCCGCCCGAGAGATTTTCTGGAGATTTGAAATGAACGTCCCAACCGAACTTCGCTATACCGAATCCCACGAGTGGGTTCGTCCAGAGGCCGACGGCATCGTGAGCGTGGGCATCACCGACTTTGCCCAGGACGCTTTGGGCGACCTCGTGTATCTCGAACTGCCGGAGCCGGGCAGCACGTTCGCGGTGGGTGCAGTCGCCGCCGTGGTGGAGTCGGTCAAGGCGGCTTCGGACATCTATTCTCCGATTGCCGGCACGGTGGTGGCCGTGAACGATGCGCTGCGGGATCAGCCCGAAGCGCTCAATCGCGATCCCTACGGCGCCTGGCTGTTTCGTCTGAAACCCGATGATTCGGCCGCCATCGACGCATTGCTCGATGCCGCCGCGTATCGGGAGCAACTCGACTCGGAGAAGTGATGGTTGATGGGTTGCAGAGCCCGGATCGCGAAGGGTCCGGAGATTTCATTGGTCGGCACATCGGTCCGGACGGCGCGGAGATCGCCGCCATGCTCGCCGAGCTTGGGTTCGCGAGCCTGGATGAACTGAGCGACGCGATCGTTCCGCCGGCGATCCGCCTGCGGGAACCCCTGGCGCTGGGTGCGCCCGCGAGCGAGGTGCAGGCCCTGCGCCGGATGGCGGAGTTTGCGCAGCGCAATCGCGTCGTGCGCAGCCTCATCGGCATGGGGTACTACGGGACCGTCATGCCGCCGGTGATCGCGCGCAACGTATTCGAGAACCCGGCCTGGTACACGGCGTACACACCCTACCAGGCGGAGATTTCCCAGGGTCGACTGGAAGCGATGCTCAACTTCCAGACCCTCGTCGCCGATCTGACCGGACTGCCGATCGCCAATGCTTCGCTGCTCGATGAGGCGACGGCCGCGGCGGAGGCCATGATGCTGGCGCGCCGCAGCGCGCGCAGCAAGTCGCATCGATTCTTCGTCGCCGCCGATTGCCATCCGCAGACGATCGCCGTTCTCCACACGCGCGCCGAACCCCTCGGGATCGAACTCGTCGTCGGGGATGATCCGCTGGCAAGCGGCGAATGCTTCGGTGCGCTGCTGCAGTTTCCGGCGAGCACGGGGGAGGTGCGCGACTATCGCGAGGTTGCGGCGGCGCTGCACGGGCGTGGTGCCTTGCTCGCCGTCGCGACCGATCTGCTCGCATCGATCCTCCTCGTCCCGCCGGGAAGCTGGGGGGCTGACATTGCAGTGGGCAGCGCGCAGCGCTTCGGGGTGCCGATGGGTTTCGGTGGTCCCCATGCCGGGTTCCTTTCGTGCCGCGAGGATCTCAAGCGGTCGATGCCTGGGCGCATCGTCGGGATCTCCGTCGACTTGCAGGGCAAGCGCGCCTTGCGCCTTGCGCTGCAGACGAGAGAACAGCATATCCGTCGCGAGAAGGCGACATCGAACATTTGCACGGCGCAGGTTCTGCTCGCCGTGCTGGCATCGATGTATGCCGTCTACCACGGCCCGGAGGGGTTGCGGCGGATCGCATTGCGGGTCCATCGCCTGGCGGTGATCTTTGCGGCAGGCCTGCGCGCCGTCGGTACGACAGTGTCCGCGGCCTTCTTCGACACGGTACGGGCCGACGGCGTCGACGCGGGTGCCGTTTTGGCCGCCGCCGTTGCGCGGGGCTACAACGTGCGGGCGATCGCCGCCGACGCGGTTGGGATCGCGTTCGACGAAACCTGTGGCCGCGAGGATGTCCTGGCATTGTGGGACGCGTTCGGGGTTCGTGCGGACTTCGACGCCTTGGATCGTGCCCAGGACGACTGCGCCGGGATTCCCGCCGCGCTGCGGCGGGGGGCCGATTACCTCGCGCATCCCGTGTTCCATCGCCATCGATCGGAAACGGCGATGCTGCGCTATCTGCGAGGATTGGCCGATCGGGATCTGGCGCTCGACCGCACGATGATCCCGCTCGGTTCCTGCACGATGAAACTGAACGCGACGTCGGAACTGTTGCCGGTGAGCTGGCCACAGTTTGCGAACGTCCATCCGTTCGCACCGGCGGATCAGACCGAGGGGTACCGCGAGATGATCGCCTCGCTGGAGGCGATGCTCGCTGCCTGCACCGGCTACGACCGCGTGAGCCTGCAGCCCAACTCCGGCGCGCAGGGCGAGTTCGCTGGGCTGCTCGCGATCCGTGCCTACCACCGCGCGCGTGGCCAGGCGCAGCGCACGGTATGCCTCATCCCGGAAAGCGCACACGGAACCAATCCGGCCTCGGCGGCGATGGCGGGGATGGAGGTCGTGGTCGTCGATTGCGACGCCGGCGGCAATATCGACGTGACCGACCTTGCCACCAAGGCGCAGTTGCATGCAGAGCGGCTGGCGGCTCTGATGGTGACTTATCCGTCGACGCACGGAGTATTCGAGGAATCGATCCGCGAGGTCTGCGATATCGTCCATCGGCACGGTGGACAGGTCTACTTGGACGGCGCCAATCTCAATGCCCTGGTCGGATTGGCGAAGCCGGCGGAAATCGGCAGTGACGTGTCGCATCTCAACCTCCACAAGACGTTCGCGATCCCGCACGGCGGCGGTGGTCCGGGCGTGGGCCCGGTCGCGGTGCGCGCGCATCTTGCGCCCTACTTGCCGCGGACCGAGGATGGCGGTGGAACGGTCGGTCCGGTGAGTGCCGCGCCGTTCGGCTCGGCTTCGATCCTGCCGATTTCATGGATGTATTGCGCGATGATGGGCGCGTCAGGCCTGATGCGAGCGACCCAGGTTGCATTGCTCAACGCGAACTATCTTGCGCGCAAACTGGCGCCGCACTATCCCGTGCTGTATACCGGCCGCAACGGTTATGTCGCACACGAGTGCATCCTCGATCTGCGACCGATCAAGGACCGTTGCGGAATCACGGCGGAGGACGTTGCCAAGCGCCTGATGGACTATGGTTTCCACGCTCCCACGCTATCCTTCCCGGTGCCGGGGACGCTGATGGTCGAGCCGACGGAGTCGGAGTCGCGCGCCGAACTCGACCGATTCATCGAGGCGATGGTGCAGATCCGCGCGGAGATCGACGCGGTCGCGTCGGGGGCCTGGGATCGCACCGACAATCCCTTGCGCAACGCTCCACATACCGCTGCGACGGTTTGCGCCGATCGGTGGACGCACGGATATTCCCGGGAAGTCGCAGCATTCCCCGTCGCCAGATTGCGGCAGGAAAAATATTGGCCGCCGGTGTCCCGCATCGACAACGTGTATGGGGATCGGAATCTGGTTTGTTCGTGCCCGCCGACAAAAGATTGGGCAGAGTGATCCTCCTGCCCCGTCGGCCGCCGGCGGGGCAGGAGAAGACCCCCCTTCTCCGCGGTGCGGAAGGGGCATGACGATTTTCCCGCTCCCGGATTGCGGAAGCGGCCTAGGGTGAGGGTTCTACCAATGCAATACGTCTACACCATGCGGCACGTCAGCAAGACCGTGCCGCCCAAGCGCCAGATCCTGAAGGACATCTCGCTGTCGTTCTTCCCTGGCGCCAAGATCGGCGTGCTGGGCCTGAATGGCTCGGGGAAGTCGACGCTGCTGCGGATCATGGCTGGGGTCGATCCGAATTTCGACGGGGAAGCGGTGCCGATGCCGAATCTGAAGATCGGTTATCTGCCGCAGGAGCCGCACCTCGATCCGAACACGACGGTGCGCGAGGCGGTCGAGCAGGGCTTGGGTGACGTCGTGGATGCGCGAGCCCAACTCGACCGCATTTATGCCGCCTACGCCGAGCCGGACGCGGATTTCGATAAACTCGCAGCCGAGCAGGCGCACTATGAAGCCATCCTGTCGGCGAGCGGTTCCGACCTCGAGCATCAACTGGAGATCGCTGCCGATGCCCTGCGGTTGCCGCCCTGGGATACGCGGATCGAACAACTGTCGGGCGGAGAGAAACGTCGCATCGCGTTGTGCCGACTGCTGCTTTCCAAGCCCGACATGCTGCTGCTCGATGAACCGACGAACCATCTCGATGCCGAAAGCGTGGAGTGGCTCGAACAGTTCCTGCAGCGCTTCCCGGGTACGGTGGTGGGCATTACCCACGATCGCTACTTCCTCGACAACGCATGCCAGTGGATCCTGGAACTCGACCGCGGCCACGGAATTCCCTGGCAGGGAAACTACAGTTCGTGGCTGGAGCAGAAGGAGGCGCGCCTGGAGACGGAGGCCAAGCAGGAGGCCGCACGCATCAAGGCGATGAAGCAGGAACTGGAGTGGGTACGCCAGAACCCCAAGGGGCGGCAGGCCAAGAGCAAGGCGCGCCTTGCCCGGTTCGAGGAACTCAGCTCCCATGAACATCAGGTCCGCAACGAGACACAGGAGATCTTCATCCCCGTGGCCGAACGCCTGGGCAACGAGGTGATCGAGTTTGCCGACGTCAGCAAGGCCTGCGGTGATCGCTTGCTGATCGACAAGCTGTCGTTCCGGATCCCCGCGGGGGCGATCGTCGGCGTCATCGGCCCCAACGGTGCGGGCAAGTCCACGCTGTTCCGGATGATCACGGGACGGGAGCAGCCTGACGGCGGGACGATCAAGGTCGGGCCGACCGTGCGGATGGCCTACGTCGATCAGTCCCGCGATGCGCTGGCGGCGGAAAAGACCGTGTGGGAGGACGTCTCGGGGGGTGCCGACATCCTGACGGTCGGAAAATTCTCCATGCCTTCGCGCGCCTACCTGGGGCGTTTCAACTTCCGCGGCGCCGACCAGCAGAAGATCGTCGGCCAGCTATCGGGCGGCGAGCGGGGCCGTCTGCACCTTGCCAAGACGCTGATCTCGGGCGGAAACGTGCTGTTGCTCGACGAGCCGTCGAACGATCTGGACGTCGAAACCTTGCGTGCCCTCGAAGACGCCCTGCTCGAGTTTGCCGGCTGCGTGTTGGTGATTTCGCACGATCGCTGGTTCCTCGATCGCATTGCGACCCATATCCTCGCCTGCGAAGGCGATTCGCAGTGGGTGTTCTTCTCCGGCAACTACCGGGAATACGAAGAGGACAAGAAGACGCGACTCGGCGAGGAGGGCGCCAAGCCGCATCGTTTGCGGTTCAAGCCGCTGAAGTAATTCTTCCGCCGCGGCCGCGTCTCGGGTACGGCGCCACGATGTGGCCCGGCGTGGCTATTCCTGTACCCACGGCAACCCGCGGAATCGCCACCCTTCGAGGGTTCCGCGGTGGGATTCGTCGTCGAGATCCCCCTCGAACCCTTCGAGGACGTTGTAAACCCGGGTGAAACCCGCTTTGGCCGCTTCTTCCGCCGCCAGCGCGGAGCGTTTTCCGCTGCGGCAGAGCAGCAGCACGGTGTCGGTCTTCGCCACCCGGGCTTCCAGATCGCGCACGAAATGCGGGTTGCGCGTCAGCGCCATGCCGAGCGCCCACGGAATATGGATGCTGCGGGGGACGATGCCGACGAACTTGCGTTCCTCGGCGGTGCGCACGTCGACCAGCACCGCCTTTTTGTGCGACACCAGCGTCCACGCTTGCGCGGGCGTCACGATGCCATGCGTGCCCGGCGGATGGGGAGCGAGGGTTTCCGGTTCCCCGGAAACGGTATGGAGGGGGTCGAGCATGACGGATCCTTGCGCGCGGGCGGCGATGGCAACGGCGAAAACGATAGATCGAATCGACGCCCCGCGCCAATGGTCTTTCGCAATTCCGGTATTCCGGCCGGTTGCGTCAGTGCGCGCCGAGGATCCGGAGCGCATGTTGCGCGATCACGCGATTCTCGTCGCAAGGAAGCACCCAGATGCGGACCGGGCTGGCATCACGATGCAGTGCCGGGCCGCCGCGTCGGTTGGCTTCTTCGTCGAGGTCCACCCCCAGCCAGCGTAGCGTGGCACAGATCTCGCGCCGTACGGCTTCGGCATGTTCACCGATGCCGCCCGTGAACACCAGGGCATCGAGTCCGCCCAGCGGGGCGACCAGGCTGCCGATCGCGGCGACCGCCCGGCGGCAGAAGACCTGCACCGCTTCTCGTGCCGTCGGCTCATCGCGGCCGAGTAGGTCGCGCATGTCGCTGCTGATGCCGGAGAGGCCCAATAAGCCCGATTCGTGGTAGAGCAGGCGCTCGATGCGTTCGATATCCCAGCCGGGCTGGCGCAGCAGGTATAGCAGGACTCCCGGGTCGATCCATCCGGGGCGGGTGCCCAT
Source organism: Pseudomonadota bacterium (assembly GCA_021825945.1). Lineage (GTDB taxonomy): Bacteria > Pseudomonadota > Gammaproteobacteria > Burkholderiales > Burkholderiaceae_F > GJ-E10. The sequence goes on from JAKAFN010000001.1 coordinate 144,037, forward strand.
GACCAGACCGTCGAGCACGCTGAACCCCATGGTCGTCCCGACGCTGCGGCCGGCAGCCAGGGCACAGCAGCTGGCGCCATTCCCCAGGTGGGCGACGATCGTGCGGCCGGCCGCGGCGTGCGGGTCGATCTCGGGCAGGCGCTGGGCGATCGATTCATAGGACAGGCCATGGAATCCATAGCGGATCAGGCCTGCGTCGGTGAGCGCGCGTGGCAGCGCGTAGAGGCGGTCGCGGTGCGGCACGCTTGCGTGGAACGCCGTGTCGAAGCAGGCAATCTGCGGCAGGGCAGGGTGGGTATCGGAAAGCGCGCGGATGGGGGCGAGATTTTGCGGCAGATGCAGGGGCATCATCGGCACCAGAGCGGCTAGCCGCGCCAGGGATGCGGCGTCGATGCGCAGCGCCGGTTCCGCGATCGATCCGCCGAACACCACGCGGTGGCCGACGGCCTGCAGCGTGCCGGGGCCATGATGGGATTCGATCCACCCGATGAGGTGGCGGAGCAGTTCTTCGTGCGCGGGGGGCGACGCGTCGTCCCACCGGCGGGACGACAGGATCGTCCCTTGGTGATCCCGGACGAGGAAGTGCGGTGCGCGGTCGAGTTCTTCGATCGCACCCTCGGCCAGGATTTCCAGCGGTGCGTCGGCGCGCACGGCGCGGCTCGCCCCGGAGTGCGCTGCAGGAACCGCCCGACGGTCCGCCCTGTAGAGCGAAAACTTGATGCTCGACGAACCCGCATTCAGAACGGCGATCGCGCCGTTCATATCCCCGCCAGCGCCATGCCCCCGAACCCGAGTCCGGCTGCCGCGACGAGCCCGACACACCAGAGCAGCCAGGTCCTGCGGGCCAGCAGGGTGATCGCGGATAGCGCGATCGCAATTTGCATCGCAGTCGCCCCTGCCGCCCAGCGATGGTGCAGATGGATCTGCTCTTCGCTGCGGGCGTCCCATACCTTGACCTGCTTTTCCAACTCGTCCGCCCGATCCTTGATCGCAAGCTGTTGCTTCTTGTAGCGCGCCGCCTCCTTGTGGAAGTGGTCGATATCTTCCGGCTTGGCCACCACCGCGGCGCCGATTTGCGCAAGGTTGGCTTTCAGGCCTTTTGCTTGGTAGTAGTTCCACTCGTCGTTGGCGCGCGTCTTCATGATCGACGCGGTGTTCTTGTAGAGCTGCGCATCGGCCTGCGTATCGCCGCTGGCGAGGGTCATCAGCGCGCCGAGGGTGGCGAGCACCGCCGACGCGACGGCGATGCGGTTGGCGAGCGGATCGCTGCCGCCGTGGCCTGCGGCATGTTCGACGGCGTGGTCGTGGGCGCCGTGAACGTGAAATTGGTCTTCGGACACGTTGCATTCCTCCAGGTTGCAGTGGGGAGCGGCTAGCGGGACACGGCGGATGTCGCCGCGACGGCTTCATAGGTGACGAAGTCGAATCCGAATCGACGCGCCCCTTCCGGAGGGACGTGCGCGCGCGCCGTCTCCCGCCAGCGGGTCGGGTCGAGGGTCGGAAAATGGGTATCGCCCTCGAATTCGGTGTCGATCTCCGTCAGCAGGATCAAATCGACGCATCCGCGCGCCAGCGCCTGGGTATAGATCTCCCCCCCGCCGATGATGAACGCATCTTGTTCCGGCGGGCAGCGCGCCAGGGCGTCGTCCAGGTCCGCGGCACGCTCCGCCCCCGGTGCCTGCCAGTGTCGATCGCGGGTGATGACGATGTTGCGGCGGCCGGGTAGCGGACGACCGAGCGAATCCCAGGTCTTGCGTCCCATGATGATGCAATGGCCGAGCGTGGTCCGCTTGAAATGCGCCAGGTCTTCCGGCAAGCGCCAAGGCAGCGTACCCCGATTTCCGATGACGCCGTTGCGCGCCCGAGCGGCGATCAGAATGACGCGTGTCATACCGCCACGGGCGCCTTGATGTGGGGGTGCGCCTGGTAATCGAGGATTTCGAAGTCTTCGAACCGGTACCCGAAAATCGAGTCCGGTCGGCGCCGGATCACCAGCCGAGGGTAGGGAAACGGCGTGCGGCGCAGTTGTTCCCGGGCCTGATCGAAATGGTTGCGGTAGATGTGGCAGTCACCACCGGTCCAGACGAAATCGCCGGGGAGCAGATCGCATTGTTGCGCCACCATGTGGGTCAGCAAGGCATAGCTGGCGATGTTGAAGGGAACCCCCAGGAAGATGTCGCAGCTGCGCTGGTAGAGCAGACAGCTCAGCCTGCCCTGCGCGACATAGAACTGGAACATCACGTGGCAGGGTGGCAGGCGCATCCGGGGGATTTCCGCGACGTTCCAGGCCGAGACGATCAGCCGCCGCGAGTCCGGGTTGGCCCGGATCTGATCGACGACTTGTGCGATCTGATCGATGCGGGCACCGTCCGGCGCGGGCCAGGATCGCCATTGCACGCCATAAACAGGACCCAATTCGCCGGATTCGTCGGCCCACTCGTCCCAGATCGTGACCCCATTTTCACGCAGGTACGCGATATTGCTCGATCCCTGCAGGAACCACAGCAACTCGTGGGTGATCGAACGCAGATGAAGCTTCTTCGTCGTGATCAGCGGGAAGCCCGCGCCGAGGTCGAAGCGCATCTGGTACCCGAAAACCGAGCGGGTCCCGGTACCGGTTCGGTCGTTTTTGTCGACGCCATGTTCCAGGACATGGCGCATGAAGTCCTCGTATTGATGCATGCGGGGTTCCCGGATCGTTCGATGCAGTATAACGGTGCCTGGGCAGGATAAAGGGCTGTCCGTATGCGCTGGGATTGGAAACAGAATCCGCGTCTGCATGCGCTCGAGGCATCGCTGGGGGAGCGTCGTGTCCATATCCGACGCAGCCTGGGCGGCGCGCACGGTGTCGAGCGCTTTGCGGTCGATTGCGACGGCACCCGCTGCTTTGTCAAGATCGCGCCCTCCGTTTCGGTACTGCGGGCCGAATCCGACGGCCTGCGGGCGATCGCAGCCACCTGTACCTTGCGGACCCCGCGTGTCTTGGCGATGGGGCCGCTGCACGACGGGGACTCTGGCGACTTGCTGGGCGCGTTTCTGGTTCTCGACTGGATCGACCTGCATGACGATGGCGACTGGCGCGCAGCGGGGGCAGGACTGGCGATGCTGCACGCGGCGACGCCGGCCGCCGCGCGGTTCGGGTGGGAGCGCGACAACTATCTGGGGGCGAGTCGGCAGCGCAATGGCTGGAGCGACGACTGGCGCGAGTTTTGGCGGGAACGCCGCCTGCGACCGCAATTCCACATGGCCCGGGAAGCCGGGCTCGATCTGCTCGCGTCGCGCGAGACCGCAGCGGTTGCGGCATCCGACCGGCTGCTGTCCGGCCATGTGCCGTGCCCATCCCTGCTACACGGCGACCTTTGGTCCGGCAACATGGGCTTCGATGCGCAGGGGGCGCCGGTGATCTTCGATCCGGCGGTATATATCGGCGACGGCGAAGCGGACCTCGCGATGACCCGGCTCTTCGGCGGCATTCCGGCGGAGTTCTACCGGGCGTACGAAGTGCGCCACACACCGGAACCGGGCTGGCAGGAACGCGATGCGCTCTACCGCCTCTATCACGTCCTCAATCACGCCAACTTGTTCGGCGGATCGTACATCACGCAGGCGGCACGCTTGATCGACCAGTTGTAGTGGGGCCGCGAGCGATCAGGCGACGCCGGACATCCCGGCTACGACGCGGTTGAAGCCGGCGTCGACGTAGGTGATCTCGCCCGTCACCCCGGCCGCGAGGTCTGACAGCAGGAACGCAGCGACGTTGCCCACGTCGTCGATCGTGACGTTGCGGCGCAAGGGGGCGGTTTGCTCGACGAAATCCAGGATCTTGCCGAAATCCTTGATGCCGGCGGCGGCGAGGGTACGGATCGGTCCGGCGGAAATGCCGTTGGCGCGAATGCCTTTCGGCCCCAGATTGGCCGCCAAGTAGCGCACGGACGCTTCGAGCGAGGCCTTGGCGAGGCCCATCGTGTTGTAGTTCGGCACGACGCGCTCCGATCCCAGATAGGTGAGGGTGAGCAGGGAGGCGCTGCGCCCCTCCATCATGGGCAGCGCCGCCTTGGCCAGCGCCGGGAAGCTGTATGCCGAGATGTCATGCGCAACCCGGAAGGCCTCGCGGGACAGTCCTTCGAGGAAATCACCCGCGATCGCTTCCCGCGGCGCAAAGCCGATCGAATGCACCAGGCCGTCGAGGCCGTCCCAGGACGTGCCCAGGCCCACGAACAGATCGGCGATCTGGGTGTCGTCGGCGACGTCGCAGGGAAACACCAAGGTCGAGTCGAATTCCCGCGCGATTTCGGTCACGCGGTCGCGAAAGCGATCCCCCACGTAGGTGAACGCCAACTCCGCACCTTCCCGGCGGCAGGCCCGCGCGATGCCGTAGGCGATGGAGCGGTTCGAGAGAACCCCGGTAATCAGGAGGCGCTTGCCAGACAGGAACGGCATGGATGACGAGCCCGCCGGTGACGGCGGTAATGGTGGTGGGAATCATGGTGGAGCGGATGACGCCGTGCGTAGTGCCGAACGCGCTGGCGCGGATTGCCTCCGTTCCACACGTTCAGCGCCAGCCGTTGGCCGATGCGCAGGCGGCTCGAGTGCAGCCGGTTCCACGCCATGATGTCGTGGGTCCGGACGTGCCAGTGATGTGCGATCGAACTCAAGGTGTCGCCGTGATGGACGCGGTAGGAGATGCGCCGCATCCGGGGCACCACCGGAACGAGTGAGAACGACGCATCGACCAGCTTCGGAGAAATGTCGTCGGTGACGGCTTCCCCGCGCGGGACCAGGATCACCGATCCGGCTGCGGGACGGTAGCGCCAGGGGATCCGGTTGACCCGACGCAGTTCGTTGACCGGGAGATTGGCCTTCTCCGCGAGCGTCTCCAGCGATTCCCCGCGCCGCATGACGTGCGCCGTCCAGCTGGCCATGGGTTGCCCGGTGGCTTCCACGGCGACCAGATTGGTCTCGAAGGTTTCCGCGTGATCGGCGGGGAGCAAGATCGTCGGCGACGACGCGCCGATGATCAGGGGACGATTGAACGCCGGGTTCAGCGCCTGGAATTCGTCGATGGGGATTTCCGCAAGCCGGGCGGCCGTGGTGACGTCCATATCGGCCGGGATGTCTTCCGAGACGAAGTATGGCCGATCGGGAATCTCCGGCAGGGTGATGCCATAGCGTTGTGGATCGGCGATGATGTTCTTGATCGCCTGCAGTTTGGGGATGTAGAACTCCGTTTCATGCGGTAGGCGCAGATCTTTGTATGCGGTCGAACGATGGTGCCGACGGGCGTTGGCGATCGCGCGCTCGACGCCGAGTTCACCATAATTGTAGGCGGCGAGCGCCAACTGCCAGTCGCCGAATTCGCCGTAGAGCTTCTGGAGGTAGTCCAAGGCGGCCCGGGTGGACTCGATCACCCCGAAACGCTCGTCCTTCCACATGTTCTGTTCCAGCGCATATTTCGTCCCCGTAGAGGGAATGAACTGCCATAGACCGGCTGCCTTGGCGATCGAGACGGCGTTGGGTTGCATCCCGCTCTCGATGAACGGTAGCAAGGCGATCTCGGTGGGCATGCCGCGTTTTTCGACCTCCGCCACGATGTGGTACAGGTACATGCTCGCCCGGGTCGAGATCCGCTCGATGTATTGGGGTTTGTCGGCGTACCAGCGGGTGGTTTGCCGCGCGCGCCAAGTATCGAGATCCGGCATTTTGAAGCCGCGACGGATGCGCGCCCAGAGGTCCTCGTCGTCCGCCTGCATGACCGCCATGCCGGATGCCGGTTCCGCGCCGGCGGGCGCTCCGGGAGCCGAGGTCGTCGCAACGGGGGGGGGCGCGACCGGTGGTGGAGCAGGCGGCATCGCCGCCGGTTGAATCGTCGCGATGGTTTCCGAAATGCTGCGCAGCACGCGTGCTTCGGGGGGGCTGTTGGGGTCGGTACGAACGGGCGCCACTTCCATCCACGTAGCGGGAACGACCGCAATCGTCTGCGCCGGCGTGTCGAACAGGGGGACGGGACGGGCATAGGCGCTATCGCTCCCCTGGGGCAACAGCGCATCGGCGGCCCAGGCCGAATGCAGGCCCAAACCTGCCGCGACGGCATAAACCAGGAACCGAACCCGGACGGGACAATTCACCAGACGCTCCCCCACCCATCTCGAATTTTTTGCGCGGCCGCAAGTGTACCTTAGAGGCCGCGGCGCCGAAATCAAATCATCCGACCGGATTCCCCCGAAAACCCGGGGACCTGCCGTTACGGGCGGTGCCGCCGACGGCGGCCGAGGGCGGCTGTAGGGTTGCTATATCCTGTGAGGGTCTCGCCGCATCGCCAAGAAACCGTGTCCATGACTTTCGCGCCGGTCGAATCGTTCGCTGATTTCCTGGACTCGCCGCCCGGTCGGTACGTCCTCGACTGGGAACAGCGTGCCCTCGACGAGATGGTGGCGGATATTTTCGGTTTCTATGCCTTGCAACTGGGGACGCCGAGTCTCGCGGGGTTGCGGGAAAACCGGATGCCGTTCCGTTGCGCGGTGGTGGAATCGGCGGAATGGCCGGCAGGACGTCCCGGTATCCTCGGTGGCCTGCGTACCGTGGTCAGCCGGTTCGACGAACTGCCCTTCGCGTCGCAGTCGGTCGACCTCGTGGTGCTGCCCCACGTCCTGGAATTCGCAGAGGAACCGCATCGGGTACTGCGGGAGGTGGATCGGGTGTTGCTGCCGGAAGGGCAGGTGGTGCTGACCGGCTTCAATCCGGCGAGTCTGTGGGGATTGCATCACGCGATGCGGCGGGTCGGGGTCTGTCCGTTCCTGCCTCCTGGAGGCCAGTTGATATCGTTGCTTCGCATCAAGGACTGGCTCAAGCTGCTTTCGTTCGAGGTCCAGCGAGGCCGGTTCGGCTGTTACCTGCCGTGGGCACGCACGGAACGATGGATCGGACGATGGGCGTTCCTGGAGAAGGCGGGCGATCGATGGTGGCCGGTGCTGGGCAGCGTGTATGCGCTGGCGGCGGTCAAGCGGGTGCACGGCATGCGGCTGGTCGGCATGGTTCGGAAGCGCCGGGAAGAACTGGATCTGAGCCCGGTCCTGGCGCCGGTAGCGCCGGCCGGTATTCCGGTCGCGGTGCGACGTCATCGCCCGGGGGAAGTCCATGAGACGCGCGCTGCCGAGAATGGGGAAACGCATTGGGGGGAGATCGTTTGATGGTTTCGGACCGGAATCTCGCGCCCTCGTCGCCGCCCGTGTGCGACGTCGGGAACGACGCCGCGTCGGTCGTCGACGTGTGGACCGACGGCGCTTGCAAGGGCAATCCGGGCCCGGGCGGATGGGGGGCGCTGCTGCGCAGCGGCACGCACGAGCGCGAATTGTTCGGTGGCGAGGATCCGACCACCAACAACCGCATGGAACTGACCGCGGTGATCGAGGCATTGACGGCGCTCAAGCGGGCTTGCCGGGTGACCATCCATACCGATTCACAGTACGTCAAAAATGGAATCACCGAGTGGATGCGCCAGTGGGAGCGGCGCGGTTGGCGCACCGCCGACGGCAAGCCCGTGAAGAATCGGGAACTGTGGCAGAAATTGGACCAACAGGTACGGCGGCACTCGGTCGCGTGGAAGTGGGTGCGCGGCCATACGGGTGATCCGGGCAACGAGCGGGCCGATGCGTTGGCAAATCGCGGCGTCGAGACCGCGCGGCGGGGTTAGTGCGGAGGCGGGAAATGCGGCAAATCGTTCTCGACACGGAAACCACGGGCCTGGAGGCGAAAGACGGCCATCGCATCATCGAGATCGGTGCGATCGAGATTTTCGGCCGCCAGGTGATGCCGGAGCGACAGGTTCATCATTACGTCAACCCGGACCGGGAAGTCGATGCCGGCGCGCGCGCCGTCCACGGACTGGACGGCGAATTCCTTGCGGACAAGCCGCGATTCGCGGAGATCGTCGACGAATTGTTGGAATTCGTGCGGGGCGCCGAGGTGCTGATTCACAACGCGCCCTTTGATGTTTCCTTTCTCGACGCCGAACTCGCGCGGCTGAACCGGCCCCCATTCGCGCAGCATTGCGAAAAAGTCACCGACACGTTGCGCATGGCGCGGGAGGCGCATCCCGGAAAACGCAATTCGCTCGATGCCTTGTGCGAGCGTTATGGCATCTCCAATCGCCATCGCACCCTGCATGGCGCCCTGGTCGATGCAGCGCTGCTCGCCGATGTGTATCTGGCGATGACCCGCGGGCAGGACAGCCTGGTCATGGACCTGGCGCCGGCGGCGCAGCAGGCGGATTTCGGGCCGGTCGATGCCGGCCGCCTGATCGTCCTGCGGGCGGATGCCCGGGAAATCGCTGCGCATGAGTCGGTTCTTGATTCGATCGAGAAGGAAAGCAAGAGCGGCTGCGTATGGCGCCGCAGCGCTGCGAGTTCGGTCGCCGCCGGGGACTCGATGGAGGTGCCGCGACCGGAAATTGGAGCGGCGTCGGGTCTGCGCTAGAATCCCGCCTCTTTTCCGCATCCGGACGGCTAGCTCAGCGGTAGAGCACTGCCTTCACACGGCAGGGGTCACAGGTTCGAACCCTGTGCCGTCCACCAACTGCGTTTTCCAAATCAACGGGTTGCCAGAGTCGCAACCCGAATCCCTGCGCTGCCTCTCGGTTTTCGCTTGCCCCGGTACGCGCGTGTTGCGGAATATTTCCGTACGGGAAACCCGGATCGATGTGTTTGCCCGGGAGTTCCGGTCGATTTCGGATCAATGTCCGGGCAACCCATGCCGCTATTATGTGAAAAAGAGTTGATCTAAAACAATATTGTCGTTTGATATAACGCAACCATACGCATCTTGTGGTGTGTGCCGGACATTGTGTAACCGTGAACCGAGCAACAAGACCGACCGGAGCAGCGAGTGGACGTGTCATCGGATTCTGACGAAACGCGCGACCTTTCCTCCTATGACTCCGCATATGGCGAGGATGTCGCTGCGATTCTTGCCGACCCCGCGATCCAAGGCGTCGTCGCGGGCGCAACGGCACGGTTCGCCGAACGGTTCTACGACACCTTGTTCCACCGCGACAGCACGTCGCAGATCCTGTCCCGCCTGGAGCCGGCCGAGGTCTCGCACCTGAAACGGCGGTTCGCCCAGCATTTTGCGCTGTTGCTATCCCCGAACGTGACCAAGCATGCCCATTATTCGTGGGCCCGGAAGATCGGGGTCGTGCACGAGCGCATCGGACTCGACCTGCCCACGCTGCTGGAAGCGTACCACTCCTATCAGGATGAGGTGCTCGCGCTGGTGCGGGCGTGGCTCCCCGGCGAAGCGCAATGCCGGCAGCGGGAAATCCTCGTTTCGGCCCTGTTGCGCCGGACCATGCTGGACATGGAGGCACAGAGCCTCAGTCACGACGAGGCGCACGGCAAGCTTTCCGCGATCATCTCCCGCCTCACCCGGTTGGTACGCGAAGCCGCCAATTCCGCCGATTTCTTGCAGGGGGGCGTCGATACCCTCGCCCGGGTCGATGGCGTGGATGTCTGCCTCGTCGCGCGTCCCGATGCCCGGGGGCTACTGCGTATCGAGGTGGTCAGCGGCGCGGCAGGAATCCGATATCTCGATACCCTAGGCGGCGCAGACTGTCCCCCGATGCGGGTGCGCGGCCGCGGAGGCGCGATCGCCGCCGGCACCATCGCGCATGCGTGGCGCGACGGGGTTCCGCAAGTGTGCGCGGCGATCTCCCTGGATGCGACTTGGGAGCCGTGGCAGGCGGCATTGGCGGATCTCTCGCTGCGCAGCGTAGCCGTGGTTCCGCTGATCGACGAGTCGGGGCAGTCGTTTTCGCTATTGCTGATGTTCAGTCGCTGGCCCAGCTTTTTCAATGCCATCGCGCGATGGGACATGCTGCGGCACGTCCAGCAGTTGCTCGGCCACGCGGCCGTACGCATCGAACACGGTGCGGTGCTCGCCGCGCCCCAGCGAGAGAGTTATCGCCGACGGCTCCGCGACGGTGCCGTCCGGATGCTGTATCAGCCCATCGTCGACCTGCAGGCGGGAACGGTCGGCCACCTCGAGGCGCTTGCCCGCCTGCATTCCTCCGAAGGCACGATGATTTCCCCGGGCGATTTCCTACCGGCCCTGGGCAACAACGATCTATTGCAGTTGTTCGAAATCGGCCTGCAGCACGTCTGCCGGGATCTTCATGCATGGGGCGAAAGCGGCAGCGAATGGGAACCGTCGATATCCATCAATCTGCCTGCCCACGCAATCACGGATGACGCCTATCGCGATGTGCTGATCGAAACGGTGGCCAAGGCAGGGATTGCACCGGAGCGGATCCATCTCGAAGTTCTGGAAACGCAGGATTGCGTTGCCTTCGATGAACGAAAAGACCACATCATGGCCCTGCGCAAAATGGGGTTCCGGGTCGTCCAGGATGACCTGGGTTCTGGCCATAGCTCCCTGTTGCGTATGAATGCGATTCCGTTCGATGGGGTGAAGATCGACCAGGGCTTGGTGCGCAGCGCATTCGAAGACCCGAGTCGTGCGCTCGAATTCATCTGCCATCTCACGGCCCTCGCAAGAAATTTCGGCATCACCGTCACCGTCGAGGGGTTGGAGGATCCGGCGCTGGTCGAGGCCGCGGCCGTGCTCGGGGCGGAGCTGGGGCAGGGATACGCGATTTCCCGGCCGATTCCGGCGGCGGAGGTCCTGCAATGGCGGGCGCGGTTCCGCTGGAACATCGATCCCAAGAACCCCCGCACACCGCTGGGCGCGTTTGCCGGATATCTGCTCTGGAGGCAGCAGCACAAGGCCCTGGAGCATTGGCCGGAGTTGATCGGGCATTTCGTCCGTTTTCCGTGCGCGGTCCAGCGCTATATCGATTACCACGGCCTCCACGGTTCGGCGCTGGACGAATTGCTCAAGGAGAACCACGCCGTGGCATCGCAGGGGGCGGCAGACCCGGAGTTTCTGCGGACCGGCCGCGATCTGAAGGTCCTGCTTGGACAGCACTGGCGGCAGCAAAGGGCGATCGAAATGACCGCGTGAAGCGTCGCCGGCGTTCCCCGTTCGGGGTGCCGACGCCGGCCGGTGTCGGACCAGCCCCTCAGCGAACCGGAGGAATTGCGGTCAGGGCCGGTCCTGCGCCGAAGATGTCGCGGATCGGCCGCAGGTTCGCGAGTTCCTGGTGCGCGTCCGTTCCGCCGTGGGACTGCGCGAACTCTTTGCGGAATCGGTCCAGGTCGGCGTGCATCGCAAGCATCGTGGCGAGCACGTTGAGGTGATCGGACGGTTCGGCATATCGTCCCGGCTTGATCATCGGACCGTAAAAGACGGTCGGGATCGGCGTGATGCCCTCTTTGTACGGATTGTGGCGGATCGTGTCCTTCCCGCCGCCGTCTTCGTCGAAGGTAAGAATGAGCAGCGCGTTGTGCCGCATTGCCCATTGCGCATACGGGCGGATGTTTCGCCGCAGCCATTGGTCGGCGTCGCGCAGCGATCCGTCGTGGGCGTCGTGTGCGAGATTGGGAATGACGATGCTCACCGTGGGCAGGTGTTCGAATCCGAGCGGTTTCCCCCGTTCGTCGATGGCGAATCCGCGGTAGCGCTTGCCGGTATGCGGGTCGATCGTGGCATCGAACCCCAGATTGATCGACTCCGGCAAAACGAACCGCCGCCGGGTCGCTGCCGGCCTGCCGGCAAAATCGATCCAGTTGATCATCGGATTGTGCTTGCGCGCGTAGCGCTCGATACCGGTGCCGAACAGGTCGCCGTCGAATCCGGGGTAGGGCAGCGTTTCGGAAAAGGTCGCGAACGTTCCGCCATGCGCGCGCACCGCCGCCCCGAGATTCGGTGTTGTAAAGGGGCGCAGGGCCGCCGGAATCATTCGGTCGCCGATTCCGGTGGGAACGTGAAAGGCCGGAAAGCGCAGATGCGCGCCGTCCGGCGCGTTGGTGGCAATGCCCCGGTACGGATATTCCCGGTACGTGGCGGCGGCTTCGAAGTATGAAGGCGTCACGCCTTGATTGTTGCCGGAGGTCAGGTAGAGGTAGTTGGGCTGACTGGGACGTGCGGGCAAGGGGTGCCCGAATCCTCGGGGAATGACGCCGTACGGCGTTTGTCCGAATGTGGCCCCGGTCATTTGGGCGCCATGCTCCGCGATGGCGTTGTAGAACGGCATGTCCGGGTTGCCGTATACCTGGGATGCCGAATGATTTTCCAGGATTACGATCACCGTGTGAGACGGCGTCGGCAGGGGGGCGGCCCGGCTGCTCAGGGGGACCGCCGTTCCCAGGAATACGAACAGCCGGAGCGCGATCAGCGCGGCGCTCCAGGGTGCAGGGCAGCGCCGCACCGGCGCGGTGGCGGCGGGTGAGCGATCGGATTGCACGGAGGCTCCTTTCGGTTGCGGACGCGCGAAAAACGGCGATTATGCGGTACGGCGCTGCCGGGGCGCGTACAATCCGCATCTTCCTCTGAATCGAATGTCCATGCGCAGAAATCGCAACGCCAAGATCGTCGCCACGCTCGGCCCCGCCAGTTCCACTGAAGAGATCATCCGTAACTTGTTCGTCGCCGGCGTCGACGTATTCCGGCTGAATTTCAGTCACGGTTCACACGGCGAACACAAGGAGCGGTACGACATCGTCCGCCGGATCAGCCAGGAGTTCGGCCGCCCGATCGCCATCCTCGGCGATCTGCAGGGTCCCAAGCTGCGCGTGGGCAAGTTCGCGGAAGGCGCCATCATGCTCGAGCCGGACGCGATGTTTCGGCTGGACCTGGATTCCGCCGATGGCGATGCGCGGCGCGTCAATCTTCCACATCCGGAGATCTTTGCGGCGCTGGTTCGCGATGCGACCCTCCTGCTCGATGACGGTCGCCTGGAGTTGCGGGTCGAAGAGCACGGTCCGGATTTCGCCAATACCCGCGTGGTGGTCGGCGGGCGCCTGAGCGACCGCAAGGGCGTGAACGTTCCGGGCGTGGTGCTCCCGATCTCCCCGCTCACGGAAAAGGACCGGCGCGACCTGCAATATGCGCTGGACCTGGGCGTCGACTGGATCGCGCTGTCGTTCGTGCAGCGGCCGGAAGACGTACTGGAAGCGCGCGCGCTCATCGGCGATCGAGCGCTCATCATGACCAAGCTGGAAAAGCCCTCGGCCATCGACCGGCTCGACGAGATCGTCGCCGTATCCGATGCGATCATGGTTGCGCGGGGAGATCTCGGCGTCGAGATGCCGCCGGAGCGGGTGCCGATCCTGCAGCGCTCGATCGTGCGCGTGAGCCGCCGCGAGGGCAAGCCGGTGGTCGTCGCGACCCAGATGCTGGAATCGATGACCGCCAGCCCGGTTCCGACCCGTGCGGAAGCGTCGGACGTTGCCAGTGCGATCTTCCAGGGCGCCGATGCCGTCATGCTGTCCGCCGAATCCGCCGCTGGAAAATATCCGGTCGAGGCGGTGACGATCATGGATCGGATCATCACCCAGGTGGAAGGGGATCCGCAGTACCGGGCGCTGCTCGATGCGGATCACCAGAAGGCCTCGTCCACCGTCGCCGACGCCGTGTGCGCGGCGCTGGGGCAGATGGCGCATATCGTGTCGGCCAAGACCGTCATCACCTACACCGCTTCCGGCGCGTCGGCATTGCGCGCGGCCCGGCAGCGTCCGGACGCTCCCATTCTGTCGCTCACGCCCAGCCCGCGCACCGCGCAGCGCCTGGCGGTGGTCTGGGGGGTGCATTCGCTGCGCAGCACCGGAGCCCCGGACGTCATCACGATGACCGATCTGGCGTGCCGCGCCGCATTGCAGGAAGGGTTCGCCTCGGTCGGGGATTACGTCGTGATCGCGGCCGGTGTCCCCTTCGGCCAGTCGGGCACGACCAATCTGCTTCGGGTTGCCAAAGTGGGGCCGGATGGTGCGGACGACGGCGGGTTGGCATCGGAACCGGTGCGCCGGTAATTCCGCACGGGACGGGTCGGCATGACATCGACGGTGCGCACCCGGATTGCCCCCAGCCCGACGGGCATGTTGCATCTCGGAACGGCCCGCACGGCGCTGTTCAGCTGGGCATTCGCCCGCCACCACGGCGGCTCCTTCATTCTGCGGATCGAGGATACGGACCTCGAACGCTCGACCGAGGAGGCCGTGCAGGTCATCCTCGACAGCATGAAGTGGCTTGGCCTCGAATACGACGAGGGGCCGTTCCGCCAGACCGACCGCCTGCCACGCTATCGGGAAGTGATCGAGCGACTGCTCGCGGAAGGCAAGGCGTACCCGTGCTACGCGACCCGCGAGGAACTCGACGCCCTGCGCGCCGACCAGACCGCGCGCGGCGAGAAGCCGCGCTACGACGGCCGCTGGCGCCCCGAACGCGCGCAGGGGAAGACGCCGCCGGACGGTGTTGCACCGGTGATCCGCTTCCGCACGCCCGACACCGGGGAGGTATGGTGGAACGATCTCGTCAAGGGGCCGATCCATATCGCCAATGCGGAGCTGGATGATCTCGTCATTGCACGCGGCGATGGCGTGCCTACCTACAACTTCGCGGTGGTCGTCGACGATATCGACATGGGGATCACCCACGTCCTGCGTGGCGACGACCACGTCAACAACACGCCGCGGCAGATCAACATCTATCGCGCGATCCTTGGCGAGGACGCCGCGCTGCCGCGCTTCGGCCATCTGTCGATGATTCTCGGCCCCGACGGCCAGAAGCTCTCCAAGCGCCATGGCGCGGTGAGTGTGCTGCAGTATGAAGAGGACGGGTTCCTGCCCGAGGCGCTGTTCAACTATCTCGCTCGGCTGGGCTGGAGCCACGGCGACGCGGAGAAGTTCGGGCGCGAAGAGCTCGTCCAGTGGTTCGACCTGGAGCACGTCAACCGCGCGCCGGCGCAGTACGACATCAACAAGCTGCTCTGGTTGAACGGCGAATACTTGAAGGAGGCCGAAGCCCCGCGCTTGGCGTCCTTGACGGCATCGCGTCTGCGGACGCACGGGATCGATGCGGATCAGCCGGGTTGCGGGCCGCGGTTGGACGCCGTGGTGACGCTGTATAGGGGGCGTGTCCGGACCCTCAACGAACTGGCGGACGAAGCGATGCTCTTCTATCGCGACCCCCAGGTGCATGCGGACCTGCTGCGCGAACATATCCAGGGCTCGGTTCGCGATTCCCTGCAGGCGTTTGCGCGCGCCGCGGAAGAGGCCGGTTCGTGGGAGCGTGCCGCGATCAGCGAGCAGATCAAGCGGGTGCTCGTCGAGTTCGGCCTGAAGATGCCACAGTTCGCCATCCCCCTGCGGGTCGCCGTCAGCGGCCGGACGCAGACGCCGTCCATCGATGCGGTGCTGGAACTGTTGGGACGGGAGGCGACGGTGCGCCGCGTGCGCGCGGCCTTGGCAGCCTAGTTGCGAACCTTGGGGAACCCTGCGTATAATGCGCGGTTCCCGCGTGGGGGTATAGCTCAGCTGGGAGAGCGCTTGCATGGCATGCAAGAGGTCAGCGGTTCGATCCCGCTTACCTCCACCACGTACGGCTTCCGGAATCTCCATTCCGGAAGCGGTGGAAAGAAAGACGGAAAGACTGTTTGCCGGGTCCCCATCGTCTAGAGGCCTAGGACACGACCCTTTCACGGTTGTAACAGGGGTTCGAATCCCCTTGGGGACGCCACCACGTCAGACCCGGTACGGTTCGACGTCGCGGCGACATGGTAGCGGAGCGGGGTCTCCCCGAAAGGCAAGGCATCGGGTGACTGTCGGGGGCCTTCGACGTTGAACGGAACCCATGCAGACCGCATACATCACGCATCCTGCCTGCCTGAAGCATGAAATGGGTGCCGGTCACCCTGAGTCTCCTGCGCGCATCCAGGCGATCGAGGACCAGTTGATCGCATCGCGCGTGTACGATTTTCTGCAGCATCACGAAGCTCCGCCCGCCACCTTTGCGCAACTGGCACGGGTTCATGACGCGGCCTACATTCGAGAAATCGATGCGGCGCGGCCTGTGCGGGGCCTGCGGATGCTCGATCCCGATACGTGGATGAATCCTGATACCTGGGAGGCGGCGCTGCGCGCCGCCGGCGCGGTCGTCCTGGGGGTCGATCTGGTTCTGTCGGGCCAGGCCGAAAACGCGTTTTGCTGTGTGCGTCCTCCGGGCCACCATGCCGGCCGCAGCGGAGCGATGGGGTTTTGCATTTTCAACAACGTTGCGGTTGGGGTGGCGCACGCTTTGGAACATCACGACGTCGAACGCGTGGCGATCGTCGACTTCGATGTGCATCACGGAAACGGTACCGAGGACATCTTCCGCGATGATCCGCGGGTGATGTTTTGCTCGAGCTTTCAGCATCCTTTTTATCCGTATCTGGGCGCGGACGGTGCCAGCGACCACATCATCCCGGCGCCCTTACCTGCACATGCCGATGGCAGGGCATTCCGCGCGGCGGTCACGGAACGATTCGTTCCGGCACTCGACGGATTCGCGCCGCGGATGGTGTTCGTGTCTGCCGGGTTCGACGCGCACCGGGATGACGAAATGAGCAGCATCCGATTGGTGGAGGATGATTACGCATGGGTGACACGCCAACTCATGGAGATCGCCGCAAAACATGCGGGAGGGCGCATCGTTTCCGCATTGGAAGGGGGATATGCGCTGAAGGCCTTGGGTCGCAGCGCAGCGGAGCATATCAAGGTGTTGTCCGGGGGCGTCCTGTGATCCGCCGATGATCGACGCGATGTACGGCGCGGTCGTCGCGCGTCATGGATCGATTGCGGGATGTTCATCCGATGGTTTCCGCGCTTGCGTACCATGGCTTGCGACAACGATCTCATCGGCGGGGCAAGGCACGAGGCCTCCCGGTCGCAGCGTGCCTTGTTGCGCGACGGCATCGAGAACGTCGACCGCGTCGGACCAGATCTGTCCGTCGGCAGCGCATCGCTCGCCATATTCGAACAACGCTTGCATGCTCGATGGGTTCATATCCAGCGGAGAAGGCAGCGGGTAGGCCGCGGGGACTTCGGTGATCTGCAGTCTCATCGTCTGCTTCTTGGCAAACGTGTATGCAAGTTCCACCCGCGCGCGGATGTCGCTGTTCAACCCCGCGGCGACGCTGCGCTTGACGATCGAGACGGCCCGCATCGGCGTCGTTTTATCGGCATCGCGAAGCTGGCCGTTCACGATTACATAGATGTTCCCGCCGTGCAGGGACGCAAGGGTGACGGGCATGATCGACACCATTTCCGGCGCAAAAAGAAACGGTGCTGTCGTGCCGCCGTCGACGTGCATTTCGTCGAACATCTTGCCCGCGGATTCGACCCGGATCAGGACGGGAGGAAACACGCCGGGGACGCTGGCCGAAGCTACCAGTACGTTGCGGAACAACGTGCGCGCCGCCGCGCCACCCCGCATGGCGATGGCTCCCATATTCCAGACCACCAATTGCTCCGTATCCAGATTGGTCGTCGCGACCAACAGCAGGCGCCCTTTTTTCGCTTCCGCCGCCACGGCCCGCAACAAGTCATCGGTCACGAATCCATTGACCAGGTTTTCAAGGGGTTCGCCCCGAAAGGCGCTGATGCTGAACAAGGAGCCGAGCCACCCGAAGCTCCGAGCCTGCATGAGTCCGCGCGAGCGCTCGCCGGAGAACGCCTTTCGCAGCTCGCCGTCCCACTTCGCCCCAAGAAACGCCAACGGCGCAATCAGCGCTCCGCCGCTCACGCCGGTCACGATTTGGAATGGGGGGCGCCTGCCGGTCCCATTCCATCCGATCAGGACCCCCGCACCGAACGCCGCGCCGCTGCCTCCCCCCGAGATCACGAGGATGTTCACCGGGGCGCCGTCGCCGGATCGCTTCGCACCGGTCAATCTGGCCGACGCCGCATGCACGAAGTTGCTCCAGGTCGTTTCGCCGACCCAGCGCACGGTGGATGGGAATCCCGGCGGCGCGGCGTCCAGGTGCTGCGGAAAAGGCGATTCTTTGCGGGGCATGCCTGCGCAGCCGGCGAGCAGGAAGACGCCCAGGGCGCCAGCGAAAACGGCGGCGCTCGTTCTGCGCCCCCTCCCTCGGCCCCGGACGGTTGCGCCCGGCAACCACGGACGCAAGCTCGGTTGCGGCGACGGGCCGAAACGATCGCACAAACGCGGGAGCGCGCGTCGAGTCGGTTTCGAGACCATGGCGGAATTGTAAAGTCGCCCCCGACACTGCATCCGCCGGATCGGCGATACAGATCAAGCGCTTCGCGAGGTTCGCCATGTGTGGCCCCGGGCGTGCCCGATGGCAATGTCGACGACGGCACGGATCGTCCGGTCCATGGGGTTATCGGTTCGCGGCCGACGCAGAATGATTCGCAACCGCGGTAATCTCTCGTTTTCCGGAGCCGATGAAGGAATCCCGGGGCGGAGAAATGACGCAAAGCGGGCCGACGGACCGACGTCTCCACATGCGTTACCGCACGGCCGGGCGCGGCCGGTGAATTGCGATCCCCTCCGGGGTTCCGGTCGAATTCGAACTCCTGGATATTGCTTCGTGGGGATGTCGCTTCGGGTTCCCCGTCCATTCCCGTCCGCACACGCGGTGCGATGCGCGTTTCGGTGCTGTGCGGGGGGCGTCCGATCACCGTGGAGGCCCGCGGCGCTACACTCGGGGCGGAAATGAAAGCATTTGCGATCGGTCCGTTGGTATTGCCGTACACGTGGTTCACCGGGATGGCGGCGCTCGCGCTGGGCTTCCAGGTGGGGCAGCGCGTGGCGCGTCGGACCGGTGCGCGCGATGTCGGCCCGCATCTGTTCCACGTTCTGCTGGCAGGACTGCTCGGCGCGCGGATCGCGTTCGTTTTGCGGTTTTGGTCCGCCTACCGACAATCTCCCTGGAGCATTCCGGATGTCCGTGATGGCGGCTGGGCGCCGGTGGCGGGCATCATCGTCGCCATCGGGTATGCGTTTTGGCTGGATCGTGGGGTTGCCGGCCTGCGCAAGCCGATCGTCGCCGGAGCACTGGCGGCAAGCTGCGCGGGGGCCGTGGGTGCGGGCGTGGTGGTTGCATTGCCGCCGCCCGCCCGATCTGCGGTACTGCCGGATGTCCGCTTGCCGGTGCTCACCGGTGGCAGCGTGTCGCTTGCCGATTTTCGCGGCAAGCCGGTGGTGGTGAACATGTGGGCGACGTGGTGTCCGCCTTGCGTGCGGGAACTCCCGACTCTGGTGCGCGCGCAGGCGGCGCATCCGGAGATCCGGTTCGTGTTCGTGGCGCAGGAAGACTCTCCGCAGCGGGTACGCGCATTCCTGTCATCGCGGCATCTGGCGCCTCGCAACGTCTTGCTCGACGCCGACGGCACCGTGGCTGCGCGGTTCGGCTCGCGCGCCCTGCCGACGACGCTGTTTTTCGATTCCCGGGGTCGCCTGCGGGCGGCACGGATGGGGGCGTTGTCTGCGGCCACGCTGGCGCAGCGTCTGGGGCCGATTTCGGAGGGCGCACGATGAGCAAGGCGTTCGTGAAGGAGTCGGCCGGCGACGACGAGGAGGAGGCGTTTGAAGCGCCGGCGATTCCGGTCGGCGCCAAGAATTACATGACGATGGGCGGCTATTGGCGGTTGCGCCGGGAGTTGAGCCATCTCGTCAATGTTGCGCGGCCGGAGGTCGTGCACACGGTGTCATGGGCGGCGTCGAATGGCGACCGCTCGGAAAACGGCGACTACATTTACGGCAAGCGGCGTCTGCGCGAGATCGATCGCCGCATCCGATTTCTGACCAAACGGCTCGAATCCGCCGAGGTGGTCGATCCGGCGGCACGCGGCGCCACCGATCAGGTGTTCTTCGGCGCTCACGTCGAATACGAAACCCGCGACGGTTCGCGCAACGCGGTGACGATCGTCGGGGTGGATGAAGTCGACCCCGCGCGCCGCCGCGTGAGCTGGATTTCGCCGATCGCTCGCGCTTTGCTCAAGGCGCGGGAAGGCGACACCGTACAGTTCCGTACCCCGGCGGGCATCGAGACGGTCGAGGTTCTCTCGGTGCGTTATCCCTCGGCGGATTCCGATGAGGAGTCGTCCTCGGGCTGACCTCGCGGCGATTGCCGGGCGCGCGCGACGCGCGTCACCTGGCGAATATGGCGCAGTGTCCGTACGACGCGGGCCAGGTGGCGCCGGTCGTGGACCTGGATCTTGAAGTGGATGGTGACGTCGTTGGTGTCATCGTCGTCGTCGACATTCACGCTGGCGATGTTCGACTCCGATTCGGCAATGGCCACGGCGACGTAGCCCAGGACGCCGCGCTCGTTGCGCGCGCGCACGTCGATGTTTACCCCATAGACGCCGATCGGGTTCTGCGCCCAGCGCAGTTCGATCCATCGCTCGGGTTCGCCCCGGCGGGCCCGTTTCGCAACCGAACAGTCCGCCTGATGGACGACCAGGCCTAGATCCCGCCGCAACTGGCCGATGACTTCATCGCCCGGGATCGGCGTGCAGCAGTTGGCGAATTGCAGGGCCATGCCTTCTGTGCCTTCGATCTGCAGCGCTTCACCGGGCTTGGCGTCGAACGCCGTGAGCGCTTCCCCGGCGCCCTCGGCCGTCGCGGTGCCGCGGAACAGGATGATGCTCAGCTGCCGTGCAAGCACGGCAGCCAGGCGCCGGCCCAGGCCGATGTCGGACAGTAGGTCTTCCCGGTCCTTGGCTTGCGCCTCGCGCAGCAGTTCGCTCCATTGTTCGGCACCGACATCGGCCAGATCGAACGTGAACTGGTGTGCGGCCTGGGCCAACAGGCGCAGGCCGAGTTCGACCGACTCCTGGCGTTTCATCGTCCGCAGGAAGTGGCGGATCTCCGATCGCGCACGTCCGGTCCGCACGAAACCGAGCCAGCCGGGATTGGGCTGCGCAGTCGGACCGATGATGACTTCGACGATTTCGCCGTTGTGCAGTTCGCTGCGTAGCGATTGCATGTCGCCGTTGATTCGCGCCGCGATGCAGCGGTTGCCGATGTCGGTGTGGATCGCATAGGCGAAATCGACCGGCGTCGCGCCGCGCGGCAGCGGCACGATCTTCCCTTTGGGCGTGAATACGTAGACCTTGTCGGGGAATAGGTCCACCTTGATGGTTTCGAGAAACTCAGCGGAATCCCCGGTCTGTTGCTGGATTTCGATCAGCGATTGCAGCCATTCGTGGGTGCGCGCCTGCATCTCGGTGAAACTCTTGGCGTTTTCTTTGTATAGCCAGTGTGCCGCGACCCCCGCCTCTGCGACGCGGTTCATGTCGCGGGTACGGATCTGAAACTCGACCGGCTGCCCGAACGGCCCGATCAGGGTCGTATGCAGCGACTGGTAGCCGTTGAGTTTGGGGATCGCGATGTAGTCCTTGAATTTCCCGGGAACCGGTTTATAGAGGCCGTGCAGCACGCCCAGCGCCAGGTAGCACTCGGGAACCGAGCCGACGATCACGCGGAAGCCGTAGATGTCGAGTACTTCGGAGAGGGACAGGTGTTTTTCGGCCATCTTGCGGTAGATGCCGTAGAGGGTCTTCTCCCGCCCGAACACGTCTGCCTTGAGTTTGTTGCGTGTCAGCGTCTCCTGTACGGCCACGCGGATCTTTTCCAGCACTTCGCGCCGGTTGCCGCGTGCCGTGAGAATGGCTTTTTCGAGCACCCGATGGCGCATCGGGTAGAGATGCGCGAAGCACGCCTCCTGCAACTCGCGGTAAATTTCGTTCAAACCGAGGCGGTGCGCGATCGGAACGTAGATTTCGAGCGTCTCGCGGGCGATCCGCCGCTGGCGCCCCCGGTCCATCGCCTCGAGCGTGCGGATGTTGTGCAGGCGGTCGGCAAGTTTGATGAGGATGACACGGACGTCGTGCGCCATCGCCAGCAGCATCTTGCGGAAGTTCTCCGCCTGCGCCTCGGCCTGGCTCGCGAAGTTCAGGCGATCGAGTTTGGAAACGCCATCGACGAGGTCGGCGACCACCGGACCGAACTTCGCGACCAGATCCGACTTGGATACGCCGGAATCTTCCATGACATCGTGCAGCAGCGCGGCCTGGATTGCCGGGACGTCCATGCGCCACTTGGCAAGGATTCCCGCGACGGCGACCGGATGGGTGATATAGGGCTCGCCGCTCTTGCGAAACTGGCCGAGATGCGCGGCGTCCGAAAAGCGGAACGCTTCGCGGACCTTCTGGATGTCGCTCGAGGAAAGATAGGTCCTTAGCGTCTCGGTCAGTTCGCCGAAACGCACGACCTTGGGGTCGAGTGTCGCTTGGTCTGCGCCGGTACGCCAGACCGCGCTTCCGGCTTTGCGCAGGGCCGCCGCGGCCCTGCGGGCGAACCCGGGCGGCTTGGTCTGCGCCCCCGGTCCTTCCGGCGTTGCGGAAGCAGGCGGCGATACGGGAGAAGGGGCCGGGGGGTCGCCCGGCGATGTGGTGGTCATGAGCGCTACGCTAGCGCGCAGACGTCAAATCGGCAATTTGATTGCCGGGCAAGGAAACCTGTCAGGTTGGAACCTTGCGCAACATTTCCAGCCCCACTTTTCCGGATGCGATTTCGCGCAGCGCCGCAACGGCGGGTTTGTCCTTGGTCTCGATCCGGGGGGTATGTCCCTGGGAGAGTTGGCGGGCGCGATACGCTGCCGCTAGCACGAGCTGGAAGCGGTTCGGGATCTGCTTGAGGCAGTCTTCTACGGTGATGCGGGCCATGATCGGGCAACCAGTCAGGATTGTAGGGGACCGATTATAGACGTCGGACGGCATCGATCAAAACCGTGCCCGCCCCGGCTCCGGCTGCATCGTGCGGGTGCCCATCGTCCGGGCCCCCGGTTCTCAGGGGCGGATCAGATTTCCGGTGACCGCCTGCACCACCGCCTGGATCCGTGTCGCCACGCCCAACTTGGCGCGGGCGTTGTCGATGTGGAAGTCGACAGTCCGCTTGCTCAGGCCGACGATCCGGGCGATTTCGTCCGAGGTCTTGCCGCGCGCCGACCAGGTGAGTACCTCGGCTTCGCGCCCGGTGAGTCCGATGTTTCCCCGCCAGTGGCTGGCGCGCGCGATGCGTGTCAGCCGTGCGGCGATGATGGCCGCGAGCATATCGAAGTCGATCGGCTTGGTGACATAGTCGTCGGCACCGAGTTGTCGGCCCTTGAGCTGACTCTCCCGCTCGGTGAGCGCGGTGAGAAACACGAACGGCATGTCCGAAAACCGTGGTGCCATGGCGGTGAGATGCTCCAGGACCTCGAACCCGGACAGACCCGGCATACTCACGTCACACAAAACGAGGTCCGGTTGGCAGGCCAGGATTGCCGCCATCCCGGCATGCCCGTCGTATGCCAGAATGACTTCGTGGCCGCGTTCGGCGAGGTCTTCTTGGATGAGCGACGCAGTTTCGCGTTCGTCTTCGATGCACAGAATCGTTTTCCGGCTTCCGGGCACGGTGTACCAACCTTTCTGCAGGCGGCGATCGTGACGCAACGCTACTCCATCCGAACGCGGCTGTCGCTTTCGCTGGCTCTGCTTGGCTTGCTGGCCTTGACGCTGGGGGTGTTCAGTGTGGCGAGCCTGCGGACGGTTGACTCGGCGTCGGCGCAAATCCGCGATCGCTGGCTACAGAGCGTACGCTTTCTGGGCGACGTCACCAATTACACCTCTGATTTTCGCGGTGCCGAGGCCGACCGGTTGCTTGCCCGGAGTCCTGCCGACGCCGCTGCCGCCGATCGGGCCATCGCCGATCTGGATCGAATCATATCGGTTTCGCGACGTAATTATGAGTCGCTTCCTCACAATGGCACGGAAACGGAATTGTGGCGGGATTTCGAAGGGTACTGGGCGACATACCGGGCCCTGGCGGATCGGGAGTTCGCATTGGCGAGGCAGCGGCATGTGCGGGAGGCGGAGGCCTTGTACCGGTCGAAGTCGATGGCGGCGTACCGTGCGGCCAGTGACGCCGTGGACCTCCTTACCGACCGCACGGTACGCAGCGCCAACGAGGCCAGCAACCGCGCGGATGAAACGTTTCATCAGGCGTTCGCGTGGATCGGGATCGCCATCGCCCTTGCGGGCTTGTGGGTGGTCCTGTCGATATGGCATATCGCGCGCACGGTGTCGGGGCCGATCCTCGGACTGGCCGGTCGTATGCGCGAACTGGCCGCGAACCGTACGGGCGGCGAGATCGAGGGAACCGGTCGGGGCGACGAGATCGGCGAAATGGCGCGCGCCGTGGTGGTATTCCGCAATAACGCGATCGAACTCATGGCGAGCCAGCGTGGGCTGGAGCAGCAGGCGTCGATGCTCGCGGAGAAACTGGCGGCGGAGCGGGAACTGGCGGCGGTGCAGCGCAATTTCATCGCAGTTGCCTCGCACGAGTTCCGCACCCCGCTGACCTGGATCGATGGCCAGGCGCAGCGCTTGCTCAAGATGAAAGGGACACCGAGCGACGAGGTTTTCGAGCGTGCGGGAAAGATCCGGGCGGCGGTGCAGCGGATCACGAACGTGATGGATCGCTTGCTGAACTCGTCGCGATTGGTGGAAGAGCGCGGCAGCCTGTATTTCCATCCCGCGCCGATCGATTTGGCGGCGATCCTGCGCGAAGTGTGTCAGGTGTACCGGGAAATCGCGTCGGAGGCGCGGATCGACGAGGATTTCTCGGACTTGCCGCGGCAGATCGAGGGAGATGCCAGACTGTTGGATCAGGCGTTCGGGAACTTGTTGTCCAATTCGATCAAGTATTCTCCGGGCGGTGCGCGAGTGCGGGTGCATGGCGGTGTGGAGTCCGGCCCGGAAGGCATCCCGACGTGTGTGCGGGTGGCGGTCGAGGATCAGGGAATGGGGATCCCTCCCGAGGATCGGGAACATTTGTTCGAGCGCCATTTCCGCGGCGCGAAGGTCAAAGGGATTGTCGGAACCGGGATCGGCTTGTACTTGGCGAAGATGATCGTCGACATGCACGGGGGCGAAATTCGGGTCGAGAGCGAGGCGGGGCGTGGTTCCCGATTTACGGTGATCTTGCCGATCGCGCAGGGGGGGAAGACCATGCAGGCGATGGCAGGCGTGGAGTCGCAATGACAGGAAACAGGGACGGACGGAACGTGGGGAACAACGGAATTTCTGGGCGCGTATCCAGGTGGGGACAGCGCGGGCGGGGGCGGCGTCTTTCGCAGGCTGCGCTGGCGGTCGGATTGGCGGTCGCGGCGACTGTGGCGGCCGCCGATGACAGCGCGTTGCCGGTCGTGTCGCGCGGCGAGTGCAATTCGGCCGTGATCGCGCGCTGTCGCGAGCCGCTGTCGGACCAGCCGGTCGTGATCGATCCTGCGTTTCCCGTAGGCGGGATCACGCGCAGGCAATGGGGAAACATCCTGAATTCGATTCCTGACGCCGGGCGAATCGTGATTTTCGGCGAACGATTGCGCGGCCCCGGGGTACATGCGGCGTTCGCCCGCAACCTCGGGACGGAACAGCCCGAACAGATCACGCGCAAAGCTCCGGGAGGAGCCCTATGTACGACATCGACCCGTAGCGGCTCGACGTACTGCTCTCGCTCCGGGAACGTGATGCCGGGCGTCGAGCCGCCGATCGTCCAGACGTGGTCATTCCATTTTTGAGTTGCGCTGGTTCCGGGGACGGTGTTTCGCAGCGATACCCCGCCATCGCATCGCGCCAGTTCGCGGGGCGTACCCGAAGCAGGATCGGGTCGAGCAAGGGGTGGCCGCGGCGCTTGAGGATGCAGGCCGAGAGCCGGCCGGCGTCGTCTCGCAGTCGGATGCGCAACGTTGCCGGCGAAGGAGTGTGCGCATTGTTTGGGGACCGCAGGATGAACACCAGTGTCCGGCTTCGCTGCGCAAGCAGATGCAGTCGCCGCAGGGCATGGAATCCGGCGTCCGCACCTTGGGTATCCGGAACCCATCCCAGCACGGCGCCGAGTTGTCCGCTGCGTAGGCACTGCTCCAGTGCCCAGTGACTTTCCCGCGGCGAATCGGGGCGAATGAAAATGTGATCGGCCGGGTCGAGGCCCGCTTGGCTCAGCGCAGGGGCGTAGGGTAGCGCCGCGGGTTCCGCGGCGGGATGTTGCCTGCAGGGGAGCACCCATGCGCACGAGGTGCCGCGTTTGGTGGCGGCAGCCAAGGCGGGCTGCAATAGGCTCAGCTCTCCAATTCCCGGATGGTCGACCAGCAGTTCGATCAGCCGACCCTGTGGCCAGCCGCCGCCGGGCAGTTCTCGGTCGAGCGCGGCGAAGCCGCTGGATGCGCAGTGCTCCGACTGGTCGTGCGTGAGCGCGTTGGCGCGCCAGACGCCCGGGGGAAGCGGTTCAGTGGAAATCATGGCTTTTTCCGATCAGTCCGTTCAACAGGTGGGAGTGGTTGACCAGGCGCACAGCGATCATGTGCGGAACCGGGCCGCTGGAGTCGCGTTGGCCGTACACGGTGAGCAAGGTGGATTCCCGCAATTCGGGATCGAAACGTTCGGAGACCGCGCGCCGTACCACGACGTTGATCGTGCCGGTCTCGTCTTCCAGCGTGACGAAGGTCACGCCCTTGGCGGTCGATGGACGCTGGCGGCAGATGACGAGGCCGCTGGCGCGGACCAGTTGGCGATCCCGTGCGCGTGCGATGTCGCTGGCGTTCGACACCCCCATCGTTTGCAGCGTCGGGCGTAGCAGCGCGAGCGGATGGCGCCGCAGACTCAGTCCCGTGCTTCGGTAATCGGCGACGATGTCCTGTTCCTCCGTCGGGGTGCCGAGTGCGGGGGCGATCTCGCGTGTCGGCGGGTCCGCGGCCAGCGGCGCCTCGTGGGCCGCCTTCGGGTCGACGCCCAGGGCGTCCCAGAGCGCCGTGCGGCGGTCGCCGGCAAGGCTGCGCAGCGCATCGGCGTGTGCCAGCCGCTCCAGTTCGGCGCGGGATAGTCGCGCGCGCCGCGCCAGATCGGTCTGGTTACGGAACGGCGCCTGCGTGCGCGCCGTCACGATGCGTTGCGCCGATTCTTGCGCGAGCCCACGGATCTGCGAGAGCCCCAGGCGCACGCAGGGGTGGGGACCGGCATCTCCTGCGTGGGGTTCCAGGGTGCAGTTCCAGTCGCTGGCGGCGACGCAGACAGGAAGCACCCGGACGCCATGGTCGATGGCGCTGCGGACGATTTGTGCAGGGGCGTAGAACCCCATTGGCTGGGAATCGAGCAGTGCGGCGCAGAACGCTGCGGGGTGGTGGTGTTTGGTCCAGGCCGACACGTAGACCAGCCATGCGAAGCTGGCGGCATGGCTTTCGGGGAAACCATACTCGCCGAATCCTTCGATCTGACGCACGATCCGCTCGGCATATTCGTCGCCATGACCGCGCGCACGCATGCCGGAAACCAGTTTGTCGCGCAGCGGGCCGATGTCGCCCTTGCGTTTCCATGACGCCATGGCACGGCGTAACTGATCCGCCTCCCCGGGAGTGAATCCCGCGGCGACGATTGCCAGTTGCATCACTTGCTCCTGGAAAATCGGAACGCCGAGTGTGCGTTCGAGCACGGTTTTGACGGCGGGTGATGGGTAGGACACGTCCTCCAGCCCCTGCCGGCGGCGCAGATACGGATGCACCATGCCGCCCTGGATCGGACCCGGACGCACGATCGCGGTCTGAATCACCAGGTCGTAAAAGCATTGCGGGCGCAGCCGCGGCAGCATGCTCATCTGCGCGCGCGATTCGACCTGGAATACGCCGAGGGAATCGCCCCGGCTCAGCATTTCATAGACCGCGGGATCCTCGCGGGGGATATTCGCAAGGGTCAGCGCCGTCGGCCGGTCGGGAGTTCTCCCCGTGCAGGGCGCGATTCGAGAGGAAGCGGCGCGGTGCTCGAACGCATTGACGAGATCGAATGCGCGTCGCAGGCACGACAGCATGCCCAGTGCGAGCACGTCCACCTTGAGCAGGCCGAGAGCGTCGAGATCGTCTTTGTCCCATTGGATGACGGTGCGCCCCGGCATGGCGGCGTTTTCGATCGGGACCAGGCGCGATAGGCGGTCGCGTGCGATGACGAATCCGCCGGTGTGCTGCGACAGATGCCGGGGAAAGCCGATCAACTGCGGGAGGAGTTCGGCGAGCGGCGCCAGTGCCGGATGGTCGAAGTCTTCGGGGCGGGCGCAATCGGCGGTCTCGTCCGTTTGCGGCGGTTCTCCGGCGTTTCGGGACCGTCCGGCGGTCTCGTCCGATGTGAGGACGCGTTCGCGGAATCGGAGGGATGCCGACTTCGCCAGCTGTTCGATTCGCTTCGCCGGCAGGTCCAGCGCCGCGCCCAAATCGCGCACCGCGCCGCGCATCCGGTAAGTGTGGACGGCGGCGGCGAGGGCGGTGCGTTCCCGTCCGTACTTGGTGAAGACATATTGCATCACCTCTTCCCGGCGGCGACTCTCGAAATCGACGTCGATGTCGGGAGGTTCGTTCCGCTCTCGGCTGAGAAACCGCTCGAACAGCAGGTTCGAGCAGGCGGGATCCACTTCGGTGATCCCGAGGCAGTAGCACACCGCCGAGTTCGCGGCGGAGCCGCGCCCCTGACACAGAATGCCGCGGCTGCGGGCGAACCGGACGATGTCGTGCACGGTGAGGAAGTAGGGCTCGTACTGCAAGTCGCCGATGAGCTGAAGCTCATGCTCGATCTGATCCTGCACGGATCGGAGGACTCCCCGCGGGTATCGGCTCGCCGCGCCTTCGAGCGTGAGCCGGCGCAGATGGGTGGCCGGGGTTTCGCCGGCGGGAACGAGTTCGTCTGGATATTCATAGCGCAACGCATCGAGAGAAAACGTACAGCGCTGCGCGATGGTCACCGACTGCGCGAGCAGTTCGGGCGGATAGATCCGCGCCAGGCGCGCCCGCGAGCGCAGGTGCCGTTCGGCGTTCGGGAAGGTCCGCGTTCCGCATCGCGACAACGGAATTCCATGCCGGATGGCGGTGACGGCATCCTGCAGCTTCTTGCGGCTGCGTACATGCATGTGCACGCCTCCGGCAGCGGCAAGCGGCATGCCGTAATGCCGGGCGAGCGACTGCAGGGATCGGAGCCGCATTGCGTCATCGGGCCCCCGCAACAGTTCGCAGGCGATCGCGGCGCGATCGTCGAAACGCTCCCGCAGCCAGGCCGCGTTCCGATGCAACATGGCGTCGTCACAGCCGCCGCCTTGGCTTGGTGCGCCGTGCGCCGGCTCCGCGATCAACAGCGCCACCGTGTCGCGCAGCAAGGGTTCGTGGGTGTCGAAGGCTGCGCGATCGATGTGGTATCGGCCTTTGCCGGCGGCGCGACGTGCCCGCGTGACGAGCTCGGAGAGGTTGCCGTAGCCGTTGCGATTCTGCGCCAGCAGCACCAGCAGCGGGCCGTCCGCGAGGCGGATCTCGGTGCCGTGGAGCAGACGGAAGTGCTGCGCCGCCGGGATCGTCGTGCGTGCGTTGCGCAGGGCGATGTGGGCGCGCGCAGCGCCGGCGAAGGAACATTCATCCGTCAGGGCGAGTCCGGCATATCCGAGGGCGATCGCACGCCCGAGCAGCTCTTCCGGGTGCGATGCGCCCCGCAGAAACGAGAAGTTGGACACGCAGTGGAGTTCCGCGTATTCAGGAAAAGAATCCATGTAAGAACCATGTTCGCGGCGCTGCGAGTTCGCGGTAGATCCACAGCGTTTGCCCCCGGGTGTTGCGGGCCACGAAGTAATCCCGGTGCACGGCATGCGTTCGCGGGCGATGGGTGTCCCACCACCCCGTTTCGATTCGCTCGGGGCCGGCCAGCAGCGCCAGGGGGCCACCGTAGCGGGGCTGGGGATGGTGGATCTCGGATACGCGCAGGGGTTGGGGCAGGATCCACAACGGCCGATACGCCGCCGGCGGCGGAGCCATGGGTCCGGGGGCGGAAAAGATCGGGACGCTGCAGTAGGCCCGCTCCGGGCGGTGATCGTCGCAGGTCTGCAGTTGGAATACACCGGAAGAACCCAGGCGTGCATGGAGCATCTCGCACAGATGGCGGGTGTTTCGTCGGCGCGCCACGCCCCCTTCTTCGCACCGGTTTTGGACGATCGGGGGCAGCAGTTCACCGCTGGAGGTTGAAAATGCATGTGCCCGGAAAACCTCGAGTTCGAGGCCGACGATCGCTTCCGGCAGGTGGGCGCGCGCGAGTCGCTCGAGGAACAGGGATCGCAGGCGGGAGGCATCGCGTTCCGGCGCCGCGAGCATCAGGGGGGTGGTACTGGGCGGCGGGGTCGTTCCGCGGCGCCTGGGGTGATGTGCGCGCAGCAGCAGCGCGGTGGCGCCCAGATTGCGTGCGCGCAGGAATGTCTCGGCGCCGTCAAGTAGTCGCATGAGCGGTCCCTGGATCGATTCCAGGCCGATGGCCGCAGCAGCAAACTCTTCGTATAGGCGGCAGTGTTCGGGAGCGGGAATACAGGCTTGCGGGTCCGGGGCCGTTCCGATCATCCGGTCCAGGGCCGTCAGCCACCGGGTGCCGAACCGCCGCCCGAATGCGGTGCGCGGCAAGCGCAGAACGTCCCCGACCGTTTCGATGCCGAGGCCAAACAGCGATTCGAGCAGTGGCGCTTCCCATGCGAGGGCACGTAAGGGAAGTGGATCCAGGGCGGTGCGGAGTTCGTGCATTTCCACGGCCGGGGGCATCGGGGAAGGGAGCAGTCCGAGTGCGCGCGCCCGGGCAAATGCGTGGGCAGCGGCGGGGGTGGGGGCGCCGGCTGCGGCGATCCGGTTTGCGGCGAATCCTTGTTCGTGCAGGCCGTCCAGGATCTTGCGATGCAAGGTCGCGCGGCCGCCGAACAGGCGTTCGCTACCACCGGTTTCGATCAGGAATCCCGCATGGTTCGGGCCGGTTAGCGGGACGACCTGTGTGCTGAAGCGCTGGGCCCACGCTGACAGGGAGATGGCATGGGCTTCGCCGTCTTGCCGAGGCGACGGTAGCGGCAAGGGGGAAAGGAGGAAGGCGAACCAGAAAGGCATGGCGACGGCAAACGGGGCGGTGGTTCATACCGTCGGGCGAATCACGCCGACCGCAAGGCCTTCGATGACCAGGGGGGTGCGCCGCAATTCGACCACGATCGGGGCGTAGTCGGGGTTTTCGGCGATCAGTTCGGCTCGAGAGCCTTGCATCTGCAACCGCTTGACGGTGACTTCGTCGCCCAGGCGGGCCACGACGATCTGGCCGTTGCGGGCCTGATGCTGCCGGTGGACTGCCAGCCAGTCGCCGTCGAGGATGCCGGCATCGCGCATGCTCATGCCGCGGACTTCCAGCAGATAGTCGGCGCGGGGGGTGAACGTGGCAGGATCCACGGCCGGATGCCGGAGAACATTTTCCTGGGCGAGGATGGGGCTGCCCGCCGCGACTTTTCCGATCAGGGGCAGGCCGAACTCGCGCGGCGGTTCGGCACGGATCGATTCGTGCAGACGGATGCCGCGCGAGGTTCCGGAAATCAGTTCGATCAGTCCCTTCTTCTGCAAGGCCTGCAGATGCTGTTCCGCGGCGTTGAGCGAGCGGAACCCGAACGCGCGGGCGATCTCCTCGCGCGTCGGCGGAGCGCCGCTTTGCGTGAGCGTCGTGCGAATGAATTCGAGGATTTCGCGTTGACGGGGGGTCAAGATGCCGGTCGGATCGAGATGCATGAGCAGGCTCCTGCGCTGGTTCGGCGCTTGGGGGTCCCCCGCGCGGGCTTGGGCGGGGGCGGCGAGGCGCCGTGAGGTACTGGATTTGTTCACACTGTACGGATATACAGTATCCATTGTCAACCGGGTTCGGTGATAGACTCGGCGGCAAGGATTTTTTGTGAAGCCGCCGCGTACCGTGGTTGTACCGTTTGGCGGTTTTCGATAGCGGCCATTCGTGGCGACGGCGTGGTGGAGAACCGGCGCGGCTGTTTCCGGCGCGCCGTGCCCACGCAACGATTGTTCCATCCGTTCTACCGGTCCGACGGCACACGTGCGCATGGCTTTCGCTGTGCTTGCGTCGGATCGTGAACATTGCACCGAATCATGAATACGCAAGAGGCGAAAATCGTCTTGGAAGCGGCCTTGCTCACCGCGGAGCAGCCGCTTGCCATGAGTCAGTTGCGCAAGCTGTTTCCGGAAGAGCTCGACGACGAAACCGTCCGGGTTCTGCTGGAGGACCTGCGTCGCGACTGGGCGGGGCGGGGAATCGAACTGGTTCCGCTGGCAAGCGGGTGGCGTTTCCAGAGTACGGCGGCGATGACGCCGTACCTGGATCGGCTGCATCCGGAAAAGCCGCCGAAGTACTCGCGCGCAATCCTGGAAACACTGGCGATCGTCGCCTACCGGCAGCCCGTGACGCGCGGTGACATCGAAGAAATTCGCGGAGTGAGTGTTTCCTCTCCTGTGATCAGGACGCTGGAGGAGCGGGGCTGGATCGAAGCGATCGGCCATCGCGAGGCGCCGGGGCGTCCGGCGTTGTTCGCGACCACGCCCGCGTTCCTGGATGATTTTGGCCTGCGCTCGCTGCAGGAACTGCCGCCGATCGGGGTCGACTCCGAAACCGGCGACGTCAAGTTGGAGCTTCCGCTTTCCGGAGCGGGGATCGCCGCCGTGTCGGCTTCGGCGACGCCGACGGACGCTCTGGTTTTGCAGGCTGATTTGATCGACGCCATTCCCGCTTCCGAAGCCATTATCGAAACGAATCCTTCTCTATGAACTCAAGTCCATCCCTAGATCTGCCCGACGACGGGCGTGCTTCCGGCTCCGACGCGTCGTCGGAGCCGGTCCCTTTGCGCGATGCGGCGGAAGGCCGCGAAGCCGTGCCGGCCGTTGAAGATCGGTCTCCTGACTCGGCAAGCGCGTCGGCAGATTCGTCTGCGGGGTCCGGAGAGCGCCGGGGGCGAGGTCTGCTCGGCCGTCGCCGCCGAGGGCCGCGCCACGGCGAGCGTGGGGCGCAGGGTGCCGCGCCGGAGGGGGCGGTGGACGATACCGTTGCGCCGGTCGCGGCGGTCGCAGAGAGCGAGGATTTTTCCGGGCTGGCGATGGCGGAGCAGGCGCTGGACCACGCCGTCCTGGATCGCGGAAAGCGGGCGGCCAAGCAGGCGCTGAATGCCCAGTCCGACAAGTTGCACAAGGTTCTTGCGGATGCGGGGATCGGGTCGCGGCGCGACATGGAGGAACTCATCGTTGCCGGCCGGGTGTCGGTCAACGGCCAGCCGGCGCACGTCGGACAGCGGGTTCTGCCGACCGATCAGGTTCGGGTCAACGGCAAGTTGCTGATGCGAAAGCAGCCCGGGCGCTTGCCGCGCGTGCTGCTGTACCACAAGCCCGCCGGGGAGATCGTGTCGCAGGATGATCCGCAGTCGCGGGCAACGGTCTTCGACAAGTTGCCCAAGATCTCCGGTGGACGCTGGATCGCTGTCGGCCGACTGGATTTCAACACGGAAGGCCTGCTGGTGCTGACGACTTCCGGAGATTTGGCCAATCGATTGATGCATCCGCGATTCGAGGTCGAACGGGAATATGCCGTGCGCATCCTCGGGGACCTGACGCCGGAGATTCGTGCGCGTCTGCTCGAGGGCGTGGAACTGGACGATGGCCCGGCGCGATTTTCCCTCGTGGAGGATGCCGGCGGCCAGGGCGCCAATCACTGGTTCCGCGTGGTCATCCAGGAAGGCCGTAACCGCGAAGTGCGCCGGGTGTTCGATGCGGTCGGGTTGACGGTCAGCCGTCTGATCCGGACCCGGTTCGGCGCGGTCCAGTTGCCGCGCACGCTCTCTCGGGGCCGGTATCAGGAATTGTCGCCGGCCTGGGTCGAGGCTTGGCTGAGCGATCTGGGGATCGGAATCAATGAAATGCGGTCGGGGGCGGGGGCGGCTGCCGGCCGTGGCAAGCCCGGAGGCGCCCAGCGAGGCAATCGCGCGAACGGCGGCGGCGCCCGGGGCAATGCCGGCCGTCCGGGCGGCGGGCGTCAGCCGGATCCGATGGCGACGACCGTGCATTACTTCGCACAAGGTGCGCTGCCCGGCATGAAAGGACCGTCGCGCCGTCCCGCCGGGGGGCGTCCGACGGGCTCGCGCCAACCGGATCCGCTGACCAGCACCGTCAGCTACATCGCCAACGGCCACGGGACCGGCGCGCTTCGTGCCCCGCGTGGCGGTGGCGGTGGTGGCGCGGGTCGGGGCAATTTCCGACGCACGAAGCCGCGGGGTGGCGGATTCGGCGGGTAGTCCCCGGGCGGCGCCGTGGTCGGCAGGACGATCGCGAAACGTCTGCCGGGTTGCATCATTTCGGTATACAATAAATAGTTGTTGGAGTCGGTGCGCCATCCGGCGGCGCCGGCACCCTGCCGAATGTGGGTTGCAGCGATCGGCGCCGGCTTCCCGTCGTCGGGACTGAGGCGTCCGCCTGTTTTTTGCGGATGAGGAGAATGGGCTAGCAACGGCCCATTTTTTTTTCCTTGAAAGAGACCGTAGTGCAAACCGAATCGCAAACTGCGCAGATTCCGGCAGTTTCGGCTCGGCAGCGGCCCGGCGCTTTGGCGCCCAGCCATGCCGAGCTGCTTGCGCGCACCGTGGCCGGCCTGGGTTACGAGTTGGTGGATGTGGAGCGCGCCGGCCGGGGTTTGCTGCGGGTGACGATCGATCGCGAACCGCAGGAAGGAACCGCCGGAGAAGATGCGGCCGGCGTTTTGCGCATCACGGTCGATGACTGCGAGCGGGTGAGCCGGCATTTGAGCCACCTTTTCGCCGTGGAGGGGGTCGATTACGATCGGCTGGAGGTGTCTTCCCCTGGGCTGGATCGTCCGCTGCGGAGCGCGCGCGATTTCGTGCGGTTTGCCGGCGCGCTGGCAAAGGTGCAGTTGTGCGAGCCGGTTGCGGGAAGGCGGCGTTTCCGCGGGCGCTTGCTCGGGCTCGTCGCCGGGACGGAGGCGCGGGTGCGTATGGCGCTGATCCCGGAGGGCGCATTGCCGTCGGGCGGTGCGCGCCGTGGCGGTGCCGGTGCGCGGAAGGCCGGCGCGGCGGTGCAGGAGGAAACGATCGAATTTGCGTTGGCGGATGTCGAAAAAGCACGTCTTGCTCCGGACTGGGAGTTTGCCGCGCCGGAGTCGGCGCAGCGTGGCGGGCGTCCGCGTGGGAAAAAATAGCGTTCTGGCTGTTTTCGTTGGGGTTGAGCGATCACCATGAGTCGAGAAATTCTGTTGCTGGTGGATGCGTTGGCGCGGGAGAAGAACGTTCCGAAGGACGTCGTTTTCGGTGCGCTCGAATCCGCGCTCGCTGCGGCGACCAAGCGGTTGTTCGCCGAGGATGACGTGGAGATCCGGGTTGCCGTCGATCGGGAAACCGGCGAGTACGACGCGTTCCGACGCTGGCTCGTCGTTCCCGACGAGGCTGGCCTCCAGGAGCCGGGTCACCAGATCATCCTGACCGATGCGCGCGAACAGATTCCCGATGCCGAGGTCGACGAATACATCGAAGAGCCCTTGCCGCGTCAGGATCTCGGGCGTCGCTTCGCGCAGGATACGAAGCAGGTGATCCTGCAGAAGATCCGCGATGCCGAGCGCGAGCAACTGCTGGCGGAGTTTTTGTCGCGGAACGATTCCATCGTCAATGGCGCCATCAAGCGCATGGACAAGGGCGATGCCATCGTCGAGATCGGCAAGATCGAGGGTCGTTTGCCTCGTTCCGAGATGATCCCGAAGGAGAATCTGCGCATCGGCGATCGCGTTCGCGCCTACGTCGCGAAGATCGATCGCAATCTGCGTGGTCCTCAGGTCATTTTGACGCGGACGTCGCCCGAATTCCTGATGAAGCTCTTCGAACTCGAGGTTCCGGAGATCGAGCAGGGGCTGCTGCAGATCAAGTCCGCGGCTCGCGATCCGGGCGTGCGCGCCAAAATTGCGGTGTGGACCAACGATCGTCGCATCGATCCGATCGGCACTTGCGTCGGCATGCGCGGCTCCCGCGTCCAGGCGGTTACCAACGAGTTGGGCGGGGAGCGGGTCGATATCGTGTTGTGGTCGGATGACCCTGCGCAGTTCGTGATCGGCGCTCTGGCGCCGGCCAACGTGTCATCGATCGTCGTCGACGAAGATCAGCATTCCATGGACGTGGTCGTCGACGAGGACAATCTCGCGATTGCGATCGGACGCAGCGGCCAGAACGTGCGGCTGGCTTCGGAGCTGACCGGCTGGCAGATCAATATCATGACGGCCGAAGAGTCCGAGCAGAAGCAGCAGCAGGAGCAGGAGAACATCCGCAAGTCGTTCATGGAAAGCCTCGACGTGGATCAGGAGGTCGCGGACATCCTGATCGGCGAGGGATTCTCGAGCGCCGAGGAGATCGCCTACGTGCCGGTGAACGAATTGCTGGAGATCGAAGCGTTCGATCCCGACACCGTCGAGGAACTACGCACCCGGGCACGCAATGCCGTGCTGACCGAGGCGATCCGGCGCGAGGAAACGCTCGACAAGGCGGACAAGACGCTGCTCGAACTCGACGGTGTGGACGATGAGCTGGCGATCAAGCTCGCGGCGGCAGGCGTCCGGACGCGCGACGAACTCGGGGATCTGGGTGTCGATGAATTGGTGGATATGGCCGGGATCGAACCGGCACGCGCCAGCGCCCTGATCATGGCGGCGCGCGCGCACTGGTTCGAGTGATTTCGAGAAAAGGGGTCTGACACAGGATGGCCAGCAACACAGTCGCTCAATTCGCAACGGAACTCAAGCTTCCGCCGTCGGTGCTGTTGGAGCAGTTGCGCTCCGCCGGCGTGGACAAGCACGTCGAAACCGACGAACTGTCGGAGGAAGACAAAGCGCGTCTGCTCGAAGCGTTGCGCAAGGCGCACGGTGGCGGCCAGGATGCCGGTAAGCGAAAGATCACCCTCACGCGCCGTTCGACTTCCGCAATCAAGCAGGCGGATGCCACCGGCAAGGCGCGTACGATCCAGGTCGAGGTTCGCAAGAAGCGTGTGTTCGTGAAGCGCGATGAGTCCGAGGGCGACGGGGTATCTGCGGCGCCCGCTGGTGGGGCTCCCGCGTCCGTCATCGACGAGACGGAGCAGGCGCGTCGCGAAGAGGAGGCGCGCCGCCAGGCCGAGTTGATCGCCCGCCAGATGGAGGAGGCCCGTGAGCGCGCCGAACGTGCGCAGCGCGAGCTCGAGGAGGCGCAGCGGCGCGAGCAGGCGGCGCGCGATGCTTCGGAGTCGCAAGCCGCCGAAGGGCAGGCACAGCTGGAGCGCGCGCAGGCCGAACGCGATGCGGCGGCGGCGGCGCAGGCGCAGGCCGCGGAACAGGCGCGACTTGCACAGCTGGATCAGGAACGTGCCCGCCGGGCGGTAGAAGAGGAAGTCGCGGCGATCAAGAATATGATGGCCGCGCCCAAGAAAGTATTGCGGGCCCCCGCGGCAGAAGGAACCTTGCACAAGCCGGCGACGGCGACCGTGCCGGCCAAGACCGGCGCCGTCGCGAAACCTGCGGGCGAGCGCAAGGATGAAAAGAAGGCGCCCGCGGGAGGGGCCAAGGAAGTCAAGTCCGCGAAGCTGGCGTCGAGCTGGTCCGAGGATGCTGCGCGCCGCCGGCAGATCAAGACCCGCGGCGACTCCGCCGCGCCTGGGGCAGGAGCCTCTTGGCGCGCGCCGAAGGGGCATCGTCGTCAGGACGAGCGGGACAAGAACCAGTTTGCCGCGCCGGAGGCCATCGTGCGCGAGGTGTCGGTGCCGGAAACCATCACGGTTGCGGATTTGGCACACAAGATGGCAGTCAAGGCGTCCGAGGTCATCAAGCTGCTGATGAAACTCGGCCAGATGGTCACGATCAATCAAGTGCTGGACCAGGAGACGGCGATGATCGTCGTCGAGGAGATGGGGCACAAGGCATTTGCGGCCAAGCTCGACGACCCGGAAGCGCTGCTCGCGGAGCAGGAGCCGAATGCGCCGCACGCGGCCATGGAGCCGCGCCCGCCCGTAGTAACCGTCATGGGCCACGTCGATCACGGCAAGACTTCGCTGCTCGATTACATCCGCCGTGCCAAGGTTGCTGCCGGTGAAGCCGGCGGCATCACGCAGCATATCGGCGCATATCACGTCGAGACTCCGCGCGGTGTCATCACGTTTCTCGATACGCCGGGTCACGAAGCATTTACGGCGATGCGTGCGCGTGGTGCGAAGGCAACCGATATCGTCATCCTCGTGGTTGCGGCCGACGACGGTGTGATGCCGCAGACCGCGGAGGCGATCGCGCATGCGAAATCCGCCGGTGTGCCGATCGTCGTCGCACTCAACAAGATCGACAAGCCGGAAGCCAACCCCGAGCGGGTGAAGCAGGAATTGGTTGCGCACTCGGTCGTGCCCGAGGAATACGGCGGCGAC
Source organism: Pseudomonadota bacterium (assembly GCA_021825945.1). GTDB lineage: Bacteria > Pseudomonadota > Gammaproteobacteria > Burkholderiales > Burkholderiaceae_F > GJ-E10. The sequence goes on from JAKAFN010000001.1 coordinate 182,258, forward strand.
TCGCCATTCGTCCCGGTGTCGGCCAAGACGGGGGCCGGAATCGATGACCTGCTCGAGAATGTTCTGCTCCAGGCCGAGGTTCTGGAGTTGCAGGCGCCGAAGGAGGCGCCTGCCAAGGGGCTGATCATCGAGTCCCGCCTGGACAAGGGGCGCGGACCGGTGGCATCGGTACTGGTGCAGTCCGGAACCCTCAAGCGCGGTGACGTCGTTCTCGCGGGAAGCTGTTTCGGTCGCGTGCGCGCGATGCTCGACGAGAGCGGAAAATCGATTCCGTCGGCGGGGCCGTCGATCCCGGTGGAAATCCAGGGTCTGTCGGACGTGCCTGCAGCGGGTGACGAGTTGATCGTGTTGGGCGACGAGCGCAAGGCGCGCGAAATCGCGCTGTTCCGCCAGGGCAAGTTCCGCGACACCAAGCTTGCCAAGCAGCAGGCCGCCAAGCTCGAGAACATTTTCGAGAGCATGGGCGAGGGTGAGGTCAAGACCCTGGCACTGATCATCAAGTCCGACGTGCAGGGGTCCCAGGAGGCCTTGGTGCATGCGCTCACCAAGCTTTCGACCGCGGAAGTCAAGGTCCAGGTCGTGCACGCGCAGGTGGGCGGGGTGACCGAAAGCGACGTCAACCTCGCGATGGCGTCCAAGGCGGTCATCATCGGCTTCAATGTGCGGGCAGACCAGTCGGCGCGCAAGTTGGCCGAGAGCAACGGCATCGACATTCGCTACTACAACGTGATCTACGACGCCGTCGACGATGTGCGCGCCGCCCTGGGTGGAATGTTGGCTCCGGAAAAGCGCGAAAACGTCCTTGGCCTGGTGGAGATCCGGCAGGTGTTCCGGATCTCCAAGGTGGGGTCGGTCGCCGGCTGCATGGTGCTCGATGGCCTGATCAAGCGTACCGCGAGTGCCCGCCTGTTGCGCGACAATGTCGTGATCTGGACGGGTGAGCTCGATTCGCTCAAGCGGTTCAAGGATGACGTGCGTGAAGTCAAGGCGGGTTTCGAGTGCGGTCTGTCGCTCAAGGGATACGACGACATCAAGGAAGGCGACCAGCTCGAAATCTTCGAGGTGCAGGAGGTTGCCCGGACGCTCTGATCCGGAAACCGGCTCATGGTGAAATCTCCAAACCGCGGCCAACGCGTCGCCGACCAGATCCAGCGCGACCTTTCGGAGTTGATCGCGCGCGAAGTCCGGGACCCGCGCGTCGGCATGGTGACGATCAGCGGCGTCGATCTGACGCCGGATTACGCGCACGCGAAAGTACATTTCACCGTGATCGGATCCGATCCGGCGGAATCCGCTGCGGGGCTCAACGCGGCGGCCGGCCATTTGCACAACCTGTTGTTCAAGCGCCTGCGCATTCATACCGTGCCCCGGTTGCATTTCGTGCGGGACACCTCGATCGAGCGCGGGTTCCGCATCGACGCCTTGATCGATGAGGCGATGCGGGAGACCGGCAAATAGGGGCCATTCGCTTCCCTTCGGGGATTGGGCCAAAGAACGATGGTGCGCCGTTCCCATGCCGATCAGGTCGACGGCGTACTCATATTGGATAAGCCGCTCGGCATGACGTCGAATGCCGCGCTGCAGGCGGCACGCCGCCTGATGAACGCCCGCAAGGGCGGCCATGGTGGAACGCTCGACCCGCTGGCCAGCGGCCTGCTGCCGCTGACGTTCGGCGAGGCGACGAAGTTCTCCGCAGATCTGCTGGACGCCGACAAGGAGTACCGGGCGCAACTGGAACTGGGCGTCACCACGACGAGCGGTGACGCGGAGGGCGAGGTGGTGGCTCGTACCCCGGTGGACGTCCCCCGTGCACGGTTCGAGGAAATGCTTGCGGGGTTCGTCGGCGAGATCGAGCAGGTGCCGCCGATGTATTCGGCCCTCAAGCGCGATGGACGCGCGCTCTATACGCTGGCGCGCGCCGGCATCGAGGTCGAACGCGCGCCACGTAGGGTCACCGTTTCCCGATTGGCGCTGATCGAATGGGATCCGCTGCGGCCCCGCGTCGAGGTCGCCTGCAGCAAGGGCACGTACATACGCGTCCTGGCGGAAGATATTGGCCGCGCGCTGGGCTGCGGCGCGCACCTGACCGCCCTTCGGCGTACGCGGGTCGGACCATTGACGCTCGACCATGCGGTGACCTTGGTCGAACTGGAGGCGTTGGCGCTCTCCGACCGCCGGAACCGGCTTGCGCCGGCAGACGCGCTACTGACGGGGTTGCCTCGTATCGTGCTCGATACGGCGGCGACGCAGCGATTCGGTCATGGTCAGCGCGTAGCGTTGGTGCATGCGAACTGCTCGCGTGTCGGCGTGTACGGCGAGTGTGGCAGGCTGCTGGGATTGGGAATGTGTGAAGGGGGCTGGCTGGTTCCCGGACGTTTGATTTCGAATATCGAGGAAGCAAAATGACATCGAGAGCGTTACGAAACATCGCGATCATCGCGCACGTTGACCACGGCAAGACGACGCTGGTCGACAAACTGCTCACGCAATCCGGAACATTCCGGGACAACCAGCAGGTTGCCGATCGGGTCATGGACAGCAATGACCTAGAGCGCGAGCGCGGCATCACGATTCTTGCGAAGAACTGTGCGATCGAGTACGAAGGAACGCACATCAACATCGTTGATACTCCCGGACACGCCGATTTCGGCGGCGAGGTCGAGCGTGTGCTGTCGATGGTCGATGGCGTGCTGCTCCTCGTCGATGCTGTCGAGGGGCCGATGCCGCAGACCCGGTTCGTCACTCGCAAGGCGCTCGCGCAGGGATTGAAACCGATCGTCGTCGTCAACAAGATCGACCGGCCCGGCGCGCGGCCCGATTACGTCGTCAACGCGACATTCGATCTGTTCGACAAGCTGGGGGCGACCGAAGAGCAGCTCGATTTTCCCGTGGTCTACGCTTCGGCCCTCAACGGCTACGCGACGACCAGCCTGGACGATCTCGATGCGGCGCGCACCGACGGTCGCGGCATGCGGCCCCTGTTCGATGCGATCCTGCAGCATGTTCCGGTGCGGGACGAGGACCCCGACGGGGGCTTGCAGTTGCAGATCTCCTCGCTCGACTACTCGAGCTATGTCGGCAAGATCGGCATCGGCCGAATCCGTCGCGGCAGGATCCGCGCGGGGCAGGAAGTGGCGGTTCTCGATGGACCGGGGTCGACTCCTCTGCGCGGTCGGATCAATCAGGTGCTGAAATTCCGTGGGCTGGATCGGGAACTGGTGGATGAAGCGATTGCAGGAGACATCGTTCTCATCAATGGCATCGAGGAACTCAATATCGGTTCGACGGTGTGCACCCCCGATGCACCCGATGCGCTTCCGCTACTCCGGGTCGACGAACCGACCCTGGTGATGAACTTTTGCGTCAACACCAGTCCGTTGGCGGGCCGGGAAGGAAAGTTCGTCACGAGTCGCCAATTGCGCGAACGCCTGGAACGCGAACTCAAATCCAACGTCGCGCTGCGCATGCGCGAAACCGACGATGAAACGGTATTCGAGGTTGCGGGGCGGGGCGAATTGCACCTGACGGTGCTCATTGAAAACATGCGGCGCGAGGGGTATGAACTCGCGGTGTCGCGGCCCCGCGTCATGTTCAAGGAAATCGACGGCGAGCGCTGCGAGCCGTACGAGATGCTGACGGTGGATGTGGAGGAGCAGCATCAGGGAACGGTGATGGAGGAACTCGGCCGCCGTCGGGGGGATCTGCTGGACATGCAGCCGGACGGGCGTGGGCGGGTGCGCCTCGAGTACCGCATCGCGGCGCGTGGGTTGATCGGGTTCCAGGGAGAATTCCTGACGATGACGCGCGGCACCGGTCTCATCAGTCATGTGTTCGACGATTACGGACCCGTGCGCGCGCCCGATCTCGGTGAACGACGCAATGGGGTGCTGATCTCGCAGGATGACGGCGATGCCGTGGCCTACGCGTTGTGGAAGTTGCAGGAGCGCGGCCGCATGTTCGTTTCGCCTGGCGACAAGCTGTACGAGGGAATGATCATCGGCATCCATTCCCGTGACAACGATCTTGTCGTCAATCCGGTGCGGGAAAAGAAGCTCACCAACGTCCGGGCGTCCGGCAAGGACGAGCACATCGATCTCGTGCCGCCAATCAAGCTCACCTTGGAATACGCGGTGGAGTTCATTGCCGATGATGAGTTGGTCGAGGTCACGCCGATGACGATCCGCCTTCGCAAGCGGTTCCTCAAGGAACACGAGCGCAAGCGCGCGCAACGCGAAGCAGCTTGACCGAAAGGAGGAATCGCCGCGTTCCCGGCTGGGTGACACGGCGGTTCCTCGATGGCCGGGCGCAGTTCACCGCTTCGCCGCAGCATCGATCATGTGATCGGAGATGCCATCCGGCGCTTCCGTGTGCGACGGTGTCGATCGGTAAGCGGGATCGGCCCAGATCGGGATTTGGTCCGGAGGTAACGGCGCACCGAACAGGTAGCCTTGCGCCGACCGACAGCCGATCGAGCGCAGGATTTCCACTTGCAGTGGATCCTCGACGCCTTCGGCGACGCTGTGCTTGCCCAGGCTCTCGATGAGCATCATGCTGGCCCGGGTCATCGCGCGCACGTCGGGTGCAATGGCGAGATCGGCGATGAATGACCGGTCGACCTTCACGTAGTCGAACGGATATTGGCGCAGGCACGCCAGCGAGGACGTCCCGGTGCCGAAGTCGTCCATGGCCAGTCGCACACCCATCTCCCGCAACCGTTGCATCAGGACCAGCACGGCATCCGGATCGCGCATCACGTCGCGTTCGGTCACTTCGAGTTGCAGTGCGCCGGCGGGCATGGCGTTTTCCGTCAGAAGCTGTTCGACGTGCCGCACCAAGGCGTTGGGGAACCCCAACTGGCTGCGGGAAACATTCACGCTGATCCCTCGCGGCGCGAGTCGCGGGCGCTCGGTCTGCCATTTCCGCCATTGCCCGCAGGCCTGCCGTTGTACCCATTCGTCAAGGCTGATGATCAGCCCCGACTCCTCCGCGATCGGGATGAATTCGGCCGGTGCGATGTTGCCCAGTTCGGGATGGTTCCAGCGGACAAGCGCCTCGACGGACTCCATCGTCTCGGTATCGAGGGAGACGATCGGCTGATAGACGAGCGAAAGTTGCGGCGTGCCGATCGCCTTGCGCAGTTCGGCTTCGATCAGGAATTCCCGGGCGACCTTGCGGCCCATGACGGGATCGAAGGCGGCGATGCGGCCTCGTCCTGCCTGTTTGGCGTTGTACATGGCGGTATCGACGTCGCGCAGCACCGCATCCGCGCCTTCGTCGCAGTGCTCGCTGCCGACCACGCCGATGGATGCGGCCATGCGGATCTCCTGCCGTTCGATCGTAAACGGCTGGTTGATCGCGGCGAGGATGCGCTGGGCGATCTGCACCGCTTCTCCGGTGTCGGGAACGCCCTCCAGCAGGAGGGCGAATTCGTCGCCGCCGAACCGGGCGGCGAGAAACGACTCGTTCGTGCCGGACGCGGTGGCGACGTCCCGTAGCACCGCCTGTAGTCTCCCGGCGACGGTACGAAGCACCGCGTCCCCGGCCGGGTGGCCCAGTGTGTCATTGACGCCCTTGAATCGGTCCAGGTCGAGCAGCAATACGCAAAACCCCGCCATGCGATGTCGACAGGTTCGGTCGATGGCGTCGGCCAAGCGGCGGGCGAAAAGGCTGCGGCTGGCCAGCCCGGTGACGCCGTCGGTATTGGCCGCCGCCAGCGCCGCCAGTTCGATTTCCTTGCGCCCGGTGACGTCGATGCGGATGCCCAGGACGCGTAGCGGCGTGCCGTCGCGTTTTCGGCTTGCGACTCGCCCGCGGTCGTGCACCCAGATCCACCGTCCGTCGCGATGGCGCACGCGAAGTTCGCATTCGAACGAGTCGGTCGCACCGTCGAGGTGTTCGCGGAACTGGGTCGCATAGCGGGCGAGATCCTGTTCGTGGGCACGGTACTCCAGGGCATCGATCCGTACCGGCGCGGTCGTGGTCGGCGCGTCGCCGCAGATCCGCAGCCACCGTCCATCGACGGTCGTCGTCCCCGACGGCACGTCATATTCCCAGGTGCCGGCGCCCGTTCCGTCGAGCACGGATTCCAGGCGGCGATGGGCCAGCACCCGTTCCGTCACGTCGGTCTCCACGCCGATGAATCCGATGTGGAGACCGCGCTCGTCATGCACCGGCTGGATGTCCAGATCCAACCAGTAGGTTCGACCATGGCGCGAACGGTTGAGGATCTGTACATGGGCGCCTTGTCCCGCGGCGAGTGCTTCGTGCAGTTGACGCACCGTAGCCGGGTCGGTCTCGTCGAATTGCAGCAGGCTGCCGGGTTTTTTCCCGAGAACCTCGGCAAGGGAGTACCCGGTCATGGCCTCGAACGCGGTGTTGGCCCAGAGAATACGCCGGTCGATGTCGCAGATCAGGACGCCGTTTTTCGTGTTCCGCGCCACCATCGTCAGGCGGTGCAGCTCTTCGGTCTGGGCGAACAGGGCGCGTTGCTGGCTGCGAACGATGTTGCGGATCGGGAGCGCGACCCCGGCGCCATATGCCAGGGTGCTGAAGGCGACGAGCAAGGTGGCCGCCGCGGCGTAGGCGACGAGCTGCCGCAGATCCTCCTCGGTCACCGATTGCAGTGCGGAGACCACCCGGTTCATGGCGGGCAGGAACTGTTTCGATGTATGCATCAGCTGAACCAGGGCGCGGTCTTGCGCCGCCGCCGACGTGCCCGAGGCATGGGCGACTTCCGCGAGTCGAAGGAGGCGCGCCCTCGGGCCTTGGACCTGCATCATCGCCCAGGAGGCGGTATGTCGCGCTTCGCTCTGTCCGGGCGTCGAGGTGGCCACCAGATTGGCCAGCGCTTCGGCGTCGTCGCGCAAGTTGCGCACGTCGTTCGCCAACGCGTCGATCGCCCGCTTGCGCGCCGCGCCCGTCGTCGCCAGGGCGCGTTGCGCCATCCAGGCCATCCGTTGACTGATCATGCGCTGGCGTCCGGCCAGATTGATGATCTGGGAGGAAGTGCGGATGGCGGCGGCGTCGCGAAGGATCCCCGCCGTGGTGCCGAGGGTCAGCAGCGCGATCAGGCTTGCCGCCGTAAACACGCTGATCAGAACGATCCGGCTGAGGTGGCGGTCGCCGGGCGGCTGTGCGGCGGCAGCGCGCACCTCCACCGCCCGCAAGGCGGCAAGGCCACCTCCCATCGGCAGCATCAATCCGGCCAGCAGGCCGGCATCGATCAGTGCCGCCATTTGCGCCGGAAACGAGGAGGGCGTGCCAGCGACGTAGCGGTGGATGGCGAATTCGAATGATGCCGTGGCGGCGGCAATGATCATCCACCCGACGGTATCGACGACCGGGCGCTCGGAGGCCTCGGCCCGGCGGCTCTCTACGATCACGGTCTGCCAGATCGTGGCTGCCACCGTCGCGGTAAGGAGGGAATCGAGCAGTGCTCGCTGCCAGATCGGAACGGCGGTCTGCACCCGCGCGAAGACGGCCATGACGACCCATTCGGCTACGAATACCGTTCCGGCCAGGACCCAGACCCGGGCCGCCATGGCGAGCCGGTCGATCGGTAGCGGCGGCATCGGTTGCCCCGGTGTCGGATTCATTTCGCGGTGTACCGTAAGCGGAGGGATATGCGCCGACAGGAATTTCCGGGATGCCGGTGCGGCGGATAGGGGCGATGATGCGCACTGCAGTGCAGGGTGAGAAGTGTGTCCTCCGGGGATTTGGGGCAGTTTTCCGGCGCAATTTGCCGCGGGTTTCCGCCACGCAGGCCCACGTTGACGTGGGTCAATCGAATTGCTCGACTACGAACGGCATGGCATCCCGAACGCCTGCACGAATTGGCAACACCCCGAAACCGGGCCTGGATCGCAAGGTCGTTCATGCCGCGCTCATCGGGCCCGAATGGTCAGGGTTGGATCATCATGGTCACTGAAGGGAAATCTGCGGCTACTGACCGGATAGGAACTGATTACTACGAACAAGTTCCATTCTTGTTGCGTTTTCATCGGGATTCCGCGGTGTCCGTTCTCGAATGGTTGTGAATGGCGCTCGCGCGTCCCGGGCTGAGGATGGTCTGCCCGGACCGCGTTGCAGGACGAAAAAAAACCTCGTTGCAAACGTGCAGATTTGATTCACGTCGTACAAAATCGAGCTTGGAACGGGCGGACCCGCCGGGATCGTCCGCGGTTCGGGTTTTGCAGCGGTGGACAGGTATGCGTGACCTTGGGTGGTTGGCGGCGCAACGCGTTGTGGTGGTCATCGACGGGGACGACGCCGCGCCTTGGCGCGATTTGTCGACCGGTTTTCGCGAGCAGGGCCTGCAAACCGAGATCGCCGCCGACCTGGATGCGGCGATCGCGCGCATATTCGATCCCGACGTTCTGTTGACCTGCGTCCCGCTCGACGCCCCCGGTTGGAGCGGGTTCGATATCCTGTCTTTGATCCGTTCGCATGAGCAGTCCCGGTCCCGGACCAGCGCTCCGGCCGTGGTGATGGGGCGACGCTGTTGTCCGGGAACGCGCGCGCGCGCGTTGGCCGCCGGATTCATATCCTGCCTGGGGGCGGTTTCGGTGCGCCCGTATCAGCTCGATGAAACCTTGTCGCGCGCCCGGACATTGCGGCTGGACTTGCACCGGTATACGCATTCGGACGACCGGGAATCCATCATCGGTCGTTTGCCGGACGATCCGCGCGCCGGAGAGGGGCGGGATGTGCTGCTCGGTTTGGCGCTCGCGATGGGTTCCGGCGGCATCGATCTGTTACAGCGCAGCCTGATGGCGGTCTACCAGGGGAAGGCGCAAGACGCCCTCGGAGCTACCGGGCAGTTGGGCGCCATCGCCCGGGGAACTGGCGCGAGCCGCCTCGCAATCCTCTCGGATGCGATGGCAGCGTCGCTGGATGGCGGGATCGATTCCATCGAACGTTCGGTGATCCTATTCCGCGCCGAACTGGATCGGGTGGTCCACACGTTGCGGGAACAGGCCTTGCAGTTTTTCCCATCCTGATCACCTGGACGGAATCGCGGAAATTGTGCGGTGGTTCCCGGGAAATTCAGTAGAATGAGTCGCGGTTACCTGTGCTCTGCAGTCCGCGCGGTGTGTCACAGGGCAGGATATGCACCCGATACCGGAGACGGGCTTGGGGCGATAGCGAGCACCTATGGCAGAGGATTCACATCGACCGATGGACGAGTTGTATGCCGGCCCGACCTTTCTGATTCGTCGGGCCCACCAGATCGCCACGTCGGTATTCCAGGAGGCTTGTGCCGAGCTGGACCTCACCCCGACCCAGTATTCCCTGTTGTTCGTCCTGCGTCATCGCAGTCCGGTGAGCCAGAACGAACTGGGCCGGTATGCCTGCCTCGATCGGGCGACGACCAGTCTCGTCGTCCGGTTGTTGCGGGAGCGCGATCTGATCGCAGCGACGGACGACGCACGGGACAAGCGCAAGACCCTGCTGTCGCTGACCAGTGCCGGGCGGCTTCTGCTCGGCCGTGCCGAGCAGCTCAGCACGAAAGCGAGCCGCGACTTGCTTTCGGTGTTCGACGAAGCCCAGGCGCGCACGTTCGTGGAGTTGCTGGGTGCCCTGGCCACCCGCCATGGCCGGCGCGGCGTCGAGTACAAGAGCGAGACATCCCGATCCGGATTCCGTTTGTCCTGAGCGGTGTTCATGAGGCATGTCCGGATCGTGCCGTCGCATAAGAGGGGGTCCGATGTTTCCACCACGGCTTCTTGCTGACATCGGGGGTACTCGTGCCAGGATCGGCCTGGAAGTTGCGCCGGGTCGGATCGAGGCGGTGGCATTGCATTCCTGCGACGACTTTCCCGGCGTCGATGCCTTGCTGGCTGCCTACCTGCGCGACCGGGGGAATCCGCCGGTCCGCCACGCCGCGATCGCAATTGCCAACCCGGTGTCGAGCGACGCGGTACGAATGACCAATCGCGATTGGTCGTTTTCCGTGTCTGGGCTGCAGCGTGCATTGGGTTTTTCCCGCTTGGCCGTAATGAACGACATGGTTGCGATGGCGATGGCGTTGCCACACCTTGCGCAGGAAGAGCTGCGCAAGGTTGGGGATGCCGGCGAGGCCTGCGCGGGGGTCAAGGTCTTGCTCGGGCCGGGAACGGGACTGGGGGTGGGAGCCTTGGTGCCGCTCGCGGACCGTGGCGACACCCCGGGATCCTGGATGCCGGTGGCAAGCGAAGGGGGGCACGTCAGTTTTGCTCCGGCGGACGAAACCGAGTGCCGCCTGTTGGAGGTGCTGTGGCGACGCATTCCGCACGTCTCCGCCGAGCGGATCGTTTCGGGTACGGGAATTCCGCTGCTCCACTCCGCGTTGTGCGTGGTCAACGGGGTGCCGGAAGATCCGGCGGCTGCGACGGCGGAGGATGTCGTCGCGCGGGCGCGGGCGAACCGTGATTCGACGGCTGCGCAGTGCCTGTCGGTCTTTAGCGCGATGCTCGGCGGCATCGCCGGCAATCTTGCGTTGGTGTATGGTGCGCGCGGCGGTGTCTACCTGAGCGGCGGAGTGATTCCCCGCCTGGGCGAATTGTTCGACGCCGCCGCATTCCGCCGGCGGTTCGAGGCGAAAGGCCGCTTTGCCGCGTATCTCGCGGCGATCCCGGTCTGGCAGATGGTCGCAGGGGACGATGTCGCGTTACGGGGGGCCGCCGCGGAACTCGATCGCCTTCTGCAATCCGCGACGGCCGCTTGAACTTCGGTTCCCCGCCTCCATCTAACCGGGAGGCGCGCATGTTGCGTCCCCTTGGTTTGCAAGGGATTTTCCTGGAGGGGGTTTCCCAGCTATGAAACGATTTTTCGCCATGCTCGTCCTCTCGGTGGCGGCAGGCCTGTCTACGGCGGCCATGGCTGCCGATCCGACCTTGCATCAGGTCTACCAGGCAGTGCAGGAAGGCCGGCTCAACGATGCCCAGTCGATGATGACGCAGGTGTTGCACGACCACCCGAACAGTGCCAAGGCACACTATGTCGAAGCGGAAGTGCTGGTTCGCATGGGCCGTGCAGCCGATGCGCAGGACCAACTCAGCCAGGCAGAGCGTCTGGAGCCCGGGTTGCCGTTCGCGCGGCCCGATTCCGTGCGCAGCCTGCGCGCCATGATCGCCCGCCAGACGGGGAGTGCACCGGGTGTGCTGACGCCGTCTTCGGCGACCACGGCCTCGCACTTCCCCTGGGGAATCGTCCTGATCGTCGGCGGCGTAGTGCTCCTGGTGGTGGTGTATTTGCGGGGGCAGCGTTCCCGCCCGGTGGTCATGGTGCCGGGTGGGCCGGGTATGCCCGGTGCTGCGATGGGGCCGATGGGCGGAGGCTATCCGCCGCCGGGGTATGGTGGCGGTGGGTATCCCGCGGGCGGCGGGATGGGGTCGGGTATCGTGAGCGGCTTGGCGACGGGCGCGGCCCTGGGTGCCGGCATGGTGGCCGGGGAGGCGCTGGCCAATGACCTGATGGGCCACCATGGATCGACCGCCGCCAACCCCGCGCCGTTCGTCGACGACGGCCAGCAGCCGGTTGCTTTCGACGATGGCGGCAGCGATTTTGGCGTGGCGGATGCCGGCTCCTGGGATGATTCGAGCGACCTTGCCGGCGGCGGCGACGGCGGAGACTGGAGTTGATGCGCGACGGCGTCGCGCATGCGGGACGCCGTTTCCGCTACAATCCCGACCTCGGTTGATGGAGGTCGGGGGGTATAGCTCAGTTGGTAGAGCAGCGGACTCTTAATCCGTAGGTCGTAGGTTCGACTCCTACTGCCCCTACCAGTGGAAACAACGGCTTACGAGTGCGTAGGCCGTTTTCTTTTGGGCGGTTCGCAGGTCATGGTTTGCGCAGCGTGATCGTCCCGTCTTTCCCGCGTGCGAACTGCTTGGCGTTGATGGCCGCGGCAATGGCTTGGTAGGCGGCACTCTTGAATCGCGCCTGTTCCGACGCCGGGAGATCCTTGTCATAGCCTTTCGCCGCCAGCAGGTGTCGGACGAGTTCGGCTTGTGACATCGGCTTCGTCAGGACCTTCTGGGAGAGTTCGAGCATCTCCCCGCGACTGAACCACTTGCGACGTGCGCCGACGACTTCCCCCTTGGCGGCGCGGCCACGTCGCAACCCCGGGATCGTTTCCTGGTCGCCGTTGTATTCCAGTGCGATGCGGATGATCTGCCCATTCACGTGGCTGAGTTCCTTGAGTAATTCTTCTCGCCGCTGCAGAAGAGACAGGATCTGAGACGTAGACATGATTATTTCTTGGTGAGGAGTGGAACCGCGGCGACGATAGCAAAGATTCCCGATGCCGGGTGCCGATCGTCTGCGGCGCCCCGGCGGGGGGCGTTGAAGCCGGGAATTCCGTTCGCATCCCGTACGGGATGCCCTGGGCGCGGGATATGCCGCTGCGGCCGCAAACCGCAAACATGACATGTCGTCGTTCTGCCATATTTCAAGCATAAAATTCATGGATGGACTATGCACAGCAGCAACGAAATCCGGCACGGCATTGGTTGGGCCTTTCCTTCGTTGCGCTGTTGCACGTCGTGGTCATCTATGCGTTGGTCAACGGATTGGCGCACAAGATCGTCGATGCGGTGCGTAAGCCGATCGAGACCGTGATCGTCAAGGAAAACGCCCCGCCACCGCCGCCGCCGGCAGCGCCGCCGCCGCCCAAACTCGACGTTCCGCCGCCGTTCGTCCCGCCGCCGGACATCCCGATCGCGGTTCCGCCGCCGCGCGCAATCACCCAGGTCGTTCACACGCCGCCGCCGGTTGCGGTTCGCCCGGCGCCGGTTCGCCCAGCGCCGGTCCGCCCGACGCTGGTGGTGCGGACGCGCCCGGCACTGGATCGCAGTTCGTGCGCCACCACGGAACCGGAATACCCCATGTCATCACGGCGAAACATGGAGGCTGGAACCGTCGTGTTGCGCATCGAAATCGGTACCAACGGCTTGCCGGCGCAGGTCGATATCGCGCGGTCGAGCGGATACCAGCGCCTCGATGTCTCGGCGCGGGAATGGATTTCGAGTTGCCGGTTCCGCCCGGCCATGGTCGATGGCAAACCGGTATTGAGTTGGGTGGCGCAGGCATACACCTTCACGCTGCAGGATTGAGGAAATGGGGAGCATGGGAATGTTCGGCATCTGGTTGGGGCGCGCTGCGTCGGCAGCGCGGATTTTCGTTTTGGGCGCGGCATTCATTTTGGGATCGGTGGTGTGGGCGCCCCATGCGGTGGCGCAGACTGCAGCCGCCGCCGGCGAACCGACGGCGGTTTCCACGCCGCCGGCGACGCCCATGCTGGCCGCGAGCGAACCCGGCAAGGTCGAGGTGGCGAATCCGTACGGACTGGGCGCGCTCTGGAAAAACGGCGATTTCGTTGCCCGTGGCACGCTGTTCGTGCTGGCGGTGATGTCGTTCGGCAGTTGGTACATCCTGTTCACCAAATTCTGGGAACAGGTGAAATTGCTTTCCGAAGCGGCGACCGTACAGAAGAGTTTCTGGACTGCCGACTCCATCGCTGCGGGCCTCGATGGGCTCAAACCGCAAAGCGCTTTCCGGTTCATTGCGCAGTCCGGGGTGGAGGCCAACAGTCGGCACGCCGGTCCGCTGATGGAGCGGATCGACCTCAACACCTGGATTTCGCTTTCTATCGATCGGGCGGTGATGAACGTGCAGAACCGACTGCAGGACGGCCTGGCATTTCTTGCAACGGTGGGATCCACCGCGCCGTTCGTCGGGCTGTTCGGGACGGTGTGGGGGATCTACCATGCGCTGACCGCAATCGGTATCGCCGGACAGGCGTCGATCGACAAAGTGGCCGGGCCGGTGGGTGAGGCGCTGATCATGACGGCGTTTGGGTTGCTGGTCGCGGTTCCGGCGGTGCTCGGATACAACCTCCTCGTGCGCCGGAACAAGGTGGCGCTCGAGCGGGTTCGGGCATTCAGTGCGGACCTGCATCTGACCCTGCTGGGCGGGTCCGGAAAGGGCCTGTGATCTTGCTCCGCCCGGCTCTGCTGCATGCCCGTCCGGATCGGGTTGCCATATGGCGATAAATCTCGTTCAAGGCGAATCGGACGGCGATGATGTCGTCTCCGCGATCAATACCACGCCGCTCGTCGACGTGATGCTCGTACTGCTGATCATTTTTCTGATCACCATCCCGGTCGTCGTCCATACCGTTCCGGTCAATCTTCCCAAGGAGCGGAATCAGCCGCGTCAGATCAAGCCGCAAACGGTGACGATCACAGTCGATCGCGCCGGTGATGTGTTCTGGGGGGTCATGCGGATGGCCGACAACGATGCCCTGCTTGCGCATTTGAAGGCGGTGGCCGGGAAGGTTCCTCAGCCGGACGTGCAGATTCGCGGGGATCTGGACGCGCGCTATGAAGGGATCGGCAAGGTGGTGCTGGATTGCCAGCGCGCCGGCATCGCCAAGGTGGGGTTCGTGATCCAGCCGCCGGCGAATGGAGGCTAGACGAAGATGGCGATGCACCTTGGCGGCAGCGGCAGCGACGAGCCCGACGTGATGGTCGACATCAACACCACGCCGCTCATCGACGTGATGCTGGTGCTGCTCATCATGTTGATCATCACCATTCCCGTGCAATTGCACTCGGTCAACCTCGATATGCCGGTCGGGATGCCTCCTCCGCCGCCCAAGCCTCCGGTGGTGATCCATGTCGACGTCGACTTCGATGGCACGATCTATTGGAACGGGCAACCGGTGGCGGATCGGACGTCCCTCGATGCGCTGCTGCAGGCCGCGGCCGCACAGCCCGATCAGCCGGAAATTCACCTGCGACCGAACAAGCTCGCGACCTACAAATACGTTGCCGAGGTGCTGGCATCGGCGCAGCGGCTGGGACTGACCAAGATCGGACTGGTGGGCAATGAACAATTCATGCAATAGGAAACATCCGAAACATCGCGGGGTCTGGGCCGGTGTCGTGCTGATGGCGCTCGTGGGTATGCAGGCCTCGACGCCGGCGCAGGCCGAACCGCCACCGGCTGCGCCGGCACAGCAGGCCGTTCGGGCGCAGGTGGGGGAACCGCTGCGGGCCGCACAGAAACTCGCTGCGGAGCGGCAATTTGCCGCGGCGCGCGACAAGATTCGGGCGGCGAGCGCGGTTTCAGGCCTGAGTCCATATGAATCCTTTCTCATCGAGCGCGTGCGTGCATTCGTCGCTGCCAACAGCGGGGACGAAAAGACGCTCGCAACCTCCCTGACGGCGATCGTCGGCAGCGGGTTTCTCGCGCCGGCCGACCAGCTGCGGATGATGCGGGCGCTCGCCGGCACGTACTACCGGGAGAAGCAATACGGCCCCGCGGCGCAATGGGCGGATCGGGTCCTGCATGACGGCGGCCCCGATCCGGCGATGCAGAATGTCGCCATCGACGCCCGCTATCTGCGCAAGGAATATGGCCCGGCAGCCCAGGCATTGCGCCAGCTACTTGCGGCGGATGCCGCGGCCGGGCGCACGCCGTCCGAGGCGCATCTGCAACTCTTGCTTTCCTGTGAGGACCATCTCGGAGATCGCGCCGGCGCCGCGGATGCCCTCGACCGCCTGCTGACCGCGTACCCCAAGAAGGCATATTGGAACCTGGCGTTGGCGCGGATCGAGAATGATCCAAAATTCCCGGATCGCCTCGGCCTCGATCTTCTGCGGCTGCGCTTTGCCCTGGGCTTGCTGACGCAGGAATCGGATGCGATGACCATGGCGCAACGGGATCTGCAGGCGGGATTTCCCGCCGAGGCGCAAAAGGTCGTGGATGCGGCCGTGGCGGGTGGCGTGTTCGGCAAGGGCCCGGCGGCCGCCCGGGAACGGCGCCTGGAGGCGCTCGTGAAAAAGGACTTGGCCGAAGATCGGCGCGACCGCGCGCGGGATTCGGTCGACGCGCAGAACGCGCACACCGGCGATGCCTTGCTCAACATTGGGTTCAACGACGTGCTCAACGGCAATGCCGCGACCGGGCTGGCGCGAATGGAGCGCGGATTGCGCCAAGGCGGTATCGCCCACCCGGAAGATGGGCGCCTGCATCTCGCGATCGCGTACTGGATGGCGGGTGATGATGCCCAGGCGCTCGCCGCGTTTCGCCGGGTTGGAGGCAGCGATGGCGCTGCCGATCTTGCCCGTCTATGGGCGGCGCATGTCGCGCACCCGCAACGCGGCTGACGCCGGCGGTTTCCCGCCCGCAGTCTCCGAGGAGGGGCGCGCCCTCGCTACAATGCCGTGGTGAAGGGTACCCCACTCCGCGGAGATGAGATGAAACGCGACCCCCAGGAAACCTTGCGTCCCGCCAAGACCAACGCGGAGCTGATGGCGCGCCGTCGCGCTGCCATGCCGCGTGGATCAGGGCAGGTGCATGCAATTTTCGTCGACCGTGCGGAAAACGCCGAAATCTGGGATGTCGAGGGGAAGCGCTACGTCGACTTCGCCGGCGGCATCTGCGTGGTCAATACCGGTCACCGGCATCCCAACGTAGTGGCTGCGGTGCAGGCCCAGCTCGGTCGGTTCACGCACACGGCATTTCAGTTGCTCGCATACGAACCGCTGGTCGAGTTGGCGGAACGCTGCAACGCGCTGGCTCCGGGGGACGCGCCGAAAAAGTCCTTCTTCGCCACGACGGGTGCCGAGGCGGTGGAGAATGCCGTCAAGATCGCGCGGGGCTACACCGGCCGGCCGGGGTTGATCGCCTTCAGTGGCGGGTTCCACGGGCGCACGATGATGACCTTGTCGTTGACCGGAAAGGTTGCGCCGTACAAGACGGGAATCGGGCCGTTTCCCGGCGAGGTGTACCACGCCCGGTTTCCCAACCCGTTGTTCGGCATCGGTGTCGAAGACGCGCTGGCCTCGATCGAGCATCTTTTCCGCAACGATATCGGCCCCGAGCGTGTGGCCGCGATCATCGTCGAGCCGGTGCAGGGTGAGGGTGGGTTTTACGTCGCACCGTTCGAATTTCTGCGCGCACTGCGCGAATTATGCGATCGGCATGGCATCCTGCTGATTGCCGACGAGATCCAGAGCGGTGCGGGCCGCACCGGAACTTGGTTCGCGATCGAGCATTCGGGCGTGGTGCCGGATCTGATCACGATGGCGAAATCGATGGCGGGCGGCTTCCCGATCTCCGGCGTCACCGGCCGCGCGGACATCATGGATGCGCTGGGACCCGGCGCGCTGGGGGGGACCTACGGCGGCAATCCTCTGGCGGCGGCGGCGGCATTGGAAGTTCTCGACGTGTTCGAGCAGGAGGGTCTGCTCGCACGGGCCCGGGTGGTCGGTGAACGCTTGCGTGCCGGACTGGAGCGCATTGCCGCCCGACACGCTTGCGTGGGAGATGTCCGCGGCCTGGGCGCGATGATCGCGGCCGAGTTGTTCGACGGGGGGAGCCGCGATGCGCCTGCGACCGAACGGACGGCGCGCATCGTCGCCGAAGCCGCCCGGCGCGGGCTGGTGCTCCTTTCGGCCGGATCGAATTCCAACGTGCTGCGGATCATGGTGCCGCTCACTGCAAGCGATGCGATCCTCGACGAAGGCTTGCGGATCCTGGAAGAGACATTCGACGCCGTCGCGGTGTGAATCCGCAGCGGGTGCGCGCCGCGCGTCGAAACGCTACTGTTTGACCTAGGTCATGCCGAGTCCGGCGGCGCTTGTCACAATGCACTCGACGGGCTGTTCCCGGTTTTGGCTGGCACTCTTTCCCATGTGCCAGCGGTTCGTCAGGGGATGCGCCAGCGAATCTGCGCATTCCCGGGCGAGTCAGAAAGGCCCTGGCAACGGGGCCTTTCGTTGCGTGTGGTGCTGCGCCCTGGATGGGTGCGTTTCTTTTCCGGGTGCGTTCGCAAGAACGCACCCGTTTTCTTTTTGCCGCACGCATCGGCCCCGGCGTCCAGGACGGCGGTCGTTACGCGAACCGTCTCGTCACGCAAAAACGATGGTCTTGTTGCCGTCGATGAACACGCGATCTTCCAGGTGATGCCGGAGTGCGCGTGCCAGCACGGCCGCTTCGATATCGCGGCCCAGCGCTTCCATTTCTGCGATGGAGTGTCGGTGATCGACCGGGCGTACGTCCTGTTCGATGATCGGCCCTTCGTCGAGGTCGCTGGTCACATAGTGTGCGGTGGCGCCGATCCGCTTGACGCCTCGGGCATGTGCTTGCGCATAGGGCGAACCGCCCTTGAAACTGGGTAGGAACGAATGGTGGATGTTGATGCAACGACCGATGAAGTCGCGTGTGAACCGGTCGCTCAGGATCTGCATATAGCGTGCCAGCACGACGACATCGGTTGCCGTGTCGGCAATGAGGCGCCGCAGCGCTCCTTCCTGCGCCATCTTGTCTCCCCCCACGATCGGCAGATGATGAAACGCCACCCCCGCGCGGGCGGCAACCGGTTCCAGCAAGGCGTGATTGGATGCGATTCCCGCGATGGTCATGGGCAATTCGCCCAACTCCCACCGATAGAGCAGGTCGCGCAGACAATGATCGACTTTCGAGACGAGCAGCAGCGCGCGGTAGGGGCGATCGTTGCGCCGGAGTGTCCAGTCCATCGAAAACCGGCTCGCGGTGTCGTGGAAATCGTTGTCGAGGACGGCGCCGGAAAAATCGGGCGGCACCACAAATACGCAACGCAGGAAGAACCGCCGGGTTTCCGCGTCATCGTACTGCGACAACTCGGTGATATCGAACTGCCGGATCGCCAAGTGGTGAGTGATTGCCGCGATGAGTCCGGTCGTCGCCGGGCACGTCACGCGCAACGTGTAGCTGTTCGCCGTCTGGGTGGAGTACGCCATCGGGACAAGGTCTGCCCCTCGGAGCGGAGGAGCGATCGGAATAAGGGTGGTGGCGGATCAGGGACTCGAACCCCGGACACAAGGATTATGATTCCTCTGCTCTAACCAGCTGAGCTAATCCGCCGAAGGCTGCGGAGTATAGCCGAACTGTGCGGTGCGCGCTCGGCGGGCGCCGCTTCGCTCCTACCGGGAGCAGGCTTGACGCCGGGCGTGAAGGAAATTACAGTAATACTGGATTTTCATTCAGTATCGCCTCGGCGGGGGGAATCATGGACGACGGAAGGAGCGCCTTCGTGGCGGAAAACAAGGAACGGCAGAAGGCGCTCGCGGCTGCGCTGGCGCAAATCGAGAAACAGTTCGGCAAGGGGTCGATCATGCGCCTCGCCGATGGCGAGGTCGTGGAGGACATCCAGACGGTATCCACCGGATCGCTGGGTCTGGATATCGCGCTGGGCGTCGGCGGCCTGCCGCGCGGGCGCGTGGTGGAGATCTACGGGCCGGAATCCTCCGGCAAGACCACGCTTACGCTGCAGGTGATCGCCGAGATGCAGAAGATGGGCGGCACCTGTGCGTTCATCGACGCTGAGCACGCGCTCGATTCCCAGTACGCGCAGAAACTCGGCGTCAATCTCCAGGATCTGTTGATTTCCCAGCCCGACACCGGTGAACAGGCGTTGGAGATCGTCGACGCCTTGGTGCGCTCCGGGTCGGTCGACCTGATCGTGGTCGATTCCGTCGCGGCGCTCACGCCCAAGGCGGAAATCGAGGGCGAGATGGGCGATGCGCTCCCCGGCCTGCAGGCACGCCTGATGAGTCAGGCACTGCGCAAGCTTACCGCGACCATCAAGCGCAGCAACTGCCTGGTGATTTTCATCAATCAGATCCGCATGAAGATCGGCGTGATGTTCGGCAATCCCGAGACCACGACGGGAGGCAATGCCTTGAAGTTCTATGCCTCCGTGCGCCTGGATATCCGTCGCATCGGCTCGATCAAGAAGGGCGACGAAGTGATCGGTTCGGAAACCCGAGTCAAGGTCGTCAAGAACAAAGTGGCGCCGCCGTTCAAACAGGCCGAATTCGACATTCTCTATGGCGAGGGAATTTCCCGGGAAGGTGAAATTCTCGACATCGGCAGCCAGCAGAGCGTCGTGGAGAAGTCGGGTGCCTGGTATGCCTACGGCGGCGATCGGATCGGTCAAGGCAAGGACAATGCTCGCGAATTCCTGCGCGCCAACCCCGATATCGCGATCGAGATCGAAAACAAGATTCGAGAGCGTCTCGGCATTACGCCCCGTGCCGCTGTGGAAGAACAGGAGTAGCGAGGGCGGTGAGGCTCGCCATGCCGTTTCGCGCGCGCGCGCCCTTGCCGTTGCCGGATGGGGGCGACTCCTCCCGCCCTGATCCCCGTATACGGTCGCAGGAAGGCGGCCGGCGCGTAGCGTCTCGCAAGTCGCCATGGCAAATCGCCCTCCTCGCCTTGGCCCGTCGCGAATACGGCCGCACCGAACTGGAGCGACTGTTATTCCGGAAATTGGGGGGCGGGGCGGAGGCGGAGATCGAGTCCGCCGCGGAAACGACTTCGGCGGAGATCGCACACACGCTCGACCGATTGCAAGAGCAGGGCTTCCTGTCCGACGCCCGCATGGCGCAGGCCTGGGCCAGGTCGCGCGGTGCACGCTATGGGCGCCTGCGCCTTCGCCAGGAACTCGCATGGAAAGGGGTGGACGACACGGCGATCTCGGCCGCACTGCCCTCCGCCGATGAGGATGGACGGGCGGCGCTGGCGCTTTGGCGGAAAAAGTTCGGACGACCCGCCGAAACGCCGCAGGAGCGAGCCCGGCAGGGTCGCTTCCTGGTTGCTCGCGGCTTCGATGCCGAAATCGTTCGCCGGATCGTGAATGGATCGGCGAGCGACGCAACCTGAGTTTTTCCAGGTTGCAAACGTCCTTTAGTATTGGGGTCTACCCGCATGAGCGGAGTGGAGCCCTTTCTTGAAAATCCACGAATACCAAGCCAAAGACATCCTGCGCCGTTTCGGCGTGCCGGTGCCGCGCGGGGAGCCTGCATTCGACGTGGCCGGGGCGGTCGATGCGGCGCGCCGGATCGGCGGTCCGGTATGGGTCGTCAAGGCGCAGATCCACGCCGGAGGGCGCGGCAAGGGCGGCGGCGTGCGCTTGGCTCGCTCGATTGAAGACGTGCGCAGTCATGCGCAGGACATGCTCGGCATGCGATTGGTCACCCACCAGACGGGAACCCATGGTCAGATGGTTCGTCGGCTGCTCATCGAAGAGGGGGTGGACATTCGCAAGGAACTGTATGCCGGCCTCGTCCTCGACCGCTCGGCGCAGAAGATCTGCCTCATGGTGTCCAGCGAAGGAGGCATGGAGATCGAGGAGGTCGCGGCGCAGGCTCCGGAGAAGATTCATCGCGTGCTGATCGACCCGGTGCGCGGCTTGACCGACGCTCAGGCGGAATCCCTGGCGCGGGACATCGGGATTCCCGACGCGTCGCGGGTCGCTGCGCGGCAGGCTTTGCAGGGTCTGTCGCGCGCATACTGGGAGTGCGACGCGACGCTCGCCGAAGTCAATCCGCTGGTGTTGACCGGCAACGGCGACATCATCGCTCTCGATGCGAAATTCAACTTCGATGCCAACGCGCTCTATCGTCACCCCGAGCTCGTCGCGCTGCGTGATATGGACGAGGAGGATCCGGCCGAAATCGAGGCGTCGAAATTCGATCTTTCCTACATTCCGCTCGACGGCAACATCGGTTGCCTGGTCAACGGTGCCGGCCTTGCCATGGCGACGATGGATACGATCAAGCTCTACGGTGGCACCCCGGCGAATTTCCTCGACGTTGGAGGCGGCGCGACCGTGGAGAAAGTGACCGAGGCGTTCAAGCTCATGTTGCGCAATCCTGACTGCAAGGCCATTCTGGTCAATATCTTCGGCGGAATCATGAAGTGCGACACCATTGCCGAAGGCGTCATCGCGGCATCGCGTGCCGTGCACCTCGCGGTGCCTCTCGTGGTCCGCATGAAGGGGACGAACGAGGAACTGGGACGCCGGATGCTGGCGAAATCCGGCCTGCCGATCATTTCGGCCGAAACCATGGCCGATGCGGCGCAGCGTGTGGTGGCGGCGGTGTCGGCGGCCGCCGACGCGGCAGCGCCGGCGGGAGTGCGGACATGAGCATTCTGATCGACCGGAACACCCGCGTCGTCACCCAGGGAATCACCGGCAAGACCGGGCAGTTCCATACCCGCGGCTGTCGGGATTACGCGTTCGGGCGGGAGTGCTTCGTGGCGGGGGTCAACCCCCGGAAGGCGGGGGAGCGTTTCGAGGACGTCCCCATCTACGGCACGGTGCGCGAAGCCAAGGAGCAGACCGGTGTCAACGCCTCGGTCATCTATGTGCCGCCCGCCGGCGCGGCAGACGCGATCTGGGAGGCGGTGGAGGCCGAACTCGACATCGTGGTTTGCATCACGGAAGGAATTCCCGTGCGCGACATGATCCTGGTACGGGATCGGATGCGCAAAGCGGGTTCGCGGACCATCCTTCTCGGGCCGAACTGCCCCGGCCTCATCACCCCGGATGAGATCAAGATCGGCATCATGCCCGGGCACATCCATCGTCGGGGGCGCGTCGGCGTGGTGTCGCGTTCCGGAACGCTCACGTACGAAGCCGTGGCGCAGTTGACCGAACTGGGTCTGGGCCAATCGAGCGCCGTCGGCATCGGTGGTGATCCGGTCAACGGTTTGAAGCATGTGGACGTGCTGCGCCTGTTCAACGATGATCCGGAAACCGACGCCGTCATCATGATCGGCGAAATTGGCGGCAACGACGAGGAGACTGCTGCCGCTTGGGCCCAGGAACACATGAAGAAGCCCGTGGTCGCTTTCATCGCCGGCGTCACCGCGCCGCCGGGAAAGCGCATGGGACATGCGGGGGCGATCATTTCGGGCGGCCACGGAACCGCCCAGGAAAAACTGGATGCGCTCGAGGCGGCCGGGATCCGTACCACGAGGAACCCCTCCGAGATGGGCAAACTCCTGCGGAGCGTCCTCTAGGACGCGTGGGACGCGCAGGCCGCGAGGAAGCGAAACGCACCATGCCCGGGACCCTTGCGTTGCGGTTTGCAATCAAAAGCCATCCGGGCATGGTTCGGCCGTTGAACGAGGACGCCGTGGGCGCCGATCCGGCGATCGGTCTGTTCGTCGTCGCCGATGGCTTGGGCGGCTACAACGCCGGTGAAATCGCGGCCACGATGGCGGTCAGTCGCCTGCTCGGTGAATTGGGACGAGGCCTGACGGCGGCCGTTTGTTTTTCCAAGACCTATGATCCCGCGGCCGCGCTGCGCCGGACCCTGTTTGCGCTGAACGGCGAAATTTTTCGCGCGGCATTGCAGAGCACCATGTACGAAGGCATGGCGACGACGGTGATCGCGGCGTGGCTCCTGGGGAGCCGGATGTGGGTCGCGCACGCCGGCGACTCACGGCTCTACCGTTTGCGTGATGGAAATCTCGATCAGATCACGAAAGATCATTCCTTTTCGCAGGAATTGCTCGATGCCGGCATGATCACGGTCGAGGAGGCACGCACCCTGCCCGCGAAAAACCTCGTTACCCGCGCGATCGGCACGTCGCCGAATTGCGACCCGGAGGTCCGCGATTACGACGTCCAGCGGGGCGACCTGCTTCTTCTGTGTTCGGATGGTCTTACCGAGATGGTCGTGGAAGCGCGGATCCGTGCCCTGTTGTGCGCGTGCGACGGGGACCTCGCCGCCACTGCACGCCGGTTGATCGACGAAGCGAACGATGCCGGCGGCCGGGACAATTGTTCCGTGATCCTGATCCAAGTCGATCGCGCCGGCGCGGCGCATGATGATGATTCGCATGCCGACGCCTGACTCACGGCGGCGTGCTCCGCCGATTGGCGGGCAGGCGCCGGGGTTTTTGCCGTGCCACGCCCGGGTTCGGTTGTTTTGGCTTCCCGAATCGAGTAGCCTTGTCGGGGCGGCGGGATTCCGTTAGGCGTCCTTTTACCCGGCGAGCAAAGAGATCTGGATATGTCGAAGCTGATTCTGAGTCTGGATGGCGTCGTCCTGCGCGAAGTCGCCCTGACGAAGGATCGCGAGACCATCGGCCGCCGCTCGCATAACGACGTGGTGATCGACAATCTCGCGGTGAGCGGCGAGCATGCCGTCATCGTCCGGGCCGGTAACACCACACACATCGAAGATCTGGGATCGACCAACGGCACCACGGTGAACGGCCAGCCGATCAAGCGGCACTTGCTACGAGACGGTGACACCATCGAGGTCGGGAAATACCGGCTGCGCTATCTGCTCGACGCCGCGGCGGGCAATGGGCCTGCGGGCGCCGACCTCGATACCCAGCAGCCGATGGCCCGCGAGTTCTATAGCCCCGGACCCGCCACGATCCAGGTGCGACCGCCTGGAGCACCGGCCGCCGCGCCGCAGGCGCCGGCGATGATTCGAATTCTTACCGGCGGGAACGCGGGCCGGGAAATGGCACTCGTCAAGGCATTGACCACGGTGGGCCGTCCCGGGAGCCAGGTGGCCGTCATCACCCGTCGTCCGACGGGCTATTTCATCGCCCATGTCGAGGGCGACGTGTTTCCCGCCATCAACGGTCGCAACCTCGGTTCGGCCGCGCATCCGCTGCACAACGGTGACGTGATCGAGCTCGCCGGCGTGCAGATGGAGTTCTGTTTCCCGGACTCGAGACCGCCGGTCCAGAACGCCCCGTAAGCGGCATTTCCCCGCCAGACCAGGGCTGGCGCTGCGGACCTTTCCCCATCGTGAAATAAAATCCCCGGGCGGACGAATCGGCCCCGGCGACAGTTGGGGTTGCGGAAATGATCGGAAACCAGCGAGAGGGAGCGGGAATGCAAAGGAACGGCGGGTTCGCCAGGGCGGTGCGGGGGCTGTGCGCGGCGATCTGGATGGGGGGCGTCCTGGTGTGGGCGGCGGCACATCCGGCGCTTGCGGGCGAGGTTTCGTCGGCGTCGTTCACGCAGTGGGTGGCGACCTTGCAGCAGCACCCGGATGACGAGGCCTTGCGCGCGCGGATCATCGCCGCGGCGCGTCGGCGGGCGCCGGCGGTTCCCGAGGACGCGCGGCGGTATTTCATCCGTGGCAATACCGCAATGGCGAGCGGCCTGGGGACGTATGGCGCTCAGCGGGCGATCCGAAATTACCAAAAGGCGCTGGCCTTGGCGCCCTGGTGGGGCGAGGCATATCGCAACCTCGCCAAGGCGCAGGAGACGACCAAGGATTATTCGGGGGCGATCGACGCCCTGCACCGGTTTCTCCAGACCGCACCGGAGAAAACGCAGGCACGGCAGGCACAGGACCATATTTACGCGCTGGAGGAAATGCGCGACGAGATGCGCGATCTGCGGCGCGCGCCTCCCGCCGCAGCGACATCGGCTGCGTCTGCGCCGGTGGCAGCGCCTGCCGCCCGCATCGCCCAGCCGGCGACCGCCGTTGCGATCCTGCCGAACGCCGCGATGAAACTGGGAACGGTGTTCCGGGATTGTCCGGACTGTCCGGAAATGGTCGTCGTCACGCCGGGATATGCGATGGGAAAATATCTGGTCACCCAGAAGCAATGGCGCGACGTCATGGGCGGCAACCCCAGCTTTTTCCCGCAATGCGGGGATGATTGTCCGGTGGAGCAGGTGAGTTGGGATGACGCGCAGGAGTTCGTGACCAAACTCAACGAGAAAACGGGCAGGCACTACCGTCTCCCGACCGAAGCCGAGTGGCGGTTTGCATGCCATGGCGGGATGGCGACGAAATACTGCGGCAGTCAGCGATACCAGGATGTCGCCTGGTTTGCGGACAACAGCGGCGGCCATACCCACCCGGTAGGGAAGAAACAGCCCAATGCGTTGGGCCTTTACGACATGAACGGCAATGTCTGGGAGTGGACCGACGGGTGCCTGGAAGATGACTGCGATTATCGCGTTCTGCGCGGCGGGTCCTGGATCTATGACCCGGGCTTTCGCGGAACATCCAAACGCATCGGCGTTGCGCGCTCGTATCGCTTGAACGAATACGGGTTCCGGGTCGTCCGGATCTTGCCATAACCGGCGTCCTCGGCGGAGTCCGCGCCGCACACGGTCGGCGCGGGTCGCCGAAAAACAAAACGGGCGGCCCCGCATCGCTGCGAGGCCGCCCGTGGGCAGAAGTGCCCGGGCAGGTCGTCAGATCACGCGGATCTGGGTCGCCTGGGGGCCCTTGTTGCCTTGCGCGACGGTGAATTCAACGCGCTGGTTTTCCTGCAGGGACTTGAAGCCCGATCCCTGGATTTCCGAAAAATGGGCGAAGAGGTCTTTCCCGCCGTCGTCGGGGGTGATGAACCCATACCCTTTTGCATCGTTGAACCATTTGACGGTTCCGGTCGCCATAAACAACTCCTGAAAACAAATTGGAAAAATCCCCGTGCGTCGGAATACGCACACGGTGTGCAAACGATCAGACACCGCAAGCTGGGGCTACCGCAGGAGCGCGATCTCGCGCGACCGGCTCGGAGGACCAATGGCAAACGAGGCTGAAACGAAATGCGCGGCCATTGTATACGGGAATTCGCGATCCGGTCCTTCCTCCATCAACCGAAACGAACCGCACAAACCGGCTTGTTCAATAGGCGATCGACGTAGGGCCGGTACGCCGGATCGGCAGCACCCGCCCCGGCCGCCACGAGGATCGGAATCCAGTGTTCGGGCCGCGGGTGGGATGCCCGCGCCCCCGGCGCATCTTCCCAGCCGAGAAGGGCGCGGTTCCGCACCTGCGGGTCCGGATCGGCGATCGCCCGCGCCAACCAGTCATCGAAGGCCTGGGCTTCGTCATCGCCACGGCCGGGTTGGAAAAAGTCGCGCAGATTGTGGTAGCTCATCCCGCTGGCAATGATCAGCACGCCCTCGTCGCGCAAGGGGGCCAGCGCGGCTCCGACCCGGAAATGGAACCCGGGATCGAGCTTGCGTTGCAGCGATAGCGGGACGATCGGCAGGGCTGCATCGGGGTACATCACCTTCAGTGGGACGAACACCCCGTGATCCAGTCCTCGACGATCATCGGTGTCGGTTTCGACGCCCGCTTGCGCGAGCAGCGTTTGCATGCGTGCACCCAGCGCCGGCGCACCGTGAGCCGGATACCGGAGGCGATAGGTGTGCTCGGGGAATCCGTAGTAATCGAACAGCAGCGCATGCGACGCCGCGACGCCGATCGTCGGTTTCGGCGCCTCCCAATGCGCGGAGACGACGACGATCGCCCGCGGCACCGTCGGCAGCGATGCCGGAATTCCTCGCAGGTATGCCGCCATCCGGTCCCAAAGGTCGGAGGGCAATCCCGGCATCGGATCCATGAAAAAGCAGGGTCCGCCTCCATGCGGAATGTATAGCGCGGGTTGGCGGGGGATGGGGGTGGCAGGAGTTTCCGGCATGGCGCGGCCTCGGTGGAGTGTGTGCCGGTATCGTCGCCGATCAGGCGGCGCAAGGGTTGCATTTTTTTGTCGATCCCGTTCCTCCAGAACGGGATCGTCCGGGCGCGTTCCGGTGGCGAGGCCGACCTCCCGGCCTTCTGCTACAGTCTAAAGTTTGCTCCGTTCCTGGAAATCGTCGTGAAGCTCCGTACCGCCCTGCCTGCGCTCTTTGCCACGCTTGCTCTTTGCGGATGCCTCGGCAACACCGGCAGCCCGCAGAGCCCGCCGACCTCGGTTCGGGCGTATGGCGGCGATGCGATGATCAGCGTGACCTGGAGCGGTTCGGCCGCCACCAGCTACTGGATGTTCTATGCGCAGGATCCGACGCTGAGCACGAATAACTGGGTGAACGGGCTCCTCAATGCCGGGATCGCGCTCAACCCCAGTTCCCCCTGGCTGCTTTGTAACCAGGTCAACAATCCGAATCCCACGACCCAGTTCCCGGCGATGTATTTCACGATCGACGGTCGTACCGGCACGGCGCCGGGTGGTACCGGGAGCCCGCTGGTGAGCGCGGTGGCGCGCCCCGCCGGAGGGCCGTATCCCGGAAGCGGTGCACCCTGGACACCCAATGGCGGAATCGGCGTGACCGGTGGTTCCCTGTACGGGCTGGGCTACGTCCCGGTCACCACCTGCGGTTCCACGGGCGCCGGGGGCTTCCCCCCGGCAGGGTTGTTCGTCGCGGTGGGTTCCGGCGGCATGATCTACACCGCGCTGCTGCAACCCGACGTCGCCGGCCCGCTGACCGCAGACCAAGGCAACATGCCGCTTTCCTGGGCGCCGGCCAACGTACCCCCCGGGTTCCAGTCGGACCTCTATGCGGCGGGCGGCAACGCCAGCGGTGCCAATACGGCCGCGCCGGGGTATTCGGTCGTCGCCGTGGGCGCCGGCGGTGCGATCCTGCAAAGTTCCGACGGCATCAACTGGACCGCGGTCCGGTCCGGCGTCACCGCCAATTTGCGGGGGGTGTCCGTGTATGACGTTGATACCGCCACGCCGGTGTTCGTTGTCGTCGGCGATGGCGGAACCATCCTCACCAGTACCGACGGCATCAACTGGCAGAACTGGTCGATTTCCGGCATCACCAGCAACCTACGGGCGGTCCATTGCGATACGCCCAGCAACACCTGCGTCGCCGTCGGGGACGGTGGCGTGATCCTGATGTCGACCGCATCGCCCTTTACCCAATGGGGTCGGGTTCCGGAGACCACCAGCAAGACCAACAACTGGATTGCCGTTGCGTATGGCAACGACGATGCCAATTCCGATGCCATTACGCTGCAGTTGGGAGCCGGCACGCCGACCAACGCCGCAGCGCTGAGTTCTTTCTACGGCGGGTTCTCTCCGTTGGGGTACACCTATTCGTCCAACCCGACCCAGGTGGGGATCAACACCACGAACGAAACCATCCAGACCTGGGTCGTGGTCGATGCGCAGGGGAATACAGCGTATCTGTCGAACGCCGGATCCAACCAGTCGTGGGCTTTTGGTTCGATCCCGTTGACCGGCGGCGCATCCATCGTCGGGATCGGCTATACCACGCGCTTTCTTGCGCTCGACTCCACCGGAATCGCCTATGCGAACGAAACCGGGGTGGGCACGAGCTGGACGTCGACCGGGTATGCCGGAATCGCCAATCCGGTCGCCTTGAAGAGCAGCGGCGATGGGTTCGTGGCACTGAACGGCAACGGCAGCAACGTCGCATCCTATTGAGCGACGCCGCCACCGCGTTCCCTCAATAGAACTCGTACTCCACCTGTGCGCGCAGCGTGCTCTTCGGCGCGTCGTTCGACGTGCCGAAGAGCAGGCCCGCGTCGAACTGGATCGCTCGCCCCGAGTCCAGTGGAAACCGTCCGAAAATCGCCGGGCCGACGTTGTTCCAGCGGTTGAATACGACGTTTTCGGCGGCCCAGCTTTTGCCATAGCCGAACCCCTGGATGCCATAGTCCAGGGGACCCGCGGTCCGGACCCGGAACTGATATTGGAATCCGAGTTGCGTGGCGGCACCGTAGGCGGGACCGCCCACGATCTTCGTCACCATCGGATTGAGGTTCACCTGGACGTCGCCGACGTCGGTTTGCAGCATCGGCGATAGCGTGAGGTACCAGCCTTGTGACCAGACGCGGGGATGTTCGACCTCGAGCATCGCGCCGAAATCCGCCCAGTACTCGCCCGGATCGGTGAACCGGAACACGCCCTCCTCGGTGAAGCCGTCGATGCCGCCGCCCGTCGACCCCGGGGTCGAATTGGCGAACTGGAGATAGGTTTCCGACAGGACACGGTCGGTGATTCCCACTTCGTAGGACACCGCCGCTCCTTCCAGTGCCGGGGCGCCGTCGGGGGTGGCGGTTGCGGCACCCATCTGCATATCGATCTCCTTTTCTCCGCCGGCGAAGTCGAGATCCTGGATGTAGTCGTTGGGATCGGCGGCGGCGGGGCGGCATGCCGCCGACAGTGCAAGGCAGGCGGCGGCGATCCAGGCCCATCCTGCCGGTCGTCGGCACGATCCGGTGCGCGTGGCAGGAACCACGATTGCGGGTGTCATTGCATGGGTTTCCGGTCGTGAGCGCGGGTCACTCGGCGATGACGGTGCCGTGCGCGGTTTTTTCATGGAATTCGCCGACGAACGAGTACCGGCCCCGGCGCAACGGGCCGATGTAGATGCGCTTGCGGGTATGGCCGCGAAGAATCGTTTCGCGATGGAGCTGGTGGCTCTCGAACTCCTCCGCGCCGGCATCGCGGTTCTCGACGACCAGCAATGCGCGTCGTCCGGCCTTCACATGGATTGCCTCGGGATGGAACCGGTGATCCTGGATCACTACCGGGATGGCGACCGGGGTTTCCGCGCGCACCGGAAGCGGAAGGATTCCCATGCACCCTAACATCCAAGCGCTCCAACACAAGATCGTCGTTTTCATGACAACTCCCTCTCTTGTTTATGAGGATTCGTTAAGAAAAAACGGAACGGCTTTCCTGGCTGCCGATCGCAGCGCCTAGCCTAGATAGTAATGATTCTTATTTCGATTTACAACGGGGTTCACCCCCATCGCATGGGCCAAGGCGGTCCGGGGATGGGCGGGCAGCGGACGACCTGCTTCTCAAATGCATCATTTTCCCGTCATAATCCACGGCTGCTTGCGCTCGGGATGGATCCCCGCGGAGAAAATGTCGGAGCGCTCCGACGGACGACGATGCAACTGCTGACCCTGGGATTGAATCACCAAACGGCGCCACTCGCCTTGCGGGAGCGTGTCGCGTTCCTGCCGCAGGAAATCGAGGGGACGATTGCGCGGCTGCGGCAGCGCTTCGCGAGCGCGGCGCGCGGAACGGTGACGGAAGCGGCGATCGTTTCGACCTGCAATCGGACGGAGTTCTATTGCGCGGTGGACGATCCGGAACCCGCGGGGACGGCGCTATCGGAATTCGTTGCCGAAGAAAAGGGCGTCGTCGCCAGCGATTTCATGCGTTCCTCGTATACGCTGCCTGCGGCCGATGCGGTCCGCCACGCGTTCCGGGTCGCGAGCGGTCTCGATTCGATGGTCCTGGGGGAGCCGCAGATCCTCGGGCAGATGAAGCAGGCGGAGCGGTTGGCGCGTCAGGCGGGAGGCCTTGGTCTGCTGCTGAATCACCTGTTCCAGCGTACCTTTGCGGTTGCCAAGGAAGTGCGCAGTTCGACCGAAATCGGCTCCCGGTCGGTGTCGATGGCCGCGGCGGCCGTGAAGATGGCCGAACGGATCTTCGGCGACATCGCCGACTGTCATGTGCTGTTCATCGGAGCGGGCGAAATGATCGAGCTGACGGCGACGCATTTCGCGGCCCGGCGGCCGAAGACGATCACCGTCGCGAATCGCACGCTCGAGCGTGCACACAACCTGGCGTCGCACCTCCATGGTCGGGCGATTCCGCTTTCCGATATTCCGGACGCGCTGGCGCACTTCGACATCGTCATCTCTTGCACCGCGAGTTCCCTGCCGATCATCGGGTTGGGCATGGTCGAGCGCGCGATCCGCAGCCGCCGTCATCGGCCGATGGTGGTGGTGGACCTTGCCGTGCCTCGCGATGTCGAGCCCGAGGTTTCGCGTCTCGATGACGTGTTCGTCTATACCGTCGATGATCTCGGCCAAGTGGTGCAAACCGGTCAGGAGGCACGCCAGGCCGCCGTTGCGCAGGCGGAGGTGATCATCGAGACCCGCGTGCGCGATTTCGAAAGCTGGCTTGCCGGCCGCGAGACGGTTCCGGTGATCCGCGACATGCGTGCGCGGGCGGAGTGTCTGCGCATGTACGAAATCGAGCGTGCGCGGCGGCAGATCGCCCGCGGCGAACCCGTCGAGGTGGTGCTGGATCGGTTTTCGCGCGCGCTCACCAACAAGTTCCTGCATGCGCCGATCGCGGTGCTCAACGAAGCGGTGGGTGCTTCCGATGACGAACGCGTGCGGCAGATCGGAATGCTCTCGCAGTTCTACCGCAAGCCGGCGAATCATCAGTGATGATCTTGCCCGGCCCGCGCTGGCCCGCATCGCGTTTCGAAGCGGCGGATGCCGCCGCGCCGATCATGCATTTTCCACGACGTCATTAGCGTCCGCTGCGGGCGGATGCCGTTTCCCATGAAAGAATCCATGCGGGCCAAACTGGCCCAGTTGGTTCATCGGCTCACCGAAATCGACGCCGCGCTCGCGAGTGAGGACGCCGCGCGCGATCTCGACCAGTTCCGCCGCCTGTCGCGGGAACGCGCCGAACTCGAGCCTGTAGTCGCACGCTTTCGCGAGTATCTGGCGGCGGAGCAGGATCTGGATACTGCCCAGCAGATGATCGCCGACCCCGCACTGCGCGCGCTTGGCCAGGAGGAGGAGGGGGTCGCCCGGACGCGGATCGCGACGCTCGAGGACGAACTGCAGCGACTTCTGCTGCCCACCGACCCGAACGACGAGCGCAATATCTTCCTCGAGATCCGTGCCGGCACCGGCGGCGAGGAGTCGGCCTTGTTCGCCGCGGCGCTGCTGCGCATGTATATGCGGTATGCCGAGCGCCGCCACTGGCAGACGGAGATCTTGTCGGAGAGCTCTTCCGATCTGGGCGGATACCGGGAAGTGATCGTCCGCATCGCCGGCGCCGGAGCGTACAGTCGTCTGAAGTTCGAGTCCGGAGTGCACCGCGTGCAGCGAGTTCCGGAGACCGAGGCGCAGGGCCGTATTCACACCTCCGCCTGCACGGTCGCCGTGCTGCCCGAGGCCGACGAGATCGAGGACGTGAAGTTCGACCCGAGCGAGTTGCGCATCGATGTGTTCCGCGCGTCCGGCGCCGGGGGGCAGCACGTCAATAAAACCGAGTCGGCCGTGCGGATCACCCATCTGCCGACTGGCCTGGTTGCGGAGTGTCAGGACGACCGATCGCAGCACAAGAACAAGGAGCGCGCACTCAAGATTCTTGCGGCGCGGGTCAAGGACGCGCAGGTCCGGGCACAGCAGCAAAGCCAGGCGTCGGCGCGCCGCTCGCTGGTCGGCACCGGCGACCGCTCGGAGCGGATCCGTACCTACAATTTCCCGCAGGGGCGGGTGACCGATCATCGCATCAACTTGACGCTGTACAAGATCGACCAGATCATGGACGGCGACCTTGATGATCTGAGCAATGCGCTCACCGCGGAGTATCAGGCCGATCAGCTGGCGGCTTTGGCCGAGTCGGAATAGCGTCGCTTCGGCGCTCCGGCCCGCGGGTTGCCGGCGAGGGTGTTGCGCTATGTCGTCCTCCCGGAAACGAGTTGGAACTTTGGGTCTCCGGGGCAGTCTTTCCCTCTATTTCGATCCGGATTGCGCGATGACCGATCCGAATGTCCAGGCGAGCGTTCTGTTGCGGCAATCCCGGCTGCCGTTCCGGGAGGCGCGCGCGCTGCTCGCCTTGGCCTTGGATGTGCCGCCGGAGCATCTCGTCGCCCATCCGGAAATCCCGGTGCACTCCGCGGCGCAAGGGCGATTTTCCGACCTGGCGGCACGGCGGCGCGGTGGCACACCGATGGCCTACCTGACGGGATTCCAGGAGTTCTACGGCCACGCCATCGAAGTGACGCCCGCCGTCCTCATTCCGCGGCCCGAGACGGAACTTCTGGTCGATACCGCAATCGGCATCCTGCCGTCCCGGCCGGGTGTTTCGGTACTGGAGCTCGGGACCGGTTCGGGTTGCATCGCGATCACGCTGGCGTTGGCGCAGCCGCACTGGCAGGTCGTTGCGACCGATCGGTGCGTGCACGCCTTGGCGGTCGCGCGCCGGAACTGCAGTCGATTGCAGGCGCACGTCGCGCTGGTCGCTGCGGACTGGTTCGCGCCCTTGTGCGGCGCGCGGTTCGATCTGATCGTCTCCAATCCTCCCTACATCGCGGAGGGCGACCCCCATCTGCCCGGTCTGACCCACGAACCCCGGCATGCCCTCACCGACGGTGCCGACGGATTGCGCGCACTGCGCACCATCATCGCGAGCGCCGGGAAGCACCTGCGCCCGGGTGGCGTTCTGCTGCTCGAGCATGGCTATGACCAGGGATCGCAGGTGTATGCCTTGGCGCGGGAGCAAGGGTTTGGTTCGGTGGAGACTTTGCTGGATCTCGAGGGTCGCGATCGCGTCTGCCTGGCGCGTTGGCAGTGAGCGAGCCGGCCGTCCGCATGCTTCCCCACGCCGCGGACCGGGAATTCCGGGCGGCATCCGCGGTCTCATGCGTGTAGGATCTCGTTCAAAGTCCGTTTTTTCCTGGAATGCCATCATGGAAGCGCAAGAGTTCATCCGGAAGACCGTCACCGAAAATCCCGTGGTTCTGTTCATGAAAGGCACGGCGCAATTCCCGCGTTGCGGGTTCTCGGGTCGCGCCGTGCAGATTCTCAAGGCTTGCGGAGTCAAGAACATCGTCATCGTCGATGTGCTCCAGGACGACGCCATCCGCCAGGCGATCAAGGACTACGCCAGTTGGCCGACGATCCCGCAGCTCTATGTCAAGGGGCAGTTCGTCGGCGGCTCCGACATCATGACGGAAATGTACGAAAGCGGGGAACTGCAGAACCTGCTCGACGCCACGAAGTGATGCCGCGGCGCGTCGTTGTCGCGGTCACCGGCGCATCGGGTGCCGTGTATGGCGTGCGACTGCTCCGGCATCTGCGTGCGGCCGGTGGAGTGGAAACCCATGTCGTGGTCTCTCACGCCGGGGCTTTGAGTGCATTTCAGGAAGTCGGGATCAAGCGCGCGGGCATCGAAGCGCTGGCCGATGTCGCCTACGGCGTATCGGACATCGGCGCGGCCATCGCCTCCGGGTCGTTCGCTTGGGAATCGATGGTGATCGCGCCGTGCTCGGGGAAGACGCTGGCTGCGGTCGCTTGTGGTTTTGCCGACAATCTGATCACCCGCGCTGCCGATGTCACGCTCAAGGAGCGACGGCGCCTGGTTCTGCTCGTTCGCGAGGCGCCCCTGCATGCGGCGCATCTGCGCAACATGCAGGAGGTGACGCAGATGGGCGGCATCGTCTTTCCGCCCGTGCCCGCGTTCTATCATCGCCCCCGCTCGATCGAGGAATTGGTGGATCAGACGATCGCGCGCGTGCTCGATCTGATCGGCGTCGAACACCAGCTCGCGCCGCGGTGGCGCGGCGTGGCGGCGCCCGAAGGCGGTTCCGAGACATGACCTGTTACGTTCTGCCGGCAATGGTTCGGCGGCGTTCCTGTCCGATCGATTTACAATGACCTCCGTCGTCGTTGCGGGTTTTCCGCATCGGATTCGCCGGCCGTCCGGATTTTTTTGCGGGGAGGTTCGTCATGCGTCCGTTTTCCTGGGGACTCGGAGTCGTTGCCGGTGCCACCATCTTGGCATTGGCCGGTTGTCAGACCATGCCGACCGGCCCGACCGTGCAAGTCATGCCGGCACCCGGGAAGCCCTTCGACGTGTTCGCAGGCGAAGACCAGGTCTGCAAGGCGTACGCGTCGCAGTCGATCGCGGGCGGCAAGTCTTCGACGACCAACTCGCAGGTGGCCGGTACCGTTGCGGCGACGGCGCTGGGTGCCGTGGCGGGCGCACTGCTGGGTAACAACAGCGAGTCTGCCGCCGCCGGCGCCGGCGTCGGACTGATCGCCGGTACGGCGATGGGTGCCGGTCAGGGATCCGGCGATAGCTACACCCTGCAGCGACAGTACAACATCGCGTACATGCAATGCATGTACGCGAAGGGCAATATCGTCCCCGGGATGGCGCCCAACTACCGCATGGGCAATCCGCCTCCGCCTCCGCCCCCGCAGTCGCAAGGAAATCTTCCGCCACCGCCTCCGCCGCCTCCCGGCTATGGCGGCGAAGGCTACTGACGACGGGCATCCCGCGTCGCGGTGGACGCGGCCTGTCGTCCGCCTTCTTTCCCGGTCACCGCACGATGATGGCGGCGCTGCCATGCGCTGCGGGTTCGTCGGTCGTCGGCCGGGAGATGCAACGGCGTCAAATTGACGGGACCATCGATGCCCTCTTAGACTACGCACCAATGCGATGGCGATGGAGTTCGCCATAACTGCCGCCGGCACCGAGCCTGTGGCTGATGACTCCTACCTGGTGCCGCGAACTGCGGTGTGCTCGTGCCATGGGGGAGTCGATGGAAGGCCATGTTGTCCTTCAGCAGATCGCGCAAGTGCTGACCATCGCGCTGTTTGCTCCTTTGCTGCACGGGGTGATCGCAACCCTCGAGGAACGGGTCCAGCGCGGAACCGGCCCCTCGATATGGCAGCCGTATCGCGACCTCTACAAGCTTGTCGGCAAGGAAATCGTGGTTCCGGCAACGGCGTCGTGGGTGTTCTGGGCGGCACCCGTGGTGGCCTGCACGGCGATGCTGACCGTGCCCATCCTGATTCCCGTGCTGACGGACTATCCGTTGCCGCTGTCGGACATGGGGGACATCCTCGGCGGCGGGCTGATCCTGACCCTCGGCGGCTTTGCCATTCTTCTGGCCGGATTGGATAGCGGTCATCCCTACGGCGGCCTGGGATCGAGCCGCGAAGTGATGCTGGCGATCCTCGCCGAGCCGACGCTGATCATGGTGTTCGTCGGCATCACGCTCCTGGCGCAGGCGATGTTGCCATTCGTCGTCAACCATCTGCTGATCGCACAGCCGGCGGTGTTCTGGAGCCCTGCGCACCTGTTCCTCGTTGCGGCATTCTTCATTCTCCTGACCGTCGAGACCGAGCGCCTGCCGATCCATTCGTCGATTCATTATGAGATCTACATGATCGGCGAGGCGCGCATCCTGGAGTATTCCGGCCCGCTGCTCGCGATGCTCAAGTGGGCTTCATGGATGAAGCAGGCGATCCTTTACACCATCTTCCTCAACGTACTGACGCTGCCTTGGGGGCTATCGCACCGGGGCAGCGCGATCGGGATCCTCGGAGCGCTGATCGCGTTACTGGCGAAGTGGCTGGCGTTGGGGCTGGTGATGGTCGCGGTCGACACGGCGCAGTCGCGGTTGCGTTTTTATCGTTATCAGGAGCCGCTGGCGCTGTCATTCCTGATGGCCATCCTGGCGGTGATCGCACGCCAAATCTGAACGGACCCGGTCATGCTCATTTTCCATCTGGATCCGGTCGCGCAGGCACTGTTCAGCCTGCTGGTCATCGTGGCGCTGATCCTGTCGTTCGTGATGCTCGGTTCCCACTGGATCAAGAACCACATCTTTGCCTTTGCGGCGGAATCGTGGGCGATCGCTGCCTTGTCTGCCGCAGTCGGCATCTACGGCCACTATCCGGAACTGGTGTTCATCGCGGCGCTCACGGTGCTGTTCCGAGGAACATTGCTGCCCTACCTGCTGATACGCATCGTGAACGATCTGAAGCAGAACCGGGAATTCACGCCTTTGTTGCAACCGTCGAGCAGTATGGTGCTCGGGGCCATGCTGGTGGTGTTCTCGTACGCCTTGGCACATCGCCTCGGCCTGCGCATGAAACTGGCGGACAACATCGCGGTGCTGGCGCTGATGGCGATGTTCGCGCTCAAACTCATCGGATTCCTGATGCTGGTTTTGCGTGCCGAGGCGGTGAGTTCGATTCTCGGGCTGCTGGTCATCGAAAACGGCATCTTTCTCGGTTCGCAGATCCTGGTTCCCGGCATGCCGCTGCTCCTGGAACTCGTGATCCTGTTCGACCTGTTGATCATCGTCTCCACCTTCGGCATGCTGATCCGATTCCTGCATAAGGAAGTCGGCACCACCAGTAGCCGCGAACTCACGCGTCTGGTGGGGTGAAACGATGATCTGGACCCTGCTCTATGCGATCTGGGCAGTCACCTTCTTGGCATTGGTAGGATCTTGGGTGTCCCGCCGAGGGCGCCTGGCGGAGGCATTGAACCTCGTCGCCGCGGTGGTGGACTTCGCGCTGGTATGCGTGCTCCTCGCCGCGACGCCGGCACAGGGGGCCACCGCACTGCAGGGATACCTGCTGCTCGACGGGTTTGGCGTCTGGGTGATGTTCTGTCTGGCGATCGTCTATCTTCTGGCATCGATCTACGCCATCGGGTACATGCGCTGGATGCACGGAGAACAGGCGCGTCTGCACCGCTTCTATGCCTTGTTCGCCGCGTTCGCGCTGACGATGTTCCTCGCCCCGGCGCAAAACAATCCGGGGCTGTACTGGATCGCGATCGATCTCACCACCATCGTCAGCGCATTCCTGGTCGGATTTCAGCGCGCTCCCGAGAGCATCGAGGCGGCGTGGAAATACATCGTCATCGTCTCCGCCGGGCTCGGGCTTGCGCTTCTCGGCACAGTGCTCTTCTACTGGGCCGGAACCTTCGAACTCGGTCCGGTGTACGACATGACCTGGGCCGGATTCGGCGCCATTACCCCGAAGGCCGAGCCGGTTCTGTTGCTGCTGAGTTTTTTGCTGGTACTGGTCGGGTATGGAACCAAGGTGGGCTTGGCGCCGATGCATACCTGGCTTCCGGATGCCCATAGCGAAGGCCCGGCACCGGTATCGGCGATGCTCTCGGGCGGTCTGCTCAACTGCGCGATGCTGGGGATCGTGCGGTATCTCGTCGTGCTTCGCGGCACCACGATCGAGGTGACCGCCTCCACCGCGCTCGTCGCGCTCGGCGCATTGTCGCTACTGGTGGCGGCGTTGTTCATTACGCGACAGACCATCGTCAAACGTCTGGCGGCATATTCCAGCGTCGAGCATATGGGAGTCATCGCCCTGGGATTCGGGTTCGGCGGTCCGCTCGGAGTGATCGGGGCGCTCTATCACATGCTCAATCACTCGCTCGCCAAGTCACTGATGTTCTTCGGCGCCGGCAATATGATGCATGCGTTCGAGAGCAAGGACATGGATCGGATTCGCCGCGTCCTACGATTTTTTCCGCGCTCGGGTGCGATCTGGCTGGCAGGCGCGGTTGCCATCACCGGAGCGCCGCCATTTGGACTGTTCTTGTCGGAATTGACGATTCTGCGCGGTGGCATGGCAAGCCGAAATGCTTGGGCGGTCTGGTGGATGGGCGTGCTGCTGATCGTCATCTTCATCGGATTTCTCTCGAAGTTCCGCGCCATGTTCTTCGGTCCGAGGCCCGACCATTCGCCGCACTTGCGACTGCGGGCGCTCCATGTATTGCCGATGGGCCTGGCGCTTGCGGCGATTTTGCTGCTCGGGCTGTGGTGGCTGCCCGCGATCTGGCGGCACCTCGCCGACATTGCGACGCAGTTGGGAGGTGCGTGAGATGCGCCACTGCCTGACCCGCGAACTGTCCCCCGCGGAACTGCCGGGCGCTGCCGATATACTGCTCACCGCCTTGGGCGAGCAGTCCGGCGCCCATGGGCGCATGCAGTTCGCCTATGCCTGCCGCGATGGTCGAGGCGATCTCGAAGTGCGCTACGTTCTCAGCCAGGGTGCGGGCCGGCCTTATGCACTGTGGCGTGTCCGGCCGCAAGCCGACGCGCTTCCCAGCCTTGCCGAGAAATTGCCTTTGTTGGGGTGGTACGAACGGGAAATCCGCGACCTGTACGGTGTCCGCTTCGATGGACATCCGGAGCCCCATCCGCTCGTCCTGCACGAGGGACTGGCGCCGCCGCGTCCCCCGCTGTGCGACGGGTTCGACCGCGCCGCAGTGCCGGCCGCCGGCGAGGCGGCGCCGCCGGTGGTTCCCCGGGTGATCGGCCCCGGCATCCAGCGATTGCCGTTCGGGCCGGTCCGGGCGGACGTCGTCGAGTCGGCGCAGTTCCTGTTCTTCTATATCGGCGAAGGAATCCTGCATTACCACCCGCGGCTGTTCTACAAACACCGTGGCATGGAGGCACGCTTCGAGGGAATCGATCTGCGCGCGGGTGGCGTGTTGGCCGAGCGCGTATCCGGAACCGATTCGGTTGCGCATGCACTGGCCTATGCACAGGCGGTCGAGGCGGCGATGGGCTGGCGCGCGCCGCCCCGAGCGCGATACCTCCGCGTGATCCTGGCGGAACTCGAGCGTCTGTACAACCACTTGCACTACCTCGGGCATCTGTCGAAGACCACCACGCTCAAGGTCGGTGAGGCGCAGGGATCGTGGCTGGAGGAACAGGTCAAGCAGGTCAATGCCAGACTGACGGGAAGCCGATTCCTGCGCGGCCTCATCATTCCCGGCGGGCTGCGTCGTGACCTCGATGCCGGCCGGCTGGACGCCTGGCTCGATGCGTTCGATCACGACATCGACGACTATCTTCGCCGTCTCGAAGGAACGCGCAGTCACCTCGACCGGCTGATGACCACCGGACTGCTGCCGCGTCAGGTGGCATTCGACCAAGGCGCCACCGGTCCGATCGAGCGGGCCAGCAACCTCGACCGCGATTTGCGCCGCGATCATCCCTACGCCAACTACGAAAAGCTGCGGTTTTCGGTTCCGGTGGAGACCGCCGGCGATGCGCACGCGCGTAGCCGTGTGCGCATGGAGGAGATCCGCGAAGCGCTCGCCATGATCCGCCAGACCCTGGGGCGCATCAAATCCGGTCCGGTGCTGCGCAGGGACGTGCTCGAGGATGCCGACCCGGACGGCGAGGGGCTGGGATGGGCCGAGGCGGTGCGTGGCGGGTTGCTCTACGCCGTGCACCTGGATGCGTCGCGCGGGCGCTTGCTTCGGGTGAAGATCAAGGATCCATCCTTCTCCAATTGGCGCGTCTTTCCGTTCACCGTGCAGGACAGCAACATGATGGATTACGCGATCAACGAAGCGAGTTTCGGCCTGTCCGTCGCCGGGGCGGATCGCTGACGAGGAGGCCGATGATGCCGGTATGGACCTGGTTCGGATTGCGGGAAGGCCGCGGGACGACGCCCTGGCCGCAGCGTCCCGGCCCCGATGGGCAGGACGGTGTACTCGGCCTGCCGCGGCTGGATGCGACGCGCTGCCTCGGTGCCGCGGGAGGCTGCGCCGACTGCGCCTCGGCCTGCCCGGCGGAAGCGATCACCCTCGCATACGGTCGTCCGCGACTGGACTATGCGCGCTGCGTCGGATGCCAGATCTGCACCGAGGTCTGTCCACATGGTGCGTTTGGTGTCAGCGGCGACTGGGCGTTCGGCGTGCGGGACAAGGCCGACCTGTTGGCCGACGGTCTTGCGAGCGAAACGGTGACGCCGACCGGGTCCGAGGCGACTGCCGCCGATGCCGAACTCGCCGCACGGATCGCGTCCTTTGGCAGAAGTTTGCACATCCGCCATGTCGATGCGGGGTCGTGCAACGGCTGCGAAAGCGAACTGCAAGCGCTGCTCAATCCGTTCTACAACCTGCACCGGCTGGGCATCTTCTTCACCCCGTCGCCGCGTTTCGCCGATCTGCTGTTGATCACCGGCCCGGTGACCGAGGCGATGCGCGAGCCCCTGTTGCGTACCTGGGAGGCGATGCCCCAGCCGCGCTGGGTCATGGCACTGGGCACCTGTGCTACCGGCGGAGGAACCAACGGCGGGGGCTACGCCTGCCATCGCGGGCTGGACGGACTCATTCCGGTAGATCTCTGGTTGCCGGGATGCCCGCCCAACCCGGCGGCGATCATCGAGGGGCTGCTGGTGCTGCTGCGCAGGAGACCGCAGCGGGTGCAGGGAGGTCGCCATGCCGGCTGACATGATCTGCCTGACTGCGTTCGCGCTCGCCGCATTGGCATGGCTGCTGGCCCTGGCGATCGATCTATTCGTCGGGGCGGCACTGCCGCGGTTCTTGCTGGCGATCGGCTGCGTGCTGGCGGCGATCGGTGCGGTATCCGGCCTGCCCGGCGGAACGGCGCAGGGGGTCGTGCTGCAACTCGGTAATGGGCCGGTCCGGTTCCACGCCGACGCGGCGGCACTCTGGCTGTTGCTCCCCGCGTTGCTACCGGCGTTCTTCGCCGTCCTGATCGGCGGCGGCACCGGCCGGCCGCGTGGCTGGGCCGCCGGTGCGGCGTTGTCGCTGCTCGGGGCGCTGGGGGTATACGGTCTGCAGGATGGGGCGAGTTTCCTGATCTCCTGGGAACTGATGGGATTCGGTGGAGCCGTCATGCTGCTGTCCGAGCATCGCAATACCCAGTCCGGACACGACAATCTGTTCATGCTCGCGCTGCTGGAAGTGGGCGGGGTGGCGCTGTTGTTGGCCGTGATCCTGCTCGGCCGGAGCCTCGATTTTGCGACGTATGCGGCGCAATGGGCCGGATACGGCGCGGCCGCGGCGTTCTTTCTCGGCCTGCTCTGGCTGGTCGGGTTCGGTGCCAAACTCGGACTTCTGCCGTTCTACGAGTGGTATCCGGGCGCCTATGGCAGCGGCAGCGGTGCGAGTGGTGCGCTGATGTCGGGGGTTGTGATGAATGCGGCCTATTTCGCGCTCGGTCGTGCGCTATTGCAATGGCTGGGAATACCCCCCTGGCTGGTGGGAATCGGTGTGGTCGTGCTTGCGGCAGGGGTGCTCACCGCGATTCTGGCCATCCTGTACGCGTTGCAGCAGAACGACTGGCGGCGGCTGCTGGCGTTTTCTTCGGCGGAGAATGCCGCCGTGGCCGTTACCGCGCTCGGCGCAGCGATGGTCTTTCGCGCCGGCGGCCAGGACGGGTTGTCTGCGCTGGCATGGATCGTCGGCCTGTTGCATCTGATGGGGCACAGCCTTGCCAAAGGCACCTTGTTTTTCACGGCCGATGCAGCGGCTGCGCTCCAGGGCAGCCATGATCTGCGCCAGAATGCGATCCTGCGCCACGCCCCGCGCACGCTGGGCCTGGGTGCTGTGTTCGGTGCGATGAGCCTCGCCGCGATGCCGCCGACGGCGGGCTTCGTCAGCGAGTGGTACCTGTTCCAGAGTCTGTTCCACGACTTTCAGCTCGCGGGTGACGGTTCTCGCATTGCGTTGGCGCTGGCCGGCGTCGGGCTTGCACTGACCGCGGCGGTCGCGCTGGCGACCATGGTCAAACTCTTCGGTGTCGGATTGCTGGGACAGAACGAGCCGCACGGCGCGAATCACCAAGACCATGCGACGCAGCTCGGAATCTTGCCGCGCCTTGCCGTGCTCATTACCGGGTTGGCGGTTCCGGTAATGGCGGTCAGCATGGTGGCGTGGTTGCCGCGCATGCAGACGGCCGCCTGGCCGCAACAGGGTGCCCCGGCCGTCATGGTTCACGACTGGCTGCTGGTCCCGTTGTCAGCGGGGTTCGCGTTCATTTCTCCGGCGAAACTGGTGATCGCCACGCCGCTGCTGGCCCTGATCCCGATCGCGCTGCTGTGGGCGCGACGCAGGTTTCCGGTTCGCCGAGCGCCGATCTGGTGCGGTGGCGAGGACTATGCCGCGCATTCGGGGGCGACGACGGCGCTCGCCTTTTCGAACGCGCTACGCGTGTTTTACAGCTTCGTGTATCGGCCGCGAAACGCGGTGGCGCGACAGTTCGAAGGCAAACCCTATTTCCTGAAGGAACTGCAATTCGACTACACGCAGGCACCCGTGTTCGGTCCCCTGGTGTTCGAGCCGGCAGTGCGCATGGTGCGCTATTTGAGCGAACGCCTGCGATTCCTGCAAAACGGGCTCATGAGTGCCTACCTGTCTTACGTCGGCATATTGCTTCTGATCATTTTCGCCGTGGCGCTGGTATGGACGCCGCCGTCCTGAGCGCCGATCGGATTCCCGAAGACATGCCAAGGAGGAGAAAGACGACAAGGATTCTGCGTGCTGCATAGGGTTGCCGCGCGGCGCCCGTTCCGACCCACTTGGATCTCCGAATCATCATGACCTACGTCTACATTGCGATCTTCGCCATCGTTGGTGCCTTCGCCCGATATGGGCAGACCCTTGCCGTCCAGAGCTTTCTGGGGCGCGGATTTCCGTTTGCGACACTGTCGATCAATATCCTGGGATCGTTCCTGATGGGTTTCCTATTTTTCGAGACCCTCGAACGCATCAATATGAGCCCGGAATTGCGGACCGGGTTGCTCACAGGCGGTTTCGGCGCCTACACCACGTTCTCGACGTTCTCCCTGGAATCGCTCAATCTCATCGAAGGCGGCGAATTGACCAAGGCGGCGCTCTATGTGGGCGCATCTGTCGTGCTGTCGATCGCGGCGGCGATCTTCGGCGCATTCCTGTCACGCAATCTGGGAGCATCCGCATGAAAACCGTGACCATTGCCAGGATTTACATCAAGGAAGGCGACAAGGTGCAGGGCCACAATCTGATGCAGGAAATCTTTCGGCTGCTGCACAGCGAACAGAAAGTCCACGGGGTGACCGTCTTTCGGGGCGTCGCCGGCTTCGGCAGCAAGGGAGAAGTTCACGCCGATGA
Organism: Pseudomonadota bacterium; assembly: GCA_021825945.1. GTDB lineage: Bacteria > Pseudomonadota > Gammaproteobacteria > Burkholderiales > Burkholderiaceae_F > GJ-E10. The sequence goes on from JAKAFN010000001.1 coordinate 226,274, forward strand.
CCTCCTGCGTCTCAATGTCCACCTGCCGCTGGTCATCGAGTTCTATGACGATCCGGAGGTCGTCGAGGCGGTCCTGCCGCGGATCGGGCAGATGATTTCCGGAGACCACATCGTTTCCTGGCAGGCGCAATGCGGGTTCTGACTCGGTCCCACGGAGAAATCGAATGCACATCGTCCTCACACGTCACGGCCAGGTAGAGGGAATCGACCCCCCGCGATTTCGCGGGCGCATGGAACTGGCGCTCACCGATGCCGGGCGGCGGCAGGCGAAGGCGCTTGCAGACGCGATCGCCCGGCGATTCCGGATCGACGCGGTGTTGACCAGCCCGATGCAGCGCTGCCGCGATACCGGTGCCGCCATTGCAGAATCCTGCGGCGTGCGCGATACGGTGCTGCCGGACATCGACGACTTCGACTATGGTCAGTGGCAATGGAAGACGCATGCGGAAGCACAGGCCGAATTTCCCTCCGCGTTCGCGCTATGGAAGCGCGCGCCGCAATGGATGCGCTTCCCCGGCGGGGAGTCCCTGCAGGATGTCGCCTCGCGTACCGCTGATGCGTTGCGCGGAATTCGGGACCAGTATCACGGTAAGACCGTTGCGCTCGTCGCCCATGACAGCGTCAATCGCGTGATCCTCTTGCAGGCGCTCGACATGCCATTGTCGGCCTACTGGCGAATCGAGCAGGAGCCGTGCTGCATCAATGAATTGCTCATCGCAGACGATGGCATCGTGAAGGTCCTGAGTATCAACGATGTTGGGCATCTGTGCGAGCCGACGTGACCGTCGACCCCGCGCAACGCAAGCATCGTGCACTGGCATTCGTTCTGACCATCGGTGCCCTGAGTTTTTTTGCCGACTTCACGTATGAAGGATCGCGTAGCATCCTTGGTCCCTGGCTCGGTGTGCTGGGTGCTTCGGCACTGGCGATCAGCGCAACGACCGGTGCCGGTGAGTTGGTCGGATACGCGCTGCGACTCCTGTCGGGCCCGGCCGCCGATCGTACCGGCGCCTATTGGCCGATCATCATCGTCGGCTATCTTGTCCAGATGTTGTCGGTGCCGGCGATGGCGTTGGCCCATACCTGGCCGCAGGCGGCGGTACTGCTGATCGCCGAGCGCGTCGGCAAAGCGTTGCGCAATCCTCCGCGTGACGCGTTGCTGGCGCATGCGGGGCACCTGTTGGGCGGATACGGCTGGGTGTTCGGACTTCATGAGGCGCTCGACCAGAGCGGCGCGCTATTGGGTCCGCTTTTGGTGGCCGGCGTGCTCGCGTTTCAGGGCAACTTCCGCATGGCCTATGCCGCGCTGGCCGTGCCGGCCGTGATCAACCTGATATTGGTGCTTGCCGCGCGGCTCACGTATCCGCGGCCGCAGGAACTCGAGGGCGACGGGGTTGCCTTGACGGGACGGGGGCTGCAGTCCGACTTCTGGACCTACCTCGCCGGCGCGGCCCTCGTCGCAGCCGGATTCGTCGATTACCCGCTGATCGCCTTTCACTGGCACCGTGAAGGCATCGTCGGAGTCGAGTGGGTGCCGATCCTGTACGCCATTGCGATGGCCGTGTCAGGGACCGGATCGGTCGTCTTCGGTCGCCTGTACGACCGCCACGGAATCCAGGTTCTCATTCCCCTCACCCTTGTCAGCGCGCTGTTCGCACCGTTGGTGTTCTATGGCAGTTTCGACGTCGCGCTGGCCGGGGCGGCCGTCTGGGGTCTGGGAATGGGTGTGCACGAATCCGTGATTCCGGCGGCGCTTGCACATCGCGTGTCGGCGACGCGGCGGGCATCGGCCTATGGCATCTTCACCGCCGGGTACGGCATCGCCTGGTTCGTCGGCAGCGTGATCATCGGTGCGCTCTATCAGTGGTCGATCGCTGCGACCGTGGGGTTCTGCGTGCTGTGTCAGCTCGCCGCGCTGCCTTTGTTTTCCCGGGTGGCGCATGGCGACCGGATCCGACGATGAATGGCGGATCGACGATGTCGATCGATACATTCGACGGAGTCGGCCGTGTACGGGTTAGCGATTTCGCGATTTGGGATGGACCGTTGCGATGACCCGAGATGTTGTGATGTAATCGAACACAGGAGATGACGTCCTCCTGAACCAACCGCCTCCCGGCTGATGACGTCTGCCCGAGCGCCTTGCATGGATTGCTGAGGCGGGTGGACGAGCGGCGTATTCACGTACGGGAGATGCGATTGAGGATGTCGACGGAAGAGAATTTGCGACTGCGCGGATTCGGCGCAATCGACGACCCCTCATGTTTCCGGCAAGGCGTGCGACACGGTGCCGGGGTGGCGGCGGTGCGTGAACCGGCATGGCCCGACTTGATTGGCGTCCATCATGTTTGACGGCGCGCTGGAAAAGGCGATCTCTCCCAAGTTGGCCGGCTTGCCGTTGCCGGCCGCCATGATGCTGCCCGGGGGGCGGCGAATCGGCTCGGAACGGCCGAAATTGACCATCGGAATCCGCCGGCTGCGCGCACTGTCGGATCTGGCGCGCGGCGCAGTGGGACGCCTGGCCGAGGCCTATGTCGAAGGCGAGCTCGAAATCCACGGCGACATTCGCGATCTGATGCACATCGTTCCGGCGCTGCTCGAGGACGATCCGCGGCGACCACCGGCGCGGACGCTCACGCGCTGGTGGCAGGGGCTGCGGCACGCGGTGCGGGAGCACAGCCACCACAGCCGCGCGAGAGACGCGGCGCAGATCCAACACCACTACGACTTGGGTGACGACTTCTATGCGTTGTGGCTCGATCCGCGGCGCGCATATTCATGTGCCTATTTCACGGATCCGGCGATGACGCTGGTCCAGGCGCAGGAAGCCAAGTTCGACCACATCTGCCGGAAGCTCCTGTTGCGGCCGGGCGAGCGCTTCATCGATATCGGTGCCGGCTGGGGCGGTCTACTCTTGTGGGCGGCGGAGCATTATGGGGTCGATGGCACCGGCATTACCCTCAGCCGGAATCAGTACGCCTACGTCAACGGCCTGATCGAGAAAAAGGGCCTACAGGGGCGGGTGCGTATGCTGCTGCAGGACTACCGCGACGTCGACGAGCGCGTACCGTTCGACAAGGTCGCGTCGGTCGGCATGTGTGAGCACGTGGGCCGTCGCAATCTGCCGCGGTACTTCGACAAAATCCGCCGGCTGCTCAAGCCCGGCGGGCTGGTGATGAATCACGGCATTACCGCCGGCGGGGTCGACAACCGCGATCTGGCCGGCGGCTTGGGTGATTTCATCGAGAAGTACATCTTCCCGGGCGGACAGTTGGTCCACGTCGGCGTGATGGCCGAGGCGATGACTCGCGGCGGCCTCGAACCGCTGGACCTGGAATGTCTTCGTCCGCATTACGCCAAGACGCTGTGGCACTGGGTCGACGCGCTCGAATCCAACGTCGAGGCGGCGCGGCGCGTGCTCGGCGATCGGGCGGACAAGACCATCCGCGCCTACCGGTTGTATCTGGCCGGATCTGCGCTGGGGTTCGAACAGGGATGGATCTCGCTGTTCCAGATCTTGGGGTCGCGGCCGGACGGCGTAGTCGAGAGTCGGTTCGATGCCGGTACCGCCCTGCGCGCCCGCCAGAGCGTCTATCCCTTCGATCGACGGTACATGTATCGCGATCGCGACATCCCGGATGGCCGACCTCTCGAAACCGAACCGGCATGCGACGCCGCGACCGAAGTCGTCGGTCCGTGATGCCGAGCGGTGACATGGAGGTAGATCGATCGTCCGACCCGGGTCCGGGGCGCTTCTACAGCATCCTGTTTCCGTCGCCCGCGGTCGAGTCCGCTCAAGAGCGTCCGGACACGCGCGAATTGTTCCATGATCTGTTCCTCGATCGGATCTTCGATGCGGCATACGGCGCGCTGGCACCGCCCAAACGCTCGACGTTCGAATATGGCCGGCAAGACCCCGATGCCGATTGGCGGGACGAGGTTTGGACCGGAATGCGCAAATTCTTCTCCATGCCGGTGGCCGATGCCGAATTCGCGCGGCAACGTCAGGCCGTAGCGCGCGACCTCGGGCGCGAGGAGATTGCGCGGCCCCTGTCGGATTTTCAGGCCGAAATGGCCGTGATGCGCGAGAACCTGCGCCGTGTCAAGCGCGCCTCCGGGCGGATCGAGGCGCAGGGCTGGTTACTGGGCGCGGCGCGAATCTATTGCGACGCGCTCGAGAAACTGCAGGCGGGACTCGATGCGGCGGAGCCGCAATCGGGGATCCTGCGCATGCTGTGCTCCGATCTGGTTGCCGATCTCGCCGGATCGGCGCACCGGGCGTTCCGAAGCCGGGTCACCGAGTTGCAGCGGGATCTTGCCCAGGTTCGATATGCCGTGCGGATCGCCGGAGATCAGGTCACGGTGCTGCCGGATCCCGAAGCGGAAGACTATAGCGCCGCCGTCGCCAGGACCTTTTCCCGCTTCCGCCAGGGGGACGTTCGCGACTACCGCGTGCGGTTCGCAAGCGAAGTGTCGATGAACCACATCGAGGAGCAGATCATCGATCGCGTCGCGCTGCGATATCCCGATCTGTTCGATCGGCTGGATCGGTTTGGCCGGCAGGACGCCGAGTTTGCAGACCCGCGGTGGATCCGCCTCGATCGAGAATTGCCGTTTTACCTGTCGTGGTGGGATTTTCTTCGTCGCCTCGCACCGGCCGGAGTCAAGAACTGTCTTCCCGATCTCGTCTCCGAGGGGGATATCGATGTCGCCGATGCCGTTGATCTGGCCCTGGCCGAGCAGTCCGTGCGTGCGGCGAAAACGGTGGTCGCGAACGATGTCACGCTGCGTGGCGATGAGCGCATGATCGTCGTCACCGGCCCGAATCACGGCGGTAAGACGACGTTGGCGCGCGCTTTTGGCCAACTGCACTACATCGCCAGTCTGGGACTTCCCGTCGCCGCGGCACAGGCGCAACTGCGCCTTCCCGACCGTGTCTTGACCCACTTCGAGCGGGCGGAGGACATCCAAACCCAACGAGGAAAGCTGCAGGATGATCTGGTGCGGATGCATCGCATCCTCGGCATCGCCGGCGCGCGCAGCATCGTGGTGATGAATGAAGTCTTTTCGTCGACCTCGCTCGACGACGCGCTCTGGCTCGGTCGCCGCATGATGGGGAAGCTCAAGGAGATCGGCTGCGCGTGCATCTTCGTGACGTTCCTCGATGAACTGGCGACCTTCGACGCGAACACGGTCAGCATGGTGGCGCTCGTCGATCCCAGCGACCCGACGATCCGTACATACAAGGTCGACCGGAGATCGTCCGACGGCAAGGCATATGCCCAGTCCTTGGCCGAGAGATACCGAGTTACGCGATTCTGGTTAGCACAGCGGATCGCGGGATGAAGCCCCATCTCCTGGCTCCCGCCGATTCGGCGGAATCGGTCGTCCCGGCGCAATGGGGTGACGTGTCGCGCGATCTCGGACTCGACACGCTGTTCGATGCCATGGCCGGAGGTGACGAGTACGTCCGCGCAGTCGTTGCACGTGTCATCGGAGCGGCGGCCGGCGCCGGCGATGCGACGGTCATCGCGTATCGACAGGCGGCGATCTCCGATGCGCTGGCGCATCCGCGGGAACTGGACGACCTGTACGGAATCGTGCTGGAGGCGATCGCGACGCGCAAGCAGCACTTCTTCGGCCTGGATATGCTCGGCCGCTACGCCGGCTCGACGCTGCATGGGGCCATCGGGATCCTGCAGTCGTTGATGACACACCTGCGACGCCTGCGCGATCGCGCGACCGAAGTCGATGCGGCATTCTCCTCCCTAGCATTCCGCGATCTGTTCGGACAGTTGCGGTCGGAACTGAGCGACGACTGGATGGCCGATGCGCAGGGGCATTTGGCGACTCTGCAGTTTCGTGACGGCATGATGTTTCGTGCCGGACTCGGTCCGGGAAACGGTCTCGTGCTTCCGGTTTTATATTCCGGGTCCGACAACCGTTCCGGATGGCTGGGACGGCTGCTGCACAAGGTGCCGTCGGAGTATGAATTCCGGCTGCACCCACGCGATGAGGCGGGTGCCCGTGCATTGTCGGAACTGCGTGACCGCGCCATCAACGAGGTGGCCAATGCCGTCGCACAGGCGGCCCAACACATATTCACCTTTCTTGATGCGCTGCGCTCCGACCTGGCGTTTCATATCGGTTGCGTGCGCTTGGCCGATCGGCTCCGGACGCTCGAAGTGCCGATCTGTCTGCCGCAGTTTTCGCCCCCGACGACACCGCAGTTGCGTGCTCGCGCGCTCCGCGATCCGACGCTGGCGCTGATCCGCGGCCGCGCACCCGAGGCGAATGATTTCGATGCGGACCGTCGCCGCCTTCTCGTCGTCACCGGCGCCAACCAGGGGGGTAAGTCGACGTTCCTGCGTTCGCTTGGCGTTGCGCAGATCATGCTGCAAGCCGGGATGTTCGTCGCCGCGACGTCGTATGTCGGCACGCTGTCCGCCGGCGTGTTCACCCATTTCAAGCGCGAAGAGGACCCCGCCATGCAGGGCGGGAAGTTGGACGAGGAGTTGGTGCGGATGAGTGCTATCGCGGACCACATCCGGCCGGCCGCGATCTGGTTGTCAAACGAATCGTTCTCGTCGACCAATGAGCGTGAGGGCTCGCAACTGCTGCTCGATGTCGTCGGCGCGCTGGGTGACCGTGGGATTTTCGTCTGGATGGTGACCCACCTCTTCGATGCCGCGCGCCGCCTGAACGCGATGCGGCGCGACGATGCGCTGTTTCTGCGCGCGCCGCGGGCCGATGGCGGCGTGCGCACATTCCGGTTGGAGGTGGGGGAGCCGCAGCAGACGAGTTACGGTGCCGACCTGTATGCCGAGGTGTTCGGCAATGACGACCCCGGGGAGCAGAAGCCGGCGTCGAGGTCTGCCGGCGAAACATAGCGTCCGGGAACGTCTGTGCGATGCCGGGACCCGAAAGCCAGCGGCACCTATCGAGGCCAGATGCGTACGACGAGCGGCACGATCACCGCCGTCAACAGACCGTTCAATCCGATTCCCAACGCCGCAAAGGCCGCGGCCAGACTGTGGAGGGGGGCGACCCGCGCCGCGGCCAATCCACTTCCGGCGACGCCGGCCGCGAATCCCTGGACCCGCCAGTCGCGGATGCGCAGGTGCCGCAGTGTCGTCTGGACGCAGATTGCGGCGACGATGCCGCCGGCGATTGCCATCGTCGCCGTCAGGGCGGGGATGCCGCCGATTTCGTCGGCAATCGGCATCGCGATCGGCGTGGTCGCCGCCTTTGGGGCAATCGAGAGCATCACCTCTCGCGTCCCGCCGAGAAGCCGAACGATGGCAATGCCGCTGACGATCGACGTCAGCGACCCGGCAAGTAGGGAGAGCACGACCGCCATCGGGATGCGGCGGACCTGCGGCAGGTGGCGCGCCAGGGGAACGGCGAGCGCCACCGTTGCCGGGCCGAGCAGCATATGGATGAAGCGCGCGCCCGAAAAGTAGCGTGCATACGTCGTGTGCGTCAACTGCAGGATCGGGATGATCACCAGGATCGCGATCAGTACCGGATTGGCCAGCGGGGAGTCGTTGCAGCGACGCTGGATCCGGGACCCGAGTTCATATGCGCCGATGGTCAGCGTCAACCAGACCAGGGGACTGTCCCGCAGTGGTGTCCAGACGGTTTCGATGAGCTCGCGCATCAGGTGTCCTTGCCGGCCGTCTGCGACGACCCTGTCTCCGCGTCGAGCTCCGCGAACGCAGTGGCCGCGGACGCTGCCCGGGTCATGCGGTGCATCACGACGCCCGTCGCGATCACGCCCAGGATCGTCGAGCCGACGATGCCGGCGACGATCGGCGCCCACTCTCGGCGCAGCATCGACGCCTCGGCCATGATTCCCACGCCGGCAGGAACGAAGAGCAGGCCCATGTTGCGGATCAACGCGCCGGCGGCGTTCGACAGGTGGGTCGGCGGCCGAGATCCTTCTTCGTCGTTCCGGCCGCGGAAGACCAATGCGACCGTCAACAGGAACATGCCGATGACCGGTCCGGGAAGCGGGATATGGGTCGTCCTGCGGAGGATTTCGCCGAGCAGTTGAAATCCGAGCAGGACGAGGAAAGCCATGGGCATCGTGGAATCCTTTCGATACCGGACGGACGTGCCGACGCGAGTCGGGAGACCGATGCGGCGTGCGATGATACTGCGCGATATGGGACGTTCGAGCGATTGCACCGGTTCGCCGGGTGAGGTTCTGCGCGCCTTTTTGATGCTGGGCGTGCGCTGTTTCGGCGGCCCGGTTGCGCACATCGGCTATTTCCGCGATGAATTCGTCATGCGGCGACGCTGGCTCGATGAGGATGGCTTTGCCGACCTGGTCGGGCTTTGTCAGTTTCTGCCCGGCCCCGCGAGCAGCCAGGTCGGGTTTGCGATCGGTTTGCTACGGGCGGGTTATCTCGGTGGTGTCGCGGCATGGTTCGGCTTCACGTTACCTTCGGCGGCCGCACTGGTGCTGTTTGCCGGTGCGATGGGCATGTTTGCCGGTCCAGCGGGTACGGCGCTGCTTCATGGACTGAAACTGGTTGCGGTGGCCGTCGTTGCGCAAGCCGTCCTCGGAATGACCCGCAGCCTGTGCCCCGACCGCGTGCGGGCGTCGATCGCCCTGATGGCGGCCGTGATCGTTCTGTCGTCGACATCGTCGGCCATGCAGATTGCCGTGATCCTGCTGGGTGCGATGGCAGGCTGGGCATTCGCTCGCGCGCCCGTCCCGCAGAGAGGATCGGCGGCGCTTGCATTTCCGGTTTCACGTACCGCGGGTGTCGTGGCATGGATGGGTTTTTTCGGCGTCCTCATCGGCATTCCGCTTGGGCGGAGTCTGGCGGACGGATCGGGGCCGGCGCATTTCGAGGCGTTCTATCGGGCCGGGGCGCTCGTGTTCGGCGGCGGCCATGTGGTGTTGCCGTTGCTCCACGAGGCGTTCGTATCGCGCGGCTGGGTCGATGATCGGGTGTTTCTCGCCGGCTACGGCGCAGCACAGGCGGTCCCCGGGCCGCTCTTCAGTTTTGCGGCGTATCTCGGGTGGTTCGCCAGTCCGCAGCACCGGTTGGCGGGGGCCGCGCTCGGCCTGCTGGGGATCTTTCTCCCGGGCATCCTGGCGCTGGTCGGCGCATTGCCGTTCTGGAGTCGCCTGCGCGCCGGCATCGCTGCGCAGGCGGCGATGCGCGGTGTCCAGGCGGCGGTGGTCGGTTTGCTCGCGGCGGCGTTCTACGATCCGATCTGGACGACATCGATCCGCGGGCCGGGGGATGTCGCCATCGCACTTTCGGGGTTCGTGCTGCTGACGGTCTGGAAGGCGCCGCCGGTCGCGGTGGTGGTGTGCAGCGCGATTGCCGCGATGGTCGTCGCCAACGGATGATGAGCGGCCCGGGTGCCGGCCCGCGACCGATTCCGGCGTACAGTATCGTCCGTGTCCGCAACCGCGGCGGCGGTTGCGGTCTGCGGGCCACCGGCGTACCGGCATCGAGCGATCGAGGGAGACTGCGATGGAGATCCGTGTCGAACGTGATGCACCCTGGATGAGCGAGTCCCGCCAACTCCCCGCGGTGACCTACAATCGGATGCGAATCCTCCTCGGCAAGTCGCCCGGTAGCGTGTTCGTGCCGATCCGCAGCATGCAATTCCTCGCGATCGTCGATGCCGAAGAAATCGTGTTCGTCGACCATATCCGGAAAAATTGGGCGACCATCGCGTGGCGCGATTTCCGACCCGGGCAGCGTAGCGCGCTCGACGCTGCGGTGCCGTACCACGCGGTCTACTATCGCGACGACGGATTGATCCTGATGCGGCGGCTGCAAGGCGAGTTCGACGCCGCGCTGGCTGCGCTCGCCGCCAAGGCGCCTGCCGCCGGACACCCGGCACGGGTCCTTGATTTCGTCTCGCGCACGGGCCGAGCGGCTTCCTGACCGGGCCTCGATCGCCCGGGGACCCGGAGCGCCCCGATCACGCGGTCTACGTCCCGGCGGTCTACGCCCCGTTTGCGGCCTGCTTCAACGGTTTGCCGGGTCCGACTCAGTCATCGTCGCCGAGTTCGGGGTCCCACCCTTTGGCGCGCGCTTCCGCGCGGACCTTGTCGTAGATTTCGGCGTGCCGGCTGCGCAGTGCCTCGGGAAGCCGGCTCGGCAGGTTGCCGTACCGGTCCCACTCCGTATCGACGCGATCCATCAGTGCCTGCATGCGACCGAGATCCCAGTTTCGGCAGTCCTCGTCCTCAGGAAGGAACCCGAAGACCCAGGCGTCCAGCACCACTCGACCGAGTTGCGTGAGTCCGTGCTTGTCTTGGTGAAAGCCGACATACGGATCGGCGCCGCGGTTTTTTCCGGAATTCATCGGGTCAGTCTCACAGGAAGTAGTGCGAAGGCGTTGGATCGGCCGGGATTCGTATCGTAGCGCAGGGATGCGGGCGGATTTCCCGCAACGTCACCCGTCATGGGGTGGCGCAGCCTTCGCGCGGGGAGCCGTCGTCCTGCGGTTTGCCGGCGTAGGCATCCGCGAACGCGCGGAGCAGGGCGTCGTTGACGGGAGGCAGGCGATCGACGACATGCTTGGCCCACTCGAAGTATTCCTGCCGGCGCGCCAGAGGCCAACCGACCGGCGGCGCATGGGCAACGTCCCGGAGATTGCAGGTTTTGTCGGCGAGCTTCACGAGCGCTGCGCCGATGCTGACGTGGGATGCCTGCTCGATCTGCAGTTCCTTGCGGCGCTGTTTGGATAGGGCCTTGTCGTCGGTGACTTCCATGACCATCGATGCGACGGCGTCGCCGAACCGACTGCGCAATTCGGCCTCCGTGGTTTCCGTATCCTCGATGGTGTCGTGGAGAATCGCAGCGCGGAGCACGTCCAGATCCGTGATGCCGCCGATCGTCGCCAGCAGGTGCGCGAGCGCGATGGGGTGGTTGATGTATGGCGACGCGTCGGCATCTTTGCGGCGCTGCTTGCGGTGGCGATCGGCGGCGAACATCACGGCTTCGAGCAGCTCGGCGGCATCCGTGCTGCGGGTTTGGGGGGCGGTGCTCTGGGTTTGCTCCGTCATCGTGGGTTGGACTTCCGGTTCGTGATCTCGGTGCTCCGGGAGGCGGGGACACACCCCTCGGATCGCGTTCGCTCTCGGGGAATGTACTCCATCGGACGATCTTCTGCGGGGGATGGATCCGGAACCGGGCCCGGCGTGCTAGGTTGCGCAGAATATTTCCGCGGAGGGAGACGTGACGGAAGACGGTCCGCTGCCATCGACGCCATCGCCCCGATTTCGGAGCGACGCGACGTCCTGCGTGAACTGCGCGGCGGCGCGGCATTATGTGCTGGACAGGCAGTGTCCGCAGGGCGGGTTTTCGTTCTATCGCACGCCGGAGTGGGGCGTCGAGGAGCCGAATGCCCTCGACACCTATGCCGCGCTGGCGTCGCTGCGCCGCTTGCGGACGTCCCCACCGAACTCCGGACGGATCGTCGATTGGCTGCAGGATTTGCAACGGACCGACGGCAGTTGGCCCAGTCTCCCCATCGCGTGGGCGGCGATCGAGGCGCTTGCGTTGCTGCGCCGGACGCCGCGGTCGGACTCGCGCGCCTGGCTGCAAGACATCTGGGCGAGCCGTGTAGTCGCGTTCGCTGGCGGGGAACGCGACTGGCGGGGCACCCTGGGCAGTCTTTTGCAGGTAGTGGAACTGCTGCGGCGTCTGGATCCGGACGTCCTGTCCGGCGGCCGGGATCTGCTGCAAACCCGGTTCGATTGCGCGCGTACGGATGGCGGAGCCTGGGCGACTCCCGGCGCTGATCTCGAAACCACCGGCATCGCATGGCGATTGGCGCGGCGCGCCGGGTTGCGGGTCGACCGCGCGGCATTGCGGGCATGGTGGTGCCGTTGCGAAGATCCGGCGCTGGGGCTGCGGTTCGCTCCGCACGCATGGATGACTTCGGTCGGTGCGCTGCTCGGCGGGCTTGACGTGGCACAAGGACTGGGCGTGATGCCGCGCTACGCTGGGGCGATCTGTCGCCAGATCGGCATGCTCCAGCATTCCGGCGGCGGCTTCGGTGCCCGGCATCAGGCACTGCCTTCGCTGTGGGACACTTGGCAGGCGCTGTGCGCGGTGAGCCGATTGCAACGACTCTTGCGAGGCCAATTATGAGCAATGAGCGATTCATCCGCTTTTTCGATCGGCTCGGCATCGGCGACGTGCCGCAGGTGGGAGGCAAAAACGCGTCGCTCGGCGAGATGTATCGCAAGTTGTCGAGTCAGGGCGTGCGGGTTCCCAACGGTTTCGCCATCACGGCCGAGGCATACCGCTACATCCTCGACGCTGCCGGCGCCTGGGATGCCCTCCACGCGGCGATCGACGGACTCGATCCGGACGATGTGCAAGACCTCGCCCGCCGCGGCAGGCGTGCCCGCGAAATCATCTATGGTGCGAACCTTCCGAAAGATCTGGCGGCGGAGATCATCGCCGCGTACCGCAGGCTGCAGGAGCAATACGGCGACGACGTGAGCTTGGCGGTGCGTAGTTCGGCCACCGCGGAAGATCTACCCACCGCCAGTTTCGCCGGCCAGCAGGATACCTATCTCCATATTCGCGGCGACGAAATGCTCCTCGATGCGTGCCGCCGCGACTTCGCCAGCCTCTTCACCGATCGCGCCATCCACTATCGCATCGATCAGGGATTCGACCACTTCAAGGTGGCGCTGTCCATCGGGGTGATGAAAATGGTGCGCTCGGACCTATCCGCATCGGGGGTGATGTTCTCGCTCGACACGGAATCGGGGTTTCGCGACGTGGTGTTCATCACGGGTGCGTACGGCCTGGGCGAAAACATCGTCCAGGGCGCCGTCGATCCCGACGAGTTCTATGTCCACAAGCCCACGTTCTCCGCCGGATATCGCGCGGTGCTGCGCCGCAGCCTCGGCGACAAGGCCATAAAAATGGTGTTCGTCGAGGGCGAAACGCGCCGAACCACGCGCAACATTCCCACCCCAAAACCCGACCGGGAGCGGTTCTGTCTGAACGATACCGACGTGCTCGAGTTGGCGGACGCCGCAATCCGGATCGAACGACACTATGGCCATCCGATGGATATCGAATGGGCCAAGGACGGTTTGGACGGCAAGGTCTATATCGTCCAGGCCCGGCCTGAGACGGTGGCTTCGCAGCGACGCGCGACGCAAATCGAACGGTACGTGCTCGACGGTCGCGCCGATGTGCTCGCCACCGGCCGCTCCGTGGGCGAAAAAATCGCTGCCGGTTCGGCTCGGGTGATCGTCGACGTGGCGCACCTGTCGGCGTTCAAGCCAGGCGAGGTGCTGGTGGCCGATACCACGACGCCGGACTGGGAACCGGTGATGAAAAGCGCCGCCGCCATCGTCACCAACCGCGGCGGGCGTACCTGTCATGCCGCGATCATCGCCCGCGAATTGGGTATCCCGGCCGTGGTCGGTGCCGGCAATGCCACCGGCTCCGTGGCTCCCGGAGAAACGGTCACCATCTCCTGCGCAGAAGGGGATCGGGGTACGGTGTACCGCGGCGCCGTATCGTTCCATGTCGAGAAAGACGAGGTCGGCGACATGCCCCGGCCCGCGACCGGCATCATGATCAACATCGGGAACCCGGAAATCGCGTTCAAGACCTCGTTCCTGCCCAACGATGGGGTCGGCCTGGCGCGGATGGAGTTCGTCATCAACGAGTCGATCAAGGCGCATCCGCTGGCCCTGCTGCATCCGGAAAAGATCGACGACGCGGCGGCGCGCCGTGTCGTCGAGCGTCTGCTGCGCGGCTATGCGGACGGCGCGCAATTTTTCGTGCAGCGGCTTTCCGAGGGAATCGGCACCATCGCCGCGGCGTTCTGGCCCAAGCCGGTCGTGGTTCGCATGTCGGATTTCAAGTCCAACGAGTACGCGAGCCTGATCGGCGGCGCCGCATTCGAACCCGACGAATCGAATCCCATGATCGGTTTCCGAGGCGCATCGCGCTACGCCCATCCGGCCTACGCCGAGGGCTTCCGACTGGAATGCGTGGCCATGAAGCGGGTGCGCGAGGACATGGGGCTGTCGAACGTCATCCTGATGCTGCCATTCGTTCGCCGGGTCAAGGAAGCCGATGAGGTGCTGGCAAAAATGGCCGAATACGGCCTCGCGCGCGGGGACAGGGGATTGCAGGTCTACGCCATGTGCGAAATTCCGAACAACGTCATCCTCATCGACCAGTTCGCCAAGCGCTTCGATGGGTTTTCGATCGGTTCCAACGATCTCACCCAGCTCACGCTCGGCGTGGATCGCGACAGCGAAATTGTCGCCTTCGACTACGATGAACGCGACGACGGCGTGAAGGAGATGATCCGCCTGGCCGTCGAGGGATGTCGCCGCAACGGCATTCATTCGGGGTTGTGCGGCCAGGCCCCATCGGACTACCCGGAAATGGCCGCGTATCTCGTTGAACTCGGCATCGACACCATGAGTCTGAATCCGGATACGGTAATCGCCACGACGCGGGATGTGCTCGCGGTCGAGGCTCGGCTGGGCCGCAAGCCGCGCGGCGCGACCGAAGGCGAAGGCGGCAAATGAACCCCCCTCCACGGAGCAACCCCATGAATTCCAGCATTGCCGCCCTGACCGCCCGCGAAATCCTCGATTCGCGCGGCAACCCGACGGTCGAGGTCGATTGCCGGCTCGCCTCCGGCATCACGGCGCGCGCCGCCGTTCCTTCCGGGGCATCCACCGGATCGCGCGAGGCGGTAGAACTGCGCGACGGCGATGCGAAACGTTTTGGCGGAAAAGGGGTGCGCAAGGCAGTCGCGCACGTCAACGACATTCTTGCGCCGCAACTCGTCGGCCGCGATGCGCGCGAGCAGGCGCAGATCGATGCGGCGATGAACGCCCGGGATGGCACGGACAACAAGGCCAATCTGGGTGCCAATGCCATCCTCGGCGTCTCGCTGGCCGTGGCGCGCGCGGCGGCGTTGGCCGGTGACGTGCCCCTATACCGCTACCTCGGCGGACCCGATGCGAACCGGCTGCCGGTGCCGCACATGAATATCCTCAATGGTGGTGTGCACGCGCATTGGCAAGGAGCCGATTTTCAGGAATTCATGATCGCCCCGTTGGGCGCCGCCACGTTGCGCGAGGCGGTCGAATGGGGCGCAGAGGTCTACCATGCGCTGCAGTCGATCCTCCACGCCAAGGGGCTGTCGGTCGGCGTGGGCGACGAAGGCGGATTTGCTCCGCAGGTGAAGTCTAACGAGCAGCCGCTGGAGCTCATCCAGGCGGCGATCGAGCAAACCGGGCTGCGGCCGGGAACCGATGTCGCGATCGCGATCGACCCGGCGTCGAGCGAATTCTTCGAGGAAGGACGGTATTACCACCTGCGCACCGAGCAGCGCCGGCTGGAGGCGCCGGAGATGGTCGAATATTACGTGCGCCTGGTGCACGCGCACCCGATCGTGCTGCTCGAAGATGGCATGGCCGAGGACGACTGGGCCGGCTGGAAACGGCTCAACGCGGCGTTGGGCGAGCGCATCGAACTGGTGGGCGACGACATCTTTTGCACCAACCCGAGGATCATCGCCCGCGGCATCGCAGAGAATATCGCCAACGCGGTGCTGATCAAGCTCAACCAGATCGGAACCCTCACCGAAACCATCGCCGCCACGCGGCTGGCTCGGGATCATGGCTGGGGGGCGTTCGTGTCGCACCGCTCGGGCGAGACGGTCGACAGTTTCATCGCCGACCTCACCGTCGCGCTCGATACCGGCCACATCAAGACCGGGGCGCCTGCGCGCGGCGAGCGGGTGGAGAAATACAATCAGCTCATGCGCATCGAGCAGGGGCTCGGCACGGCGGCGCGCTATGCGGGCGCCGGCGCGTATGTGCGCGCTCCCCGCTTCGGACACGAACGCGTGCAAGACGCGGGCTCGCATCCTCACGCTGCTCCTGCTCGAACGCGCTGAACCACGGTCATGGGATCGGTCTTGGCGAGACGGCGATCGCTTTGACATCGTTGATCCGTTCTTTTCGAACGGATCATCGGCGATACGGTGAAATCATTGCACCCTGGATGATCGGGTCACGATCGCTTGAACGCCAATAACAGGACACCACCCGCCACCATCGCAATACCAGACCACTCCCGGAGCGACGGTCGTTCTCCAAGAAACGCGAATGCAAACACAGCCACCAAGACCATGCTGAGTTTATCGACCGGCGCAACCTTGGAGGCATCGCCGATCTTGAGAGCGCGGAAGTAGCAGACCCACGACGCTCCTGTCGCCAAGCCGGATAGTCCGAGAAAAAGCCACGTCCTGGGCGGTAACTCCAAGGGATTGGCCCATTTTCCCGTGTAGACGACAAACGCAGACAACACGACGATGATGATGGCGGTTCGGATCAAGGTGGCCAGATCGGAATCAACCCCCTGAATCCCGACCTTGGCAAAAATGGCCGTCAGCGCGGCAAACACAGCCGACAGTAGTGCCCAATAGAACCAACCAGTTGAAGTATCCGATACCATTCTCTTTCCGTTTCTCAAATCATTCGTTCATGAGCACGATAACGGAAACGTTTCGGCCGGTCCGCTGCGTTTCATCGTACGCAATGGGATGGACGCCTCCACCTGCAGCGTAAAGTAAGATGAGCCACCCGAAACCCTGGCCATAGGCGTCCTCCGCTGGGGTCAACGTCGAGACGATCCGCTTCCATCGACGCAAAGGCTTGATGCAGGAGCCCGACCGGCCCTTGGGTGGCATTCGTCGCTACGGTGAGCCCGATCTGGCGCGCGTGCGCTTTCAAATCGGCCCGGCGCCTGGGATTCAACCTGGACGGGGTCGGGGATTTGTGAAATGAAGATCGAGGATGGACCGCAATGCTCCGAGGCCCGTGCGCAGGCCGAGCGTACGCTGGGCGATGTGCACGACCGCTTGGCCGACCGCGGCATCGACGTCGTGCAGCAGGATCTAGTGCAGTGCTGCTGTGCCGCCAACGGCGAAGTGCGCTGTCCAATGATCCAGGCCCTGTAGGAGGCGTGACGATGGAGTTGATGAGAGTCGCCATCTTGTTTGCTGTCACGGCGGTCGCGGAAATCGTCGGCTGCTACTTGCCCTGGCTCGTCCTCAAGCAGGACAAGCCCGCGTGGCTGCTGATACCGGCGGCGCTATCGCTCGGGCTGTTTGCATGGCTGCTGACGCTGCACCCGACGGCGGCGGGGCGCACCTACGCGGCCTACGGCGGGATGTACACCGCTGTCGCGCTGGTCTGGCTGCATATCGTCGAAGGCGTGGCCCTGACCCGCTGGGACGTCGCGGGAGCCAGCATCGCCATGGTCGGGATGGCGGTCATCGCGCTGCAGCCTTCAACGGCTGGGTGACCGCTGCCTCTATCCGTGTCGGCCCTGAACATCGGTGTACCGGCAAGGGGGAGGTCAAGAGCCCAGGCCGGGAAGCTGCGCCAACACTAGTGGAGCTCCGGGCAAAAAAACCAACCGAGCGGGGTTGGGGCTTTGGGTATTGGTGGCAGACAGTTGACCATGTGCTGACTGTGAGCCTCACGACCACCACCCGGGCTGATCACCCACACCACAACAGGTGGGGAAATTTACTCCGGCCAAAGTGGGGAAATTCCAACCGGCGTTGACACACGCTGTTTGTAGCGCGGCACATCCTCGGCCGATAAATACCGTGTGACCGTATTGCGGGACACCCCCAGGCGCTGTGCAATCTCCCTCCGCGACAGGCCTTGGGCCTTGAGCACATGGATCTGCATCCACTGTTCCTTCCGAAGCATCGTTGGCCCCCGCGCAAAAAGGGCCAACTCTACGAACAAGTGGTTCCGTTTTACTTTGCGCGAAGTGGCTCATTTTTACTTTGCGCGCAACACCATCGCCGCGCACCCTGGAAGACCAAGGAATCCGTCGAGCTGGCGACCCTGGAATGGGTCGCCTAGTTCAACAACCACCGCCTCATGGAGCCCTGGGCTATATCCCTCCCGCAGAAGCTGAGGCAAACTACTACCGGCAACTCGCCAGTCATACCGCCATGCCGGTATGGCTTAAACCAACCAGCCTCCACGGAACCCGGGGCGGTTCAAGGCCGCGAAGGGCCAAAACTGTGGGAATGGGAGGAGTGCCGCTCGCGAGGCGAATCCGAGAAGCGCCGCCAGAACTGGCGCATACGGCAGACGTGAAAAAGCCCGAAACGAGTTCGGGCTTTTGAATATGGTGGCCAAGGGCGGAATCGAACCACCGACACAAGGATTTTCAGTCCTCTGCTCTACCGACTGAGCTACTTGGCCTTATCCGTACCGATGCCCTTGGAGCCGGCACCGTGCGGAGCCCGCGATTATATCCCAGGCGGAAAATCCGGGCATCGTTTTCGGGCACCCGATACAATCGGCGCGCATGAACCCCCCTACGGAACCCCCGGGTGCCGGTGCCGTTTCCGTGCCGGACGTCGACGTCATCGTCATCGGCACGGGGTTGGCCGGGCTAACGACGGCATTGGAGCTCGCCGACCACCGCCGCGTGCTGCTGATCGACAAGCAGGAATTGGGAGCGGGGGCGAGCGACAAGGCGCAAGGCGGGATCGCTGCGTCGCTCGACCCGCAGGGCGTGGAGTCTCACGTCCGCGACACCTTGATCGCCGGCGCCGGGCTATGCGACGAAGCGGCGACGCGGTTCATCCTCGAGCGGGGCGGTCAAGCGGTGCAGTGGCTGATCGCGCAGGGGGTGCCGTTCACCACCGATCGCGCGCATGGCCACGAGTATCACCTGGGGCGCGAGGGCGGGCATAGCTGTCGGCGCATTTTCCATGTTGCCGACTCGACCGGCCATACCATTCAGTCGACGCTCATATCGAAAGTGCGCGCTCACCCCAACATCCTCGTGTGGGAGCGGCAGATGGCGGTCGACCTGATCGTCCGCGACGGCCGCTGCGCCGGCGTGTATGTGCAGGAGGTCCCCGCCGGGGTGGTGCGTGCGCTGGGCGCCCGCTGTGTCGTGTTGGCCAACGGGGGAGCGGGCAAGGTCTATCTGTACACGACCAATCCGGACTGCGCGACCGGCGACGGCATCGCCATGGCCTGGCGCGCGGGTTGCCGCATCGCCAACATGGAGTTCATCCAGTTCCATCCGACCTGCCTGTATCACCCGTACGCCAAATCTTTTCTGATCAGTGAGGCCGTCCGCGGCGAGGGGGGCATCCTCCGGTTGCCGCCGTCGGCCGGTGCCGAGGCGGGTCGGCGCTTCATGCCGGACCATGACGCCCGGGCCGAGCTTGCGCCGCGCGACATCGTCGCCCGCAGCATCGACCACGAGATGAAACGTCTGGGCATCGACTATGTGCATCTGGATGTCACGCACCTGGGGGGGGATTTCCTCCAGGAGCATTTTCCAATGATCCATGCCCGCTGCCTGGAGCTGGGCATCGACATCGCCCGGGAGCCGATTCCGGTCGTTCCGGCGGCGCACTACACCTGCGGGGGCGTGGTCACGGATGTCGTCGGTCATACGGACGTTCCCGGCCTCTATGCCGTGGGCGAGGTCGCGTGTACGGGGCTGCACGGAGCCAATCGCTTGGCGTCCAATTCGCTGCTCGAATGCGTCGTGGTCGGTCGTGCGATTGCCGCCGACATCCGGATCCAGACCCCGCCGGCGGTGGTTGCGGTGCCGGAATGGGACGATACGCGGGTGCGCGACAGCGACGAAGAGGTGGTGATCTCGCACAACTGGGACGAGTTGCGCCGCTGCATGTGGAACTACGTCGGGATCGTACGCAGTACCAAACGCCTCGAACGTGCCCGGCGCCGCATCGCGATGCTGCGCGAGGAGATCCAGGAATACTATGCGCAATTCCACGTGACGCGGGACTTGCTCGAACTGCGTAACCTCGTCGACGTCGCCACACTCATCGTGGCGAGCGCACTGGCGCGACGGGAGAGCCGGGGATTGCACTATTCGCGGGATTTTCCCCAGGCGGCGGGCAACCCGGCGCCGACCGTTCTCGCTCCCCGCGCATCGCGACGTGGGCCCGCCGCTGCGGCGATTCCCCAGTCCCCCCGCGGGATGGCGTGAGCGCGCGCCGGCTTCGGATATGCCCCGTCGGCCGCTACGGTCCCGGGTGGCCGCGGAACAGGCGGGCCAATTCGGCCCCTGGTTCGGGCGCCCGCATGAAGGCTTCTCCGACCAGGAACGCGTTTACGCCGGCCTCGCGCATGCGGCGCACGTCGTCGGGGGCGAGGATGCCGCTTTCGGTGACGATCCGTCGACCCGCCTCGATCCTTGGCAGCAGGTCGATCGTGGTCTGTAGGGAGACCGCGAAGCTGCGCAGATTCCGGTTGTTGACCCCGAGCAGCGGGGTACGCAAGCGCTGTGCGCGATCGCATTCCTGGGCGTCGTGCACCTCGACCAGGACCGCCATGCCCAAGGCCGTCGCGCAGTCCTCCAGTGCCTGCAGTCGCGCGTCATCGAGGGCGGCGACGATCAGCAGGATGCAATCTGCGCCGGCGGCCCGCGCTTCATAGACTTGGTATTCGTCGACCAGGAAATCCTTGCGCAGTACCGGAAGATCGACGATCTTGCGTACGGCATCGATATGGCTCAGCGCTCCCTGGAAAAACTGCAGGTCGGTGAGCACGGAAAGGCAGGTGGCACCGTAGCGCGCGTAGCTCCGGGCGATGGCGGGCGGGTCGAACGGATCGCGCAGCACACCCTTGGATGGGGATGCCTTTTTGATTTCCGCGATCACGCCGGCTTCGCCGGCGGCGATGCGGTTTTCGATCGCACCGGCGAAGTCGCGCACGTCACGCCGCGCTTCGGCGCGGGCACGCAGCGCCGCCAGCGGCTCCGCGGCGCGTGCCGCAGCGATTTCTTGGCTCTTTACGGCGAGGATTTTGCGCAGGATGTCGGACATATGTCGTCGCATTTCCCACTCGATCTGCGGGAGCGGGGAGTCGGGGTTGCTAGGGTGTCGCCAGTTCCTGGGTCAGGGCAACGAACGCATCGAGCTTTTCGCGCGCCGCGCCGCTTGCCACCGCGGCGCGCGCTTTGCCGATGCCTTCGGCGATCGAGGTCGCCGTGTCGGACGCATAGAGGGCCACGCCGGCGTTGAGCGCGACGATGTCCGCCGCCGGCCCCGTTACGCCGTCGATCGCCTCGAGCAGCATGGCCCGAGATTCGTCGGGATCCGCGACGCGCAGCCGACGGCTGGACGCCATCGGGATTCCGAAATCCTCCGGATGGATCTCGTATTCGCGGACTTCGCCGTCCTTGAGTTCGCCGACCATCGTCGCGGCGCCCAGCGAGACTTCGTCCATGCCATCCCGGCCATGCACCACCAGCACATGGCGGCTCCCCAGGCGTTGCAGCACGCGAACCTGGATGCCGACCAAGTCGGGATGGAACACGCCCATCACCTGGTTCTCCGCGCCGGCAGGGTTGGTGAGCGGCCCCAGGATGTTGAAGATCGTGCGCACGCCGAGTTCCTTGCGCACCGGTGCGGCATGGCGCATGGCGGCGTGGTGGCCTGGTGCGAACATGAATCCGATACCGGTTCGATCCAGACACGCCGCGACCTGTTCCGGCGTAAGCGTGATCCGGGCGCCCAGCGACTCCAACACATCGGCGCTGCCCGACCGGGAGGAGACGCTGCGGTTGCCATGCTTGGCGACGCGCGCGCCCGCCGCCGCGGCGACGAACATCGCCGCGGTGGAGATGTTGAAGGTGTGCGCGCCGTCGCCGCCCGTGCCCACGATGTCGACGAGATGGCTGCGGTCGACGACGGGAACCGGCGTGGCGAACTCGCGCATGATCCGGGCCGCCGCGGCAATCTCGCCGACAGTCTCCTTTTTCACGCGCAGGCCGATGAGCAGGGCCGCGATCTGCACCGGTGTCAGCTCGCCGCGCATCAGCCGCCGCCACAGCGACAGCATTTCGTCATGGAAGATTTCGCGGTGGTCGATGCAGCGGGCGATCGCTTCGCTGGGGGTGATGGACACGGTGCGCCGCCCCGTCAATGCTGGGTCAGGAAATTGCGCAGCATTGCATGCCCATGTTCCGTCGCGATCGATTCGGGGTGAAATTGCACGCCCTCGACCGCCTGGGTCTTGTGCCGCAACCCCATGATCTCGCCGTCGGCCGTCCATGCGGTGATCTCCAGGCACTCCGGCAGGCTTTCCCGCTGTACCGCGAGGGAATGATATCGGGTGGCGATGAGGTGCTGGGGCAGTCCGGCAAAGACGCCGCCATCGATGTGGTCGATGGGCGAGGTCTTGCCGTGCATGAGTTCTTTCGCGCGCACCACCTTGCCGCCGTAGGCCTGGCCGATCGCCTGGTGGCCGAGGCAGACGCCGAGGAGCGGGATGCGCCCGCCGAAGCGTTCGATCACGCCCAGGGTGACGCCCGCTTCGTTGGGCGTGCAGGGGCCGGGGGAAAGGCAGATGCGATCGGGGGCGAGTGTTGCGATCTGGTCGAGGGAGATTTCGTCGTTGCGATATACACGCACGTCTTCGCCCAGTTCCCCGAAGTACTGCACGAGGTTGTAGGTGAAACTGTCGTAGTTGTCGATCATCAGCAACATGCGGGATTCCTTGGCAAGCCCGTACGCAGGATCGACCCCGATCCCGCGCGCCGTCCGGCATCCGGACACGGGGTTCGCGCGGGCGCATGCCGATCGGCGTCGAAGGTCCCCGGGCCCAGCCGGAATCCGCTAGTTTACTGCTTCAGTCCGTCGGCCCGGCAATCGCCCCGCGCCCGGTACTACGGATTCCGTCAGTCGCCGCGTTTGGACAGCAGATCGCGGATCTCCTCCAGCAGCACTTCGCTTCGTGGCGGCGCCGGGGGCTCCGCCGGAGCCGGTTCGGGAGCCGGCCGCTTGAGCTTGTTGATGGCGCGGATCGCAAGGAAGATCGCGAGCGCGATGATGAGGAAGTCGAGGATCGTCTGCACGAAGTCGCCATATTTCAGCAATACCGGCGCTCCTTTGGGATCCGTGCCGATGCGGAGGGCAAAGTCGGCGAAGTTCACGCCCCCCGTCAGCACGCCGACCACCGGCATGATCAGGTCGCCCACCAGCGCCGAGACGATTTTCCCGAACGCACCGCCGACCACGACACCGACCGCAAGGTCGATGACGTTCCCCCGCATGGCGAATTCCTTGAACTCCGATGCGATACTCATGGCTTCTCCTCGGCCCCGACCGTTCGGGAAACTGTACCCGAATTACCGGCTTGAGGGATTGTGCCTCGGCAAGGGAAAAACGGCCGGAGCCGCGTATGCGGTCCGGCCGAGAACTCCCCGGGGCAGGGAACGGTCGCCGACGGGGAGGGAACACCTGGTTGGTGCGAGATCCCGGGCAAGTGCCGTCAGAGCCAGGACTGGACGGTGTGGTTCTCCGTGACCAGATCCACGAACCCGCCGTAATCGACGATGCGGATTCCGGCCGCGGCGCGGTCGCGCAGTCCCCGCGCATCGAGATCGGGGCCGAGGGCATAGACCGGCACACGGTCATGAAACTCCGCCAGACGGTCTGCGAACGGCGTCCCCCGGGTCGCGGCGATGACGCCGTCCTCGATCAGCAGGATCGAAGATCCGGGTTGCACCATGCGCAGACACGTTTCCAGGCTGTTGCGTTCAAACGGGGATCGATTGACGATGTGAAGCATGTCGGTTTCCTTGGGGTCAGAAGCTCAGGACCACATCCTGCTGCGCCATCATTTCGCCGATCCGGGCGGCGTCGACGATTTCGACCGGGACGATCAGATCGTCGGCAGTCAGGCCGCGCGCGTGCAGCGATTCGGTTTCGACATAGAGCTTGGTGATGTCGTAGTCCTCGAGCGCCCGGAAGGTGTTCGAGAAATTTTTCAGTTCGATGCCGCCGGTCTGTTGCCCTTTGACGAGGGGATAGACGCCGTCATCGGCGAAGACGAGGCTGACGTCCTGGTCGAAGGTCGCCGTGATCAGGACGACTTCCAGGGCTTCGAGGGCGTAGATCGTTCCATGCGGCGCCTTGCGGTTCACCAGCATGAATTTCTTGGGTGCGCTCATCGCAGGTCTCCTTTCCTCAGTCGCCGAATACGACGAGACGGTCGGACTTCATGCCCGACTCCACCAGTTGCCCCAGGCCCGAGATGCGGAACCCCGGCGCCAGGATGTCGGACTTGATGCCGCGGCGTAGCGCGGCCGCAACGCAGACGACCAGATCGATCTGATGTTCTTCCGCGAGTTTCGCCCAGCGCGCCGGGACATTGCGTTCGTCCTGCGGTGGTTCGGTAAGTCGGTTCGCAGTGTTCACGCCGTCGTGATAGAAAAACACGCGTTGGATGGTGTGTCCCTTTGCCAGTGCCGCCTTTGCGAATTGGTAGGCGCTGTCGTTGGCCTGATACGTGTAGGGGCCGGCGTTGATGAGGATGCCGATCTGCATGGTTGGTGTGCTTAGAAGAGAATGGTGGTGACGGCGTCTTCCTCGCCTCGGCCCCGGTTTCCCGCGGAGATGAGGGGACCATCCGCCTCCCCGGCGAGCGGGGAATGGGACTTGGCGCACCCCGCTCCCGGTAGGGATCTGGGTAGGGAAGCGGGGCGGGTGCCAAGCATGATTCGAAACCTCGTCAGAACTTCTTGCCCCAGGCGATTCCGAACACCTTTTCGGAAAGGCCGATGGTTTCGTTGGCGCCGGAGGTGTATCCGAACGAATTGAACAGGGATGGTCCGGTCACGGTATTGCGCGGCATATAGGCCGCCGCGAACGTGATTTCGTTCGATTTATCGACGTCGTAGGTCGCCCCGATGGTGTACTGGTTCTGCACGACGCCGGGGGCGAGGATGTTGAAGGTCACGTCCGATGGATTGATCGGGTTCTGGCTGTGGTTGTAGCCCGCGCGCAGGATGAGGTTCGGCTCGGCGGTGAATTCGACGCCGATCTTCAGAACCGTGATGTTGTTCCATCCGAATCCGGCGCCGTTCGGGCCGCCGAGACAGTACGATGCATTGCCTCCGGCGCACTGCAGGATATTGGCGCTGGGGTTGGCGATCGAGGCGACGTTGGCGTACTGGATCCGCTCCGCATCGGCTAGGACGGTCCATTGCTGGACCGGGGTGACGCGGATTCCGACACTGAAGTTGGCCGGGATGTCGAACGACCCTCCGCCAGCGAACAGCCCGGAGTAGTTGTGGAAGTTGACCGCGCTGATCTTGGATGCGTAGGTCGCCCCCACGGCGAACATCGGGGATGCCTCCCAGAGGTAGCCGATACGCACGCCGGCACCGAAGGAATAGTTGTATCCGGTTCCGCTCAAGGCCGATGGGTTGGTGCTCATCGGACCGAACGCGTCGAGGCCCCAGGCCTTGAACCGCTGCTCGGCCAGCAGCGGCGAGATGCCGATGCTTTGGCTGGACGTGATCTTCCAGGAAACCGTCGGCGCGACGATCAGCTGTTGCAGGTCGACGCCGACGCCGCCGGCACCGCACAGGATGTTGGCGGGTCCGCGGCCGCAATTGAAGTTGCCCTGTGGAAAATTGGTGTTCATGCCGCCGTTGCCGTAGACCGAGACGCCGAAGGACAGGTCGGGACGGTACAGGTGGTTGAATCCGAATTCCGGGATGTAGAAGCTGTCACTGTTGCTGCTGGTCGACCCGTTCATGCCGGGATTCGAACCGCCGGTGCGCTGTGCGGACCGGTCCGGGCCGAAGAAGCTGACGCCGACGTCCATGCGGTTCCCGACCCAGACCATCTGGGCCGGGTTGTTCGCGCCGCCGTAGGTGTCGTCGGTGCGGGCGACGCTCGCGCCGCCCATGCCCAGGGATTTCATCCCGTAGCCATGCGAAAAATACCCGTCCGTGGCGTGCGCTGCGAACGGCGCAAGAAAGCCTGCCGCGGCGATCGCGACCGCTGCCTGACGCCCCATCCGCAATACGCCCCCTGTCGTTGCTTCGTGCATCGTCTCCATCTCCTTTGTAACCCGGATCTCGGCCCGGGTTCGATTTGTGCCGGCTCCTCTTGCCGGCAAGTCCATTCCGGACTTTCGTCCGGCCCGACAAGAAGCCGGGACGCTGGTGGGCGCCCCGGTCAAATGAACAGGCTGACGTCGGCTTTCTGCGCCGTCGGTAGGAAGCTCGTTGCTCCGCAGTACTCGGCGATCTCCGGAATGAAGTCGTCGTGCGTGAAACCGAACAGGTCCACCGTCATCTGGCAGCCCACCATCTTGACGTCGGTCTCGATGCAGACTTGGCGCAGGTCGGCGATATCGGCAACCCCGTTGTTCTTGATCGTCTGCTTCATCAGGCTCGTCGCCAGCGATTCGAACCCCGGAATGATCGCCTGCACCGCGTTGGGAATGTTCCAGTTGATGGCGCGGAACCATTGGGGTCCGAACGGCATCTTCATCGGCATGCCCGGATTTCCCAACGGGCTCACCTTGAGCGCGGAAAGATCCTTGCGCAGCAGGTTGAGGCCGTAGAACGTGAAGAAAATCGTCACGTCCCAACCGAGCGAGGCCGCCGTCGACGCAAGGATGAAGGGCGGGTAGGCCCAGTCGAGCGTTCCTTTGGTGGCGATGATCGTCATGGACGGCGGCTTCTTTTTCGGCAGCAGCGCGGCGATGCGCTCCTCGACCTTCCGGTCGATGAGTTCCTCGATGCGTTGCGCCAGGGCCGAGTCGATTCCGGCCGGTAGCTCCATGTTTCCCATGACGACCCCTTCAGTTCTTCAGGTAGAAGCAGTATTCGCTTCCTTGTGCCTCCTGGGACAGCAGATCATGCCCAGTGGCTTCGGCAAACGCTTTCATGTCGGCGACCGACCCGGGGTCGGTTGAAACGACCTTGAGGATCTGGCCGGATTCCATCGACGCGAGCGTTTTTTTCGTCTTGACGATCGGCATCGGGCAGGCGAGTCCGCGCGCGTCGAGTTCCTTGTCGAAATTCATGAGTCATCTCCTTGTGTCGTTATGTGATCACAGCGTGATCGGTTCGTGATACCGCGCCCGCAGAAGCAGTCGCGGGTGTTGCGAGTCGTCCAAAAATCCGGAACGGCAGTGCAGCACGTTGGCCGACAGGATTCCCATGCCGGGCAGGAGGGTCAGCGTGAGGTGCCGCGCCTCGGGTGCGGCAAGCACGGATTCGAGGGCCCGTACGGCAGCCTGCGTCATGGCGTCTTCGCGCCAGCCGATGCTCGTGGTTCGCGCGGTGTAGCGCATGAAAAGCCGCCGGGCGTCGACTTCGAACACCGGGCCCGCCTGTGCTTCGCGCGCCACCCCCGACTCGTCGGACCGGGCAGGAATGGTCATCGCGTCGGGCCGGCTCAATGCTGCAATGTGCCGGGGGTCGCGGTCGCGCAGGGCGATGTATGCCAGTTCGTGGTCGAATAGGGTGTTCGATCCGCCGCTCGCTGCGTTCCGGACGCAATGCAGGATCATCGCGTGAATCCGTCGGGGTGGCGGATTGTAGTAGCCGTCGGTGTGCCACCGGATCGGCCGGTCCGTATAGGGGATGAACTCGCGATGCGCGGCGTCGGCCCCGACCTGGATACTGCTGATGCCGTCGTCGTCGGCCATCTCATTGCGATCGAGCCGAATCAGGCCGAACTGCCGGCCCAGCGCGCGCAGCGCCTCGCGGTCGACGGGTGCCGCGCAGCGGTACACCGCGACGTTGCCGCGGCGCAGCCGGTCCGCGATCGCGGCACGCTCCACCGGGCGCAGGTCTGCGATGTTGCCGACGTCGACGATGAGCTCCTCGACCGAGGTCGGCACGTTGCGCAGCTTTTCGCCCCGCCACGCCGCGTAGGCGCGCTCGTCGTCGAGGTCGAACGGGTCATCGGCCGCCGAATGCATCGTATTCACTCTCCCGTCGTCGGCCGTCCCTCGCGGCGGCTGCCAGGTTTGCGGTTCGATGCTTCCTCCGACGTTGCCAACCGGAACAGATTCTCGAATACTCGTTCGATGGTCTCGATGGCCTGCGGAGCCTCGATCTCCATGACCTGGTCGTGGACCCACACTTGATCACGCGGTCCCAGCGCGACCGAAATCCGTGCCGCGAGATAGCGGCAGCAGTCCGCATCCAGCTCTGGAAAATCCGAATACTCGGGAAGATGGAGGTTGAGGAGCTCGATGAACCGTGCTTTGTGCTGTGCCGCCGTACCATCGCCCAGCAATTCGACCTGATTGTCCGCCAGAATCTCTGCCGTGCGATTCGCGAGCACGGTGGTGAATTCGGTGCGGGCATCGCCCAGCCGCGCATACGCGTTCCGATCGGCGACATGAATCAGGAAAACCAGCCATTCGGAAAGAAAATCGAAATAGCGCGGCCCGGGAACGATCTCGAAATCCGCCCGACGCATGTCGCGGAGGATCTGCTGCGCAATACGCCAAATATTGAACGCGACGGCGGCCGCAACTTCCCCGGTGCCCCGCGCATGATCGTCCCGGAACCAATGGCTACGCACCCGCATGGCCGCTCTCCCCCGGGCACAGCGTCCCCGTCGCTCCTTCGTGGCCGGATCCTCCGGCGGGGCCGGAGCCCTCGGCCAGTTTTCCCCGTCCCCATTCGGCCATCGCAGCGCCCCAGCACGCCGCCGTCGCGGCGTCGATGTCGAAAATCGTGAACCGTTTCGCTTCCCGGATCCGAAGGCGCAACAAGGGCGCACCGCCTGCCTCGAAACGCAGTTCCTGGAGTTCGATTTCCTGTCGGCCCCACGGGACCGTGCACCGGAACAGCGTCGTGGCTGACTCCATCGCTTCTCCTTCCGCGCAACCATTTGACGTGGCGCGGTTGTCGAATTCCCATAATCCCTTACGCTAGAAGGCGTAATGACGAGCCGTATTGTGGCTGCGGGAGGGCGGTAGACGTCTATAGCCGTTGCGAGGCACCACGACTACTCCTAACGGGTAGCCCGGGGGATCCCGGAAGGGAAGTGTGCAACTTATCACCCGGAGCAATGGCGCCCGCCGAGGATGGCCACTAGGATGGTCGTCATGACAATGGCTGCGGGCCGTCAGGAGGCGAGGCACCGCGCATCGGCCGTGCGGCCGAAACCGCGCAGACGCGCACACAACACGCACGCAACCGGGAAAAGGAGACCCGATCATGGCGAAACCGTTGCATCCCACGCCGATGCTCGACGAACTCGAGAGCGGACCGTGGCCAAGCTTCGTGACCGGATTGAAGCGGCTGGCACAGGACAAGGATTACGTCGTCGACGTCCTGGGTCAACTCGAGACTTCGTATCGCACTCGGAAGGGGTATTGGAAGGGCGGCACGGTCGGCGTGTTCGGATACGGCGGCGGCGTGATCCCGCGCTTCACCGAACTCAAAGACGAAAACGACAAGCCGCTATACAAAGATGCGGCCGAGTTCCATACCTTGCGTGTCATGCCGCCCCCCGGCATGCATTACACGACGGACATCCTGCGCAAGCTCTGCGACGTCTGGGAAAAGCACGGTACGGGTCTCATCGCCTTCCATGGGCAGTCCGGCGACATCATGTTTCAGGGCGCCACGACCGAAAATGTCCAGAAGGCGTTCGATGAGATCAACGAACTGGGTTTCGATCTCGGGGGCGCCGGCCCCGCGGTGCGCACCTCCATGTCGTGCGTCGGTGCTGCGCGCTGCGAACAGTCGTGCTTCGACGAGGCGCGTGCGCATCGGTCGATCATCAACAATTTTCTCGATGATATCCATCGCCCGTCGCTGCCATACAAGTTCAAGTTCAAATTCTCGGGGTGTCCGAACGATTGCATGAACTCGATCCAGCGCGCCGACATGGCGGTGATCGGGATCTGGCGCGACAACATCCAGACCGACGAAACGCTGGCGCGCCGGTATTTCGCCAAGCATGGCATGGGCGAGTTGGTCAACAACGTCGTGGCACGCTGCCCGAGCAAGGCGATCCAGGTCGTCGATGCCAACGCCGTCAAGAGTGGACCGACGATCAGCAGCGTGAAGGTGGACGACGCGCACGCGATCCAGATCGAGAACAGCGATTGTGTGCGCTGTATGCACTGCATCAACGTCATTACCGGGGGCTTGTCGCCTGGCAAGGACCGCGGCGCGGCGATCCTGGTTGGCGGCAAGCGCGCGCTCAAGATCGGTGATCTGATGGGAACGGTGATCGTTCCCTTCATGAAGCTCGATACCGACGAGGACCGCGAGAAGCTGGTCGAGTTGGCACAGAAGATCATCGATTTCTTTGCCGAGAACGCGCTCGAGCACGAGCGGACGGGAGAGATGATCGAGCGCATCGGGCTGATGAACTTTCTCGACGCGATGGGAATCGACGCGGACCCCAACATGGTTTCGGCCCCGCGTACGAATCCGTACGTTCGCACCGACGGATGGGACGAGGAGGTCGCCCGCCTGGAGGCGAAGAAGAAGGCCGCGTAGGAAATCGAATCGGCTCGCGAAGGGAAATGCCGAAGGAAGAAGGTCGTATGACGCGGCACGTTGCCGAGGCCACGACAGGAGATAGAACACGATGACGCAAGTACAAACAGTCGCGGCGCCGCCGGCCAAGCCCCGTCGCGCGATCGAGAGTGGCGTTCCAGACAACCAGCAATACCTGCATCCGCTGCTGAAAAAGAATTACGGCGCCTGGAGGTATCACGATCGCCCGCGTCCCGGGGTCCTGCATCATGTCGCGCATAGCGGCGACGAGGTATGGTCGGTGCGCGCCGGTACGCAGCGACAGATGGATGTCTATACCATCCGAAAGCTGTGCGACATCGCGGATCAGTATGCCGAGGGCCACGTGCGGTTCACCATCCGCTCGAACATCGAGTTCATGGTGTCCAAGCCGGAGAAGGTCGCACCGCTCGTTGCGAAGCTCGAGGCGGAGGGATTCCCGGTAGGCGGTACCGGCAATTCGGTGTCGATGATCGCGCATACCCAGGGATGGCTGCACTGCGATATTCCGGGAACCGATGCATCCGGTGCCGTCAAGGCGCTGATGGATGAGCTCCATGAGGAGTTCCGGCGGGAGGAGATGCCCAATCGCGTCCACCTCTCGACGAGTTGCTGCGAGATCAACTGCGGCGGCCAGGCGGATATCGCCATCATCATCCAGCACACCAAGCCGCCGAAGATCAATCACGACCTCGTCGCCAACGTCTGCGAACGTCCTGCGGTGGTTGCGCGGTGCCCGGTTGCGGCGATTCGTCCGGCATTGGTCAATGGCAAGCCTTCCCTCGAGGTCGATGAGAAGAAGTGCGTGTGCTGCGGCGCTTGCTACCCGCCGTGTCCGCCGATGCAGATCAACGATCCGGAATACTCGAAGTTTGCGATCTGGGTCGGAGGAAAGAACTCCAATGCACGCGGCAAACCAACCTTCATGAAGATGGTGGCTTCGGGGATTCCCAATAACCCTCCGCGCTGGCCGGAGGTGTCGGAGATCGTGAAGAAGATTCTCTACACCTACAAGGACGACGCCCGCCCGTGGGAGCGTCTGGCGGACTGGATCGATCGCATCGGCTGGCCGCGATTCTTCGAACGTACCGGCCTGCCGTTCACCAAGTACCTGATTGACGATTGGCGCGGTGCGCGGGCGAATCTGAACGCATCGACGCATATTCGGTTCTGAAGATTCCGATTCCCGCGGGACGGGATGAGATAACTACCAGATAAGGAGCGATGAAATGGGGACGATCACGATCGGAGACAAATCCTTCGAGACCGACGAGGAAGGGTATTTGGTCAACCTTGCCGACTGGAACGAGGATGTCGCCAAGCACATCTCGCAGGCCGAAGGCATCGATCTCAGCGACAACCACTGGGAAGTGATCAATTTCCTTCGTAAGTACTATGAGGAATACCAGATCGCCCCGGCGGTGCGGGTCCTCACCAAGGCGATCGGCAAGGCGCTGGGCCCGGAGAAGGGGAATAGCCAGTATCTCTATGAGCTGTTTCCGTATGGTCCGGCGAAGCAGGCTTGCAAGATCGCGGGCTTGCCCAAGCCGACGGGTTGCGTCTAATTCCCGCAAATGTGGGAAAGTCCCTCTCCCCATTGCGGGAGAGGGTTGGGGTGAGGGTCTGAACAGGTCACATCGCTGTCCCCGCTCATGAATGCCGCCAGCCTTTTCTTCGTCGGTTTGCTGTATCTCGCCGCCCTGGTGTTCGTGGTCGGCGTGGCGCGCCGGATTGCGTTGTATGCACGGACGCCAGCACCACTGAAGATCCCGACTACGCCCGCGCCCACCACCCTTCCGGGAGTCGCGTTGCGGATGGCGCGCGAGGTGACGCTGTTCGAGAGTCTGTTTCGTTCCAACCTCTGGACTTGGCTTTTCGGATGGCCGTTTCACCTTGCGCTGGCGCTCGTGTTGTTACGCCACCTGCGCTATTTCACGCAACCCGTCTGGACTTGGGTCGTGCCAATCCAGCCGTTCGGAATTCTGGCCGGCATGGCCCTGCCGGCTGCGCTGGCAGCACTATGGGCGCGACGAATTTTCGTCGAGCGGGTACGGTACATCTCGACCCCGTCGGATCACTTGATGCTGGCCTTGTTGATTGCAATCGCGGGAACCGGTCTGGGTATGAAATTCGGCGTCCATACCGACATCGTCTCGGTGAAAATCTTCATCCTCGGGCTTGAGCGCTTCGACCCCCAGCCCTTACCGTCCGACCCGATGCTCTATGCCCATCTGTTCCTGGTCGCGATGCTGATGATCGTCTTTCCTTTTAGCAAGTTGCTCCATGCGCCCGGCGTGTTTTTCTCGCCAACTCGCAACCAGCGGAACAATCCACGGGAGCACCGCCATCTCGCGCCGTGGGCTGCACGCATGGAAGGGGAGCGCTAGACATGGCCCACGTCGAAGTCACGCCGCCACCGTACCGCACCATTCCGATCATCCCGGCGCTCGAACCCGGCGCGATGGCGGGCACCAGGTCGTTTCTCGCCAACGAGAAGATCCAGAACGACCTCGGGTTTCCGAGCGCCCTCGTCGAGAACTGGAAGGACGTTGCGCTCGACAAGATGCGCGAATTGCTGGGAAAGCAGCGTTCGCTGCAGGTGTTCCTCGATTCGTGCGTGCACTGCGGCGCATGTACCGACAAGTGCCATTACTTTCTCGGCACCCACGACCCGCTCAATATGCCGGTCGCTCGCCAGGATCTGATGCGCAGCGTCTATCGGCGCTATTTCACGGTGGCTGGCCGCGTTTTCCCGAAGTTGGTCGGGGCGCGCGACCTGACTCGGGAGACGCTCGACCAGTGGTACTCCTACTACTACCAGTGCTCGGAGTGTCGGCGCTGCTCGGTGTTCTGCCCCTATGGCATCGATACTGCGGAGATCACGATGGCGGGGCGGGAAATCCTCGATGCCGTCGGCTACGGGCAGAAGTACACCAACGAGATCATCGGCAAGGTTCATCGGGTCGGGAATAACCTCGGCCTGCCGGAAGCGGCGCTTGCCGATACGCTGCAGGGGCTGGAAGAAGATGTTCTTGCCGACACCGGCGTCCCGGTCCGATACCCGTTGAACCAAAAAGGGGCGGAGATCCTGCTGATCACGCCGTCGGCCGACTTCTTCGCGGAACCGCACGTGGAAAGCTTGATCGGATACGGCAAGGTTTTTCACGCCGCCGGCGTGTCGTGGACGCTGGCGTCGTTCGCATCCGAAGCGGCGAACTTCGGCATGTTCATCGGCAGCTACGAACAGTTGCGCAAGATCGCGCTGCGGATTCGGGAGACGGCGCTGGAGCTTGGCGTCAAGCGAATCATCGTCGGGGAGTGCGGTCATGCATGGCGGGTCGCGTACAGCTTCTGGAACACGCTCGTCGGCATTGGCGCGGGAGCGACGGATCCATATGCGGCCGAATTTCAGAAAATGCTCGATCCCAAGGTGAAGCAGCCGACCCACATCTGCGAGTACACCTGGGATCTGATCCAACGCGGCGCTCTCCGGTTCGACAAAGAGGCGAACGACCATCGCATCATCACGTTTCATGATTCATGCAACGTCGCGCGCGGTTCGGGGATGGGTGACACGCCGTATGGGCAGTTTGAGATCCCGCGCAACATCATTCGCTCGGTGGCGAATCATTTTTTCGACATGGCGCCCGAAACGATCAATGAGCGCACATTCTGTTGCGGCGGCGGTGGTGGAATTCTCACCGACGATCTGCTCGACGTGCGCGTCAAGGGTGCGCTGCCGCGCATGGAGGCGCTGCAGCAGGTGGTCGACGAGCACGGCGTCAATTTCATGGCAACGATCTGCGCGATTTGCAAAGCGCAGTTCACGAAGGTGCTGCCGTACTACAAGTTCGATATGAGCATGGTCGGCGGTGTGCACCAACTCGTCAGCACGGCGATCCGATTGAAATAGGACAAAAGTAGGGGGACACTCGATGTCGGCAGATCTGGACCAAGTTTCGGCAGGGAAGGAGATCGCGCTCACGTTCCGGCGATATCGCGACGGGGACCACGAGCAGGAATCCTGGCGCGAGTGGATCTTCGACGGCGACCATACGCACAAGTGCCCGACCTACGTGCAGTCCACGCCGCCGTGCCAGGGCAGTTGTCCGGCCGGCGAAGACATCCGTGGTTATCTTGCCGTGGTGCGCGGAACGGAAAAACCGCCGAAGGGAATGCGCTGGCAGGAGTATGCCTGGCGCAAGCTCGCCGATGCGAACCCGTTCCCGGCGGTGATGGGGCGGGTTTGTCCGGCGCCGTGCGAGTCGGGGTGCAATCGCAACGAGGTCGAGGATCACGTCGGCATCAACTCGGTTGAGCACTTCCTGGGGGATTTTGCGATCCGCGAAGGGCTGTCTTTCGAAGCGCCGGCGCAGCGTACGGGCAAGAAAGTGGCGGTCATCGGCGGTGGGCCGGCCGGACTTTCCTGCGCTTTTCAGCTTGCCCGCAAGGGGCACGGTGTCACGATTTTCGACGAGCATGAGCACCTGGGCGGGATGATGCGCTATGGCATCCCGGGGTTTCGGACGCCGCGCGATCTCCTCGACGCGGAAATCCAACGGATCCTCGACCTGGGGGTCGAGGCGCGCCTGAATTGTCGGATCGGCCGTGACGTCACCATGGATGAGGTCCGCGCCCAGTACGATGCGGTGTTCCTTGCCATGGGGGCGCAGTCGGGCCGAGCGCTGCCCCTTGCCGATTGCGATGCGCCCAACGTCGTGACGGCGACGGCGTTTCTGCGGGCGTTCAACGACGGGCGCCTGCAGCACGTCGGCAAGCGCGTGGTCGTCGTCGGCGGCGGCGATACGTCCATCGACGTCGCGACGGTTGCACGCCGCCTCGGGCATATCCAGAACGCCCGGCCGACCGACATCGAATCCGCGATTGCGGGGCGGCTCGCCCACGATGCGGCGGCCGTATCGGCGCGCCAAGGCTGTGAGGTGACGCTGACCTCCGTGTTTCCGGTCGACAAGATGCAGGCCAACAAGCATGAAGTCGAGCAGGCTCGGGCCGAGGGAATCGCCATTCGCGGCGGATACGTGCCGATCGGGATCGTGCGTGGTGCCGATGGCCGTGCGACGGCGTTGCGCGTCGCGCAGTGCACCGCAAAGATGGCTGGTGGCAAGCTCGATATCCAGAAGGTGGAGGGCAGCGAGGAAGACATCCCGGCCGACCTGATCGTGTCGGCCATCGGCCAGGCAGTCGACTTCACCGGTATCGAGGAGTTCGATAACGGCCGCGGCGCGGTCAATGCGGACAAGAACTACCGCGTGGCGGGAACGGAGAATGTGTTTGCCGGTGGCGACGTCATCCGTCCGCATCTGTTGACCACCGCGATCGGTCACGGCGCGATTGCCGCCGACGGAATCGACGCCGTACTGCGCGGCATCGAATTGGACAAGCGACCGAAGATCGACGTGCATGCGTTCGATCTTTCGCGCAAGATGATCGAGGCCGGATTGGAAATCAAGCCGGCGGAGGAGCCGTTGCGCGGCAGCGACACGCACGTCGGAATCCACAATTTCGAGAACCGTGCGAATCGCTATGTGATTCCGGCGACCGAAATGTTCCTGGGACATTTCCAGTACGTCGACCGCAACCGGCGCAAGGTCACGACCTTGAGTCGAGACTCGGCGCTCGGAAATTTTCAGGAGCGTTTGGAAGGGTTGTCCGAGGCCGAGGCGATCGCCGAAGCCAAGCGCTGCATGAGTTGCGGCATGTGCTTCGAGTGCGACAACTGCGTCGTCTATTGTCCCCAACATGCGGTGTATCGGGTGTCGAAGAAGGAGTCGACGCTGGGACGGTATGTCGGAACCGATTACACCCGCTGCATCGGGTGCCATATCTGCCATGACGTATGTCCGACGGGGTACATTCAGATGGGCCTTGGAGAATGATCATGTTTCGGGCTGCGGCGCGGTCTGCCGTCGTTTGCATCGTCGCGGAATGGTGCGCGCTCGTCGGCCTGGGTCTAGGCGGAT
The DNA here is from genome assembly GCA_021825945.1 of Pseudomonadota bacterium. Lineage (GTDB taxonomy): Bacteria > Pseudomonadota > Gammaproteobacteria > Burkholderiales > Burkholderiaceae_F > GJ-E10. The sequence goes on from JAKAFN010000001.1 coordinate 262,617, forward strand.
TGAGCGCACCGGCTCGCGCGGATGACCGCGTACCGCGGCCCGACATCGTGATTGCGCATCCAGGCCACTGTATCGCGCCGACGGAGTACATGCGCCGCAACCATTTTGCGTTGCTGCTGCATCAGCGGGAGATCACGGTGCGACAGGGTGTTCGGGGCGCGCGCGTGCAACTGCGCGAGTGCATCGCGTGTCACGCCGGCCGGGAAAGTCATTCGGTGGTCGGCAGCGATCGCAACTTCTGTCAAGCCTGCCACGCGTTCGTCGCAGTCCGTATCGACTGCTTCGAGTGCCACAACCCGCGTACGGGAGACGCGCCTCCCGGCACGCAGAACATCCACCTGTCGACGGCGCGCGCCGAGCCTGTGAGGATGCCATGAGTGGCGTGGAACCCCATCCGTCGATCGACCGCGAAGGTGCGGAGCATGGTGATTCCGCGCCCCCGAAGAGCCCGGCGCGCCGAGATGCCCTCGGCATGAGCGCGGCGGCATTGGGCGCGATGACGCTTGCCCCTGGGTTGCGGCTGATTTCCCTTGCCCAGGCGCGCGCCGCCGATGAGCCGGCGTCATCGAAAAACCGCTGGGGCCTGCTCATCGATACGGCGCGCTGCGCTTCGAACTGCAACGCCTGCGTGGATGCCTGCGCACGCGAAAACGGATTCACATCCGGAATCGATCTCGCGCAGCGCCCGCAGTGGATCCGCAAGGTCGATCTGAAGGAGATCGGAACCGGGCGGAAGGTGTCCCTGCCGATGATGTGCCAGCATTGCGCCGAGCCCCCCTGCGTCGACGTGTGTCCGACCGGGGCATCATTCCAGCGCGCCGATGGGCTGGTGCTCGTCGACCGGCACCGGTGCATCGGTTGTCGTTATTGCATGATGGCGTGCCCATACAAGGCCCGGTCGTTCGTCCACGAGCCGGTTCACGACCAGAAGCCCGACGTGCCGCGCGGCAAGGGCTGCGTGGAGAGTTGCACGATGTGCGTCCAGCGCATCGATCGCGGACAGGAGCCTGCCTGCGTGGAGGCCTGTACCCATGAGGGGCAGGGGGCAATGCTGTTCGGCGATCTCAACGATCCGACGAGCGCGATCGCTCGCCGGATCCGGGAAACCCCGACGCAGGCGGTGCGTGCCGACCTCGATCTGGATCCCGGCGTACGGTATCAGGGGATTTGACATGGCCGCCGTTCCCGAACCCATCGCCGTCCTGGCCCCGTTTGCAAGACTCCCGTTCGGCGGCGATCGCCAGCGTGAAGGCCGCGTGTTTGCGGCGCTGCTCGGAGCCGGCCTGGCGGCGGTTGCGATCGGTCTCTACTCGGCGATGCAGCTCGAGCGCTACGGCCACGTGATCACCGGCATGAGTAACCAGGTGGTCTGGGGCTTACCGCACGTTTTCGCGATTTTCCTGATCGTATCGGCGTCGGGGGTGCTCAACGTTGCGTCGATCGGCTCCGTGTTCGGACGCCACGAATACAAGGAGCGCGCCCGCCTGGCCGGCCTGCTGTCGATCGCGATGCTGGCCGGCGGATTGAGTGTGCTGGTGCTGGATCTCGGCCGACCGGATCGGCTGATGGTCGCAATCACCCATTTCAATTTCCGCTCGGTATTCGCGTGGAATGTGTTCCTGTATTCCGGCTTGTTCGCCGTGGTGGCAGTGTATCTCTGGACCCTGATGGAGCGGCGGATGAATCCGCTCTCGCATCCGGTCGGGATGGTCACGTTCGTGTGGCGGTTCGTGCTGACGACCGGAACCGGGTCGATATTCGGTTTCCTGGTGGCGCGGCAGGCATATCAATCGGCAGTTCTCGCCCCCATGTTCATCGTCATGTCCTTCGCGTGGGGCTTGGCGGCATTCCTGGTGGTCCAGCAGACGATGTTTTCGTGGAACGGCAGACGGATGCCGGAAGACCTGCAGCGGCGCATGACGCGGCTGCTCGGCATCTTCCTCGTCGGCGTACTGTACTTCATGCTTGTCTATCACCTGACGAACCTGTACTACGCGCGGCAGACCGCATTCGAGCGCTTCATCCTCGTGTATGGATCGCCCTATGCCATGCTGTTCTGGGTCGGGTTCGTGTTCCTCGGCAGCTTTCTACCCTTGTTGATGGTGTTCCGTCCGGCGACGGCAACGCCCTGCATCGCGATCGCCGCGGCGCTGCTGGTGCTGGGCGGGGCGCTCGCCGAACTGTACGTGTTCATCGTGGGGGGGCAGGCGTTCCCGCTCGACATCTTCCCCGGTTTCGTCGCCCAGAGCACCTTCTGGGATGGGCAGGTTGCCCGCTATACGCCGAGCTTGCCGGAGATCGGATTGGCGATCGGAGGCATCGGGCTGGCCTACACGCTGACCGTCATCGGCGTTCGGGTCCTGGACTTCCTGCCGCACGACGGCACCGCCCGCGAGGCGTGACGCCATGGCCGACGCCGACCGCATGGCCCGGGAGTCCGCGGTGGTGACCGCCGCCGCGACGGTGACGGCCGGGGTGCCACCCCGTGTCTTGATATCGGGAGCGCACCGTTCCTCGGGGAAGACGACGATTGCCCTCGGTTTGGCGGCGGCGCTGCGCGCGCGGGGATTGGCGGTGCAGCCGTTCAAGAAGGGGCCGGATTACATCGATCCCATGTGGCTCGGTCATGCGGCGTGGCGCGACTGCTACAACCTCGATCCGTATCTCATGAGCGGAGATGCGATCGGCGCAATGTTCGCCGCCAAAGCGGCAGATGCCGACGTCGCACTGATCGAAGGCAATCAAGGCCTGTTCGACGGGGTCGCGCTCGACGGTTCCAATAGCAGTGCGGCGCTCGCCGCGATGCTCGGCATGCCGGTCGTGCTGGTGATCGACGCGCGCGGCATGAACCGCGGCGTTGCGCCGATCCTGCTCGGGTATCAGGCGTTCGACCGTGCGGTGCGGATCGGCGGAGTGGTGCTCAATCGCGTCGGCAGCCCCCGGCACGAGGCGAAACTGCGCGCCGTGATCGAGCACTACACCGACATTCCGGTGTTGGGCGCAGTGCGCGAAGAGACTACGGTGGGAATGACCGAGCGCCATCTGGGTCTGGTCCCGACCAATGAAGCGGCGTGCGCCCGAGAGCAGATCGACCGGATTCGTGCGCACATCGCCGAACAGGTGGATCTCGATCGGGTCCTTGCCGTCGCCCGGTCCGCAGACCCGCACATCGGTTTCCGCTCGGTGGGGACCGACGTGCCGGTCGCGGTTGCGCTTGGCGGATCGGGATTGCCCCGGGCACGGATCGGTGTTGCGATGGATCGGGCGTTCGGGTTCTATTACGCGGACGACCTCGAGGCGTTGCGCCGCGCCGGTGCGGCAATCGTCCCGTTCGACACGTTGCGCGACCACGACCTGCCGGCCGTCGACGCACTGTTCATCGGCGGCGGATTCCCCGAGAGTTGCGCCGGCGAACTCGCGGCCAACGTAAGCCTGCGTGGGCAGATTGCGGCGGCCGTGGCGCGCGGCATGCCGGCGTATGCGGAGTGCGGCGGCCTGATGTATCTGGCGCGCAGCCTGATCGTCGAGGGTCGCCGTCACGAAATGGTCGGCGCGATTCCCGGCGACGTACACATGCAGCGGCGTCCGGTCGGATCCGGTTATGTGGAACTGGAAGGTACCGGACACGCGCCGCACGGCCCGGGCCGGATTCGCGGCGCGGTGTTCCGTGCGCACGAGTTCCACTATTCCGCGATCGCCGGCTTGCCGCCGGATACGCGCTATGCCTATCGGGTGCGGCGCGGCTACGGCGTGGATGGCGAGAACGACGGCATCGTGGTCCGCAATCTCGTCGCGTCGTATAGTCACCTGCGCAGTATCGCGGGGGCGGATTGGGCGAGACAGTTCGTCGACTTCGTGGTCCATGCGGGCGCCGCGCGCGTGGACCACGCCGTGGAGCCGGCTCATGCCGCGTGATGAAATCATGGAGATGCATTCCTCCCGCACCCTGGCACCGGAGGCGACCCCGAACGGCGGGTGCGTGGCATTGGTTGGGGCAGGCCCGGGTGACCCGGAGTTGCTGACCGTCCGGGCGTTGCGCCGGATCGAAAGCGCGGATGTCGTGCTCTACGACAATCTGGTCTCGCCGGCGATCCTGGATCTGCTGCCGGAACGTGCCGAACGGATCTATGTCGGCAAACGCCGCAACCATCATGCCATGCGCCAGGACGAGATCAATGCGCTGATGGTGTCGCTGGCGCGCGCCGGTCGCCGAGTGCTGCGGCTCAAGTCCGGTGATCCGTTCATTTTCGGACGAGGTGGAGAAGAGCTGGAGGCCTTGTCGGCGGCGGGAATCGCCTGTGAGGTCGTTCCGGGCATCACCGCCGCGATCGGCGCATCGGCTGCCGCCGCGATCCCGCTTACCCACCGCGGGCACGCGCAGGCCGTCACCTTCGTCACCGGCCATCTGCAGGACGGCAGCCTCGATCTCGACTGGCCGGCATTGGCCCGCCCACGACAGACGCTGGTCATCTACATGGGGCTGCATGGTCTTGCCACGCTCTGCGCGCAACTGATCGCCCATGGGCGCGGGTCCGATACGCCCGCCGCCATCGTGCAGCAGGCGACGCAACCGGGGCAACGCGTGCTCGTCGCAACGCTGCAGACGCTCGCGGACCGTGCGATCGAGGAAGGCATCAAGGCGCCGACCGTCGTCCTCGTGGGAGAGGTTGCAGGCTGTGCGATCCGGGGCTTGGATGCACTCGGGAATGAGCCGGCCGAGCACGCGCTGGCGGGAGCGGTTGGCCGTTAAGGGGGAACGATCGTCGTTGAGAGGGAAAAGTCCGTGGCAATCCAGCCGTTTTCTGGATCGCACGGCCCTGCGGGCCTCGTGAGACGAGGTGGCGGCCCTTGCGATGACGAGGCTGACGGGTTGCCGGCCCTTGCCATGAGGGCCGACGCTTCCGCGTTCGGGGACGCAGGTCATGCCATGGCGGCGAGAGGCCTTGTCGACGGCGGGGAGGTCAGTTCGGAACGAGGGCGCGCGCGGCGCCGATGACGCCATCGGTGCCCGCATCGCGCCAGTGCGACAGCAAGGCGCGCGCGCATGCTTCCCATCGATCGGCGCCAGCGGTGGCAACGCTACGGATCGTGTCGAGATGGATACGATCCGGTCCGCCGGCGGTTGCCAACTCCGGTGCGAGGGCTTTTCGCATCCCGTCGAAGTTCGAACGCCAGAATGCCAGCGACTCGCTTGCCTGTCGCGCGATGAGTTCCGGCAGCGTGACGAGACAGTCGGCAAGCAGGTCGCGCACGGCGCGCAAGATCACCTCGGTCCGCCGGTCCGTCATGTCCGCCAGCATCCGTTCCCAATCCGGCCCCAGGACCAGGCCCGCGCGAATCTCTCCGAGTTCATGAAGGATCAGCGTCTCCGTTTCCCGCTCTACGATGCGTTCGATGAAATCCGCGCGCGTTTCCGCTTTGCCGACCCGCCCGCCGTGCCCGGAACCCGCCCGCAGACCGGAGGCGTCGGGGCGCAGACCGTGCTGTTCCGCACGAGTCCATAGCCAGCGTCGAAAGGCGTCTCGGCGGATTTGGATGGCACCGTTGCGGCTGGTTGCCGGGGGCGCCGAAAAACCCCGCGCCCATTCGCGATCGACGATCGTGACCGGGATGCCGTCGCGGACTTCCTCTCGCACGGTTTCGGCGAGGAAAAATATCGGGACACCGAATCGTCCCAGCCCGGCGCCATACAAAAGCCGCTCCGGCAGATCCATCGTCCCGATCCGGTGGTTGATTTCGGCCTCATCAAAGGCATCCACGATGCCGCCCTCCGGAAATGGAATGCCGACGAACGCGTCTATGCCGTCGAACACGGTATCCCATCGCGATTCCTGGCAGGTGATCCATTCCCGCACCCGTTCGCTCGGCGGGGCCATGCCGAGCGGGTAGTCGCTCATCCAGCGGAAGTATTCGCGCATCCCGAGCAGGTAGACGCACATGCCAAGTTCGCGGGCGTGCCGCGCGTCGGCGACGTCGCAGTTGTCTTGCACCGCGGCCGCAAGTTGCGCGACCGCTGCGATTCCGGGTTCGCGGGCGTTCGGGCGTTGAAGCATCGTGCCGCAATTGTGCGCCGTTCCGCGCCGAATCGCTATAGCACCGAATGGGAGGAGCCGCTATGCCGGTGTTCGACGGCGAAGACCGCGGCCTCGACCCGCGACGTGAGCTTGAGCTTGGCGAGGATGTGCCGCACATGCAGCTTGACCGTGTCGTGACTGATGTTGAGCGCCTTGGCGATGGCCTTGTTGCTCTTCCCCGCCGCCACGTGATTGAGGATTTCCCGTTCCCGCTCGGTGAGTTTCACGGCCTTTTCACTACGCTGACCGGCCGTTCCGGTTTGTAGAAGATGGGCGAGTTTGCTCGCCATCGCCGGCGCCACCACGAGTTCGCCGCGCGCCGCGCGCCGCACCGACTCGACGATGTCGGTCGGCTCCATGTCCTTGAGTAGATAGCCGCGGGCCCCGGCGCTCAGCGCATTGGCGAGGTCGTCCTTCGAGTCGCTCATGGTCAGGATCACGGTCGGGACGTCGATTCCTTCCTGGCGCAGTTCGCGCAGCAGGCTAACGCCGTCCATCTGCGGCATGCGCAGATCCATGATGACCAGTGCGGGATTCGCGTCCTGGATGATGACGCGCGCCTGGGCGGGCGTGCCCGCCTTGCCGACCACACGGAACCCGCCGCTGTGTTCGAGCAGCTCCGCCAGGCCGCTCTGGCACAACCGGTGGTCGTCGACCAGCGCGACATCGATCGTGTTTGTCGGGGTCATGCGCCTTCTCCGGAAATGGGCGGGCAGGACGGGATCACGAGCCGAACGCGAGTCCCGCCGCATGGACAGGGTTCGACCGTGAGCGTGCCGCCAAGTCGTCGCGCGCGCTCCTGCATGATGCGCAACCCGAAATGCCCCTGTTGCCGGACATTTGCCTGCTCGAGGCCGATGCCGTTGTCGGTAACCATCAGTTCGATGTGACCCTGCTCCTCGAGCAGCAATACGCCGACGCAATTCGCATGGGCATATTTCAGCGCGTTGGTGATCGCCTCGCGCGCGATATAGAACATCTGGTGCTCTTCGTATGCCGGGAGCTTGGCGTTGCCGAGCAGGTTGGTGAAGTCGATTTCCACCTCGCTCACGACACGCAGTTCGTCGATGGCGATCTCCAGCGCGGAGACCAGATCCGGCGCAGCCATCGCGCCGCGGAAGTGCGTGATGATTTCGCGCAACCCGGATTGCACGCCGGCGATCGCCGTATCGATGTCGGTGGCGAGCGTGCCGGCTCGCCCGGTGTCGCCGCGGGCAATGGCGTCGCGTAGCATCGTCATGCGCATGCGCACCGAGGTGATGCTCTGCGCAACCGAGTCGTGAACTTCGTTGGCGAGCATCTGCCGCTCCTGCTCGACGCGCGCGTGGACCTCGTCGTCGACCATTCGCGCACGATCCGCATCCGGATCCCGCGCCTCCGGCGACAGAACCGAGCCAATGTCCACGTCGATGCAGTGGGTCATGATTGGCGGATTTTGCGCGTTTGCACCGCAAGGAGCAAGTTGGAGGCCGGTCGCAAGCGCGGGCGGGGCCCCGCAGGCGATTTCGGGGGGCGCTGCGGTCAATCCGTCTCGAGATCGAATCCGTCTTCCACTTGTTCCGCCGCGCGCAGGACCGCCCGTGCCTTGGCTTCCGTCTCCTTCCACTCGGACTCGGGAATCGAGTCGGCAACGATGCCGGCCGCCGCCTGGGCGTACAGCGTGCGGTCCTTGATGATGCCGGTGCGGATTGCGATCGCCAGGTCCATGTCGCCCGCGAAGCTGAGGTAGCCCACGGCGCCGCCGTAGATGCCGCGCTTGACGGGCTCGAGCTCGTCGATGATTTCCATGGCACGGACCTTGGGCGTTCCCGACAGCGTTCCCGCCGGAAAGGTTGCCCGCAGCACATCGAAATTGGTGAGGTCCGGTTTCAGGATCCCTTCGACGTGGCTCACCAGGTGCATCACATGCGAGTAGCGTTCGACGACCATCCGTTCCGTCACCTGCACGCTGCCGATCTTCGCGATGCGGCCGATATCGTTGCGCGCGAGATCGATCAGCATCAGGTGTTCCGCCCGCTCTTTGGGGTCGGCGAGCAGTTCCGCTGCAAGGGCCGCATCCTGTTCCGGTGTCGCGCCCCGTGGACGGGTGCCTGCGAGCGGACGGATCGCCACCGAACGCTCGCCGTCGCGCGCTTCGGAACGCACCAGGATTTCCGGCGAGGCGCCCACGACCTGGGTCTCGCCGAAGTCGTAGTAGTACATGTAGGGAGATGGGTTGAGCGTGCGCAGTGCGCGATAGAGCGACAGCGGCGAGGCGGTGTAGGGTTTGCGGATCCGTTGCCCGATCTGCACCTGGAAGATATCGCCGGCGGTGATGTACTCCTTGGCACGCGCCACCGCGGCGAGGTAGGCGTCCTTCGCAAACTCGCGGTGCTCGGCGTGGCGGGACGTCGCGTGGGCATGTGGCGCCTCGACCGACCGGTGCAGCCGGGATTTCAGTTCCCGCAGTCGCGACCGCCCGCGGGCGTAGCCGTCGGGATCGCGGGGATCGGCATAGACGATCAGATAGACCCGGCCGCTCAGGTTGTCGACGACGGCAAGTTCCTCCGTCAACAGCAAATGGATGTCCGGCAGTCCGAGGTCGTCGGGCGGCGTGTGGCGGAGTTTCCGCTCGATGAGGCGGACGGTGTCGTACCCGAAATAGCCGGCCAGCCCGCCGCAGAATCGCGGCATGCCGGGCCGCAGGGCGACGCGGAAGCGTGCCAGGAAGGTTTCCACGAATCGCAGGGGATCGCCCTCGTCCATCGCCGTGACGGTGCCGTCGGTGAGGACTTCGGTACGATGTCGATCGCCGGTGCCGATGAAACTGCGGATTGCCGTGCGCGCGGGCAAACCGATGAACGAGTAGCGGCCGAAACGCTCCCCGCCGACCACCGATTCGAGCAGGTAGGAGTTCGCGGGGTTGGGCTGGCTCCGAACCAGCTTTAGGTATAGCGACAGGGGCGTGTCGAGGTCGGAGAAGGTTTCGGCGATCAGCGCGACCCGGTTGTACCCCTGCGCCGCCAGAGCCTGGAATTCACTTTCCGTCATTTGGACACTGTTCCCGTTTCCTTGCCTATGCTCCATCCCGGAAGCGTCGCCGGGCCGTGCACGGGCGCCGCCCGGACCCCGAATGTCATGCCATGCCGGCCCGGGCGGCCTGCAGCGCCCATTGCGTCGCGCCCGCGAAGTCCGGGAACAGCGCGTCCGCGCCGCCGTCCCCTTCCAGCAGCGCATGCACCGGTTCGCCCTCGTTGTAACCGGTTTCGACCAGCACGCAGCGACTGCCGGCGGCATGGGCAGCCTGGACGTCGTTTGCCGAGTCGCCGATGAGGACCGTCTCCTGCGTACTGACACCGAGGCGACGGCAAGCCTCGAAGATCACGTCGGGGTGCGGCTTGCCATGCGCCACTTCATCTGCGGTCACGACGACGTCGAGCAGATCCCGTAACCCGGCACGCGCCAGCAGCGGCGTGGTGAACTCGCTGTGCTTGTTGGTGACACAGCCCACGCGCAGCCCAGCCTCCCGCAGCTTCGCCAGCCCGGTCGGGACGGGGTCGAAAACCACGGCGAGGCTGCCGTTGATCGCGGAATAGTGGCGACGGAACGACTCCCGCGCCCGCGCGAAGCGCTCCGCGTCGACCCGGCCGTCGATGTCGTCGGTGAGCGCGCGATGGATCAGCAAGTCGACTCCTTTGCCGACGAACTGCGCGATGCGGGTTTCCGGCAGACTCGTCATGCCGAAGTCTTCGCGCAGTCGGTTGGTCGCGGCGGCGATGTCCGGCGCGGTGTCCATCAATGTGCCGTCGAGATCGATCAGCGCCGCGCGGAGCGCGCCACGAGGAGGGGCCGTATTCATGTTCGAGGCTTTCTGCGTAACGTGACAATCGTCCTTGCGAGGCCGATCGGCCTCGCAAGGACGGCCAGCCGGTTTTTTCGCGCGGCCGCGCAACTCGTCATGGCCCGCTCAGCCGTGTCGGGCCTGCGCCGCTTCCACTTCCCGCTTCATGGCGGTGATCGTGGTTTTGTAGTCTTTCGATCCGAAGATCGCAGAGCCCGCGACGAACGTGTCCGCGCCGGCCGCGGCGATCGTGCCGATGTTGTCGACCTTCACCCCGCCGTCGATTTCCAGCAGGATGGTCTTGCCGGTTTGCTCCTTCCATGCATCGATCCGGGCACGTGCCGCCTTGAGTTTGTGGAGCGTCTCGGGGATGAAGCTCTGGCCGCCGAATCCGGGGTTGACCGACATGAGTAGCACCACGTCGAGCTTGTCCATTACATGCGTCATGTAGTCGAGCGGCGTCGCCGGATTGAAGACCAGCCCGGCTTGGCAGCCATGGTCGCGGATCATCGCCAGCGTGCGGTCGACGTGCCGGGAGGCTTCCGGGTGGAACGTAATGATGTTGGCGCCCGCTTTCGCGAACATCGGCACCAGCGAATCGACCGGCTCCACCATCAGGTGGACGTCGATGGGAGCCTGGATGTGCGGGCGAATCGCTTCGCAGACCAGGGGGCCGATGGTCAGGTTGGGGACGTAGTGGTTGTCCATGACGTCGAAATGGATCCATTCCGCGCCCGCATCGACGACGGCACGCACCTCTTCTCCGAGGCGGGAGAAATCGGCAGACAGGATGGAGGGGGCGATACGGAAGGGAGTGCTCATGGGGAACGACCTCTCGGAGGTGCGAATGACTGGAAACCCGTGATTGTAGGGGATTCGCCGTGGGCCATCCCCGTTTTCCGCGTGGCGGGATCAGCGACCTTGCCCGGCATCCTGCATCAAGCGCTCGACCGTCGCGAGGGGAATCATCCCCGGCGCGCGTCGGCCGTCGGCGAAGAGGATCGTGGGAGTGCCCGTGATCTTCAATTTGTGTCCGAGCGCCAGGTTCCGCTCGAGGGGGGCGTTGCAGGATGGCGGCGCCGGCGGCAGGCGTTCGCCTTGCACCATGACCGCATCCCATGCCCGTGCGCGGTCGGCCGAACACCATACCGCCCGCGCCTTGGCGTAGGAGTCACCCGGATCATTGCGATCGCGCGACAGGATCGGATACAGGAAGGTATAGATCGTGACGTTCTTCAGGCCGGCGATCTCGCGCTCGAAGTGCTTGCAGTACGGGCAGTTGGGATCTTCGAATTCCACCAGCAGTCGCGACCCGCTGCCGCGGACGGTCTTGATCGCGTCTGCCAGCGGCAGCGCCCGGATGTCCACGCGCTGGACGGCCTCCTCGCGGGGAGTCGTGAGATCCTGCGCCTCCCGCCCTTGGAGGTCGAACGCCCGCCCGACGAGCAGGTAGTCGACGCGGGCGTCGACATAGACGACATCCATGTCATCAACGACCTCGTACAGCCCGAACGGCATCCGACACACCGAGTGGACCGTGCCGCCGATGCGTTGCTCGACGCGGGCGCGAATCGATCCGGCAAGCGCGGGGGGAACCGGCGCGACGGCCCGCCCGGCCACCGTCTGCGGGCAGTCCGAGAGGGCCGGGGGCGATGTCGCCGCCATCGTGGCGGTGCTGCAGCCGGCCAGGAGTAGCGCGAGTGCGCTGACGATATGGGAAATCCATTGACGACGAAGCACGATCAGCTCCAGCAGGAAGAAAACGATTCCGGTTCGACGGGGACGGGCGTCAAAGACGGTCATCCCATGGCGTGGCGCACGAGCGCATTCTTGATCGGCGGCAGGGAGTCGATCAGGGACAACCCGGCGTTGCGCAGGCGGCGGGCCGTCGTGTCCGGTGCCGCGAAGAGGGTGGCGAGTGCGCCGACCGCGCCGCGCATGACCGCGATCGGCTCGGCGCGCGCGCGTTCATAGCGGCGCAGCAGTACGAGGTCGCCGATGCTGCGCCAGGATTCTCGCGTATCGAGGCGACGCAGCAGATCCGCGACGTCCTGGAGGCCGAGGTTCAGTCCTTGGCCTGCTAACGGGTGCACGACATGGGCAGCGTCGCCCATCAGTGCCAGCCCGGGCCGTACCAGCCGATCGACGATCAGCCGCCGCAGCGGGAAGGCGTGTCGGTCGCCGAGGGTTTCCAGAGCGCCGAGGATGCCAGCGCTGCGTTGCGCAACCCGCTCTTGGAATTCCGGCAGCGGCAGGGATGTCAGTTGCGGTGCGAGTGCATCCGGCGCCGACCAGACCAAGGAGACATGGTTTCCCGGCAGCGGCAGCAGCGCAACGATGCCTTCGTCGGGTGTGAACCATTGATAGGCGATGCCGTCATGCGGGTGCTCGCAGGCGAAATTGGCCACGAACGCCGTATGGCCATACGGCGTTCCGTGGGCGCTGATGCCGGCGGCGGCGCGGACCGGGGAATGCTTTCCGTCCGCTCCGATCAGAAGGTCGCATTCTATCTGCGTGGCGGCGCCGTCCTCTCCGTCCGCCAACTCGATCCGCGTCGTTCCACCGCCATCGAAGGTCGCGGCGCGGAACGAGAGCGGAACGTGCTCGATCCCCGGCGTCATCGCGCAGCCCAGCCATAGCGCGCGCAACAGGGTGCTTTCTTCGCCGATCGTCGCGAGGCGCTCGGTGCAGGACGCATAGGCGTCAAAGCGCAGGTGCCCGCCCGCATCCCCGGCCACCTGCATGCGGGATACCGGGCAAAGGCGTGTCGGATCGATCTGGGCCCAGACCTTGCAATCCGTTAGCAGCCGCCGCGACCCTTCCGAGATCGCATAGATGCGGGGGTCGAATCGGGCCGGCAGGCCACCGCCGATCGGGCCGGGGACATCTTCTCCGGCCTCGAAAAAGCGCGGGGTCGGACCGATCAGGCGGACGCGCAGACCGCGCTGCGCGCAGCCCAGGGCGGCGGCGAGCCCTACGACTCCGGTCCCGACCACGGCCACCCTTTCCGGACGGACGGCATCGCCTCGCCGTTCCCGACGGGGGGAGGCTGGTGGCGCGGAGTGGGCGGGTACCGACATGTTCGCTCGTATTTGCTTGGGATCTGCCTGGGGCGGCGGCGCCTTGCGCATCGGCAAGGGAAATGGGAGATCGACCATTATAATTAACACCTTCCCATGGACGACCTTCGACCCGATTCCTCATTGCCGCCCCCTTCGGCGGCCCGGAGCGCGCGCATCCGCGAGGCGTTGCGCGCGCTCGACGCCGTGCTCGTCGCGCATTACTACGTCGACGGTGCGGTGCAGGACCTTGCGGATGCGACCGGCGGTTGCGTCGGAGATTCCCTGGAAATGGCTCGGTTCGGGCGCGACCATCCCGCCCGGACGCTCATCGTCGCGGGCGTGCGCTTCATGGGGGAGACCGCGAAGATCCTGAGCCCCGACAAGCGGGTGCTGATGCCGGCCGTCGAGGCGACCTGTTCCCTCGATCTGGGCTGTCCGATCGATCGGTTCGACGCCTTTTGCAACCAGCATCCGGACCGGGTCGTGGTGGTGTACGCAAATACCAGTGCGGCGGTCAAGGCCCGTGCCGATTGGGTGGCGACGTCGAGCTCGGGGCTCGATATCGTGCGCCACCTCCACGAACAGGGGAAGAAGATTCTCTGGGCGCCGGACATCCATCTCGGCCAATACCTGCAGGAACAGACCGGCGCGGATATGTTGCTGTGGAATGCCAGCTGCATCGTCCATGACGAGTTCAAGGCGGTGGAACTGGAGGCGATGCGCAAGGAGCATCCCCGGGCCAAGGTGCTCGTCCATCCCGAATCTCCGGCCGCCGTCGTTGCGCAGGCCGACGTCGTCGGCTCGACCACCCAGTTGCTGCGCGCCGCCGAGGTCCTGGGGGCACCGGAATACATCGTTGCAACGGATAACGGCATTCTGCACAAGATGCGGCAGGCGCAGCCCGGCAAGATGTTTTTCGCGGCACCGACCGCGGGCCGCGGCGCAACCTGCAAGAGCTGCGCGCACTGCCCCTGGATGGCGATGAACGAAGTCGATCGGCTGGCGGACATGCTCGATGCCGCCGTGCGGGGCGATCGCTCCCAGGAAATCGATGTCGATCGGCCGTTGGCGGCCCGCGCACTGGTTCCGATCGAGCGCATGCTGGCGTTCGCGGCGGCGCGCAAGGCAGCAGGAACCTCGGCGCCGGCACCATTCCTTCAGGCGGGTTCCCAAGACATGGGGCCTGCGTGACGTCTGCGCGCTGGCGGTTTGCCGATCCGGAGCAGATCCCGGTGCTCGAGGCGGCCGTGGCAGCCAATGTGGCGGCTGCCTTGGCCGAGGACGTCGGGCCCGGCGATTGCACGGCGGAGCTGTTGCCGGCTTCGGCCGTGGTCGAGGCCCGTCTGCTGGTTCGCGAGCCGGCGGTCTTGTGTGGCATTCCCTGGGCGGAGGCGGTGTTCGGTCGTCTCGAGCCTCGGGTAACGATCGAATGGGCATACGACGAGGGCGCGCAGATGGCCGCGGATTCGGTGGTCTGCCGGCTGCACGGTCCGGCGCGCGCAATCCTGACCGGTGAGCGTTCGGCAATCGACTTTCTGCAAACCCTGTCGTCGGTCGCCACCGCGACGCGCCGCTACGTCGATGCGGTTGCCGAGGTGCCGGGGAGTCAAGCGCACATCCTCGATACGCGCAAAACGATTCCCGGCCTGCGCGTGGCGCAGAAGTACGCCGTGCGGGTCGGCGGGGGCGTCAACCATCGCATGGGACTCTACGATGCGATCCTGATCAAGGAGAACCACATTGCCGCGGCGGGGGGCGTAGCCCCCGCGCTGCGGGCGGCTGCGGGACGGGGCGTGCCGGTACAGATCGAAGTCGAGACGCTGGCGCAGTTGCGGGAAGCGCTGGCAGCCGGTGCGCGGTCGATTCTGCTCGACAACTTCCTGCCGGAGACCATGCGGGAGGCCGTGGCGCTGGCACGCGCCTTTGCCCGGGATGCCGGGACCGAGCGGGCGGCGCTGGAGGCTTCGGGCGGCGTACGACTGGAAACCGTGCGCGCGATCGCGGCGACGGGCGTGGACCGAATCTCGATCGGAAGTCTTACCAAGGACGTGCGCGCGATCGATTTTTCGTTGCGGGTGGCATAGGGTTTTCGCGGTGGGGCCGTGGCGCCGTTGGGCGCGCGCCCTCTCCCGCGGAGGCGGGAGAGGGCCGGGGGTGCGGGTTTCAGCCCTTGTTTCCCTGTTGCAGGTTCGCCGACGTCAGCGATACGAACCGCAACGCACGCAGCGTATCGGGATTGCCGACAACATGGAGTAGCCCGAACAGCCCGCCCGAAGGTGCCGGTTCCCGGGCTACCGCAGCCTTCGCTGCGCAGGCCGCCTCGGCGAGATCGATCAGCCCGTTCTGCACTTCCTCGCGTCCCAGCACGTCGATCAGGCGCAAGAACCCCTCATTGCGAGCCAGTTTGTCGACGAGGGCGGCGAGTTGCGTGGCCACGAGCGCGAGCCGGTTGACGATGTCGTCCGACAGCGAATCCTCCATCGAGCCCACGAGCCGGGCCAGACCGGCGAGGCGATCCAGGTCGCCGCTTTCGACCATCCGGGTGATCGTCGGCAGCGCCCGCATGATCCCGCTGCGGTTGATCCGGTCCAGCAGATCCAGGCCGCCCGCCGCGGCGCCCGACAGGCGTCCGACGATGTCGTCGGACAGGCTGTCCTCGGCGGCGCCGATCAGGCGGGCGAGATCGGCGACACGCTGCAGGTCGCCGCTTTGGACCAGCGCCGAGACGGTCGGAAGGGCATCCCATACGCCGCTGCGGTTGGCCCGGTCCAGGGCGTCGAGGCCGTTGCCGACCGTCGCCGACAGGCGTGTGACGGTGTCGTCCGTCAGCGCATCGCGAGCACCCGCAAGCAGGCGCTCCAGTTCCCCCGTCACCACCGCGTTCGCGGCGGCCGGGTCCGTTTGTCCCTGGCTCATGGCGGCTCCCTACAAAAGTCCGCGGGCGCTGGCCCAGTACAACTGGTTGTAGGCCATCTTGAACCAATGGATGGACCTGGTCGGCGGCTTCGGATCCGGGGGCGTCGTGTAGTTGAACATCGCGTAGGTGGCCTTGTCCTTGCCCGCCTCGATGAAGCAGAACACCTTGCCGTCGTAGTCGCGTACCGGTGAGCCGATCTTCACGATCGCAGCGAGGTTTTCCGCCAGAGCCTCGGCTTCGAAGTGGGCGGTCGATCCCGCCTTGCTGATCGGCAGATTGGTGGTGTCGCCGAGGGCGAACGCATTTTCGCGTCCCTCGATGTTGAGCCGGTTGCGGTTCACCGGGATCCAGCCGCCTTTGCCGAGGTTGTTCTTTTCGATTACTTCCATCCCTTTGTGGCCGGGAACCGCCACCAGGAGATCGAACGGTGTCTCGGCCCCTTCGATGCTTCGGATCACCTTCTTTTCGCCGTCGACCTCTTTCATGTTGAACAGCGTTTCGCTGGTGATGCCGCGCTGGTCGAACTCGCCTTGCATCCATTTCCCGACCGGCTCCAGGCTGTGCAGGCGGCCGATCGGGTAGGTGTAATGGATCGATACCTTGTCGCCAAGGCCGCGATCGCGGAAAAAATCGTAGAGGGTGAAGGTGAGTTCGGGCGGGATCATCGGGCATTTGTGCGGCACGCCGGCCGAAATCACGATGCGCCCGCCGCGGAAGGCGTTGATCGTCTTCCAGAATTTGAGCGCGGCTTCTTCCGTGTAGACGTTGATCGAATGCTCGGCCAAGCCCGGAATTTCCTCCGGCACCGCGCGCGAACCGGTGGCGATGGCGATGAGGTCGTAATCGAAGCTGCGGCCGCTTTTCGTCTTCACCCGGTTCTTGTCGAGATCGAACTCTTCCACGGGGTCGACGTGGAACTCGATCCCCGGTTCGAGCAGGCTTGCCTGATCCCGATAGAGTTCGTCGGCGGAGGCGCGTCCCAGCGCGACGTAGAGCAACCCGGGTTGATACATGTGCCGGTCGGATGCGGAGAGCATCGTGAGGCGCACCTTCTTGGTCTTGATCTCGTGCGACAGTCGCCGGGCCAGGTTGTTGGCCAGGATCGTGCCGCCCATGCCGCCGCCTACGATCAAAATTTTCATTTTTTCGTCTCCTCCCTTTTTGTTCCGATCATTTCATCTTGCGGACCACGACATGCCACACCCCGGACTCCTGAGATGTGGAAACCATTTCGTGGCCGACTTTGCGGATCCATTCGGGGATGTCTGCCGAGGACCCCTCGTCCGACGAGAGTACCTCGAGTTCATCCCCGATTTCTGCAAGCTTCATCCCGGCGATCAGTTCCATCAGCGGCCCAGGGCAGAACGTCCCCCGCGCGTCGATCGTATGTCGCGTCCCCATTGCACGGCTCCTTCTTTTTTTCGAACTCAAAACGTTAGCATCTGCCCGCCCGCGCTGTCGGTCAAGAACTTCGTCAGGCCCAGGGGTGATGCTAGGAATCCATCCAGATCCGCGGTCTTGACGCCGAGCACGTCCATCGCCATCGAGCACGGATGCACCTTGGCGTCACCGAGGTCGATGGCGTTTTCAAACAGTTCTTTGAACGGCGGGATCTTCTTGCCGGCCATGATCTGGCCGAAGCTTCCTTCCGGAGGCGGGAGGGAGCGCGTGTCGCGCAGGAAGAACTGCAGCGAATTCATGGACAGCAGGACGGTGATGGCGGTCCCGCTCACCGCGCCGACCGATGCAACCATTGCGGCCATCTGCAGGCGTTCGATGCTGCCGCTGACGACCAGAATGCTGAGTTTGGAGGAACTCATCGGGTATCGTTTCCCTTCTCTTTCGTGACGTTGTCGGCGGCGAGGTGCGCCGCAAGGACCATCGCGACGATTCTCGACCCCCCTATTCTGAGGAAACCATCCCCTAGTCGGGTAGGGGGAGTCCCGCTATGCTTTCCCGTACGCAGATGAATTTTGCCCCCACTCTTCGCGCTCCGGCGCGGGCCCATTTCGATACGATCCCGACGAGCTGGCGCATGCTGCTCCGCGAGCCGCTCGTCGACGAGGCGACGGGTCGCCTCGTCGCGTTTCTCGACGCGCGGATCGCCGCCGGAGCGCGCATCTATCCGCCGCGCCCCTTTGCAGCACTGGAGCATTGCGAGCCCGCCGACATCCGGGTCGTGATTCTCGGGCAGGATCCCTACCACGGCCCCGGCCAAGCCCACGGACTGGCATTTTCCGTCCCCGACGGCGTGCGGCCGCCGCCCAGCCTGCGCAACATTTTTCGCGAGCTCCAGCGCGACGGGTTCTGCACGCAGATCCCGTCCGCAGGCGATCTCTCATCCTGGCTGCGGCAGGGCGTGCTGTTGTGGAACGCCGTGCTGACGGTGGAGGAGGGGCGGGCAAACAGCCACGCCGGAACGGGGTGGGAGGCGATCACGGACGCGTTGCTCGACACCGTGGCGCGCGATCCGTCGCCCAAAGTTTTCTTGCTATGGGGCGCGCATGCCCAGGCGCGTCGCGGCCGGATCGACGCCGCGGCCGGCGGCCGGCACTGCATCCTGACCGCCAATCACCCGTCGCCCTTGTCCGCGCGACGGCCGCCGGCGCCCTTCCTGGGCTGCGGACATTTTTCTCGCGCCAATGCGTTTCTCGTCGCGCAGGGGCGAGCGCCGGTGGCGTGGTGATTCTTTATTTGCCGCTGACCCCGCGCGCTTGGCGAGTCAGCCAGTCGCGGTACGCACCATAGTCTTCAATCGCAAAGCCGGTGAAGGCTGGGTTGGTTTGGAAGGCTTGTTTTGTTTGGGAGAGCGCGTGATCCATGTCGCCCTCTGTCCGTCGCCAGAACGAGGCCTTTCCCAGCCCGCCCGGTTCCACGTCGATGCCGAGCAAGACCGGTTTCCCTTGGCGTCGGGCAATTGCCAGGGATGCGGCGGCATGCTCGATCATTCCGTCCCCCCCTGCCGCGTGGTTGCGGTAATCCATCACGACCGCATAGTCGTACATTGCGAGGACGTGTCGGGTGACGCTGTCGGAAACGCCACGCCATCGTACCGAGATATCCGCAAACCAGAACGGAATCGCAGGTCCGACCAAGATGGTCTGGCGTGACGCGCGCTTCAAATCCATCAGGGCACTGCCCAAATTCAGGTATTGACGGAGCAGTGTACGTTTGTTGCGACTCCACCCGTCGATGTTATACGGTTCGATGTCCAGGTTCACCCCATCGAATCGCTCGGATGGGGAGGATGAACGGTTGTAGTCCAAAACCCGCTGGAACATCGTCGTGGCCTTGGTCCGCCAGTCGGGGCCGAGGAGGGCGAAGACGCGCAGGCCCGCCTCATGAGCGCGTTTGATGAAGTACCGGTAATCGGCCGCTCGACGGACCAGCAGGCCATGGTCGTGAATCGCGTCCGCGTAAAGGTAAAGGGTGGTGATGTGCCGGCGCCGCAGCATCGATAGCGCTTGCCGCCCATCTGATGGATGATCGATAAGATGCATTGCATCCGCCTTCCAGATCCAGGTGGCGCGGTCGGCAGCCATGGCGGGAGATATCGTCAGCGCCATCCAGACCAGCAAAGCGGCAACTTTCCTGGCGGTCGTCATGGCGCGACAGTGATGGGGATGTGGAATCGCCCGTCGCCGACGCGACCACCCTTGTTCGGGTCGGACAGGATCACGGCTAGGTAGTAATGGCCCGATGGTACGTGTTCGGTATTGAGCGCGATGCGCTGGTGCATTTTTCCGTGGCGCGGAATGCGCAGAGGTATCCCATAAGACTCCAGCAGTTCCTTCCCGCGATCCGTCTCGATCACGGCGATCGGCACCAGTGGCGGACTATCCCGTTGGCCTGAGTTCGTGGCTGTCATGTCAACCGCGAGTTGCCTGTGGCGGTTCATCGCGACCTGAACTTCACGGATTGCCAAGGTCGGCCCCACCTTGGCCTTCACCGAGATGACCGACGCGCGGTTTACCTCCGCATAGGAAACCAACTGGGCGGCCGCGCTTCGCGGCATCAACCGGCCCGTGCGCGAAAATTCGTCGTTTGCCGCGCGGAACGCGCGGAATCGCGCCTCCACTTTCGTCAGCATTGCGGGGTTCTGCGCCGGTTCGGCGTCCATCCCGTCATGAAGCCGATATAGCGCGTTCCGGCTTACTGCCCAGAGGCCATGCACAAAGGCGTTGAAGGTCGCCTTGGTCTGCATGAGCGGAATCTCATGGATGTCGCGAAAGGTCATCCCGAGATCTAGTCCCGATCCGACCCAGGTGACGCGCGGCGGACTGCGCAGGCCGTAGTTTTTGGACAAAAAAGCCAGGACGCTGGGCGCGATGTCGAACTGGGACGAAACGGCTTTGACGCGCCGCGGCTTCGTTAGCATGGGCGAGTAGACGATCAGGGGAACGTGATAGCGGTCGATCCACTCCCCCTCCGGAATTTCCGGGAGGCGGTGATCGCCGGTGATGAGGAATATCGTGTTCCGGAACCAAGGTTGCTTCGCTGCCTCATGGAAGTAGCGTCGTAGGGCGTCGTCCGTGTACAGAATCGAAGTGTAGATTGCGCGCTGGTCGCGATAGCGGCCTCGTTGGTCTGCCGGAATGCCAAGTTCGTCCAGTCTCCGTTCCAGTCGCGGATAGTAATGTTTCTGGCCCGGGAACCAGTAGGGTGTGTGCATCGTGATCGTTTGAATGATGTCTACGAACGGCTTGGACATCGCATGGGCCTCGTGGGCAAGTGCGAAGGACACGAGATCGGCGTCCTCGAAACCCCAATAACTTTGGGGTGGGGGATTGCGGCCGAAGTCGTGTACGCCATATATCTCATCGACGCGTTGTCGTTGCAGGAACCCAGTCTCATTGTCGAAGTTCGGGTCCCATCCGCAAAAAAATCTTGTCCGATACCCCTGGTCTTCCAGGATGCTCAGCAAAGTAGGCTGATCGGGCATCCCGTTCCCCAGGGCGGAGAACCCTTCCTTCCCATACGGCAACGATCCGAATATCGTTGGCAGCACTGCAAAGGTTCGTCCTTGTCCAGACAGGAAATTCTCGAAATAGAGGCTGTGCGCGGCAAGCCCGTCCAGGAATGGCGTGAAACTGCCCAGGGTTGCGCCGGTGCCGGAGAAAGAGCGGCCCAACCCTTCCACGATCAAGAAAACGAAGTTTGGCGGCACATTCCTGTTATGGGCGAACGCGGCGCCGAGCGCGTCGGGCGTCTGCTCGGCATGGAGGAACGGATAGTGGGGATCCAGGTAACGAAAACCCAGTATCGGGCCGCCAGGGTCTATGCCCTTGGCCGAGTTGCCGGTGGGCGGGCCGGAGAAGAGATCCGCAGCCAGAGCGCCGCGGTTGCTGTCGAGGAACGCCGCAAGTTTGGACATCCGCAAGTCATGCACGTACTCCGTTTCCGCTGCCAGCGGGAGTTCGTGAGGAGCAAGAAAAGACAAGGCGACGCTCAGCGTGAGGGTTGCTGCCGTCGCGCGACGGGATGGCAGGTGTTCTCTATGGCCGATGCGCCATCTCAGTACGACCCAGATCAAGGCTAACGCGACGACCTCCGCCAATACGAGTAGGGGCTCCGGGCGGTATCCCCCGGCTACGGAGGTTTTGATCTCGCTCCAAGAGTATCGGAAAAGGTCCGCTCCGAGAGGAACGCGGGTGATCAGGAAGTAACCTGTCAATCCGAGTTGCGCCGCGGTAAGCACGGACCATAGACTGCCGATGGCTATGAACCGGGCGCGTTTCGAGGGCAACGCGAGGATCGGCCAGGAGACCAGAAACAGCGCAGGTAGATAGCGGCCGAGCGCCAGTAGGTCATCCGCAAGCGCGCCGGCGACCAGTGACACGGCGTGGGCACTGCCGCCCGGTGGCCAACCCTCCGTCAATCCCCCCAGTCGAAGAACTGCGAATCCCAATATGAGCGCCGGGAGGGCTGCAAGAAAGCGCCGCGCTGGAAGGACGATCCAGGAAGGGTTCCCCTGCGAAGCGGCGGGAGCCGGATCGTGGCCCTTGGCGCCTACCATCGATAATACAGGGTGGTGAAGGCGCCAATGCTGCTATACGGTTCGTCTTCAACGCCGTACCCGCCATCCAATCCGAATCCGAATCCAACATGGGGGGTTACAAATTGCACGATGGATGCGCTGGCTGCCCAACTGTGCTGGGCATATGCGGGCCCCAGGATGAACCCTGTTGGTTCCTCGATCAGTCCATAGGCTGCGGTCACTTGAATGTAGTTGTCCGCATCGCCGCGATAGTAGTCGCGCACCATTACTTGGTCGCTATTGCTGTATGAGGGATTTCCGGGGGTTCCTGGAACGTAGAGATGTCGCCACCGAATGTACCAGTCTCCGAGATATTTTGCCGCACTGATGCCGATCAGTTCGATCGGCGTCGGGAAATTTAGGCGGTCGTAGCTACCGGAAAATTCCCATCCGTGTCCGACGCCTTGAAACAGTTCGGCCCGGTATCGGGTGCGGGGGAACAGAACGTCGGTACCCTGTTGGTAGCGCAGATTGATGTACGCGCGGTGCCAGAGGTCGGTGTAGTCGTCGATTGCCCACGCGCGATCGTTGATGTGAAATGCATGTGCGGTAAGTTCTTCAAAGCCCAGCGATCCCGACGCGAAGTGGCGACGGATCGTGGTGGTCGTGTCGAACCAGTGCAGTCCGCCGGATGGGAACGCGGTGTAGTCGACCCCAACGCTGGCGGACCATGGAAATCCGTTTCGGCCTACGGCATCGGGCGGCCGAGTACTGATGCCTTGGATGGGCTGGAGCGAGGCGAGATATGCGCTGACTTCCGCGGGGGACGCGCCTAGTTTCGATGCCTGCAGGAAGTCGGCTCGTGCCGACTTCCTGTCGCCGGCGTTGCGCTCGGCCCGTCCGCGCTGTAGCAGCGGCCTCGGGTCGCCGGGGACGAGGGCCGCCCAGCGGCCATATGCCTTTGCCGCCAATTTCGGGCGATCTGACCACAGATACATGTCTCCCAGCGCCGACCATGCATCGGCATAATGGGGCGAGGCCTTGACCGCGGCCTGGAGGTCTGTTTCCGCGGCCGGCCAGTTTCCCATCCAGGAATAAACGCGGCCCCGACCAAGCAGCACATCCGAGTTGTTTGGGGAGCGTTCGAGTAGCCTGGTGTACGCCGCGATCGCCGCTTTCCGGTGTCCGTGGAGCGCGAGATCGCGAGCTTCCTGGAATTGTCGGTCGAACCCTATCGGACCGCCAAGTGCCGGCGCAGACCAGGCAACGGCGATTCCCGTGCAAAACAACGCTGCGATACGGTACGCCGCTACGACGTATGGGCGCATCGATCCCTCAGGAAATGGCGCATTCGGGTTTCCCCGCCCCGGGCAAGAACGACCGTCGATCGGCGATTGTGCGCCGCCACCGGCGCCTCGGTTTTGTCAAAAAGCATTCGAAACGTCGCACTTTTTTGGGTTGCGTCTCGGGCGAGGACCGGCCTTCTCCCCAAGGGCGCGCCGCGGAATTCCAGGAAGGTCCCGGCTGGCAAATAAAACCAACATTGGTGGTGCACCGACCGGATAAGGAAGTGTCGTTTTTCAAAGTATTGTCTTCGAGGAACTCATGGGACGATCTGGAGATGGAACCCCGGCATTGTAATGATGCGCCGCGGGGAGGCGCGGTCGCGTGCTGAGGATTCTGATAGTTCCGATAGACGGTGGTTCTTGGTGCATGTGATGGAAATTCGGGTGTTGCGCGGATGACGGCCCCTCCTCTCGTTAGTTTGGTCAACTCGCTTGTGTCGTTTGTTGTCCTGGAAGCCATCGTCTTGGCCATTGGCATTTCTTTGTCGGTATTGGTTGCCTTTCTTGTGGCCCAGAAGTTGGTGCTGGAGCGTCAGGCTCATGCGATCAGCTGCGCGACCGATCTCTACCGGAAGGCGATATCCAGCGACGTCTGGCCGGATGACGTGACCATTGACTTGCGACGTCGTGTGGACCGGAAGGCCCTGGTGAGGGCGCTGGATGCCGATGACGTCCACCCTCTTTGGGGGCGATTGCGATCCGCACCGTGGTATGGCGATGCGGTCCGGCACCTCGGATCATCAGTCACGCGAGGAAAGTGGGGCAACCGGGTTGTCGCACTGGAACTACTCGGCAAGCTCGGAGCGATTGAGCAGCGCCCGATGGTCGATGACATCGTGTGCCATGAGGCCCATCCGGAGGTATATGCGGCCGGTTTGGGTTGCTTGGCGCAATTTGTCGATCAGTCATCGGAACTGCGATTCCTGTGGGACCGACTGCAGGAGCGCCCGGCGCTGTCAGGAAGCTACAACGAATGGTTGTTTCGGACGGCGATTACCGCATTGACGGATCGCCGAGGCGCCGATGCGGCCGTCGATGCGGTTCGCGAGCTTTTCGCAAGTACCTCATTACAGGATCCATTGACACTGGATTTCATCTCGGCGATCGGCAAGGCGGGCCTAAGCCCACTGGTTCCCGACCTGGCAGCGCGATATGGGTGGGAGCATGCGCCGAAGGCTGCCCGCATTGTGTGCGTGCGTGCGGTCGGACTGATTCAGCCGACGCATGCTGTATTGCTGCGATCCCTGAGTGACCCCGAATGGGAAATTCGCGCGGTCGGCGCGAAATACCTGCGCGGCACGGCCCCCGACGTGGTCACTGCGCTCTCCGATTGCCTGACTGCGCCAGCGTTCTATGTACGGTTCAACGCCGCGGTAACACTCTCGGCCCTTGGCGATGTGGGGCGCGAGGCCCTCGAGCGGGCTTTGGAGTACCCGGACCGATTCGCCCGCGACATCAGTCGGTATGCATTGCACATGTCGCATCCCGCCTATGCTTGAAGCGGTCTCCGTTCTTTTTCTGGCATTCCAGATTGCAGTATTCGTCTACTTTCTGGTGCTAAACATTGGATATACGATGGCGACGTCGTATGCATTCCGAGAGGTCGAGGCGGGTGCATCGGCGGTCGGCGATCTGGATGCCCTGCGCAGGAGAATGCGGGATGCGAACGTACGGCCGATCTCGGTGGTTGTCCCGGCGTTCAATGAGCATGCAACCATTACGTCTACGATCACGTCGATCCTGAACGCCGAGTATCCGGAGCACGAAGTGGTCGTTGTCGACGATGGATCCGTCGATGAAACCCTAGCGACCTTACTGGACGCCTACAAGGCATATCCGGTTGAGCGGTCCGTTCGGAGAGTTTTCCCGCACCGGCCGATCAAGCAACTCTACCTGTCCAGCATCCACCCTAATCTTTGGATTCTCGCCAAGGAAAATGGCGGAAAGGCGGATGCGCTCAACGCTGGCATGGAATACGCGCGCTTTCCATTGGTTTGCACGATCGATGCCGATTCAATCCTGGAACAGGACTCGCTATTGCGTTTGGGGCAGAAGTTTCTCCTCAACAAGCGGTTGGTTGCCGTAGGAGGGGCGGTGCGGGTTCTAAACGGATGCCGGGTCGAAAATGCCCAAGTGCGGGAAATCCGCGCGCCAGCCCGTCTGATCGAATGTATGCAGGCAGCCGAATACATGCGCGGTTTTTTTGTGGGGCGGATGGGTTGGCATCGGGTCGATAGCCTGTTGATCATTTCCGGCGCGTTCGGCGTCTTTCGCAAGGACTTGATGATTGCGGTGGGTGGTTACCGAAAGACGGTCGGGGAGGACATGGATGTCGTTATCCGTTTACATCGGCATTGCGTAGATCACGGAATTGCCTATGACGTCGGCTTTGTCCCGGAGCCGGTATGTTGGACGCAAGTGCCTTCGGACATCCGCTCTTTGCTTCAGCAAAGAAACCGTTGGCAGCGCGGCTTGGTGGATTGCCTATGGCACAACCGGGATATGTTTATGAATCCGCGCTATGGCAAGGTTGGTCTCATCGGCTTTCCATATTTTTTCTTTTTCGAGTTGTTGGGTCCATTGGTCGAGTTCCTGGGGTACATCGGGTTTGCCCTGTTCGCGATTCTGGGTTGGGTCAACCTGTCGTTTGCGACCTTGTTTTTCCTCGTCGCGGTTTTATGGGGAATGTGGCTGAACGCAGCCGGTGTTCTGATCGATAACCTTGTCGTGCATCGATACATGCGGTTGCGCGATACGCTCAAGGTGGCATTTTGGGGGTCTCTCGAGTTCGCCGGCTTTCGGCAATTGGTGGCGATCGAGCGGATGATTGGAACCTTTCAGTTGTCGAAAGACCGATGGGGTGAGATTCGGCGCCACCGGGTGGAGTCCAGTCGGTGAAACGTGCAATTCAGGCGGGGGCGAGATTCGTTGGCTATGCGGTTCGAGCAGCTTTACTCGCGGTTTGCCTAGCCGCGCCTGCGTATCTGCTGGTGGCTAATTTTTCGGCCATTCGATCGCATTGGGACCGGATTCTTGGTCCTTGGAACGGAGGGGCGTCCCCGCGGGGCGTGCATGCGTCGCCCGACGGGACAACGCGGGACGGGATTGCGCCGAGAACGGCGGGGCGTGCGAGCGGCCAAGGGGCATGATCGTTCCCATCGTGACCGGCAGTCATGACCCGATCCACCCCGTGCGCAGGCGGCGGACGGACGGCGCCGGGCGCGGGTCGAGGGCCATTTTCCAGGATGCCGGAGCGTGTGTCGCGATCCGCACCGGGAAACGGAGCAGTTCGTCGCGGCGGAACGCCAGAATTTCGACGGTCGTGCCGGGCGGGATTCGCGCGAGTAGGGCGTCCAGTTGCTTGTTGCCGGCACGCAAGCCGTCGACGGCCACGATCTGGTCCCCTGCCGACAGGCCCGCGCGCTGGACCGGTCCGTCGTCGAAGGCGACACGGATCCGGCCATCCGCCGGGTCGATCCGACACCCGAGGCGGGCGAAATGCAGCGGATCGGGCGTGGTGTCGGCTTCGATCCGCACCCCGAACTTCGGCAACAGGTCGGACAGGTCTGGATCGTCGGTTCCCCGGGTCCAGGCGGTGATTCGGTCATCGGCGTCGACTCCGGTCGCGTCCAGGATGATGGACGCGATCTCGTCCTCCGCAACGCCGGCGTAGTTCGCCCCGGCCCGCTTGTACCGTCGCCAGAGATGGCGCATGACGTCGTCGAGGGATCGCCGTCCCGCCGTCTCATGGCGGATCGACAGGTCCAGGGCGAGCGCCACGAGGGCGCCTTTCTGGTAGTAGCTTACGACGGCGTTCGGCGTGTTTTCGTCGGGCTTGTAGTACTTGATCCAAGCGTCGAACGAACTTTCAGCGAGGCTCTGCTTCCGCCGCCCGCTGTGTTGCAGGACCGAGGTCATCGTTCGCGCGAGGGCGTCGAGATACTGTTCGGGGTGCAGCAGGCCGCAGCGCACCAATCCCAGGTCGTCATAGTAGGAAGTGAAGCCTTCGAACACCCAGAGCAGTGTGGTGTGGTTCTCGCGCGCGAGGTCGTAGGGAATGAAGGCGGCGGGGCGGATCCGCTTGACGTGCCAGGCGTGGAAGTACTCATGACTCGCAAGGCCGAGGAAGCGGCGGTAGCCCTTGGTGCTCGCCGACATCCCGACATGGGGCAGGTCGTCCCGGCGGCATAGTAGGGCGGTGCTGGCGCGGTGTTCCAGGCCACCGTAACCGTCGTCGACGGCAAGGGTCAGGAAGGTGTAGTGCGGAAATGGCGGCATCCGTGAGCGTGGCTCGAACATGCGCGCATGCGTGGCGCAGACCAACGCCAGGTCCGACGCCAGCCGTCGGGGGTCGAGGTGCGGGCCGGCGCCCGTGACGGCGACCTCGTGCGGCACGCCCTGGACCTCGAAGCGCAGCGAAACGAAGCGGCCCATCTCCACGGGGGCGTCGATCAACGCGTCATAGTCATCGGCGCGATAGCGGCCGAATTTGCCGCGCACCGTCCCTGCGCAGGGTTCGAGCGCGGTGGCCACTCGCCAGTCGCGGCTTGCGGGATCCTCGGGGGCGAGGATTTCCACCTCGCAGGCGTCGCGTTCCCGGCCCACGGGGAGCAGGAACACGCTCGAACCGTTGAAAAAGCCATGCGTGGTGTCGAGGTGTGCGGCGCGCACCGAAAGATCGTGGGAATAGACCTCATATGCGAGGGTGATGGATTCGGGGTGTGCCGGGATCCGGTGGCGCGTGGTCGCCCGAATCGGCGCGCAGCGCCAGGTGTGTTTGTCGATCTTCTCGATCGCTACGGGTCGTCCCCGGCGGTCCCGCGCGCGCACGCGCAGGACGTTGCGCGCAAAGTCGCGGATCATGTAACTGCCGGGGATCCAGGCGGGGAGGAAGAACCGTTGCCCTTGCGGATCGGGATCCTGTATCCGGACGGTGACGTGAAACGTGTTTCGACCGAGGTCGACGGGGCGGATTGCGTAGTGCGTAGTCATGCCAACAATATTACGGAACTATTGAAAAATACTGGATTTTTTTGCCCAGGACATGGCAGAATCCTTCTCCGGTCCGGGCCGAAACGCGTTTCCCATACGTGCTCCGGGGATCGGGCCAGATCGGAGGCGCGTTGGGTTTTGCCGTGATCCCCCTACGTCAGTCCGCGCTGGAATCCACGCTTCAGCAGGAGGCGTTTGAACATCTTCCTCTAGCCTGCGTCTGTCTGAGCGCTGCGGCCCAAATTCTCGCCGCCAATCGTGCGTTTGCGCGGATGGTCGGAGCTGCCGAGGGCGGAATCGTCGGGAGCAACCTTGCCGAATTGCCGCTCGTGGCGCGCCCGCGGGCGTTCCCGCGGCGCTGGTCCCGGTTCTGGATCCGTCTTCTCGAGCGGAGGACGATGGCCCTGCGCATTCGTGGGGGAGCGCTGCGCGGCAAGCGCCTGACGCTCCAGGTCTCCGCATCGATGCCGCGCAGCGACGGCGAGTTGGTCGCCGTTTTGTTGATTCGCGAGTGTGGTCTGGACGCCGCGGTGCGTCTGGGCGCGGCGCAGTCGGCGGCATATGCTGACCCGGCGGTGGTGGCGACCGTGTTGTTGGCGTCGGATCGGCGCGTCTTGACCGCAGCGGGCCGGATCGGCGGTTTTCTGGGGGTGGGCACGGCCGAAGCCCAAGGCGTGCCGTTCGAATACCTGCTGGACGAGGCGACGGCGCGGGAGTTTCTGCTTGCCGTCGAGGGGATGTCGTCCCGGCCCATCCGCGCCGAGGTCACGATTTCCGGATTGCCGCGGAATATTGCGGAGGGTGCGGGGCCGCGTCGCATCGCCCTGACGGTGATGAATTTCGTCGGGGTCGTGGGGATCGATGGCCTCCTGGTGCAGGTGCGCGACGCGGGCGAAGCGGCGGGCGTGCCGGCACCCGCCAGCCGCTTGGGAGACCGTCTCCTGCAAATGACGGTGCAGTCCCATGCGGACTTCCTGCAGTCCGTCGCGGGAGTACTGCAGTCGAGCGCCGATGCGTTGCGGGCGTCGATCGTCGGATTCTGGCGGACGGATCGGGCATCGGGAAGGTTGGTGTGCGAGGCGGTCTATTCGCGGCCGGAGCAGCGGTTGTTGCGAGATTGGGTCGGTATGCCGTTCCCGGAAGTCGGCGTCGTCGAGCCGATGACCCGCTTGCATGATCGTGCTCCCCTCGCGCTGGGTGATCTCGGGCGCGATGACGCCGGGGAAAGGGGAGCACGGTGGCGCGGGATCCGCGCATTCTTGTCCGCGCCCGTCCTGATCGAGAATGAGCCGGCCGGGGTGATCGCTGCCGCCGATACGGTGCCGCGGCGCTGGACGGACGAGGAGGTGGGTTTCGTCGCGAGCGCCGGGCTCATGGTTTCCCTGACCTTGGAGGCGGCCCAGCGCGCCGAAGTCGAGGGCCGGGTCGAGCAACTGGCCTGGTATGACGCACTCACCGGATTGCCGAATCGCAATCTGCTGCGGGAATCGTTGCGCGATGCACTGTCGTCGGCCGCCGAAAACAAGACACGGGTCGGTGTGCTGCTTATCGATCTGGACCGATTCAAGGACGTCAACGACACGCTCGGCCATCTGGTCGGCGATTCCCTGATCAAGTCGGTTGCCGACACCCTTCGCCAGGTTGCCGGCGGGGAGGCCGTGGCGCGGTTGGGCGGCGACGAGTTCGTCGTCATCTATGAGGGGTTCTCGCACCGCCAGGAAGTCGCTCATCTCGCCGCCCAGGTCGCAGGAGCGCTCCATCGCAGTGATTTCGTACCAAACGTCATGGCGCGGGTTTCGGCGTCGATCGGCGTGGCCTTGTACCCGGAGCACGGTCGGGAACTCGGCACCCTGCTCAAGTACGCGGATGCCGCGATGTACCAGGCCAAGCGTGACGGCGGGAATCAGGTGCGGTTCTTCAATCCCATCCGGTATGAGCGGGAGGCTCAGGAATTGCGCCTGGGCGTGGAATTGGCGCGGGCAGTCCAGGCGGAATCGCCCCAACTCTTCCTCGAGTACCAGCCGCAGGTCGATATGACCACGCGCCGGGTCGTGGGCCTGGAGGCGCTCGTGCGTTGGCGCCATCCGGTTCGCGGTGTCCTGATGCCCGACCGGTTCATCGAGGCCGCCGAATCGGGCAGGTTGTCCGAGCGGATCACCTCCTGGGTCGTACATGAGGCCTGTGCCCAGATCGTGCGTTGGCGCCAGGCGCATCCCCAGTTCGACATCCCCATCGCCGTAAACGTCGCCGGGCGGGAGTTCGGCTCCAACACCCTGCCTGCATTGGTGCGCTCGGCCCTATCGCATTTCAACGTCGACCCGCGCATGGTCAACCTGGAAGTGACCGAACGGACGGTCATCCGCGACGGCGAAGCCGACAACGATGTCATCGGCGAACTCCGCGCTCTGGGCGTCGGCCTCGTTCTGGACGACTTCGGAACCGGCTATTCGACGCTCGGCTACCTCCGCCGCCTGCCGATTCGGGCGATCAAGATCGATCGCATGTTCGTCGAAGGGCTGCCCCACGATCCGGATGGCTGCGCCATCGTCCATGCGCTGCTGGCGGTCGCGCGCCATTTCCGCCTAGCAGTCGTCGCCGAGGGGGTGGAGCGAGAGGAGCAGGCGGCGTATCTCCAGGCCCAGGGCTGCGCGTACGCACAGGGAAACCTGTTCGCGCGGCCGATGTCCGCCGCCGAAGTCGCCGGCCTGATCGCCTAGTGCGGCGCCCCGGCCCCCGGGCCGGTCGACCGACCCTTCCGAATCGAAATTTTTTCCTTTTTATATCAATCGGTTGCCGGAGCCTTCCGAGAGGGCGTTTTTTGAATTTGACAGGACTCTTTCCCATCCCCATAATCTCGTTTCTCTGCTGCTCGCGCTGCAAAACGCAAGTGCCCCTGGTACTTGCCTGGCCGGTGGCGGTGTTCTTTAACAAGAGAAACAACCGATAAGCGTGGGCGCTTGATGGGAAGGCGCAACCGCATGGCGGTCCCGGTTTCGGGTTCGTCTGCGGCTTGTCTCAACTCAAA
The DNA here is from genome assembly GCA_021825945.1 of Pseudomonadota bacterium. Lineage (GTDB taxonomy): Bacteria > Pseudomonadota > Gammaproteobacteria > Burkholderiales > Burkholderiaceae_F > GJ-E10. Next base: position 293,830 of record JAKAFN010000001.1, read on the forward strand.
GAGTGGCTCACGAATTGAAGTAACGATCAATTTCGCGAGTATAGAAAGCGGACGTACGTAAGTATGTTTGCTAAGGATTTGAACTGAAGAGTTTGATCCTGGCTCAGATTGAACGCTGGCGGCATGCTTTACACATGCAAGTCGAACGGCAGCACGGGGGCAACCCTGGTGGCGAGTGGCGAACGGGTGAGTAATACATCGGAACGTACCCAGTAGTGGGGGACAACCAGTCGAAAGACTGGCTAATACCGCATACGACCTACGGGTGAAAGCGGGGGATCGCAAGACCTCGCGCTATTGGAGCGGCCGATGCCCGATTAGCTTGTTGGTGAGGTAAAAGCTCACCAAGGCGACGATCGGTAGCTGGTCTGAGAGGACGGCCAGCCACACTGGGACTGAGACACGGCCCAGACTCCTACGGGAGGCAGCAGTGGGGAATTTTGGACAATGGGGGAAACCCTGATCCAGCCATGCCGCGTGCGGGAAGAAGGCCTTCGGGTTGTAAACCGCTTTTGGCAGGAACGAAACAGCGCGTGCCAATACCACGCGCGAATGACGGTACCTGCAGAATAAGCACCGGCTAACTACGTGCCAGCAGCCGCGGTAATACGTAGGGTGCAAGCGTTAATCGGAATTACTGGGCGTAAAGCGTGCGCAGGCGGTTCGGTAAGACAGATGTGAAATCCCCGGGCTCAACCTGGGAACTGCATTTGTGACTGCCAGACTAGAGTCTGTCAGAGGGGGGTGGAATTCCACGTGTAGCAGTGAAATGCGTAGAGATGTGGAGGAACACCGATGGCGAAGGCAGCCCCCTGGGATAAGACTGACGCTCATGCACGAAAGCGTGGGGAGCAAACAGGATTAGATACCCTGGTAGTCCACGCCCTAAACGATGTCGACTAGTTGTTGGGGATTCATTTCCTCGGTAACGCAGCTAACGCGTGAAGTCGACCGCCTGGGGAGTACGGTCGCAAGATTAAAACTCAAAGGAATTGACGGGGACCCGCACAAGCGGTGGATGATGTGGATTAATTCGATGCAACGCGAAAAACCTTACCTACCCTTGACATGCCAGGAATCCTGCAGAGATGTGGGAGTGCCCGAAAGGGAGCCTGGGCACAGGTGCTGCATGGCTGTCGTCAGCTCGTGTCGTGAGATGTTGGGTTAAGTCCCGCAACGAGCGCAACCCTTGTCATTAGTTGCTACGAAAGGGCACTCTAATGAGACTGCCGGTGACAAACCGGAGGAAGGTGGGGATGACGTCAAGTCCTCATGGCCCTTATGGGTAGGGCTTCACACGTCATACAATGGCCGGTACAGAGGGCTGCCAACCCGCGAGGGGGAGCTAATCCCGGAAAGCCGGTCGTAGTCCGGATTGCAGTCTGCAACTCGACTGCATGAAGTCGGAATCGCTAGTAATCGCGGATCAGCATGTCGCGGTGAATACGTTCCCGGGTCTTGTACACACCGCCCGTCACACCATGGGAGTGGGGTTCACCAGAAGCCGTTTGCCTAACCGCAAGGAGGGCGGCGACCACGGTGAGCTTCATGACTGGGGTGAAGTCGTAACAAGGTAGCCGTATCGGAAGGTGCGGCTGGATCACCTCCTTTCTAGAGATCGCGCCTCGATTCAAGCGTCCACACTTATCGGTTGTTTATGTCCAAGGCAGGGTCGGAGAATAACGCGACATTCGGCGCGCATAGCGCAAGCGCTGTGGCCCGTGGAATCCATGATTCTAGGGTCTGTAGCTCAGCCGGTTAGAGCACCGTCTTGATAAGGCGGGGGTCGTTGGTTCGAATCCAACCAGACCCACCAGCGTCTCGCGTCTCGCTTGACGGGGGTGTAGCTCAGTTGGGAGAGCGCCTGCTTTGCAAGCAGGAGGTCATCGGTTCGATCCCGTTCACCTCCACCATTGCATCCTTGGCGGAGTTCATGCGCGATGGCATTCCGTGTCATGGCGCCTGACCTCCGGGTCTGGACAGAACTCGTTCTTTAACAATTCGAAGAAGCAAAGCGCATCGGCTCTTGATATGAGAGGAGCCGATGCCGGGTTGAATTATTGCATTCAAACTCTCAGCAACTTGAGAAACAGCAAATCGTCGCGTTATGACGGACCGGAGACGGCACCGTTATAGGATCAAGCGACTAAGTGCATGTGGTGGATGCCTTGGCGATTACAGGCGATGAAGGACGTAGCAGCCTGCGATAAGCCCCGGGGAGTCGGCAAGCAGACTTTGATCCGGGGATTTCCGAATGGGGAAACCCACCCGCAAGGGTACCCTCACCTGAATACATAGGGTGTGTGGAGCGAACCTGCTGAACTGAAACATCTAAGTAGGCAGAGGAACAGAAATCAACCGAGATTCCGAAAGTAGTGGCGAGCGAAATCGGATCAGCCTGTGCGTTGTAGCAGTTGTCCTAGGGGAACGGTCTGGAAAGTCCGGCCATAGCGGGTGATAGCCCCGTACCCGAAAGGTCGACTGTGGAACTGAGCGCACGATAAGTAGGGCGGGACACGTGAAATCCTGTCTGAAGATGGGGGGACCATCCTCCAAGGCTAAATACTCGTAATCGACCGATAGTGAACTAGTACCGTGAGGGAAAGGCGAAAAGAACCCCGGGAGGGGAGTGAAATAGATCCTGAAACCGCATGCATACAAACAGTAGGAGCCCGTAAGGGTGACTGCGTACCTTTTGCATAATGGGTCAGCGACTTACATTCTGTGGCAAGCTTAACCGTGTAGGGTAGGCGCAGCGAAAGCGAGTCCGAATAGGGCGTTCAGTCGCAGGGTGTAGACCCGAAACCAGATGATCTATCCATGGCCAGGTTGAAGGTGGGGTAACACCCACTGGAGGACCGAACCGACTGTTGTTGCAAAAACAGCGGATGAGCTGTGGATAGGGGTGAAAGGCCAAACAAATCTGGAAATAGCTGGTTCTCCCCGAAAACTATTGAGGTAGTGCCTCGCGTATCACTCCAGGGGGTAGAGCACTGTTATGGCTAGGGGGACATGGCGTCTTACCAAACCATGGCAAACTCCGAATACCTGGAAGTGTCAGCGCGGGAGACAGTGCACCGGGTGCTAACGTCCGGACACGAGAGGGAAACAACCCAGACCGCCAGCTAAGGTCCCAAATATCGGCTAAGTGGAAAACGAAGTGGAAAGGCTAAGACAGTCAGGAAGTTGGCTTAGAAGCAGCCATCCTTTAAAGAAAGCGTAATAGCTCACTGATCGAGTCTTTCTGCGCGGAAGATGTAACGGGGCTAAGCCGATAACCGAAGCTGCGGATTTGCGCGAAAGCGCAAGTGGTAGGGGAGCGTTCTGTAAGCCTGCGAAGGTGGTTCGTAAGGACTGCTGGAGGTATCAGAAGTGCGAATGCTGACATGAGTAGCGTTAAAGCGGGTGAAAAGCCCGCTCGCCGAAAGCCCAAGGTTTCCTGCTCTACGTTCATCGGAGCAGGGTGAGTCGGCCCCTAAGGTGAGGACGAGAGTCGTAACTGATGGGAACCAGGTCAATATTCCTGGACCGATGCCAAGTGCGATGGGGGGACGGAGCATTGAAGGTCATCCGGGTGTTGGACGTCCCGGTTTCTGATCGTAGGAGGCCAGTAGGCAAATCCGCTGGCGGATCTCCGAGGTGAAGGATCGAGCGATCTTTTGGTCGCGAAGTGATTGGATGTGCTTCCAGGAAAAGCCTCTAAGCTCCAGCTTGGCACGACCGTACCGCAAACCGACACTGGTGGGCGAGCTGAATATGCTCAGGCGCTTGAGAGAACTCGGGAGAAGGAACTCGGCAAATTGACACCGTAACTTCGGAAGAAGGTGTGCCTTAGTAGCGTGACAGGAGAAACACCTGAAGCGCCAATAGGCCGCAGAGAATCGGTGGCTGCGACTGTTTATTAAAAACACAGCACTCTGCTAACACGAAAGTGGACGTATAGGGTGTGACGCCTGCCCGGTGCTGGAAGGTTAATTGATGGAGTGCAAGCTCTTGATCGAAGCCCCAGTAAACGGCGGCCGTAACTATAACGGTCCTAAGGTAGCGAAATTCCTTGTCGGGTAAGTTCCGACCTGCACGAATGGCGTAACGATGGCCACACTGTCTCCTCCCGAGACTCAGCGAAGTTGAAATGTTTGTGATGATGCAATCTACCCGCGGCTAGACGGAAAGACCCCATGAACCTTTACTGTAGCTTTGCATTGGACTGTGAACCGATCTGTGTAGGATAGGTGGGAGGCGTTGAAGCGGAGCCGCTAGGTTTCGTGGAGCCGACCTTGAAATACCACCCTGGTTTGTTTGCGGTTCTAACCTTCGCCCGTTATCCGGGTGGGGAACAGTGCATGGTAGGCAGTTTGACTGGGGCGGTCTCCTCCCAAAAGGTAACGGAGGAGTTCGAAGGTACGCTAGGCACGGTCGGAAATCGTGCTGATAGTGCAAGGGCATAAGCGTGCTTAACTGCGAGACAGACACGTCGAGCAGATACGAAAGTAGGACCTAGTGATCCGGTGGTTCTGTATGGAAGGGCCATCGCTCAACGGACAAAAGGTACTCTGGGGATAACAGGCTGATACCGCCCAAGAGTTCATATCGACGGCGGTGTTTGGCACCTCGATGTCGGCTCATCTCATCCTGGGGCTGTAGCCGGTCCCAAGGGTATGGCTGTTCGCCATTTAAAGAGGTACGTGAGCTGGGTTTAAAACGTCGTGAGACAGTTTGGTCCCTATCTGCCGTGGGCGCTGGAAGATTGACGGGGGCTGCTCCTAGTACGAGAGGACCGGAGTGGACGCACCTCTGGTGTACCGGTTGTCACGCCAGTGGCATCGCCGGGTAGCTATGTGCGGAAGAGATAACCGCTGAAAGCATCTAAGCGGGAAACTTGCCTGGAGATTAGTCTTCCCGGAGGCTTGACCTCCCTAAAGGGTCGTTCGAGACCAGGACGTTGATAGGCTGGGTGTGGAAGGGCTGTGAGGCCTTAAGCTAACCAGTACTAATTGCCCGTGAGGCTTGATCCTATAACCGTGCTGTCTCCCTCGAGGTGTTGGGGTGAGAATGCAATCAACCAGGTCCGTTCCGATTGGAATGGGCGCTTGCTTCCTTCGAATTGGATCGTTCGTGCGCGCCGGCTTGCCGGCCCGCGACGAAAGGTCGTCCGTCTTCAGCCTGATGACCATAGCGAGGTGGAACCACTCCTTCCCATCCCGAACAGGACCGTGAAACGCCTCAGCGCCGATGATAGTGGGATGTATTTCCTGTGAAAGTAGGACATCGTCAGGCTAACCCAACTTGGTGAGAGAGAAAAACCCCGCGGTGCGGGGTTTTTCGCTTTCCTCGTGCCGAATGTGGCACCGATTCCCGGAAGAACCGCACCGCGCGTACGCGATCCGTGGGCTTCCAAACTCGAAAGCAAATCATGTCGTTTGAAACCCTAGGGCTAGGCGAGGCGCTCGTGCGCGCGGTCGCCGATGCGGGCTATACCGAGCCCACCGCGATCCAGCGCGAAGCGATTCCCGCCGTCTTGGCTGGGGGCGACCTGCTGGCCGGAGCGCAGACCGGTACCGGCAAGACCGCGTCCTTCGTACTGCCGATCCTTGAGCGCCTTCATCGTACGGGCGACGCGCCGCAGGAGGGCGGCCGTCGTAACGGCCGTCGGATCCGCGCGCTGATCCTGGCGCCGACTCGTGAGTTGGCGGCGCAGGTCGAGCAGAGCGTCCGCGAATACGGCAAATATTCGCCGTTGCAGTCACTGGCGGTGTTCGGTGGCGTTTCGATCAATCCGCAGATCGATCGCCTGCGCCGCGGGGTCGACATCCTGGTCGCGACGCCGGGCCGCCTGCTGGACCATCATAGCCAGCGAACGATCGACCTCTCCGGGATCGAGGTCCTCGTGCTCGACGAGGCGGACCGCATGCTGGACATGGGCTTCATCCACGATATCCGAAGAGTGCTGGCGATTCTGCCCAAGAAGCGGCAGAGTCTTCTGTTTTCGGCCACCTTTGCCGAGCCGGTTCGGGTGCTTGCTGAGTCCTTATTGCACGAACCCAAGCGGATTCAGGTGACACCGAAGAACACGACCGTGGATGCGGTCGACCAAGTCGTCGTTCCGGTTGATGCCGCGCGCAAGGCCGATTTGCTCGAGCACCTGATCCGGGAAGGGAACTGGTTCCAGGTGCTGGTGTTCACGCGAACGAAGCATGGTGCGAACAAACTTGCGACCCGTCTGGAGAAGTGTGGAATCCGTACGCTCGCGATTCACGGCAACAAGAGTCAAAACGCAAGAACCCGGGCGTTGCAGGAATTCAAGAACGGTTCGTTGCAGGTGTTGGTGGCAACCGATATCGCAGCGCGCGGCCTGGACATCGAACAACTGCCGCACGTGGTCAACTTCGAGTTGCCGATGGTGGCCGAGGACTATGTCCACCGGATCGGGCGTACTGGCCGCGCGGGCGCACGCGGCGAAGCAATCTCGCTCGTCGCGGTGGATGAGGCGTCCCGCTTGCAGGACATCGAGCGCCTCACCAAGCGGCCTTTGCCGCGGCGCTCGATCGCCGGATTCGAGCCCGAGCGTCCACTGCCCGACGGGGGGGCGGGCAGTGCACGGAAGCGAAACGACGCGCGCCCGGCCGGAAGCCGAGGGCCGAGCCACGCTCCGAGTCGGGCGGGGAACCGCGGCGCGTCGCCGAGCGCGAGCGGGACGCGGCGCGAAGGGGGCGGACGCACCGGGGCGGCGCGACGTCATGGCGAAAAACCGGGAGACCGGCGCGGCAACCGGACCAGCACCGGATCGTAAACGACGCAGACAACCCAGCCCCGCGGTGCGATTGCAGGACCGGGCCGCTAGGCGTGGAATGGGGCGATCCGAATTTGCAATCGGATCGATTCTCCAATCCGACGTTCATATTGACGGATCCTCCGGATGAGCGGCTCGGTCAATACGTGTCCGGCGACGAGGAGCATGACGCCCTGCGGCGAAACAAAGTCCGCAGCCAGCACCATCCCGGGCGTCAATTCGGCCGTCGTCACCGGTATCGCCGTGGTGACGGCCGACGCATGGCGGGTCTCGGCAAGCCGGATCTGCAGGAAGACATCGAGCACCTCGGGGTCGAACTGGGTGCCGCGCCCTTGCCGCAGCAGAATCCGGGTCTCTTCCTCGTTCGGCATTGCGCCACCGAGATGCCCGCTTTGCAGTTCATCGAAGGCATCGGCGACCGCAAGAATTCGCGCGCTCTGGCGGATCTCCCCGCCTCCCTTGCGATCCGGGTAGCCTAGACCGTCGTACCGCTCGTGGTGTTCGTGGATGATCGCCCCTGCTTCATGGAGATCTTCCAGCGGCATGAGCAACTGTTCGCCTAACACGGGGTGGTGCTGGTATTGGGCGAGTTCCTCTGGATCCAGCCGGCCGACCGGCTTCGCCAAGATCGCGTCCGGCAGACCGACATGCCCGATGTCATGAAGCAGGGCTGCGACGAAGAGATCCTGCTTCTCCGCTTCATTCTGGCCCATCGCTTGGGCAATCGCTCGCGCCGATGCGGCAACGCGCCGGCCGTGGCCTCGGAGCTGCCCGCCCCGCAACTCCAGGACGTTGGAGAACACCTTGATCGAGGTGAGAAAGCTGGATTTCAGCTTTCCGCTCGCCTGTGCGATTTCCTGGGTTCCTTCCCGGCTCCGTTTTTCAAGCTGTTCGTTGAGCGCCTGTAGGGCGCGATTCTGCTCATGCGTAAGGGCATGGAGTCGGTCCCGTTCCCGTTGTAGGGCTGCCCGTTCCAGACCCTGATTCACCGCCGCGCGCACTTCCGATTCGTCCCAGGGTTTGTTGAAGTAGCGGTGGATCCTCCCCCGGTTGACCGCGGCGATCGCCGCGGTCGTGTCGGCATGCCCGGTGAGCAGGATGCGGATCGTATCGGGCCAGGATTTCTGAACCCGTTCGAGGAATTGCGCCCCGTCCATCCCCGGCATCCGCATGTCCGCAATGACCACGTCGATCGCCGTTTCTCGCAGAATGGCCAGCCCCTCTGCACCGCTACCTGCCGTGACGATGCTCCGGTCCGGCCCCCGGAGGGCGCGCCGCAGCGCTGCAAGAATGTTGGGCTCGTCATCGACACAAAGCACGATCGGCGGGGGCGCGTTCTGCGCGGCGACGTTACGGCCGTTCGGGACGTCGGCGGAATCCGGAGTCGATGGGGTCATGGGAGCGCTGGCTCTACGGGGACGACGGATCCGGTTGTCGTACCGGCAGGAAGACGACGAATCGCGTCCCTTTTCCGCCTGGATCCAGCGGGTCGTGGTCGACTGTCATTGCGATCCGTCCTGGCTCGGACTCGAGGTGCCGAACCGGTGCTTCTCGACGATGTGCAGCGGGCAGCCACGGTCCGGCGCGACCTCAAGGCCATCGGATTCGCAATCGCGCTCGACGATTTCGGCACCGGCCACGCTAGCCTCAGTCGGCTTCATCGGCTGCCCGTCGACGTCGTGAAGATCGATCGCTCAGCCATGTGATCTTGTGGGTGTCGTCCGCTTTTCGCCGCGCGAACCGCTCGGAGCCGGCAAGATCGCGCACCGCGGCCGGTTCCGTCGCCACTTCGGCGGAAGGACGGTTCGAGCGAGGTTGCATGGCGGATCTGCCGGTTCGATGCGTTCGTGCCCCCAACGGATCCCTGCTCCCGAACGGAAGGTGTGGATCGCATTGCGTCTTGGCGCTCCACACGGGGCGCAATCAGACTATGTGGCGGGATCGCCGCCGCCGATCGGAAAATAAGATGCAGGGAACGCCGAATACTCACCGATTCCGGACGATCCGCCCGGAATCGGCCATGCGATCGGATTCAGCGGGATGTCGGTCGCGTTCCTTGGGCGCCGAAACTCCGGGCGAGCGCCGCGCCCGTCGGACTGGACTGCGCAGCGATCGAGCGCGGTGGCCCGCAGGCCACGATGCGGCCGCCGGCGTCGCCGCCTTCCGGCCCCAGATCGATGATCCAGTCGGCGTGGGCGATCAGGTCCAGATTGTGTTCGACCACGATCACGCTGTTGCCGGCATCGACCAGTCGGTGCAGTGCTTGCAGCAGCATGCGCACGTCGGCCATCGCCAATCCGACGGTGGGTTCGTCGAGCACGTACAGCGTATGGGGCTGGGAGGTGGATCGCGCCTTGCGATTCGACACGCCGACCTCGCCGCGGGCCTTGGCAAGTTCGGTGACGAGCTTGATACGTTGCGCTTCGCCCCCGGACAGGGTGGGCGAGGGCTGGCCGAGCGTCAGGTATCCCAGCCCGACCTGCTGCAACAAGCGCAGGGGATGGGCGATCCGCGGCGTTGCCGAAAAAAACTCCACCGCCTCGTCGACCTCCATCGACAGAACGTCGCCCACGCTCCTGCCGCGCCACAGCACATCCAGCGTCGCCGGTTCGAAGCGTCTCCCGCCGCAGCGTTCGCAGAGAACCTTGACATCCGGCAGGAAGCTCATTTCGATCGTGCGCACGCCCTGGCCTTCGCATTCGGGGCAGCGCCCACCCGCCGTGTTGAAGGAAAACCGGCTTGCGGTAAAACCGCGCATGCGCGCTTCGGTGGTGTCGGCGAAGCGCTTGCGGATCTCATCCCAGATGCCGACGTACGTCGCCGCGCAGGAACGGGGGGTCTTGCCGATCGGGGTCTGGTCGACTTCGAGGACGCGATCGATGTGCTCGCGCCCGTCGATTGCCGCGCACCCATGCACGGCTGGGCCTTCCCGTCGCAGGTTGGCCAGCAGCACGTCCCGCGCCAGCGTCGACTTTCCGCTCCCCGACACGCCCGTCACCACCACGAGGCGCCCCAGGGGGATGTCGACATCCAGGCCCTTCAGGTTATGCAAATGGGCGCCGTGCACGCGCAGTCGCATGGTTTCGGCGTCGACCGCGCGTACTTGATCCGGCGGCAGCATCGCACCGGGCCGCAGATGCGCGCCGGTGACCGACTCAGGACAGGCGATCAGATCTTCGACGCGCCCTTGCGCGACGATCCGTCCGCCGCGCGAACCGGCGCCCGGTCCGATATCGATGCAGTGCTCGGCGGCACGGATCGTCTCCTCGTCGTGCTCGACCACCACCAGGGTATTGCCGCGCGACTCGAGTTTGCGCAGTGCGCGCAGCAGGATGTCATTGTCGCGGGCGTGGAGACCGATCGTGGGTTCGTCGAGGACGTAGCAGACGCCCTGCAGATTGGAGCCCAGTTGCGCGGCGAGGCGGATGCGTTGCGACTCGCCGCCCGAAAGCGTGGGCGCCGCCCGGTCCAGCGCCAGATACCCAAGGCCGACCTCGAGCAGGAAGTCGAGCCGTGATCGCACCTCCGAGATCGCGTCTCGCGCGATCTCCGCGGCGCGGCCGTCGAGCACGAGTCCGGCGATCCAGGATCGGGCCTGTTCCACGGTCATCGCGCCGATGTCGGCGATCGAGCGCCCGTCGAAGCGCACCGCGAGCGAAGTGGGATTGAGCCGCTTGCCATGGCAGGCCGAGCAGGGCGTCTCCTCGCCTTCGTACCACTCGTTCCACCACGCTTCTTCGCCGCTGTGCTCGGCCTCGAAGCCGGCGAGTTGCAGGCCGGTCCCGAAACAGCGTTCGCACCAGCCGTGCTTGGAGTTGTAGGAAAACATCCGCGGATCGGGTTCGGAAAACGACTTGCCGCAACCGGAACATGCGCGCTTTGTCGAAAACGTGCGATGCTCCAGGGCGGCGCCGTGCGCGTCGCCGCCGGCGATGGCATCGCGCAGCGCGGACATCGGCCAGCAGATTTCCAGCGCGCCGTTGCCGTGCTCCAGTGCCGTGTGCAGCAGGGCGCGCAGTTCCGCTTCGCGCGCCGGTTCGACCAGGATGGTGCCGACCGGCAGATCGATCGAATGCTCGCGAAACCGATCCGGCCGCTCCCAGGGATGTGTCGGCACGAAGCGCCCGTCGAGGCGCAGGTGGGTATGGCCCTTGCGCGCGGCCCATTGCGCCAGTTCCGTGTAGATCCCTTTGCGGTGGACGATCAGCGGGGCGAGTACGCCGATCTCGCGGCCGTGCCATTCTCGGGAGATCGTCGCGGCGATGGCATCGAAGGTCTGCGGCGCCACCGGCAGATTGCAGTCGGGGCAATACTGGATGCCGAGCTTGACATAGAGCAGGCGCAGGAAATGGTGCAGTTCGGTCTGGGTCGCGACCGTGCTCTTGCGCCCCCCGCGGCTGACGCGCTGCTCGATCGAGACCGTGGGGGCGATGCCGTGAATCGCGTCGACGTCGGGACGGGCGGCCGGCTGGACCATCGAGCGCGCGTATGCGTTGAGCGATTCGAGGTAGCGCCGCTGCCCTTCCTGAAACAGGATGTCGAACGCGAGGGTCGATTTGCCGCTGCCCGACACGCCGGTGATGACGGTGAACGTGTCTCGGGGGATGGCGACGGTGGCGTTCTGGAGATTGTGCTCGCGGGCGCCGATGATTTCGATTTTCCCTTCGGCATCGGCACGCGCTCCCCATTCTCCCGTCCGCGGGATCCCGACGTCGGCGTGCAGTACCCCCTCTCCCGCTTGCGGGAGGGGGCGGGGGTGAGGGCCGGCCCATTTCCGCATCGCCGATTCGTACTCGCGCAGCGCGCGCCCGGTATGCGACGAGGGGTGGGCCGCAATGTCTTCCGGTGTTCCGGCCGCGACGACTCGTCCGCCGGCATCTCCGCCTTCCGGGCCGAGATCGATGACCCAGTCCGATGCGCGGATGACATCGAGATTGTGTTCGATCACGATCAGCGAATGTCCGGCCGCCAGCAGCTTGCGCAGGGCGCGCATCAGTCGCGCGATGTCTTCGAAGTGCAGGCCGGTGGTGGGTTCGTCGAAGAGCAGCAACGCACCTTTGGCGGTGCCGCGCTGATGTTCGGGGCCGCGCTTGGCCGTCTCCGCGAGGAAGCCCGCGATCTTGAGGCGTTGCGCCTCGCCGCCGGACAGGGTCGGCACCGGTTGGCCCAGGCGCAGGTAGTCCAGGCCGACGTCGGCGAGCGGGGCGAGCGCCCGCACGACCTCGCGGTCCTGTGCAAACAGGGTCACCGCTTCGGCAACGGTACAGGCAAGGACGTCGGCAATCGAAAGCGCGTGGCCGCCGCGTTCGATCTGCACCGCGAGGACTTCGGCACGAAAGCGTTTGCCATCGCAGTCCGGACAGCGCAGATAGACGTCGGAGAGGAACTGCATCTCGACGTGTTCGAAGCCGTTGCCGCCGCAGGTGGGGCAGCGGCCATCGCCGGAATTGAAGCTGAAGGTCCCCGCCGTATATTTGCGTTCCAGGGACAGCGGCGCCTGGGCAAAGATCTTGCGGATCGCGTCGAAGGCGCCGACGAAGCTGGCGGGGTTGGACCGGGTGGTCTTGCCGATCGGTGATTGGTCGACGAGGGCGACATCGGCGAGTTGCTCGGCGCCGAGGCAACGATCGTGTACGCCGATCGCCGCCGCGGGCTTCCCCAAAGCGCGGCAGAGCGCGGGGTACAGCACGTCCTGGATCAGGGTCGATTTTCCCGATCCCGATACGCCGGTTACCGTCACGAGTTCGTGGAGGGGGAACGTAACGGTCACGTTCTGGAGGTTGTGTTCGCGCGCACCGACGATCCCGATCGCTGCCGTTCCGGTCGGTGGCGCGAAAATTTCCCGTGGCGCTTCGACCCGCTTCCTCCCGCCGAGGTAGAGTCCGGTGGCGGTGTTCGCGCGACGCAGTTCTTCCGGCGTGCCATCGAACACGATTTGCCCGCCGCGATCTCCGGGCCCGGGCCCCATGTCCAGGATGCGATCGGCGGCAAGCATGATCTGCGGATCGTGCTCCACCACGACGAGGGTGTTGCCGCCGTCGCGCAACCGTTCCATGACGCCGACCACCCGTTGCATGTCGCGCGGGTGCAGGCCGATCGAGGGTTCATCGAGCACGAACAGGGTGTTGACGAGCGAGGTTCCGAGCGCCGTCGTCAGATTGATCCGCTGGACCTCGCCGCCCGAGAGCGTGCGGCTCTGGCGGTCGAGGGTCAGATAGCCGAGTCCGACTTCGCAGAGGAATCGCAGACGGGACCGGACCTCGTCCCGGATCATTCGGGCGGCAAGGACTTCCGCATGCACCTGCGATCCGGTGATTCCCTGCGAGGCGGGATCGAAGGAGTCCGTCCTTGCGTCTGGCGGAAGCGGATCCGGGTGCGGATCGTCGAACAAGGCGACAAGCCGATCTACCGGCAGGAGCATCAGATCGTGGATCGTGTATGCATTGCCGTCGCTTGCATCGAACTTCCACAGCAGGGCATCAGGCTTGAGCCTTGTGCCGCCGCAGGCCGGGCAGGTCGTGTACGAACGGTACCGCGACAGAAGCACGCGGATGTGCATCTTGTAGGCTCGGGATTCCAGCCATTCGAAGAACCGGTCGACGCCGTACCACTGCGTTTTCCACTTTCCCGTCCAGGCTGTATCGCCCCCGAGCACCCAGTGTCGCGCGGCTGCCGGTAGTTCGTCCCACGGCGTGTCGAGATCCACGCCGGCTTCGCGGGCGGTCTTCTGGTCGGCGTATTTTTCCATGTCCAGCTGGCATTCGGCGAAGCTCTTTGTCTGCCAGGGTTTGATCGCGCCTTGGCGCAAGGTCCTGCGGCCATCCGGAATGACGAGGGCGTGATCGACGCCGATCACCCGGCCGAAGCCGCGGCAGGTCTCGCAGGCGCCGATCGGGGAATTGAAGGAAAAACTGGCGGGTGTCGGGTCCTGGTAGCCGATGTCGCAATGTGCGCAGTGAAGCTCCGCCGAATAGCGTGCCCAGGGCGCATCGCCGACGTTCCGTTCGGGCGTCGTGCCGTCGGCGACCCATGCGTCGACGCGTCCGCCGCCGAGTCGCTGCGCGGTTTCCGCGGCTTCCCGCACGCGATCTCCGTCGATGGCGTTCCAGCGCAGGCGGTCGCAGATCACCGCGAGCGTCTGCGCGCTACTGTCCCGGTGGCTGCGGTGGACCCGCGTAAAGCCCTGCGCCGCGAGGTGTTCGCGAATCTCGTCTTCGGTGAAGTTGGCGGGCACGCGGACGGGAAAGGTGAGCACGAGGCGCCTCGTTTCCGCCACGCCGGATTCTCCGGGGCCGGCTTCGACCACCCGTGCGATGAGGTCGGCGGCGATCGTCGGCGGAGTATCGCGCCGGACCGGGCGGCCGCAGCGGCGGCAATGCAGATCGCTCGCGCGCGCATAGAGCAGCTTGAGGTGATCGTTGATCTCCGTCATCGTGCCGACGGTGCTGCGCGAACTACGGACCGGATTGGTCTGGTCGATTGCGATTGCCGGCGGCACTCCTTCGATGCGGTCGACCGCCGGGCGATCCATGCGATCGAGAAATTGGCGCGCATACGGCGAGAAGGTTTCGACGTAGCGCCGCTGTCCTTCGGCGTAGAGCGTGTCGAAGACGAGCGAGCTCTTCCCGGAGCCGGATACGCCCGTCACCACGATCAGGTTCCCGGTAGGGAGATCGAGGTCGAGGTTGCGCAGATTGTTTTGGCGCGCGCCGCGGATGCGAATCCAGCGGCGTCGATCCGGCGGCGGACTCATGCTGCGAGAAATGCCTCCGCCAATCGCACCCAGTACGCCGCCCCGATCGGCAGCAGATCGTCGTTGAAGTCGTAGGAGGCGTTGTGCAGGGTACAGGGACCGATGCCATGTTCCGGCGCGCGATGATCGCCGTCGCCGTTGCCCAAGAGGATGTAGGCGCCGGGCCGCTCGCGGAGCAGGAAGGCGAAGTCCTCGGCACCCATGCTCGGCTCCACGCCGAAAAGAACCCGGTTTGTGCCGACGAGTTCCTCGGCAACCCGGGCAGCGAACCGCGCCTCGTTCGGGTGGTTGACGGTGGCGGGATAGTTGCGGTCGAAGCGGACTCGCGCCCGCGCTTCGTGCGCTTGTGCGGTCGCTTCGGCGATGCGGTGCATTCCCGCTTCGATCCGATCGCTTACGCCTTCATCGAACGTTCGCAGCGTTCCGCAGATCGTCGCGACGTCGGGAATCACGTTGGTGGCGTCGCCGGCGTGGATCATCGTGATCGAGAGTACCGCCGGATCGATGGGGCGCTTGACGCGGGTGATCAGCCCCTGTAAGCCCTGCGCGATCTGGATCGCCACGAAGACCGGATCGACGCCAAGTTCCGGCATTGCACCGTGCGCGCCCCGGCCTTCGATGCGGATCTCGAATTCGCTGGTCGAGGCCATCGCGGGTCCGTCCGCGATGGCGAAGGTTCCGACCGGAAGGCCCGGCCAGTTGTGAATCGCGAACACCGCATCGCAGGGGAATCGGGTGAACAGGCCATCGTCGATCATGCGCTTCGCGCCGCCGCCGGCCTCCTCGGCGGGCTGAAAGATCGCAACCACGGTTCCGGCGAAATTGCGGTTCCGGGAAAGCGATTGGGCCGCCCCCAGGAGCATCGCCGTATGCCCATCATGGCCGCAGGCGTGCATGCGGCCGGGGAAAACGGAGCGGTGCGGGAACTGGTTGGCCTCGTGGATCGGCAGCGCGTCCATGTCGGCGCGCAGGCCGATCACGCGCCCCGGGCGGTTGCCGCGGACCACGCCGACGAGGCCGGTGCCGCCGATGCCGCGATGCACTTCGACGTCCCATTGCGCCAGCAGATCCGCCACGAGATCGCCGGTACGGTGTTCGGCGAACGCGAGCTCGGGATGCGCGTGGATGTCGCGGCGGACCGCCCGCAACGGCGAAAAGGCGTTTGCGATGTCGTCGGGGAGGCGCATGGCTCCCATTGTATGCCGCGCCCGCTGCGATGCCGGACCGGGATGTCCGACATCACGGCATGGTCACGGTACGACGTGGTCGATCGTGATCGTCAGCCCTTTCGTTCCGACCGCCACCGGCTGGCTGGATCCTTCCAGATCGCCGGAAGCCGGCATCGCATCGCCGCTGCGCGAAACGCGGGCTTCGATGACCACCGGCGAGAACTTCGACATCGTGAACGCCGGTACCATGGCCATTGCGTCGTTGAGGGTGAATGTCATCGGCAGGTCCTTGACCTGTTTGCGCAGCATTGCCAGGGGTACGCGCGGGCCGAATGCGGCCCGCGCATAGATGAACACCGTTTCATCCGGCGTGGTTTTGGCAGTCAGGCCGGATGCGATTCCCACCTCGCCCTGGACCCCGGCGGCAGCGGCCGCTTCCGCGCTCATCCCCGACGCCGCGTTGGCGGCGATGTCGGCCGGCAAGGTCTGGCCTGCCTGTTTGGCACGGTTGCGTGCCTCTTGGATGCTGCTGCGCAGGTTTTGTGCGAATTGCGGGTCCTCGGGCGCGGCCTGCACCGCCCGCTCCCAGTAGACGACCGCGTCGGCATAGCGGCGATGCCCGAAGGCATGCGTGCCCGCCAGGGCGAGACCCTTGACGTTGTTGGGGTCGATCTTGAGGGCGCGCGAGATGAGTTTCATCGGCATGCCGTCGAGGTCCTGTCCCTGCGTCATCGCCAGGGCATCGGCGAAGTCGACCAGGAGGTTCGGATCCTTCGGCGTGAGGGCGACCGCCTTGGCGTAGGCGCGCACGGCGTTCTGAAAGTCCTTGCCCGCATCCGCGCCCGTGCCGTTGCTTTGCTCGCCGATGTACGCATAGACCCGGCCGAGCATGGCCCATCCGGCCGCGTCTCCCGGATTCTTCTGCAGGGAGGCCTGCAGTTTGTCGATCATCTTCTGGATCTTGGCGGCCGTGACGGACGGATCCTGCATTCCATCCGGGCCGCCGGATCGCGCCGCGGCTGTGGCTACGGTCGCGCCGGGAGCCAAGGCGTCGGGAGTTCCCAAGCGGCTGTAGAGCACGATCGGGATGGCGAGGAGCAGCCCCCCCAGCGCGAGTGCGGTGCCGCGCGCACGCTGGGGACCCGCCGGCGGCGTGACGTCCGAACCGACTTCCTCGAGCAGACGGCGCTCCAGTTCGATACGGCTTTGCTGAAATTGCGCGTCGTCCAGCGTGCCGGCGGCATGTTCGGCCTCGAGTTCTCGCAGTTGATCGCGGAACAGGGCGACGACCCCGCCGGTTTTCTTTTGCGCTCCCGGTTCGGCGTTGCGAAGCAGGGGCCAGAGCAACAGGCCGAGGGCCAGGATCAACAGGACCCCGGCGGAAAACAGAAATCCGATCATGAGAGGTGGCTTTCTTCTGCAGCGCCTTCTTGGAGCAGGCGCTGCGCGCGTTGCGCGTCTTCGGCGCTCAGGGTTGCGTCACGCGCCGCGGCAAGGGACGATGTGGCGCGCCGTTTGAGCGTGAAGTACAGCGCGGCCAGGCCGCCTACCAGCAGCAGGCCGGGGCCGAACCAAAGCAGGATGGTGTCGTGCTGGACCGGCGGCCGATACAGCACGAAATTGCCGTAGCGTGCCACCAGATAGGAGCGGATCTGGGCGTCCGTCTCCCCTTTGGCGAGCATTTCGCGGATTTCCTGGCGGAGATCGACTGCCAGCGGCGCTTCCGAGTCGGCCAGGGTCTGGTTCTGGCACTGCAGGCAGCGCAGTGTTGCCGCCAACCGCATCATGTGGTGCTCGATCGCCGGGTCATTGCCAAGTTCCGGCGCATCTTTGGCATACGCGGCGGGTTGCGTCATCGGGCCCGCCAGGGCGGCGGCCACGGCGAGTCCGAGCGCGCAGCGGCGCGCGATGGGAAGAATCCAGGCATTCATAGGGATGGGTTCCGCGCTCCCCCGGGTCCGCGGGGAGGCAGCGCATTGCGAGTGACAAACATGGATCGGCGACAGGCCACTACGAATTCTGCAGCTTTCGAATCAGCGGCAACAACGTATTCTGGACGATATCGGGCGTGAACGGTCCGATCTGCTTGAACCGGATTACGCCCTGTTTGTCGATCAGGAACGTCTCGGGCACGGCGTAGACACCATAGTTGATGCCGATGCGGCCGGATTGATCGAAGGCGATTTCCGCATACGGGTTGCCGTATTGCATCAACCAGCCCAACCCCGCCGGCCGGGTGTCCTTGTAGTCGAGGCCGATGATCGGCACCCCGCTCGTGCGGGCGAAATCGACCAGCATCGGCTGTTCTTCCCGGCATGCCACGCACCAGGACGCGAAGGCGTTGAGCATCCACACCTTGCCGAGCATATCTTTGCGGTCGACCATCTGCTCCGGTGACGACAGCGACGCTACCCGGAAATCCGGTGCCGGCTTGTCGATGAGCGGGGACGGGATCTCGCGCGGGTCCATCCAGAGACCCTTGAACAGGAAGCCGACGATGGCGAGAAATACGACGAGCGGAAGGAGATAACGCAGGGAACGCATGATGTGGCAACCTGTTTACGCCTTGACCGTCGCACCCGACGGCGTGATGGAGCGCTGATTCGCGAGCCGGTAGCGACGGTCGGAGAGCGCAAACACCCCGCCAAGGGCCATCAGCAGGCAGCCGCCCCAGATCCAGTCCACGAACGGCTTGTAGTACACGCGAACCACCCAGGAGGTCTGGCCGGTCGGCGAGCCCAGCGACACATAGAGATCACCGAGGAAGCCGCTGTGGATGGCCGCGTCGGTCATCGGTTCGCCGCGCTCCGAAAACTGATGCTTCTCGGGGTACATGGTGCGCACGGGCGTTCCCGTCGCGGCGGCACCGCGATAGATGTCGAAGATGCCGCGGGTGTACTCGTAGTTCGGTCCCATGCCCTTTTCCGTGCCGACGAATTTCGCGGTGTACGGCCCGACGCGAACCGTTTCGCCGGCGGCCATGTTCACGTCTTTCTCGGTGGCGTACCCCGACACCAGCGTCACGCCCACGACGAATACCGCTACGCCGAGATGGGCAATCAGCATGCCGACGTAGCCGCGCGGCAGGGTGGACAGCTTGGTCAGTACGCTCCCGCCCTGCATCGGCCGGATCCGTGACCAGAGGTTGATCACGCCGCTGCTGGCGATCCAGGCGGCAAGGAGGATGCCCAGTGCCACCATCGGCGACCAGCGGCCCTCGATCAGAGGGACGAGGATGGCCAGCGCCGCGCTGACGGCCGCCGCCCATTTCAGGCGCGAAGCCAGTTCCGGCAACTCCGCCTTACGCCACTTCGCGAGCGGTCCGACCCCCATCAGGAATAGCGCCGGCGCCATCAACGGCACGAAGACGGTGTTGAAGTACGGGGGGCCGACGGAGATCTTGTCCATGTGCAGCGCGTCGAGCGCCAGCGGGTACAGGGTGCCGAGCAGCACGCAGGCCGTTGCCGCCAGGAAGAGGACGTTGTTGGTGAGTAGCATCGATTCGCGGGAAATCACATCGAAGCGCTCGCCCAGGCCGATCTTCGGCGCGCGCCACGCGAAAAGCCCCAGCGAACTGCCGATGACGACCACCAGGAAGGTGAGGATGTAGACGCCGCGACGGGGGTCAGACGCGAACGCATGCACCGAGGTGAGCACGCCCGAACGCACGAGGAAGGTGCCGATCAGCGACAGCGAGAACGCGAAGATCGCCAGCATGACCGTCCAGACCTTGAATCCGTTTCGTTTCTCGGTCACCGCGAGCGAGTGCATCAGGGCGGTCCCGGCGAGCCAGGGCATGAACGACGCGTTTTCGACGGGATCCCAGAACCACCAGCCGCCCCAGCCCAGCGTGTAATAGGACCAAGCGCTGCCGGCCATGATGCCGACGGTGAGGAAAGTCCAGGCCACCGTCGTCCAGGGACGCGACCAGCGTGCCCAGGTGGAATCGAGGTTGCCGCCGAGCAGTGCGGCGATCGCGAACGAGAAGGCGACCGAAAACCCGACGTAGCCCATGTAGAGCACCGGCGGGTGGACGACCATGCCGGGATCCTGCAGCATCGGATTGAGGTCGTTGCCGTCGGTCACTGCGGGCAGCACACGGAGAAAGGGGTTCGAGGTGAATAGGATGAACGCGAGGAAGCCCAACGAAACCAGGCCCATCACGGCCAGGATGCGCGCGATCATCTCGCGCGGCAGATGCTTGCTGAAGATGCTCACGGCGAGCATCCAGAGCGACAAGATCTGCACCCAGAGCAGCATCGACCCCTCGTGACCGCCCCAGAAGGCTGCGAATTTGTAGCGCAGCGGCAGCAGACGGCTGGAGTCGGCGGCGACATAGATCACCGAGAAGTCATCGTGGAGAAAGCTCCACACGAGACAGGCGCTGGCGATGCTCACGAACAGGAATTGCGCGCGCGCCGCCGGCCGGGCCAGCGCCATCCAGCGCACGTTGCCGCGGGCTGCGCCGATCATCGGGATCGTGCCCAGGGCCAGCGCAACGGTCGCTGCGACCATGAGCGCGAAATTGCCGAGTTCCGGAATCATTGTGCCTTGCCTCCCGTGCCAGGTGATGCCGAAACCAGGGTGGACGTCGATACCGGCCGGCCTTCCTTGGCACGCTTGATCGCTTCCGCAGCCTCGGGCGGCATGTAGTTCTCGTCATGCTTGGCGAGCACCTGGGACGCGCGGAACGTGCCGTCGCCCGCGAGTTCGCCTTCCGCCACCACCCCCTTGCCCTCGCGAAACAGGTCCGGAAGAAGGCCGGTATAGGTCACCGGCACCGACTTCGCCGTATCGGTGACGAGGAAGTGCGCGGTGGCGCCGTCGCGGTGCAGGCTGCCCTTGACGACCATGCCGCCGATGCGGAATGGTCGGTGGTGCGGCGCTTGGTCGGCCTCCACCTGCGATGGGGTATAGAAAAAGACCAGGTTGCTGCGGAACGCGTTGAGGATCAACACGGCGGCAATCCCACCCACAGCCAGGCCGGCGCCGACGATGGCCAATCGTTTGGTTCTCGGTTTCATCACTGCTTCGGTAGTGGTGCTGAAAAAAGGTTCCGGTGCGATGCAGCCACGGCGGTTTGGGAAATCCGCTCTCCGGGGGCCGACGATAGTTGTGTATTGTCGCTCAAACTTCGGAAACGCGCGGGAGGGGGGCGTGGGGGAATTCGCACAAGAGCAGGGTAGCCGGCCCTGGCTGGCCGGCTACCCTGCCGGCATCCCGGCGGAGATCGATCCGACGCAGTTCGGATCCCTGACCGCGATGCTGGAGCAGTCGTTCCGGGATCATGCGGATCGGAGCGCCTTTTCCTGCATGGGAGCACGGCTGCGCTATGGCGATCTCGATCGGCGCAGCGCAGCCGTGGCGGCCTGGCTCCAGGCGCAGGGGCTGCGCCCCGGTGACCGGGCCGCGGTGATGTTGCCCAATGTGCTGCAATACCCCGT
Organism: Pseudomonadota bacterium; assembly: GCA_021825945.1. Classification (GTDB taxonomy): domain Bacteria; phylum Pseudomonadota; class Gammaproteobacteria; order Burkholderiales; family Burkholderiaceae_F; genus GJ-E10. The sequence continues at coordinate 314,986 of JAKAFN010000001.1, forward strand.
CGTGTTCATGGGTATACTGCGGGCCGGAGGGATCGTGGTCAATGTCAATCCCTTGTACACGCCCCCCGAACTGGTGTTTCAGTTGCGTGACAGCGGTACGGAGACGATCTTCGTCCTGGAGAACTTCGCGCAGACGGTCGCCGCAGCGTTGCCGGAGACCCCACTGCGTCGCGTCGTCGTCTGCTCGATGGGGGAGATGTTTTCGGGCATCCGGGGGGCCGCGGTCGATTTCGTCGTCCGCCATGTAAAGCACCTGGTGAAGCCGTTCTCATTGCCGGAGTCCCGCACGTTCCGGTATCGCGACATCGTGCGCGCCGGCGGCGGATTGCCGGGAACTCCGGTGGATTCTGCACCGAGCGACGTCGCCGTCCTTCAATACACCGGCGGTACGACGGGCGTGCCCAAGGGAGCGATGCTCACGCACCGCAACCTCGTCGCCAACGTGCTGCAATCCGAAGCGTGGTATCAGCCGTCGCTGCGCCGGATCCCGGCCGGCGAGGCGCCGGTGACGGTGACCGCGTTGCCGCTGTACCACATTTTCGCCTTGACCTCCTGCGCGCTGCTCTCGATGCGTAACGGCGGCTCCTGCATCCTCATCCCGAATCCCCGGGATCTGGCGGCGATCGTCACGGCCTTGCGTAGGGAGCGGTTTCACATCATCCCGGCGGTCAACACCCTGTTCAACGCGCTGGCTCACGATGCGGGGTTTGCCCGACTCGACTTTTCTTCGCTGGTGCTGTGCGTCGGCGGCGGCATGGCGGTGCAGCGGGCGGTGGCCGAACGCTGGCTGGCCGTGACGGGGCGGCCGATCTGTGAAGGGTATGGATTGTCCGAGGCATCCCCCGTGGTGAGTTGCAATCCGACCGACACCGATGCCTACAACGGCTCGATCGGCTTGCCGCTGCCATCGACCGAGATTGCGATTCTCGATGACGCCGGCGGGCGGCTACCGATCGGCACGGTGGGGGAGATCGCGGCGCGCGGCCCGCAGGTGATGGCCGGCTACTGGAACCGGCCCGATGAAACCGCGAACGTGCTGATGGCCGACGGGTTCCTGCGCACCGGTGACATCGGGATGATGGATGTGCAGGGATATACGCGGATCGTCGATCGCAAGAAGGACATGATTCTCGTTTCTGGTTTCAACGTGTACCCCAGCGAGGTCGAGGCGGTGGTGGCTGAACATCCGGGCGTGCTCGAATGCGCGGCGGTCGGCGTGCCGGACGGACATTCGGGCGAGGTGGTCAAGCTCTTCGTCGTGCGCAGGGACCCCGCGCTGACCGAAGGTGCGTTGCAGGCGTTCTGCCGCGACCGCCTGGCTGGATATAAGCGGCCGAAGGCCATCGAGTTCCGGGCGGAGCTACCCAAGAGCAACGTCGGTAAGATTCTGCGCCGGGCGTTGCGGGACGCGGGGGAGTGAAAGAAAGAAGCCGTACCCGGTTGCATGTACGGCCGGACTCCGCCTGAGCCGAGCCCGGGCTCCGCGCCGCGGCATGACCGGCGTAATCGAAACGCATCCGGCAAATCGCCACGAGAAGGAATCCATGGCCGACGACGACCTCGAGACCCGCAGCCTGCGTGCGGTCTGGCATCCCTGTACCCAGATGAAGCAGCACGAGCAGATGCCCCTCGTCGCGCTCGCCCGCGGCGAGGGTGCTTGGCTCATCGATACGCGGGGCCGGCGCTTGCTCGATGGCATCAGTTCCTGGTGGGTCAACCTGTTCGGGCATGCCAACCCCCGCATCAACGCAGCGCTGCGCGAGCAGATGGACACCCTCGAGCATGCCATGCTCGCCGGATTCACCCACGCCCCGGTGGTGGCGCTCTCCGAGCGATTGTCGGCGCGGACCGGCGGTGCCCTCGGGCACTGTTTCTATGCATCGGACGGGGCGTCGGCGGTAGAGATCGCGCTGAAGATGAGTCACCACGCCTGGCGCAACGCGGGGCGGGCGGAAAAGCGTGAGTTCGTTTGCGTACGGGGGGACTATCACGGCGAAACGCTGGGTGCCCTGGGCGTGACCGACGTACCGGTTTTTCGCGATGCCTACGGCAGCCTGCTCCAGGCCGCCCACGTCGTCGCCAGCCCGGACGCGCGCCAAGCGACGGCGGGCGGCGGGGGGGCGGCAGCGGCCGACGCGGCCCGACGTGCGCTCGCCGACGCCGAGCGCCTGTTCGCAGACCGCGCCGAGCGCATCGCTGCGATCGTCGTCGAACCCTTGGTGCAGTGCGCCACCGGGATGGCCATGCATGATCCGTGCTATCTGCGTGCGCTGCGCGGCCTCTGCGACCGCTACGGGGTGCACCTCATCGCCGACGAGATCGCCGTCGGTTTCGGGCGCACAGGAACCTTTTTCGCCTGTGAGCAGGCCGGTGTCTGGCCGGACTTCCTCTGCCTGTCGAAAGGGATCAGCGGTGGCTATCTGCCGCTGTCCGTGGTGATGACGCGCGAAGAGATCTACCGGGAGTTCTATTCCGACACCGCATCGAAGGCCTTTTTGCACTCGCATTCATATACCGGTAATCCGCTTGCCTGTCGGGCGGCGCTTGCCACGCTCGACATCTTTGATGAGGACGCGGTGCTCGAACGAAATCGGGAACGCAGCGCCGCCCTGGCGGCACGCCTGCGACCCTTGCGGGGCGATCCCCGCATCGAGCATGTCCGGAGCTGCGGCATGATCCATGCTTTCGATGTCCGCTCTGAAGCCTTGGGGCCGGATGCGTCATCCTTCGCGCGGCGGTTCTTTACCGCTGCGCTCGAACGCGGCGTGTTGCTGCGGCCGATCGGGCGTACCGTGTACTGGATGCCGCCCTATGTCCTGACCGATGCGGAGTGCGCGCATCTCGCCGAGGCCACGGCGGGCGCGCTGGACGCCGTGCTGGATGGGGACGCATGAACGGATTCGCGGACCTGCGGGCGCGGTTGGCAGCCCTGGACCAACGATGGTTGCGTCGGACCCGTCGCGTCGTGGAAGGCGGATGGACTCCGGCGGCGCGAATCGTCGAATCGGACGCCACCGGACGCGACGTGCTCGCGTTTTGCAGCAACGATTATCTCGGTCTGGCCACGCACACTGCCGTGGTGGAGGCGCTCGCCGCGGGCGCGCGGCGGTTCGGCGCCGGCAGCGGCGCATCGCCCTTGATCAGCGGACATAACGCGGTGCACCGTGACCTCGAGATCCGGTTTGCCGAGACCCAGTCGCCGCACATTCCGACGGCACGAGCCCTGCATTTCGGTACCGGCTACCTGGCCAACCTCGCGGTGATCTCGGCGCTTGCCGATCGCGAGACCGAGGTCTTTTCCGAGGAGCTCAACCACGCTTCGCTGATCGACGGCATCCGCCTCGCATATGCACGCCGCCGGGTCTATCCGCATGGGAATGCCGAGGCGCTCGAGGCGATGTTGCAGGACAGCACCGCACGCCGCCAGGTGATCGTCACCGATGCGGTGTTTTCGATGGATGGCGACCTCGCGCCGTTGCCTCGGCTACTGGCGCTGGCCGAGCGCCACGATGCCTGGCTGGTGATCGACGACGCGCATGGCTTCGGCGTGCTGGGGCCGGGCGGCCGCGGCTCCCTCGCGCATTTCGGCCTGCACTCGGACCGCATCGTGTACATGGCGACCCTGGGCAAGGCGATGGGCGTGGGCGGTGCGCTCGTGTGCGCGCATGAAGACGTGATCGAGTGGCTGATTCAGCGGGCGCGGCCTTATATTTATTCCACCGCGGCGCCGCCCGCGCTCGCGGCGGCGGTGGCGACGGCATTCGACATCGCGCTGGGAGCAGAAGGCGAGCGACTGCGCACTGCGCTGCATACCCACATCGGCCGACTGCGGGCGGCGTTCGGCGCGCCGGCCGCCATCGAGGACGCGGACGGAGGCGGCCCCGAGCGGGTGGGCGCGGGTTGGCGGTTGTTGCCGTCGTCGACGCCGATCCAGCCGATCGTGGTCGGCGGAAACGACGCTGCGCTGGCGCTTGCCGCGGCGCTGCTCGACCGGGGGATCTGGGTGCCGGCGATTCGCCCGCCTACGGTGGCCGAGGGCACGGCGCGCCTGCGCGTCACGCTGTCGGCGGTACACACCGCGGAGCAGGTCGATCGCTTGACGGCGGTTCTGAAGGAATTGATGACAAGGTCGGAGTGAGCGCATGGAGTCGTGGTGGGTGACCGGTACCGATACCGGCGTCGGCAAGACGTTGATCGCAGCAGCCTTGGTGCATGCCCTGGCTCGTAGCGGGCGGCGGGCCGTCGGCATGAAGCCGGTTGCGGCCGGCGCCGAATGGCGCGACGGCGCGTTGCGCAACGAGGATGTCGAAACCTTGATCGCCGCTGCCAATGTCGCGGTACCGCGCGAGGCGATGTGTCCGGTACTGCTTCCCCAGGCGGTCGCGCCGCATATCGCCGCGGAATCGGCGGGAATCGCAATCGCCCGGCAGCCCATCGAAGCCGCGTTCGCCGTGTTGCGGGGGCAGTCCGACGCGGTCGTGGTCGAGGGTGTCGGCGGGTTCCGCGTGCCGCTCGCGCCCGATTTCGATACGGCCGATCTGGCCCGTGTTCTCGGCCTGCCCGTCGTGCTGGTGGTCGGTATGCGGCTCGGCTGTTTGAATCATGCCCTGCTCAGCGCCGAGGCGATCGCGGCGCGCGGCCTGCGCCTGCAGGCCTGGGTGGCCAATCGGATCGACCCCGCGATGGCGGAGGTGGAGCGGAACCTTGCGACCTTGCGGCACTTGTTGCCGGCGCCGTGCATGGGGGTCGTCCCGCACATGGCGCAGGCGGATTTCCGGAACGTCGCGGACCTGCTGGATATCGGTGCGATCACCGGGTGAGGGCCGGTCCGGCCCCGCTGCCCCGGCCGGCTATTGACCCGTCGGCTTGGGCGTCACTTTTCTCCACCCGGAGGCGCAGGATTGCACATAGGGATAGTAGGTTTTGCTGTCCGGGCAGTAGTACCAATAGTACGACTGAGTCGGAACCTGGGTCGGAGGTGGTGGGTTCACGACCACCGGGGGTGAGGCGTAATAGGGATAATAGTAGGGAGAGTACGGGTAGATCGGCGCGCCCCATCCCCACCATAACGGGTCGTCAAATCCGATGCCCCAGCCCCAGCCCCAGCCGGGGCCGCCCCATCCCCACCCTCCTCGCCAACCCCAGTCGCCCCGCCATCCCCAGCCTCCGTCCCCCCAATAGCCGAAGCGTCCGCCGCCTCGACCGACGAAACGACCACCACCCATGCGTCCGGAACCATGGAACCCGCCGCCATGGAACCCGCCTCCGCCACCGAACGCGTGGCCGGGCGCGGCATAGGCCGCCCCGCATGTCGCCAGCGCAACCGGGAACAAAATGGCGCGTGCGAAAATCCGATAGTTCATGAGTTTTTCTCCATCTGCGCGGAACGGGGTCGACGACCCCGCGCGCATAGTGTGATCCCTTGAGCGGAAAATTGCTGTGACCATGTTTTTCGACCGACTCGTGGGCGGGAAGATTCCGGGTATTTCGCTACGCGGTTCGCAATGGCTGGCGACGATCGCGCTGGGCCTGTTGTACGTGTTGTCCGGCCCATTGACCGACCTCTTTCCGCATGCGCGGTTCGGGGTGCAGCCCTGGAGCGCGCATCCGGCGATCGCGTTGGTCATGGTGGTCTATGCCGGTGTCGGCGCCGTGCCGATCCTGTTTTCCGCCGTGCTGGCTTCCTGGTGGCTGGTGCCCGTTGCCGATACGGCGACGGGCGAGTTCTCCGCCGCCCTGGTGTTGACGGCGGTGTATCTCGGCGCAGGCCTGGCATTGGACCGTACCACCAACTGGCGCAATCCGGAGCATGGTCTGCACGATCTCGTGGGGTTCTTGGCGGTTGCCACGATCCTTGCATTGCTGGTTTCCCTGGTCGACGGCACGCCGTCGGTACTCTCCGGCGCGGTGGGCGAGCGGACCGAGCCGGTCCTGTTCGTGCGTCTGTTTGTCGGCAATCTGCTGGGGCTCGTGGTGCTCTCTCCCCTGCTGATGTACGTTGCCGCGGACGGATCGCGGGCGGCTTTCGCGCGGTGGGCCGGGGGATCGGCATTGCGGGACGGGGTTCTGTTCCTCATCGTCCAGGGAGGCATCCTGGAATTGGTGTTCGGCCTGCGTTTATGGGACGAATTCCGTATGTCGTATTTGCTGTTCCTGCCGGTCGGGGTGATTGCGATGCGTCTGGGGCTGTTCGGCGCGGCCCTGGCCTTGCCCTTGACCCAGGTCGGGATGCTGGCCGCGCTGTCCTGGACGGGGACGAGTACCGGGACGGCCTTCGAATTCCAGTTGGCGATGCTGACCCTGTCGGTGACGGCGCTGGCGATGGGGGTTCTTGCCGACGAACAGCGTCGCGCCGCCGCCCGGATCGCCGAACATGAGTTGGCGTTGCGGGAGCACGATCGTGCGCTGGCGCAGGCGCAACGCACGGCGTCGACCGCCGAACTTGCCGCCGCTTTGGCCCACGATCTCAGTCAGCCGCTTTCCGCGATCGGCACGTATGCCCGGGCGAGCCAGGTACTGGCGCAACGCGGCGATGCGGATCGCAGCCAACTGATCGACACGCTCGGCCGCATCGCACAGGAAAGTGCCCGCGCCGGACAGTATGTGCGGCGCATGCGCGATTTTTTCCGAACCGGCGTTTCGCACCAGGACCGGATCGCGGCCGCGGACCTGATCGGCAATACCTACGAGCATTTGAGCGACCGTGCCCGCCGGGCACGGATCCGCTGGCGTTCCCGGATCGATCCCGGCCTGCCACCCTTGCGGGTCGATGCGGTGCAGATGGGTGCGGTGCTCGCGAATCTGTTGAACAACGCCTATGATGCCTTGGCCGATTGGCCGGGTCCGCGCGAAATCCGTTGCGATGCCTACCGGATCCAGGAAGGGGCGAAGACCATGCTGCGGATTCGGGTGCAGGATACTGGGCCCGGTATCGCGCCGGAGGTCCGCGAGCGGCTTTTCACGCCGTTGGCGACGACCAAGCCGGGGGGGATGGGCCTGGGCCTGGCGCTATCCCGCTCGATCACGGAGCGGCAGGATGGCCGCCTCTGGTTCGATCCGGAGGCGGAACGCACGACATTTTGCCTGGACCTGCCGGTTCAGGACCCGGAATCGCCGGAGACGCATGGTGGTACGTGAATCCCTTACGAATTCGCCGCTTTTGGCGGGCGGGCAAGATCGTTAAGGTTGCGCGTTCGCCGAAAAGGCTTGTGGGGTATCGGCTTGTACGCTATGCGGGCTCCCGGTGGGAAGCCCGGTTCAATTGCGAGGGTGGTGTTCAGTGTCGGGTATTTTCTGTCGGCTCCTGCAAGGGCTGCACGAGCCGGACCAGGTCGGGAATGCGACGGACGTCGAGTTTGTGCATCAGTCTCGCCTTGTAGACTTCGACGGTTCGCGCGCTGATTCCCAACTCCACGGCGATTTCCCGGTTATGCCGCCCGGCCACCACCAAGTCCATCACCTCGCGTTCGCGCGAGGTCAGACGTGCCACCCGTTCGGCGACCCGCTCGGACTCGCGCTCGGACTCCCAGTATCGTTCGTCGCGTGCGATGGCGGCGTCGACCACTTCCACCAGGCGGTCGTTGTCGACGGGCTTTTCAAGGAAGTCGAACGCGCCGGCCTTGAGGGCGTTGCGCGCAGTGGGTACGTCGCCGTGCGCGGTAAGGAAGAGCACCGGCAGGCGGATCTGTTTCTCCGCCAATCGATTTTGAAGTTGCAGCCCATTCATGCTTCCCAACTGCACATCGAGAATCGCGCAGCCGCGGCAGTTGCCGTCGACGTGCGCGAGGAACGATTCGGCGGAATCGAACACCTGGGTCGCGAGGCCGCGGAATCCGAGCCACATGGCGAGGGATCGGCGGACTGCATCGTCGTCGTCGACGATGTATACGGTGGGTCGGTACATGGCTGAGATTATCCTTTATTAGTTTCTTGGAAAACGAGAGCAATCGTGTCCCTGGTTGATTTTGTCCTAAAAAGACCGTACACAGTTCCCGCCGTTCTGATCCTGATCTGCATGTTGGGGATCGGAGCCGCACTGCGCATGCCGGTCGACATCTTCCCCGAGATCGACATCCCGGTGGTGAGTGTCGTCTGGACCTACAACGGCATGAGTGCGGAGGACATGCAGAACCGCATCATCACCCTGCATGAACGCCAGATGGCCTCGCTGGTCGACGACATCGAGCGCATCGATGCGACGAGCTATTACGGCGTGGGCGTCGAGAAGGTCTACCTTCACGAAGGCGCCAACGTCTCGCGGGCGGTGGCACAGGTCGCAAGCTCGGCGCTGGTGGTGTTGAAGTACATGCCATACGGCATCACGCCGCCGATGGTGATCCGCTACGGCGCAACCGACGTGCCGATCATCCAGTTGAGCCTGTCGAGCAAGACGCTGCCCGACACCAAGCTCAATGACCTGGGGCAAAACATCATCCGACCGGCGCTCGCGGTGGTCCACGGCGCCGAGGTTCCCTATCCCTATGGCGGCAAACCACGGCTGATCATGGCCGACCTGGACGAGCGCGCGCTGCAGGCGCGGGGCCTCACGCCTGCCGACGTCGCCAAGGCGTTGCTGCATCAGAACGTGATCCTGCCGGCCGGTGACGTCAAGATCGGCCACAAGGACTACACCTTGACGATGAACAATAGTCCGAATGTCATCGACGAGATCAATTCCTTCCCGGTCGGCGAAATCAACGGCAAGACCATCTTCATGCGCGACGTCGCGCGCGTCCACGACGGCTTCCAGATTCAGACCAATTCCGTGGCGGTCAACGGGCGGCCCGGGGCGCTGATGACGATCCGCAAGACCGGCGGGGTTTCGACGCTATCCGTGATCAACGGCATCCGGGCGGTTTTGCCCTACATGAATCGCATCATGCCCAAGGGCGTCAAGATCACCCCGCTCTTCGACCAGTCCGTATTCGTCAAGGCCGCGCTCAACAGCGTGGCGATGGGCGGTGCGATGGCGGCGGGACTGACGGCGATGATGATCCTGCTCTTTTTGGGGAACTGGCGGCTGACGCTCATCATCTTGGCGGCGATCCCGCTGTCGATCGTCAGCGCCGTGCTGATCATGTACATCGGCGGCAATACGCTCAACACCATGACGCTGGGCGGATTTTCTCTCGCAGTGGGGATTCTGGTCGACAACGGCACCGTGGTGATCGAGAACATCGAGCGCCATGTGCATAGCGGCGCGGGCCTGCACAAGGCCATTCTCCGCGGTTGCGGTGAGGTTGGCGTTCCGACCATGCTGGCGACGCTGTGCATCTGCATCGTGTTCATTCCGGTATTCCTGCTGCAGGGGACGGCAAAGTACCTGTTCTCGCCGCTGTCGCTGTCGGTGATCTGCTCGCTGCTCGCGAGCCTGGCGCTGTCGTTTACGATGGTGCCGTTGCTCTTCAAGTACCTGATGCGCGCTTCGGTGGAAGCTCATGCCAAGCACGAGCACGCGGAGCACGAAGCTGCTGCGCATGCCGAGCACGCGAAGGCGCCGAGTGTGTTGGGGCGGATCGGTAACGCGCTCTACGGCATCCACCTCGCATTTGAGCGCGGTTTCACGGCATTCCGCGAGGGGTATCGCAATGCCGTATCCTGGGTGGTGACCCGGCCGAAGACGGTGATTGCCTTCTTCATCGGCCTGATGGTGGTCTCCCTTTCGCTCTTCCCGTTCCTCGGTCGCGACTTTTTCCCGCAGGTCGATGCTGGGCAGATGCGCTTGCATGTGCGTGCGCCGTCGGGAACGCGGATCGAGCAGACGCAGGCGTATTTCGCGCAAGTCGAGGGCACGATCCGCAAGATCGTCGGCAATGACCAGATCTCGGTGATTCTGGACAACATCGGCCTGCCATATAGCGGGATCAACATGGCCCTGTCGGATTCCGCGACGGTGGGTCCGATGGACGGCGAGATTCTGATCTCGCTCAACAAGGAGCACAAGCCCACCGCCGGCTTCGTCGCCGAGTTGCGCCGCAAGCTGCCGCGCCTGTTTCCCGAGTTGACCTTCTTCTTCCAGCCGGCGGACATCGTCGACCAGGTGCTCAATTTCGGGCAACCCGCGCCGATCGACATTCAGGTCTCGGGCTACGACAGCAACGCGACCTACGATGTTGCCAAGCACATCATGCGCGACATCGCGAAGATCCCCGGCATCGTCGATTCTCACATCTTCCAGGTTCCGGATTCGCCCTCGCTTACGATCGACGTCGATCGCGCGCTGGCGACGGATGTCGGCGTGAACCAGCTCGACAGCGTCAACAGCGTGTTGGTCGCCACCAACTCCAGCGCTCAGTTGGCCCCGAATTTCTGGGTCGATCCGCGCAACGCAGTGAGCTACCCGCTGGTGGTGCAGGTTCCGCAGTACAAGATCGACACCGGTCCGGATCTCTGGACCATTCCGGTCAAGACCAAGCCGGGCGATCCGCGGCAACTGCTCATGAACGTATCGAAGTTCGGGCGGACGCCGGTGCCGTTGGTGGCATCGCAACACAACATCCGTCCGGTATTCGACGTGCAGGCGGATGTCCAGGGAACCGATTTGGCGTCTGCGGCGAAGGAGATCAATCAGGTGCTCGACCGTGATCGGCCCCCGCCCGCCAAGGCGATCAAGGTCACGCTCTCCGGGCAGATCGACACCATGCAGCAGAGCTATACCGGCCTTTTCACCGGGATCGCTCTCGCCGTGGTGCTGGTCTATCTCTTCCTGGTGATCAACTTTCAGAGCTGGATCGATCCCTTGATCGTGATTACGGCGGTGCCGTTCGCGTTGGGCGGGGTGATGTGGATGCTTTTCCTCACCGGTACCCACCTCAGCGTTCCGGCGTTGATGGGCACCCTGATGTGTATCGGCCTGACCACCGCGAACAGCATTCTGGTCGTGACATTTGCCAATCAGCGGATGGACAAGGGCGACGATTCGCTTACCGCCGCCGTGTCGGCCGGGTACATGCGCTTGCGACCGGTGCTGATGACTGCCGGCGCGATGATCCTGGGCATGATCCCGATGTCGCTCGGTGTCGGTGAAGGGGGGGAGCAGAACGCGCCGCTCGCCCGCGCGGTGATCGGGGGTCTGCTCTTCGCGACCTTCGCCACCCTGGTTTTCGTTCCGACGATGTACCGGCTGCTGCGGCGCCGGCCGTCGGGTTTGGTTCCGCATATTCCCCAAATGAACATGGAGAGAGGTACACCGTGAGCGAATCCGGTCACGAAAAAGAGGCACATACCCCGTTCACGGACGAGGATCCGGACGAGGGCCGCGCTTCCACCGAGTTTTCGGAGAGCACGGGTGGTACGGTGCGGCGGGGCGTAACGGGTTTCGTCGTCCTGCTGGTGGTGGCGTTTTCCGTGGTGGCCGTAAAACGCTGGCACGACGCCCATCATCTCCGTGCGGCGTCCGTTGCGGAAGTGAAGCAGAAGATCGCCGTCGACGTGGTGACGGTGAAGGGCACGCCGCACGGCGCGCGGTTGACCTTGCCGGGGGAGACCGCCTCCTGGTACGAGGCGACGATCTATGGGCGGGTCGACGGCTACATATCGAAATGGTGGTCGGACATCGGCGACCATGTACGCAAGGGCCAGGTGCTTGCGCTGATCGATACGCCGGAACTGGATGCCCAGTTGGCGGCCGCTCGGGCGCGGGTCCATGCCGACAAGGCGATCGTGCGCGTGCGCAAGGCGGAGGAAGAGTTCGCGACGACGACCTACATCCGTTGGCGTGATGCCCCCAAGGGCGTGGTCTCCGTGCAGGATCGCGAGGAGAAGAAAGCTGACTACGTCAGTGCGAAGGCCCGATTGAACGCCGCGCGTGCCCAAGTTTCCTTGGCGCAGGCCGATGTCAACCACTACTCGGCGCTGACCACGTTCAAGAAGGTCACGGCGCCGTTCACCGGCACGGTGGTGGCGCGGGAGATCGACGTCGGTAATCTGGTTACGGCGGGTAGCACGGCGTCGATCATGCCGCTCTATCGCATCAGCCAGGACAATCCGATGCGGATTTTCGTCGACGCTCCCCAGGCGGTGGCCAACGATCTGCGCTTTCCGGGCACGCCGGTGACGATCCGGGCCAACGACCTCCCCGGAAAGGTCTTCCGCGGAACCGTCACCCGGACCGCGCAGGCGATCGATCCGGACGCGCGGACCCTGAAGGTCGAGATCGACCTGCCCAACCAGCACCATGTCCTGATCCCCGGAATGTACGTCGACGTTCGCTTCAACCTCCCCAACAACGGCCTGTTCCAGGTGCCGGCGGCGGCGATGGTCTTCGAGTCGAGCGGACCGCACGTCGCGGTGGTCGATCCCAATGGCGTGGTGCATTTCCGCCGCGTGACGATCGCGCGTGACGAGGGCAACGTGCTCGATCTGTCGTCCGGTGTCCACCCGGGCGATCGGGTGGCGCTGAACATCAGCAGCCAGATCGCCGACGGCGAATCGGTGATCGCGAACGACGTGGGGAGCGCAAAATGAAGTTGGAACGAGCGGCCCGTCGCCGCTCCCGCGGCATCCTCGCCGGCGCGGTGCTGGCGGCACTGTGTCTCGGAGGCTGCGCGGTCGGCCCGGACTACCATCGCCCGAAGCCGAACGCACCGAAGCAGTTTGCGGTGCAGGCCGGCGTCCATTCCGGCAAGGGTGCCCAGGACGACCCGGTGACGATCGCGAACTGGTGGCACAACCTTCACGACCCCGAACTCGATTCACTCGTGGCGCGGGCGCTGAAGGACAATCCCAGCCTCGAGATCGCGCTTGCGCATCTGCAGGAGGCGCGCACCTACGAGGTTGCGGTCACCGGCATCGCCTTGCCCAGCGTCAACCTGGGTGCGGGTGGCGGGCGGGGTACCGGCACGAACCTCGATCGCGGCGGGCTTGCCCCGGGCGCGTTGCATGCTGCGGACAATCGGCGTCTGGGCGGCACGGGGATCGACCGGATCGATTACGTCGCCGGCGGCATGGCCCAGTGGAACATCGACTTGTTCGGCCGCTATCGTCGGATGATCGAAGCCGCGCGCTATCAATCGCAGGCGCAGATGGCGTCGCGCGACGCGGTGCAGGTGGCGGTGGTCGCCGAAGTGGTGCGGGCGTACGTCGATCTGCGCGGATTGCAGACGCAACTGCTCGTGCTGCGGCAGAACGAACTCGCCGCCAGCGATCTCTGGCATCTGATGCAGGCCCGCTACAGCCGCGGGATCACCAACGAACTCGACGCGACCCTGGCGCGCCGCCAACTGGATATCGTCCGGGCGGAAATCGGGCCGGTGCTCGGCCGGATCCAGGCGGCGCAGGATCGGATCGCGGTGCTGCTCGGGCATTATCCCGAGGACCTGCGCGCGGAGTTGTCCAAGCCGGCGCTGATCCCCAATTTGCCCGATGAGATCGACCCGGGCGTCCCGTTGACCTTGCTGCGTCGCCGACCGGATGTCCGCGAGGCGGAGTGGGAGCTGGCGAGCGCGACGGCCAACGTCGGTGTGGCGACGGCGGCGCTCTTTCCGAGTCTTTCGCTCGTCGCCGGCCTGGGGCAGGAGGGAACCAGCCTCAACTCGCAATATCTGCCGAACAACTCGTACCGGATCTGGTCGCTGGGGTACGGAGCGCTGCTACCGCTACTGGATTTCGGCACGCTCGACGCGCTTGCCGACGTCGCCGACCTGCGGTCGCACGCACAGTACGTGCATTACAAGCAGACGGTGCTGAACGCGGTGGCCGATGTGGACACTTCGATGGCGGCATTCCGGGCGCAGCAGCAGCGCTTGCGGGAGTTGGCCGACGCCGTGGTGGCCAGCGAACGTGCGATGCTGCTGGCGTCCGAGCGCTACGATCGGGGCCTCACGGATTTCCTGAACGTCGCGGATGCGCAGCGGCAGGAGTACGACCTCGAAGGGCAGTACGCGGTGGATCAGACCTTGCTCGCCGAGCGCTATGTCGCGGTGTACCAGGCGCTCGGCGGCGGTTGGGAGAACTACGGCGGTCCGCCGAAGATTCGCATGCCGCAACCGGCGATCGTCGCGATGTTCCGGCGCTTGGCCAACCCCGGTACCGGACGCTGATCTCCGGCGTTCTTCCCGCCCTCAAAAAAAAACGGCCCGGACATGTGTCCGGGCCGAAACGTTTCTGAGGAGATCCGGGAGTCGCCGCGGCGGCTCCCGGGGTACTGCGGGAACGATCAGAATGCGTGACGCATGCCGATGGCAACGATGCGGTTGCTGTAGCTGGGAGCGGCCGAGGCCCAGGGATAGGTGACCACGGCCTGCCCTCCGGAAGCGCTGTCTTTCATGATGCCGGCATAGAGGTCCGTCAGGCGGGTGAAGCGATAATCGGCCAGCAGGGTGTAGTAGTTCACGTTGCCGGCCGCAGCGCCGCCGACGCCGTTCCCGTAGGCCGGCACGTTGATGTGATAGACCGCAGCCGATAGCGTGAACGCCGAGGTGATGTGTTGGTTCGCGCCGATCCAGAGCACGTTCTGGAGTTTCGTGGCGCCGCCAAACGGATTGGTATTCACGGACCCGACCGGGTAGCCGAAGAGCGATGCGATATGGTCGGAACCGGGGTTGGACGGATTGCTGAGCTCTTCGCGCTCGTAGCCGCCATGCACCGACGTCTTGCCGAAGTCATACTCGGCGGACAGCAGGAATGCCTTGGTATTCACGGCGGTCACCCCGAGCGTTCCGGGCGTACCGGTGCCATTGGGGAAGAGGGTTCCGCCGCTGCCTTGGCCGATCCCGAAGTCGGTGAACGCGTCCTTGAACGATTCAAATCCGCCCATTACCGACAGCGGTCCGTGCAGGTATACCGCATCGAGCTGATACGCGGTCTGGCCGGTGGTGGAGCCCGCAACCCCGCCAAACTTGTACAGGGCGCCGAACGTGAAGTCGCCGACCGGGATGCTGTACTTGATACTGTTGTCGACGCGCGAGTCGTCGGTCTCGCCACCGCCGCCATAGCTGCCCGAGTATCCCAGCGGCGAGAAGTCCTGCGCCTCGCCCAAGGGGTCGGTGATCGCCATGTTGTCGAGGAAGAAGCTGGTGTTGCGTCCCGCCGTGACGGTACCCCAGGAGTCCGACGAAATCCCGGCGAAAGCGCCGCGGGAGAAGAGTTGGCCCGAGATCGCGCTGTCGAGCGAACCGGTACACGTCGTCGTGCCCGGATGCGGGTTGTTCGGGTTGAACGGCGCCATACAGCCGCTGTTGTTCGCGACGCCCGCCGCGGCATTGGACGTGTTGCCGGTCGGAACGTTCACTGCCGATTCCAGCTTGAAAATCGCCTTCAGGCCCGAGCCCAGATGCTCCTGCCCTTTGAGACCCCAGCGCGATTGGCTCAAGCCGCCGCTGATCATGCCGGTTGCCGACTTCAGACGGGAATCTTGCGGAATCGGGCTTTGCGACACCGGGAACGACGGGTCGAAGTTGTAGGTGTGCTGCACGTTTGCGATGCCGACATCGAGGATGCCGTAGAGCTGCACGCCGTCGGAGTCATCCGCGAAAACAGCGCCGGTGCAGACGGCCAGCGCCAGCGGAGCGAACTTGATCAGGGACTTGCGCAAGGTGATCTCCAAGGTTTGATGATGAAGGGTCAATAAGCTGACCGCGCAAGCCTAGGTAGATGCCGTGACATCTTTATGACATGTCGCAATTTCCCAACGAAGCCTGTTGAGGGTAAGGACATTCGCCGTGCGCATGCAAGCAGGATTTGTCCGAATCGTGACCCGCGCGGATGACGACGACGGGATCGGCATTGGGGACGCCGGTGGTCGGGGACTTTGCGTTCCTTCCGGGGTTCGTACAATTGCACGGTTCCGTGCGCGAGGCATGGCGATGGAAAAGGAGAGGATGGATCATGGATACACTCCGGAAGGCAACGGCGCTCGATGCATTGCTGCGGGTCGCGCAGTCCGCCTTGACCGTGGTCACCGGCTCGCCGCCATCGTCCCGTCCCGATCCGGGGAATCCGGCGCGGTCGGTCCAACTTTCCCCGGTTCTCGGCGAAGCGGACCGCCGCCATGCCGCCGGCCTGATGCGGGTCAATCATGTCGGTGAGATCTGCGCCCAGGCACTGTATGAGGCGCAGTCGATGGCGACCCGGGATGAAAGCCTGCGTACGGTGTTTCAGCAGGCGGCGGTGGAGGAGTCCGACCATCTCGCCTGGACGCGACGCCGGGTGGAGGAGTTGGGCGGCCGCGTCAGCGCTCTGGTGCCGCTGTGGTACGCCGGGGCGTTCGGAATCGGCCTTGCCGCGGCGCTCGTCGGCGATCGCCCCAGCCTGGGGTTCATGGCGGAGACCGAGCGGCAGGTCGAGGAGCACCTGCTGGACCATTTACAGAAGTTGCCGCCGCACGATCAGGTTTCGCGGGCAATCGTCGAGCAGATGAAACTCGACGAAGTCGGCCACGCGAACACGGCGGTAGCCCGCGGCGGCGCGGATCTGCCGTTTCCGGTTCGCGTGGCGATGAAGGTCGCGGCGAAAGTGATGACGACGACGGCCTATTACATCTGACCCTCGGTCCTCAGAGCGTGTCCACCACCTCGACCTCGATCTCGATCTTCGCCGTCTTCTCGATCATCGCCCCTGCCGAACAGTACTTTTCGTGGGACAGCCGTACCGCGCGCTCGACCGCGTCCTGGGGCAGCGACCGGCCGGTGACGACGAAATGCATGGTGATGCGCGTGAATACCTTGGGATCCGTGGCGGCGCGTTCCGCCGACAACCGCACTTCGCAGCCGCGCACATCATGGCGCCCGCGCTTGAGGATGTGCACGACGTCGTACGCCGTGCAGCCGCCGGTACCTGCCAGCAGCAGCTCCATCGGGCGGGGCGCGAGGTTGCGTCCGCCGCCTTCCGGTGCGCCGTCCATCGCGACCAGATGGCCGCTGCCGGTCTCGGCAACGAAGGTCATTCCCGACGGCCCGCCCCAGCGAACAAAGCACTCCATGGCGTCTTCCTCCGCAAAACCGCGATTCTGCCTGATCCGGTAGGCGTCGATGGGGTGTCTGTCCGCAGCGTCGTGGCTCCGCCGCCGTCGCATTTCGTTCCGGCTCTTTCTCGACTCCGGAGCAACTGCCGCTTGCAGGGGTTGCAATCAGGCCGTACAATAGGCGGCTTTTCCCGGTCGGCAGAACCTTTTTGACGCCATGAAGACATTTTCCGCCAAATCGCACGAAGTGCGCCGCGACTGGTTCGTGGTCGACGCCAACGACAAGGTGCTGGGGCGGCTCGCCTCGCAGATTGCGCTGCGCCTGCGTGGCAAGCACAAGCCCGAATACACTCCGCACGTCGATACGGGGGATTTCATCGTCGTCGTCAACGCCGGCAAGCTCCGTGTCACCGGGGCCAAGGAAGCCGACAAGGTGTACTACCGCCATTCCACCTATCCCGGTGGCGTGCGCGAGACGACGTTCGGCAAGATGCAGCAGCGCTTCCCGGGGCGCGCCCTGCAGATCGCCGTTCGCGGCATGTTGCCCAAGGGGCCGTTGGGCTACGCCATGATCAAGAAGCTCAAGATCTACGCCGATGCCGACCATCCCCATGAGGCGCAGCAGCCCAAGGCGCTGAATATCTGACGCCCGCAACATCGAATCGAGAACCAGCAAGGTACGCCATGATCGGTAAGCACAATTACGGAACGGGGCGCCGCAAGAGTTCGGTGGCGCGCGTCTTTTTGCGCCGCGGCAGCGGCAACATCGTCATCAACGGCCGTCCGATGGACGAGTACTTCCATCGCGAAACGGGTCGGATGATCGTGCGCCAACCGCTCGAACTCACCGGTAACCTGACGACGTTCGACATCCAGGTCAACGTCGACGGCGGCGGCGAGTCGGGCCAGTCCGGCGCGGTGCGCCACGGTATCACCCGCGCCCTGATCGACTATGACGCGACGCTCAAGCCGGCGCTCTCCAGCGCGGGACTGGTGACGCGCGATGCGCGGGAAGTCGAACGGAAGAAGGTCGGCCTGCGCAAGGCACGCCGCCGCAAGCAGTTCTCCAAGCGTTGATTTTCCGGCGTCCCTGCCTTGGGGCACGGGACGCACCGGTGCATGAGGCAGGATCGGCCGCAGTTCGCGCGGCCGATCGCCGCGCCCGCGTGGGCTGCTCGGCATTCTTGTGCTTCCAAGCGGATGATGCGCCAATGTGGGGAGCCGGCTCGGCGCGATCGGCCACCGGGAATCTATACTTCCCGGTTTCCTCAGCCATCGGACGACAAGGTTAGCAACCACCATGACCCGCAAGATCCGCGTCGGCATCGTTGGCGGTACCGGATACACCGGTGTCGAATTGCTGCGCCTGCTCGCACAGCACCCCCAGGCAGAACTGGCCGCCATTACCTCCCGTAAGGAAGCGGGCACGCCCGTCGACCGGATTTTCAGTTCCCTGCGTGGTCGGGTCGATCTGTGCTTCACGAATCCCGACGCCCGGGAACTCGAGCGTTGCGACGTCGTGTTCTTTGCCACGCCGCACGGCGTGGCGATGAACCAAGCCCGTGCGCTGGTCGAGGCCGGGGTGCGGGTCATCGATCTGGCGGCGGATTTCCGTCTGCGCGACCCCGCGCAATTCGAGGCTTGGTACAAGATGCCCCATGCCTGCCCGGACCTCCTGGCGGAGGCCGTGTACGGATTGCCGGAGTTGAACCGGGATGCGATCGCTTCGGCGCGGATCATCGCCTGCCCCGGTTGCTATCCCACCAGCATGCAGCTTGGCCTGGCACCCATCCTGGAGTGGGAGCGCGATCATCCAGGTGCCATCGATTGCGGCGCGATCATCGCCGATTGCAAGTCCGGGGTGAGCGGGGCGGGCCGGAAGGCCGAAGTCGACTATCTGGGGGCCGAGGTTTCCGAGAACTTCCGCGCCTACGGCCTTTCCGGTCATCGACACCACCCGGAAACGGTACAGCAGCTATCGATCCTGGCGGGCAAACCGGTCGGGTTGACTTTCGTTCCGCACCTCGTTCCGATGATCCGCGGCATTTTCAGCAGCATCTACGTTCGCCTGGGGACCGCGGCCGATCGGACCGACGCGGAGCTGCAGGCGTTGTACGAGCGCCGCTATGCGGGAGAGCCGTTCGTGGACGTGCTGCCGGCCGATTGCGCGCCGGAAACCCGTTCGGTACGTGGCACGAACCTTGCTCGCATCGGATTGCGTCGCCCGGCGCGGGATCTGCTCCTCGTCCTCGTGGTCGAGGACAATCTCGTCAAGGGAGCGGCGGGGCAGGCCGTGCAATGCATGAATCGCATCTTCGGCCTTCCGGAGACCGAAGGCCTGATGCAGATCGCGGCCGTGCCCTGATCGGAAGGCTGCGCGGAACGGTCACGAGGTAGAACGCAGAGGCGGCGAGGGACGGTGGCAAGACGATGAAGTGGAAGCTGTTCCTGCGCAAGAATACGCTGAGCGCATCCAAGGTGTCGGTACGTTCGCACATGTCCTGGCCGGTGCGGGCGGCGATTACCTTTTTGCTGATGGTCGCGGGGGCGGTTGCCGGGCTGGCGCTCTACAACTGGGGTCGGGATTTCGGCGGTCCCAATCGGGAACAGTTGGTTGCCGAGGTGGCGCGCCTGCGTAGTGCCTTGCATGCGGCGACGACGGAACGGGATCGCGACGTCATGAAGGTGGCGGCCTTGCAAGGTCAGGTTCAGGTGGAGAAGGCTGCGCAGGATCAACTCATGCTGCAGGTGCGCAATCTCGAGGCGGATCGCGCACGGATGCAGGCGGACCTGGATTTCTTCGAAAGCCTGCTGCCGGTGCGGCGGGGCGAAAAAGGCGTCGTGATCCGGAGTTTCCGGGTTGGGCCGGAGGGAACCGCGGCGCAGATGCACTATCGCCTGCTGGTCCAGCAGGCAGGTAGGCCGCAGCACGATTTCGTCGGATCCGTGCAGTTGCGTGTGACGTATGTACAGAACGGCCACAGCAACACCTTGTGGGTGCCGGCGACGGATGCGCCCTCGGATGCGCGTCAGATGATGCAGTTATCCTTCCGCAATTACCAGCGGGTGGAGGGGAGTTTCGCCCTGCCCGCCGGAGCGCGACTGCAGTCGGTGCAGGTGCGCATCCTCGCCGGCGGAGCGGTTCGGCTGCGACAGACATTCGCCGGGTGAGCTGGTCGGCGGGAACGGGAGCAGGAGATGTTCGGCAAGAAGACGGCAGCGCAATATGAAATCGGCAGTCTCATCGGGGCCACGACGACCATTTCCGGCGACGTCACGTTTGTCGGCGGCATGCGGATCGATGGCACGGTCAAGGGCTCCGTGCGGTGCGCAGAGGGTGAGAAAAGCGGCCTGCTGGTCATCAGCGAGCACGGCAGTATCGAAGGGGAGGTTTGCGCGGCGCACTTGGTGGTGGGCGGCCGCATCGCGGGTCCGGTCAGCGCCGGGCAACTCGTCGAACTGCAACCCAAGGCCCGGATCGTCGGCGATGTACGCTATGCCGCCCTGGAGATGCATCACGGGGCCGTCGTCGAGGGGATGATGATTCACATCCCGTCCGAAACGCGCGTCGATGCGCGCGTCAACCGGCCGGAGCCGTAATCCAAAACCAGGAATAGGGTATGGTTGTATTTCCGATTCCCGGCCATACGTTCCTATAATCGCGAATGTTCCCACCAGGAGTTCCCACCATGAACGCTCCCGTCGAAGCCTCCGTTCCGCTGATTTTTTCCGATGCCGCCGCCGGCAAGGTGCGGCAGTTGATCGAAGAGGAAGGAAACCCCGATCTGAAGTTGCGGGTTTTCGTGCAGGGGGGCGGATGTTCCGGATTCCAGTACGGGTTCACGTTCGACGAGACCGTGAACGATGACGACACGACGATGGAGCGCAGCGGCGTGACGCTGCTCATCGACTCGATGAGCTTCCAGTATCTCGTGGGCGCGGAAATCGACTACAAGGAAGACCTGGACGGCGCGCAGTTCGTCATCCGCAATCCGAACGCCACCACGACCTGCGGTTGCGGCTCCTCGTTTTCCGTTTGACGGATCGTTGATCGGCCGCGCGGTCGGCGCGGCGCGATTTTCTCCCTCTCCCGCTTGCGGAGGGGGGATTGGGTCGAGGGTGGCGGCGGCCCGCCGCCCTTACCTCGGATAGCGCGCTCCCAGCACGCGGGGATGCCGTGCTCCCGTTACCTCCGGCAGATTCCCCGGCGTTCCCGCGAGATATGCCTGCGCCAGCCACGCGAAGGCCAGGCCTTCGACATGTTCGGGCGCGATGTCGAGGCGGCCCGAGTCGAGCACGGGGATCGCAGGGCATTCCTCCTGCAGCATCCGCATCAGGGTGGCGTTGTACGCGCCGCCGCCGCAGACGACGATGTCCTGCGCCGATGGGTGGTGTCGCCGGATGGCATCGGCGATCGTCACCGCAGTGAACCGGGTCAGCGTGCTCTGGACATCGACGACGGCGAGATGTCGGTCGGGATCGGCCCGCGCCAGGTTCCGGTCCAGCCAGTCGGCATGGAAGAGATCGCGGCCGGTACTCTTGGGTGGCGGTGCCGACAGGAATGGCTCATTCCGGAGCGTGGCGAGCAGGGCAGGGTCGCTGCGTCCCTGTGCAGCCCAGGCACCGCCCCGGTCGTACGGGCCGCCGCGGTGCCGCGCATGCCATAGATCGATCAGGACGTTGCCCGGGCCACAATCGAATCCCAGCACCGCCTCCGCCACCGATTTCCGTGCCGGCAGTGCGGTGATGTTGGCGATTCCCCCGATGTTGACGATCGCGCGCGGATGGTCGGCACGGAAGACGGCGTCGTGAAATGCCGGGACGAGCGGCGCGCCTTCCCCACCGGCGGCGATGTCTCGGGCGCGGAAATCGGCGATGACATCGATCTCCGTAAGCTCCGCAACGACCGCCGGCGCATTGATCTGGATGGTGTAGCCGGCATCGGGCCGGTGCCGGACCGTTTGCCCGTGCACGCCGGCGGCGCGCACCTGCGCGGGCGTGCATCCGGCTCGATCGAGCAACTCCGCGATTGCCTGCGCCGTTCCGCGTGCGAGGTGTTGCGCAGCGACGGCTGCGCGGTGCAGTTCGTTCTCGCCGGGGCGCTGCAGCGCGAACAGGGCGGCGCGCAAGTCGTCCGCGAACGCGTGGTGCACATGGGCGATCAGCCGCACCGGCGGGCGTCCGGCGACGGGAAACTGCGCGAGTACGGCATCGATTCCGTCGAGGCTGGTGCCCGACATGACGCCGATGTAGAGGTCGTCCTGGGTTTCGTTGTGCATAGGGTCCGGCGCCGTCGCGCGCGATGCCGGGTCCATCGCCACCCTGCCGGCCCCGGCTGCGCGCAAGGTGTGGGGGTACGGAAGAGCAGTTTGCCCTAAAATCCCCGCCCTTATGCCGACCGAATCCGCATTTTCCCCCGTTTCTCCCGAGGTCGAGCGCGCGCTGGCGATCGTCAAGCGCGGCTGCGACGAATTGCTGGTCGAAAGCGAGTTCGTGGCCAAGCTGGCGCGCTCGCATGCCACGGGCAAACCCCTGCGCTGCAAGCTCGGCCTCGACCCGACGGCGCCGGACATCCATCTCGGGCATACCGTGGTCCTCAACAAGCTGCGTCAGTTGCAGGACCTCGGTCACACCGTGATTTTCCTCATCGGCGATTTCACGGCGATGATCGGTGATCCGTCCGGACGCAACGTCACCCGCCCGCCGTTGTCGGCCGAGCAGATCCGCGCCCATGCGGAGACCTACTTCGAACAGGCCGCGCTGGTGCTCGATCGCGATCGCACCGAGATCCGCTACAACGCCGAATGGTCGCAGCCCCTGGGGGCCGACGGCATGATCCGCCTCGCCTCCCACTACACGCTGGCCCGCCTGCTCGAGCGTGACGATTTCCAGAAGCGGTACGCCGGGGGCCAACCGATCGCGATGCACGAGCTGCTCTACCCGCTGATGCAGGGCTACGATTCGGTCGCGCTCCGTTCCGACCTGGAGCTGGGCGGAACGGACCAGAAATTCAATCTGCTGGTCGGGCGGGAATTGCAGAAGCACTACGGGCAGGAGCCGCAATGCGTGCTCACCATGCCTTTGCTCGAAGGCACCGACGGCGTCGACAAGATGTCCAAGTCCAAGGGCAATTACATCGGCATCACGGAGCGGCCCGCGGAGATGTTCGGCAAGCTGATGTCGATCTCCGACGGTCTCATGTGGCGCTATTACGATCTGCTTTCCGCGCGATCGATCGATGCGATCGCCGAGTTGCGCCGCGAGGTCGCGCAGGGACGCAATCCGCGCGACGCCAAGGTCGCGCTGGCGCAGGAGATGGTCGCCCGCTTTCACTCGCAGGCCGCCGCGGTCGCCGCGCTGGAAGAATTCGAAGCCCGGTTCCGTCACGGCGCGGTTCCGGAAGACATGCCCGAGGTCGCCGTGCCGGCGACCGACGGCGTGATCGCGATCGGGCACCTGCTCAAGCAGGCGGGCTTGGCATCCTCGACCAGCGACGCGCTGCGCAGCGTCGAGCAGGGTGCCGTGCGGATCGACGGACAGCGCGTCGAAGACCGCGCGCTGCGCGTCGCCTGCGGCACTTATGTCGTGCAGATCGGCAAACGCCGTTGGGCACGGGTGATAGTGGAATAGATCGATGCTGCAGGGGTGCGGGCCGGATGCCCCTGATATCGGGAGTGTGCCCCTGCGCGGCGAGATCGCCTTGAACGACACCACGCTGATTCTGGTCCGCCACGGCGAAACCGAGTGGAACATCCAGTCCCGCATGCAGGGCCACCGCGACATCGCCCTCTCCCCTCGTGGCGTGGCACAGGCCGAGGCCGTCGCGCGCCACCTGACGCGCGTGCCGACCGACGAAACCTCCGCCATCGCCGCCGTATTTGCCAGCGACCTGATGCGCGCCCGTGCAACGGCCGCTCCCATCGCGGCGCGCGCCGGCGTACCGCTACGGATCGATCCTCGCCTGCGCGAGCGCGGATTCGGGCTGTTCGAAGGGTCGACGTATGCCGAGGCGCACGCCAAGTGGCCCGAGATCTATGCGACCTGGCAGCGGCGGGAGCCCGACTACGCAGTGCCGGGCGGCGAGTCCTATGAACAGGTCCGGGCCCGCACCCTGGCGGTGGTCGAGGACATCGCTCGCGAGTTTGCGGGCAAGACCGTCGTGGTGGTCACGCATGGTGGAATTCTCGACGCCGTGTATCGCGCCGCGTTCGACATCCCCTGGAAGACGCCACGGCCCTACGCCATCCCCAATGGGTCGATCGGCCGGGTCACCGCGCGCCTGCCGGGCCCGGCATTGCGCATCCATTTCTGGGCCGATCGCGACCACCTCGATACGCCGCCGGACCTGCCGCGGTGATGCGGGTGCCTATTTTCCGGCGGCGGAATCCCGTAGCCCGGACGTGGTCGACAGGCCCCGGTAGATCGTCGAGACCCCGGCCTCCAGCGACGAGGGGGCGTGATGTTGCGGATCGGCGCCGCCGATCTGTTCGGCGGATGGAAAATGGGCGGCGAGCCGGGAATGGATCTGGTCGGCCTGCTTGTGCAGGCCGTTGCGCTTGTAGTTGGTGTACAGGCCCAACAGGCAATCGGCGATCTGGCGTCCATACCGTTGCCGCAGGAACTCATCGCGCAGCGTGTCGTCCAGGATCCGCAGCGCCGTGGCATCCTCGCGGAGCCGCACCAGCCGGCGCGCCAGGCGCAATTGCTCTTCCATGGGCAGCGCTTTCAGGACCTTGGGTTGCGCCAAGCGCAGAAACGTCCTGCGCAAATCGTCGGTCGGGGTCTGCACTTTGGTCCACAACAGGCGCAGGGCGGAATCCAGCAGCACCTCCTGGTCGGATCCGAGCAGAGCCGCATTGAAGTACGCGCACAGCAGCTCCGGATTTTTGGGGTCCCGCTCCACCAGTTCCCGATAGAGGCGGGTTGCGCGGCGGACATCCAGGCGCGTAATCGCTTCCTGCGCCTGCTCGAGCAGGGATGCTCCGCGGGGCGGCAAGCCGCCGCCGGCGGCTTGCCGGGCGCGGGAAGTCGGTTTGCGCGCTTGCCATGCCAGCGGCAGGGTGAGAAGGACGAGCCCTGCCGCAATCCAGGCCCAGAGCGGAATCGACGTAATGGCGTGCAAAGCGGTTCCCCGAGGGATTGCGGGTGACCTCTCTGGAAAATCCCAGCAAGGTCACGCAATGATCGCCGAAATTTTCGCGACCGTCGATCCGGCAATCGGACGAAGAACCCCCGGTATAATGACAAGGTTTGCCCGGTTCCATCCCGCCCGCATCGGCCCGCGGGCGCAGTCTGCCGACGGACCGGGGTTTCTCCAGGAGTCTCAGTGAGCCTGATCGATCGTTCACGCCCCGCGGCGTTGCTTGCGCTCGCCGATGGAACGGTGTTCCGCGGAATCTCGATCGGCGCCGATGGCGCGACGGTCGGAGAGGTTGTTTTCAATACCGCATTGACTGGATACCAGGAGATCCTTACCGATCCGAGCTATACGCGGCAGATCGTAACCTTGACGTATCCCCACATCGGCAACGTCGGCATCAACCCGGAAGATGACGAGTCGCCTTCGGTCTATGCCGCCGGACTGGTTGTGCGGGATTGCTCGCTGCGGAGCTCGAATTTCCGCGCGCGGCAGGATCTGCGCGCGTTCCTCGCGGAGCGCAAGGTGGTGGCCATCGCCGATCTCGACACGCGTAGCCTGACGCGGCGCCTGCGCGACGGCGGCGCCCAGGCGGGCGCGATCGTCGTCGGCGACGATGCGGCGGCAGCGGTGGCGCTGGCGCGCACGTTTTCGGGGATGGACGGCCTGGATCTCGCCTCGGAGGTATCGACGACCGCTCCGTACGCCTGGGATCAGACGGAATGGACGCTGGAAGGGGGATATGGCCGTCTTGCCACGCCGCATCGTCGCGTGGTGGCGTTCGATTTCGGCGTCAAGCGCAACATTCTGCGCATGCTGGCGGAACGCGGTTGCGGCGTGACGGTGGTGCCGGCGCGCACGAGCGCGGAGGCGGTGCTGCGCATGCGGCCCGATGGCGTGTTCCTTTCCAATGGCCCGGGCGATCCCGATGCCTGCGATTACGCAGTGCGTGCGGCGGCGGATCTGATCGACCGCGGCA
Source organism: Pseudomonadota bacterium (assembly GCA_021825945.1). GTDB lineage: Bacteria > Pseudomonadota > Gammaproteobacteria > Burkholderiales > Burkholderiaceae_F > GJ-E10. The sequence continues at coordinate 341,002 of JAKAFN010000001.1, forward strand.
TTCCCACTTTTGGGATCTGCCTCGGACACCAGATCATGGCGTTGGCATCCGGGGCGCGCACCGTGAAGATGAAGTTCGGCCATCACGGCGCCAACCATCCGGTGCAGGAGTTGGCCAGCGGTCGGGTCTACATCACCTCGCAGAACCATGGCTTCGCGGTCGATGCGCAGACGCTGCCGGCGAATTGTCGAGTTACCCATGTGTCCTTGTTCGATGGCTCGCTCCAGGGGTTCGAGCGCACCGACCGTCCGGCGTTCTGCTTCCAGGGGCATCCGGAAGCCAGTCCGGGGCCCAAGGATATCGGCCCGTTGTTCGACCGGTTCGTTCGGGCCATCGACGCGGCCCGGGCGGCGGGGACGGAGGCACGCGGATGAGTCGCGACGACGCCATCGTCGCCAACGCGCTGGCGCAGGCCGCCGATGCCCTGGCGTCGTTGCGCGCCGACACGGCGGCGACCGCGGCGATTCGCCGCGGCGGCGAGGTCGTTGCCCGCTGCTTGCGTGCGGGCGGTCGGGTGTTCAGCTGTGGCAACGGCGGGTCGCTGTGCGACGCCATGCACTTCGCGGAGGAGCTTACCGGTCGGTTCCGCGGTGATCGGCCGGGTTATGCGGCGACCGCGATCGCGGACCCCGGCCACCTGTCCTGCGTGGCCAATGATTTCGGGTTCGAGCAGGTGTTTTCCCGCTATGTGCAGGCCCATGGCCGACCCGGGGACGTCCTGGTCGCCATCAGCACCAGCGGGACGAGTCCCAACGTGGTCGCGGCGGCGCATGCGGCGCATGCGGCGCAAATGACGGTGATCGCCTTGACCGGTCGCGCGGAGTGCGCGCTGGCCGATGGAGCGGACGTCCTGATCGCGACCCCGGCGGGCCGACATTCGGATCGGGTTCAGGAATTGCACATCAAGGTTCTGCATACGCTGATCGAGCTCGTTGAATACCATCTCGCTGCTTCGGCGGGCCGTGCCGCCGGAGCAGCGTAAATCCATCCAGGCGCCCAAGCCGGCGCAAAGCGAAGAACGCATGCCCCGTCGCCAAGACATCCATACGATCCTCATCATCGGTGCAGGCCCGATCGTCATCGGCCAGGCCTGCGAATTCGACTACTCCGGTGCGCAAGCGTGCAAGGCGCTGCGGGAAGAGGGGTATCGCGTCGTGCTGGTCAACAGCAACCCCGCGACGATCATGACCGACCCGGAAATGGCCGACGTAACGTATGTCGAGCCGATCGTCTGGCAGGTGGTCGAGCGCATCATCGCGCGCGAAAAACCCGACGCGATCCTGCCGACGATGGGTGGCCAGACGGCGCTCAACTGCGCAATGGACCTGCACCACAACGGGGTGCTCCAGCGTTATGGCGTGAAGTTGATCGGTGCGTCGCCGGCGGCGATCGAGAAAGCCGAGGATCGGCAGTTGTTCAAGGATGCGATGACCCGCATCGGTCTCGGCTCCGCCGCATCCGCGGTGGCGCATTCCTTGCCCGAAGCGCTCGCGGTGCAGGAGACGGTGGGTTTCCCTGCGGTGATCCGGCCGAGCTTCACCTTGGGCGGTACCGGCGGCGGCATCGCCTACAACATGGAGGAGTTCGTCTCCATCTGCCAGCGTGGCCTGGAATTGTCGCCGACGCGTGAGCTGCTGATCGAAGAGTCGCTCATCGGCTGGAAAGAGTACGAGATGGAGGTCGTACGCGACGGCCACGACAACTGCATCATCGTCTGTTCGATCGAGAACCTCGATCCGATGGGGATCCACACCGGCGATTCGATCACCGTGGCGCCGGCGCAGACCCTCACCGACAAGGAATACCAGCGCATGCGCGACGCTTCGATCGCGATCCTGCGCGAGATCGGGGTCGAAACCGGCGGCTCGAACGTGCAGTTCGCGATCAACCCCCGCGACGGCCGCATGATCGTGATCGAGATGAATCCCCGCGTCTCCCGGTCGTCGGCGCTGGCGTCCAAGGCCACCGGGTTCCCGATCGCCAAAGTGGCGGCGAAGCTGGCGGTGGGGTATACGCTGGACGAACTGCGCAACGACATCACCGGGGGTGCGACACCGGCATCGTTCGAGCCGACGATCGACTATGTCGTCACCAAGATTCCCCGCTTCGCGTTCGAGAAATTCCCGCAGGCCGACAACCACCTCACCACCCAGATGAAGTCGGTGGGCGAGGTGATGGCAATCGGCCGCACCTTCCAGGAATCGTTCCAGAAGGCGCTACGCGGCCTGGAGATCGGCACCGACGGGTTGAACGAACGGTCCCGCGACCGCGACGAGATCGTCGAGGAGATCGGAGAGCCGGGTCCGGACCGCATCTGGTACCTCGCCGACGCCTTCCGCATCGGCCTGACGCTCGACGAGATCGCCGAGGAAACCGGCATCGATCCCTGGTTCCTGGCCCAGATCGAGGAACTGGTGCAGATCGAGCAGCGGCTCGCGCAGGCCACGATCGAGGGACTGGATGGGCAGGACTGGATGTTGCTCAAGCGCAAGGGCTTCTCGGATTCGCGGATCGCCGGTCTGCTCGGGCGCACTGCCGCCGAGGTGCGTGCCGCGCGGCGCGCCCATGGCGTGCAACCGGTCTATAAGCGCGTCGACACCTGCGCGGCGGAGTTCGCCACCACCACGGCCTACCTCTATTCCACATACGGCGAGGAGTGCGAAGCCGCGCCGACCGACCGGCGTAAGGTGATCGTGCTGGGGGGCGGACCCAACCGCATCGGCCAAGGCATCGAATTCGACTACTGCTGCGTGCATGCGGCGCTTGCCTTGCGCGAGGACGGGTTCGAGACCATCATGGTCAATTGCAATCCGGAGACCGTTTCGACCGACTACGACACATCCGATCGCCTGTATTTCGAACCGCTGACGCTCGAGGACGTGCTGGAGATCGTCGACCGCGAGCGACCGGTCGGCGTGATCGTGCAATACGGTGGCCAGACGCCGCTGAAGCTCGCCCGCGACCTCGAAGCCAATGGCGTGCCGATCGTCGGCACCACGCCTGATTCGATCGACATCGCGGAGGATCGCGAGCGGTTCCAGCAGCTGTTGCAGCGTCTTGGTCTGCGGCAGCCGCCAAACCGCACGGCCCGGACCGAGGCCGATGCCCTCCGCCTCGCCGATGAGATCGGCTTCCCGCTCGTCGTGCGGCCCAGCTATGTCTTGGGTGGACGGGCCATGGAGATCGTGCACGAGTCGCGCGACCTTGAACGCTACATGCGGGAGGCGGTCAAAGTGTCCAACGAATCGCCGGTGCTGCTGGACCGCTTCCTGGACGATGCGATCGAGGTCGACGTCGACTGTATCGCCGACGGCGATCAGGTGCTCGTCGCCGGCGTGATGGAGCACATCGAGCAGGCGGGGGTGCATTCCGGCGATTCCGCCTGCTCACTGCCGCCGTACTCCCTTTCCGCCGAGACGGTCGCCGAGTTGAAGCGCCAGACCGCAGCGATGGCCCGTGCCCTGGGGGTGGTCGGCCTGATGAACGTCCAGTTCGCAATTCAGGAAGGCACCGTCTACGTGCTCGAGGTCAATCCGCGCGCCTCGCGCACGGTGCCGTTCGTGTCCAAGGCGACCGGGGTCCCCGTCGCCAAGATCGCGGCGCGCTGTATGCTGGGACGCAGCCTGCGGGATCAAGCGGTGGCGGTCGAAGTCGTGCCGCCGTACTATTGCGTGAAGGAGGCGGTGTTCCCGTTCGCGCGGTTCCCGGGCGTCGATCCATTGCTCGGACCGGAGATGCGTTCCACCGGCGAGGTGATGGGGGTCGGTCGCAGCTTCGGCGAGGCGCTCTTCAAATCCCAGTTGGCGGCGGGAGCGTCCCTGCCGCCGAACGGCACGGTGTTCCTGTCGGTCAAGGACGCCGACAAGCCGCGTGCGGTCGAGATCGCGCGCCTGCTCCACGAAATGGGCTACTCCCTGGTGGCGACCCGCGGCACCGCCGTTGCGGTGGAGGCGGCCGGCGTCCCGGTCAAGGTGGTGAACAAGGTCAAGGACGGTCGGCCGCATGTGGTCGACCTGCTCAAGAACGGCGACATCGATCTCGTCATCACGACGGTGGAGGAAAAACGCGCCCCGATTGCCGATTCGCGCTCGATCCGCACCACGGCCCTCGCGCAGCGGGTGACCTACTACACTACGGTGGCCGGTGGCCGTGCCGCTGTGGAGGGGATGCGGTACCTCGCCGAACTCGAGGTTTATGATTTGCAGTCTTTGCATCGACAGTTGTAGGGAACGGTTTTTCATGGCGGCAATTCCGATCACCGCGCGCGGCGCGGAACGGCTCAAGGCGGAGCTGAATCGACTCAAGGCAGTCGATCGCCCGAACGTCATTCAGGCGATCAAGGAGGCGCGCGAGAAGGGCGACCTCTCCGAGAACGCCGAATACGACGCGGCGCGTGAGCGCCAGGGCTTCATTGAAGGACGGATCCAGGAACTCGAAGGGAAGCTGTCGAGCCTGCAGATCATCGATCCGGCTGCGGTCGATGCGGGAGACCGGATCGTGTTCGGCGCGACGGTCGAACTGGAGGACGCCGAATCGGGGGCGCAGGTGCGCTACCAGATCGTCGGCGATGACGAGGCGGACATCAAGGAAGGGCTGATCTCCGTATCGAGCCCGATCGCGCGTGCGCTGATCGGCCGCAGCGTCGGCGATGTCGCGACGGTGGCGGCGCCCAGCGGCAACCGCGAGTACGAGATTCTCGACGTCTCCTACCGATAGCACCTCGAGATCGTCGTCGACGATGCCGCAATGATCGTCATTGCGAAGGCGGAGCCCGAGAAGCGATCCAGACTGCTTGCGGGATCGCCACGGCCCCGCGGGCCTCGCGATGAGGCCGCCGTTTCCTCATCCTGGGCGGCGGTTCGCCATGGCCGTTGGGCGGATGTCGGTTCGGCTGGTTCCGCCGGAGGGTCAGTTTTCCGGTTTCGGCCGGAACAACACGAACACCCGTCCGATCGCCTGGATGCGCGCGGCGCCGAGATTCTCGGTGATCTGCCGGAACATCGCTTCGCGATCTTCGCGTTCCGTTCCGCCGGCGCGGACCTTGATCAGGCCGTGGGCGGTGAGCGCGCGGTCGATTTCCTTGAGCGCGGCGTCGCTCAGCCCGGCTGCGCCCAGCAGGACCACCGGTTTGAGTTGGTGCGCCTGCGCCCGCAGATGCAGGATTTGTTCTTGAGGAAGGGAAAGCTCGCGAGGGGTGGCTTCGGTCATGCGCCGATGGTACCCCACGCGGGGGATTGCTGAGATGAGTGCGGACAAACCTGCCGGGAAGAAACCGGCAAAATCCACGAACCCCCCCCGCCTTGCTTCCAAGGGCGGCGCCGGCGGTCGGCCCGCGGTTGCGACGGGTGCCAAATCCAAGCATCGGTCCAACCGTGCCTGGATCGATCGCCATGTCAACGACCCGTATGTCCAGGCGGCGGCCCGCCACGGCTACCGTTCGCGTGCAGCATACAAGCTGGCGGAGATCGACCAGAAGGATCGTCTGTTGCGTCCGGGCATCACGGTGGTCGATCTCGGGGCGGCACCGGGCAGCTGGACCCAGGTGGTGGTGGAGCGGCTGCGGATCGGCGCCGGTCCGGCGGGGGGCGGACGCCCGTCGTCGCGGGTCCTCGCGCTCGACATCCTGCCGATGGATCCGATCCCGGGGGTGGAGATCATCCAGGGCGATTTCCGGGAGGAGGCGGTCGCCGCCCGCCTAGCCGCTGCGCTGCAGGGCGCGCAGGTGGACCTCGTTCTCTCGGACATGGCGCCGAATCTGAGCGGAATCGGGGCTGCCGATGCCGCACGCAGCGGGCATCTGTGGGAGTTGGCGCTGGAGTTTTCGCTCGCGCACTGCAAGCCGGACGGGGCGTTGCTGATCAAGGTGTTCCAGGGGAGCGGCTACAGCCAGTTCGTCGAACGGCTGAAACGGCGGTTCGTGCGGGTTGCCGTGCGCAAACCCCCGTCCTCGCGTCAGGAATCGGCGGAAACCTATCTGCTGGCGCAGGGGCGGAAAGCGGACGCGGGAAATTAGCAATGGACCTTCCGGCCCTGCCGTCCCTATGGTTTTGGGAGCAGGGTTGCATCCCGCGCCAAGCGGTTGCCGAAACCCCGGCGTTCGGTCGGGGTCGGCTCCGACCGCCCGGAAGCGCGATGGTTTCAAAGGGGAGTCCGTTTTACGATGATGAGTGGAGAAGAGAATCGGCGTGATCCCCAACCCGGATCGAGGGATTGAAATTCCCGCCGGGAACCCTCATAACGGATCTGTCACAACCCCCCCGGATGGGCCTAAAATGCCACCGTCTGCCTTTTTCTGGCAGATCACCCGCGCCGCCGTCGTGTCCGGCAGGAGATTGCATTGAACAACAACACCTTCGCGAAAGCCGCCGTCTGGCTCGTGATCGCGGTCGTCCTTTTCACGGTGTTTCAGAAGCTGGAGCATGGGGTGGGCGGGAACGTCCAGGAAGTCCCGTATTCGCAGTTCGTCGCCGATGTGCATGCCGGGCGCGTCAAGAGCGCGCGGATCGAGGAAACCTCGCCCGGGATGACCGACATCGTCGCGCAGACCACCGACGGTTCGCAGATCCGTACGACCGGCACGCTCTGGGACCGCGGGATCTTCAAGGACCTGCTCGACGCCAACGTGCGTTTCGACTTCGAACAGCATGAGCCGCAGTCGCCACTGCTGAGCTTCTTTTACGCCTTTGGCCCGGTGATCCTGCTGATCGGCGTCTGGGTCTTCTTCATGCGGCAGATGCAGGGCGGCGGGCGCGGGGGCGCATTCTCGTTCGGCAAGTCGCGGGCACGCATGCTCGACGAATCCAACAACTCGATCACCTTCGCCGATGTCGCGGGCTGCGACGAAGCGAAGGAAGAGGTGCAGGAATTGGTCGAGTTTCTGCGCGATCCGTCGAAATTCCAGAAGCTGGGGGGGCGCATTCCGCGCGGCGTGCTGATGGTGGGTTCGCCGGGAACCGGCAAGACCCTCCTTGCCAAGGCGATCGCCGGCGAGGCCAAGGTGCCGTTCTTTTCGATCTCGGGCTCGGATTTCGTCGAGATGTTCGTCGGTGTGGGCGCTGCGCGCGTCCGCGACATGTTCGAGACGGCCAAGAAGCATGCGCCATGCATCATTTTCATCGATGAAATCGATGCGGTGGGCCGCCAGCGCGGTGCCGGTCTGGGAGGCGGCAACGACGAGCGCGAGCAGACCCTGAATCAGATGCTGGTCGAAATGGACGGTTTCGAAACCGGCCAGGGGATCATCGTCATCGCCGCGACCAACCGTCCGGACGTCCTCGATCCGGCGCTGTTGCGGCCCGGCCGCTTCGACCGGCAGGTCGTCGTCCAGCTGCCCGACATCCGTGGGCGCGAGCAGATCCTCGCGGTGCACATGCGCAAGGTGCCGGTCGCATCGGATGTGCAGGCGGACGTCCTTGCCCGGGGAACGCCGGGTTTTTCCGGCGCCGATCTCGCCAACCTGGTCAACGAGGCCGCCCTCTTCGCTGCGCGCCGCAATGCGCGACTCGTCGAGATGGAGGACTTCGAGAAGGCGAAGGACAAGATCATGATGGGCGCCGAGCGCAAGTCCATGGTCATGACCGAGGACGAACGCCGCAATACGGCGTATCACGAATCCGGCCATGCCGTGGTGGCGCGCCTGCTGCCGAAGACGGATCCGGTCCACAAGGTCACGATCATTCCCCGCGGCCGCGCATTGGGTGTGACGATGCAATTGCCGGAGCAGGACCGCTACGCGTACGACCGAGACTATCTATTGGCCCGGATCGCGGTACTGTTCGGTGGCCGGGTTGCGGAAGAGGTGTTCATGAAGCAGATGACCACCGGGGCGAGCAACGACTTCGAGCGGGCGACGCAGATGGCGCGCGACATGGTCACGCGCTATGGCATGAGCGACATTCTCGGGCCGATGATCTACGCCGAGAATGAGGGCGAGGTGTTCCTCGGCCGTTCGATCACCCGCACCGTCACGATGTCCGAAGACACCATGCGCAAGGTCGATGGTGAGATCCGTCGCATCATCGACGATCAGTATGGGCTGGCGCGCAATCTGCTCGAGACCCACCGCGACGCGGTGGAGGCGATGGCCAAGGCGCTGCTGGAGTGGGAGACCATCGACTCCGAGCAGATCGCCGACATCATGGAAGGACGCCCGCCGCGTCCGCCGAAGACCGCGGCGCCTGCCGCCAGCAGCGGCAGTTCCAGCGCGCCGCCGAGCGGCGGCGTTCCCGAAGCCACGACGCAACCGGCCTGAAAATTTCCCCTCCCGGGCGGGAGGGGACTGTACCCTTCCGGTGAAACCGCAAACCGCCCATCCGCTGGCCTGGCGCTGCGGAGCTCATCGCATCTCCCTGGAACGCCCATGCATCATGGGCATTCTCAATGTCACCCCCGATTCGTTCTCGGACGGCGGCCGCTATGCCGCGGTCGAGGCGGCCGTTGCACATGCTCGGCGCCTGATCGACGAGGGCGCCGACATCCTCGATGTCGGGGGCGAGTCGACCCGGCCGGGCGCAGCCTGGGTTCCGCCCGAGGTCGAACTGGGACGCGTGCTGCCCGTGTTGGATGCCCTGCGGGGCGTGGCGGTGCCGATTTCGGTCGATACCAGTCGGCCGGAAGTGATCGCCGCAACCCTGCGCGCGGGCGCGTCGATCATCAACGACGTGCGATCACTGTCGGTGCCCGGTGCCCTGGATGTCGTGCGCGAAGCCGACTGCGGTGTCGTGCTGATGCATATGCAAGGGGATCCGGTGACCATGCAAACGCGGCCCGAGTACCGGGACGTGGTGCGCGACGTCGCGGAATGGCTCGCGCGGCGTCGTGATGCCGTGTGCGCCGGAGGCGTGGCACCCGATCGCATCGTGCTGGATCCCGGGTTCGGCTTCGGCAAATCCCATCGCCAAAACTGCATGCTGTTGGCCGGGATGGCCGCGTTGTCGGATCTCGGCCATCCCCTGCTAGCGGGGCTCTCCCGCAAATCGACCCTCGGCGGGATCACCGGGCGGCCGGTGGGCGACCGGCTTGCCGCATCGATTGCGGCGGCCCTGATCGCAGTCCAGAATGGCGCCCGCATCGTGCGCGTGCACGATGTCGCAGCGACGCGCGACGCGCTCGCGGTGTGGCAGGCGGTGTCTTGTGGGTTCGGTGAGGAGGATAAAACGTAGTGAAGCGCAAATACTTTGGAACCGACGGCGTTCGCGGCACCGTCGGCCAGGAACCGATCACGCCGGATTTCGTGTTGCGACTCGGGCATGTCGCCGGCCGGGTGCTCGCGCACCAGAATGCCGTGGGACGCCCGGCCGTCTTGATCGGCAAGGACACGCGCGTGTCCGGCTACATGCTTGAAGCAGCCCTGGAAGCGGGGTTTTCGAGTGCGGGTGTCGATGTCGTGCTCTGCGGTCCGCTGCCCACTCCGGCGGTGGCCTACCTCACCCGCGCGTTACGTCTGAACGCCGGCGTCGTCATCAGCGCTTCGCACAATCCGTACCCCGACAACGGCATCAAGTTCTTTTCGGGCGGCGGTCGCAAACTCCCCGACGAAACGGAGTTGTCGATCGAGCGCGGACTCGGCGAATCCATGATCTGCGCCCCGTCGCAGCAGTTGGGCAAGGCGCGACGGCTCGATGATGCCGCCGGGCGGTACATCGAGTTCTGCAAAGGAACGTTTCCCGCCGAGATCGACCTCAAGGGATTGCGCCTGCTCGTCGACTGCGCACACGGCGCTGCCTACCACGTTGCGCCCGCGGTGTTCCACGAACTGGGGGCGGATGTCGTCGCGGTCGGCGTAACGCCGAACGGCTTCAATATCAACGATGGCGTCGGCGCGGTCCATACCGAAGGATTGAGCGCGTTGGTGCGCGAGCACGGCGCGGATTTCGGAATCGCGCTCGACGGCGACGCCGACCGGGTCGTGATGGCCGACCGGAACGGGCGCTTATACAACGGCGATGAATTGTTGTATGTGATTGCCTGCGACCGCATGCGCAAGGGTCCGATCGGCGGCGTCGTCGGCACGCTGATGACGAATTACGCCGTCGAGCGGCGCTTTGCGGAAATGGGGGTTCCGTTTCAGCGGGCCAACGTCGGGGACCGCTATGTCCTGGACCTGCTCGAACGCAATGGCTGGCTCTACGGCGGGGAGGGTTCGGGACATCTCCTCTGTCTCGACCGTCACACGACGGGCGATGGCATCGTCAGCGCCTTGCAGGTGCTGGCTGCGGTACGTCGGTCGGATCGGACCCTGGCCGACTTGACCGCGCACCTGCCGATGCTGGCACAGGTCATGACCAATACCCGGGTTGCACCCGGATTCATCTGGAAAGAGCACGGGGCGCTGGTACGGGAACTCGGCGTGGTCGAGCGCGAGATCGCGGGCCGGGGGCGCATCCTGATCCGCCCCTCGGGAACCGAGCCCGTATTGCGGATCATGGTCGAGGCGGAAGACGCAGGCGTGGCGAAGGGCTACTGCGATCGTTTGGCCGCTACGCTCGCGCCGCAATAATGTGTCATGTCACAATCCTGTGGTAATTCGGTCATAGACTGGTGTTGCCCATGGAGTACAGCAACGTGAAAAACCCGATCGATGCGGACGGCCCGGATGTGCGATATGCCGCCGGATCCGCTGCGCCGCAAGCGCGGACGACCGGAGGAGCGGTCGAGCCGATGGCTGCGGGCGAGGTCAAAGTCGAGGTTGCGGGCCTAAATTTTTATTATGGTTCGGTTCGCGCACTCAAAGACATTTCCCTGGCCGTCCACCGCAACCGGGTGACGGCATTGATCGGCCCGTCCGGTTGCGGCAAATCGACCTTCCTGCGCTGTTTCAATCGCATCCACGACCTGTACCCGGGAAATCGCTACGACGGGGCGATCCGGCTGCAGCCGGAAAACATCAACATCCTGTCGCGCGACGTCGATCCGATCGAGGTGCGGATGCGGATCGGCATGGTGTTCCAGAAGCCGAGCCCGTTTCCCACCACGATCTTCGAGAACGTCGCCTATGGTCTGCGTCTGCAGGGCGTGCCGTCGCGTGCGGCCCTGGAGGAGAAGGTCGAGGGTGCTTTGCGCGGCGCCGCCCTCTGGGATGAGGTCAAGGATCGCCTCCATGGTTCCGCGACCAATCTTTCCGGCGGCCAGCAGCAGCGTTTGTGCATCGCGCGCGCGTTGGCGACCGACCCCGAACTGCTGCTGTTCGACGAACCGACGTCGGCGCTCGATCCGATCGCCACCGCATCGATCGAGGAACTGATTTCGACGCTCAAGGAGCGGGTCTCGATCCTGATCGTCACGCACAACATGCAGCAAGCCGCGCGCTGTTCCGATTACACGGCATTCCTGTACGGGGGCGAACTCATCGAGTTCGGCGGGACCGATCAGATCTTCATTCGGCCGGCACGCAAGCACACCGAGGACTACATCACCGGGCGGTTCGGGTAGAAGGAGCGACATCGTGGGAACCAGCGAACATCTCTCCAAACAGTACGACCAGGAACTGGAAGGCTTGCGCGCGCGCATCCTGCAGATGGGCGGCCTGGTCGAGTCGCAGCTGCAACTCGCCATCGATGCATACGAGCATCCCGATTCGCGGGCAGGCGACGACGTGATGGCGGTCGAGCAGCGCGTCAACGAGGAGGAGGTGGACCTCGATCGCGTGGTCGTCAACCTAATCGTGCGGCGGCAGCCCACGGCGGGCGACCTTCGGCTCATCATCGGTGTGGCGCGCATCGTCACCGATCTCGAGCGCATCGGCGACGAGGCGACCAAGGTCGCCCGCGCTGCGAAGTGGCTGATCGACAATCAGCGCAGCATTCGCACCCCACGCCTGCGCGACATCCATCAGTCCGCCGTGGCGGCGGCGGGCATGTTGCGCGGCGTGCTCAACGCATTCGCCCATCTCGACGCGGCAGCCGCCGCAGCCATCATCGAGGAAGATCGCGGTGTCGATCAGCAGTTCCAATCGATCATGCGACAGTTGATCACGTTCATGATGGAAGATCCGCGGACGATTTCCGCGGCGCTCGACGCCGTGTGGGTCGCCAAGGCGATCGAGCGGATCGGTGACCATGCCAAGAACATTGCCGAGCACGTGATTTTCGTCGTCCAGGGCGCCGACGTGCGGCATGCCACGCCCGAGCAGATCGCGCGCGCAGTTTCCCCCCAGGAGTGAGTGTCATGGCCAATGCATCGATCCTTGTCGTGGAAGACGAGCCGGCGATTCAGGAACTCGTCGCGTTTTCCTGCGGCAATAGCGGCTACCGCGTACGCAAGGCCGATTCCGTCGGTGCCGCGGAAAGCGCGATCCGTGGAGAGCTTCCGGATCTCGTGATCTTAGACTGGATGCTGCCCGATCGTGCCGGGATCGATTTTCTCCGAGACCTGCGCAAGTCGGAGCGCACGCGCTCGGTACCGGTGATCATGCTCACCGCCAAGGGTTCGGAGAGTGATCGCATCGCCGGCCTCGACGGTGGTGCAGATGACTATGTCGTCAAGCCGTTCTCCCCTCGCGAACTGGTATCGCGCGTGCGCGCGGTGTTTCGTCGCCGGTCCCCCGAAAAGAGCGGCGAATCGGTCGTCTACGGCCCACTGCAGATCGATCCCCAGCGCCACGAGGTGCAGGTCGATGGCCGCGAGGTGAAGATGGGGCTGGCCGAGTTCAAGCTGCTGGTCTTTCTTGCCGGCCATCCGGAGCGCGTATTTTCCCGCAGCCAGTTGCTCGACAACGTCTGGGGAGACCATGTGTTCATCGAAGAGCGGACGGTGGATGTCCATGTGCTGCGCTTGCGCAAGGCGCTGACGGTGGCAAATGCCCAGAACATGGTGCAGACGGTTCGCGGTCTCGGATATCGCCTGTCGGTGAAGCTCGATTCCTGATCTTCCGGTTCGCTTCTCTGCCTGTGCCTGATCTGGCCCTTCGCCCCTGGCGCATCGTTCTGCCGGCCATCGCCGGGTTGTGCGCCCTGGCTCTCCTCTGCGCGTTTCTGGCGCGGGTTTTCGGCGCCGAGGTCGCTCTCGCGGTGGCGGCGGGCGTGCTGGTCGCGCTCTACGCGGTGCAGTTGTACTACCTAGGCGCGCTGGGCAGCTGGCTGGGGCGCCCGGCACTGGACGGCATTCCCGGCGGTTTCGGCGTCTGGGCCGACGTGTTCGCGCGACTGCATCGATGGCACCGCGACAGCGAAATCGGCCGCCGCCGCCTCATCGACAACGAAGAGCGGTTCCGGCGCACCATCAGTGCCCTTCCCGACGGCATCATTCTGGTCGACGTCTCGATGCAGATCGAGTGGTGCAATCCGGTCGCGGAAAGGCATCTCGGGATCTCGCTCAAATCCGACTATGGATTGCGCCTCACCAATCTCGTGCGCGATCCGCAACTCGTCGCGCACGTCACCGGCGGCGACTATTCCCGGGAACTCATATTCCGCCCGATGGCCAGGCCCTCGGCGGTGCTGTCGCTGGACGTGATTCCGTTCGAGCCGGCGCGCTCGATCATCATCACCCGCGATGTCACACAGAGTGAACGCGTCGACGCGATGCGCCGGGACTTCGTCGCCAACGTGTCGCACGAACTACGGACCCCGCTGACGGTCATCAAGGGGTTCCTCGAGTCCTTCGCCGATTCCGATCTCGATCTCGGTCCGGTGCGACGCAACCATCTGCAGCTCATGATGGAGCAGGCCGACCGCATGCACCGTCTGATCGAGGATCTGCTGATGCTGTCCCGCCTGGAATCCGAAGCCCCGGTCCAGGCGGAGGACATCGATGTCGGACAACTCGTCCGGGAGGTGGCCGACGAGGCCCGGACCCTGTCTGCCGGGCGCCATCGCATCATCGTCGACATCGAGACGCCATGGCATGTGCGTGGCAGCCGCGACGAACTGCGCAGCGCATTCGGCAACCTCGCGATCAATGCGGTCCGGTATACACCGGATGGCGGCACGGTACGCCTGCGCTGGGCGGAAGCGGCCGGCCGCGCGATGTTCGAGGTCGCCGACAGTGGAATCGGCATCGCGCCCGAGCACATCCCGCGCTTGACCGAACGGTTCTATCGCGTCGAGAAAGGTCGGTCGCGCGGTACCGGCGGCACCGGGCTCGGCTTGGCGATCGTCAAGCACGTCTTGTTGCGCCATGACGGACGCCTGGAAATCGAATCGCAGGTTGGTCGCGGCAGCCGGTTCATTGTTTGGCTGCCGGCTTCGCACACGCTGCCGGACGCGGGCGGGGCGATGTCCTGTTCGCTGTTGAACGGTGGCGGGTGACGGCTCCCCGGGTTGGGATGCTACGCGACGCGCTGAATGACCTCTGCGGTGTCGGCAGCTGAGCGCTGCGCGAGGGCGTGCAGCAAGGTCGACATCGGGTCGCAGCCACGCAATCGGCGCATGCGCGGGGCGGCGTTGCGGAGGGCGCTGGCGACCCAGCGCAGCACCATGGCCCCGTCGCTCCAGCGCTTGACGTTGGCGGGGTAGATGGCGACCGGTCGGTTGCGGTTCTCGAGCGGGTTGGTCGTGCGCAGGGTGCGGTACGGCGGGCCGATGATGCCCAGGGTCTGCAAGGTCCGTGTGTCCTCCAGGTCCTCGCGCAGGCTGGTAGCGCGCCACATTCACACGATCCGTTCAATCGAGTCCCGGACATCGCCGCCCGTGTCGAACGGCGGAAAACACGGTATGATGTTGCGCTTTCGGGGTGTAGCGCAGCCTGGTAGCGCACCTGCCTTGGGCGCAGGGGGTCGGAGGTTCGAATCCTCTCGCCCCGACCAGTGGTTTCGCGGCTCCCCGGGCCCGTTCGTTCCTGCCCGTAGCTCAGTTGGATAGAGCATCAGCCTTCTAAGCTGAGGGTCGCTGGTTCGAATCCGGCCGGGCAGGCCAGGTTTCCGGCCGTTTGCGGTGGCTGTAGCTCAGTTGGTAGAGTCCCGGATTGTGATTCCGGTTGTCGTGGGTTCGAGTCCCATCAGCCACCCCATCAAATCAAATAGTTACGAGCCGCTTGCAATTTCCGTGGGAACGTGCAGTTCCCATCCGTGGGAATTTTGATTGCGCCCCAGGTCGGTAGCTGTTTGCCTATTTCTCCCAAGGGTTGATGACCTTGAGGCCGGCCGCCCTATACGGCGCTACGTCGCGCGTGGCAACCATCAAGGCGCGGGAGACGGCCGTGGCGGCGATGTAGCCATCTGCGGCGCCGATGGCTTTCCCTTCGCATCTGGCGCGAGCCATCAGACTCGCATAGGCCTGCGACGCATCGAGATCGAAGGGCAGGACGCGGCCCGTGAAGGCGGGCAGGACCTCACGTTCCAATCGATCTTCGTAGATCAAGCGCCGCCGACTTTTCGGCATGCTCGCCACGCCGAAGCGCAGTTCGGCCACGGTGATGGCCGATAGGTAGAGCGTTTCGATGGCTTGCGCGTCGACCCATGACAACACGCCGGGATCGGGCGCGACCCTCCACAGCTCGGAAATGACGTTGGTGTCGACAAGGATCATTCGAAGCTCATCGGCACGGCGAGCGTCGTTTCGCGAAGTTGGCTGAAGCGCTCGACTTCGGCATCGGTCAAGCCGCCGGCTTCGCGGGCGATCGAGGTCAGCAGCGACCCGAGCTTCAGGCGACCTTCCGGCTTCGCTGCTTGCTCTAGGATGTCGCGAACCTCGGCTTCGGTGCTGCGCCCATGCTGGGCTGCACGCATGCGCAGTGCGCGATGTACATCGTCCGGAAGATTTCGAACTGTGAGAATGGCCATGGCAGCATCCGGTTTTGAGGAAAGCATTGACTGCATTATACAGATATGCAGTCAATGTGCTAGAGCGTGGGGTCCAGTTCACCTTTTCGTAGCGCACCGCGCCCCGTAAATGGCGAGCCGTTTGCAATTCCTGTCCGTGGGAATTTCAAAGCGCCTTGCGTCGGGGATTCCTGGCTCCGTTCGTAGACGCGCGCCGTCGTTCCGGGGTCCGCGTGGAGGTCCGGAAGTGCGCCGACCTTGCGTTTGTGCTGCGTCGCGTAATGCGCGCGCAAGTCGTGGAACGTGAAGCGCTTGGTCACGATCTTCTCGGCAACGGCATTCTTCATGGCGCGCGAGAACATCGACTTGAAGCCAGACTCGCTGTACCCGATCCAGCGGGCACGGCGCCTTGGTATCGCTGATCGTCGTACGCACGACCTTGCCGCGCAATCCGAGCCGGCGCATCAGCCGCTCCACCGTGCAACGCGCAAAACGCCCTCGTGGTTCATCTGCTTCCATACCTTGTCGGCACCGTACACCTGCATGTTGGCTTGCCAGACCTGCTCGACATGCGGGACCAACTCGGCATCGCGTTTGGCACCGGCGCTACGCAAGGCGGGATTGCCATCCACCGCAACGCGTCGCCGATAGCCGGACGGGGCGACCTGCAGAACCCTGCAGATCGGCTCGACCCCGAACCGATCGCGATGCTCGTCGATGAAAGCCCTCAGGACTTGAATCGGCGGTCGAGCTCCGCCTGTGCGAAAAACGCGCTGGCCAGCTTCAGGATCTCGTTGGCGCGGCGAAGCTCCTTGACCTCGCGCTCCAGATCCTTGACCCGCTGGGCTTCCGCCGTCGTCACCCCCGGGCGAACCCCGGAATCGACCTCCTCGCGCTTGACCCATTCGAGCAACGTCTGCCGCACACAGCCGATCTTGGGCGCAATCGACTCCACTGCCGCCCACAGCGACGGGTACTCACCGCGGTGCTCTTGCACCATGCGCACGGCGCGCTCGCGGACCTCAGGGGAAAACTTGTTCGACTTGTTCATGGCTCCTTCTTCTCAAAGGTTGGAGCCTCCATCAAACCCGGGGCGGTTCAGGGCTACGCATTTGCGTTTCGCGGCCCTTCGCGGGCGGGGGAGTGAACCGTCGGGGCGGCGATGCCCGAGAGGACTTCCTCGAGCGCGGCGGCGGAATCCGCGGCGGTGAGGGTATTCAGGTTCGCCTCGGCCCCGTCGCCACCGCGGGAGATCCGGTTCGCCTGCACCTCGACGCAACGCTCGAACAGGTTGCGGACGAACCGGCCGTTGTCGGTCGTCCGTCCCGCATCGTAGAGGTCCTGGAACCGGTCGCGCAGGAATGATTCCGCGGCGGAATCCAGGACGTACTCGGATTCGCGGCAAAAGGACTCGAAGATTCCGAGGAGTTCCTGCGGCTCGTAGTCGTCGAACTCGATGTAGTGGTTGAAGCGCGAACGCAGTCCGGGATTGCTTTCGATGAACACCCGCATCGGGTCGGTATATCCGGCGACGATGACCACTAGGCGGTCGCGATAGTCCTCCATGGTCTTGATGAGCGTATCGATCACTTCCTTGCCGAAGTCGTTATCTCCGACGCCTTGCGCCAACGCATACGCCTCATCGATGAAGAGGATGCCGCCGATGGCCGATTCCAGCACCTGGCGGGTCTTGATCGCCGACTGGCCGACGTATCCGGCGACCAGTCCGGCACGATCGACTTCGATGAGGTGGTTCGAAGCGGTGATTCCCAGGGTGTAATAGAGGTCAGCAAGAATTCGTGCAACCATCGTCTTGCCGGTTCCGGGGTTGCCGACGAACACGAGATGTTGGGAAAATCCGACCGGCGTCCGCTTTCCGGCCTCGGCGCGCGCGTGCTGGATGCGCACGAAGTCGCAAAGGCGGTGTACCTGTGTCTTGACGCGTTCCAATCCGACCAGGCCGTCGAGACGTTTCCGCGCCGCCTCATGGCTGGCTTCGATGGTGTCCTCCGTCGGCAGCGGAAACCCTGTCGCCCTTTCGACGTCGACGGCAAGGATGGATTTCAGGTCGGCGGTCGATACTTGGGACATCCATACCAGTCTCTGGGCTTGCGCTTCGACGATTTTCTCGAACAGGTTGCGAACGTAACGGGCATTTCCGAAGTGCTGTCGCTGCTGCCGGATCTCGCGCGCAAACAGCGCTTGCAGTCCGGCGTGCGTCGTATCGCTCAGGGTGTAGGAAGCCTGCTCGCAGAAATGGATGAGGATCTGCAGCAACTCGGCGGGGATGTAGTCCGGGAACCGGATGTATCGGTTGAAACGCGATGCCAGGCCGGGGTTCGAATGGATGAACTCTTCCATCTCGGATACGTAGCCGGCCACGATCACTACCAGATCGTCGCGATGGTTCTCCATCCGCTCGAGCAGCGTCTCGATCGCTTCGTGGCCGAAATCCTGTTCTCCGCCCTTGGCAAGGGCGTAGGCCTCGTCGATGAACAGGATGCCGCCGAGCGCGGATTCCACGACCTTGTGCGTCTTGATCGCCGTTTGGCCGACGTACTCGGCAACCAGGCCCGCGCGGTCGGTCTCGACGACCTTGTCGGTCTGCAATATGCCCAGTCGGAGGTAGAGGCCGGCGATGATCCGTGCGACCGAGGTCTTGCCGGTCCCGGGGTTGCCGAGGAAGACCATGTGCCGGGACGGAAAGTGCGGAACGCTCAGGCCTTGGCGCGCGCGCAGGCTTTGTACGTGGATGTAGCTCGCCTGGCGGAAGACCTCGTTGCGCACGGCTCCAAGCCCAACGAAGCCGGCGAACGCCGCGTCGAGGAATTCGACGATCGACGCCGCCCCGCGTATGGAGGGTCCGGAAATCGAGGGCACCGAGCGATTCGGATTCCCGGCGGCATTCCCCTCGGTCGTTTGCTGGCGATTCTGCGTCGTCGTGGAGTGCTTCTCCGCGCATTCCTCGTACCAATGCCGCGCCGCGTCGAGATCCTTGGTCACGCCCAGGCCGTTTTCATACATCCGGCCCAGGTTTTTGCAGGCCTCGGCATACCCTTGTCCGGCAGCGAGTCGATTCCAGTAAAGGCTTTTCTCGTAGTCGATGTCTACGCCGATCCCGCGTTCGTAGGCGAGTGCCAATGCGCTCTGGGCCTCGGGCCTGCCGTGCTCGGCGGCCACACGGTACCAGTCGATGGCTTCCGTCGGGTTTTTGGGCACGCCGTAGCCATTTGCCAGGGCGTAGCCGAGGTCGTACTGCGCGATCGCGTCTCCTTGATCGGCGGCCAGGCGAAACCAGTGCACGGCCTGCGTCTCGTCGAGCGCGACGCCCGATCCCACGGCGTGGTGATACCCCATTTCGCGTTGCGCCGGTGCATCGCCGGCGTCGGCGGCAAGGCGAAGACGGCGAATTCCTTCCGCAATGTCTACCGGGACGCCGCGGCCATGCAGCAGGGCGAACGCAAGATAGCGCTGCGCCTCGACATCGCCTTGTTCGGCGGCAAGGCGGAACCAGCGGACGGCTTCCTTTTCGTCTTTGTCGATTCCTTCGCCGTTGGCGTAGCGCTGACCGAGCACGCGCTGCGCGGCCGCATCCGGGGGACGAAAACCCGTTCCCTGTGCGCGTTCGCGGAGCTCCGGTACCGTGAGTTTTTCGTATTGCATACCCGGAAACCAGCGTACTGTTCCCGCCTTCGCGGCGCGGGAATACGCGTTCGTTGCGTCCCTGCCGGTCCCATCGCGGATCCCCGTTCCGGATCCGCCGCGTCGGCGCGACGCCGGACGAGGGCGGACAGCAGAATTATCCGCGCAAATGTGGATTGCCGGAACCGGGAAATCCGTTCCGGCCGGCCGTGTGGGCGCCGTCTCGCCGTGGCGCCGATCGGCTTGGGCGCCGTTTCCCATTCGACGAGCGTGCCCGGCAACTTCCGATGGCGCATCCGGTCCAATCGACAAGCCCGTTCCGGTGCGCCGGGCGGTGTTGGCGCGTCGGCGAAACGAGGAGTTGGCACCGATGGACATCCTGACGTCGCGAACAGGCCGCGTTTCGCAGGCGGTCGGCGAGAGGACGACCGAGGCGGGGCGGCCCCGGGAATCCGATGTCGACCCGGGCGGCACCCCAGGTGGCGCCGTCCGGCGGGAGCGCGATTCGTTCGGGGAGGTCGAAGTCCCTGTCGATGCGCTGTGGGGTGCGCAGACGCAGCGTGCGCTGGCGAACTTTCGCATTTCCGAAGAACGGATGCCGGAGGCGCTGCTCATGGCACTTGCGCTCGTCAAGCGCGCCTGCGCGTGCGCCAACGCCGCGCTGGGCCTTCTCGATGCCGCGAAGGCGGAGGCGATTCGGCGGGCCGCTGACGAAGTGCTCGCCGGGCGCCATCGCGAGATGTTTCCGCTGGTCGTGTGGCAATCCGGTTCGGGAACTCAGACGAACATGAATATGAATGAGGTTCTGGCGAACCGGGCTTCGGAGCTGCTTGGAGGCGGGCGAGGTGGAGCGCGCCGTATTCATCCGAACGACGAGGTGAACCTCGGGCAGTCGACCAACGATATCTTTCCGACGGCCCTGCACATCGCCGCCGTGGTCCGGACCCGCGAAGATCTGATTCCGGCATTGCGGGGATTGCGGGCGACGTTGGCCGAGAAGTCGATCGCGTTCGCGGAGATCGTCAAGATCGGGCGCACACACCTGCAGGACGCGACGCCGCTGACTTTGGGGCAGGAGATTTCGGGGTGGGTCGCGCAACTCGATCACGCCGACGAGGCGATCGTGCGGAGTCTGGACGCCCTCCAGGGGCTTGCCGTCGGCGGTACGGCCGTCGGCACGGGAATCAACACCCATCCCCGGTTCGCGCGACGGGTCGTCGAAATCCTGGCCCGGGAGACCGGGGTGCCGTTTCACTGCGCGGCGAATCGATTCGCCGCCTCGGCCGCCCACGATCCGCTGGTGAGCGCGCATGGGGCACTCAAGACGCTTGCGGTAGCCCTGATGAAGATCGCCAACGATGTGCGGTGGCTCGCTTCCGGTCCGCGCTGCGGCCTGGGAGAGATCCGCTTGCCCGAGAATGAGCCGGGGAGTTCGATCATGCCGGGCAAGGTGAATCCGACGCAATCGGAGGCCTTGGCGATGGTTTGCTGCCAGGTGTTCGGCAACGATGTCGCAATGACGATCGGCGGCGCGTCCGGAAATTTTGAACTCAATGTGCACAAACCGCTGCTGGCCCACGATTTTCTGCAGAGCGTCCGCCTGCTATCGGACGCCATGGCCAGTTTCGACGCGCATTGCGCGCGTGGCATCGAACCGGATACGACGCGCATCGCAGACTTGGTCGGCCGTTCGCTGATGCTCGTCACGGCACTCGGTCCCCATATCGGATACGACCGTTCTGCCATCGTGGCACGGCACGCGCACGAGAACGGCGTGAGCCTGCGGGATGCTGCGCTCGCGTCGGGCTACGTGACCGCCGAGCAATTCGACGAATGGGTGCGGCCCGAAGGGATGGTCGGGGAGGGGAAATGAGCCATGCGCTTTGTCCGCGCCGGCGATTCCGGGTGTCCGGATTTCGTCTCGCCCTCCCCGTGGATGCGGGGTGCTCGATCCCAAGAAAGACCGCTGAACCGCTCGGAGCGTCTCTTTTTCGAGTGAGTGCGACGATTCGATATTTGTAGATTCTTATTCTTATTTGGTGTATAAGTACACCTGTATTTCCGAGGTATTTGGGAGATACAGGAGGTGTTCAAATGAAGACGATTCGAATCACCACAGCTGTGATCTCGGTCTTCGCACCGTTTCTCATGGTTGGATTTCTGCTATGGGAAATGCCGAACGCCCTGTTTCACATCACCGGCGGCCTCGACTGGATCTGGCCCGGCATGCTCGGGCTCATGATGGTCCTCCTTTACTATGTGTTGGCCGTGTACATGAAGGAAGAAGAGGAAATCAAGGCCGAGTTCGACCGACTCGATCGGGACCACGACGGCTATATCAGCCGAGACGATGCGGCCGGGTGGAAGCGTCTGGCGCTTGCATTCGACCGGTTCGATAGCGACCATGATGGGAGGATGTCGAGCGCGGAGTTCGATGAGTTCGAACATTCGCTGGTTCGGCCCTAGTCGTTCGGTCCTAGTCGTGCCGCGCGTGCCGCGCAGATCCGCGTTCGCCGCGGAACCTGCGGCGGGGCGGGCGCCGGCCCGCATCGCCGCCGCGTCCGGACTCCCGGCAGGTTCCCGCGGGCGCGGGATCCCCGGGCGTCTGCGACGCCCTTATGTCAGGAGACGAACCATGAACACGAATTGGTGGATGGGCATCTTCATTCTGGTTGCTTTTGTCGTCCCGGTCGTGGCCATTTTCGGCGACGATCTCATGTGGACGCGGGGCGAAAAGAAGGTGCAGCACTAAGGTGCCCGAGATCGTTGCAGTCGATGCCGTCGGCATACGTGGCGCGTTGCGGACATTGCGACCGGGGACGGCGCAGTGAGCCGAGTGGCCCTCGACCGGATTCTGCAATCCCAGGGATTCGGCACCCGCAGGGTTTGTCAGCGCCTCGTTGCCGACGGCCATGTCCGCATCGGCGGTACGCTGGTGCGCGACCCGCAGAGGGAGTTCGACCCTGTCGGCATCGAATTCACGGTGTTCGACGAACCTTGGGTCTTTCGCGAACAGGTGTACCTGGCGCTGAACAAGCCGGCCGGATACGAATGCTCGCGCCGCCCCAGCCACCACCCCGGCGTGCTGAGCCTGCTTCCGGAGCCGATGCGCTGCCGCGGTGTGCAGCCGGTGGGAAGGTTGGACCACGACACCACCGGTCTGCTGTTGCTGTCCGACGATGGTCGCTTCATTCATCACCAGTCGTCGCCCAAGCGCAAGGTACCCAAGCATTATGTGGCAAGCACCCATGATCCGGTCACGCCCGAACTCGTCGCGGCCATGCGGGCCGGGGTGCAGCTGCATGACGAGCCGGCCCCGCTGGCCGCGGTGCATTGCAAAGCCGTGGGGCCGAACCGGATCGCCATCACGCTGGCGCAGGGCAAGTACCACCAGGTGAAACGCATGCTGGCTGCTGCCGGCAACCACTGTACCGCGCTGCAGCGTGTCGCCATCGGCGGGCTGCGCCTGGATGCGCTTGCGCTGCCCGAGGGCGGCTGGTGTCATCTGGGCGAATCCGAACTCGGACTGCTGTCCGCCGGATGACCCGATCGAATCGGTCGATCGGGCCCGAGGCGGAATCCACCGACCGAGGGGGGCGGCCGGTGATGGAGTTCCCCGCTGCGGCCCGGGATCCGGCAGCCGTGGCGGCGGGCGCTTCTGTCCCGCGGCTTTTCGGGTCAGTCTTTTACGGTTTGGGCCCGCGTGCGGTGGTGGGTCGCCAGCGCATCGTACTTGGCCGCGATCTGGTCGTATTGCTTGGCGATGCTCTTCATCAGCGGAACCTGCGACTCGTCCTCCGGTTTCCCGCTTTCCTCGTAGTCCTGTGCCATTTCGCGGTGCAGTTCAGCCCACTTCCGTGCCTGCCGGGCCTTCGCCTCGTAGAACGCGGCAAGCCCGCGATGGTCGGCCTTGGTGTGCGCCGATCGGATCGTGTGCCGTACCTGCGGGATCGTCATCTGCGAGGTCTCGGCATTGCCGGGAACCGCCGCCGCCAGGAACAACGCCAGCGTGAACGTACCTGCCCATGCAAGGTTTTTGCTCATTTTTTCTCCGACCTGGGAAGAATTGCGGGAGTGGCCCGTGCCATGGGGCGAAAATCTACCAGACTCGCCGGCTGATGTGCGCCTGTCGCGATGGGACGGATCGACCCGCCGGGATCACGGTGGGTCGGTGCCGACGACCGAATCGAGGGAGATCGGCGAAAGCGCGCCCGTGAGGGTGTGCGTTCCGATCGCCAGGTACGCCTCGGAACCGCTGAACGCCACCGACATCTTCATCCGCCGCTGCAGCAACGCACACCAATCGGCGATCAGCCGCCGATCGACGGCAATCAGGCGCAGATGCGCTGCGCGGTGGATGCGTTCGCCCGCCAGCGCCCTGCGCAACAGATCGGGATGCTTGTGCGTATAGATCGCCACCTGCGACGCAGCCTTCGCCGCGCGGTGCACCCGCGCGGCATCCGGCACGCCGACATCGATCCAGACGAGCAGGGCGCCCGTCGCATCGCGGATGTGGATCGCCGGCTCGTCCGGCGTGGAAAGGCCCGGCGAGAATCCGATCCCCGGCGCATATTCCCGGCAGTAGGCGAGAACCCGCGTTACCAAGGAGTCGGGCGATTCGGACGGGTGGCAGGCGACGCGCAGGTTCAGCGATTCATAGACGTCGCGGTCGGCGTCCGCCAGGTCGATGTCGAATGTGTGGATCGTCGCATTCAGGGCCATGACCGGATGATGCCGCAGTTTTGGCCGGGCACTGGCAGGCGATCGCATCGGTGATCCATCCGGGCTATGATGGGCCCATGCCAAATCCGCTCGTGCGATTCCTGCTCCATTGGGCAATCACATCCGCGTCGTTGTGGATCGCCAGTCGCGTCTTTGCGGGGATCCGGTTCGCAGATGCGTCGTCCTTGATCATATCGGCGCTGGTGCTGGGGTTTGCCAATGCGGTCGTGCGACCGGTCCTGGTCGTGCTCACCTTTCCGCTGACGATCTTCACCCTGGGATTTTTTTTGCTGGTCGTGAACGCCGTCGTGTTGCTGCTCGTCTCGAGCCTGGTCCGGGGATTCGCGATTGCGGGATTCTGGACCGCATTTTTTGCCAGCATCTTCATCGCCGTGACGAATTACTTCATTCAGGGGTTCCTGGCCGCCGCATCGTCGCGCGGTTGATCGGAGCGGCGCGGCGGCAGGCGATTGCCGTCGGCGGCGGGAACCTCGGCGAGCACCGCGACGCCATGAATCGGCTGGCAGAACTCCTGCCGGATCACGATCGCTTCGCTGCGCCGGATGTGGAAGCCCCGTTCGGCGAGACATCGCGTCCAGTGTCGCGTGCCGTGCGCATACCGCCCCGAGGGTCGCAGCGCCAATTCCGGCGCGGCGTCGTCTTGCGGCAGGAGTTCGAGCGTGAAGGCAAACAGCCCCCCCGGGCGCAGCGATCCGGCGACGGCATCGAATACTCCGCCCAGATCGCCGAAGTAGATGAGCGAGTCGGCCATGACGATCAGGTCGAACTTCGTGGGATCGAAGTCCGTCGGGTCGATCCCGGCGGGCCGGTTCTGCAGGAACGCCGTCAACTCGCCGTGGATCAGCCGATCGTAGACGCCACGCGCCCGGGCTTTGTCAAGCATCGCCTGCGACAGGTCGACCCCCGTCAGTCGGCGTGCCATCGGCGCGAGCACCGGGCCGCAGAGCCCGGTTCCGCACCCGGCATCGAGGATGTCGCGCGATTTGTCGGCCGGGATGATGTCCGCGAGTATGGATCGCAGGATTCCCGGACCGTCGTAGGCCAGGATCGAAACGAGCCGATGGTCGAACTGGTCGGCCATTCCGTCGAACAAGGCTGCCACGTAGCGGTCCGGCGCGCGATCGGGAACCCCCTGGCCGCTGCATGCCGCGAGATGATGCCGCGCAATCTCGTTGTCCGGGTCTTCCGCGAGCCAGGCGCGGTAGCACCGGGCGGCCTCGTCGAACTGACCCAGGCGGTAATGGCAGGTGGCAAGGATCTTGTGCGGCTTCCCGTCCCAAGGCGGCTGGATGTACGCCCGCGCTTCCAGCAGTGAGGCTTCTTCGAGGCGGCCGCTGGTACTGAGGATCGCCGCCAGCCCGACGAGCGCGGGGACGGTGTCGGGGGCGGTCGCAAGGATGCTGCGGTACATCGCTTCGGACTCGGCCGGGTTGCCGGCAACGTAGGCCGCGTGCGCCCGGTCGAGTTGGTTGCGGATCGGTTCCATCGGTTCTCCGGTTCGGTTCGGGCAGGCTCATCCAAGGCGGAAGTGCCGAAACGCCACCCGTTTGGTCAGGTCGAGAATCAGTGCGAATGCGGCGACGAGCGCGGCCATGGCCGCGATCAGACCGGGCGGTATGGCCGCCATCCCGATCCCCGTCGCAGCCAGCACGCTCACGATCGCCATGGCGGCGATGCTTGCCCATGCCATGGCGGGGGCCGGCGCGAAGGACCAGATCCGGTCGTCGTTACGCAGCACGTAGACGTTGGCCTGGGTCGTGAATACCAGCAGCAGGAACACCATGGTGTGAATCTGGCGCAGGCCGAGGGGGTACCGGGCGCATGCCCATTCGTACAGACCCAGAGAAAAGAAGATCGAGATCGCGGCCAGAACCGATGCCACGCCGACGAGTTGTCCCGCGCGCCAGCGCTGTGGCCGGGCCGGAGGTCGAACGCGGTCGATCGCGATGCTCATGGTCAGGAAGTCGTTGGCGAACAGCAGCAGCACGATCAGGCGGGGCGAGATCACGAATCCACCGGTGAGCCAGAGACCGATGGTCAGGAACACCACGATCTGCAGCGTCTTGATGACCTTGTTGAGAAGGTAGGTCAGCATGCGCCGGTGCACCTCCCGCCCGGTGCGGACCACGGTGAGCACGCCGGACAGTCCCGGGTCGGTGAGGACCACACCCGCCGCCGCCTTGGCGACATCGGTGGCGCTGGCGACCGCAATGCCCAGTTCGGCCTGGCGCAGCGCCGGGGCGTCATTGACGCCGTCTCCCGTCATACCCGCGACATGTCCCTTCTGTTGCAGTGCATGAACGATGGCATGCTTGTCCTGCGGCAGAACCCGCGCGTAGATGTCGCATTGCTCCGGATCCCGTAGACCGTCGGGCCCCGCCGTGCACACGCGTGCGCCGAGTCCGAGCTGGGTGCCGATCGCGCGAGCCGTCTCGAGGGCGTCGCCGGTGGCCATGCTCACGCGCACGCCCAGGCTGCGCAGTTGTGCGATCAGATCTGCCGCATCGGGACGCGGCGGATCGGCGAGACCGATCAGCCCGATCAGCGCGACGGAGCCGGTCGGTCCTCCTGCCACGGCGAGCACGCGGGCGCCATTGGCGGCGAGATCCGCCTCGGCGCGTTGCGCTTGCGCACCCACGTCCCCGCTCACGGTGCTGCGCGCGACGACGGCCTCCATCGCGCCTTTGAGCGCATGCCACCGCCCGGCGCCGGACTCGTAGACCCCTTCGCTGCAGCGTGTCGACGGGTCGAACGGATGGAAGTCGACGCGCGCAGCAACGGGAGGCGCGAATCCGCCCGCCCGGTGCGCGGCCAGGATCGCGGCATCGAGCGGATCCTGGGATGCGTCGTCGCTGGCCAGCGACGCCACCCGCAGCACCTCGGCCGCGGCGACTCCCCGCAGCGGCCGGATTTCCGAAACCGTCAGTGCGTTCTGGGTCAGGGTGCCGGTCTTGTCCGACAGCAGCGTGTCCATGGCCGCCGCCTCCTCCACCGCGGGGAGCCGGGTCACGAGTACGCCTCGCCGGGCGAGCTGGGCGCTGGCCACCGCCGTTGCCAGTGTGTAGGTCGCGGGGAGGGCCACCGGAACCGAGGCGACGAGCAGCATCAGCGCGAACACGGCCGTGTCGGCGAGCGGGAAGGCATGCCGGGCGGCATAGGCGACGACCAGGACGATGAGCACGACGTTGAAGAGCACCAGGTGCTTGACGATCGCCAGGATCGTGCGTTGCATATGGCTCGGGGCACCGGCGGTGCGGACCAGTTCGGCGGTCCGGCCGTAGTAGGTGCGTGCGCCCGTGGCCGTCACTTCGCCGCTCGCTTCCCCTCGGCGCACGACGGCCCCCGTATATGCCGATTGGCCGGGTCCGGCGTCGATCGCCAGGGATTCCCCGGTCAGGGCGGACTGGTCGAGTGCGACCGCACCATCGAAGAGCTGCAGGTCCGCCGGTACGAGGTCGCCGGCCCGCACATGCACAACGTCGCCGGGCACCAGCTGCGCGGCGGCGATCCGTCCCCAGCGCCCGTCACGGAGTACGCGCGCGGTCACCTGCAGTTGCCGTCGCAGCAGGGCGAGCGCATCCTGCGCCCGGCGCTCCTGGATATAGGAAACCGCCGCATTGAAGACGAGCAGGAACAGGATGACCAGTGCTTCCTGATTCCGGTGCAGCGTGCCTTGCAGCACGATGACGGCTTCCAACATCCACGGTACCGGTCCCCAGAACTTGGCGAGCCATTGCCGCCACCATCGGATCTCCGTTTCCGCGATGGCGTTGGCGCCGGACGTGCGCAGGCGTCGCTCGGCTTCCGCGCCGGTGAGCCCGATCGTTCGGTCTGTCTGCGGGACGGGTGCGTCCTGTTGCGTTTCCGGAACCGCCATGGAAGGGGGGCGCTAGATCAGCGTCCCGGTCTTTCCGGGCGCCGATCCGACCACGCCGAAGTGTCGGTATGCGTCGGCCGACGCGATCCGACCGCGGGGGGTGCGTTGCAGCAGGCCTTGCTGGATGAGGAACGGTTCGACGACGTCTTCCAGGGTGTCGCGCTCCTCGCCGATCGCCGCCGCGAGGTTGTCGATGCCCACCGGGCCACCGCCGAAGCGTTCGATGATCGCGCGCAGGAGTTTTCGGTCCATGACGTCGAGGCCGAGGGTGTCGACTTCGAGCATCGATAGGGCGCGATCGGCAAGGTCCCGCGAGATGTTGCCGTCGCCGCGGACTTCGGCGAAGTCGCGAACTCGTCGCAGCAGTCGGTTGGCAATGCGCGGCGTGCCGCGGGAGCGGCGCGCGATTTCGCGCGCGCCGGATTCCTCCATCGTCGCCTGCAGCAATTTCCCGCTGCGTGCGACGATGGCGGTGAGTTCGGCCTCGGTGTAGAACTCCAGCCGCGCGACGATGCCGAATCGGTCCCGCAGGGGATTCGTCAACATGCCGGCGCGGGTCGTCGCGCCCACCAGCGTGAAGGGAGGAAGATCGATTTTGATCGAGCGCGCCGCCGGCCCTTCGCCGATCATGATGTCGATCTGGAAGTCCTCCAGTGCCGGGTACAGGATTTCCTCGACCACTGCGCTCAGGCGGTGGATCTCGTCGATGAAGAGCACGTCATTGGGCTCGAGGTTGGTGAGCAGGGCGGCAAGATCGCCCGCCCGTTCCAGAACCGGCCCGCTGGTCTGCCGCAGGTGGACGCCCATTTCGTGGGCGAGGATGTGCGCGAGGGTGGTCTTGCCGAGGCCGGGTGGGCCGAAGAGCAGCACGTGATCGAGCGCCTCGCCGCGGTTGCGTGCCGCGGTGATGAAGATGTCGAGCTGCTCACGGATCCGGGCTTGGCCGACGTATTCGGCGAGGCGCTGCGGGCGCAGGGCGCGCTCGACGGCCTCCTCGTTGGGAGACCCGGCCGTGCCGGAGACGATGCGGGATTCGGTCATGGTGACGAGGATCATATCCCCCTCTCCTGCGTGCGCGCGCGGATCGGGCGGTTGTCCGGAGGAACTATCGTTTCGCGATCGCTTGCAGCGCCACCCGGATTCCTTCCGACACCCCGATCCCCGCGGGAACCGATCGCATCGCCGCGGTGCCCTCGCGCTCGGAGTATCCGAGCGCGAGCAGCGCGCGCAGAATGTCCGTCGACGCATCGCCGACGGATGTCTGCGCCGTGCCGCCGGCGCCCTCGATTGCGGCGGGAACGAGCTTGCCCTTGAGTTCGAGCAGCAGCCGTTGCGCGGTCTTGGCGCCGATGCCCGGAACGCGGGTAAGCGCTCCGGCCTGCTGCAGCGCCACCGCCTGCGCGAGTTCCTCGACGCTCAGACCCGAGAGCAGCGCGAGCGCGGTGCGGGCTCCGACGCCGGAGATCCGGATGAGGGCACGGAACGCGTGGCGCTCGGCTGCCGTGGCGAATCCGTAGAGTTGATGGGCATCTTCGCGCACCAGCAGATGCGTGAGCAGGGTGACGCGCTCACCGACGGCGGGAAGGTTGTAGACCGTGCTCATCGGCGCGTCGAGCTCGTAGCCGACGCCCCCGACATCGAGCACGAGCGACGGCGGATGCTTTTCGAGCAGCGTTCCGGCAAGGCGTCCGATCATCGTTCAGTTCTCCGGCGAGTAGCTCCGCCAGACGGTTGCCGCGCGGCGGCGCGCGCTGGCCCTGCGGCTCGTCCCGGCTCCCAGTGCTGCGAGTTGCGCTCCCGCGGTCCCGCGCAGTCGCGCCGACGCATGGGCGTGGCAGATGGCGCATGCCAGGGCGTCGGCGGCATCGGCCGCCGGCGCGCGGTCGAGTCCAAGCAGGCGTTGCACCATTTTCTGTACCTGTGTCTTGTCGGCGTGGCCGTATCCGACCGTCGCTTGCTTGATCTGCAGCGCCGTGTATTCATGCACCGGCACGTCTTGGCCCACCGCGGCACAGATCGCGGCGCCTCGTGCCTGGCCCAGCAGCAAGGTCGATTGCGGATTGACATTGACGAAGACCTTTTCGATCGCCGCCTCGTCGGGTGCGTTGCGCTCGATCACCGCGCCGAGTTCCCGCAGGATCGCCTGGAGACGTTGCGGCAACTCTCCGGCGGCAATTCGCAATACCCCCGAATCCCGATGCCGCAGCGTCGCACCGCAGGTTTCGATGATGCCGAAGCCCGTCCGGTTGAGCCCCGGATCGATGCCCAGGATGCGTCGCGCGGGTTGGGTCATGTCAATGGCGGAAATGCCGCATCCCGGTGAAGACCATGGCAATGTCGCGCTCGTCGGCCGCGGCGATCACTTCCGCATCGCGCACGCTGCCGCCCGGCTGGATCACGCAGGTTGCGCCGGCGTCGACGAGCGCATCGAGGCTGTCCCGGAACGGGAAGAACGCGTCCGACGCCACGCAGGATCCGGCCAGCGAGAGGCCGGCGTCCTTGGCCTTGAGCGCAGCGATGCGGGTGGAGTCGACCCGGCTCATCTGGCCCGCGCCGATGCCCAGTGTTGCGCCGTCCTTCGCGTACACGATGGCGTTCGATTTGACGTATCGCACCACCTTCCAGGCGAACAGCAGGTCGTCCATCTCGTCCGCCGACGGCGTTTTGCGCGTGACCACTTTGCAGTCGGCGCGACCGATCGTCGCGATGTCGGGCGTCTGCACGAGCAGGCCGCCGCCCACGCGTTTGAACTCGAGATCGTTATGAGCCGCACCCTGCGGCAGCTCCAGGACCCGTACATTGGCCTTGGCGCGCAGGGCGTCGAGGGCGGACGCGTCGAATGCCGGTGCGATCACGACCTCGGTGAAGCGCTCGCAGATCGCGCGGGCGGTCGCGCCGTCGACCGGGTGGTTGAAGGCGATGATGCCGCCGAAGGCCGAAGTGGGATCGGTGGCGTAGGCGCGCCGGTAGGCGTCCAGAACCGTCACGCCGGTTGCGATGCCGCAGGGGTTGGCGTGCTTGATGATCACGCAGGTCGGCGTCGTGAAGCTGCGCACGCATTCCCAGGCCGCATCGGCATCCATGACGTTGTTATACGAGAGTTCCTTGCCCTGGAGCTGGCGGTAGGACGCGAGCAAGCCCTCGCCCACCACGGCGTCGCGGTAGAACGCGGCGTCCTGGTGCGGGTTTTCCCCGTAGCGCATGTCCTGCACCAGTTGCCACTGGCGCGTGAGGATGCGTGGGAACATGCGGCGGGAGCCATCCTCATCGATGCCCGAAAGATAGGCGCTGATCGCACCGTCGTAGGCAGCGGTGTGCGCAAAGGCTTTGGTGGCGAGCTCGAAGCGGGTTGCGGCGCCGACGGCGCCCGACGCGAGCAGTTCTTCGAGCACCCGGCGGTAATCCTGCGGATCCACGATCACCGTGACCGCGGCATGATTCTTCGCTGCCGAGCGCAGCATCGCCGGGCCGCCGATGTCGATGTTTTCGATGGCATCGGCCAGGGTGCATCCCGGCTTGGCGACGGTCGCCTGGAACGGGTAGAGGTTGACGGCGAGGATTTCAATCGGGGCGATCGCGTGCTGCGCCAGTGTCGCCATGTGCGCGGGATCGTCGCGCCGCGCGAGCAGGCCGCCGTGGATGTTCGGGTGCAGGGTCTTCACCCGCCCATCGAGCATTTCGGGGAAGCCGGTGATTTCCGCGACTTCGGTCACCGCGATGCCCGCGTCGGCGAGCAGCTTCGCGGTGCCGCCGGTGGAGAGGATCCGGAAGCCGGATTGCACCAGGCCGCGGGCGAATTCCACGGCGCCGGACTTGTCGGACAGACTGATCAGCGCGGTGCGGGTCGATGGGGACATGGATCGGTTTCCTTGCATGAGCGATGGTACGGGGGAGCATCGCGGGCACCCGGTCGGCACGCGCGACGAATCATGTGGCGCGGTCTAGCAGATGTCGAAATCATGCAGCTTGCGCCGCAGTGTGTTGCGGTTGATTCCCAGCAGTTCGGCCGCTGCGGACTGGTTACCGGCACAGCGCGTCAGCGCGAACCGCAGCAGGGGCCGTTCCACTGCCCGCAACACCATCTCGTGCAGGGCATGGGGCGATGCGCCGTCCAGATTGGAAAGATACTCTTCCAGGTTCCGGAATACGCACTGCTCGATGCTTTCACCGATACTGTGCACACGATCGAGCGCAGCGCCGTCCTCGGTCTTGCAAGGGGGGCTGGGAATCGGGTCGGCGCGGTCGGTGGGCACTTCGGGGAGTCCTTACTCGGACCGGGAAATGTACTCAAAAAACGGACTGCGTGCAGCGGCTTCTCCGAAAAAGATTTCGACTTCCCGACGCTGGGCCACCGGACATTCGATTTCGTTGATCCGCCGTCCCGCTTCCCGCCCGCCGCGCAGGCCGCGCAGCCAGCCGTGAATGCGTTTGCGCGCGGTGCGTACGCCCTGGATGTCGTCGTGGTGGGCGTAATGTTCGTCCAGATAGGCGAGCAGCGCCGGTGTGACGTCGGCGATTCGCATCGGCGGCGCCGCGACGCCGTGTCGCAGGAGATGGTCGATTTCCCCGAAAATCCAGGGACGTTCGTGGGCGGCACGGCCGATCATCACGGCGTCGGCGCCGGTGTGCGCAAGTACGGCGCGGGCCGCTTCGGGGCCGTCGATGTCGCCGTTGGCGACCACCGGGATGGTCAGTTGCGACTTGACCTCGGCGATCGTGTCGTATTCGGCATGGCCCTGGAATCCGCAGGCCCGGGTACGGCCGTGGATGGTCAGCATCCGGATGCCGGCATCCTGCGCCATGCGGGCGATGCGCGGCGCATTGCGATGGGCCGGATCCCAGCCGGTGCGGATCTTCAGGGTGACGGGGGCGGTGACGGCCTGCACGACGGCATCCAGGATGCGGCCGACGAGTGCTTCGTCGCGCAGCAGGGCGGAGCCGCACGCGGCATTGCAGACTTTTTTTACCGGACAACCCATGTTGATGTCGATGATCTGCGCCCCGCGGTCGACGGCATCGCGGGCGGCATCGGCAAGCATCGTCGGATCGGCTCCTGCGAGTTGAACGGCAACCGGCTCGGCTTCGCCATCCATGCGCAGACGGCGGGCCGTTTTCCGGCTGCCACGCAGCCGCGCGTCCGAGGTGGTCATCTCGCCCACCGCGTATCCGGCACCGAAGGTCCGGAAGAGCCGGCGTAGGGGCAAGTCCGCGATGCCCGCCATCGGCGCCGCGAAGACGCGATTGGAGATCCGGTGGGGGCCGATCTGCAAGGGTGCCTGGTCCATCAGACCCGGACTCCGAACATGAGCAGGCGAGCGAACGCCCGCCGCACATTCGGCAGGAGGTCGAGCGCGCCGAGTGCGGCCGAGCGCGCGACCGCGATCGGCAGGGGTGCCGAGGAAAAGAGCTGCGGCAGCATGCCGGTGAGGGCCGGCACCACCGCGCGGTCGAGGCGACGCGTAGCTGCGTAGCGGGCCAAGGCGGCGGGGACGTCGTGCGTACGACGGATGTCGGTGCCGGCCATCGTGTCGGTCAGGCAGCCGACCAGGCATACGCAATCGCGTAGCCCCAGATTGAAGCCCTGTCCGGCGACGGGGTGCAGGACCTGGGCCGAGTTGCCGATGTGCACCAGACGGTGTTCACATACCCGGTCGATGCGGGTCGGCCGTAGCGGAAAGAGGTTGCGCGATCCGATGGCCGTGGGCGCAAGGAATCGCGGCCCCAGAGTTTGCGCGATCTCCCGCAGCAGCGGTTTCTCGGGCAGTTGATGCCGGGTGTGTGCGAGCGGCGACGGCAGACACCAGATCATGGACATCTGCCGGCGGCTTCCGGGAACCGGCAGCAGCGCAAACGGCCCATCGTCGGTGAAGCGCTCGAAGGCGTCACCCGGGGTCAGGCCGTCGAGGGTGAGATCGGCGAGCAGGGCATGGGATCGCACCGGTGCGGCGCCGATCGCGTTTCGGTGGCGGTCAGGCCCTCCTTCCGCATCGATCGCCAGAGCACAGGTGATCTCGGTATCGTTGTCGAGGGTGACGCAGACGTGATCGGGATACTGTCGCAAACCGAGAACCCGCCGTGGGCGTTCCGAGACGATCCGCGGTTCGGCATCGATCGCGCGCGCAAGCGCGGCGACCAGGTCCGCGTACCAGACGGTGGCGCCGACCGGTGTCGTGCCGAAGCTCGGATCGTGGGTCGCATCACCTGCGTGGTCGGTCACGGGGGGGCCGAGGTGGGCGGCTCCGGCATGGCCGCGGGAACTGACATGGACGCGGCGGATCGGCGCCATCGGAAGGGTTCCGGCGCCGAGCAGGGTGTCGAGGATCTGCAGACTGCCGCGGGAAAGGGCCAGCAGGCGTCGGTCGCGCCGGAGATCCTCGATCGGGCGGGCGTCGTAGAGCGCGGCGGCGATGCCGCGCCGCGCCAGGAGCAGGGCTGTGACCATGCCCACCGGGCCGCCGCCCAGGATCGCGATCCGGGATGTCATATGCATCCGAAAATTCTACGCAATCGGAGGGCCTCTTCACAGGCCGCCAGTTCCGCGGTCGTCCCGACATTGAACCATGCGCCGCCGAAGTGCTCGGCGCCCACCCGTCCGAGATCGACGAATCGGTACAGCCAAGGAAACAGCCGCGCCCGCGATGGCGGCAGGTCGGCGAAGATCCGCGGGGCGAATAGGCCGATGTTGCCGTAGGTGAGCCGGGGTCCCGTGCGGGTCGCCGTTCCGTCGGGGGATCGGCCCATGTCGCCGTCGGGATGGTAGGGCGGGTTGTCGACCAGGACGAGATGGGCGTCGAGGTCGCCGCCCGCGATGCGCTGCGCCGGGTCACGGAGGCCCCGGTAATCGAACGTCGTCACGATGTCGCTGCTGGCGACGATGAACGGTTCATCCCCCAGCAGCGGCAGCGCGTGGACGATTCCGCCCAGCGTCTCGCGCGCGTCTTCCGCGCGCTCGCCTTCGCGGGCATACCGCAGTCGCGCGCCGTAGCGACTGCCGTCTCCCAGCGCGGGCTCGAACTGGTCGGGGAGATGCGCGGTATTGATGACGATGTCTGCAAATCCCGCGCGCGCAAGTCCTTCGATCTGCCATTCGATCAGTCGCCTGCCGCCCACCGGCAGCAAGGGTTTGGGACAGGTGTCGGTCTGCGGCCGCAGGCGTTCGCCGCGGCCGGCGGCAAGGAGCAGCGCGCGCATGTCAGAACGTATATCCCTCTTCCCGCGCGCGGCCGTGGATGCGGTCGAGCAGGCGGGCAAGGGGCGTGAACGGGTCGTACCGTTCGGCCACGTGCTGGGCATGGCGGAGCACCACCGGCAGGTCTGCCAGGTAGCGATCCTTGCCGTCGCGGTGGTGGAGGCGCGCGAAAATCCCGAGCACCTTGAGGCTGCGCTGCAGTCCCATCCACTCGAGGTCCCGCCAGAATCGGCCGAAGTCGGCCGGAACCGGCAAGCCTTGCCGCCGTGCGCGTTCCCAATACCGGACGGCCCAGTCGATCTGCTGCGGCTCCGGCCATTCCACATAGGCGTCCCGAAGCAGCGATACCAGGTCGTAGGTGATGGGGCCGATCACCGCGTCCTGGAAATCCAGCACGCCGGGCTCCGCCGCCAGGTTTGGACCCGGAGCGGATGCGGAGCCCGGGCCCGACCTCGACCGCGGAACGATCCCGACATCGGCGTCCGGAGCCATCAGATTGCGGCTGTGGTAGTCGCGATGGACGAACACCTGCGCCTGATCGAGCGCCGACACGGCGAGGCGATCGCACGCCGCATCCAGCACGGCGCGCTCCGCCGGGCTCAGATCGATGCCCAGATGCCGCGCGACGTACCATTCCGGGAATAGCCGCATTTCGGCCAGTAGGCGCTCGCGGTCGTAATGCGGCAAGGTCGTTCCGGCGACGGGAATGCCCTGCAAGCGGACCAGCGCCGCGATCGCGCCCTCGTACAAGTCCGGAATCCGCTCCGGCCGGGCCGCGATGGCCTCGGCGTAGGTCACATCGCCCAGGTCGCCCAGCAGCAGGAACCCGTGTTCCAGGTTGCGTTCGAGAACGGCGGGCACCCGTACCCCCTGGCGCGCGAGCAGGTCGGCAACGAGCAGGAAGGGGCGGCAGTCCTCGTGTTGCGGCGGGGCATCCATGATGATCCAGGAGCGCTCCGTCCCGGCGGGGGGGCCGTCCTCCGTCTGACGGTCGATGCGGAAATACCGCCGGAAGCTGGCATCGCTCGATGCGGGCCGCAGACTGGTCGGATCCAGGCTCCGGTTTGCCGGAAGGGATGCAAGCCACATGCGCAGCGCGCCGAGCCGCAGATCTTGGGGGGGGGGAGCCTCGTGCGACATGTCGGGGTTGGGGAGGGTTTCGGGACGATCCGCCATAATGGCGCGTTTTTTAACGTAAAACGATCGTCATTGCGAGGGCAAAGCGCGAAGCAATCCCGCGTTTTCCGGATCGCCACGGCCCTGCTGGCCTCGCGATGACGGTCGGCGTTTCCTCTTTTGGGGCGACGCGCGTCGCCGTCACCGCTAGAAGAATTTGGAATAGTACCGTCCCATGCACCAGGGAAATCGAGATCCCGGACATCGCGTCGCCACCGCAGCGGTCGTCGCCGGACTCCTGCTGTCCGTGGTATCCGGCTGGGCGGATCCGGGACCCGCCGTGGGGTTGCGGCTCGAGCGGGCCCTGGGCGCGGGACGCGGGCTGGCCACGGCCGGACAGGCCCCGCCGATCTATGCCCGTGCCGACCATGTCGTGGGCGCGATCGACGAAACGACGACGCTCATCGGTGCGGTCGAGTTGCGGCGTGCGGGAATGGTGTTGTTCGGCGACCGCGTCGTGTATGACATCGCGACCGACGAGGTCGACGCGCAAGGCCATGTCCGCCTCGTGGCCAAGAGTGCGATTTTCAACGCTCCGAGCTTGAAGTTCCAGGTCGAGGCGCAGACCGGGACGATGCCCGATGCCAGCTACACCTACCCGGCGCGCCACGGCAGCGGCAAGTCGAACCTCATCGAGTTCCTGGGGGAAGGCAACGAGCGCATGCACGACGCGACGTTCACCACCTGCGATCCCGACAACCCGTCCTGGTGGGTGAAGGCCGACACCCTGGATATCGATCAAGGCGATCAGGAAGCGACGGCCTATGCGGCGACGCTGTATTTCGGCGGCGTTCCGGTGATCGATTCGCCCTATTTCGATTTTCCGATCGGCGACGCGCGGAAGAGCGGCTTCCTGACTCCGGGGTACATGCAGAACAGCCTGCTCGGGTCGGAATTCGTCATTCCCTACTACTGGAACATCGCGCCCAATTACGACTATACGTTCACCCCGTACATCCTCCCGAGCCGGGGCGTTTTGCTGAGCAACGATTTTCGCTTCCTGACGCCGGAAACCCAGGGGATCATCAACTACGACGTGATGCCGCATGACCGCGGGACGGGCACGATGCGCGATCACACGGTGCTGTCGACGCAGTATGTCGGCGCCGCGGGACTTTCCGCGGGGATCAACTACAACCGCGTCTCGGACCCGAATTTCCTGATCGATTTTTCGCAGAACATCCTGGCATCGTCGCCGCAGGAACTGCCGCAGGAGGCGTACCTCAACTACGCGAAGACCTACTGGACGACGACGCTGCGGGTGCAGGAAAGCCAGACGCTCGTGCCGCTATTGTTGCCCTACGATCCGGGACCCTATCAACGGGTGCCCGATTTGACCGTCCAGGGACAGCATCTCGACTGGAACGGGTTCGACGTGACCGGATTCTTCGATGCGACCCACTTCAACCACCCGGCGACCAATCCGTATTTCGTCGTGCCGGCGACGAATCCGAAATACGATGCCCCCGAGACATTCAATCCGGGGTTCTATACGCAAAGCGGTTCGCGGTTCATCTTCAACCCGGAAGTGAGCTACCCGATCCTCTCGCCCGGATGGTTCATCATTCCGAAAGTGCAGTGGAACGCCACGTACTACCAGCTCGACCCGATGTACAACTACGGCAACACGTCGACCACCCGTACGGTGCCGACGGCGTCGTTCGATACCGGGCTGATCTTCGATCGGCCGATCCACTGGCTCGGTGCGGACGCGCGGCAGACGCTGGAGCCGCGGATGTACTACGCCTTCGTTCCCTACCGCAACCAGTCGTTGCTGCCGAACTTCGACAGTACGGTGTCGGACCTCACGTTTGCGCAATTGTTCGCGCCGAACATTTTCACCGGCTATGACCGGATCGCGCAGGCCAACGAACTGACCACCGCTTTGACAAGCCGCGTCATCGACAGCGCCAGCGGCGCCGAGCGGCTGCGCGTCGGGATCGGGCAGCGCTTTTATTTCTCGCCCCAGATGGTGACCCTGCCCGGCGTTCCCCCGACCACGAGCGCGACATCGGATACGCTGTTTCTCGCCGATGCGTCGATGGGCCGCAAGTGGAGCGTGAACATGAGCGTGGACTACTCGACGGTAACCAGCCAGACGGCATTGGCTTCCTTCGGGCTGCACTGGCAGCCGCGGGAAGCCTCGGTGGTGAACTTCACCTATCAGTACGAGACGCCGTACTACACCGGCTATCCGATCAACAACTACGGGCTTTCCACGCAGTGGCCGCTGTCGAAGAATTGGTACGGCGTCGGGGCATTGAACTACTCGATTGCCAACCGCAGTTGGGTCCAATCGCTGGCCGGACTCGAGTACCGTGCCGATTGCTGGGTGGGGCGGATGATATTCTCGCGCTACGCGATTCCCTACCCGGTCGCGACGGGGCAGTTCAACAATCTCTACACGACGACGTATTTCTTCCAGATTCAGCTGAACGGACTGGCCAGCGTCGGCTCCAATCCGATGAGCCTCCTGCAGAGTAACATCCTGGGCTATCAATCGATCAGCCCGCCGCGGCCTCCGCCGGGTCCGTTCGATTTCTACCAGTGAGTTCCGGATGATGAATTGTGAGCAAAATGCGGCGCGATGGATGTTGCGGGCGGTGCGCCGGGTGACACTGTCGGCGGCCGTCGCGGTGGCGGGTGTCCTGGCGGTGGTCCCGGCGCAGGGCGCTGCGCCGCGCCTGCTCGACCGGGTCGTCGCGGTCGTCAACGACGACGTGATCACCCAGGGGGAGCTGGACTACCGGATGCGCCTTGCCGAGGCTCAGCTCGCGCGCCAGCACATTCCCATGCCGCCGGAGGACGTGTTGCGCAAGCAGGTGCTCGAACGGATGGTTCTCGACCGGGCCCAGTTGCAGCTTGCGCAGGAGACCGGCCTGCGGGTCGACGACGCGACCGTCAACGCTGCCATCGCCCGCATGGCGCAGCAGAATGGTATGACCCTGGCGCAGATGCGTACCAAGGTTGAGGCCGACGGCGTGCCGTTCGACCGGTTCCGCGAGGACATGCGCAATGAAATCACGATCATGCGGCTGCGTGATCGCGAGGTCGACACCCATATCCAGGTCACGGAAGGCGAGATCGACGACTATCTTGCCATGCAGGCGAAGGCGGCCCATCGGGGGGAGGAATACGATGTTGCCCAGATCCTGATCGGCGTCCCCGAGGTGGCCAGCCCGGCGTACGTCGAGCGCGCCCGTGCCCGCGCCGAAGACCTGATTTCGCAGATTCGGGGCGGCGCCGACTTCGGTCGCCTGGCGGCCGGCTATTCGTCGGCCCCCGAGGCGTTGCAGGGCGGCGACCTGGGATGGCGCACCCTGGACCGTCTGCCCAGCCTGTTCGCCAACGCGGTGCGCGATCTTCCCGCCGGCGGGATCGCCTTGGTGCGCAGCCCCGTGGGATTTCACATTCTGAAGCTCATCGGCAAGCGCGGTGCGACCGACGGGCAGTTCTCGGACAAACCGGTGATGCAGATCCACGCCCGGCACATCCTGCTGCGGGTGACCGATGCCATGCCGGAGGAGGAGGTCGTGCGCCGGTTGCAGGACCTGCGCAAGCGGATCGTGCAAGGGCACGAAAGTTTTGGCGAGCTCGCACGCTTGTATTCCGCCGATCCGAGCGCGACCCGGGGTGGCGATCTGGGATGGCTCTACCCGGGGGATACCGTGCCGGCGTTCGAACATGCGATGGATGCGCTGAAGGTGGGCGAGGTGAGTCAACCGGTGAAGAGCCCCTTCGGCTGGCACCTCATCCAGGTACTGGCCAAGCGCGTGGAGCAACCTTCGATCGAGCGCAAGCGGATGGAGGCGCGGCAGGTGCTGCGCTCGCGCAAGTCCGAGGAGGCCACGCAGGAGTGGTTGCGGCAGTTGCGGGATCGCGCATACGTCGAATACCGCATCGGCGACCATCCGTGACGCGGTCGCGGATTGCGATCACGACCGGTGAACCGGCGGGAGTCGGCCCGGAGGTGGCGCTGCGCGCCGCCGTCGAATGCGGCACGCCATGCGATTTGTTCGGCGATGCGGAGCTCCTCGAATCGGTAGCCCGCGCGCTGGGTCTTCCTTGGCCGCCGGCCGCCCCCGTGCGCGTCATACCGGAACCGCTGGCCGCACCGGTGCGCCCGGGCGTTCCGGATCCGCGCAACGCCGCCTACGTGCTGCGGCTGCTCGATCGTGCGTTGGCATCCTGGCGCGCCGGGGAGGTCGCCGCGATTGCGACGGCGCCGGTGCACAAGGCGGTGATCAACGATGCCGGGATCGCATTTTCCGGGCATACCGAATACCTCGCGGCGGCGACGGGAACCCCGGAAGTCGTGATGATGCTCGTCGGTGGAGGGCTGCGCGTGGCTCTGGTGACCACCCATCTGGCCCTCGCGGCCGTGCCCGCGGCGATCACCCGGCCCCGACTGGACGCAGCATTGGACATTCTCCATCGCGACCTGCGTGACCGCTTCGGTATTGCGCGGCCGCGCATCGCGGTGACGGGATTGAATCCGCACGCCGGCGAGGGCGGACATCTGGGGCGGGAGGAGCTCGACGTCATCGCCCCGGCGCTGGAGGCTGCGCGCATCCGGGGCATCGATGCCAGCGGACCATGGCCCGCCGACACCGTGTTTGCCGCGCAGAACCGTGAGAGCACTCGTGCCGACGCGATCCTCGCGATGTATCACGATCAGGGACTGGCGACGCTCAAGTACGCGAGCTTCGGCGGCGGCGTGAACGTCACCCTGGGACTTCCGCTGCCGCGCACTTCGGCCGACCATGGCACTGCCCTCGACATCGCAGGCCGGGGTATTGCCGACGCGGGGAGCATGCGGGAGGCGGTGCGCTTGGCGGTCGAACTGGCCGGACGGGTACCGGCCGGACGGGGATGAAGGGGGATGAATGAGCACCGCGCGCGGCGCCGCTTCAGCCAGAATTTTCTTCACGACCCCGGCATCATCGCCCGTATCGTCGCGGCGATCGATCCGCAACCCGGACAGCGCATCGTCGAAATCGGCCCCGGGCTTGGGGCGATCACCGAACACCTGATTGCGCGAGCCGGGTGCATCACGGCGATCGAGATCGACCGCGACCTTGCGGCGCGTCTGCGGGAGCGGTTCGATCCCGCACAACTCGAACTGATCGAGGCCGACGCGTTGGCAGTGGATTGGCACGACGTTTCGCGTTCGGGCGGGGGTGCGCTGCGCATCGCCGGGAATCTTCCGTACCATATCTCGACGCCGTTGCTGTTCGCGTTGCTGCCGATCGCCGATCGGGTGCAC
Organism: Pseudomonadota bacterium; assembly: GCA_021825945.1. Taxonomy (GTDB): domain Bacteria; phylum Pseudomonadota; class Gammaproteobacteria; order Burkholderiales; family Burkholderiaceae_F; genus GJ-E10. The sequence continues at coordinate 382,592 of JAKAFN010000001.1, forward strand.
GACCAGCATTTCATGCTGCAGAAAGAAGTGGTGGATCGCATGGCCGCGCGGCCCGGCGGAAAGGACTACGGGCGGCTTTCCGTGATGCTGCAGTTCCGCTATCGCATCCAGCGCCTTTTCCTGGTGCCGCCCGGAGCCTTCCGGCCTGCGCCGGCGGTGCAATCGGCGATCGTGCGCATGCGGCCGGTCGCGGCGACGGAGCTTCCGGACGTCGACGCGGAGACCTTCGCCAAGGTCGTCACCGCCGGATTCACCCAGCGACGCAAGACGCTGCGTAACGCGCTCTCGCAGGTCTTGCCCGAAGCGGCGATCGAAACGGCGCAGGTCGATCCGGGCGCGCGCGCCGAAACCTTGGATGTCGCGGCGTTCGTGCGCCTCGCCCGTGCCGCGCGGTGAGTCTGCCGTGACGCTTCCGAGCCCCGCCTACCTTGCCGGAATGCTGCTGTTCGGATTGATCGGATTCGCCGCGTTCCGATATGGCGGCAAGTCCGAAATGCCCGCGGTCCGGTGGATCGGAGCCGCGTTGATGGTCTACCCCTACGCGATCTCCGATACATGGTTGATCTATGCCATCGGCGTGGCGCTCTGCGCCATGATGTACTGGCTGCGCGACTGGGGTTCCTGAGTCGCTGCGCGGCGCGATCCGGCCTTTCCCATCCGCAGCTTTTGGTCAGGGAGCTTCCGGGCTCTTGCGGGTACGCGCGGTCCGGGCGCTGCCGGCGGTCTTGCTTGCCGGCTTGCGGGTCGTCGGTTTCGGCGGCGATGTCTTGGGTGGAGTTCTGGCGCCGCCGCGTGCGGCGGCGAGCGGCCCCAACCCGATCGCGCGGTAGACGCGCTGGTTCCAGCGCCGCCCGAGGGGCGAGTTGACGATCCAATGCCGGGAGAACGAAATGATCGAGGCGCGCGCGTGCCAAGCGGTCATCAGTGCGGTCTCCATCCGCGCGCTGGCGTGATAGAGCGCGCGCCCTTCTCCGTAGACGATACCCAGGGCCAGGCTGGGAAGGCCCATGTAGCCGAGGGAGATCGCAATCGACATGGCGCGGCCGGCGGACCAGGAGCCGTGCGGTGCTCCGCCGACCAGGGTGCCGATCTGTGATAGGGCGGGTTCGATGTCCGCCCACAGGTCGAACAGCACGCTCCAGAGGCTGACGAACGAAATCGGCCCGACCATCCAGGCGACGGCGACACGCGCCCGTCCGGGCCAGAGGAGCATCCAGCACCCGATGGTGGAGACGAGAATGGCAATGGTCTTGGCCACACCCAGGGTGAACGGCAGAATCGCCACCACGAGCGTGGCGAGCGTGCCCAGCATCACCGATGCGATCGTGAGCAGGACGGTGGTGATCGGCTGCTCGAGCCAGGTCGTGCGGTTGCCGCGGGTATAGCGGTCGGTAGCGGGAATGTGCAGCCGTGCCGCGGTTTCGAGAATCGGCGCCATGGCGAGGGCGCAGTTGGCATCGCTGGTTCGCTGGCATAGGCTGCCGATTGCGGCCTTCGTTCGGCCGTCGGCGGCGATTCCCGCGGCGGCGTCGTAGAACGCCGACCGGCCGATCCGGTCGTACAGGTCTTCGATGCGCGAGACCGCAACCGGAGAGTCGGCCTGCGGAAGCTGGGCGCGCAGCGTCGCCGCGAGCGCATCGGCATGCCGGATCGCATCGTCGTATGCCGGGGCGTTTCCGAGGCGCCAGGGAAGTCCGGGAGTCACACCGGCGCTGCGCAGACTGAATTGGATCTGCGCCGGCGCACCCGGCGCGGCCGGGATGGTCCAGGGCTGCGCACCGGCATCGCTGGTGATCTGGTTGATCAGGGATGCCTGTGCGCGTAGCAGGGCGCCCAGGTCGATTCCGGCGGATGCGAGCGCAGCCTGCACGGCCTGTGCCCGGGATGCGGCGCGTGCGCCGATCCACTGCGGGGCGTCGGGAGACGGCGTGAGCAGAGTGGGGAGCAGGTCGCTTGCGGTGATCTGCTGTGCCAGCGCGGGATTGTCATGCAGGATCTGCGGCACGATGTCCTGTCGCCAGATGACCTCGTTGGCTTTGAGTTGCGGCTCATCGAGCAGGGCCGTGCCGTGCGTGATCACATCCACCTGCGCGGCGACGCCCGGAACCACGAACGTCGGACCTTGCCGGGTGAGGGCGCGCAGGCTGACCGCTGCGTTCGCCCCCAGACGTTCGATCCAGTAGGTCAGGTGGGGCGCCGCGCCGGTACGGGTGCCGAAGAGCCGTTCCACCTCCCCCGGCGCAGCGTAATCGAGTGTCGTGAGATCAACGCGTTGCGGAACCAGTGTGAGCACGCTCGCCAGTGCAAGGCAGGCAAGATGGCGCAGCCAGATGATCGGTTGGCCTGCGAGCGCACTCTGCAGCATCGCGGCGATCAGTCCGGCCGCCGCCAGAAGATAGAACAGCCAGGAAAGCGACGGGCTAGCGAGCGCGGTATCGATTCGGCCGACCACGGCGTAGGCCCCGGCGGTGAATAGATCGACGAATTGTTCGCCCATGGTGCGGCACTCAGTAGTTTGCGAACAGTTGCATCAGGTCACGCATGCCGAATTGCGGCCCGCCGGATCGCACATTTCCCAGGGCTTCGGCGCGCGCGGTGGTCTGGGCCTGTACCGTATCCAATGCGTCGATTTGCGCATGCGCCAGGGCGGCGCGCGCTTCCTGGGCTTTGGTGAGCGCGTTCGCTTCGTCGATCAGATTGCCGATCGCCGCATGCAGCCGGGTCTGACGCGCGCGGATCTCCGACGCGTCGGCGGCAACGCCGGGCTTGGGGTCGATGCGGTCGGTCTGTTCGTATAGGTCGAGCAGACGCGAGTACATTGCGCTGACGGCGATCTTCGAAGCGAGTGCGTCCTTGTAGAGCGCGCGCGCCGCGGGATCGAGTAGGCGCACGCTCCGGAACGCGCTCGACGACACGGTCGGGAGGGCCTCGGCCGGCAGGCATCCGGCCGGATCGGCCGTGGTGGCGAGCAGCGTGTTGCCGTCGCATGTCGGAATCTGCGAGGGATCGGTACCGGAGTCGATGCGATCGAGCGCCGCGCGCGACAGCGTGCGATAGCGGTTTGCCATCGAGGCGACCGTCAGGCGCGGGGAGCGGATCTGGAAGGCTCCATCGGTGACGCGTCCATCGGGAAGCAGCGCGAGCAGGGCATTGCTGTCCGGCGTCGGACTCCATGTGGTGTAGCGGCGCAGGAACTCCGGGGTCGATGCGGCGGCCGCCAAATGCAAATTGGCGAAGCCGTGCTGCACCGAACAGATCCGGTAGGCGACGGTGGGAGACGCACCGCTTGCGACCTGTTGTGCGTAGCACTCGTTTCCTGCTTCGGCCATCGTCGTTGCGCCAAGACTTTCTCCGCGCGCGCGGTCCGCCTGGGCATTGCATGCCTGGGTGAATGCGAAGAAGCGCGCCGCATATTGCTTGTCCAGCATGTCGAGCACGGACGCGATGGTCGGACTGGCGTAGGAAAGCGTGATGAGATAGTTCGCTGCCGCGGCCTGGGCACCGGAGAGCAGCATCCCGCGTAGTTCGGTCAGGAGTTCGGTCGGGGCGAAGGTCTGCAGGAACGCATTGAAGTCGACTCCGGTGCAGCCGAGTTGCACCGCGCCGCCGAAGGATACGCCGGTCGAAATCGTCGCCGGGGGGGTGTAGGCAGGCTCCGCACCGGTGCCGAGGATCGCCCCGAGGCGCGAGTCGGACATCGATTCGGAGTACGGCGCGGCATCCCCGGGCAGGAACTGCTGCGCGGCCGCGGCTCCGGACGCGATGCAGTTCCACGACAGGGCGAGTATGCCGAGGAGCCGCCCCAGGCGTTTCCGCCACCATGGTCGTCCGTCGTGCAATCGGCGCCGGATCATGGCTGGATTCCGGATGCCGGCTTCGGGGGGACGGAAGCCGCGCCCTCGGCGGGAGGGTTCCGCTGCAGCGCGGTCATGCGTCGCGCGACGTACGCGGCGGCGGCAAGCGTCTTTTGTTGCGCCCGGATCCAAGCCCGGATGTTGTCGTCGGTGGGGTCCAACAGCGCTCGCACGGCGTATCGGGGCGGCTTGCCATAATCGGCGAGGAAGGCGGAGATTCTTTCATCGATCCGGTGCTGGCGCATCACCGCCCAGGCCTGTTGTGCGGGTGTCGCGCATCGCGTCCAACCCGGCCGCAGCGCCGAGCGGCAGTCCGTGATGCGGGGGCCGCGGTATTGCGCCGCCCAAAGGCCCGGGCTCCCCTCCGGCGCGAGGGGGTGCGCCGGGCTTGCGCCCGTGGAGAACACGGCGCAGCAGGATGCAAGCAGGAGAACGGGTCGGTGCATCGTGGGGGTCTCCCTCAACGACTGCGCGCGTCGAATAATCGGGCATCGATTGCGACGTCGCCGAGTGGATCCGGCATCGCGCGGTGCGGATTGCGGTCATGCCGGCTGCTGCGCTCGGGGTCGCGTAACCGTCGCATGCGGCGTGCTCCGGTTTTCCCCGCGGTGCGCGATGACGATCGGTGTTCGCGGCGCGCTGCGGGCATCGGACCGACGGAACGGTCCGGACCATCCGGCTTGATGATGGGTCGGCTCGTGGTCGTACTGGACGGTTGCGGGCCATGCGATGTCGGGCCCACCGGCGGTGGCCGTGGAAGGCCGGCAACCGGTGGTACCCCGTTGGCCGTGCCCTGCCGTGGCGCGGCATGATGGGTTTCCGGGACGACCGGAACGATCGGGTTCGTCGTCGGACTCTGCACCGCGACGGACGCGTGAGGCCACCGATTCGCGCTTCCCAAGATGAAGGCGAAAATCCGTGGCGCGATCGCGGCGAGTGCCGTAAGCGCGATGATCGCGCCGGTGGTCCGGATCCGGACGCGGCGCCGTGCTGCCGCGGGATCGCCCGCCAGGTCGGCAAGTTTCACGAGGACGGTCCCATATCGGTCGTGCACGCGATGCCGTACGGAAATTCGCGCGCGAACCGTTGCAGCGCCGCAAGCATGTCGCCGCAATCCCGAACCATCCGTTCGATCCGGTCCTCGTCGACGGGGTCGGTGGTCGAGACGGCATACCGGAGCGGGTCGGGAATCAGCAAGCCCTTGGCCGAACGCATTCCGTCGATCGAAACGAAGAATTCGCTATATCGGCGCTTCACCAGTCGCAGATTGCGCACGATCTCGAGTTCTCGTTCGTTGAGACGCACGTAGCGCTGCAGGTCATTGTGGCCGGCTCTGTCCATCGGCAGGACGATCTTGGTCGCGGTGTTGACGAGCATGACGCGGCCGCTGGGGGTATCCAGATCCTGTGGGTCCTGCACGATGGGGATCGCAAATCCGCCGAGGCTGCGGTAGGCCTTGAGCGACCGTTCCAGAATGGCAGCGGCATGGTCGTTGCGCACCAGCGCCCACACCTCGTCTGCGACCAACCCCTTGGGCACCGCACGCAGCGCCGGATCGGCCATTACCTCGTCGACGATGCCGAATACGCAGAACGACACCAGCGCGGCGCAAGGTTGGCGCAGGATGCCGCCGAGATTGAAGAATACGAATCGGTCGTCTGACCGAATACCGCGTGGCGCATTGAAGAGCTTGCGATATGGCCCTTTCCGGTACGGGTGGAGACGCTGCGCAAGCCCGCGGCCCAGCGGCCCGATCCGTTCGAGTTCGGCGCAAACGTCGTCAAGAACCGTTTCGCGTACCGGTACGTCGCGCAAGGCGTCCCAGTTTCGTTGCGCGGCGGTCATCGCCGCGGTCTGTAGCGCAACCTCCTCTTCCCGCGAAATCGTTTCCTGCGGTCCGCCCTCGGTGATCATCAGGGTGAGCGCCGCAAACCAGCGCGCCTGGTTCTCGAGCGTCGGACGGCCATGGAACGGGTTGAGGGAAATGTCGCTATCCAGCGTCAATTCGACGTAGCGGCCGAGCAGCGTGGCGATCTTGCGATAGTCGGCTTTGATCGATACCAGGAACAGGCGGATGTCCGGAAGACGCCAGAGTTGCAGAAGATAGTCATGGACGAAGAAACTTTTCCCGGAACCCGACTGGCCCACGATGAGCGCGTGGGGGTTTTTTTCCGCCTTGGTCGGATCCAGGAACAGCGGTTCGCCCGAAGGGCTGCTGTAGAGCACGATCGGTCCGCGGTCGCGGTCGATGACGGCATCTTCGGCGGCGACTCCCGTCCAGCATCCGCCGGCGGGATGGATGTCGGCGCAATCGCGGGACAGCATGCGGCGTCGGCGCCGCAAGGCGCGTTCGGTGATCGGATAGATGGTGAACGGCAGGCAGCCGCGGAGCAGCAGCGAACTACCGATGTCGGACTCCGCGGCCGATTCGATGTCCGCCTGCTCGAGGACTTTGCAGACTTGTGCCGCTGCGTCATCGGCGGCTTCGATGCGATCCTCGCTGATGTGGATCTGCAGGCGGGTTTCGAAGATGCGTTCCCCGTCGGCGAAGATCCGGTGCTCGACATCATGCAGCGCCTCGGTCCGCGCCTGCATCTCCGTTTCATTGAATCGATGGGTGGAGCGCGCATTGAGCAGCGCTCGGGCCTTGATCTGTGCCAGCGCGCGGACGGGAGGAATCGGGGTTGCGGCAACGCATATGGTGATGCGCGGCAGTGCGACCGCCAGAGCATCCAACATTCCCGAGGCAACGGCGCGCGGCGGCCAAAGCATCGATACCACCCGATGGTGCATCACCGCGCCGCGCGCGACGCTTCGGAATCCGCGACCGTCGATGCCCTCGATGCGCCCGAGCGCGGCGATCGCCGCACGCAACTCCTCATTGCGGAGGTCCAGGCTGCGTCCGGTGTCGTCTGCGATGGCGCCGCGTTGCGGAAACAACTGCGCTCCGACCCAGTCGACCATGCCGTTGCCATCGAGCGCCGTCGGCTCCCATCCCTGGGCCTGCGCGGCGGCCAGCACGTCGCGGATGCCGGCGATGAATCGACCGGCGCGTCGCTGTGCCCCGGTCGGCGGCGTGGTCGCAGGCTGACCGTCGGGAGACGGCACGAGGGGACGACGCAGCAGGGCGCGCAGACCGGGGCGCGCGAGACCCAGCGGTTCGGATTTGATCGCAACCGCAAGAATGCGTCGACGCGGAACCAAGTTGATGGCCCGGTCGTCGGGGAAGAATCCTTCGTTGCAGGCGCGCTGCCAGCGATCGATGACCCGGTCGGTGAACAGGCGGCCGCAGGCGTCGATGCCGGGCTGGCCGCGATACCGACGCAGCGCGGCGTCAACCTGCGGTTCGCTGCGGGCAAACCATTGCCAATGCGAGCCGGTGGGAAGGGCGTGCAGCATCGTGAGGATGCCCTGTGCAACATCGTCTTCCGCGTTCGGCACGGTGTCGACCGTCGGGGATGCAAGAGTGAATGCATAGCCGAGGGTGTCATCGGAGAGCAGGTGAACCGGACCGAACCCCTGAAACTCGCCGCAGTGCAGGTATGGCAGTTCGGCCGCCAGCGACGCGTTGTGCGGACCGGCCGTGCCCGCCAGAGCGCGCCGACGCCGCCCAAACAGGCGCTCAGCGGCTCGCATGGTCACCCTCGGCCCAATCGAAGTCCGACACCGGGATCGCCACCCAGCTGCCGAAGTGTTTGTTGTGTTCCGTGTCGACCCAGGAATAGAGATAGGCCATGCGAATGTCGGGTGGCCGGATCATCGGGCGGGGAATCTCCGACCCGACGCCGGCCACGTCGTCGTGCCGTGGCGGCATGACCGGGGCGGTTTCGAGAACGCGCCGCGAATTCCGGCGATCCTGCTTCAGAGCGTGATCCATCGACATCGTCGGTACCGATACTTGGGTGGCGGGAACGGCGCACGCCGATAGCAGGATGGCTGCGGCCGTGGTGATTGCGCGAAGCGCTACAGCGGGAATGGTGTGGTTCATGGCAGTGCGATATGGGTCGGGGTTATGGCGCGTCCGCTTGTCGGGACACGAAGATCGTTGGCGAGCACGACCGTCACGGGGGTGCCGCCGCCGACCTGCAGTGATGGGCTATATAGGTTGTAGTAGTCGTTGATCGATTGCGTGAGCGCATTCGATGCGCCGACGGCGGCGCCGCCGGTCGCATCGCGCATGGGACTGCCGACGAAGTTCGCGCTCGCCCCCATCGCCATGGCGCTGTACTGGTACTGTTCCTGGCTCAGCCGCTGCCCGTATCCGCTCAAGGCGCCGCCGGCGGCGGCGACCAAGGTCTTACGACCCAGGTTTTCGACGATCGTCGCCCGTACGCCGCGGATCCCGTCGCGGTCGACCAACCAGCCGGCGGTGTCCCAGGTGCGCGACGCGCCATCGGGGAATATGCAGGTCAAGCGCGCGAGCTTGAAATCGATGCGCCCGGCGGCGATTTCCGGCCGACCTTGCACGAGTGCGAAGCAGCCGTCCAGATCCGAAGAAAACCCGTTTGCAGACCGATAGCGGCCGTGCAGTGCGACCAGGCTTTCGCGGTCGGATCCGCCGACGATGGCGACCACGCCGTTGAGCAGCGTCCCGGCGACGAATCCGTTCGGCACGATGTCGGGCTCGTCGTCGGGCTTGGCTTCCCCTGCCGGCGCATCGCTCGCAACCGCCGGGCGCCGGACATGCACGTGCGGCGCGGGAATCGGTGTTGGCGGCGTGCCGTCCGATGGCGTGTGCAGCGACTGTTGCAGTGCGCCCAGCCGCCGGGAAATCTCGGCATCGAGATCGGTACGCTGTCGGGACTCGAATGCGCGCAGACGCCGCTCCTGCTCATGACTGGATTGCGTGAGCGAACGCTGCATCTGCTCGGTGACCCGCCGTTGGAACGACTGAATGAACTGCTCGGTCGGAATCGCCGAGCCGAATTGGGCCGATCCGGTGGTTGCGACGTTGTCCGCTGCGTGCAGTGCGCCGATCGGGGCGCAGGCGATCGCTGCCCATATCACTCCGGGCGCGCGGCGCATTCGGATGCGCCGCAGCCGGAGGGGGCGTCGCGAGGAGCGGATGGGTTGCGGGATTTGCGGACGCATCATCGATCCGCATACACGAGGTATCCCTGCGTCGACGGATGCGCGGCATCGAGCCGGAAGTCGTCGGCACCCATCGCTCGCAGGGCGCCGAGCCGCGGAATGCGGATTTCGATGTCGGCGGGTACGACCGGGACGGAGCCCGGCGGAACGCTCGCCTCGATGCGCACGATGATTCCGGTGATGCCGCGGGGAAGCCGCCATAATTCGCGCGCGGCGATGCGATAGGGTGCCTGGTCGAGCAGGATCCGTCGGCTCGGTTGGATCTCCGATCCGGGGGGCGGCGTGGCGCGCATCATGGCCTTGAGCGCGTCGAGCACCGATTTTTCGTCGGGATCGGCGGGAGCTCCGCGCCGTCGGGGGGCGAGATCGTGAACCGTGACGATCGGGGTGTAGGGCAGCGCGCTGCTGACGCGCGCGAGATAGAGCGTTCCCGTCCTTCGGCCCCGCATCGTGAGGCGTTGCTCGATCTCGGCCTTGCGTGGCCGGATGATCAAGGTGCGATCGTCGAGCAGTGTGCAGGAGACCTCATCGTCGCGCTCCCAGACGTCGTCGAACGGCTCCGGCATCACCAGCCGGGTATCGGATCCCAGGCGAACCGGAACGAGCAGGGGCGCGGCGCCGTCCCACACCGTGTCAGTGTTGATCGGCGCCGTCGCGGCATGGCCGGCGGTTTGTGATGCGCGGGCAGGGTAGCCTGTGGTCAGCGCGACGCACAGCAGGACCAGCGCGGCGAATCCGCGCCTGACCGACCGGCTCGTGTTCGGGATGATGCATCGGGTCATTTCGTCTCCTCGTCGACCACGTTGAATCCTTCCAGGACGATTCCTGCCCGATTGCGTTCCGAGGGCGACCCCCATCGCAATCGCAGTCGGATGCGGCAGCGGTTTCGGTTCATCGGCAGACCGCTGGCGTAGACGGTCCGATCGCCGTCGACGGCATACTCGTATCGGCCCGATCCGATCCGCCGAAACGATTCCGTCCCCGGGATTGCAAAGAAGGTCCGCGACTGGTTCTGCGTGTCGACGTCGCGCTGCAATCCGCGGCGCGCCATCCGCAGCGCCGGGAGGAAGCGCGGCGCTGCGAAGGTCTCGAGTTCATCGAATCGTTCGGCGAAATTGCGTGGCCCGCCGAAATTGGTGGCGAGTGTGGCCAGATACCGCGCGGTGGCCCGCATCTGCTCCTCGGTGATGCCGGGCGTATAGACACCGCCGATCGCGCCGGGGACGACGAACACGGGCATGTGCCGTGCCAACTCCTGCGCATTACCGGCGGTCCGGACCGCGAAAGCCAGGCTGGCGGCGGTGACGGCGAACAGCACGACGCCACTTGTGGCGGCGAGCGTGACCGCGCGGTGGATCGCCTGTTCGAGAGTGCGGAATTCGGCCATGGTCATCCCGGGTCGATCACGGATTCAGGCTGTGCAGACGCCGGTCCAGGAGGCCGCGCAGATTGATGCCGGCGCGGTAGGCGCGGTGCGCGAGGTAGCCCTCCGGCTTGCCCAGGGTGCATCGCACCGTGAGCGCGCAGGTAATCGCACCGGCTCCGAGAGCCAGGAGTGGGTCGACGGTGCGCAGCAGGAAGAGCGGTACCAGGAACGCCATGCAGTACTCGCCGATACGGCTCGCGTTATCGATCAGGCGCGGGACCGGCCTCATCACCCCGCACCCCCAAGCGCCTGTGCCGTGTTCCGCATCGAAATGACGATGAGCGGGACGAAGAAGATCAGGGCGCCGGCCACCATGACCCCCAGGGCATGCATGAAGCCGCGCTCGAGGAAGAGATAGATGCCGAGGCCGACGATGACGGCAGAGCCGACCAGACCCCAGGGCCCATAAAGCACGCTGCGGAATGCCGTCCACAGCGTGGTGCCGGCATCCGGTCCCATGTTGCTGATGGCCTGCGCCGCGGCGATCGCCGGCAGCAGTGCCAGGGCTGCTGCGGCGGTACGGGCTGGCATTCGCAGGCTGCGTGGGTGCGACGTCGATGCCGGGTGGGTCATCGGAGATTCCCTGGTGATGGCCCCGGGTGGGGCGACGAGGGAATCTTGCGGTGCCGCGGCGCGGCGCGCACTACCGGAACCGGGCTTGTCCCGTGCTCCGAGGCGCCTTATCGCGCGCGGGGCAATGCGGCGTTGCGAGCGGCCGTACGGCCTCGCATGCTAAAACGGTAGCGCGGACAGGTCTTCGTTGCGGATCTGGTCGCGCGCGGCCTCGAATCCCGGGAGTAGGCGGCCGACCTGGCGCCAGAATTCCGGCCCGTGGTTGAGTTCCTTGCGGTGCGCGAGTTCGTGCGCGACCACATAGTCGATCATCGACAAGGAAAAATGGATCAGCCGCCAATTGAGGCGGATGCGGCCGTCGGCGCAGCAGGAACCCCAGCGCGAACGTGCGGAGGACAGTGCCCAGGAGGTGTATGGCACGTCGTTGCGCATCGCCAGTTCGTGCAGCCGCGATCCCAGAACCCGTTGCGCTTCGGCTTTGAGCCACGCCTGCACGGTGTCGCGGATCTGCGCTTCGGCGGCCTGCGGCGGCAGCGCCAGTCGCAGTTCGTCGGGCGCCGCGGGTTCGGCGGGATGGGTGCCGCCAGCCGCGGATACCAACTCCGAGACACGCAGATCGCCGCGCAGCCGCAACGTGATCTGCGCGCCGAGGTACGGCAGCGTGCCGCCGTCGCAGAACCGCACCTGAGGCAGCTTACGCCGCGCGCGCCATTGCCGCCATTGATCGAGGCGCGTGCGGATCCAGTGCTCCTTCTCGACGATTGCGGTTTCGATGTCGCGCAGGGAAAGCCAGCGTGGCGCACTGACGATCAACCCGCGGTCATCGATCTGGAAGCCGATGGTGCGCCGGCGTGCGCGCCGCAAACGGTACGCGTAGGTCTCGCCGGAGAGCAGGATGCGGCGTTCCGGCGGCAGCCCGTCGGCGGAGGGGCGGACCGCGGATGCGGGGTCCGGCAGATCCGGGAACGGGATCAGGTCGAGGCTGAGTTGCCGCGGGACGCTAGCCATTGCCGGCGGCAGGCTCCTGCGGATAGCGGTGCGGTGCGATTCTGCGCATCTCCGTTTCGATCCAGCGCTCCGTCATGCGCGCCACTTCGCCGGCGCTTCGTCCCCGGGTGTCGACGGGTGGGCCGATCGACACCGTGATGGTACCGGGAATCTTGAGAAAGGCTTTGCGCGGCCATAGCTCTCCCGAGTTGAGGGCGATCGGCACCGCAGGCACGCCCGCGCGCACGGCCAGGCGGGCGCCGCCGGTCTTGTAGCGCATGTGGGTGCCGGGGGCGGTGCGCGTGCCTTCCGGAAAGATGATCACGTACCAGCCTTCGGCCAAGCGCCTTTGCCCTTGTTCGACCACTTGTTCGAAGGCGTCGGTGCCGCGGGCGCGATCGATGCTGATCATGCCGAGCGTAGCGATGCCCCAGCCGAAAAACGGGATGCGATGCAGTTCGCGCTTGTAGACGAACGAACTCGGCCGTGGCATCGAGGCGATCAGCCAGATCGTTTCCCAGGCCGACTGATGTTTCGGCAGAAGCACGGCGGGACCGTCGGGCAGGTTCTCCCAGCCGCGAACTTCATAGCGGATTCCGCAGATGAACCGGGCGAGCCACAGCGCGGTCTTCGGCCAGCCGGTGATCAGCCAGTAGCGCAGCGGGTGCGGGGTCACGATGCAGAGCAGGGAGAAGATCGAGTACGGCGCGACCGTCACGGCCAGCAGCACGAGATAGATCGTCGATCGCAAGGCGATCCATGCCTTGCGGATTCCCGCCGGCGGGCGCGGCGCGCCCGCGGCGACGGCCGCCGGTTGCGCGTGGGATGGGTCGTGGGGACGTGCCGTCGGCCCCTCCGGAGCGGCCATCATCCCGCGGCCAACTGGGAAATGTCGGCGACCCGGTTCATGACCATGCGCAGTTGCGCCAGTAGCGTCAGGCGGTTGGCGCGCAGTGCGGGTTCGTCGACCATCACCATCACGTCGTCGAAGAACCGGTCGACCGGTAGTTTGAGCGGCACCAGGGCGCGCAGCACGCCGGCGTCGTCACCGATCCTCAGGAGGCGGTCGACATCGGGCGCCACCTGGCGGAATGCCGCAGCGAGCTCGCGTTCGGCCGGTTCCTGCAGCAACTCGTCGCGCAGGGTATCGGTCCGGATGGGCTCCGAAGTCTCCGCCTTGCGCAGGATATTGCCGATGCGCTTGTTTGCCGACGCCAGGCTCGCCGCTTGCGGCAGTCGCATGAAGCCCCGCACCGCACCCATCCGCGCGGGAACCCGGTCGATGCGCTCGGGCCGCAGCGACAGGACGGATTCGGTTTCGTTGGCCGAATATCCCTGCTCGAGCAGCAGGCCGCGTAGGCGGTCGTAGAGGAAGTCGAGCACCTCGTCTTCGCAGCGGGCGAATGTCTGCGATTCGGATGCCGCAAAAATGTCGAAGGCCAGCGCGACCAGTCCGTGCAGCGACAGCGGCAGGGCCTTCTCCGTCAGGATGCGCAGCACCCCCAGCGCGTTGCGGCGCAGCGCATAGGGGTCGCGGTCGCCCGTGGCGCGTTCGCCGGCGCCGAAGAGCCCGGCCAGCGCCTCGAGCTTGTCGGCGAGCGCGACGCAGGCGCCGATCGTCGACGCCGGAACGGCGTCGCCGGCGAAGCGCGGCTGATAGTGTTCTTCGATCGCCTGGGCGACATCCTCGCGCTCGCCTTCCTGGCGGGCGTAGATCCGGCCCATCTCCCCTTGTAGTTCGGGAAATTCTCCGACCATGAGCGTGCCGAGGTCCGCCTTGGCGAGGCGGGCGGCTCGGGCCACGGCCCCTTCCTCCGGACGATGGGGTTCGGGCAGTGCGAGGGCGATGGCGCGCGCCAGAGCGGTCAGACGATCGATGCGCTGCAACTGCGAGCCCAGGCGGTGGTGGTAGACGATCTGTTCGGCGCCGGCCAGGCGCGACTCCAGCGGCTGCAGGCGGTCCTGGTCGAAGAAGAATTTGGCGTCGGCTAGGCGTGCCCGCACGACCCGAGCATTCCCGGCGACGATTGCCGACGGATCGGTCGTTTCGAGATTGCTCACCAACAGGAAGCGGTTGCGCAGCCGGCCCTGCCCGTCCTGCAGCGCGAAGTACTTTTGGTTCTGCTGCATGGTGAGGATGAGGCAGGACTGCGGAACCTCGAGAAACGCCTCGTCGAAACCCGACTCATAGACCGCCGGCCACTCCACCAGCGCCGTCACCTCGTCGACGAGGGCGGCCGGCATCACCGGTGTCGCGTTGGCGCGGGCCGCCGCGGCTTCGATCAACCGCGTCATGCGGGCACGGCGGGCTTCGAACGAGGCGATGACATGGCCCTGCTCGAACAACTGTTTTTCGTAGGTGTCGGCGTGTTCGATGTGCAGCGGCTCCGCGCACAGGAACCGGTGTCCGCGGGTTTCGCGGCCGGATTGCAGACCCAATGCCAGCAGGGGAACCACCGTGTCGCCATGGAGCGCCACCAGTCGGTGCGCCGGCCGCACGAACTCGACGGTGGTGCGACCATCGTCCAGTTGGTAGCTCATCACTTTCGGGATCGGCAGTCGCACCAGGGCTTCTTCCAGTGCCGCCTGTAGGCCGTCGCGGAGCGAAATTCCGGGCGCCATGCCCCGATAGCGCAGGATCTCCTGTTTTCCGTCCCCAACGCGTTCGATGCGCGCGGCATCGTATTCCAGGCCCAGGGCGTCGAGCTTCTTGCGCAGGGCAGGCGTCGGGTTGCCGGCGGTATCGAGCCCGATCGCTGCCGGAACGAGTTTGTGTTGGAACTGCCGCTCCGGCGAGATCGCGGCCACGTCGGCGATGCGCACGGCCAGCCGGCGGGGCGTCGCGAATGCGTCGATGCGTGCGGTGTCGCCGGCCAGTTGCCGCGCGATGAGCCCATCGCGGATGGTGCGGGCAAAGGCGTCGCGTAATGCGGGCAGCGCCTTGGGCGGCAATTCCTCGGTGAAGATCTCGACGAGCAGGGAGGCCTTCATGCCATGGCTCCCTGTGCGGTGTGGGCCGGCGCAGCCATCGGGAAGCCGAGACGTTCGCGCGCAGCGTAATAACTTTGTGCCACCGCACGCGCCAGCGTGCGGATGCGTCCGATGTAGGCTGCCCGCTCGGTCACGCTGATCGCGCCACGCGCATCGAGGAGATTGAAGGTGTGGGCGGCTTTGAGCACCATCTCATAGGCGGGAAGTGCCAGATCCGCCTGCATCAGTCGGCTCGCCTCGGATTCGAACAACGTGAATTGACCCAGCAGGGTCCGAGGGTCGGAGAACTCGAAGTTGTACTTCGACTGTTCCACCTCGTTCTGGTGAAAGACGTCACCGTAGCGCAGCACATGGTCGCCGGCACCGTCCCGCCAGCGGGTGAATTCGAGGTCGTATACGTTGTCGACATCCTGCAGGTACATCGTGAGGCGTTCCAGGCCGTAGGTGATCTCGCCGGTGATGGGCTTGCATTCGAGTCCGCCCACCTGTTGGAAGTAGGTGAACTGGGTGATCTCCATCCCATTCATCCAGACCTCCCAGCCCAGGCCCCAGGCACCGAGAGTGGGGTTTTCCCAGTTGTCCTCGACGAAACGGATGTCGTTACGGCGGGTATCGATGCCCAGCGCCGCCAGGGAGCCTAGGTAGCGGTCGACGATGTCCGGGGGCGACGGTTTGAGTACGACCTGGAACTGATGGTGTTGGTGAAGGCGGTTGGGGTTGTCGCCGTAGCGCGCGTCCTTGGGGCGGCGCGAGGGTTGGACATAGGCGGCGCGCCAAGGCTCGGGTCCGATGGCACGCAGGAACGTCGCCGTATGGGAGGTTCCCGCCCCGACCTCGATATCGATGGGTTGCAGGATCGCGCAACCCTGTTCGTTCCAATACGCCTGCAGGCGCAGGATGGCTTCTTGAAATGTGATCATTGCCCGGTTTGTCCGCCGATGGAAAGAGGCGGATCGCAGGCGAGGATTCTAACTGGGGTTCGTCGATAGCCACTGCGCGACCGGCTCGGCGAGCTCGGTGTAGTGCGGCGCGAGCGTCTGCAGCCAGGCGGCGTCGAGTTGTAGGGACTCCAGCAGATGTGCGCCGGTTCGAGACGGATGGCGGCGGTCGTCCGGCGGCAACGGCGACAGCGCGGCGGCGGGCGACATGCCCAGGGCGCCGCCGTCGGCGAGCAGCGAGGCGATGTGCAACACGGCGGCGAGGTCGGAGAACGGTTGCGCGGCAAGCGGATCGGGGGCATGGCGAATGCCGTCGATCAGACGGTGCGGCAGTTGCCAGCGCCGGCCGAGTTCGGCGGTGACGTCGGTGTGGCGGCAGCCGATGGTCTCGATCTCCAGGCGCAGCCGCAGACCCGGCGCGTGGGATGCGGATTCGACATGCGCCACGGCGTGGGGCATCGCCTGGGCGATCACGATCTGGCCGCTGCGTAGCAGAATTCCCGCGAGATAGGCGCTGTCGGCGTCGACGTGCAGATAGTGGCTCAACCAGCGCGCATAACTGCCCGTCGCGGCGGCATGGCTCCACAGGGAAACCCGGTCGGGGACCCTGGCGCGCGGAAATGCCGATGCGATCGAGGCGAACAGCACGACGTCGCGTAACGGCTCCAGCGGCCAGTCCACGCAGGCATCGGCGAGACATGCGCTGTTCGAGGCGGTTTCGGGGCGGACGAGGCGGATGAACCGCAGCACATCGGCGGCGAACCGGGGGTCCTGCTCGGCGATGCACACGACGGTGTCCGTACCCACGCCCGCATCATCGACGCTCGCGACGATCTGGCGCGCGATTTCCGGCATCGCGGGAAATGCGTTCGCCGCAAGGAAAAACTGGTCGATGCTGCCCATGTTGCCCACGTTTTTTGAATCCCGTTCGGTCGCGGACGCGACACCGATTCCTTGCTTGTGAAGTGCTAGCGTAGCGTCAAGAGGGGATCGGCATGGCGTGGGATAGCGGCAAAATTTCCTGCCTTCTCACCCTCAAGTTTTCCGGTTTCGTGCCGCCGAGATGACCAGGACAAACGCGCAGGCGAGCAGAATCGGCGTGTTACCGAAGCGCAGGAACGGCGTTTCGCCGGTCATTCCCTGGACGCTTCCTTCCAGTACGCCTTCTTGTCGGATCGGCAGTCGGCCTCGCACGCGGCCGCGTGCATCGATGATCGCCGTCACGCCGGTATTGGTGTCGTGCAACAGCGGGCGTGCCGTTTCGATTGCGCGCATCCGGGCGATCTGGAGATCCTGCGGCAGGGCGATGGACGCGTCGAACCAGGCGAGATTGGAAAGATTGAGCAGCACGGTCGGTTGCCGCTGCGGGTCGTACCATTCGTCCCGGATCAACGACCCGAAAAGGTCTTCGAAGCAGATGTTGACGGCGATGTTCTGGCCGGCGAGTCGCATCGGCTCCTGGTACCGGTTGCCATGTTCCTGGTCGCCGATCGGAATGTGCAGCATGTCCACGAACCAATGGAATCCGTAGGGAATGAATTCGCCGAACGGCACGAGGTGCCGCTTGCTGTAGCGCTGCGGCGTGGTCGTGCCGTTCGCGGGCATACCCAGCGCGCTGTTGAAGTAGCGGTTTTCCGGTTCGACGAGAAAGATTCCGAAGATCAGCGCCGCCCCCGCCCGCCGCGCCGGATCGCCGATCGCGGCCGTCACATCCTCGGGCAGTTCGTTCCACGGCACCGGGAATGCGGATTCCGGGAACACGATCAGCTTCGGCCGACGCGGGTCCGTGGGGTTGGCGGTCAGTGCCGGTAGATAGCGCGCCAGCGCGGTGTCGAGGCCGGTGTCGGCGAATTTGATGTCCTGGGACACATCGCCCTGGACGAGGCGCACGCGCAGCGGCGCGCCGTAGGGGCGGGACCAGGCGATCGTATGCAACGCGGCGCCGCCCGCGACCAGCACGGCCATGCCCAACAGGGCGGGCAGCCAACGCCGGGGTGCGCAGGGGTTGTCGAGGACCCAGGCGGTCAGGACGGCGAACAGCGCCGCGCCGGCGCCGACGCCGTAGACGCCGAGCACCGGCGCGAAGCCGGCGAGAGGCCCGTCGGTCTGTGCATATCCGGTGGCGAGCCAGGGGAATCCGGTCAGGATGATGCCGCGCAGCCAGTCGGCGAGCGTCCAGGCGGCGGCGAGCGCCACGCCGCGCATCCAGGTTCCGGGGCGACTGATCCGGACCGCGGCAGCCATCGCGAGCGCCGGATAGAGTGCGAGATAGGCGGCGAGCGCCGCGGTGGCTGCGGCCGCGAGCCATGGCCAGAGCCCCCCATACTGGTGCAGACTGATGTAGATCCACGAAATGCCGACGCCGAACCACCCCATGCCGAATGCGCCGCCGAGCAGGGCCGCGCCGCGGGTGCCGCCCGTGCGCAGGGCGAGGCCGAAGAGCGTGGCGAGCGCGGCGATCTGCAGCAGCGGGAGGTCGAAGGGCGCGAACGAAAGGGCTTGTGCGCCGCCTGCGGCTGCCGCCAAGGCCATCCGGACGGCGGTTCTCTCCTCGGCGGGAAACCTGCCCAGGCCGCAGAATGCGCCGCCGCGCGGAGCATTGCCACCCGGCGGTGCATCACTCGTCATGCGGGATGGGTTCCAACTCGCCGGAGTGACGCGGCTCGAGGGCGGCACGCGTGACGTGCAGCAGTTGCACCTGGCGGGGGTCGGCGCGCAGCACTTCGAAGCGCAGCCCGCCCAGCTCCACGGTGTCGCCGCGTCGCGGCACCCGGCCGAGCGCGTCGGTGACCAACCCGCCGACGGTATCGAACTCCTCGTCGGAGAAGGTGGTGCCGAAGTGGGCATTGAACTGTTCGAGCTCGGTCAGCGCCTTGACGCGGAACCGGCCGTCGCCTTCGGCGATGATATTGTCTTCCTGCTCATCGATGTCGTATTCGTCCTCGATGTCGCCGACGATCTGTTCGAGCACGTCTTCGATGGTGATCATTCCGGCAACGCCGCCGTATTCGTCGACGACGATCGCGATGTGGTTGCGCTTGGAGCGAAAGTCGCGCAGAAGAACATTGAGCGGCTTGGATTCGGGAATGAACACCGCCGGTCGCAGCAGCGAGCGCAAGTCGATGTCCGGCTCCGTCGTATACCGCAGCAGATCCTTGGCCAGCAGGATGCCGATGATGTGGTCGCGCGAGCCGTCGATCACCGGAAAGCGCGAATGGCCGGTTTCCATGACCCGCGGCATCCATGTCGCGACCGGGTCGCCGATGTCCACCACATCCATCTGCGCGCGCGGAATCATGAGGTCGCGGGCGCGCAGGTCGGACACTTGCAGCACGCCCTCGATCATCGAGAGCGCATCGGCATCGAGGAGGTTGCGGCCGTGCGCTTCGGAAAGCACTTCCAGCAACTGTTCTCGGTTTTCAGGTTCGCGGTACAGAAACGCCGTCAGGCGTTCGATGAGACTGCGTTGGCGATTGCCGGGTTCTTGGCGTTCGGAATCGGAATCGATGTGGTCGGACATTGCGGTCGGGCGTGCCCGGCAGAAGAACAAGCCCGTAGATTACCGGACTTCGTCTTCATATGGATCGGGGATGCGCAGGCGCGCCAGGATTTCCCGCTCCCGCCGCTCCATGTGACGCGCCTGTGACGGAGTTTCGTGGTCGTCGCCTTGCGCGTGCAGCACGCCGTGAACGACCAGGTGCGCAAGATGCTGTCGTAGCGTCTTGCCCCGTTCGCGCGCTTCGCGCCGCACCACCGGCATGCACAGAACGATGTCGGCGACGGCTTCCGGCCGGCTCTGGTAGTCGAAGGTCAGTACGTTGGTCGCATAATCCCGGCCGCGATAACTCCGGTTCAGCCGCCGTCCTTCACGCGTATCGACGAAGACCATGGTGAGGCGGGCATCGCGGCGTAGGGCAAGGCGGATCCATCGTCGTAGCGTGGCGCGCACAGGCAGATCGGCGTGACGCTCCGCCCCGAGGATCGTGAGCCGCAAGGTGTTTTCTGCCGTGCCCGCCCCGTTCGGAGCGCGCGGAGGGATGGTTTTACTTCGACTCGGCCCGCTCATAGGCTTCCACGATGCGCGCGACGAGGGGGTGCCGCACGACATCCGCCGCCGTGAAATAGGCGAATGCCATGCCGCGCACGGCACGCAACACGTGTTGTGCCTCGACGAGGCCGCTCGATTGGCCTCTCGGCAGATCCGTCTGCGTCACGTCGCCGGTGATCACCGCCTTGGACCCGAAGCCGATGCGGGTGAGGAACATCTTCATCTGCTCCGGCGTGGTGTTCTGCGCTTCGTCGAGAATGACGAACGCCCGATTGAGCGTGCGGCCGCGCATGTAGGCCAGGGGCGCGATCTCGATCGTCTGGCGATCGAGCAGCTTCTGGGTCTTGTCGAAACCGAGTAGATCGAAGAGTGCGTCATAGAGCGGACGCAGATAGGGGTCGACTTTCTGCGCCAGGTCTCCGGGGAGGAATCCGAGCCGCTCCCCGGCTTCCACCGCCGGCCGGGTGAGGACGATGCGTTCGACCGAATCGCGCTCGAGCGCATCGACTGCGCAGGCGACCGCGAGATAGGTTTTCCCGGTTCCGGCCGGTCCGATGCCGAAGCTGATGTCGTGATCCAGGATCGCTTGCAGATATTCGCGCTGGCGCGGTGTGCGGCCGTGCAGGTCGGTGCGGCGGGTACGCAGCGCCGGAGCGGGCGCTTCCTCGCCGAAACGCTTGCGCTCGAAGACATGCAACTGCACGTCCTCGAGCGTTACCGGCCGCTGTTGCGCGAGGGTGAGAAGACGCTCGACCACTGCTTGCGCGTGTCGCGCTTCGTCGGTCGGGCCATCGATGTGGAACATGTGCCCGCGGCGGCGAATCGTGACGCCGAACTCGGTCTCGAGTTGTCGCAGGTTCTCGTCGAGCGGGCCAGCGGCATCGGCGAGGCGCCGGTTGTCGGCCTGGGTGGTGAATTCGATCACGCCGCCGCCTGCCCGTCGTGCAAACCGTTCTCGCCCGTTCCGGCGGCGGAAACGATTTGCTCCGGCTGCGTTTCTCCAGGTTCGGCGATCGCTTCGCCTCGGAGGGTGTGCGGAAAGGCTTGCGTGACGCGTACCCGGATCATGCGCCCTAGCGATCGCGCGGCGTACTCCGGATCCATCGGGAAGTTCACCATGCGGTGGTTTGAACAGCGTCCCGACCACTCGCCGGGGTTGCGGCGCGACGGTCCCTCGACGAGTACGTCGTAGGTCCGGCCGACCATTTCCTGCCCGATCCGCGCCTCGATTTCGCCGAGACGCGATTGCAGCCGCTGTAGGCGTTCGAGCTTGACTGCTTGCGGGGTGTCGTCCGGCAGGTCGGCTGCGGGTGTGCCGGGCCGCCGGCTGTAGACGAAGGAAAAGCTCGCATCGAACTGCACGTCGTCGACGAGCCGCATCGTCTGCTCGAAGTCCTCTTCGGTTTCCCCGGGAAAGCCGACGATGATGTCGGTGGCGATCAGGATTCCGGGCCGCGCGGCGCGCAGCTTGCGGACGATCGCTTTGTATTCGAGCGTGGTGTAGCCGCGCTTCATTGCGGCGAGAATCCGATCGGATCCGGCCTGTACCGGCAGGTGCACATGTTCTGCCAGCTTGGGAAGCCGCGCGTGCGCATCGATCAGGCGGCTGGTGAATTCGCGCGGGTGTGAGGTCGTGTAGCGGATGCGCTCGATTCCCGGAATCTCGGAGACCAGTTCCAGCAGCAATGCGAAGTCCGCGGTCGCGCCGGAATCGCCGCCTTCCCCCATCGACCCTCGATAGGCATTGACGTTTTGCCCCAGAAGCGTCACTTCGCGTACACCCTGGTCGGCCAGATCGGCCACTTCGGTGAGCACGTCGTCGAGCCGGCGCGAGATCTCCTCACCCCGGGTGTAGGGTACGACGCAGTACGTGCAGTATTTACTGCAGCCCTCCATGATCGACACGAAGGCGCAGGGCCCGCTCTTGCGCGGTGGCGGCAGGTGGTCGAATTTCTCGATCTCGGGAAATGAGATGTCCACCTGTGGCCGACCGCTGGCGCGCCGCGCCGCGATCAGGCGCGGTAGGCGGTGCAGGGTCTGGGGGCCGAAGACGATGTCGACGAAGGGTACCGATTCGATGATCGCCGCGCCCTCCTGACTGGCGACGCAGCCGCCGACGCCGATCAGCAGATTGGGGTTGGCTTCCTTGAGTTCGCGCAGTCGTCCGAGATCCGAACGCATCTTGTGCTGCGCCTTGTCGCGGATCGAACAGGTATTGAACACGATCAGGTCGGCGCCTTCGGGGGCGTCGGCCGACTCCCAGCCTTGTTCGGCACGCAGCACGTCGGCGATCTTCTCCGAGTCGTACTCGTTCATCTGGCAGCCGAAGCTGCGGACATACACTTTGGGCGGATCTTCAGGATTCGCGGGCACGGTTTTGATCCGGGGGCGAAAACCGCGATTTTACCTCGGACAATGGGCTCCCCCGCTTCCGGCGTGGTGCGTCATTCTGTTGGGTTTGTCAATGCGCGGAATTCGTGACATCGTCAAGGTTGCAGCCGGGCATTTCGCCTGTTCGCGCCAGGCGATGCACCGCCACATCCGACGCCTCGTCGCCGAGGGCGCGATCGCGGAGGAGGGGAAAACGAGGAACGAGCATTACCGATTTGCGTATTTGCCAAGAAGTATCCCGAGATCGAAATCACACGGATCAATGCCAACACCGAAGTGAATAAAATGATTTCGCGTGCGCTGGTCAGCGACTCGTTTTGCGCACGATGAATGGGTGCGCGATCGCGTGATACGGCATTGATACGGGAAGGTGAAGTCAGGATGGAATCGGTGCCGGTAAATTCCTGGCGCTTCTGCGTCGCGCCGATGCTCGACTGGACGGACCGCCACTGCCGGGTCGTCCACCGCATACTCGCTCCGCATGCACGGCTCTACACCGAGATGGTCACCACCGGCGCGCTGTTGCACGGCGATGCCGCCCGGCATCTCGACTTCGACCCGCGCGAACACCCGGTGGCCTTGCAGTTGGGCGGCTCGGAACCGGCGGATCTCGCGCGTTGCGCGCGCATCGGTGCCGAGCGGGGGTATGACGAGATCAACCTCAACTGCGGCTGTCCGTCCGAGCGGGTGCAGCGCGGCGCGTTCGGCGCCTGCCTGATGGCCGAGCCGCGGCTCGTCGCGGATTGCGTGCGCGCCATGCGCGATGCCGTTGCAGTGCCGGTGACGGTCAAGCACCGCATCGGGATCGATCGCAGCGAGGATTACGGGTTCGTGCGGGATTTCGTCGGGATCTGTTTCGATGCCGGTTGCCGCACGTTCATCGCACATGCGCGCAATGCTTGGCTCAAGGGTCTGAGTCCGAAGGAAAACCGTACGGTGCCGCCCTTGCGCCATGACGTCGTCGCGCGTCTGCAGCGTGATTTCCCGCAGGCCGTGTTCGTGCTGAACGGAGGATTGATGGACATCGATCAGATCGCGGCCGCCCTGCGCGGATTCGCCGGCGTCATGGTGGGACGCGCGGCCTACCACCAACCCTGGGTGCTCGCCGAGTGGGAGCGGATGGCGTTCGGAACTCATGTTCTCGCGGAGCCGGAAGACGCGATCGAACCCCTCTCCGCATATCTCGAACAGGCGGTTGCGCGGGGTGTTCCGGCATGGTCGGTAATCCGCCACACCCTCGGCCTCTTCCATGGCCGCCCCGGGGCGCGGGCCTGGCGGCGCGCGCTCTCCGACCGGGCCTTCGTCGATCGGCATGGCACCATGGCGTTTCGGGTGGCGGCAGCGCGGCCCCGATCCGATGCCGAGACATTGCGAGGAACGGGAAGAACAACCACATGAGAAAACCGCTGGTCGTCATTGCTACGCCATGCTTCGGCGGGCAGGTCGGCATCGCATATATGAACTCGGTTCTGCGGCTGATGGCCGCGGTCGGCGGGCGGATCGGCCTCGAACTCATCCAGATCGGCGGGGATGCGCTGGTTACGCGGGCGCGAGCCTTGCTCGTCGCGCGGTTCCTCGATCATCCGGATGCCACCCATCTGTTGTTCGTCGATGGCGACATCGCGTTCGATCCCGCCCAGTTCGAACGTTTGTTTGCGCTGGACCAGGATTTCGCCGGTGCGATGTACCCGGCAAAACGGATCGATTGGCCGCAACTGGTACGCCGGATGGCCGAAGGGGAGCCGGCCCCGACCGCCGGATTGCAGTACGTCGGCGCACTGTGTACGGGGGATGCGCTGCGGATGCGAAGCGGGTTCGCGACTGCGCAGTATGCCGGCACCGGATTCATGCTGCTCAAGCGGACGGTGCTGGAGCGCTTGATCGCGGCTCACCCCGAACTGGCGTTTCGCGGAATCCACGGGACTCCGGAGTTCGAGGCCGACACGAAAAATCGATTCGCGCTTTTCGATCCGATGATCGATCCCGAAACCGGGATGTACCTGAGTGAGGATTTCGCGTTCTGCCGGCGTTGGCGCGCGCTGGGCGGAGAAATCTGGCTCGATCTGCGTAGCGCCGTGACCCACGGCGGCAGCGCCGATTTCGTCGGCAACACCGAGAGGCGGTACTTCCCCGCCTCGACCCGGGATTCGGGGGCGGACGGGCCGGGCACGCCATGACCGAGCGCGTTGGGGGCGATCGGCGCATCGGGACCGGATTGCATCGGGCTGCGCCCTCGCAATGACGGTGCGTGGGGTTGGTCCGACTTCGCCGTCGTACGACGGTGTGCGGATCGTGCGACGAGCGCCCTGCACCTGCACCTTCGTCATCGCGAGGCCCGCAGGGCCGCGGACGATTTTTCAGCCGTGCGCCGCAGCGAAATCGGTGACGAACGCGCACAACCGGGCTACCGCTGCCGGCGTGACGGCGTTGTACAGCGATGCGCGCAGGCCGCCGAGCGCGCGGTGGCCGGCCAAGCCGGAAAATCCCGCGGCGGTCGCCTGCGCCAGGAACATGGCATCGAGCCGGGGATCGCGGAACCGGAACGTGACGTTCATGACGGAACGAACGCCGGGATCGGCGTGCATTTGCACCAGGCCGTCCAGGTCGTCCAGCGTCCGGTATAGCCTCGTCGCCTTGTCCCGGTTGATTCGCTGCATCGCCGCCACGCCGCCGATGGTGTCCCGCAGCCATCGCGTCACCAGGGTCAGCACATAGATTCCGAAAACCGGGGGGGTGTTGTAGTTCGAACCGTATTGCAGATGCGTGCGGTAGTCGAGCATCGGCGGCAGGCCGGCGGGAACCCGTTCGAGCAGATCCCGGTCGAGCACGCAGACGGTGACCCCGGCGGGGCCGAGATTCTTCTGGGCGTGGGCATAAAGGAACGCATGCGCGGCGACATCGATCGGTCGCGACAGGAAGTCCGATGACATGTCGGCGATCCGCGGCAGGTCGGCCCCGTCCGGCGCTTCGCCAAACTGCAGTCCTTCGACCGTTTCGTTGGAGACGTAGTGCAGGTATGCCGGCGCCGTCGATCGGCGCGGGCGATCCGCCCGACGCGCCGCGAGCGCGGCGGTGTCGGGCAAGGTCCGGAATCCCTCGGCGGCGCCGTCCCACAGCACGGCCACCGGCCGCACGCAGCCGGCTTCGGCGATCGCCTTGGCGCTCCAATAACCCGACCGGATATACAGCGGATCGTCGCAGCGGGACGGCGCGAAGTTGGCCGGAATCATCGAAAACTGCAGACTGCTGCCGCCCTGCAGGAAAACGATGCCGTGGCCGGCCGGAACGGTAAGGAGGTGACGCAGGTTCTCTTCCGCCTCCGCAAGCAGGTTCTCGAACCACGCGCTGCGGTGACTGGTGCAGAGCACGGAAAGGCCGGTTTCGGGCAATGCGACGACCGCTTCGCGTACCGCGTCCAGCACCTCGGCTGGCAGGGCGCCGGGGCCGGCCGAGAAATTCCATTCGTTGATCGCGGGCATCACGTCGTTGCTGGATGGTGTTTGGCGGCCCGGTCGAGCAGCATGCGGCGTACCGCGTCGTCGATCCGCGCCACGGCCGGTCGGCGATAATCCCAGCGCGGATCTGCGTCCGGGGGCGGTACGATCATCGTCGCATTGGCTTCGAAGACGACGACTCTGCCATCGGGCGCCAAGCCGAAATCAATGCCACCGTAATCGAGACCCAAAGCGACCTGGATATCCGACAAGGCTCGCATCGCGCGGGGCCCGAGCACCCCGGCCATGTCGTCCAGGAAGCGCGCGTCTTCGGCGCGATGCGCGGCATTGTCGGCCATGTCGGCGCTGCGATAGTGCAGCTTCCATCGATGGCCGATCGCCAGATGCAGGGGGTAGAGCCGGCCGTCGACCATCATCACGCGGTATTTCCGATTCTTGCCGTCGGTATCGCGGAGGTCGAGAAATTCGATCGCGATCAACTGTTCGCCGGGCAGTTCGGCGACGATCGCGGGCAGTTCGTCGGGCCGGTCGATCCGCGCAAAATGATCGCCGCCGTGATATCCCGGCGATCGCAGCAGCAGCGGAAAGGAGAGCCCGTGCCGCGCAAGGGTGGCAACCGCATCGCGGCCCTCCAGGACGGCACGCGGCAAGCGCTGCGCATGGGGCGTCAGGACGCCGTCGATCCCGTTGAGGCGACGCCAGTTGTCGCATCGCCCCGTCCGCGCTACGGCCTGCGGAGCGTTGATCACGGGTGCTGCGGTGCGCGCCGCCAGGGCGATGGCACCCCGCACGGCAGCCGCATCGGCATCGACGTCCCCCGTTGCATTGACGACCAGATGATGATCCGGCAGGGCTCGTTGCGGATCCGGAAATTCGGTCACGGCGATCGAGACCTGGAACGTGTGATCATCGAGATGGCGATCCAGCGGGGCATTGGCTTCGTTGGCCGAGGCGAGCATCAATACGCGGATGGGTCGGCCCTTGCCTCGGTACGGTTGTTCGATGATGCTGCGGTTTTGAAATCCGAGGCGGCGGTGTTCGGCGGCTCGCTCGGAATCGCCCAGCCGCGCCAGGGCGAAGGCCATCCCGGTGTGGGCGATCGCATCGTCCGGGTGTTGCGCCAGCACGTGCGCAAAGGCCGCCCGTGCCGCAGCCGGATCACCGGTCTGGACCAGCAGCATGCCCAGGGCGACGCGGCTTTCGCGGTCGTCGGGGTGCTTTTCGACGGCCCGCAGCAGGAGCATGCGCGCCGCGGTGTAGTGGCGGGTGCGCAGCAAATCGCGCCCGAGATTGCAGAGGGCTCCGGGATGGTCGGGGTCGCGCTCCAGCGTCGCGAGATATGCGCTGCGTGATCGGGCCTCGTCGCCGAGTCGTTGCAGCAGGGTCGCGCGCCCGAACAGCAGTTCGATCGGAGGTGTCGCCCCCGCCGATTGGATCGCGGCCTCGACCGCGCGCAGCGCGTCTTCGCACTGCGCGCGCGTCGCCGGCGTCATGCCGGCGATTCCCGCGTCAGTCCCGATAGCCGTCGCCTCCATCATGGCGACGTCGGTCGCCGTGCCGGCGCATTTCGTCGCGATGATGCTCCTCCCAGTGTCGGTGGTGGGGAGCGTAGACGCGGCGGTACCAGTCGTCGCGGACGAAGTAGACCGGCCGGTTGCACGCCCGGAATTCGTGGCAATGTCGCTCCCAATGCCGTTCGTATCCTGGCGGCACGTGCAGGTAGAGAGGCGGCCCGGCATAGCGCGGATCGCGCCGGATGATCATCGGGGTTCCATAGATCAACTGCGGTGGTTGCGGGGTCACGCCGATCTGGATCTGGCCATAGTATCCAGGCCCGCCGACCTGGGCGTGCGCGGTCGGCCCGATGGCGGCGAGAGCGAGCGCAAACATGGCGGTACGCACGATGTGCGAACGAGGTGGAAAGACGGTCTCGCTGGATGAACGCATGACATCTCCTCGGAGGCGGGATGGCGCCATTTTATGGCGTAGCGATCCGCCAGGTCCGTTGCAAGTTGTAAAGCGGCGGGAGCCCCGTGCCGCGTCAGTGCAGCTTCACATGCGGCTCGGTGCGTCGCGTGATCATCCGTGCCAGTGTGTCGAGCGCGACTTTCCAAAATCCGTGCAGAGCCAGTTCGTGCATCTTGAAGAGCGAAAGATACATTCCGCGCGCGAACAGCCCCTCTACCCACAGGTTGCCGCCGACCAGGGCGCCCATGAGATTGCCGACCGTCGAATACTCCCCCAGCGACACCAGCGAGCCGAAGTCACGGTACTGCCAGGGGGCCGGAGCCTTGCCGGCGATGCGCCGTGGAATCTGCTTTGCCAGGTGGGCCGCCTGCTGGTGGGCCGCCTGGG
Organism: Pseudomonadota bacterium; assembly: GCA_021825945.1. Taxonomy (GTDB): domain Bacteria; phylum Pseudomonadota; class Gammaproteobacteria; order Burkholderiales; family Burkholderiaceae_F; genus GJ-E10. The sequence continues at coordinate 410,701 of JAKAFN010000001.1, forward strand.
CGCGCGGCGGCACCAGCACGCCCGGTTCCTTGCCTGTCCATTGACATGCCGCGCAGTCACCGATGGCGAAGATGTCGTCGTCCCGTGTCGTCTGCAGCGTGGGCGTGACGACGAGTTGGTTGATGCGGTTCGTCTCGAGTCCGGCGATGTCCCGGAGTACGTCGGGCGCCTTCACGCCCGCCGCCCAGACGACCAGTTCGGCAGGGATCGTTTCGCCGTTGGCGAGTTCGACGCCCCGGGGCAGCACCTTGGCCACGCGCGATCCGCAGCGCACCGCCACGCCCTTTCCCTGCAGCAGCGCCATCGCGCCGGCCGAAAGGCGCTCGGGCAGCGCCGGCAGGATGCGGGCATTGGCTTCGATCAAGGTGATGCGGATATCCTTTTCCGGATCGATGCGGTCGAGGCCGAACGACACCAGATCCCGCGTCGAGTTGTGCAGTTCGGCGGCCAACTCGACCCCCGTGGCCCCGGCGCCGATGATCGCGACCTGCAATTGTTCCGGTCCCAGCGGCCCGGGCTGCGCATGGGCCCGGATGCAGGCGTTGACGACGCGACGGTGGAATCGCTCCGCCTGGCGGGGGTTTTCCAGCGCGATGGCGTACTCGGCCACGCCGGGCGTGCCGAAATCGTGGGTGAGCGAACCGATGCTGATGACCAGGGTGTCGTAGGGAAAGCGGCGCTCGGCCGTTACCCGTTCCCCGTCGTCGTCGACGTGCGGCGCGACGACCACTTCCTTGCGGTCGCGATCGATCCCGGTCATCTGCCCGATGCGATAGCGGAATCCGTGCCAGTACGCCTGCGCGAGATAGTTGGTCTCGTAGGTCGACAGGTCCATGCTGCCGGCCGCGATCTCGTGCAGGTGGGGTTTCCAGAAATGGGTGCGCTCGCGTTCGATGAGCGTGACCTGGACGCCGCCCTTGCGGCCATACCGGTTGCCGAGCTGTGTTGCGAGTTCCAGGCCGGCGGCGCCGCCGCCGACGATGACGATCTGATGGACTTTTCGTTCGTTCATTTCCCTCATAGCACTTTCCCGGGGTTGAACAGCGTATCCGGATCCAGCGCCGTCTTGATTGCTCGCATCCATTCGATCTCCTGCGGTGATTTGAGCCGGGCGACGAGTTCGCGGCGGAGTTGTCCGACGCCGTGCTCGGCGGCGACCGAGCCGCGATGGCGTTCAACGGCGCCGAAAACGATGTCGTTGATCTCCCGCTCGAGGTCGAATGCAAGCCGTGGCGGCATGCCGGGAACGGTGCCGACGTTGTAATGCAGGTTGCCGTCTCCGAGGTGGCCGAACGCGAAGACCTGCAGGCCGCGATGCAGTGCGGCGAGCGCGGACCCGGTTTCGGCGAGGAATGGCGCCCAGGCCTCGAGCGGCAGCGAGATGTCGTGCTTGACGTTGCCGCCCGCCCGCGCCTGCGCTTCGGGGACCGACTCGCGTAGTCGCCACAGGTCGGCACAGTCCGCGAGCGTGCGCGCAATCACGGCATCGTGCGCCGTACCCGCCTCGATCGCCTGCGCGCACAGCCGCTCGAGGCCGGCTGCGGCGTGTTCGTCGCTTTCGTGGTCGGTCCACTCCAGAAGGGCCAGCCAGGGATGCGGCGTCGGGAATGGTCGGCGGCGCTCCGGATCGGCGCGCGACACCAGTTCCACCGCCGGCTCGGACAGCAGCTCGAACGCCGTCAGGGCCGGGCCGGCCTGGTCGCGGGCCCGTGCCAGCAGCGCCAGCGCCGCGCCGATGTCGGGCAGCGCGACGAGGGCCACGAGCTGCGCGCGCGGCGCCGGAAAAAGTTTCAGGCTTGCCGCCGTGATGATCCCGAGCGTGCCCTCCGACCCGATGAACCATTGCTTGCCGTCGTATCCGGAGTTGTCCTTTCGCAGTGCGCGCAGGCCGCTCCAGATGCGGCCGTCGGCCAGCACCGCCTCGATCCCGAGGGTGAGGTCACGCGCATTGCCGTAACGCAGGACCTCCGTCCCGCCCGCATTGGTCGCAAGGTTGCCGCCGATGGTGCAACTGCCCTCCGACGCGAGGCGCAGGGGGAACAGCCGGCCTTGGGCCTGCGCCGCGTCCTGCACCGCGCGCAGCGTGCAGCCGGCTTCGGCGGTGATGCAGTCGTTTACGGGGTCGACGGCGCGGATGCGGTTCATGCGGCGGGTGCTCAGCACGATGGCGCGCGCGCCCGGCGCAGGGGTCGCGCCGCCGACCAAGCCGGTGTTACCGCCTTGGGGCACGATGGCCACGCCGTGGCGCGCGCAGGCTTGCACGACGCGCACCGTCTCCTCGGTCGAGGCCGGCTGCGCCACGGCGATGGCCGAGCCGGTGTAGCGGCGGCGCCAGTCGGTGCAGAACGGTGCGATATCCGATTCTCCGGTCAAGATGGCCCGCGCGCCGGCGGCATCCCGGAGCGCGTCCAGGAAGGCGGTCTCGTCGTGGATCACAGGCAGTCCTTCCCCCGTACGCAGCGGATTCCCGCATTCTGCAGAAGTTGCGCGAAGCGGTCACCGGCAAGAATCGCATATTCCATCACCCGTGCCGCGGCGATCGGATCGCCGGATTCGGCGGCACGGGAGGGATGGCACATCAGGACGGTACCGTCGGGGCCGGCGGCAATCCATCGCGCCAGGTTGCGCCAGTATGACTCGGCGGCGGGAGCGAAATCGTAGACGCCGACGAGCCCCGTGCTCATGCGCAGCGTTCCGGCCGCGGCCAGACGGCGCAGCGGGGCGTCGCCGAGGCTGGCGATGAATCGTGCTTTGCGGTCCCGGATCGCCGGGGGCGGCCGTGTGCTGCGCAGCCATGGCGGATCGTCCGGATATCGGCGCCGCAGGGCTGCCAGCAGTTCTTGGCGCACGCCGGAGAACTGATGGACGTGTTGATGGCCATCGATGTAGTCGGGCCGGCGACCAAGGCCGTTCTCGAACGCGTCGAGCTGCATTTCGATCGCATCGCGGACGGCGCGGCGCGGCACGGCGCCGACGGCACTCCGCAGGATCAGTTCGCGCAGATGCCACGTGTCATGACGGCATCCCGGGAATGTCTGGGTGAGGTTGAGGTGCAGCCCGATGTCGGCGCGCTCCGCCGACGGCAGGGAAGCCGCCGCGGCGGGCCAGCACGGCGCGTCGACGAGTACGCTGGTCGCCGTGAGGCGACCGCGTGCAAGCAGATCGGCGATGCCCTCGGTCGCGCCGGCGTCGATGGCGTAGTCGTCGGCACAGAGGACCCAGCGGCGGGATTCGAGGAAGGCGGGCATGCTTCGTGGGGGCGGGGCTCCGGCGCATGTTCGGCCCGCGCGCGATCGGAGCGATATCGCGCGGGGAGGAGCGCGCGGACGGGATGTCCGCCGGGGCTCACCGAGGCTTCGGGACCCGCATATCGATCGCGCTACGTCCGAGCGCCCGCGCGACGATGTAGCGCGGGCGCTGCTTTACCTCTTCGTACACCCGCCCCAGATATTCGCCGAGAATGCCGATGAACAGCAACTGCACGCCGCTGAAGAACATCATGCCGGCGACGATCGTCGCCCAGCCGGCGACGTTGTGGCCGCTGAAGAAGTGTTCGGCCACCACCCAGACGCCATAGGCGAACGCCAGCAGCGCGAGTACCGAGCCGACCCCGCTGGCGACGCGCAGCGGCAGATTGGAGAAGGCCGTGATTCCCGATGCCGCGAGCGAGAACAGCGTCTTGGCGCCGAAGTGGCTGCGTCCCGCCGCGCGCGGCGGCGCCGAAAACTCGATCGCCTCCGATCGGTATCCCACCCAGGCATAGAGGCCCTTCATGAAGCGCGTGCGTTCCGGCAGCGAGCAGATGGCCTCGACGACGCATCGGTCCATCAGCCGGAAGTCGCCCGCATGCGGCGGGATGTCGATCGCCGAGCCGAATCGCAGCAGGGAATAGAACAACCGGGCGCCGACCCGTTTGAATGCGGGCTCGTCCTTGCGGTCCGCGCGCACCGCGTACACCATGTCCATCCCCGCGCGCCAACGCGCCAGCATTTTCGGAATCATTTCGACCGGATGTTGCAGATCGGCATCCATCGTCACCACCACGTCACCGCGTGCATGGTCCAGGCCGGCACCGAGCGCGGCTTCTTTGCCGAAATTCCGTGACAAGGCGAGGCAGGTCACGCCGGGGGTGCTCAACCAAGGTTCGATCGCAGTCAGGGTCCGGTCCCGGCTGCCGTCGTCGACGATCACGATTTCCCACCGGTCGACGAGGGATTGCAGCAGGTCGATCAGCGCGGGCAGCAGCCGGGGGAGATTCTGCGCCTCGTTGTATGCGGGAACGACGCAGGAAACGGATGGATTGGCGGTGTCGCGGTCCGGAACGGGTATGGCGACGACGGATGATGGGGACGTGGGGACATTCATATCGGCCGTACTGTACTTCAGTGCGGCCGGGTCGTCATTGCGGCGGCGAGGCCCGGAGCGATCCAGTCCGTCCCCGGGGGGCGGCACGGCCCTGCCGCCCCCCCCCCCCCGAGACGTCCATGTCCATCGTTCGGGGCGGCGGATTGCCCTGGCCGTTACGACGCCTTGCTCCCGGGGTTTCCGGCCGCCGGCTGCTGTTGACGGAGCAAGCGCAGCAAGGGATTGATCTGGTCGAGCAGGCGGGGTAGATGCGGTACCACTTCCGCGCCGCGCCCGGAGGCAATCAGGGCGAGCGCAAGATGGATGTCCATCGAGCCGACTTCCGGGCGCGGCGCCATGGCGCCATGGTCGTCGGCCGAACCGACCAGGATGCGCCGCGATTGCATGTTCTGGGCGGTCTGCGCCCGGCGCTGCGCAACGGCGCGCAACTCGCCGGCGCTGCGCTGCAACTCCTCCGAAAGGGTCGCCACGCCGATGTAGGTCCAGACTTCGACGCCGGGACCGGCGGCATCCACGTTTTCCAGCACCTTGCGCAGCCGCGCCGCGAATTGCAACATATCCACCGTGCCGTTGCTCTGCGTCGCGATGCAGAATTCCGCCTCGTCCGAATGCGTCGCCAGATCTTCGAGCCGGATCGATCCGCTCAAGGCCCGTCCGACGAGCCGGATCCGCTGCGCCGTCTCGCCCTCCCAGTGCTGGCCTTCCGACGGCTTCAGTTCGACCCGGATGCAGATCAGGGCCACGTCACCGAGGCAGCGGCGTGCGTAGGAGAGGAGTTTTTCGACCTGTTTGTCGAACGGCGCCGCGTGTAGCAATTGGGTTTCCAGGTCCACCGTGTGCGCGGATTCGAGCTGCGTGCGGGTTTCCGCCAGTGCTTCGCGGGTGGCCGCAAGCTCGGCAAGCACACGCAGCCGCACGACCAGATCGAGGCCGGTTTCCGCTCCCGGATCTCCGGGAACTTCGATGGCCGTCGCGTCGAGCACGGCAAGCTGGCTCCGTCCGGCCTCGTCGGAACCCGGAGCAAGCAGGGCGACGGCCGGCATGTCGCGGATCCGTTCCACCTTGGAGGCCCGCATGCGCTGGATCAGTTCCGCCCCGTGCGGGCTCGTAAGGTCGGCAACGACCACCCGGATCGCCGGGTCGAGCAGCACCACCTGCCATGCCGCGCCGGCGTCCGGCGCCTCGCGGACGTCGAAATACCGCCGAACCGCTTCCGCCGCGGCACTGCGCGAGATCCGGCCGCCATCGGCCAGGAGGATCCGCGACCGGGTGGCGGAGCCGTCTTTCGTGGTTGCGGTGGGTTGGGTCACCTTGAGATCGCCTCGTGGTCGATGGGGCCGACGCCGGGGAAGGGCACTCCATGGCCGGGTTCCCGGATTGTAGTGGGCAGGCAGCACCCGTGCCGATCGCACGGACGCCGTAGCCCGGATCGGCGGTTCGCTGGTCGGCCGTAGCGGGTTCGTATAATCGGACGCGATTCGTGAACGCATTTTGAACCTGGATAGATCCCGATGAAAGTGCTGGTCTGTGTCAAGCGGGTCGTCGACTACAACGTCAAAGTACGGGTGAAACCCGACCGCAGCGGTGTCGACGTCGCCAATGTGAAGATGTCCATGAACCCGTTCGACGAGATTGCCGTCGAGGAGGCGGTCCGTCTGAAGGAGGCCGGAATCGCCTCTGAGGTGGTGGCGGTGTCTTGCGGTCCGGCGCAGTGCCAGGAAACCCTGCGCACCGCGTTGGCGATCGGCGCCGACCGGGCGATCCTGGTGCAGACGGACGCCGAATTGCAGCCCCTCGGGGTGGCCAAGCTGCTCGCCGCCGTCGTGGGCCGGGAGCAGCCCCAGATCACGATGCTGGGGAAGCAGGCGATCGACGACGACGCCAACCAGACCGGCCAGATGCTGGCGGCGTTGTGCGGCATGCCGCAGGCCACGTTTGCGTCGAAACTGACGGTCGCCGATGGATGGGCGGAGGTGGTGCGCGAAGTCGATGGCGGCCTGGAGACCATCGCCGTCCGTCTGCCTGCGGTGGTGACCTCGGATCTGCGACTCAATGAACCCCGGTATGTGACGCTCCCGAACATCATGAAGGCCAAGAAAAAGCCGCTCGAAACCCTGGCGATGGAATCGCTGGGCGTGGATGCGACGCCGCGCTGCCAGACCGTGGAGGTTGTCGAGCCACCCGCACGCAAGGCCGGGACGATCGTCCCGGACGTGGCGACGCTGGTCGCGAAACTGCGTGACGAAGCGAAGGTGATCTCGTGAGCGCGCAGGTAGGGAAGGCATTGGTCCTGGCGGAGCACGACAACGGCGTGCTCGCGGCGGCGACCCGCAACGTCGTCACCGCGGCGCTGCAGGCGGCGGGTGCCGTCGACGTATTGGTCGTCGGTTCCGGTTGCGCGGCGGTCGCGCAGCAGGCCGCGGGGATCGCCGGTGTCGGCCGGGTATTGCTCGCCGACGCGCCCCATTTCGACGCCGTTCTGGCGGAGAACGTCGCGCCGCAGGTCGAGGGGCTGGCCCGCGGCTACACCCACGTATTTGCGGCTGCGAGCAGTTTCGGGAAGAACGTGTTGCCGCGTGTCGCGGCCCGGCTCGACTGCGCGCAGATCTCCGATGCGATCGCGGTGCTGGCGCCGGACACCTTTTCGCGCCCGATCTACGCGGGCAACGCGATCGCGACCGTGCGGTGTTCGGATCCCATTCTCTGTGTCACGGTGCGTCCGACGGCGTTCGGTGCCGCCGCCGACGGCGACGCGGCACCCGTCGAGGCGGTGGCGACCGTGCCGGATGCGGGGCTGTCGCGATTCGTGAAACGCGAGTTCGCCAAATCCGATCGCCCGGACCTGGCCGGCGCCAAGATGGTCGTTTCGGGCGGTCGGGGCCTCGGTTCGGCGGAGCACTTCCGGATGCTGGACACGCTGGCGCATCGCCTGAACGCCGCATTGGGCGCTTCGCGCGCGGCGGTGGACGCGGGATTCGCGCCCAATGATTGGCAGGTCGGACAGACGGGCAAGATCGTCGCCCCCGACCTGTACATCGCGGTGGGGATTTCCGGAGCGATCCAGCATCTGGCCGGCATGAAGGATTCGAAGGTGATCGTGGCGATCAACAAGGATCCGGAGGCGCCCATCTTCCAGGTGGCCGACTACGGGTTGGTGGCCGATTTGTTCCAGGCCGTGCCCGAGTTGATTGAAAAACTTGGGTGATCGTTATCGTCTATCGTTTCGATAACGGCAATTCATTTGTTTTATTTTGTGCGTGCCGGTAGATTTTCCGGGTCCGCCGGATCCGCCCGACCGGCGCTTTTTACCAACGTGTTCCACCGAGGAGGGTATCGCCATGGCATTGAAGGGATCGAAAACCGAGGGCAACCTGAAGGCGGCATTCGCCGGCGAATCGCAGGCGAACCGTCGGTATCTGTACTTCGCATCGAAGGCGGACGTCGAGGGCTATAACGACGTCGCGGCCGTGTTCCGCTCCACCGCGGAAGGTGAGACCGGGCACGCGCACGGCCACCTGGAGTATCTCGAGCAGGTCGGCGACCCGGCAACCGGATTGCCGATCGGCACGACGCGGGACAACCTCAAGGCCGCGATCGCCGGCGAAACCCATGAGTACACCGACATGTACCCGGGGATGGCGAAGGCGGCGCGCGAAGAAGGCTTCGAGGAGATCGCCGACTGGTTCGAGACCCTGGCCAAGGCGGAACGCTCGCATGCCAACAAGTTCCAGCGCACGCTGGACTCGCTGACGGACTGATGAAAGAAGAAAGCCTCCAAGCGCCGACCCGCCACCCGATCGCCTGGCGGACTCCCGAGTTCTGGGACGAGCGGGCGGTCGAGCGGGAGCTCGAGCGCGTCTTCGACATCTGTCACGGATGTCGGCGGTGCGTGAGTCTGTGCGGCGCGTTCCCGACGCTGTTCGATCTCGTGGACTCCGGTCCTACGGGCGAGATCGACGGCGTCGAGAAGGAGCGGTATCGCGAGGTGGTGGATCGTTGCTACCTTTGCGATATCTGCTTCATGACCAAGTGTCCATACGTGCCGCCCCATTCCTGGAACGTGGATTTCCCCCACCTCATGCTGCGTGCGAAGGCGGTCGCGTTTCGCAAGACCGGCGGGCGCACCCGCGATCGCGTTCTCTCGGCGACCGATGCGCTGGGCAAGTTGGCGGGTATCCCGGTCGTCACGCAGGCGGTCAATGCGGTCAGTCAGAGCGCGGCGGGCCGGATCGCCGCCGAATCGGTGCTGGGGGTCGATCGCAAGGCATGGCGCCCGGAATATGCGGCGAAGAAGTTCCGCCGCACGGCGCAGCGGCGTTGGATCGGCGCACCGGTGCGCGACGGCGAGCGCACGCCCGGGAAGGTCGCGGTATATGCGACTTGCTACGTCAATTACCACGAACCCGGGATCGGGCACGATCTGCTGCGCATCCTGGAACACAACGCAATTCCCTACACGCTCGTCGAAAAGGAAGCCTGCTGCGGCATGCCGAAGCTCGAATTGGGCGATCTCCACGGCGTTCGGCGCCTCAAGGAGCGCAACATTCCCGTGCTCGCGGCGCTGGCGCGCGAGGGCTATGCCATTCTCGCCGCGATTCCTTCCTGCGTGCTGATGTTCAAGAGCGAGTTGCCGTTGATGTTTCCCGAGGATGACGACGTCCGTGCGGTGGCTGCGGCAATGTGGGATCCGTTCGAGTATCTCGTCGCGCGCAACAACGACGGCTTGTTGCGCACGGAATTTCCGAACCCGTTGGGTGCGGTTTCGTACCACGTTCCCTGCCATGCGCGCGTGCAGAACATCGGCCGCCGGACGCAGGAGGCGCTGCAGTGGATCCCGCAGACCGCGGTCACCGTGGTGGAGCGCTGTTCGGGCCATGCCGGGACTTGGGGCGTCAAAACCGAGTTTCACGCATCCGCGATGAAGATCGGCCGCCCGGTGTTCCGCGCGATGCTGCAGGCCAGGCCCGACTACATCAGTTCCGACTGCCAACTCGCCGCGCACCATATCGAGCAGGGGATCGCGGAGATGCGCGCAGCAGAAGGAGGCGGGGGCGCGGCGCCGCGGCTTGCGCACCCGCTCACGCTGCTGCGCATGGCATACGGCCTTTCCTGACCGAAACGGAGGAGCGATGGCGATTCAGCGGGAAAGTCTGCTCACGCTCGAAGCCTACGCCAAGGCGCGGGCCGGCATCCGCGAGCGGGTGCTTGCGCACAAGAAGCGCAGGACGGTTGCCGTCGGTCCGAGCGTGACCCTGGTCTTCGAGGACGAAACGACGATCCGGTATCAGATCCAGGAGATGTTGCGGATCGAGAAGACGTTCGAGGAGGAAGGCATCCGCGACGAACTCGCGGCCTACGGCCCCCTCGTTCCGGACGGCACGAACCTCAAGGCGACGATGATGATCGAATACGCCGATCCCGCGGAGCGGGCGCGGGAACTGGCGCGACTCATCGGCATCGAGGACCGGGTGTTTCTGCAGGTCGGCGATCGAGAACCGGTCTACGCCATCGCCGACGAGGATCTCGACCGATCCAACGCGACCAAGACCTCCGCCGTGCATTTCCTGCGCTTCGAACTGCCCCAGGACGCGATTGCGGCATTCCGGAGAGGGACCCCGGTTTCGATCGGCATCGACCATCCGAACTATCGCACCGGGACGATCCGCATGGCGCCGGAAGTGCAGGAGTCGTTGGCCGCCGATTTCGCCGTGCCTGTCATGTAAATCGCGCGCGCGCCTGGGTATCATCCGAATGCCCGCGTGCGTTTCCTGAATGAAGGAGGTTTCCATGCGCTCCCGTGTGTTCGGTCTGGTAGCGTCCGCCGCATTGCTTCTCTCCGCCTGCGCGTCCGTCTCGGTCGGGCGCGATTTCGACCTCGCCACCTTCGAGGCCAAGGTGCAGCGGGGCGTCACGACCCAGGCGGACGTACAGGCCTGGCTCGGTGCGCCCGTGAGCATCGGCACCGACATGGAGCCGGACGGCAGCCGCTACGACCAATGGACGTATTACCGCGGTACCGGCGATCTCCCCGACCTGCAGGGTGGAAACTTCGCGATGTTGCAGATCAAGTTCGATGGCCGGGGGGTCGTGCAGGGCTATAACTGGACCGGCCGGCAGTAAAAGCCGATTCGACAGGGGCCTCCCCCGCCCCCGTCGATCGGTTCAGTTCGCCCGCGCCGCGCCTTCCATGTACGTCCGGGTCAATTCGAGCCACTCCCCTTCCGAACCGCAGGGCGGCGCGCCTTCGACCACGCAGGCGAGCGGCGTGACGCCGCCCCAGATGTCGAATCGCCCGATCAGCCGGTTGTTGGTGGCATCCCAGAGACGCAGAACGGTGCGCGGCAGGATCGTCCGCAGCGCCGGATCATTCATGTTGGCCGTCTGGCTTTCGATGTAGTAGCAGGTCTCGCGCCCGGTGTTGTAGTGGCTGACGAATCCGGTCGTCTCTCCGGGGAGCATGCCGTTGGTTTTCATCGACTGTGCATGCAGTTGCGATGCCAGCGTCGAGCACTGTCGTGCCGCTTCGGAGTTGATCCCGGATCCGGTTGCGGTCGGAACATCGGCGCGGGCGCCGCACGCGGCGCTGGTGAGCATCGCTCCGAAAAGCACGAGAGCCGCGAACCGGGCGCGGCCTGCGGTCGGAAAATCCATGATGGAGACTCCTTTCACGTCAGCCCCGCATGCTTCCGGCGACCATTTCAAACCGGAAGAACCGGCACTCGAGGGGACCATTGTAGAGCACAGTCTTGCGGGATTCCCGCAAACGCATCTGCCTGGGGAGCTCGCGATCGGAGCTGAGCACCCATGCCTGCCAGCCGGCGAAATTGCGTTTCCACTGCGCGGCGACGTCATTCATCATCGCCGGAACGGTTGCCGATTTGGGATTGCTCTGTTCGCCATACGGCGGATTGGTTACGATCCAGCCCGATTCTGCGATGGCCCCGCCGGTGCGCGCATCCTGGGCTTCGAAGCGCAGGGCGCCGCGCTCGAGCAGGCCGTTCAGGCCGGCCCGTCGGGCGTTGGCTTCCGCCGTGGTGACCACCCGGGTCGAGATGTCCCGTCCGACGATCCGTAGGGCGGCACCGTCGTCGATGCGTTCCTGGGCATCCCGACGCAGGCGCGCCCACGACGTTCGGTCGAAGCTACGGAGCGCTTCGAAGGCGAACCGGCGCTGCAACCCCGGCGCGCGGCCGGTGGCCATGCAGGCCGCCTCGATCGCGATGGTGCCGCTGCCGCAGAACGGATCGAGCAGCGGTTGGGCCGACGTCCAGCCCGCGATCCGCAGCAAGGCGGCCGCGAGGTTTTCCTTGATCGGCGCTTCCCCCTTGTCTGCCCGCCAGCCGCGTTTGAAGAGCGCCTCGCCGGAGAGATCGAGATAGATCTGCGCCCGTTGCTCGGTGAGATGGGCGAGGACCTGGACGTCGGGGCGCTGGCGATCGATCGACGGTCGGGCGCCGCCGTGTTCGCGTGCCCGGTCGACGATCGCATCCTTGACGCGCAGCGTGGCGAACTGCAGGCTGCGCAACGGCGACCGGTGTGCGCTGACGTCGACGCGCAGGGTCTGCTCCGCCGAGAATTCGCGCTCCCAGGGGATCTTGCGCGCCAGATCATAGAGATCGGTTTCATCCCGGTAGCCGCCTTCCGCCATGCGCCAGAGGACACGGCTGGCGAGTCGCGAGTGCAGGTTTGCGGCATAGGCGGTGGCCAGCGTGCCGGAGAAGCCCGCGCCACCCGCCGCTGCCGCGGCATCGGCCGCGCCGATCGCGCGCAATTCGTCCGCCAGCAGGGATTCGACGCCGCGCGGGCAGACGGCAAAGAAGGTTTCGCTCATCAGAAGGGCTGCACGATGACCAGCACCAGGATTCCGGCCAGCAGCACGGTAGGGATCTCGTTGAACCAGCGATACCAGACGTGGTCGTGCGGTGTCCTGCCGGCCTGGAATGCCTTCAGTTGACGGCCGCAGGCGGCTTCGAACACGAACAGCCCGACGACGAGCAGGAGCTTGGCATGGATCCAGTGCTGGGTATCGCCGATGTGGAATCCGAGCCAGAGCCAGAGGCCGAGGGCGACGGCGACCCCGCTCAGCATGTGACCGAAGCGTCGCAACTTGCGCGCCATCAGCAGGAGGCGGTCGCGTTCCGCCCCCGGATCGGGCACCTGCGCGAGATTGACGAGGATGCGCGGCAGGTAGAAGAGTTCCGCGAACCAACCGATGACGAAGAACACGTGAAACGTCTTGACCCAGAGCATCAGATGCGCACCTCGCCGTTTCCGAACACCACGAATTTCTGCGACGTGAGCCCTTCCAGTCCGACCGGTCCGCGCGCATGGAGCTTGTCGTTGCTGATGCCGATCTCCGCTCCCAATCCATACTCGAATCCGTCGGCGAAGCGCGTCGACGCATTGATCATCACCGAGGCCGAGTCGACTTCGCGGAGAAAGCGCATGGCGCGCGGATGGTCGGTCGTCACGATGGCGTCGGTATGCCTGCTGCCGTAGGTGTTGATGTGGGCAATCGCCTCGTCGAGCCCTGCGACTACGCGGATCGACAGGATCGGCGCCAGGTATTCGGCACGCCAGTCGTCTTCGGTCGCCGCGACCAGCGGGCCGATTCCGGCAATCGACAGGATGGCGAGCGCCTGCGGACAGCAGCGCAGTTCGACCTGCTTGGCGGCGTAGACGCTGCCAAGGCGCGGCAGCACGGTGGGTGCGATGCCCGCGGCGACCAGCAGGGTTTCCATCGTATTGCAGGTGCCGTAGCGCTGTGTCTTGGCGTTGTCCGCGATCCGCACGGCCTGATCGAGGTCGGCCGAATCGTCGATGTAGACGTGACAGACGCCGTCGAGGTGTTTGATCATTGGAACCCGGCTTTCCCGCATCAGTCGTTCGATCAGGCTGCGGCCTCCGCGCGGAACGATGACGTCGATGTATTCGGGCAGGGTGATGAGGTGTCCCACCGCCGCGCGGTCGGTGGTGTCGATCATCTGGACCGCCGCCCGCGGCAGTTGGGCTTGCTCGAGCGCGTCGGCGACGAGGTGGGCCAGTGCGCGATTGGATTCGATGGCTTCGGAGCCGCCGCGCAGCACCGTTGCGTTGCCGCTCTTGATGCAGAGCGCGGCCGCATCCACCGTCACGTTGGGACGGCTCTCGTAGATGATGCCGATCACGCCCAGCGGAACGCGCATCCGGCCGACGCGAATTCCCGAAGGCATGGAACGCACGCCGTCGATGGCGCCGATCGGATCCGCCAGTTGGGCGACCTGCTCGACCCCGGTGGCCATGGATTCGATCGTTTTCGGGGTGAGCATCAGCCGATCCAGCGCCGCGCGATCCAGTCCTTCCCGGCGCGCGCGCTCGACATCCCGGGCGTTGGCGTCGAGCAGTTCCGCACTCCGCTGGCGGATCGCCGCGGCAAGCGCGCGCAGACAGCGATCCTTGACGGCGGTCGGTGCGCGGGCGAGCGCGGCGCTGGCTTCCCGAGCGGCTTTGCAGAGGTCGCGGACGTGGGCGCCCAGATCGGCGGGAACGGTGCTGGCGGCGGGATCGGTCATCGGAATCGGCGGCGTGTCGGTTGGGTCGGGATGAACATGGATCGGATGGTCAGCCTGCGTGGTCGGCCGACGGGGTCAAGCCCCACGGGTCAAGGCCCGATGGGTGCTGCGCAAGCCCGATGGGCGGCGGCGTGCAGCGCCAGCGCGATATCGGTCAATTCTAACCAGGGATCGTCGCCGCGACCGGCGACGCGCAAGCCTTTGACGATGCGATCCACTTCCGCGCAGCGCGCCAGCAATTCCGCCAGGGTGGATTCGCCGAGGCGGGGCAGAACCCGCTCGACCATCGCTGCCGGCGCCCCCGAGCGCGGCCCCCACGACCGGCCCGCCGACCGTGCGGCGCCATGGCCATGCCGTGGGTCCGTCTGCTGCTTGCGCCGCAGTAGGTTGCGCAGCTCCTCCGAGACGATCCACAGCAGCAGCGGCAGCGGCTCGCCCTCCGCCTCCAGGCCCGCCAGCAACCGGCGGATGCGTACCGGATCGCCACCCAGCATCGTCGCCGGCAGTGCGGATGGATCGAATCGTGCGACGTCGAACACGGCTGCCCGCACTTGTTCGAAGGATAGCGGTCCGGGCTCGTAGAGCATGCCGAGCTTGCCGATCTCCTGGTGCGCGGCGAGGAGGTTGCCTTCGACGCGGTCGGCCATCCATTCCAGCGTTTGGGAATCCGCGCGCTGATGCTGGCGCGCCAGGCGTCCGGCGATCCATTCCGGCAGTTGCGCGCGCTCCACCCGGGGAATCTCGATCCAGACCCCCTCGGCCTGCAGGGTTTCCGCCCATTCGCTGGTGCGGGTCGTTCGGTCGAGTCGCGGCAGGCTTACGATGCTCAGGAGATCGTCGCCTTTGCCGTGGGCGTGGTCGCGCAAGGCCTGTGCTCCGGCTTTGCCGGGTTTGCCGCCCGGCAGGCGGATCTCCAGCATCCGTCGGGGCGCGAACAGCGACAGACCGGACGCGGCCCGGGTGAGCTGGGACCAATCGAAGCGGCTGTCGGCATGCAGGACTTCCCGTTCGGCGAAGCCGTTGCGTCGGGCCGCCGCGCGGATCGCGTCCTGCGCTTCGAGCGCCAGCAGGGCCTCATCGCTGCTGACCGTATAGAGACGCGCCAGCGGCCCGCGCTGCAGGTGGGTCGCCAGTTGCTCAATGCGGATTTGCATTCGGCTTGACCGCTGCGATCCGGTCGAGGACCTGCTGGACGAGGTCGGACTGCATGTCGCGGTACAGCAGGGCGTCTTCCGTTTCCTTCGAGATCGTTTGCGTGTCGCTGGAAGACATGACGCGCTGAACCCGAATGGTCGTCGGCTCGATCAGTTCGTGCCCCTTGGGATCGACGAGGCGGAAGCGCAGCGTGTCGCTGAGCGTGTACTGGATGGCGTTGCCCTGCGCATCCATCGTCAGTACTTCCTTGTCCTTGGTGTCGCCGAGGAGATCGAATAGGGCTTCGGCCTTCGGCCCGGCGGGTACGACACGGGTGTTGGTGCCGACGCGGATGCTGCGTGCGAGTTCCGTCCCGAAGGGGGTGTTGGCCGGAATCTTGAGCGCGATCGTCGAGAATGCCAGGTGGCGGGTGCCGCGAAGATGAAAACCGCAACCGGACAGCGCCAGCAGCGCCGCCGTCGCGATCGCGGCAATCCGCCGGCTATACGACCACATTGACCAGCTTCCCAGGCACCACCACGATCTTTTTCGGCGTGCCCGTGATGTACTTCGCAAGGCTCGCATCGGTCAAGGTCGCCGTCTCGATGGCCTCCCGGCTCGCGTCCGCCGGTACGCGCACCGCGCCGCGCAACTTGCCGTTCACCTGCACGACGAGTTCGATCTCGCTGCGCCGCAGGGCGGTCGGATCGGGTTCGGGCCAGGGGGCGTAGACGAGTTCGCCGAACCGCGCCGGCAACCCCATCGCGTTCCAGATCTCCTGGGTGATGTGCGGTGCGACCGGGTAGAGCACTCGCAGCAGGATGTGCAGCCCTTCGTCGACGGCCGCGGCGATCCCGGTGTCGGCCGCATCGCGCCCCCGCGTTTCCAGCAGGTTGAGCAGTTTCATCGCGCCCGACACCACGGTGTTGTACTGCAGGCGCTCGTAGTCATAGTCGACCTGCCGGAGCAGGGAGTGGACCTCGAATCGGATCGCGGCGTCGCCGACATTCCCGTTTGCGGCGGCGACCGACGTCTTCCGCCAACCATGGGCGAACGACCACAGCCGCCGCAGGAACCGGTGCGTTCCTTCCGCGCCCGCATCCGACCAGGCGGCGCTCTGGTCCGGCGGGCCCGCGAACATGACGAAGGCGCGCGCCGTGTCGGCGCCGAAGCGGGCGATGATGTCGCGTGGCTCGACCACGTTGTTCTTGCTCTTCGACATCTTCTCGATGCCGCCCAGCGTCACGGGCAGCCCATCGGCGCGGGATGTCGCGCCGATCGCGCGTCCGCGTTCGTCGTAGCGCAGATCCACTTCCGAGGGGTAGAACCAGCGCTTGCGACCGCCATCTTCTTCGCGGTAGAAACAGTCGTTGAGGAGCATCCCCTGGGTGAAGAGCCGACGGAACGGTTCGTCGAAATCGACGATTCCGAGGTCGCGCATGACCTTCGTCCAGAACCGCGCATACAGCAGGTGCAGCACCGCGTGCTCGATGCCGCCGATGTACTGGTCCATCGGCATCCAGTAGCGCGCGCGCTCGTCGACCATGCCGTTCTCCGCGCCCGGGGAGCAGTAGCGCAGGAAATACCAGGACGAATCCACGAAGGTGTCCATGGTGTCGGTCTCGCGCCGCGCCGGCTCGCCGCAGCGCGGGCAGGCGCAGCGCAGGAACTCCTCGCAGCGGTCGAGCGGGTTGCCGCTGCCGTCGGGAATCAGGTCTTCGGGTAGCGTCACCGGCAGGTCGGCATCCGGGACCGGCACGGGACCGCAGGATCCGCAATGGATGATCGGAATCGGCGTGCCCCAGTAGCGCTGGCGCGAGATGCCCCAGTCGCGCAGACGGTATTGCGTCTGGGTGCGCCCCAGTCCCCGGGTTTCCAGGTCGCGGGCGACGGCCTCCACCGCGGCTGCGTGGCCGAGGCCGTCATAGCGGCCGGAGCGGATGCAGACGCCCGTTTCCTTGTCCGCGTACCATGCCTCCCAGGCGTCGGCGGAAAAGGGCTTCCCGGCGACGTCGATGACCTGCCGGATCGGCAAGCCGTATCGGTGGGCGAAGGCGAAGTCGCGTTCGTCATGGGCCGGCACGCCCATGACGGCACCCTCGCCGTAGCCCATGAGTACATAGTTACCGATCCAGACCGGGATCGATTCGCCCGAGAGCGGGTGACGGACCGAAAATCCCGTCGCCATGCCGCGTTTTTCCAAGGTTGCCAGGTCCGCTTCCGCGACCCCCCCTTGCCGGCATGCTTCGATGAATTCCGCCAGCGCCGGGTTGTCGCGCGCCAGGCGCTGGGCAAGCGGATGTTCCGCGGCGATCGCGACGAAACTGACGCCCATGATGGTGTCGGCGCGCGTCGTGTACACCCGCAGCAGCGCATCCTGCCCGTCGAGGTGGTATGGAAACCCGAAATTGACCCCGGTGCTGCGGCCGATCCAGTTCTCCTGCATCGCCCGCACCTGATGAGGCCACCCCTCGAGCGCGGAGAGGCCTTCCAGCAGTTCGTCGGCATACCGCGTGATCGCCAGGTAGTAGCCGGGGATCTCGCGTTTCTCGACCAGCGCGCCCGAGCGCCAGCCGCGGCCCTCGATGACCTGCTCGTTGGCCAGGACGGTCTTGTCGACCGGGTCCCAGTTCACCACCTGGGTCTTGCGATACGCAATGCCCTGTTCCAGCATGCGCAGGAACAGCCACTGGTTCCAGCGGTAATACTCGGGCCGGCAGGTCGCCAATTCGCGCGACCAGTCGAAGGCGAAGCCCAGCGGCTCCATCTGCGCCTTCATCTCGGCGATGTTCTGGTAGGTCCATGCCGCGGGCGCGATTTTCTTGTCGATCGCCGCGTTTTCCGCCGGCAGACCGAATGCGTCCCAGCCCATCGGCATGAGCACGTTGTACCCGCGCATCCGCAGGTGGCGCACCATTACGTCATTGATGGTGTAGTTGCGCACGTGGCCCATATGCAGCTTGCCGCTGGGGTACGGCAGCATCGAGCAGGCGTAGAACTTGCCCTTCGGGAAGCGCGGATCGCTTTCGGTGGCGGTGTGGGCGTCGATGGTGCGCCAGTGCGCCTGAGCCTGGGCTTCGACGTCTTGGGGAGTGTACTTTTCTTGCATTGCGGAATTATAGGGGGGTGGATGACGGATGCCGCCATCCGGGGAGAATCCGGCACCGGAGCGGCGCGCTCGTCTAAAATCCGGCGATGAATCTCGTCGACGATCTCAACCCCCAGCAGCACGCCGCCGTCACCCTGCCCGACGAACCGGCGCTGATCCTCGCCGGCGCAGGCAGCGGCAAGACCCGAGTCCTCACGACCCGCATCGCCTGGCTGATCCAGGCGGGACGCACGACGCCGGCGGGCATCCTCGCCGTCACCTTTACCAACAAGGCTGCGCGCGAGATGCAGACCCGCCTCGAGGCGATGCTGCCGGTCCATCCCCGGGGGATGTGGATCGGGACGTTCCATGGCCTCTGCAACCGGCTGTTGCGCGCCCATCATCGCGATGCGAACCTGCCCGAGACCTTCCAGATCCTCGATACGCAGGATCAGTTGTCGGCGGTCAAGCGGCTGATCAAGGCGGCGAACGTCGATGAGGAGCGCTGCCCGCCGCGGGATCTCCAGTACTTCATCAACGCGGCCAAGGAGTCGGGTCGGCGCGCATCGGACCTCGGCAGCGCGGGAACGGATCGCCGCTGGGTCGAACTCTATGCCGCCTACGACGCGCAGTGCCAGCGCGAAGGCTGCGTCGATTTCGCGGAGTTGTTGCTGCGGAGCGTGGAACTGCTGACGCGGCATGAAGCGATCCGGGAACATTACCGGAACCGTTTTCGCCACATCCTGGTCGACGAGTTTCAGGACACCAACACGCTGCAGTACCGTTGGCTCAAGCTCCTCGCAGGTTCGGCGGGATCCGCAGCCGTGCCGATCTTCGCGGTCGGCGACGATGATCAGTCGATCTATCGCTTCCGCGGTGCCAACGTCGGCAACATGTCGGATTTTCAGCGCGAATATGCGGTCCGGCATCTCATCAAGCTCGAGCAGAACTACCGCTCGCACGGCAACATTCTCGACGCCGCCAACCATCTCATCGGCAACAACGCCCGGCGTTTGGGCAAGAAGCTGTGGACGGACGCGGGGGCGGGAGAAAAAATCCATTTCTTCGAGGCCGGCTCCGACGGCCAAGAGGCGGCGTGGATCGTCGACGAGGTGCGCGATCTACAGGGGCGCGGCGCCCGGCTGCAGGACGTCGCGATCCTGTACCGATCCAATGCCCAGTCGCGCGTGATCGAGCACGCGCTCTTCAACGCGGGCATGGCCTACCGGGTATACGGCGGCATGCGCTTCTTCGAGCGCGCCGAAGTCAAGCACGCCCTGGCCTACCTGAGGCTGGCGGCCAATCCCGACGACGACATTTCGTTTGCGCGAGTGGTGAACTTCCCGCCGCGCGGCATCGGGGTGCGCAGCATCGAGGCATTGCAGGACGCGGCGCGTCAGGCGGGAACCAGCCTGTTCGCCGCCATCGGGGCCATGGGTGGCCGGGCGGCGGTCAATTTCGGTCAGTTCGCCGAGATCGTCGGCGCCCTGCGGGAAGCCGCCGGTCGTCTGTCTCTGGCGGAACTGGTGGCCGAGGCGCTGCAACGCAGCGGCCTCAGCGAGCATTACCGCAATGAGCGCGACGGTGCGGACCGACTGGAGAACCTGGCGGAACTGATCAACGCCGCGACCGGGTTCTCGGTCGAACAGGCGCGCGACGCCGCCCGCGACATCGGACTCGCCGCCGCGCCGTCCGGGTCGGATTCCCGCGCGGACGACGCGGATCCGCGGACGGCGCTGATCGCCTTTCTCGCGCATGCGTCGCTCGAGGCCGGCGACAATCAGGCGAGTGCGGGACAGGACGCCCTGCAGCTCATGACCGTCCATGCCGCCAAGGGGCTGGAGTTCGATTCCGTGTTCCTCACCGGGCTCGAGGAGGGGTTGTTTCCGCACGAAAATAGCCTGAGCGAGACCGATGGCCTGGAGGAGGAGCGGCGACTGATGTACGTGGCGGTCACCCGGGCGCGCAAGCGGCTCAGCCTGAGCTATGCCCAGAGCCGCATGCTGCACGGCCAGACCCGCTACGGCGTGCGCTCGCGCTTCGTCGAGGAGTTGCCGGAGGCGTTATTGCAGGTTCGCACGCCGAAGCGCGGGACGTTTTTCGGCGCGGGGATGCCGGATCGGGCGCCGTCATGGGGCCGGGAAACGTCCCATGCCCGTCCGGCCGTCGCCGTGCGTGGCGGGGGAAACTCCGGCGGCGGCCGCGGTAGCTCCTTCTCCCACGCGACCGGAGACACGTCGGCAGGGGGCGCAAACGGGATGTCGTTGCGGCCGCCGATGCCGGCGGGCGGGGCCGCGACGGCAGCCGAGTCCCATGGTCTGCGCGTTGGTCAGGGCGTGCGCCACGCCAAGTTCGGCGAGGGCATCGTGGTCCGGTTGCAGGGAAACGGCACCGATGCGCGCGCCCAGATCAACTTTCGCTCGGTCGGAGTGAAGGAGTTGCTACTCTCGGTCGCCAAGTTGCAGCCGGCCTGAAGATCTCGGGGATCGATTCGTGTTCCTCGAGTCCGGGAGTGATCGCGAATATCGCCCGCGCAAGGACGGGGGTTTCGTCAAGCGCGGAAATCGCGGTGTGAATCACTCCACGATGTCGCGGTACATCGCGTAGGCGCAGGTCTGGGTCGCGGCGCCGACCACCAGCGAGAGCGGAGCCAGCACCATGCCGACCGTCGTCTCTCCCACACTGAAAGCGTCGACCATCGCGCCCAGCGCCAAGACGAGCAGGGTGGCGAGCGCGATCAGCGACAGGAAATAGACGATCATCGGCCGGCGGTTGCGCCAGCAGGCGAAGAAACTGAAGAACATCGCCTTGCCCGCGCTCATGCCGTGCCAAGCGACGAGCGGGGGCGCGAACCAGATCGCCATCTGCAGCGGCACCCAGATCACCAGGCTGCCCAGCACCCACGCCGTCTGCGCATGCGTCAGGTGTGCGGCGGCATCTTTTCCGGTTCCGGACGGGAGCATCGCAAACCCGGTGGTGAGCAGACCCGCTGCGATCGCCGACACCACGCCGATTTTGATCAGATGCAGGCGCGTGAACGGTTCGCGCAGCGGATCCGTATAGCAATGCGGCCCCGGCGTCTTGCCGCGGTCGACATCGCGGCAGACGCCGAGCATGCCGATCCATGCCGCCGGCATCAGGATGAGGGCGAATGCCTGCCCCACGATCGGTAGCAGGCTGATCGTCCAGATGATGATCATTCCCATCAGGACGAAGGTCAGGATCGACAGCGGGTGGCGGCCGAAAAGCCGCAGACCGCTGCGGATCCATCGGATACCGTCGGCCGCCTTGCGCGTGTGGATGGTCGGCGTCAGACCCACGGCAGGGTCTCCGGCGCCGCATCGGCGCGGGCATGGAGGGTGCGCTCGAATCGCGCCGGGTCGTGCGGTGCCAGGACCGCGGCCGGACGCGGCAGGTGCAGGTCATACAGGCGAGAAATCCAGAAGCGCAGCGCCGCGGCGCGCAGCATCGGTTGCCAGAACGGGCGTTCCGCGGATTCCAGCGGGCGCACCCGGTGGTACGCGGCGAGCAGCGCCGCGGCCCGGTCCGAGGCCAGCCGTCCGTCCTGTAGGTCGACGCACCAGTCGTTCATCGTGACGGCCAGATCGTATAACCAGGGCCCGTTGCCGGCGAAGTAGAAATCGATCACGCCGCCGATCCGGTCGTCGTCGAACAGCACGTTGTCGCGAAACAGGTCGGCGTGAATCGGTCCCGACGGCAGGTGGGCATACTCCGGCTCCGCAGCGATGCGCTCCTGGAATCGGATCTCCTCGGTTAGGCGCCGGAATTGCGTCGATGGCATGTGCGCCGCCAGGGACGGCGCGGTCTGCCGCCACCATGCCAGTCCGCGCGGGTCGGAATGGGTCTGGGGGTAGTCCCGCGCCGCGAGGTGCATACGGGCGAGGGTCTCTCCCACGCGGGCGCAGTGCGTCGTGTCCGGCGTTTCGATCGTCTTGCCCGGAAGGCGGGCGACGATGGCCACCGGTTTTCCGTGGGTGCGCGTGAACAATCTCCCATCCCGGGTGGCAACCGGTTCCGGCACCGGCAGGCCGTGGCGCGCGAGATGCCGCATCAGGCCGAGATAGAACGGCAGGTCTTCCTCCCGCAGGCGCTCGAAGACCGTCAGCACGTATCCGCCCGCGTCCGTGGTGAGAAAGAAGTTCGAATTCTCGATGCCGCTGGCGATGCCCTGAAAGCGCTGCAGCGCGCCGAGCGCGTAGCGGTCGAGCAGGGCGAGGAGATCCTCGCGCGAGAGGTCGGTGAAGACGGCCATCGCCGGATGAAAATCGAGGATTATAGATGCAGTGACGGCGGGCGACAGGATATCCTTGGCGGGATTCCGACGGAAAGATTGCCACTTGTGAAGACCCTGCTGTTGGTGGACGGCTCGGGGTACCTGTACCGTGCCTACCACGCCTTGCCCGACCTGCGTACCGCCCGGGGCGAACCGACTGGTGCGTTGCGGGGGTTCCTGAGCATGCTGCGCAACGTGCGCGGGATCGTGCCCGGCGACTATTTCGCCTGCGTCTTCGACGCCAAGGGCCCGACGTTTCGCGATGCCGTATTCCCGGATTACAAGGCGCACCGGCCGCCGATGCCCGAGGACTTGGCGACGCAGGTCCCGATCATTCGCGATGCCGCGGCCGCGCTCGGCTGGACGGTGTTGCAGGTGGAAGGTGTGGAGGCCGACGACGTGATCGGGACGCTGGCGCGGCGGGCGGCGGAATTCGGGCTGCGTACGGTGATCGCCACCGGCGACAAGGATCTGGCGCAACTCGTCGACGATTCGATCGGCCTCATCGATACCATGCGCCGCGAAGGCGGCCCGCCGCGGCGCACCGACCGCGCGGGGGTGATCGAACGCTTCGGCGTGCCGCCGGAGCGCATCGTCGATTATCTGGCGCTGGTCGGCGATCCGGTCGACAATGTCCCGGGGGTCGAAAAGGTCGGCCCCAAGACGGCCGTCAAATGGTTGCAGCAGTACGGCTCGCTCGACGGCGTGATCGCCCACGCCGACGCCATCGGGGGGACCGTCGGGACCAATCTGCGCAAGGCGCTCGATTGGCTTCCCACCGCGCGGGCCTTGGTCACCGTGCGCACGGATGTCGATCTCGGGGAGGCGGTTCCGAACCTAGAAATGCTGGCCCTGCGCGCTCCCGACCAGGAAGCCCTGCGCCGGATCTATGAACGCTACGAGTTTCGCAGCTGGCTGCGCGAACTGACGCCGGGCGGCGCCGACGATCCGCCAGCGCCGGGTTCGCCGGATCCGGACGGCGCGTCTGCTACGCCCGCGGCGGGCGATCGGACCTACGAATGCGTCTGCACCGAAGAGCAGCTTGCGCGTTGGATCCACGCCATCGAGCGGGCGGAGCTGACCAGTATCGATACGGAGACGACCTCGCTCGATCCGATGCGCGCCGAACTCGTCGGGATCTCGCTTGCGGTGCGTGCAGGCGAGGCCTGTTACATCCCCCTCGGCCATCGCGGCATGGCGTCGGATGCGCCGCGGCAACTCGACCGCGACCTGGTGCTGGCGCGGCTGCGTCGCTGGCTGGAAAGCGCGGACCACGCCAAGCTGGGCCAGCATGCCAAGTACGACGCCCATGTGTTCGCGAATGCCGGGCTGGCGATGGCGGGCGTTCGCCACGACACCCTGCTGCAGTCGTATGTGCTGGAAGCGCACCGCTCCCACGACATGGATTCCCTGGCCGCGCGCCATCTCCATCGCAAGACCATTTCCTACGAGGAGGTCTGCGGCAAAGGGGCCAAACAGATCGGATTCGACCAGGTGCCGATCGACCGGGCGACGGAGTACGCCGCCGAGGACGCGGATGTCACGCTCGCGTTGCACCAGGTGCTCTGGCCGCAGATCGCGGCGGACGCGGATCTGCGGCGGATCTATGAAACGATCGAAATTCCCGTGTCGCGCGTCCTGTTCCGGATGGAGCGGACGGGCGTGCTGATCGACCCGCTGCGCCTGCAGGAGCAGAGCCGCGAGATCGGCATGCGCATCGCCGCCCTCGAGACCGAGGCGTTCGCGCTGGCCGGCGGGACGTTCAACCTGGCATCGACGAAGCAGGTCGGCGAGGTGCTCTTCGACCGCCTGGGACTGCCGGTGGTGAAAAAGACGGCGAGCGGCGCTCCCAGTACCGACGAGGAAGTGCTGGAGAAACTGGCGCAGGACTATCCGTTGCCCAAGCTGCTGCTGACGCATCGGGGGCTGTCGAAATTGCGTTCCACCTATTGCGACAAGCTGCCGGGGATGATTCATCCGCGGACGGGGCGCGTGCATACGACGTACGGGCAGGCGATCGCGGTCACGGGCCGGTTGTCGTCTTCCGATCCGAACCTGCAGAACATTCCCGTACGGACCGCCGACGGGCGGCGCATCCGGGCCGCGTTCGTCGCGCCGCCGGGAGCCAGGATCCTGTCGGCCGATTACTCGCAGATCGAGTTGCGCATCATGGCCCACATCTGCGGAGATCCGGGACTGGTGGGCGCGTTCGAGCGCGGCGAGGACGTGCATCGCCGCACCGCCTCCGAGGTGTTCGGCGTCGCGCCGGATGAGGTCGGCGACGATCAGCGGCGGGTGGCCAAGGTGATCAATTTCGGACTGATGTACGGGATGAGCGCATTCGGCCTCGCGTCCAATCTGGGAATCGCCAAGGATGCGGCGCAGCACTATATCGACCGGTATTTCCAGCGCTATCCGGGAGTCGCGCAATACATGGAAGCGACGCGCGAGACGGCGCGCCGGCAGGGCTATGTGCAGACCGCGTTCGGTCGCCGGCTCTGGCTGCCCGAGATCCATGGACCGAGCGGGCCGCGCCGGCAGGCGGCCGAGCGCGCCGCGATCAATGCGCCGATGCAGGGGACGGCGGCCGATCTCATCAAGCTGGCGATGATCGCGGTCGACGACTGGCTGACACGCGAAGGTCTGGCGACGCGCCTCGTGATGCAGGTGCATGACGAACTGGTGTTCGAGGTGCCCGAGGGCGAAGAGACGCGGGTGCGTGCCGCGGTTCCCGGCTTGATGACCGGCGTCGTGCGTTGGCAGGTGCCGCTGGAGGTCGAGGTGGGTATCGGCAGCAATTGGGACGAGGCGCACTGATGGGCACCTTCCTGTTGATTCTCGGTGCCAACATGGCATCGACGGCGGTGTCGCTCTCGCTGGCGGCGATCCTGGGTTTCCGATACCTCGCGGGCTTGGTCGACCGCTTGGTGCACATGTCGATCGGCCTGCTGCTGGCGACCGGTCTGACCCATCTGCTGCCCGAGGCGATGGGGCGCGGCATCCCCCCGGCGCGTCTGGGCTGGACCCTGTTGCTGGGAATCCTGGCACTGTTCGTCCTGGAAAAGTCGACCTTGATCCACCACACCCACCACCACGAGGGCGACGCCCACCACCATGAGCATGGCCACGATGCCAAGGAGGCGGGGCGGGGCGCCTATCCCGTGCTCGTTGGTGACGCGTTTCACAATTTCGGCGACGGCGTCGTGATCGCAGCCGCGTTCCTGGTGGACGTTCACGCCGGCCTGCTGACGGCCATGGCGGTGATGGCGCATGAGATTCCGCATGAGATCGGGGACTTCATGATCCTGCTGAACGCCGGGTTTTCCCGGCGGCGGGCGTTCGGGTTCATGCTGCTTTCGGGGTCGGCGGCAGTGCTCGGCGGCGCGATCGGGTTCTTCGTCCTGGATCGACTGCAGGCGCTCATGCCCTATGCGTTGGTGCTGGCGGCGGCAAGCTTCGTGTACATCGCGCTCTCCGACCTGCTGCCGGAGTTGATGCGCCGATCATCCTTACGGCGTACCCTGCCGGATGTCGGGCTGGTGCTTCTGGGTGTCGTGATCGCGGTCGCCGCAGCCAGCCTGGATACCAATTGAGGGCGGGCGCGCGCATTCTCCGCCCTGGGCCTGATCGAAATCCCGCTCGGCATCGTAAAATGGCGGTTTCGGTCGCCGCAGCATGAAAAAATCCGCATCCCCGAAACCGCCGGACGAATTGAGCTTCGAGCAGGCGCTCGACGAGCTCGATGCGCTGGTGCGGAAAATGGAGTCCGGAGAATTGGGGCTCGACGAATCCATCGCGGCATATCGCCGCGGCACGGATTTGGCGAAGGTATGTCAGGGCCGGTTGAACGCGGCCGAGTTGGAGATTCGCAAACTGGACGGCGAGGCGCTGCGGGCCCTCGAGCCGGACGAGCTGCGGGGTGGTGAAACGTGATGCCGGAATTTCAATCTTGGGTGCGTGCCTGTCAGGACCGATTCGAGGCCTTGGCCTCGGATCGCCTGCCGGCCGTGGATCGGACGCCGCGGCGCTTGCATGAAGCGATGCGCTATGCGGTGCTGGGCGGGGGAAAGCGCATCCGGCCATTGTTGGCGTATGCGGCCGGCGTCGTGGCCGATGCCGATCCGGCGGCGTTGGACTGCGTTGCGCTGGCGCTGGAGTACGTGCACGTCTATTCGCTGGTACACGATGATCTGCCGTGCATGGACGACGATGTCCTGCGGCGCGGAAAACCGACCGTCCACGTGGCATTCGATGAGGCGACGGCGATGCTCGTCGGCGATGCCCTGCAGGCCGAGGCGTTCCGCGTACTGGCCGAGGCCCCGATTCCGCCGGCGGTGCGTGCGGACCTGATCCGCGATCTCGCCCTGGCGGCCGGAACCGATGGCATGTGCGGCGGCCAGGCCATCGATCTCGACGCGATGCGAGGGCAGGCCGATTTCCCGCTCGACGGCGCGGGGCTCGAGCGGATGCACGACATGAAGACCGGCGCGCTGGTTCGCGCGGCGATCGTCATGGGAGCCCGCGCGGGCGGTGCCGGCGAGACGGTTCTGGTTCTGCTCGATCGCTACGCCGAGGCGATCGGCCTGGCGTTCCAGATCGTCGACGACATTCTCGATGTGGAGTCGAGTTCGGAGGAGCTGGGAAAGACCGCGGGCAAGGATGCTGCGCAGAACAAGCCCACGTATGTGAGCGTGCTCGGACTCGACGCGGCGCGCCAACGCGCGGCCGATCTGTGCGAATCGGCGAATCGCGCCCTGGCCGCCCTGGAAACCGAAGCCGGCCTGCCGGCGGATCGCGCGCTGCGGCTGCGACAACTCGCCGATCTCATCGTCTCGCGGCGCCGATGAATACCACTCCCATCATTCCGATCATGGCGCCGATCCAAAACCTGTCTTCCGTGGCAACCCGGTCGTCGAGCACGGGGGGACTGCTGGCGGCGATCGAATCTCCTGCCGACCTGCGCCGGCTGGACCGTTTCCAGTTGCGCGTGCTCGCGGACGAACTGCGCGAGTACCTGATCCACTCGGTCGCGAGTACCGGTGGACATCTGAGTTCGAATCTGGGGACGGTCGAGCTCACCATCGCGCTGCATTACGTCTTCAACACCCCCGAAGATCGCATCGTCTGGGACGTGGGGCATCAGACGTACGCACACAAGATTCTCACCGGACGTCGGGATGCGATGCCGACCTTGCGCCAGAGCGGGGGGATTTCCGGATTTCCGCGGCGGGCGGAATCGCCCTATGACGCCTTCGGCGTCGGGCATTCCTCGACGTCGATCTCGGCCGCGCTGGGTATGGCGGTGGGCGCGCGCAACCGCGGCGAGGCGCGGCACAGCATCGCCGTCATCGGTGATGGAGCGATGTCGGGCGGCATGGCGTTCGAGGCGCTCAACAACGCCGGCGTAACCGAGAATGTGCGCTTGCTCGTGATCCTCAACGACAACGACATGTCGATTTCACCGGCGGTCGGTGCGCTCAATCGGCACCTCGCGCGCATTCTCAGCGGCAATTTCTATCGCGCCGCGCGCAGCGCCGGAAAACAGGTGCTCAAACATCTGCCGCCGGTCCTCGAACTGGCACGCAAGTTCGAGGAACATGCCAAGGGCATGGTCGCCCCGGGCACTCTTTTCGAAGAATTCGGCTTCAATTACATCGGCCCGATCGATGGCCACGATCTCGAGGCGCTGGTCCCGACCCTGCAGAACCTGTGCGGCACGACCGGACCGCAGTTCCTGCATGTGGTGACGCGCAAGGGGCAAGGCTATTCGCATGCCGAGGCCGATCCGATCCTCTATCACGGGCCGGGGAAGTTCGACCCGGCGGTCGGAATCGTCGGCAAGTCCGCGGCGCCGGCCAAGCCCACCTATACCCAGGTGTTCGGCGACTGGTTGTGCGACATGGCCCACGCCGACCCACGGCTCATCGGGATCACTCCGGCGATGCGCGAGGGCTCCGGCATGGTCCGCTTCGAGCGCGAGTTCCCCAATCGCTATTTCGACGTCGGCATCGCGGAGCAGCACGCCGTGACGTTTGCCGCCGGGTTGGCCTGCGAAGGGATGCATCCGGTCGTCGCGATCTACTCGACCTTCCTGCAGCGCGCCTACGATCAGTTGATTCACGACGTCGCGCTGCAGAACCTGCCGGTGGTGTTCGCGATCGACCGCGGCGGCCTGGTCGGGGCCGACGGGGCGACCCACCACGGCGCGTTCGATCTGTCGTTTCTGCGCTGCATTCCGAACATGGTGGTAATGACGCCGAGTGACGAGAACCTCTGCCGTCGCATGCTCACGGCGGCATTCCGTCACGAAGGGCCGGCCGCGGTGCGCTATCCGCGCGGCGGCGGCATCGGTGCAGCGCTCGAACCCGGGCTCGAACCCGTCGAGATCGGCAAGGGCGTTCTGGTACGCGAATCGACCGCGCCCACGGGCGGTCGCATCGCGATCCTTGCGTTCGGGACTCTGCTCCATCCCGCATTGCGCGCGGCCGAAGCCATCGATGCCAGCGTCGCGGATATGCGGTTCGTGAAGCCGCTCGACCGGGATTTGCTGCTGCGTCTCGCCGAAACCCATGATGCGCTGGTCACCATCGAGGAAAACGTCATCCAGGGCGGTGCCGGAAGCGCATGCGCCGAAGAACTCGACGCCGCCGGGCGGGTGGTTCCGCTATTGCGCCTGGGTCTGCCGGACGAATTCATCGATCACGGCGACTCCGCGAAGTTGCTGGCCGAAGCGGGCCTCGACGCGGCAGGCATCGAAGCGTCGATTCAACGGCGTTTTGGCAAGTTGCTGCAGGATCTGCGCCGCACCCGGCAAGCGGGCGGCGCGGTCGGCTAGTTCGTTCGTCTGCGGGCACCGCCGTGAAGGACCGCGGCGGCGGTCGTGGCAGGGAAGCGTGGCCGAGGGGTTTAAGGCACCGGTCTTGAAAACCGGCGATGGGCAACCATCCGTGAGTTCGAATCTCACCGCTTCCGCCAGCAACCCAGCAACTTCATCAGCGAGATATCGAGGCTGACGAGCTTGTCGAGGAACATACGATCAAGAAGTGGCTTCGGATGCCGCGCGGAACCGAGCCGAAGTACCGGCGCCCGGCGGTGCCGGTGAAGTTGACGCCGTTTGTGGAGGCGTTGACGCGGGCGCGGGAAGTGGGACGGGTATGTGGAGGAGACTGCGCGGGTGAGCAGCACATGCTGGTGTCGCCGGCGAAGAACCGCTACTCCGTGCCGTGCGAGTTCGCCGGAGCGACTTCCACCGTCAGGTGCGACAGGACGCGGAAATGGTCGAGCATGCTGCGATAGAACGCAGCGTCGCGCGTTTCTTCGGTTGCCACGCAGAGGATGGCGGCGACGTGGCCGGGGCCGACCCGCCACAAGTGCAGATCGGTCACGCGATCGCCTTCGGATTCCACCGTCGCGCGGAGGCGTTCGGCCAGGTGCGGATCGGGGGTCATGTCGAGGAGGATCGCTCCGGTATCCCGAATGAGCCCATATGACCAGGTTGCGATGACCGCTGCGCCGATGAGTCCGGCCAGCGGGTCCATCCATAGCCATCCGAACATGCGCGCCAGGACCAGCCCGACGATCACGAGCATGGATACCGCCGCATCCGCCGCGACATGAATGATGGCGGCGCGCAGGTTGTTGTCGCGGTGGGCGACGCTCGCGTGCTCCGATCCATGATCATGATCGTGCTCATGGTGGTCGTGACCATGATCGTGGTCATCGTCATGGTCGTGACCATGCCCGTGGTGATGATGGGCATGGCCCCCGCGGCTGAGAATCCAGGCGCTTCCGACGTTCACCGCCAGACCGAGGACGGCGATGGGGATGGCTTCGGAAAAATGAATCAGCACGGGCCGCAGCAGGCGGAGCAGGGACTCATAGCCGATCAGCAGGGCGATCATCGCGAGGATGATCGCGCTCGAGAATCCCGCGAGATCCCCCATCTTGCCGGTACCGAAGGAGAATCGCGGGTCGTTCGCGTGGTTGCGGGCATAGCGGTAGGCCAGCGCGGCGAGCAACAGGGCGCCGGCATGGGTGCTCATGTGCAGACCGTCCGCGACCAGCGCGATCGAGCCGAAGAGCAGGCCGCCGACGATTTCGGCGCACATCATCGCGCCGCACAGTGCGATCACGGCCCAGGTGCGTCGTTCGTTGGCCTCGTGGTCGGCGGCAAGAAAGACGTGCCCGTGGACTCCCGGTGCCGTTGCTGCGGCGGTTGCGTCGATCATGACTCCATCCTTGCCCGATGTGCTCACTTGATGTAGCTGCGAAGTACGTCGATCAGTTGTTCCCGCGCGCCCTCTGCGCCGGATTCGCCTTCTGCGTCGACCAGATGCGTTCGCACGTGATCCTCGAGCACTTCGCTCATCAAGCCGTTGATGGCGCCTCGAACTCCGGCAATCCGGTGCATGACCGTTTCGCAGCCGGACTCTTCCTCGAGCGCCCGTTCGACGGCTTCGACCTGGCCGCGGATACGGCGGACGCGGGCCAACAGTTTTTTCTTCTCGTGAACGGTATGGGACATATAGGGGGGTATCCTATCAGATGTCGTTCGACCGCCGTGTTTTTGGCGTCACCGTCGCGCGGCGACGAGCGCCCGCACGGCGTCGGCGATGCCGAACGGCCATGCGCCTTGCAGGAAGCCGTAGACCGAGCCCGGTGCGCAGGCGCCGGCGAAACCGAGGATGTTCCATGGGCTGCGGTCGTCGAGCGCATAGAAGCGGAGCATCGCGGTAACTGCGATCAAGCGGAAAATCGGGAGGGGGCGATGGAGTCGCCGGGGTGCTGGGAAGAATTGCCGGTTGCAATTTCATGCAATCGCTGATGAAGTAAGGACGCAGCGGAATGCGCGAGCGGCGCCCCGTGGCCTCGCGGCGGACGTCGACGACCGTCCCGCACGGCGGGATCCGACGGGGTGCCGGGTCCCAATCGGAGGTGGAGTGATGGTCGGCAACGTGACGAAGGATCCGGATTCCGGCCATGGCGTGGAAGGGGGATCCTCTTCGCACGGCCATCATGGGCCGCACCACCATGGCGATCCGGATCGGCAGGCGACGGCGTTTCGCGTGTCGATCGCCCTCAATATATCGTTCGTGGTGGTGCAGTTCGCCTATGGTGTCGCGGCCAATTCGACCGCGCTGATGGCCGATGCCGGGCATAACCTTGGGGATGTCCTGGGCTTGATATTGGCGCTCGCGGCGGCGAGTCTGGCCAAGCGTGCGCCCAGTCCGCGATTCACGTACGGATTGCGTAGCAGTTCCATCCTCGCGGCGCTTGCCAATGCCATGCTATTGCTGCTCACCTGCGGCGGAATCGCCTGGGAGGCCGCCCGGCGCATGCTCGCGCCGCCGCCGGTGTCGGGCCTGACCGTGACCTTGGTCGCGGCCGTGGGCATTTTCGTCAACGGGGTTTCGGCGTGGTTCTTCCTGCGCGGCAGCAAGGACGATCTCAACGTGCGGGGTGCGTTCCTGCACATGGCGAGCGACGCGGGACTCTCGCTGGGCGTGGTCGTCGCAGGCCTGGTGATCATGAAGACCGGCTGGTACTGGATCGATCCGGTGGTGAGCCTCGGGATCGTGATCCTGATTCTCGCCGGCACCTGGGGGCTGCTGCGCGAATCGGTGCGATTGCTTCTTTCCGCGGTGCCGGCGGGAATCGACGGCGATGCGGTGTCGGCATTTTTGCGCGGCAGGCCGGGTGTGACGGAGGTCCATGATCTGCACATCTGGGGGATGAGCACGACCGAGAACGCGCTGACGGTGCATCTCGTGATGCCCGCCGGCCACCCCGGCGATGCCGCGCTCGACGAGATTGCCGAAGGCCTGCACGCGCGCTTTTCGATCGTGCACAGCACCTTGCAGGTCGAGATGGGGACGACGGAACATGCGTGCGCCCTGCAGCCGACGGTGTGAGCCGCGGTGGTTGCGTAGAATGGGGCGCGCTTCGATCCGTTTCGCTCCCCGATACCATGCTCCGGATTTTCCTTGCGACGGCCGCCTCCATCCTGTTGCTTGGCGGATGTTCTGATTTCATTGCCGAGACCGGGCCGAATGCGATCGACATCAAGGTGCTTCCGGGAACCTTGGTGGCGTCGCACGGCATCGAACTCGTCAAGGTCGACTACCCGACTGCGCATGCGATTGCGTTGCGGCAGCGGCCGTCTCATTTTTCCTCGTTCGCGGCGGGGTCGGGTCCGGCTAGTCCGGTGGTCGGCTCCGGGGATGTCCTGACGGTCGCGATCTGGAAGACGTCGCCCGCGACCTTGTTCAGCCCCGGCGGATCGCCGGCTTCGGTCAATCTGCCTGCCCAGATGGTCGACAACGCGGGCGATGTGGTCGAGCCGTTCGTCGGTACGCTGCACGTCGCCGGCCGCACCGTTCAGCAGATCGAGGGCGACATCGCGCAACGACTCGTGGGCGTAC
Organism: Pseudomonadota bacterium; assembly: GCA_021825945.1. Lineage (GTDB taxonomy): Bacteria > Pseudomonadota > Gammaproteobacteria > Burkholderiales > Burkholderiaceae_F > GJ-E10. The sequence continues at coordinate 443,554 of JAKAFN010000001.1, forward strand.
CCCGGCCGTTTCAGGTCCTCGTCACGCGGACGATCAACAACACCCGGAACGTCACCGTGGTCGGCAACGTGGCGCACAGCATGGAGGTGCCGCTGAATCCGGGTGGTGTGCGCCTGTTGCGCGCCGTTGCGCTCGCGGGCGGTGTGACCAAGCCGGTCGATCAGATCTCGATCCAACTGTCCCGCGGCGGGCGGGTCATGGTCATGCCCTTCGAAGACATCCTGCGGGATCCGAGCCAGAACATTCCGCTGCGTGCCGGGGATGTCGTCGCCGCCATCTCCCGGCCATGGCGATTCATCGTTCTCGGCGCCACCGGCGGCAATCGCGAGATCGAGTTCCAAACCAGCGGCATCAGTCTCGCGCAGGCGATCGCGCGGGCAGGGGGGATCGACGACAGTCGTGGAAACCCTTCCGCGGTGTTCGTGTTCCGGTTCTCCGATCCGGAAGGGTTGCCGTCGGATCTGCGCGGGGTTCCGCCGGTCGACGGCAAGGTTCCGACGATCTTCGAATTCGATCTGCGCGACCCGGCGGTTCTGTTCGCGGCGGAAACCTTTCCGATGCGCGATCACGATCTGCTGTACGTTTCCGATGCCCCGTCGGCCGACCTGCAGAAAGTATTCAATCTCATCGGATCGATCGTTTTCCCGTACCAGGCCTACGTCGCCGCCGGCGGCACGATGCCCTGATGGCGCGGCGGGTGAGCCGGCACGTGATCCGGCCCGGCTCCGGATGCGGATCTTTCCATCCGCGCTCCGGTTGGCGGGCGGTCGGCCGGGATCGGCCGAAGCGCTTATGTAACGTTCACGCGAAATCTGGGATACTCCGCCCGCTTTCCTGCCGCGGCACGGAAGGGGAATCGTTTCCGGGGCGTTGGCGGCAATTGCGTCGTCTGTCGAGGCTGGACGTCGACGCGGCGGGTGGCGCTGGAGGAAACATGGAAGTCGTTCTTGCCCAACCCAGGGGCTTTTGCGCCGGCGTGGTGCGCGCAATCGGGATCGTCGAACGGGCACTCGAGATGTACGGATCGCCGGTATACGTACTCCACGAGATCGTGCACAACCAGCATGTGGTGGCCGGGTTGCGCGCTCGTGGCGCGGTCTTCACCGAGGATCTGGCCGACGTTCCGGAAGGGGCGGTGATGATTTTCAGCGCCCATGGGGTTTCCGATGCGCGGGTCGACGAGGCGCGCCGCCGCCGTCTGAACGTGATCGATGCGACCTGTCCGCTGGTGGCCAAGGTGCACCAGCAGGCCCGGAAGTACAGTGGCGAAGGGGTGGAGGTGATCATCGTCGGCCATGCCGGCCACCCGGAGGTCGAGGGGACGCGGGGCCGGATTCCCGGCATCGTGCACATCGTTTCCGGTCCGGCGGATGTCGCCCGGCTGAGGGTGGCCGACTCCGATCGTCTGGCCTACGTTACGCAAACCACCTTGAGCGTCGACGATACCCGCGATACAATCGCGGCTTTGCGTGCACGATTTCCGACCATTCGAGGGCGTGAACTCGACGGGATCTGCTACGCTACCCAAAACCGGCAGAACGCGGTCCGGATCCTGGCGCAGGACACCCAGTTGTTGCTGGTGGTCGGCGCCCGGAACAGCTCCAACTCGAACCGACTGCGGGAAGTCGGCGCCCAGGCCGGAATGGCCGCTTACCTGGTTGAAGACGCAAGCGAGATCGACCCCGCGTGGATCGTTCCCGGGTTGCGGGTAGGCGTCACCGCCGGGGCATCCACGCCGGAGCGCCTCGTTCAGGAAGTGCTGGAACGGCTGGCGGGCATGGAAGACGTCGAGGTGCGCGAATTGACCGCCGAGCCGGAACAAGTGAGCTTCACCCTGCCCGCTGTTCTTCAGCACAATCGGCGCAGCGCCGCCAGCAGTCAAGAAATCTGATCCGTCATGAGCATTCCGCTGATTCAGCAGTACCGTATCGCCCGTTATGTGCTTCGCCAGAAACTGCAAGGCCGACGGCGTTATCCCTTGGTCCTGATGCTGGAGCCGCTGTTCCAGTGCAACCTCGCTTGCGCGGGCTGCGGCAAGATCGATTACCCGCAGGAAATCCTGAGCCGCCGGCTGACCCTCGAGGAGTGCCTGGCGGCGGTCGACGAATGCGACGCGCCGGTGGTTTCCATTCCCGGGGGCGAGCCGCTGATCCACAAGGACATGCCCGCGATCGTTGCCGGGATCGTGGCGCGGCGGAAGTTCGTCTATCTCTGCAGCAACGCCATCCTGCTCGAGAGCAAGATGGACGAGTATCAGCCGTCTCCCTATCTGACGTTCTCGATCCATCTCGACGGCCTGCGCGAGCGCCATGATGCGTCCGTTTGCCGCGAAGGGGTGTTCGACAAGGCGGTTGCCGCGATCCGCGAGGCCCGCCGGCGCGGATTCCGGGTCAACGTCAATTGCACCCTGTTCCTGGGTGAGAACCCCGAGGAGGTTGCGGAATTCTTCGACTTCTGCACCGAACTGGACGTCGAAGGCATCACGGTGTCGCCGGGATACAGTTACGAGCGTGCCCCGCGCCAGGATGTATTCCTGCAGCGCCGTCAGAGCAAGCGATTGTTTCGCGAAATCTTCAAGCGGGGTACGGAGAAGGGGCGCCGCTGGCGACTCAACCATTCCAGTCTGTTTCTGGACTTTCTCGCCGGCAACCAGGATTACCACTGCACGCCCTGGAGCAATCCCACGCGCAACATTTTCGGCTGGCAGCGCCCCTGTTACCTGATGGCCGACGGCGGCTATGCCGAGAGCTTCCAGGCGCTGATGAACGAGACCGAGTGGGATCGGTATGGAACCGGCAATCATCCGGCGTGCAGCAATTGCCTCGCGCATTGCGGCTACGAGGGAACTGCCGTCGACGATGCGGTCGCGCACCCCATCAAGGCCCTGCTGGTGCGGTTGCGCGGACCGCGCACGACCGGCGACATGGTTCCCGAACCGGCCATGCGGCATCCGAGCATCGAGAGCATTCCGATCTCGACGGGCAGCGAGCGCGCGGAGCCGCGTTGACCATGCATGATGCTTGCCATTCGCCGGCGCTGCCGGCGGAGGATGATCGGTTGCAGGACGCGCTGCTGGACGGCGTCTCGCGCACGTTCGCGCTCACCATTCCGCAACTTCCGGGCTCGCTGGGTCGCGTCGTCGGCAACGCATATCTCCTTTGCCGCATCATCGACACGATCGAAGACGAAGTCACCTTGCCGGTGGCCGACAAGCGCCGGTTCTACGACCGATTCCTGCGGTCCCTGGCGGGCGAAGAGGCGGCGCAGCCGTGGGTCGACGAACTGATTCCCGCCCTGTCGCCCACGGCGTCCGCCGACGAGCATGCGCTGGTGCGTGCGATTCCCCGTGTGATCGCGATCATGCACCGATTCAATCCGGCGCAGCGGGCTGCGCTGACCGAGTGCGTGCGCATCATGGCCGATGGCATGGCCGAGTTCCAGCAGCGCAAGAGCCTGGACGGCCTGACGGATCGGGCCGAGCACGCGCGCTACTGTTACTACGTCGCCGGGGTGGTGGGCGAGATGCTCACCCGCCTGTTCTGCGACTACTCCCCGGAGATCGCGCGCAACCGCGATGGGCTCATGGCGCGTTCGGTGTCGTTCGGCCAGGGTCTACAGATGACCAACATCCTCAAGGACGTCTGGGAAGACCGGATTCGCGGCGCCTGCTGGTTGCCGCGCGACGTGTTTCTCGCCCAGGGTTGTGATCTGAGCCGTCTCGATCCGCAACATCCCCAGCCGGGTTTCGCCGCGGCGATGGACCTGCTGATCGGGGAGGCCCGCAACTGCCTGGAAGAGGCGCTGGAATACACCCTGCTGATTCCGCGCCAGGAGACGGGAATCCGAAATTTCTGTCTGTGGGCGATCGGCATGGCCGTGCTCAGCTTGCGCAAACTGCACCGCCACCTCGATTTTCACGAGGGGCGGCAGGTCAAGATCACGCGCCGCAGCGTTGCCGCGACGATCGCGGTATGCCGTTTCGCGGCGGCGCGCGATGGATTGTTGCGGCAGTTGTTCGCGGGCGCGAGCATCGGTCTGCCGCGTGGTGCGCGGTGCGCGGTTGCTCTGCCGGCATCCCCTCGGGACGCGTGAATTTCATGTACGAAAAAACCTTGCTCGCACCGCAGACCATGGACGAACGCCTCGATGCCGCCATCGCGCGCGCGCGCTCCGCCCTGACGGGGCGCCAGCGTCTGGACGGCCACTGGTGCTTCGAGTTCGAGGCGGACTGCACCATCCCTTCCGAATACATCCTGATGATGCATTACATGGATGAGATCGACGAGGTGCTGCAGAAAAAGCTGGCGCGCTACATCCGCGAACATCAGAACGCCGATGGCGGCTGGCCGCTCTACTGGGGAGGCCAGACCGACCTCAGTTGTGCGGTGAAGGCTTATTACGCCCTCAAACTGGCGGGGGATGATCCGGAGGCTCCGCACATGCAGCGGGCGCGCCAGGCGATCATCGAACGCGGCGGCGCGGAACGCGCCAACGTGTTCACGCGGATCACGCTGGCCTATTTCGGTCAGGTACCGTGGCGCGCGATTCCATTCATCCCCGTGGAAGTGATGCTGCTTCCGCGATGGTTCTTCTTCCATATCTACAAAGTGTCCTCCTGGGCGCGGACGGTGATGGTGCCGTTGTTCGTGCTCTGCAGCCTGCGCGCGCGCGCGGCCAACCCGACCGGCCTCGGCATTCGTGAACTCTTTCGCCGGGATCCGGATCAGGTCCGGGATTACATGAAATCCAGCGGCGCGACCCGCTTGGGGCGGGTTTTCCTGCTGCTGGATTCGCTCGGCCGTTTATGCGAGCCGCTGATTCCCGCGGCGCTGCGTCGCCGCGCCGTTCGGGCGGCCGAGGAGTGGTTCACCGCGCGGCTGAACGGCGAGGATGGCATCAACGGGATCTTTCCGGCGATGGCCAACTCGTATCAGGCATTGGCGCTGCTGGGCTATACGGCGGATCATCCGTATCGCGTGCAGGCGCGTCGCGCCCTGCGGTTGCTAGTGGTCGAGCGCGAGGACGATGCGTATTGCCAGCCTTGCGTGTCGCCGACCTGGGATACCGCGCTGGCGCTGCATGCCCTCTGCGAAAGCGGGGTTTCGACGCCCGAGATGCATCGTTCGGTGGACTGGCTGCTCGAGCGCCAGATCCTCGATGAGCCCGGTGACTGGCAGGTCAATCACCCGGGTGTTCCGGGCGGCGGTTGGGCCTTTCAGTACCACAATCATTTCTATCCCGACCTGGACGACACGGCGGCGGTCGCATGGGCGATCGCGCGCGTGATCGAACCCCAGCGCCCTGCGTCCCTGGACCGGGCGGCGGACTGGCTGGTGGCGATGCAGTCGAAGAACGACGGCTTCGCCGCGTACGACGCCGACAATACCCACTACTCCCTCAACGAGATTCCGTTTGCCGATCACAAGGCCTTGCTCGATCCGCCGACGGCGGATGTGACCGCGCGCGTGGTCGCATTCCTTTCCTACCTGGGACGCCCGCAGGATCGTCCGGCGATCGCGCGCGCGGTGGGTTTTCTGCTGCGCGAACAGGAGCCGAACGGATCCTGGTTCGGCCGCTGGGGTACCAACTACGTCTATGGCACCTGGTCGGTCCTCGTGGCGCTCGAACTGCTCGGCGACGAGCGGCCGCGCGAGGCGATGGCGCGCGCGGCGCGCTGGCTGGTGTCGGTGCAACAGGACGATGGCGGGTGGGGCGAGAGCAACGACACGTACTTCGATCCGGGCCTTGCTGGGCGTGGCCAGCCATCGACGGTCATGCATACCGCCTGGGCGTGCCTGGCGCTGATGGCGGCGGGTGAGGCGCATCGTGAATCGCTGGATCGCGGCATCGCATGGCTGGTGGAACATCAGGATGCGGACGGCCGTTGGCGCGACCCGTATTTCAACGCGCCGGGTTTCCCGCGCGTCTTTTACCTTACCTACCATGGCTACCGCTGGTATTTCCCGCTCTGGGCGCTGGCACGGTACCGCCGTTTGACCGGGCTGTGAGAGTCGGCGTGGTGGTCGCTCTGCAAACCGAGGCCGATACGGTGGTACCGCGTGTCGCGCCGGGTTGCGGCGCGACCGTGGCGATCGGTGCTTCGCTGCTCTTGCGCTGTTGCGGAATGGGGCCGGAACGGGCGGCCGACGCCGCGCGCGTCTTGCTGGCCGAGGGCGCGACGGCCTTGCTGAGCTACGGAACCGCCGGCGCGTTGGCGCCCGAACTTACGCCCGGCGCATTGCTGTTGCCGGAACGAATCGCATACCATGGGATGGTGCGCGCCGTCGATGCGTCGTGGCGACAGCGGATCGCCGCGCGGCTGTCGCCGGCACCGGTCGCAGGGCTCCTGCTCACGCAATCCCGGCCCTTGGCGACGGTCGCGGAAAAGGCCGATGCGTTCCGCGCCACCGGGGCCGCCGCGGTCGACATGGAAAGCGGTGCGGTGCTGGAGGTTGCCGAATCGGCCGGGGTGCCGGGCTTGGCACTGCGCGCGGTGATCGATGGCGCGGCAACCGCCTTGCCGCGAGCGGCGGTGGCGGGAGTGGATGTCTACGGCCGCCCGCGGTTCGGGGCCATGCTGGCCGCCTTGTTGCGGCGGCCGCGGGATTGTGTCGACTGTATCCGCCTGGGGGGCGATCTGCGCCGGGCCCGCCGGAGTCTTGCGCGGGCTTGGGCGCAATTGGGTCCGGAGGGCTTGGCGGCGTGAAGGCTTTGCTGACCGGGGCGTCGGGGTTCGTGGGTGCGGCTGTCGAGCGGATGCTGCTGGCGCGCGGGGTCGACCTGCGCGTCCTGATCCGGCCGGATGGTGTCGGCGCGCGCGCGGAGCGCTGGCGGCAGGCCGGCGTGGAGGTGGCGGAGGGGGATCTGCGCGACGTCGCCAGCCTGCGGCGGGCCGTCGCCGGTTGCGATGCACTGTTCCACGTCGCCGCCGATTACCGGCTTTGGGTGCCCGATCCGGCGGCGATGTACGCTAGCAATGTCGATGGCACGGTGGCGCTCCTGCGTGCGGCGCTCGATGCGGGTGTGACGCGCATCGTTTATACGAGCAGCGTGGCGGTGCTGGGCAAGCGTGCCGACGGGAAACCGGCGGACGAGGAGACTCCGTCCTGCCTGGCGGACATGGTCGGGCATTACAAACGATCCAAATTCCTGGCGGAAGAGGCAGTGCGCGGGCTATGCCGTGATGCGGGCTTGCCCGCCGTCATCGTCAATCCGTCGACCCCGATCGGTCCCGGCGACGTCAAGCCGACGCCGACCGGGCGCATGGTGCGCGATGCTGCGGCCGGGAAAATGCCAGCGTACGTCGATACCGGGTTGAATATCGTACATGTCGACGACGTCGCACAGGGCCATTGGCTGGCGTTCGAGCGTGGCCGCGTCGGCGAACGCTATATCCTGGGCGGCGACAACCTGTCCCTGCAGGCGATCTTCACGCGCATTGCGGCCATCGCGGGTTGCCCGCCGCCGCGTGTGCGTCTGCCGCGTCTTCCTCTCTATCCGATCGCCCTGGGCGCCGAGATCTGGGCGCGTCTGTCGGGTGGTCTGCCGCGGGTGACCGTGGACGAGTTGCGAATGAGCGCCGGGGCGATGCTGTTTTCGTCGGCCAAGGCGGAACACGAACTCGGCTACGTCCATCGTCCGTCGGACGAAGCATTCGCCGATGCGGTACGTTGGTTCCGGCGCGACGCGCCCATGTCACCGGCGCTGGCGGGGCAGGCCGGATGATCGCCGCCTGGCTTCCCTTGCTCGTCGTGCCGGGCCTCGTCTACGAGGTCGCTGCGATCGCCGCGTTGCTGCGCGGGCCGCGGCCTGCGGTCGGGGCGGCCGGCGCCGCGCCGTCGTACGCGCCCCCGGTCACCATTCTCAAGCCGCTGTGCGGCGAAGAGCCCGGCCTCTATGAAAACCTGCGTAGTTTCTGTGCGCAGGAATACCCGGATTTCCAGATCGTCTTCGGTGTCCACCACGGCGGCGATCCCGCGGTTGCGGTGGTGCGCCGTTTGCAGGAAGAGTTTCCGCAGCGCGATCTGCGACTCGTGGTCGACGGACGCGTCCTTGGTGCCAACCGCAAGGTCGGCAACCTGCACAACATGCTCGGCCAGGCCGGCCACGACGTTCTGGTTTTGAGCGATGCCGACGTGCGAGTCGAACCGGGGTATCTACGCGACGTGGTGGCGCCGTTGGCCGATTCCCGCGTGGGGGTCGTCACCTGCCTGTATCGCGGCGTACCCGACGGCGCCGCGGGATCCCGTTTGTTGGCGCAATGGATCAACGAAGGGTTCGCGCCTTCGGTCCTGGTGGCGCAGTTCCTCGGCCCCAACACGTTCTGCGGCGGCGCGACCCTGGCGTTGCGGCGTGCAGCCCTCGATGCCGCCGGCGGTTTCGCCGCGCTGGCCGATCACCTGGCCGACGACTATCTGCTCGGCGCGCGCACGCGCGCCCTGGGCCTGCGCACCGTACTGTCGAATCGGCTCGTCGACACGCGCATTCACGAAGACAGCCTGGCGAGCAGCTATCGCCATGCGCTGCGCTGGTCGCGGACGGTTCGCACGGTGCAACCGGTGGGCCATGCATTCTCCGTTCTGACGCTTCCTCTGCCGCTGGCCGTATTCACGGTGCCGCTGGGGAACGCAGGATGGGCTGTGCTCGCCGCCGCGCTGGTTCTGCGCTGCGCATTGCACCTGGCGGCGCAGCGACGGTGGCGGAAGGTCATGCCGACGGCGGACTGGACCTTCCTGGTGGTCGATTTTCTGGGTTTCGCCATCTGGCTGCACGCTTGGTTGGGCAGGCAGGTGCGTTGGCGGCAGGAACATTTCGCGGTCGGCGCGGATGGCCGGATGGAAAAAGGAGTGTTGCGATGAAGACCTTGTTTTTGCAAGCGCCGTCCTTCGACGGTTTCGATGGCGGTGCGGGCGCGCGGTATCAAGCCAAGCGCGAAATCCGTTCGTTCTGGTTTCCGACCTGGCTGGCCCAGCCGGCGGCGATGATCCCTGACAGCCGGTTGGTGGACGCCCCGGCGTCGGATCTCAGTCTCGCGGACACTGTCCGGATTGCCGGGGATTTCGAATTGTGCGTGATCCACACCAGCACGCCGTCGTTTCCATCGGACGTGCGCGTTGCCGAGGCGCTCAAAGCGGCATACCCGAAGCTGATGATCGGTTTCGTCGGCGCCAAGGTGGCGGTCGAGCCGGAGGAATCCTTGCGGGCATCGACGGCGATCGATTTCGTCGCACGCGAAGAATTCGATTTCACGCTCAAGGAAGTCGCCGAGGGCCGACCGCTCGCCGAGGTCGACGGCGTCTGCTTCCGCGATGCCAGCGGCGAGATCGTGCGCACCCCGGACCGGGCGATGATCGAGGACATGGATAGCCTGCCCTTCGTCTCCGAGGTATACAAGCGCGATCTGCGGGTGGAAGACTATTTCATCGGCTACCTGAAGCATCCTTACATATCGCTCTATACCGGGCGCGGATGTCGTTCGAAGTGCACGTTCTGCCTGTGGCCGCAGACGGTGGGCGGCAACCGGTATCGCGTGCGCAGCCCGGAGAACGTCCTCGAGGAAATCCGCTATATCCAGAAGGCGTTCCCGCAGGTCGAGGAAATCTTCTTCGACGACGACACGTTCACCGACGACTTGCCGCGCGCCGAGGCGATCGCGCGCGGACTCGGCGCGCTGGGCGTGACCTGGTCATGCAACGCCAAGGCCAACGTTCCCTATGAAACGCTCAAGGTGCTGAAGGACAACGGCCTGCGACTGCTTCTCGTGGGCTATGAAAGTGGTAACCAGCAGATCCTCAACAACATCAAGAAGGGATTGAAGGTCGAGAAGGCTCGCGAGTTCACGCGGGATTGCCGCAAGTTGGGCATCGCGATCCATGGCACCTTCATCCTGGGATTGCCGGGAGAAACCAAGGAGACGATCGAAGAGACGATTCGCTTCGCCAAGGACATCAACCCGCACACCATCCAGGTTTCGATCGCCGCACCCTATCCCGGAACCTACCTGTATCGTCAGGCGAAGGAGGAGGGCTGGCTGACCGAGATGAACGAAGGGGAGCTCGTCAACGATCGCGGCATCCAGATCAGCCCGCTCAGCTACCCGCACCTGGGCGCGACCCAGATCTTCGATTCCGTCGAAACCTTCTACAAGCAGTTCTACTTCCGTGCCGGCAAGATTGCGGCGATTACCGGGGAGATGCTGCGTGACTCGCAGATGATGAAGCGGCGCTTGCGCGAGGGTGTGGAGTTCATGCGATTCCTGCGCCAGCGCCATAGTTGAGCAGGACTGCATTGAGCACCGATGCGCGGCGTGCCGGGGCGGCCGAACGCGCGGGCGCGAAGCGCGTGATCGTCACGGCCGATGACTTCGGCCTCGATGTGGCGGTCAACGAAGCGGTGGAGCGCGCGTACCGCGAAGGCATCCTGACGACGACGAGCCTGATGGTCGGCGCGGCGGCGGCAGCCGACGCGGTTGCGCGCGCCCGGCGTACGCCGGGGCTGCGCGTCGGCCTGCACTGCACGCTGGTGGATGGGCGCAGCGTGTTGCCGTTCGATGCCATTCCGGACCTCGTGACGCCCGATGGCGAGTTTCGCGCCGGTCAAGTCGGCCCGGGCGTTCGCTTCTTCTTTCTGCCGCGCGTGCGCCGGCAACTGGCGGCGGAGATCCGGGCGCAATTCGAGGCCTTCCGCGCCACCGGGCTCGAACTCGACCATGTCAACGCGCACAAGCACATGCACGTCCATCCCACCGTTCTGGCGCTGATCCTCGACATCGGGCGTGACTATGGCTTGCGCGGGGTACGTCTGCCGTATGAGCCCTGGAGCCTGGGCGCGTCGCATGATCGCGGCATCCTCGGTCGCCTGGTTTGGGCCGGGTTCCTGGCACCCTGGCTGGCGCTGCTGCGGCGCCGAATCCGGCGCGCAGGGGTCCGCCATAACGACTACCTGTTCGGGCTGTCGAATACCGGCGCCTGGAACGAGGCGGCGGTGTTGCAATTGTTGCGGCGCCTTCCCGAGGGAGTGAGCGAACTGTATTTCCACCCGGCGGTGGCGCGTAGTGCCGAACTCGTGCGGCGCATGCCCGACTATCGCCAGGAGGACGAACTCGCCGCGCTGTTGAGTCCCGCCGTCCGGATGGCGCTCGACGAGGCGGGCTATCCGAGGATGAGTTTCCGTGAACTCGATCCGGCGCCGGGCTGAGCCCCGCTTGCGGGCGCTCGGGCGGCGCTACATGGCGGGCATCCTGCGGCTGGTCGAGGGTTCCGGCCGCCACGCGCGGTTGGTGGTCGCCGCCGCGGCGGCGCTGCTCGTGGCAGCCGCATACTACAGCGCGACCCATTTCGACATCGATGCCGACACCAGCGGCATCTTGTCGCATGATTTGCCGTTCCAGCGCCACCAGAAGCAGTTCGAGCGCGCGTTTCCGCAGACGGCGAACACGCTGGTGGTGGTGATCGAGGGGGACTCCTCGGGGTCGGCCGCCGCAGCGCTGGACCGCCTTGCGACATGGGCGCGCGCCCACCCCGCGGAATTCGCCGGAGTCTATGCGCCGGGAGGCGATGCGTTTTTTCAGCGCAATGGACTGTTGTTTCTCGAACCGCCCCAACTGCAGCAACTGGCGGATCGTATCGCCGCCGCGCAACCGCTCATCGCCAGTCTGGCGCAGGATGCCAGTCTGCAAGGACTCTTCGGGCTCCTCGATACGGCGATCCGGCAGCGGATCGACGGCGGGCAGGCGGTACCGGGGATTGCGCCCCTGCTGGACCAGCTGACCGACTCGATTCGGGCGAGGCGGGAAGGGCGTACCGTCCGGCTGCGCTGGGACGAACTGATGGCCGGCGGCGATGGCGTCGCGTCGGCGCGCCAGCGTTTTCTCATCCTCAATCCGGTGCGGGATCTCCATTCCCTGCAGCCTGCGGCCGGGCCGATCCGGGCGCTGCGCGCCGAGATCGCGCAGATGCGGTTGGACGCGGCTCACGGTGTCCATATCGGCCTGACCGGTGACGCACTGCTGGACAACGAACAGATCAAGACGGTATCGGAAGGCGCCGGCATGGCCTTGGGGCTGACCCTGGCCCTGGAGCTGCTGCTGCTCGCCATCTCGCTGCGTTCGGTGCGGCTGGTCGTCGCGGTGCTGGCCAGTCTGATCGCCGGCATGGTCCTGACCACTGCGCTGGCACTGGCCGTGGTTGGCCCGTTCAATCTGCTTTCGGTGGCGTTCGCGGTGCTTTTCATCGGCCTGGGAGTCGATTTCGGCATCCAGTTCTGCCTGCGGTATCGCGAAGAGATTCACGATGGGGCGCCGCATCCGACCGCGTTGCGGATCGTGGCGACGGGGCTGGGCGGCGCACTCAGCCTAGCGGCCGTCGCCGCGGCGATCAGCTTCTTCTCCTTCATCCCGACGCACTATGCGGGCATGATGGATCTCGGGCTGATCTCGGGCATCGGCATGTTCGTCGCACTGCTGGTTACGCTCACGCTCCTGCCGGCGTTGTTGACCCTGTGGCCGCTGCGCGCGGTCGAAGCGGCCCAGCCGGTGATCCACATGACGACGCATGATCTGGCGATCGATCGCCACCCGATCCATCGCTACGGTCGGCGGATCATCGCGGGGGCGGTCGTTTTGTTTCTGGCGGCGATTCCGCTGATCGCGCAGGTGCGTTTCGACTTCAACCCCATCAACATGATCGATCCGAACGCGGAAGGCGTCCGGGTGTTCCACAAACTGCTGCAGGACCGGCAGACTTCGCCCTACCGGATCGAGGTCGTGGCGCCGGATCTGGCGGCGGCCGAGCGCCTCGCCGAGCGCCTCGGGCGCCTGCCGGAGGTTGCGCAGGCGCTGACGCTGGCGAGTTTCGTCCCCGAGCAACAGGATCCGAAGTTGGCGATCCTGCAGAATCTCCAGATGCTGGTGCCGCCGTTTTCCCTGCAGGCGGCGGCGGTTCCGGCAGTTCCCGGCCCCGGCCTTGCTGCGGTTACCGCGAGGCTGCTGGCCGATCTGGCCCGATTGTCCGCTGCCGGCGGGACGCCGCGCGATGGCGACGCGGCGCTGCGCCGGAGCGCGTCCTCGCTGCGCGCGGCGCTGCAGGACTTCCGCGCGCGGGTCGGCACGTCGACGACGGAGTGGGCCGGATTGCAGCAGGACATCCTCGGGGGGCTTCCGGCGGAGTTGGACCGTCTCGCCCGGGCGCTGACGGCGGCACCGGTGGCGCTGCCGGACCTGCCCGACGACCTGCGCCGGCGGTACGTCGCCGCCGATGGGCAGGCGCGGGTGGAGGTGTTTCCGAGGGATGACCTCAGCGGGATTCCGGCCATGGAGCGATTCGTCGCCGCCGTGCGCAAGGTCGCCCCGCAGGCGGCGGGAACGCCGGTCCTGTTGGTGGAAGGGGGGAACGCGGTTGCCAGTGCCTTCCGCGAGGCCAGCGCCATCGCGCTGGTCGCCATCGTCGGCTTGCTGCTGGTGGTGCTGCGCCGCTGGGTCGAGATGGCGCTGATCATGATTCCCTTGCTGATGGCGGCGGCATATACCGTCGCGGTGATGCGCCTGCTGAGCCTTCCCTTCAATCTCGGCAACATCATCGTCCTGCCCTTGCTGATCGGTCTCGGCGTGGCGTTCGCGATCTACGTCGTGGCGCGCTGGCGGCAGGGCGTTCCGATCGCCCACCTGCTGCAGACCAGCACGCCCGCGGCCGTGCTGTTCAGCGGCGTCACGACCCTCAGTTCCTTCGGCAGCATGGCCGTTTCCTCCGATCCGGGGATGGCCAGCCTGGGCAAGACCTTGAGCCTCGCCCTGGTCATGGTCCTGCTCTGCACGCTCGTGATATTGCCCGCACTGTTGATGCTGGCGACGCCGTCGCCATCGGAAGAGGCATGAAGCGCATCGCGCATTTCGGGATGCTCCTCGCCGGGCTGCTCGGCGTGGCGGTGGCCACGGTATTGGTGATCCGCGAAGGGGCGGGCGGCATTTTCGGCATGTTGGCAACGGCGGGTTGGACCTTGCTCTGGCTGGTTCCCCTCCATCTGCTGCCGATCGCGCTCGACGTCGTCGGTTGGCGACGGTTGCTGCGCGGCGAACCGCGCGCCCCCTTCCCGTTCCTGCTGTGGGTCGGCGGTGTCCGCGAGGCGATCAACGGTTTGCTGCCGGTCGCCCGGGTGGGTGGGGAACTGGTGGGGATCCGTTTGGTTGCGCGCCGCGGTGTGGCCTGGGACGTCGCAGCGGCAAGCGTGGTCGTGGAGGTTTCGTTGACCCTGGTTAGCCAGTTGGTCTTCACCTTGGTCGGGATCGCGATCCTGTCGCAATCGATGCGCAGCCATGCGATCGTCACCGACGCGCTGGTCGGCGTTGCCATCGTCACTCCGCTGATCGGGGTGTTCATCATGTTGCAGCATCACTGGGGGCTGTTCCAGATGCTCGAACGGCTGATCCAGGTGATCCTGGGGCGGCATCACGAATGGGCGGCAAACATGGGTCGCCTCGACGAGACGGTCCGCGCCCTATATGCCAGGCACCGTGCTCTGCTGTCCAGCCTGTTCTGGCAGTTGGCGGGCCTGTTCGCCGGTGCCGGGGAGGCGTGGGTCACATTCCGCCTTTTGCGGCATCCGATCACCCTATCCGGCGCGATCATGCTGGAGAGCCTCGGTCTGGCACTGCGCAGCGCGACGTTCATCGTTCCGGTGGGCGTGGGCGTACAGGAGGGCGGGTTCCTGCTGTTCGGCGCGGCCATCGGCATTGCGCCGGCGGTGGCGCTGGCCTACTCCTTGGCGCGCCGGTTCCGGGAGCTGGCGTTCGGCCTGCCGTTCCTGCTGTCGTGGCAGGGCGTCGAGGGGCATAATTTACGCCGCCGTTGGCGCGCGCGAAACGACGAGGGAGATGCACGGAAACCACCGCGGGATGCGCCGCCCGACATGGAAGACGCCATCGTTGGAAAGGAACGCTCATGACTGCATTCGCATGCCGCGGCAGACCGAGCCCGTCGAGGTCATCCTCTTGCAGGTCTGAAGTCGGATCAAGATGGCGCGGAGGACCGGACGGGTGGAAAACGGATCGCGTCCACGATCGCCGATTTTCTTCCGGGCGTGCTACCGAGATCACAACCCGCTGCGGCATGAGCACGTCGGCCTGCAGCACACTCTTCGAGAAGACATGATCGTAAAGATGTTGCCCCGCACTCTCTTGGTGGGCTGCTGTTCGGCACTCTTCGGGCTCGTCGTGCCGGCACTCGTGTCGGCCGCGCCCGTCACCCAGTCTGCCGTAGCGACGACCGATGCTCCGCGCGTTCTCATCGGGGAACTCGATGATGCCTTGCTCGCGACCATGAAACAGGCCAAGGCCCTGGGGTATGCCGGACGCTATCGCAAGTTGGCGCCGACGGTCGGGCGTGCCTACGATTTTTCCGCGGTCGCGGAATTGGTGCTGGGTCCGCATTGGAGCCGATTCAGTCCCGCGCAGAAGCAGGAATTCATCGCGGCGCTGACGGACTATACGGTTGCGACCTATGCCGCACGTTTCGACGGCTATGCGGGCGAACGGTTCTCCATCAAGTCCGTCCAGTCGCTGCGGCCGGACCGGGCGGTGGTCTATACCCTGTTGACCGAATCCGACGGAACGACACACCGCCTCGATTATCTGATGCAGTCGACGGACGGCCAATGGCGCATCGTCAACGTCGTCGCCGATGGCGTGAGTGATCTGGCCTTGAAGCATGCGGAGTTCACTCATCTGCTCGATGCCCGGGGATTTCCGGGGTTGATCGCGGGGTTGAAGCACTACACCGCGCGCCTGGCGCGCGAGGCGCACTGAGGGTGGCGCGGCGAGAAGCCCGGGCCGTTGCGTTCGCGGTCCTGGCGGTTGCCCTGCAGGGCTGTGCCACGACGCCGGCGGCGGGGACGGCGGATGCGCAGTCCGCCGGGATGGACATCTCGGATCCCTGGGAGCCGATGAATCGGAAGATGTTCGACCTCAACATGGCGCTCTACGACCATGTGTTCGAACCGCTTTCGCGCGGCTATGAGCGAGTGACGCCGCAACCCGTGCGCGCGGGGATCGCCCATTTTTTCGCCAACGCCGAAATGCCGTATGTCGCGCTCAACGATTTTTTGCAGTTGCGCGTGCATCAGGGGCTGTCCGATGTGGGCCGCTTCCTCTGCAATACGATTTTCGGCGTCGTCGGATTGTTCGACGTCGCGGGCCGCTTCGATCTGCCCCCGCATGAGAACGGCCTCGGCGTGACCCTGGGCGTTTGGGGTTTGCCGCAGGGTCCCTATCTCGTGTTGCCGTTCTTCGGCCCATCGTCCGTGCGCAGCGTGGCCGGCGTTCCCGCGGAAATCTTCCTCAGCCCGTTCTATTACGTCCAGAGCGCGCCGGCGCAGTGGAGTATCGCGACGGTGGGGACGATCAATGAGGGATATACCAATCGCGGTGCGGTACAGATGGTGCAGGACGCGCTCTCGCCCTATGACTTTGCTCGCAGTGCCTGGTTGCAGCATCAGGCGTATCTGGTCCGCGGCGCCGACGCGAGCGCGAGTGCGACGGAGTTCCCCGATGCGATTGCGCCCGCATCCCCGAACGGCTTGCCCGGGGCCGGGACTTCGGCGGCGCCGGCCACGGCTACAATCGGGACCGATCCGAAGCATGGGTCGTCGACCACCCATACAGAAAAGCGATAGGAGACAGATCATGAAATGCGCGATGACGGGGTTGCGGTTTCGTCAGTTGCTCACCGGTTCGATGCTGGGTCTGGTGATGCTCGGGGCGCACGCGGCGCCGACGGTTTCCGAGACCATGGATCGGACGAACGGCGGCCACTTTGCGGACAACGATGTGTTTTTCCAGGTCGAGAACCGTGCGTTGCTCGACACGCTGCGCTCCATGGATCTGGCAGTGCGCTGCGATCTCCTGAAGCCCGTCGACATGACCTTGCAGGTCCAGACCAGCATCCGCACGCTATTGCGGACGGCGCAGCAGGCCTACGGTGACAAGAAGGGCAACATCAGCCCGTGGGGTGGGGTCCAGTTCTATCGCGCGGTGGCCAAGATGGAAGACCTGGACGAGCAACTCATGATGGCCCACGGGGCGGCGACCGGGAATCCGTCGGCGGCCGAGTGCGCGGCGGGACATTTCCCGCGGGACCTGCGGGCAATCTTCGAGCGTGAGGAGCGGACGGGCTACTGACCGTTCACAGGGTTCCGCCGCTTGCAGGCGCGGGCGTGGGAACGTGTGGTGGAGTCGGGTTCTTCCGTCGGTACCGGAGGCCGATGAAGGCGGCCGCGGCGCCCGACGCCGCCGCGACCCCCAGCGCCCAGCGCGGGCCGAGGGTGTCGGCGATCCAGCCGACGATGGGCGCGCCCAACGGCGTGCAACCCATGATCACCGCCAGCAGAATCGCCATCACGCGCCCTCGCATCGCCGGATCCGTCGAGGTCTGCATGAGGCTGTTGGTCGAAGTCATGTAGAGCTGCACGGCCGTGCCGGTTGCGACGAGGGCGATTCCGAACCACAGCATGTTCGGTGCCAGCGCGGCGCAGGCGGCGGTGATGGCGAAGGCCGCCGCTCCGGCCAGCAGGATGCCCATTCCGGGGCGCTCCTGTCGCGCGGAGAACAGGCCGCCCGCGACGGCGCCGATCCCCATGAGCGATGCCAAGGAGCCGAACTGCGCGGCGCCGACGTGGAACGCCTCGACCGCCATGGTCGGGATGAAGATCGCGAAGTTCAATCCGAAGGTGCTGATCAGAAACATCATGACGAGCGCCGTGACCAGGTCCGGGCGGGCGAAAACGTAACGGAACCCTTCCCGCGCATGGCCGTGGCTCTCCACGGGTCGGCTGCGCGGATGCAGGTCGGCGGTCCGCAGCGATGCCAGGGCGAGGAGCACGGCACCGAATGACGCACCGTTGAACAGGAATGCCCACCCGGTGCCGATCCTGGCGATCAGGATGCCGGCGGCAGCGGGGCCGATCAGGCGCGCCGCATGGAACGACGTGGAATTGAGCGCGACCGCATTGGCGATGTCGGCATCGATGACCAGGTCGTTCACGAAGGTCTGGCGGGCGGGGGCGTCAAACGCGGTTACGCAGCCCAGAAGGAATGCCAGCACATAGACGTGCCACAAGGCGACGGAGCCCGACAGGGCCAGCGCCCCCAGCGCGAACGCCAGTACGCTCATGGCGCTTTGCGTGATCAGGAGGAGGGTGCGGCGATCCACCCGGTCGGCCGTCGGCCCGGCGATCGGCATCAGCAGGAGTTGCGGGCCGAATTGCAGCGACATGACGACTCCCACGGAGGTCGCGTCGTTGTGCGTCAACTGGGTGAGCACCATCCAGTCCTGGGCGGTGCGTTGCATCCAGGTTCCCACGTTGGAGACGAGCGCTCCCGCCGCCCAAAGCCGGTAATTGTGGTGGCGCAGGGATCGAAACGTTGCGCTCAAGGAGTGTGTTCCGCTACTTTCCGACGGCGCGATCGGGCCGCCATAGCCAGACGCCGAGCATGACGACCGCGCCGATCACGAGGAGAATCATGATCGGGTTGATCCGTGCCCAGATCGCATGCAGTCGCGCGGCATGGGCGGTCACTTGGTACGGTCCGATGCCCCATACGCTCACCCACAGGCAGGCGCCACCGAGATCGAACGGAAAGAAGCGCCGCCAGGGCATCGCGCCTGTACCGGCGAGCAGGCTGGCGAGTTGGCGCGCACCGTCGAAGAATCGGGAAAACACCACCAGCCAAGCACCGAATCGGCGGTAAAAGCGGGACAATTTGCCGAGATGGGCGCGATTGACGCCGGCTCGCAGGATGAGCCGGCGTCCGCCGAAATTGCCGATGGCGAATCCGCAGTTGTTGCCGGCGACCGTCGCGCACAGCGCCGAGAGCAGAACCAGCGGCAGGCTCATCACCCCGCGACCTGCCAAGATCGACGCGCCGATCAGCAGCGTTTGGCCAGGGGCGGGAATGCCGACGCCCTCGACGAGAATCGCGCAAACGACGGCGGCGTAGCCGTACTGTTGCAGATAGGGCTGTGCCCGAGCCAGCAAGTCGTGCAACGCCACCATCGCCGCGGGCTCAATCGTCCATCGATACGAAAAAGCTCATGCCGCGGCGTTTCACCAGCATGGTGATGGATCCGCTTTCGCTACCGATCGCGCGGTTGAGCGAGGCGACGTCGGTCACGGTCTCATGGTTCGCCTGGACGATCAGGTCGCCGGGTTCGAGATTCGCCATCGAGGCCACGCTGCCCGTCTGCACGCCGGTGATGAGCACGCCGCGTTCGCCATCCAGGTGATTCCGGCTGGCCAACTCGGGTGTCAAGGTCTGCACCTGCAGGCCGAGCTTCGCAAGTTTGACCGGTTGTGTGGGCTGGTTCGATCGCGTGCCGACCGATCCCGTATCCATGCGTCCGACCGTCACGCGCAGCATTCGGGCTTCACCGTTGCGGACCACCTTGACCGGAACGGTGCGGCCGGGGGGCGTGGTCGCAACGATGTTGCGCAGTGTGCCGGAATCCGCGACATCCTTGCCGTCGAATTGCGTGATCACGTCGCCGCTGCGGATCCCCGCGTGCGCCGCGGGAGAGTTGGGGTTGACCTGTGCAACCAGGGCGCCCGCCGTCCCCGGAACATGGAAACTGCGGGCCAGGTTCGCATCGAGATCCTGGACGACGACACCCAGTACGCCGCGCGCGATGTGTCCGCCCCGGATCAGCGTGGGAAGCTCGGACTTGATCATGTTGGACGGAATCGAAAATCCGATGCCCGCCGACTGTTCCGCACCGTTTCCGCCGGTGGCGATCGCGCTGTTCATGCCGATGACCTCGCCATGCATGTTCACGAGCGGACCGCCGGAGTTCCCGGGATTGATCGGCGCATCCGTTTGCAGGAAATCTTCATAGGTGGAAATCCCGACATCGGAGCGCCCGGTCGCGCTGATGATGCCATGGGTCACGGTCTGGGTCAGTCCGAACGGGGCGCCGACGGCGATCACGATTTGGCCGACCTGCATGGCATCCGAATCGCCGAGCCGTATCGTCGGAAGGTCATGGGGAACGGTGCCCTCGAGCTGGATGATCGCGATATCGGCCTTGGGGTCGGTGCCGACGATCTTCGCGGGGAAGCTGCGTTTGTCTGCGAGCCGTACCTTGATCCGGTCGACATTCGCGACGACGTGATAGTTCGTGAGAATGTGACCGGCCTGGTCCAGGATCATGCCCGATCCCAAACCTCGCTGGGGCACGCGGCGGGCGAGCTGCGGGGAACCTTGTTGCCCGAAGAACTGTCCGAAGAAGTCGTTGCCGAACGGAAACGGAAAGGCCGGAACCGTCACCATTTTTTCCGAATAGACGCCTACGACCGCCGGACGGATGTGCGCCGCAACGGCCTCATAGGCTTTTTCCAGCTGTAGTGCCGGGGCGATGACTGCCGGATCGAGGGCGGCGGGGGCGGTTGCCGTCGCATCGGCGGGGACGACCGGCTTGTGGGAACCCACGGTTGCAAAGAGGGCAGCCGCGACGAACAACGCAATTCCGCTGATAATCCCGGCGGCACGAAGCTTTTCGGTGTTTTTCATCATGGATGTCGAGGAAAAATATGAGTAAACGACTGCAACACGCTGCCACGTTCGCCATTCTACTGACGGCGGCTGTCGCGTCGCCCCCGGTTGGAGCGGCGACGGCAGCGCATGGTTCCCATGAGAAATCCGCCTGGCCGGCGCCCGAGCAGGCGGTTGCGGACGGCGATGTCCTGCGGGCGACGCTGAAAAACGGTCTGCGCGTCGTCATCGTGCGCAACACGCTGGCGCCGGTGGTGTCGACCTCGATCAATTATCTGGTCGGCGCCGATGAGACGCCGGCCGGATTTCCCGGTACCGCCCACGCCCAGGAGCACATGATGTTTCGGGGATCGCCCGGGCTCTCGGCGGACCAGCTTGCGGACATCGGCAATATCCTCGGCGGCGATTTCAACGCCGATACGCAGCAGTCGGTGACGCAGTACCTGTATACCATCCCGTCGAAGGACCTCGACATCGCCCTCCACATCGAGGCGCTGCGCATGCGCGGCGTCGACGACACCGAAGCGTCATGGGAAAAAGAGCGCGGCGCCATCGAGCAGGAGGTGGCGATGGATCTTTCGCAGCCATCCTACCGAATGTACGTGCAGCTGCGTCGCGCGTTCTTCGGCGGAACGCCTTACGAGAATGACGCGCTGGGCAGTCGGCCGTCGTTCGATCGCACGACCGGCGCAATGCTCAAGCAGTTTTATGACCGCTGGTACGCGCCCAATAACGCGATCGTCGTGATTGCCGGCGATGTGGACCCGAAGGCCACGCTGGCCATGGTGCGCAAGCTCTTCGGCGATATTCCGGCCAAGACCCTGCCCGACCGACCGGTGATCCGCCTGCCCGCCGTTTCGCCCGAGTCGATCGAGATGCCGAGCGATCTGCCATATGGCATGCAGGTCCTGGCGTTCCGGATGCCGGGGTTCGACAGCCCCGACTACGCCGCCGCCGAGGTCCTCGCCGACGTACTGAGCAGCAAGCGCGGCGCCCTGTACCAGTTGGTTCCGCAGGGCAAGGCGTTTTCCGCCGAATTCGACTTCGATCCGTTGAAAAAGGCGAGCTTGGGGTATGCGACGGTGACCTACGCGGCCGGCGCCGATCCGGCGGCGGTGCAGCGTGACGTGCGCGCGATTCTGGCGCGGGTGGCACGAGAGGGCGTGTCGGCCGATCTGGTGGCGGCGGCCAAGATGCAGGAGCGGCGCGCTGCCGACCAGCAGAAAAGCTCGATCGAAGGGCTGGCGGGGGCCTGGTCCGACGCGGTCGCGGTCGAGGGACTGAATTCGCCGGATGAGGATCTGGCCCGTATCGAAAAGGTCACGGTGGCCGACGTGAATCGCGTCGCGCGGGAGTATCTGGTTCTGGATCGCTCCGTCTCCGCCGTTTTGACGCCGACGCCAAACGGCAAGCCGGTCTCGGGCGCCGGATTCGGCGGCCAGGAGTCGATCGCGCTCGGTGAGGGCAAGCCGACGCCGCTGCCCGAGTGGGCACAGCGTGCATTGACCCGGCTGAGCGTACCGGACCTCACCACCCATCCGGTGGTCGAGCATCTGGCCAACGGCATCACCCTGATCGTGCAACCGGAGACGGTGAACGATTCGGTGAGCGTGTATGGGCACATCCGCAACCGACCGGAAATGCAAGTGCCGAAGGGCCAGGAGGGCGTGGCCACCGTGCTCGACGGCTTGTTCTCCTACGGCTCGACCGACCTCGACCGGCTTGCCTTTCAGCGGGCGCTCGACGCGATCGGTGCCGACGAATCCGCCGGCTCGGAGTTCGAGGTGACCGTGCTGCGGGATCATTTCGCCCGTGCGGTCCAACTGCTGGCGGACAACGAACTTCACCCGGCACTGCCGCCGGCGGCGTTCCGCACCGTGCGCGCGCAGACGGCTCAGGCGGTGGCGGGCCGACTCAAGAGCCCGGGATATCAGTTCGGGCGCGCGCTGGCGAAGGCGCTGTTCCCGAAAGGCGATCCCGAGACCCGGGAGGCGACGCCGCAGACCGTTTCGGCGCTCACGCTCGAGGACGTCAAACGCTACTACGGCAAGGTGTTCCGCCCGGACATGGCGGTGATCGTGGTGATCGGCCGTATCGATCCGCAGCAGGCCAAGGAGGTGGTGGAGCGATACTTCGGCGGATGGCATGCGCGTGGCCCGCGGCCGGAGACGACGCTGCCGCGCGTTCCGGCGAACCGTCCTTCGACGGTGGCGGTGGCCGACGCAAGCCGTGTGCAGGTGCGCGCCGTCCTGGGAGAGACCACCGGGCTCGTGCGCTCCAGCCCTGACTATTACGCGGTGGCGCTGGGCAATGCCGTATTGGGCGGAGGCTTCTATTCGGCGCGTCTGAGTAGCGACATTCGCAAGAATGCCGGGCTGGTGTACTACATCGGATCGGAGTTCCAGGCGGGGAAGAGTCGGAGCGCATATGTCGTGCGGTATGCCTGTGATCCGCAGAACGTCTCGAAGGTCCATGCCAGCGTCGTGCGCGAGATCCAGGTCATGCAGAAGACGCCGGTGTCGTCGGGGGAACTGCTGCGCGCCAAGCAGTTGCTGCTGCGCCGGATCCCGCTGTCGGAGGCCAGCACCGACGCGATCGCGCGGGAGTGGATCGCGCGCTGGGACCTCGATCTGCCGCTGAACGAACCCGAGCACGCCGCGCGGCGCTACATCGACCTGAGCGCGCAGGACATCCGCAGCGCGTTCGCCAAGTGGCTGCGACCGACCGAACTGGTACAGGTCACACAGGGGCCGACGCCGCGGTAGATCGACTGCGCCGGAGGGCCGAGGCAATCCCGATCGGCCCTCCCGGTGCAGCGCCGGCCAGCCGGCTGGTGTTGTCGTTCCCGCGGCCGACGAACTTCCGGTCACGAGCCCGTGCGGCGCGCCGCCGGCGCATCACGATGCCGATCGTCCATCGCATGGCGCTCGCGTGGAACGAGGTCCAGGTTCCCGATCCACCCGACTGCACAGGCTGCGGTATCGTTTTGTCCGCGCTCCGCAGAGGGCGCGATGCGGGTCTGGACCCACTTGGTCTTGCGGGGAGGGATATATGGCGCACATCGACATGGAACGGCTGACGGAACTAGCGGCGCAGCCGAGGGAGTTTCTGGATCGACGTCCGTTTCCGTGGATTTCCGTCAAGGGGGTGATCCGGAACGATAGTTATCAGCGTCTACAGACGGAACTGCCGTCGATCGAGCAGTTCCAGGCGCAGCTTGGCAACAGGCGCGCGCATGGTCAGCAGGGTCACGATCGATATGCCTTGCAATACCGTCCTGCGCTCGATGATGCATTGCCATCGGTGTGGCGCGAATTCGTCGCGGAATTGCATGGGCCGCAGTACCGGGAATTCGTACGGAATTTATATGGCCTTGGGCCGAGCGAGCGTTTCGTCCTGTCGATGCATTGGCATTACGCGCCACCGGGCGCGTCGGTCTCGCCGCACGTCGATGCCCGGCGCAAGATCGGTTCTCACATTTTCTATTTTCATTCCGACGATGAGTGGGATCCGAGTTGGGGCGGACAGACGCTGGTGCTCGATGATGAGCAGCATCGCTTTCGACCCCATTCCGCACCTGGATTCGATGATCTGAAAGAAGTGGCGGCGTCCGAGATCCTGGGCAATCACAGCTTTCTGTTCAAGCGCACGGACAATTCCTGGCACGGCGTGCGGCCGATCGCATGTCCGCAAGGGCATCTGCGTAAGGTATTCATCGTCGTCATCAATCGCGTCAACTTCCAGGTTCTGTGGCGGCGGATCCGTGGCAAGGATCCAGACGGTTATCGTTTGTAGTCTCCATCGCGAACCGATGAACCAATCAGGCGGCGCGCACTCCAATCGGTTCCATCGCGATCGATGGAAAACCGCAAATGGAGAAATCGACGATGAGCCATCTGACATTCTTGAATGCGCCGCGCGCCTTGCGGCTGCCGAAAGCCGCAGGTTGGACAACCCCGTTTCTCACACCGGAAAGCCCTGCCCTGGAGGCGATGACGGACTTCCGCAGTTCGCCGGCAATCACGGTTCTCGAGCAGGTGCAGATCGACGAAGCATTGAACCGGATGATCCATTCGGGGGTCCGCCTGCTGTTCGTGGTGGATTCTTCGTACGGGTTGCTTGGTGCCGTGTCTTCTCACGACATCCAGGGCGAGCGGCCGATGCTTTTCCTGCAGTCCCGGGATTACAGTCGGGAGCGGGGCAGTCGTGCCGAGGTCACCGTGCGCGATGTCATGGAGCCGCTGAGCGCTTGGCGTACGCTCGATCTGCGCGACCTCGAGCATGCGACCGTTGCCGATCTGCTGGCGCTGTTTCTCGAACAGCCGCGTCGGCATATCATGGTCATCGAATTCCCGGAACATGCAACGCCGTTCGTGCGCGGGATGCTTTCGGCGAATTTCCTGGAACGCGCGCTCGGCGTGCCGGTCGAGACCAGCCACATGGCGCAGAATTTCGCGGAGATCGGACAGGCCTTGGCCTGATCGATCGACGTGGATGAGGCGGAATCATCAAAACACTGGGAAGGATTCATGAACTCGTTACGGCAGATTCTGGAGTGCGGGCAATCGATCTGGCTGGATTTCATCGACCGGCATCTGGTCGCGACCGGGGAACTGGCGCGGATGATCGAAACCGATGGCATCCGGGGAGTGACGTCGAATCCGGCGATCTTCGAGAAGGCGGTTGCGGAAGATCCGGACTATCGGGCGGGGTTGCGGGCGTTGCACGATGCCGGCATCGCGCCGCCGGCGCGCTTGGAGAAACTGGTCCTTCCCGATATTCGGGCGGCAGCGGACTGTCTGCTGGCGACCTATGAGACCAGCGGCGGCCGGGACGGATTCGTTTCCCTCGAAGTGTCTCCGGCGCTCGCCCGCAACGCCGAGGACACCGTGGACGAAGCGCGACGCTTGCGGCAGGCTGTCGGGCGCAAGAACCTGATGATCAAGGTGCCGGCGACCGATGAGGCGTTGCCGGCGATCACGCAGTTGATTTCGGAGGGCATTGCCGTCAACGTGACCTTGTTGTTCTCCCGTGCCATGCACCTGCGCGTGATGGATGCGTATTGTGCAGGGCTGGAGCGGCGCGCAGCCCAAGGCCACCGGTTGGATGCGGTGGCGAGCGTTGCCAGTTTCTTCGTCAGTCGCATCGATACCGAAGTCGATGCGCGCCTGGACGCGCTGTTGGCAGCGACGCAGGACGATGCGTTGCGACAGCGGATCCGCGGCGTGCAAGGGAAGGCGGCGATCGCCAACGCGAAGCTTGCCTATCGCAACTGGCAGGAGCAGATCGCAACGCCGCGTTGGCGGGCCTTGCAGGAAAAGGGAGCTCATCCACAGCGCCTGTTGTGGGCCAGTACCGGCGTCAAGAATCCGGCGTATCGCGACGTGCGGTATGTCGAAGATCTGATCGGGCCGCAGACGGTCAACACGGTTCCGCCCGCGACGTTGAATGCGTTTCGCGAGCATGGTGTGGCCCGTGCGGTTCTGGAGGAAGGGGTCGACGCCGCCGCCGCAGCGCTGGCGGAAATCGAAGCGCTGGGAATCGCGATGGATGACGTCACGGCGAAATTGCTCGATGCCGGGTTGGCGGCATTCGTACATTCCTACGACGCGCTGTTGCAGCGCCTCGCTTCGGTGTAGTCGCGATCGGGATCGACGCCTTCCGGGTCGCCGCGCGTCCGCGCGGCGGATACCCGCAATTTGCAGGATATGGAGAAAGGAAATCGGCGATGCAGATCGCAATGATCGGTCTTGGCCGCATGGGGGCCAACATGGTGCGGCGCTTGATGCGGGATGGCCACCGTTGCGTGGTCTACGACCGCGATCCGGAGGCGGTCGCGCGATTGGTGGCCGAAGGGGCGGCCGGGGCGGATAGTCTGGCGGCGGTCGCGGCGCAATTGACGCCGCCGCGCGCCGCCTGGATCATGGTTCCGGCGGGGGCGCCGACGGAAGACACGGTCGCCGCCTTGGCGGAGCATTTTTCCGCCGGTGACGTCCTCATCGATGGCGGCAACAGTTACTTCAAGGACGACGTGCGCCGCTCGGCGGCGCTTGCGCCGCTGGGGATTCGCTATCTCGACGTCGGGACCAGCGGCGGGGTGTGGGGTCTGGATCGCGGCTATTGTCTGATGGTGGGAGGCGATGCCGCGGCGGCGAAGCGATTGGAGCCGGTGTTCCGTAGTCTGGCACCCGGGGAATCCGGAATCCCGCCGTCGCCCGGGCGCGGCGAGCCAAGCAGCGCGACCGAGGGCTGGCTCTACTGCGGGCCTGCCGGTGCCGGTCATTTCGTCAAGATGGTGCACAACGGGATCGAGTATGGATTGATGCAGGCGTACGCGGAAGGATTCGACATCCTTCGCAACGCCGCCACCGAGGCCTTGCCGGCGGATCATCGGTACGCGTTACCGGTGGCGGACATTGCCGAACTGTGGCGCCGGGGTAGCGTGGTCACGTCGTGGCTTCTCGATCTCTCCGCCGACGCGTTGGCGCGCGATCCCGATCTGGCAAAGTACAGCGGATTCGTGCAGGATTCCGGGGAAGGGCGCTGGACCGTCCAGGCCGCAATCGATGAGTCGGTGCCGGCCGAGGTTCTGACGGCGGCCTTGTATGCGCGCTTCCGATCGCGACGCGAACATACCTTCGCGGAAAAGATGCTCTCTGCGATGCGGCAGGGTTTCGGCGGCCATGTCGAACCGCCGAAGGCCTGACTCTTCGGCATGACCGGACAGATGGTTCGTTGGCGAGAATTCACGGATCCCGTACGGTTCGAGCGCAGCGCGACGGATTTCATCCTGAAGGCGGCAGCGGACGCGATCGCCGAGCGCGGCGCGTTCCGAATCGTGCTGGCGGGCGGCGAGACGCCGCGGTCGATCTATGCGCGCGTGGCGTGCGCGCATGCCGATTGGGATCGATGGCACGTCTACTTCGGCGACGAGCGCTGCCTTCCGCCGGACGATCCGGGACGCAACAGCGTCATGGCGCGATCGGCATGGCTCGATCGGGTGGCGATTCCCACGGCCCAGATCCATGAGATCGAGGCCGAACAGGGGCCCGAGGCCGGCGCCCAAGGCTATGCCGCGACCCTTTCCGACATCGGGCCGTTCGATCTGGTTCTGCTCGGCCTCGGGGAAGATGGTCATACCGCGAGCATTTTTCCCGGCGGGCGCTGGGATCGAATGGCGGGCGGGAATTCGACGGACGATGATGTGGCGATTCCTCCGGTCGTGCCGGTGTTCGACGCGCCCAAACCACCGTCGGAGCGGATCTCTCTCTCCCCGGGTCGACTCGGCGACGCGCGACGGGTACTGTTCTTGGTTGCGGGGAAAGGGAAGCAGATCGCCGTGGCGCGGTGGCAGGCGGGCGATCCGATCCCGGCAAGTCGGATCCGCCCCCGCGGCGGTGTCGATGTGTTTTTCCTGGATTCCGCGCCGCGATGATGCGGCGCGCTTTCGTAGAACGGACCGGATCGCATGATGGAAACCAAGACACTGAATTCCGATGAACCGGTACGGGAAATCGTGGCGGCTCCGGACGCATCCCTTCCCACCGCGGATCCCTGCGTCATCGTGATCTTCGGTGCGAGCGGTGATCTGACCCAGCGCAAGCTGATACCGGCACTGTTCCATTTGGCGTGCGAAGGGTGCCTCGCGCCCACGTTCCGAATCGTCGGGGTCGGATTGCCGGCAATGGACGACGAGGCGTTCCGCGCGCACTTGAAGCAAGGCGTCGTCGAGTCGCCCGAAACCGCCCATTGCACGGAGGGCCAGTGGACTTCCTTTTCGCGCCATATCTCCTTCCTGGCAGGCGATTTCGGCTCGGCCGAGACGATGTCGCGTCTCGTGCAGACGCTGGAGGCCATGCCTGTCGAAAACCGCCTCTTCTATTTCGCCACGGCGCCGAGCGTCGTCCCGATGTTGGCGCAGGGGCTTGCCGACGCGGGTCTCAACCGTCAGGTGCGGAACTGGTCGCGCATCATCGTGGAGAAACCGTTCGGCCGCGACCTCGAAACCGCGCGCAAGCTCAATGCCGTCCTGGCGCAGCATTTCGAGGAAGACCAGATCTATCGTATCGACCACTATCTTGGCAAGGAGACGGTGCAGAACATCCTGTTTTTCCGGTTCGGCAATGCGCTGTTCGAGCCGGTGTGGAACCGTGATCACGTCGAGTACGTCGAAATCACCGCCGCCGAGCCGTTGGGAGTGGGACATCGCGCGGCCTACTACCAGGAAGCCGGTGCGCTGCGGGACATGGTCGCCAATCACATGCTGCAACTGCTTGCGCTGACGGCGATGGAGGCGCCGGCCTCGTTCGACGCCGACTCCGTCCGCGATCGCAAGACCGATGTCTGGCGGAGCATCCATCCGATGACGCCGGACCAGGTGCGCGATCGGACGGTGCGTGGCCAATACGCCGCCGGGGTGATCGACGGCGAGCCGGTGCCCGGGTGGCTGTCGGAGCCGGGGGTCACGCCCGGCACACCAGCCGAGACCTACGTCGCCTTGCAGTTGCAGGTTGAAAACTGGCGCTGGGCCGGCGTGCCGTTCTACCTGCGCACCGGCAAGCGACTCCCGCGCCAGCTGACCGAGATCGCCGTGCATTTCCGGCATCCTCCGCTCAGTCTTTTCTCGGGTGCGGGGGAAAAGCAGACCAACGTCATCTCCCTGCGCATCCAGCCCGACGAAGGAATCAGTCTTCTGTTCGGTGTCAAGCAGCCGGGCGCGGAGCGCAAGGCGGTGCCGGTGTCGATGGACTTCCGCTACCGTTCGGCGTTCGGAGCGAACCCGCCTTCGGCATATGCGGTGCTGCTTCTCGATGCGATGCGGGGCGATGCCACGCTGTTCACCCGCCATGATGGCGTCGAGGCGCAATGGCGCATCGTCACGCCGATCGAAGACGCCTGGGCGGCGATGGCCGGTCCCCTGCCGCAATATCCCGCCGGCAGCGAAGGCCCGGCTGCCGCGGACGAACTCCTGGCCCGCAACGGGCATCGCTGGCGACAGATCGATCCTTGAAAGACGCAAACCGCGGTGGGCTGGCTTTTGGGCAGGCTGACCGCTTTGGCTCGGCGACAAGCTCCGCTACATGGGCGATCCGGTTCATGACGGGAACCGCTTTTCAGGGCGTCGGCGTGCGTGCCGCCGTCTTGGCTTTCGAGCGGCTTCCGATCGCGGTGACGATCCGCATGAAGATTTCGAACCAGACGAACACGAAGCGCAGCATGAACACGGCCGCGAGATTGGCCATGTAACCGAACTTGAAACTCTCCCAGTCGAAATCGATGCGGTGATAGATCACGAGCAGGTTCATCGTGCCCAGCGCCGCCGTCACCGCAACGAGCGCGCGGTTGGCCCAGCGCCATTCGGGCTGGGTGAGCATGAAGAACGTGCCGGTGATCGCCTTGACCGGGAATCCCCCCCCCAGCCGCGGCGACAGCATCCCGATCACGCACAGTGTCCAGTAAAAGATGGTCGGCTGCCATTGCTGCAGGATTCGCGGTTCGGTGCCGGGTGCGAAATAGCCGAACCATAGCGCCCACAGTCCCATGAGCAGGTATGCCACCAGCAGTGCCCAGACTCCGCGTTCGACGCGCAGCGTGCGCGGGCGCCACCACCATGCAAGGGCCAATCCCGCGGCGGCGGAACACGCGATTGCCATGGCTTGCGTCATTTGAGCCACCAGTAGGAAATGGCCAGGCCCATGATCCACAGGATCTCGATGCTGATCATGTTGCGCACCGGAAGCGTCGGCGGCGCCTGACGCAGGCCGCGCACCTGTCCCTGCGCCAGAGCTGCCTGGAACGGGGAGGTTTGGGTGCCGCGGATCGTTTTGCGGACATAGCGCACTGCCCGGGTGGGCGAGGTCTGCACCCGGGTCAAGAAGTGCTTGCGGCGCTCGGCGTGCCCCTTCAGGATGCCTTCACGAAGACAGGTCGGGCAGTTCTTGCCGGTGAATCGAACGTGCCCCTGCTCGCACAGGGACATCGCACCGGTGCTCTTGCTGGCGAAGCCATTGAGGATCGCCGCCCACTCCTGGGCGGTGGCGCGATAGGTTCCCGATGCGAAGGCACGGTCGAAGGTTTCGCGCAGTACATCGGGAAAACACTCATGGACGCTCGCCGGCGTGGCGCGGACGCTGCGGTTGCCGCTGCGCCCATAGGGATACAGTCCCTTCTCGATGCGCCCGGCGAGCTCGGTCGGATAGAGTTGATGCCGGTTCGCGGCGATGCCGGCATACGGATGGATTCCGTAGTTGAGCAGGCGGAAGATGATGGTCGCAAGCGCGAAGCGGTCCTGATTTTCCGGGTTGCTGACCGAGCGGCCGTGGAATTCCGGCGCAAGGTACTCCGGCGTCACCTGGGGGGCCGCCGAGACGAAGTCGTCGGCGTGGATGTGGAACCCGTCGCAGTCGAGGATCGAGACGTAGAGTTCCTTTTTGTACACCTTCAGATTGATGGGCTTGAGGTCGACGACGGCGATCTTCTTGCTGTGCAGGCAGTGCAGCAGCGATGCGAGGTTATGGCAGATCGTGACGAGTTTGCCGAAGTCGGTTTCGAAGCCTTCTTTGGATGCCTGGCTGCGCGTGAGCAGGTAGTCGAGTTCCATCGTGCGCTGGAAGTCGATCTTCTCCATCACGAAGCCGGTAAAGCGGCCTCCTTGCATCACCATGGCGACCGGCCAGGCGAGCTGGACGATGCCGAGTTGGCCCGTCGGAACCGGCGGCAGTTCCGGCGGATTGCGGATCATCCAGCGGATCTTCTGCTCGTACTCCGCGCGGTGCGCCTGCAGAATGTTGGGGTGATAAACCTTGGCGACGTATTCGAGCTTGTTGTCGATCGTGAACACTTCGCCGGCGCCGCCCGACTTGCCGATGGAGACGAGGCGGACCTGCTCCGACCGCCCGTCCGACCAGACGATGCGAACGTGCCGGATCGTAGGGCTGATGGCGGGAGCGTTCACGACGGGGGCGGCGGGCGCAGGCGATGGAATGCGGCCGGGATCAATGCACGAGGGCAAGCAGCAGCGTCTTGTCGTCTGCGGTGATCCGGTGCGTCTTTTCGTCCGCCAGCACGTTCTGCAATGCCTGCGTGCCGTCTTGTTCGGTCGCTTCCCGCAGGAATTTCACCACCGGGTCGATGAACGGCCGGAAGAACCCGGTTTTCGGCCCGTCGACCGCGAACGGCGAGGTGCCGTCGCTCATCAATCCGATGAGGCCGCCGCGCTCGATTCCGGCGAGGGGCGTCACGCGCAGATGCTCTTTCCAGGATTCGTCGGTGACGAAGTAGGTTTCGTCGGCGTACTCGCCGTTTTCGGGTCGTGAGAGCACCGATTCTCCGCTGGGGCTCTGGTGGATCGCAAAGCCATCACCGATGTGGAAGAAGCATCCCCCATCGCGCGAGGTGACGCAACCGACCAGAGTCGATGCGAAGTCGCGGAGACTTCGTTCCTGGGCGGCGGCGGTTTCGGCCAGTTCCGAGCGGGCTTGCTCGATGATGCCCGCTATGGCGTCATGCCATTCGGTATCCGAACGCGCGCCGACATCCCCCGTGCCGAATGCAGCCGATGCCAACTCCGTGATCCGCGCGGCGAAGAAGCGCGATCCGGCGCGGCTCTCCGCGGCCGATCCGGCGCCGTCGCAGACGACGCCGACCAGCACGTTGCCGTTGACGGCGAAGTGGCCTGCGTCTTGGCAGGGCTGATCATTGGCCAGATGGTATGCGCCGGTGGCGGAGGCGAGAAAGACTTTCCATTGCATGGATGTGATGGATTTCCGGTAGCGGTCGCGCGCGGCACCATCGTCGGATGGTGCGCACCCCGGTCCAGGATGCGGCGATCAGGCCTGCATTTGGGCCCAGGTATCGACGGGGTTGAGTTGGACGGTGCCGCCGGAGGCGGCGCGGGAGACGGCCTGGATGCTGCGGCTGAGCCAGATGAAGAGTTCGCGGAAGCGCAGGCCGTTGAGGTTGAGTGCGCCCTTGTTGCTGAACTCGGCGAGGATGTCGCGGTTGGCGGTGCCGACGCCGATGGGCATGATGTTGACTTTGTGGGCGGCCTCGGCGTTTTTGCATTCGGCGGCGACCTGCTGCCAGTCGTCGGTGGGTTCGCCGTCGGTGAGGAGCATGACGATGGGGCGCTTGTAAGAGACGCCGGCGCTGCGCATCTGGGTTTTCTGGGATTCGATTTCGTCGAGGGCGCAGCGCATGGCGGCGCCCAGGGGGGTCATGCCGCCGGCGTGGAGTTCGGGGGGCGTGAAGTCCATGGCGTCGGTCCAGTCGCCCATGATCTCGACGTTGTTGTCGCCGCCGAAAGAGATGACGAGGACGCGTCCGCAGCGCGCGGCGATCGGATCTTTTTTGAGCTCGGCCTCAAGGGTCTTGAGGCCGTCGTTGAGCAGATGGATCTTGTCGTCTTCGGCCATGCTGCCCGAGCAGTCGAGCACGAGTACGAGCGGCGCCCGTTCGTCGCTGTTGTCGATCAGCGCGACGTCCGGAATGATGTTGTTCATGCGTTGAATCTCCCTTCGGGTCCCCTGTTGCGCGCGCAGACCCCGAACTCCCGTTGTCGATGTTCCGCGTTTCCCGGTGGCAGAACGTCGGGGCGATGCGAACCGATGCTTGGCCTTTATGTTGCACCGCGAGGGACGAGAAGTCAAAACGAAACCTGGCTTCTCGTTGGCGCGAGGGATGCCGCGACCGGGACGATTTTTTTGGTCTATGCTAGTGCGCCGACCCTGGGAGAAACCATGAAGTGTCAATGGCTTGCTGCCGCGCCGCTCGTTTTTGCCGCAATGCTGCCGGGATGGGCCGTTGCCCAGGTTCCCGGCCGACATCCGCCATACCTCCACGCGCTGACCGATCTGCATGACGCGCGTTACTATCTTTCCCATCGCGCCGGTCCCCCGCTGACGCCGCCGGAGCGGCGGGCGATCGCGGCGATCAGCCACTCGATGCGCCTGATCCAGCGGGCGGCATACGGCGATGGCAAGAATCTCGCCTTTCACCCGGCGGAAGACCTGCCGCCGCCGCGCGTTCCGCGTCTGATGCGGGTTTCGCAATTGTTGCGCCGGGCGCGCGCCGACATCGGTGCTCCGGAAGACAATCCCAACGTGTGGCGCTTCCGATATGCCGCGGCGATCCATCTCGATCGCGCGATCCGAATCTCCGAGCGCATGATGGTTCGGATGGAGCCGCCGGCGCGGCCGTAATCGCGGGTCGCGTGAACTTTCGGTAACCTTGTGCCTGGGATTTTTTCGGGACCGGGGAGGCCGCCACATGCCGAACATCGAATTCGACCTGGGAGAGAAGCGGGTATTTCCTCCCGGCCCGCGCGCCGTGGAGGGCGCGGCGATATCCGGCATGGATGCCTACTACCGGCTTTGTGCGCAGGCCCGCCGCGATCCCGATGGGTTCTGGCGGGCTCTGGCACAGGAACACTTGGCCTGGCAGACGCCGTTCACCGAGGTGCTGGACGAATCGGACGCGCCGTTCTATCGCTGGTTTGCGGACGGCCGACTCAACGCCTCATACAACTGCCTGGACCGGAATCTGAAAAACGGTAACGCGGAGAAGACCGCGATCGTGTTCGAGGCCGACGACGGCGCGGTGACGCGCATCACCTACCGGGAACTGCACCAACGGGTCTGCCGGCTCGCCAACGGCTTGCGCGAGTTGGGGTATCGGAAGGGAGATCGCGCGATCATCTACATGCCGATGTCGATCGAAGCAGTGGTCGCGATGCAGGCTTGCGCGCGGCTGGGCGTGATCCACTCGGTGGTCTTCGGCGGGTTCTCGGCCAAATCGGTTCATGAGCGCATCGTCGATGTGGGGGCGAGCCTCGTGCTTTGCGCCGACGAGCAGATGCGCGGCGGACGAGCCATCCCGCTCAAGGCGGCGATCGACGAGGCGCTGGCAATGGGCGGATGTGAGGCCGTGCGCAAGGTGCTGGTGTATCGCCGCACCGGCGGCGCGGTCGCATGGAATGCGGCGCGCGACGAGTGGCTCCACGACCGGATGGCAGGGCGGTCCGACCAGTGCGAACCGGAGTGGGTCGAAGCGGAGCATCCGCTGTTCGTGCTCTACACCTCCGGATCGACGGGCACGCCCAAGGGTGTACAGCATTCCACCGGAGGCTATCTCCTGTGGGCGGTGCTGACGATGAAGTGGACCTTCGACATCAAGCCCACGGACATATTCTGGTGCACGGCCGATGTCGGCTGGGTGACCGGGCACACCTACGTCTGCTACGGACCGCTCGCCACCGGCGCAACCGAGGTGATGTTCGAGGGTGTGCCGACCTATCCGGATGCCGGCCGGTTCTGGCGGATGTGTCAGGATCACCGGGTCACCGTGTTCTATACGGCGCCGACGGCGATCCGCGCACTCATCAAGGCCAATGACGTGGCGCCGGAAACCCATCCCTCGCGCTTCGATCTTTCGCAGCTGCGCATTCTCGGTACCGTCGGCGAGCCGATCAATCCGGAAGCGTGGATGTGGTACTACCGCAACGTCGGGCGGGAGCAGTGTCCGATCGTCGATACGTTCTGGCAGACCGAGACGGGAGGGCATGTCATCACGCCGTTGCCCGGCGCGACGCCCCTCGTACCGGGCTCCTGCACCCTGCCGCTGCCGGGAATCGATGCCGCCATCGTCGACGAGGCCGGGCACGAGGTGCCGAACGGGCAGGGCGGCCTGCTGGTCATCCGGCGTCCGTGGCCGGGCATGCTGCGAACGATCTGGGGCGACCCCGAGCGGTTTCGCAAGTCCTACTATCCGGCGGAACTGGGCGGCCGCATCTATCTCGCCGGTGATGGCGCGGTGCGGGATGCGGTCACCGGGTATTTCACGGTCGTGGGCCGGATCGACGATGTGCTCAACGTCTCCGGACATCGCATGGGGACGATGGAGATCGAATCGGCGCTCGTCGCCAACCCGATCGTCGCCGAGGCGGCGGTGGTCGGCAAGCCCGACGAACTGACGGGCGAAGCGGTCTGCGCATATGTCGTGCTCAAGCGCGCGCGGCCGGAGGGCGCCGAGGCGGACCGCATCGCGAAGGAATTGCGCGATTGGGTCGCCAAGGAAATCGGCCCGATCGCCAAACCCAAGGAGATCCGGTTCGGCGACAACCTACCCAAGACGCGTTCGGGAAAGATCATGCGCCGTCTCTTGCGGTCGCTGGCCCGCGGCGAGGATATCCGGCAGGACGTTTCCACCCTCGAGAATCCGGCGATCCTGGAGCAACTCCGGGTGGCGCAGTGAACGCGCCGTGATCGTCGCGGCGCTGACAGTCCGGAGCCCCTACAGTCAGGTCGGGTAGAATACGACCCGCTGGGTTTCCCGCGCTCGCGGGCACTCCGGAGAGATGGCCGAGCGGTCGAAGGCGCACGCCTGGAAAGTGTGTATAGGTCAAAAGCCTATCGTGGGTTCGAATCCCACTCTCTCCGCCAGCACACCGATCGTCCATCGTTTTTCCACGGATCGTCGTTTCCGTTCAAGAAACCGTTTCCGCATGGTTCGATCCCATGCCGATGTCGCGTGGGCCGATTCTCCCGGCCAAGCGCGATGCGATGGACATCGT
>JAKAFN010000022.1:0-11896 GCA_021825945.1 Pseudomonadota bacterium
TCGCCGCCACCCAGCACGTTTCTGTCCCGATACCGGCAGACGCGTGCGCGCCTGCGGGAGCTTCGCAAATCGCCGACGGGAGCGGTCCGGGATCAGGCGGTGGGCCAGCCTGCGGGTCCCAAGGTTAGCGTCATGGTGATCACATACAACCATGAGCGGTATATCGCGCAAGCGCTGGAGAGCATTCTCGAACAGGTGCGCGACTTCGACATAGAAATCAACGTAATCGACGACGCATCGACGGACCGAACGCAGGACGTGGTGCGCGCGTTCCAGGCCAGACATCCGGACATCGTCAACTGCTACTTCAACACAGTGAACGTTGGAAGAGTCGCTACGCAGCTGAATACGATTCGCGGGTTTCGCACGCTGCGCGGCGAGTATTTTGCGCTCCTGGAAGGGGACGACTATTGGTCCGACCCAGAAAAGCTTCGGAAGCAGGTGGCTTTCCTGGGAGAGAATCCCGAATACGTGGCCTGCGCTCACCAGACGATGAAAATCTACGACGACGGATCGCGGGCGCCGGAACACTTTCTTCCATTCAAGGAATTCAGCAGAAACCGCGTATCGATCGAAAGTCTAATTCGGATGGACGGCGTTTTCCATTTGAGCAGCATCGTCTACCGGAACATCTTCGGCTTGCGGCCGCCGTTGGCGTTTGCAGACCCTTATAGCTGCGAAGTCACGATCAATATGACGTATGGGCTGTTCGGAGATTTCTATTGCCTTCCAGAGTATATGTCTGTCTACCGGGTGCACGGAGGCGGATTGTTCTCGACGAAGAGCCAGGAAAAAATCTGGATGTACCATCTTGGCGGATTTCGGAGATTCGCCATGTACTTGGGGCCGGCCCACTGGGCGACATTCGCATCGACGGTGGTCAGTTTCTCGCGGTTCGTCCTGCTGTCTCCCAAGCGCGGGATTGTTCCATCCTTGTCGCTGAGCGCGCGGTGCACCGCGTGGCTGCACATGGCGGTCGCGGTGTGTTTTTTTGGGGCGCTGGCGCCGCTGCAACTCATACGGAAGGCTGCGAGGAAGTTCCGTAGCAGCGCGACGCGATCCAGGGGGATTGCCGAAATTGTGTCGCTGCAATTGATGTCGACATATATGGGAATAATCCGGGTTCTACCGGATGGGGTGGTTCACGCAATGTTGAATCTGGAGGCAAGGTGGTTTCCGGAGTTGCAGAGCCGACGGAGAAGACTCAAGTCGCATTTCTTGGACGCGATATCGAGATGGGAGACGGGTGATCCGGCACAGGGTTCTCCGGAGGGCGGCAAGAAATCAACGACGCAGTCAAATAAACAGGTAGGGCGAAATCAATGAACCGCAATAGCGAACAAGAGCAGTCTTTCCAAATCGAGACGACTGCTTCGATGGAACAGTTGCGTCACCGAAGCCGGCTTGTAGAAATGTTTGAGAAGAGTCCGCTTCCGATGGACGAAAGATTGTTCAATATCGGGATGTACACGCGGAGTTCCATCCTCGTGAAGTTTCTATTGATGAGTGATGTCTATAAAAGAATAAAGAATATTCCAGGGCAACTGATCGAGTTCGGAACGTGGTGGGGACACAACTTGATTTTGCTCGAAAATCTCCGCGCCATCCACGAGCCGTTCAACAAGCAGAGGGTCATTGTCGGGTTCGACACCTTCGACGGATACACCAGCTTGAGCGCGAAAGATAAGGAATGCCACGTGTGGAGCGAGAAATCCTATAACACGGGCGTGGATTATGTGTCGTATCTGCGCGAACTGATCGAGGTACACGAGGGAAGCAACGTCCTCGGGCACGTGAAGGGGCGGCACAGGCTGGTCGTGGGGAATGTGGAACAGACCGCCCCGCAATATTTCGTGGAGCATCCGGAATCGATCGTCGCATTTGCATATTTCGATATGGCGCTGTACGCGCCGACCAAGGCTGCGCTCCAGGCGATCAAGCCCCATCTCGTATCGGGGAGCGTCCTCTTGTTGGACGAATTGACATGGCCTGAATCGCCCGGGGAGGCGATCGCGTTCAAGGAGGTATTCGCCCGCGACGAGGTTTGCATTGAGAAATGCGAGCTTTACCCGTCCAAGGCCATTGTGACCGTTCGATAGCGCAAGGAGCGGCGATGGATGAAAAAATTTCCACCGATGGGCCGATCTTCGTTACGCAGCCGTTTCTGCCGCCATTGGAAGAATTTGTCCCCTATCTCGACGAGATCTGGAAGAAGAAGATTCTTACAAACGGGGGACCGTTTCATCAACAGTTGGAACGGGCGCTGTGTGACTATCTGGGCGTTGGACACATCGCGCTGTTCGCAAACGGAACGCTGGCGCTCGTGACCGCATTGCAGTCGCTTCGCATTACGGGGGAGGTGATCACTACGCCATACTCCTTTGTCGCGACCTCGCATTCATTGTTGTGGAACGGGATAAAGCCCGTCTTTGTGGATATCGATCCCGATACGCTCAATATTGATCCGGGAAAGATCGAAGCGGCGATCACCCCCCAGACGACGGCGGTGCTCCCGGTTCACTGTTACGGGCGTCCCTGTGATACCGAAGCGATCCAAAAGATCGCGGACAGCTACAACCTGCGGGTGATTTACGACGCGGCGCATGCTTTCGGTGTCACGGAAGATGGACGAAGCGTGCTGAATCATGGGGACCTGTCGGTCCTCAGTTTCCATGCGACAAAGGTATTTAACACGTTTGAAGGTGGAGCGATCGTTTGCCCGGACGCCAAGACGAAGCAGAGGATCGATCACCTGAAGAACTTTGGTTTTGTGAGCGAGGTTTCCGTCGCTGCGCCCGGCATCAATGGAAAGATGAGCGAATTTGGTGCGGCCTTGGGGTTGCTGCAACTGCGGTATATCGATGCGGTGTTGGACCGACGTCGGGAAATCGACGCGATTTACCGGGAGGATCTGCGCGATGTGGAGGGAATACGCTGTATCGACACGGCCGGACGCGGTAAATCCAATTACGCGTATTTTCCGATCCTCGTTGAAAGAGAGTTCGGAATGAGCCGTGATGATCTATATGGAAACCTGCAGAAGGCGGGAATCTATGCGCGGCGGTATTTTTATCCATTGATATCGGACTTCCCGATGTACCGTGGTCTTCCGTCGGCGCACCATGAAAACCTTCCCGTAGCACGGGACACCGCCGCGAAGATTCTGTGCCTTCCGATATATCCCGATCTCCGGCCTGATCAAATCCGGAGGGTGGTGAATACGATCCGAAACTCGTAGCGACGGGACAACCTCTGTCTCGTCAGCGTCCGATACCCGAAATATGGGCGTTGAATGAGCATCTTAGTATCCAAGACGGTGGCGATAATGCAGCCGTATTTCTTTCCGTACGCGGGGTATTTCCGACTTTTTGCGGCGGCGGATGTGTTTGTCGTGTACGACTGTGTGCAGTTCCCGCGCCGCGGGTGGGTTCACCGGAACCAGTTGCTCGAC
This sequence comes from Pseudomonadota bacterium, assembly GCA_021825945.1. Taxonomy (GTDB): domain Bacteria; phylum Pseudomonadota; class Gammaproteobacteria; order Burkholderiales; family Burkholderiaceae_F; genus GJ-E10. The sequence continues at coordinate 3,452 of JAKAFN010000022.1, forward strand.
GAATGTGGTCAAGCGCGTTGGCTTACGTTGCCCCTGCGGAAAGGGGATCGAGACACGACGCGTATCGCGGACCTTGCATTTCGCAGCGATGCGCGAGATGCGTTTTTCGAACAGTGCGGGTCTTTTCCGGCGATCAAAAAAATTTCCGAAGGCGGTGGGGCGCTATTTCGGGAAATTGGGGATTTCGATCGATCCCCCGTTCAATATCTCGTGAAAACGATGCAAGCCGTTTCCGAGATGCTGGGCATATCCCGTCCCGTGGTGTTGTCCAGCGAACTCGGCATTCCCGCCGAGTTGCGGGCGCAGGACCGAATCATCACGATTGCCAAACGCCTTGGGGCGGAACGTTACATAAACGCTCCCGGCGGCAGGGCTCTCTATGAACCCAAGGAATTTGACCGGGCCGGCCTGCAGCTTGGGTTCCTGGCAGACTATTCCGGGCCCCATCAGAGCATCTTGCAGCGGTTGGCTTTCGAGCCCGCAGCGGACTTGGCCGAAGAAATTCAGCGGACCGCGACGGTGGATTGGTGCAGCAGAGCCCCGTCCTAGCCGCCCGCGCCGCGATTGCGACTCGCCCGAGCCAACCCACGAAATAGCGCGGCCTCGTTTAGAGGAAGTACTTCGCTTCCCACCGACTTGACGAGCGATTTCGGGGGAACGTCGCCGCTGATGCATGTTCCATGGTTGATCCAGCAGCCGTCCCCCACGTGGGTGTTATTGGCGAGCGTGCTGTTTACGCCGATAAAGCAGTGTGTCCCAATGGATGACCAGCCCGATACGACGACCTGGGACGTCAAAAAGCAATGGTCTCCGATGCGCGAGTGATGTCCAACATGGTTCCCGCTCCACAGGATCACATTATTGCCGATGCTCGCATACGGCTGGATCGTGTTGTCCTCAAAAATGAAACAGTGTTCGCCGATCGTCGCGTTATGCCAGACGAATGCTCGGCTACTCACGTAACTTCCGAGGCGAAACCCCTTCGCCTTTACTCGATTGCAGATTTCCTCGCGGATTCGATTGAGTTTTCCGTAAACAATGGCGACATAGACGTCGGTGTCTCCGGGAGCGAATTTTGCTTCCAGTTCGTCGAACGGAATGACGGGTAACCCATGAGTTTCCTCTCGATCGAGAAAATCTCGGTCGACCGTAAACCCGACGACTTCGTAGGCGGAGTCGTGGGTGAAATATTCGTAGGCTATGTCAGCGAAATCTTCCAACCCGAAAATGACAATCCGCCGGGTTTTCGGCACTGCCGTGTCCGTGGGTTGCATTCCTTCTCCTTGTGGAACGTCTGTACATCATCGGCATGCACGGGCGATCTGGCATGCATGGCGCCGCGCGAATCATCTATACCTGTCGCCGACGGTCCTCGGGGGGCGCTTGAGCGAGCGGTGGAGCGTCTTCAATTTTTGATGCCAACTCGCGGGCAGAATCCGCCTTGCGATGCCGTCCACTCTGTTTTTCGCGTCGAGGCGTAGCAAATCGTTGACCGGCCCCCGCGCGAGGAAGCTACGGTAATCCGCGTGGGAAAAGTCATGGCACCTACCCGCAAGATTCATCGAGTGATAATCGCCGCCCCACGATAGCATGGTTTCCAACGCGAATAATCTATGGTGCATGCCGGGAAGCGCGGCGGCATGGTGCGCTAGGTAATACCGAATTAGCGTCTCGTCCGCGTCTGCGGCAATCGATATATCCGGAAATGTTTTCGCAAGCTCACGCAGCGAGTCGATTTGCCAGAAATTTCTCAGTATCCGTGCGAATTCCAGGACGAATGCAGCCCTAGTCGACTCGCGGGCCGCGCTCATATTCGAGCCGTCGCGGAGCACGCGATAGTTGGTGAGGCGTTCCGGGATCACATGAACTTTATAACCGCCCATTACGATGCGCAGCCACATGTCGAAATCCTGCAGTTGCGTATAGCGACCATCCAGAATTCCAACGCGTTCAAAGCACTCCCGGCGCACCATGGCGCTCGATGCGCAGAACTGGTTTCCCGAGTAATAGAAACGGCGCAGCCATCCATACCTATCGGTATTGCCGACGTCGAAAGTCAATTGGTACGGATTGCTCCGCTCCGGCCATCGGGCGCCCGATTCGTCGATGACGTTCACCAAGGTAAAAACGGCTCCACAATCGGGGTTTTCCTGCAGGTAGCTCAATTGCTGCTGCAGTTTCTCCTTTTCCCAGACGTCGTCGGAGTTGAGAATTGCAACAAAATCTCCGGAACAGTACTTAAGCCCCTTCATCGTGTTGGGGCCGCCGAGGTTTCGCGGTTCAGCGAAAATGCGTATCGAATCGTGGACGATCTCGCGAGCCGCCGCTACCGAAAGATCGGTCGACGCGTCATCAAGGACGATGATCTCGGTCGGAGGTCGCGTCTGCCCAAGAGCGCTGCGAATTGTGTCCTGAATATATCGCTCGTGATTGAATAGCGTGATTAGAACGCTTACGCTGCTGCTCATTCTGGCGTGCCGGTGCGCTTATTTGGCGGGGTATCAATCGCAAACGGAAAAGACCGCCGCAATTTGTTCGGGGGAGGGGAAGTTGGGGTAATAGAGTTCTCGATGTACCGACCGTCTATACGCGGTTGGGTACGAGCGCTCAACGAATGTCTGCTCCTGGGCGTTGTCGAATCTCGTAGACATTGCCAATCGGAGGCGGTTCGGAGTTCCCGTCGTTGAGCTCCTGTGAATGGTGAAGACAGACATGAATACGACGTCTCCGACATTCACCTCGACTGGAATGAAGTCCGATGGTTCGTAGTGGCTCTCATGCACTTCCCAAGTTGATTCCCCATGTTCGATCATAGGCAGTATTCCCCGGAGGTGGCTGCGGGGAATGATTTCCAGCGGAAAGTTCGCCCGGTCGACGTCGACGATGGGGATCCAAACGACAACGCCGTCCAAGCTTCCTTGGACGGAGGGAAAATCCTGGTGGGGAACGAGACCGAAGTAGCCATTTGGAATCTGCAGTTCGTGAGCCATGATGTGGATGACCTGGCCACCTGGGACAAAAAGATCCTTCCATCCAAATTTCTCATGCAGGAATCCGGTGATGGCATCGTCATGCAAAAGACGGTACGAGTGTTCCTTTCTCCACAGCGCGGCGACTGTTTTCTTGTACCGGTCGACGTCCGCGGAGAAAAGAGCCTGCAGCGCGGAGAGCAGGTTAGTTTTCGGATGGGCGTCCGAAACAACGGACAACTGATCGTTTAGGGTCGCGAGGAAGGAGTCGAGTACAAAGGCGATCTTCGATTGGCTTAGCAAGCCCTTTGCGATGAAAAAGCCTTCGGAGTTGTAGTGGGCCAATTCATGATTCATGGTGGGTTCCTCGCTTGCAACGAATGCGGTGGGTACTAGAGATTGCTCGCCGGGGCTTTGTGGTGGTCCTGCGGCCCGGACGCTTGACGGGGTTTCCAGGTCGACGCTTTCGATGCTTGCGGCGCCATGGATCGATAGTTTCCCCTCGCTCTGCGTATGGCGGCGAGTTTGCTCCTTGGCGAATCCCATTTCACTACGGGGTCTTCTCGGATTTGTGTGGGAGAATTTTGTCATGGAACGGCCTGAAACCGAAGCTGGGAGCGGTTTTCCGAGGTTGCCGGGGTTCGGGGAATCCGGCACGATTTTGGGATGGCTGCCGTACGCAAACAGAAACGTCTCTCAGACGCATATTGCTTCGATGGATTCCGGCCTCTGGAAGAGGTGCGAGGAGTCTTCGGCGATCCCATTGCCCGTGTCATCACCCTGGTTCGACGCTCAAAAAAACGAGGAAATTCTACTTCCCACGCCTATCAACCTGCGAGGGGATTGCCGTTGATCAGCGCTTCCACTCTGGCCCATTGATGCCTACTCGGGTGGGGGCGTCCATCCCATTGGTTCACCTCCCCGTAATGCGAACGATGGGGGGAGGCCAAACGCGATCTACCGGGTGTTCCGTCCACGCCGAAGGGCGGTCTCAACCCGTTGCGGGGCGGGGCCGTCCACAGCGCCGGCAATGAGTGACATCAATTCGCGCAGGCCGATCGCATCGATTCCTTCCGCCTTCGGGAAGCGTTCCTCTCCGGAGTACACAATGAAGCACCGGTCCGGATCGAGGTCTTCGCGCGCATGGTGGAATCCCTTGTCGAGGGTCGGCGTCAGCCCGCGTTTGATCTCCACGGCCCACAGTTTTCCGCCGGGCATCTCGAGCAGCAGGTCGATTTCGGCGCCGGCGGCGGTTCGGTAGAAGCTTGCGTTTCCGCGATCCGGCGCGGCGCTCAGCAGGTTTTCCAGAACGAAGCCTTCCCAGCTTCCTCCCGCGACCGGATGGCCCAGCACTGCGTCGCGGTGGTCGAGACCCAGCAGCGCGTGGACGATGCCGCTGTCGCGCACATAGACCTTCGGCGATTTGACGAGGCGCTTTCCGACATTGGCGTGAAAAGGGGGCAGGCGGCGCACGAGCAGCAGATCCACGAGCAGGTCGAGATAGCGGGCGATGGTCTTGCCGTCAACGCTGAGGGCACGCGCGAGTTGCGCCGCGTTCAGCATTCCGCCCTGGAGATGGGCAAGCATGGTCCAGAACCGGCGCAAGGTTTCCGCCGGCACGCGCGGCCCCAGTTGCGGGATGTCGCGCTCCAGGTAGGTGCGGATGAAGTTTTCGCGCCAGATCGCGCTCGCCGCGTCGGTGTCGGCAAGAAAACTGTCCGGAAATCCCCCCCGGATCCAGAGTTTCTCGTCTGCCTCACCATCGATTTCCAGTGCGTTGAACGGCCCGAGTTCGACGTAGGCGATGCGGCCCGCCAGGGTTTCGCCGGACTGCCGGAGCAGGTCGATCGAGGCTGATCCGAGCAGCAGGAACCTGCCGGCGGTGCGTCCTCGTCGACGTCCCTTGTCGATGAGGCCTCGCAGCGTCTGGAACAAGTGCGGAGCACGTTGGACTTCGTCCAGGATGACGAGCTTGTCTTCGTGCCCGGACAGGTAGAGTTCGGCGTCGGCCAGCTTTTCCCGGTCCGCCGGGCTTTCGAGGTCGAGATAGACGCTGGGTTGCCCTGCTGCGATCTGCTCGGCCAGCGTGGTCTTGCCCGCTTGCCGTGGCCCGAGCAGCGCCACGGCCGGGAATTGGCTCAGGCGGGCAAGAACGATCTCAGTCTTTCTACGCGGTATCATCCTTGCAATTATGGTGCGTTATGCCGTATTTGCAATATCGGAATCCGGTTGCCGGCTTGGGAAACGGGTCGGCGAACGTCTGCGGGCGCAGTCGTGTCGTGCGCGAACCGTCAATGCAGGCTGGTGAGGGTGTAGAAGGCGCCGAGGGCGAGGAACAGCAGACTGCCGAGCTTGATGGTCATGCGGTGTTCCAGCGCGACCAGGTTTGCCTAGGTCGAGGTTTCCAGGCGGCGGAAGTCTTCCCGGACGCCGCGGATGTCCTCTTTCGTCGATGGATCCAGTTGGCGGATTTCCTCGCGGACGCCGCGGATGTCTTCCTTGCTTGCAAGGCTGGTGACGAGCGATTCGGCGAGGATGTCGCGCAGGATCTCGACCTCGGCCTTGGCCTGGGTTTCGGGCACGCCGGCGCCCTGGAGGCGCTCGACGAACCGGAGGGTGTCGAAGAAGGGGGCGGACATGGCGGACATTGTTACAGATCGCGCGGGGGAGCGGAACGTCCCGCCGCGTACGCCGCCGGCCTATCCGGGACACTACCGGGAACGGGAGCCGGGGGCAGGTCAGATTCGGCGTCGGAGGGATCGGTCGGGCCGCCGTCGGGCTCTTCTACCGCGACGATTTCCGGCGTTTCCAGGGCGGCTCATCTCCGGCATTCCGGCCGGGAATGTCCATGTCAGGTACCTTCGACCAATCGTTTTTCGGTCAGGAAGGCCGCCACGCCGGACCATATCGCCAGCAACTCGCCGATGCCTGCCACGAAGCGGTTCAGCGCCGCGGCGCGCAGCGCCGGCGCGTCTGGGTACTCGTGGGCGATCTGGTTGCGGATCTCCCGCAGTTCCCGCCATCGGGCCGCGGCCGGGATGACCTGAAGCCGCTCCAGCCGCTGCAGTTTTTCCGCGAACGTGGCGGAAGGCGGAAGAGGCTCGTCCACGGCTTCCAGCGTCAGCGGGAGCACCCGCTCGCCCAGCGCATCCTGGAGTTTCATGAACCGGTAGGCGGCCTGATCCAGGAGGCGCCGCAGTTCCGGCGGTAGCGCCTGGACGCGGGCGGCATCGAGCGGCATCGCGGGGGCGAGTTCGTTCCGCGCTTCGAGGAGCGTTTGTGCGTGGACCGCGCATTCTCGGGTTGCGGCATCGAGCTTCGGCAGATGCGTCACAGCGCGACTCCCTCGCGCACCGCCACATCGAAGATTTCGAGCCGTGGCGACAGCGGCGTCATGAGCACGATGTCGATTTTCTCGTCCTCGAATGCCGGGGTGGCATGGAGCGCGGCGAGCAGCCGGATCTTGCGGTCGATCAGCGCATCGGCGTCGTCGAGCGCGGTTTCCAGCAGGAAGTCGTAGTCGCCGCCGCGCTTCGCGTCGTCCACCCGCGAGCCGAACAGCCGCACATGGGCGTCCGCGCCGAAGATTTCGGCGGCAAGCCGCTTGACGGTTTGGCGCTGGATTTCGGTCAGGCGCATGGGATTGCGGGGCAACGCCGGGAGCATGGGTTCCAGTGCCGAAGTTTAGCGCCCGGCGCGTGCGCCCGATCCGAGTAATCGTTTTTCGGTCATGGCCCGATCCCGAGTTCCTTGCGCAGGTCCGCCAGAAGCTGCGGATCCACCTGCACCCGCTGGTTCTGTGCATCCCGTTCGATCTGGCGCAACAAGGCTTCGACGGCCTCCCGTCCGTCGGCATCCTGCACGGCCTGGCGCGGTGTGCGGCCGCCCAGCGCCGGGATTGCTTCGTCGAGCCACGCGGCATAGTGTCGGCGCATCGATTCGCGCAGCATCGCGTGCACCTCGGGGAGGGCGTGGAGTTGCGCGGATTCGGCTTCGCGCCGCTGGGCGCGGGCGTGGCCGGCGGGCGTGCGTTCCCGTTCCATCATTTCCTGCAGGGATCGCACTTCGGATCGCCGTCCGTATTGCGCATTTCCGGCATCTCGGGGTGAAGCAGTTCGTCGGTGATGCCGAGGAAGGTCTCGCGCAGTTCCACCGCGAGCCGGAACGCGGATTCGGCGTCGGGATGATCGATCGGGCCGCCGTCGGGCGAAGCGAGCGCCCGGCGCAGTTCGATCAGCTCCGGCTTGTAGCGCGGCGGGATCATGACCGGGGTGCAGGCTTCCATCAGGGCCGTGCTGTCGATCGGCACGATCTTCGCGAACAGGATGTCGCCGGGCTGGGCGACCTGGCTGCCGGAGCGCTCGAGCACCTCGACTTCTCCGCCGCCGAGCACGTCGCGCAGGAGAAATCCGCGGCCGGGGTCGCAGCGCAGCACTTCGTGGAAGCCGAACCGGGCGGCCATGCAGGCTTCGAGGTAGCGCCGCGCGCCCTCGCCGAGGCGCGGCCCCTTGCGCTGCAGATAGGTCTGGACGGCGGTTGCCGCGTGTTCGCGCGGCGGCACCGCGGTGTCTTCGGGGTCGGGCAGCCACTCGTACACGAACCAGGACAGGAAGATCGGGACGTAGGGCGAGTCTTCGTCGAACGGCACGTCGAAATCCGCCACGGACGCCGCGTCTTCTTCTGCCTCCTCGTACCCCGGCCAGAGCAGGAATTCGTTCCAGGCCTCTTCGAGGCCGGCCTCGCCGAAGCGGTGCAGCGCCTCGTTCACGAGTTCGTTGGCGAGCGGATCGATCTCGCGGCGCAGGTTGCGCCAGAGGATGTCCTGTTCGGTCGGCTCCTGCGTCCGGGGCAGGCAGCATTGCTTGTACTTGCGTCCACTGCCACAGGGGCAGGGATCGTTGCGTCCGGGCTTCATGGCGGGAATTCTACGGCGCCCGGGGGTGCCGGGAGAGGTTTCTCCATGCCGGCAGGGGGGAGCGGACCGCAGCCGTCAATGGAGGCGGGTGAGGGTGTAGAAGGCGCCGAGGGCGAGGAACAGCATGCTGCCGAGCTTGATGGTCATGCGGTGTTCCAGCGCGACCAGATTCGCCTGGGTCGAGGCTTCCAGCCGGCGGAAGTCTTCGCGGACGCTGCGGAATTCTTCCTTGGTCGCCGCATCGAGTTGGCGGATCTCGTCGCGGACGCTACGGAATTCTTCCTTGGTCGCCGTATCGAGTTGGCGGATCTCGTCGCGGACGCTGCGGAATTCTTCCTTGGTCGCCGTATCGAGTTGGTGGATCTCGTCGCGGACCCCACGGATGTCCTCTTTGGTTGCCGCATCGAGCTGGCGGATCTCGTCGCGGACCCCGCGGATTTCCTCGCGGACGCCGCCGATGTCCTCTTTGGTCGCGGCTTCGAGCTGACGGATCTCGTCGCGGACCCCACGGATTTCCTCGCGAACGCCGCGAATGTCGTCCTTGCTCGCGAGGCTGGTGAC
>JAKAFN010000022.1:11996-13861 GCA_021825945.1 Pseudomonadota bacterium
GGATTTCCTCGCGGACGCCGCCGATGTCCTCTTTGGTCGCGGCTTCGAGCTGACGGATCTCGTCGCGGACCCCACGGATTTCCTCGCGAACGCCGCGAATGTCGTCCTTGCTCGCGAGGCTGGTGACGAGCGATTCGGCGAGGATGTCGCGCAGGATCTCGACCTCGGCCTTGGCCTGGGGTTCGGGCACGCCGGCGCCTTGGAGGCGTTCGACGAACCGGAGCGTGTCGAAGAAGGGGGCGGACATGGCGGGCATTGTTGCAGATCGTGCGGGGGAACGGAACGTCCGGCAGCGTACGCCGCCGGACCGCCGGGGACACTACCGGGAATGGGAGTTCGGAGTCGTCGGGGCGTTCCGGTCGTCCGCGTTGCCGGGCCCCAGCATCGCGCGGATGTCCGGCGCCGTGGCCGGGACGATCCCGCGCTCGGTCACCAGCGCCGTGACCAGGCGCGCCGGGGTGACGTCGAAGCCGTAGTTGGCGGCGGGGGCGCCTTCGGGCGTCAGCAGCACGCGGCGCAGCGCGCCGTCGGCGTCGCGCCCGGTGATGTGCGTGACCTCGTCCGCGCCTCGCTCTTCGATCGGGATCTCCCGGACGCCGTCGGCGATCGTCCAGTCGATGGTCGGCGAGGGCAGGGCGACGTAGAACGGGACGCCGTTGTCGTGGGCGGCAAGGGCCTTGAGGTAGGTGCCGATCTTGTTGCAGACGTCGCCGTGCGCGGTGACGCGGTCGCAGCCCACGATCGCCAGGTCGACCCGGCCGTGCTGCATCAGGTGGCCTCCGGCGTTGTCCGCGATCACGGTGAAATCCACACCGTGCTGCTGCAGTTCCCAGGCGGTGAGGCTCGCCCCCTGGTTGCGGGGCCGCGTCTCGTCGACCCAGACGTGCAGCGGGATGCCGGCGTCGTGGGCGGCGTAGATCGGGGCCAGCGCCGTGCCCCGGTCGACCGTGGCAAGCCAGCCGGCATTGCAGTGGGTGAGCACTTGCACTGCGCGTCTGGTGCGCCGGCCAACGGCTTCGATCAGGGTCTTGCCGTGGGTGCCGATCGCACGATTGATTGCGACGTCTTCGTCGGCGATCGCGGCGGCTTCGCGCCATGCGGCGGCGGCACGATCGGGCGCCGGCAGCGGCGCCAGCCGGCGCTCCATCCGCGCGACCGCCCAGCGCAGGTTGATCGCGGTGGGCCGGGCGGACGCGAGCGCGCGCCCGGCGGCGGTGATCGCCTCGTCCGAGGGGTCGGCGTTCGCGGCCAGCGCGACGCCGTAGGCGCCGGCGGCGCCGATCAGCGGCGCGCCGCGCACCTGCATCGTGCGGATCGCCGCGTCGACGGCTTGCCAGGTGTCGAGCGCGACGATCCGGAACGCGTGGGGCAGGCAGGTCTGGTCGATGATCCAGACGCGCCGCCGCGCGTCGTCCGGCCAGATGGTCCGGTAGTCGTTGCCGTGTACCCGCATGATGGTCAGATCACCCGGTCGTTGCCGCCATCGATCGGCACCTGGGCGCCGGTCGTCCCGGCGAACAGGGGGCCGCACATCTCGGCGACCAGTTCGGCGACGTCGCGGCTGGTGATCTCGACGTGCAGGACGTTGTTGCGCTTGTAGTCGTTGACGCTCAGGCCGTAGTGCCGGGCGCGCTCGGCGAGCACGGCCTCGGTCCAGATGCCGGTGTCGAACACCGCGTTGGGATGCACCGTGTTCACGCGGATGCCGTCGTCGCCCCATTCGAGGGCGGCGACGCGCGCGAGCTGGGTCAGCGCGGCCTTGGATGCCGAGTAGGCCGCGGCACCGGGGCCCGGCGCCGGGACGTTCTTGGAGCCGACGATCACCACCCGTCCGTTGCGCGGCGCCCGCTTCAGCAGCGGGTGCG
>JAKAFN010000002.1 GCA_021825945.1 Pseudomonadota bacterium
GAGGTTGGATTCGAACCAACGTAGGCGTAAGCCAGCAGATTTACAGTCTGCCCCCTTTAGCCACTCGGGCACCCCTCCTAGGGAACCGCAAATTATCGTGGTGGTTTGGCGTTCTGTCAAATCACATTCCGCGAGGGCGGAATTGGCGGAACCCCTGCGACGGCGCCTGCGGAGCCGCGGTCGGCGCCGTCGCCTCTTCCGGTGCGGTGAGGACGCCGTCGCGCCGATGGAAGGGCGCCAATGCGCCCCCGGGCTGCGCCGCCGCCAACGGGGGAACGGCGAATTCCGCCCGCACGCCCGCCCGCTCCAGAACCACCCGATCGGCACGGACGGCGACCAGGCGCACACCGGGCGCGACCTCCTGGCCCAGGAGCACGGCACGGGGCGCCCGCCCCCCCACGGCGATCACCGCCGAGGAATCCGGGCCTGCGGCGAATACCCCCGAAACCCGGATTTCGGGCAGCAGCGCGGGGCCACCGCCGAGTGCGCCGAACATCCGCCCCGCCAGTGCCGCATCCGGCAATGGGGTTTGGGAAGGCTGGGGCGCGGCCGGCAGTACCGGCATCGGCGTGAAGACGCGCATCGCCCAATACGCGGCAATTGCGCTGGCCAGCGCCGCGCCGGCGACGTGCACGAGCAGGGGGGTCGAGCGCGTCGTCGTCATCGAGGCGGCATCCGTGAGAAAGAATTCCCGGACGGGTTCGTGGGCTGGGATATCATGGCCGATATGGTAACGACTGCCCAAATCCTTGCTTTGCCGCAGCGCCCCCCCTCCCGGGGAAGCGGCACGACCCGCACCCGGCGGCGGGCGAGCGGCTTCACGCTGATCGAAATCATGGTCGTCGTGATCATTCTCGGCATCCTGGCGGCACTGATCGTTCCGCGCGTCGTGGGGCGCACCGACGACGCGCGCGTCGCCGCCGCCAAGCAGGATATCGCGCAACTCATGCAGGCCCTCAAGCTGTATCGCCTCGACAACGGCCGCTACCCCACCCAGGAACAAGGGCTGCGCGCGCTGGTGGAAAAGCCGGTGAGCGATCCCGTTCCGCAGAACTGGAAACAAGGCGGATACCTGGATCCGCCGGTTCTGCGCAAGGATCCCTGGGGTAATGAATACCAGTACCTCAATCCGGGGGTGCACGGCGACGTCGATGTATTCAGCTATGGGCGCGACGGCGTTCCCGGCGGTACCGGGCCGGATGCGGACATCGGTTCCTGGAATCTTTGATGAGCGCCTGCGGAATGCAGTCCATCGTTGCCTCGGCGATCGTGCCGCGCGCGACGGGAACCCGGGGGCAGGGTCGGTTGCGAAGAGGGGCTACCCCCCCCTTCGCGCATCGCCCGGAGCCTTCCCGTTCCTCCCCCGGGCTAGCAAAGCGAATCGACGCTCCGCGCTGATTTGCGATTTCATGTACCAGCGCGGCTTCACGTTGCTGGAAATGGTGGTGGTGATCACCTTGATCGCCATCATCGCCGCTGCCGTATCGGTCACCATGCAACCCGATCCCCGGCAGGAATTGGCGGAACAGGCGAAACGCGTCGGCCTGCTGATGGATATCGCCGCCGACGAGGCGCGTCTCCAGAATGTGCGAATCACCTGGGAAGCCGATTTGCGCGGCTACCGGTTCGTGGCGCAATCGGGAAACCGGCGCGAAACCTTTTCCGGCGACGATCTGTTGCGCGAACGGCCCTGGAAGCCCCCCCTGAAACGCATCGAAATCGTCGATCTGGGCAGCGGCACGGCACGCACCCTGATCGGATCCGACGCACCCCCGCTGTCCGTGCCGGTGGCGCGCGAATGGGTGCAGTCACCCTGGCGCCTGGAACTCACGACCGATCGCGCATCCGTCACGATAGACTTCGATGCGAAAGGCCATGCGACCGTCGTCCCATAGATCCGCCCGCGGATTCACACTGCTCGAGGTGCTGGTTGCCCTGACCATCCTCGCGGTGGCGCTGACGGCCGCGCTGCGCAGTGCGATGGCGCTGACCAACAATATTCATGACATCCGCGCGAAGCAATATGCCCTGATGACTGCCGAGAACCGGTTGCTCGAATTGCAACTCGGCGCCGGCGCGATCCAGGTCGGCATTTCCGGATTTCCTTGCGAACAAGGCGGAATCGTCTTTTCCTGCGAACAAATCATCCGCCCGACGCCGAATCCCTTCTTCGATCGCGTGGAGGTTGCCGTGCGCAGCCGCGATGGTGCGCGGGAATTCGCCGACCTCATGGCCTTGCTCCCCGCACGCTAGGGATTTCCGCAATGGATGCCGCCTTTCGCGCCACCCGGACATGCCGCCGCACCCCGAACGCACCGGGGGTCCGCGGCTTCACCCTGCTGGAATTGCTGGTGGCGATCGCGATCCTCGCAGTGGTCGCGGTCATCGCCTGGCAGGGCCTTTCCACCCTGCTCGCCACGCGTGCCCGGCTGGACCCGGAAGTCGACGACGCCCGCGCAGTGGTCGCCGCGTTCGGGCAGATGGAAGAGGATTTCGCGCACGTCCCGACGAATGCCGCACTCTTTGAGCTGCCGGCCCAGCCCGTACATGTGTTCTCGCTCAACGGGCAGCCGGCGTTGGAGATCGTCCGGCTCGCGCCCTCGCCCGATGGTTCCGGAGCATCGGCACTGCAACCGCTGATCTATCGCGTGCGCGACGGCCGGCTGGAACGGGATTCCGGCCCCGTGCAGCGCAACATGGCCGTGACGGTCGCCGTGGACGCAAGCAACTGGGCGTCCGTGGATCTTCTTCCCGGCGTCGATGGGATGACGGTACGCGCCTGGAAAGCCGGTGCGGGCTGGGTAACGCCGGTCGATGCCGCCACCGCCACGGCGCCAGGCATCGAGGTGCGGCTACGCCGCGGCAGCGGCGTCCTGCGCCGCGTCTTTCTGGTGGGTTCGCAATGACCCGGCAGCGCGGCGCCGCCCTGCTCCTCGCGCTCTTCGTCATGGCGCTGGCGACCATGATCGTCACCGGTCTGTTCTGGCGCCAGTTCGTGCTGATCCGGACGATCGAAAACCAGCAACTTGCCGCACAAAGCCGCTTTCTCCTGCACGGCGCCCTCGACTGGGCAGCGGCGATCCTGCGTCAGCAGACCCACCCGACCTACGACGCGCTGAGCGATCCGTGGGCACAGCCGCTCGCGCCGACCCGCCTCGACCAATTGGGGGAAACCTCGGCGCCGGCGGCGCAAGCCACCATCGCCGGCCGGATCGAAGACGCGCAAGCGCGGTTCAATCTGCGCAATCTCCTCCAGGCGAGCGGCGCGATCGATCCCACACAACTCGGCGTCTTGGCGAAACTCGCGGCGCTGCTCGGCACCCCGGGCGACACGGCGGCCCTGATTGCACGCTACGTCGCCGCCGCCTACGCCGGCACCGCGCCGGTTGCCGTGCCGGGCGCCGCGAGCGGCAACGCATCCCTGGCGGCGAACCGCCCCCTGCCGCCGGTGTTCCCCGCGGATCTGCAAGGCATTCCCGGCATCTCGCCGGCGGCGGCACGGGCGCTTGCACCCTTCGTCATCATGCTCGACCAGGGAGGAACCCCGGTAAACTTCAACACCGCCCCGCCCGAGGTCATGGCCGCCGTGATTCCCGGCCTCAACATCGGCGATGCCAACGCGATCGCCGCCGAACGCGATCAAGCGTATTTCATCAGCGTGGCCGATCTGCTGAACCGCCTGCACGGGCGGGGCGGGCCGTTTTCGGGCGCAGGAGTCTCGACCAACACGCAATACTTTATCGTTCACGGCACGGTGCGACTGGGGCGCGCGGTGGCCAGCATGGAAGCGCTGGTCGCCCGCCCTCCCCTGCAAGGACCGATAAACGTCCTATGGCAACGAAACTGATCCAACGCCTCTACGTCTTTCTGCCTGCCCGCCGCGATTGGCCCGGGAGCGGCCGCGGCACCCTCGGTCCGGCGAGCGCCGTTTCCTGGATCGCCGTCCGCGACGATGGCTCGGCGCAGGTGGGACGGGACGCCATCGCGGGTCTGCCCAAAGCCCGGCGCGTCGACCTGGTGTTCGACAGTCGCGACGTGTTCACGGCAACGATTCCATTACCCAAGCTGGCGGAATCCAAGTTGCGCCAGGCGCTGCCGAACCTGCTGGAAGATCGCCTGCTTGCCGATCCCGCCGACCTGCATTTCGCATTCCAACCCGCCGACACCGCCCTTTCCGTGTGCGCCCTCGATCGCGCAACGCTCGCCCGGGCGCTGGAAGCGTTCGCGCAAGTGCGGATCGCCGTCCGCGCCGCCTACAGCGTGATCTATACGGTTCCCCGGCCGGCGGACGACGCCGTGGCGCTGCGCATCCTGCCCGAAGACGAGTCACACGCCACCGTGCGCACGGGCCGAGACCAAGGACTCTACTTGCCCGTCGATCAAAGCGGCGCATCGACGCTCGCACTGCTGCAACGGCGCCAGCCGTTTACGCGCCTGCGCGCCTACGGTGCGGCTCCCGATTCCTTGCGCGCGGCCGCGGCGGAGTTGGGCATTGCGGTCGAACCTTGCGGAATGGGCGTCGATGCGCAGGCTCCGACGGAAGCCGTGAACCTGCTGCAAGGCGCGTATGCCGTCGGGGGCGGCCTCACCAGCCGCTGGGCCGAGGGATTGCTGCGCAGCGGTTCCTGGAAAGCACCGGCCGCCTGGGCGGCGGCGTGTGCGGTCATTGCCTTGGTCGGCCTCAACGCGACATGGCTCAAACTCGATGCCCAGGCGCGGGATCTGCGTCAGTCGATCCGCCATGCGTTCCGGGATGGATTCCCTCGGGAAACGACGGTGATCGATGAAGTCCTACAGGCCCGCCGCGACGTGGCGAGCCTGCGCGCCCGCGCCGGCCTCCCATCTCCGGATGACTTCCCGGCGCTCGACGCCCAAGCGGCACGGCTGCTGGCCGAAGCGCCGGTGGGCATCGTGTCGTCGATCGAATATGCCCATCATGCCTACACGATCCATTTCCGCGCCGGTGCCTTGAACTCCGCGCTGCGCAACGCACTCGAGGCGCGAGCGGGCGCCCAAGGCCTGGCGCTGCGTTTCGGGTCGGGCGAAACCCTCCGGATCGCGCCGCGCGGAACCCTCGTGGAGGGAGGAGCATGATCGCCCGCGACGCCTTGGACGTCGGACGAGCCGCAGCGCGATTCTGGGCGGAACGCAACGCCGGCGAACGCCGCACGCTGGTGGCGGGGGGAGTCGCCCTCGCGCTGATCGCCGGCTACCTCATCCTCGTTCAACCTGCGATGGATGGTCTCCACCGCCTGCAGCGGGAGTTGCCGCCATTGCAGGCCCGCGCCGCGCAAGTCGATGCGCTGGTCGCGCAAGCCCGTCATTTGCGCGAACTGCCGGCGGCTGCCGTCCCCGCCACTGCGGATGCCCGCGCCGCGCTGGACCAGTCGCTGGCGGCGGCGGGACTGCGACCGGTCCGCCGGGCGCAGACCGGAACCGACATGCTGCAACTCCGGTTCCATGACGTACCCTATGCAAACTGGACGATGTGGCTCGCCCACGCGCAGGGCGCGCTGAAGGTGCGCGCCGTCGCGGTGACGGCGACGGCCTCGGTCACGCCCGGAAACGCCGACATCGACTGCACGCTACGGCTGCCATCGCCGTGACCGTGCGATCCGCCCCCTCCGGCCGCGCCGCTCTGGCGCTGCGCGCCGTCGCGATCGCGGCGGCCGCCGTCGCAAGCGCAGCCGCGGTGATCCTGGTCATGGCCCCTGCGAGCTGGATCGCAGCCGGCGTACGGGCGACCAGTCGCGGCACGGTCACCCTCGGAGAGCCGCGCGGCACCGCTTGGAACGGCAGCGCATCGGTCATCCTGGGGACGGGCGACGGCGACGATTCGGCTCGAACCAGTCTTCCCGGATCCGTGTCCTGGCAGATCGATCCTTGGACGCTGCTGACCGGCACACTGCGCATCACGTTTCATGATCCCTCCCTGCTGGCCATGCCTCTTGCGGTGCGGGTCGGCGCGCTCGGCGGGGAGGCCGACGCCGACCGCGTCCGGCTTCCTGCCGCGGTGTTGACCGGGATCGGTGCGCCGTGGAACACGATCCGCCCCGGCGGCACGCTGGATCTCGACTGGGATACGCTCCGCTGGCGGACCGGCGGCGCGGCGATGGAACTGCGAGGACAGATCCGCCTCACCTGGGAGGACGCGTCGAGTACGTTGACGCCGGTCCATCCGTTCGGCCGCTACCGCCTACGGATCGACGGGCTGTACCCCGGAGCCCAAGTACGCCTCGCAACCCTCTCCGGCCCCCTGCTGCTGAGCGGCAGTGGCACAATCACCACCGGCGGACATGTGCATTTTCGAGGGACCGCCCGCATACGACCGGGCACGGACGCGACCGTAGCGGCGCAGCTCTCGGGCCTAGTTTCCCTGCTGGGCCGCCGCGACCGCGACGGCGCCATCCTGGATCTTGCAATATGAAAACGACGACTACGAACGCGCCACGAGTGCTGTGCGCCGCGATCTGCCTGATCGCAAGCGCATCGCCCCCGCTTGCGCTCGCTGCGCCGCCGGCGGCATCGGTTGCGGCCGACGTACGCAACGACGCGGCGCCCATCCCGGCCGACAAGAACGAGGAGGGTGACCGGGTCACGCTCGACTTCGTGAATGCGGACATCGGCGCGGTGATTCGCGCGATCGGTCAGTTCACGGGGCGTACGTTCATCATCGATCCGCGGGTCAAGGGGACGCTGACGCTCGTCAGCGAGCGCCCCGTGACCCGTAAGCAAGCGTACGACGAGTTGCTGTCGGCCCTGCGGATGCAGGGTTTCACATTGGTGGAATCGCCCGAGCCGGGCGGAATCGCGCGGGTCGTACTGGAAGCCGATGCAAAGCTGCAGGGCAGCCGGGTGGTGGCGCCGTCCGCCGTCGCGCCGGCTGGCGACCAGGTGGTGACGCAGGTATTCCGGCTGCAATATGCGTCGGCCAGCAATCTCGTTCCCGTGCTGCGGCCGATCATCGCGCCCAACAACACGATCACGGCCTACCCGGCGGACAACTCCCTGGTCATCACCGACTACGCCGCCAACCTGCGCCGGCTGGCACAGATCATCGAGGCGATCGATACGCCGGCCAGCGCCCGGATCGCCGTCTTGCCCCTGCAGCACGCCATCGCCAGCGATCTTGCGGTGCTGCTCGACAAGATCCTCAATCCCGCCTCTCATAATGGGCCTGCGGCGGATTCCGGACAGCATGTGCTCGTGAAGGCCGACCCGCGAACCAACAGCCTGATCGTGCAAACCGCGAGCCCGGCACGGATGCAACAGGTCAAGACGCTGGTCGCCCGCTTCGACATGGCCGATACGACGCCGGGCAACATCCACGTCGTATACCTGCGTAGCGCCCAGGCGGTAAAGCTCGCCCCCCTCCTGCGCGCCATCCTTTCCTCCGATCCGACCTTCCTGCAAAAGGCCAGCGCCGGCACCGGATTGTCGCCGGGCGGATCTTTTTCCGGCAATAGCGGCGCGAGTGGCAGCAGCGCATTCGGCGGTTCGCCCTCCGGAACGAGTTCCCTGACAGGTTCCTCGTCGGGTGGCGCGTCCTCGGGCAGCAGTAGCGGCGGCAGCGGCAGCGGCGGTGGCAGTGATGGCGGCAGCGGCGGCAGCGGCGCCGGAGGGCCGCACAGTGCGCTTGCGGGCCTGATCCAGGCGGACCCCGCGACGAATTCGCTGATCGTGTCGGCGCCGGACGCGCTCTACCGTAACATCCGCGTCATCATCGACCGCCTCGACGAACGACCCGCCCAGGTTCTGATCGAGTCGCTGGTGGTACAACTGAGCGGCGATACCGCGGCGCAATTCGGAATCCAGTGGCAGTCCCTGCACGGGCTGAGTTCCTCCTCGACGGCGGTCATCGGCGGCACGAATTTCGGCGGTGTCGGACAGAACATCATCGCGGGCGCGCAGAATCTGACATCGCTGGGGCAGGGCCTCAACCTGGGCATCGTTCGCGGTACGGTGAACATTCCCGGCGTGGGCCAGGTCACCAACATGGGGATGCTCGCCAGCGCCCTGGAATCCATCGCCAACGCCAACATCCTCTCACGCCCGAACATCCTGACGCTCGACAATGAGGAGGGAAAGTTCCTCGTCGGCCAGAACATCGGCCTGCTCACCGGGTCCTACGCCAGCACCGGCATCGGAACGACGACGACCGGCGCGGGCGTGCTCCCCTTCAACACCTATGAGCGCCAGGACGTCGGCCTGCTGCTGCGGGTGAAACCGCAGGTGTCTGCGGGCGGGCGGGTGCGCCTATCGATCTACATCGAGGATTCCTCCGTCGTTGCGGCAACGGCGGCGAGCGGCAATCCGACGCTGAACAAAAGCAGTTTTGAAACCAGCGTGATCGTCGACAGCGGCAGTTTCGTCGTCATCAGCGGGATGATCCAGGACCAGGCGACGGAGAATCTCTACAAGGTCCCGGTCCTGGGCGACATCCCCTACCTCGGCGCGCTGTTCCGCTACGACTCGCGGGAGCGCATCAAGACCCAGACCCTCGTGTTCCTGCGTCCGACCGTGCTGCGCACCGACGCGCAAAATTCCGCGGTCGCGCTGGATCGCTACGACTACATCCGCGGCGAAATCGCGCACAGCGCACCGCCGCACAGCTCCGTGATCCCGACCCTGGCGGTCGATCCCCTGCCGCCGCCGGGAGCTCCGGGAGCGCCCGGCGGACCGGTGTTGTCGATTCCTGCGGGTTGGGCGTCGAAGATTCCGGGAGGAGTCTCCCGCCCCGCGAAATAGGCTGCCATGGCCAGCGCACAGCAATACGTCCCATACGCCTACGCCCGCGATCATTCCATCCTGCTCAAACCGAATGGCGAGCGCGAGGCGGACGTGTGGGTCGGCGATGCCACCGACCCGGAGGCCTTGCATGAAGTGCAGCGGGCATTCCCCGGACGAATTCGCGTCTCCTGGGTCGAGGCGGACGCGCTGAACCAGGCGATCGCGCAGACCTACTCGCGGTCGGAGGATTCGGCGCAGCAGGTCGTCGGCGACATCGAAGGCGAAATCGACATCGCGCGGATGATGCAAGACGCGCCCGACGTGGAAGACCTGCTCGAAACGGAGGACGACGCGCCGATCATCCGGATGATCAACGCGCTGCTTACACATGCCGCGCGCGACGGCGCGTCGGACATCCACATCGAAGCCTTCGAGCAGTTCTCGCTGGTGCGCTTCCGGATCGATGGCACCCTGCGCGACATCGTACGGCCCAAGCGCGGCCTCCATGCCGCGCTCGTCTCCCGGATCAAGATCATGGCGGCGCTCGACATCGCGGAAAAACGGGTCCCGCAGGACGGCCGCATCTCGCTGCGGGTGGGGGGGCGGGCGCTCGACGTACGGGTGTCGACGCTACCGACCGGGCACGGCGAACGCGTCGTGCTGCGTCTGCTGGAAAAGGATCTGTCGCGCCTGGATCTCGCGCATCTCGGCATGGGAGCGCAGACGCTCGCGGTGTTCGACGATCTGGTCCACCAGCCGCATGGCATCGTACTGGTCACCGGCCCAACCGGTTCCGGCAAGACGACGACGCTCTACGCGGCGATCCGGCGCCTCGACCACACGACCACCAATATCATGACGGTCGAGGACCCGATCGAATACGACCTGCAAGGGATCGGCCAGACCCAGGTCAACGCCAAGATCGACATGGGATTCGGGCGCGCTCTCCGGGCAATTCTGCGGCAGGACCCCGACGTCATCATGATCGGAGAGATCCGCGATCTCGAAACGGCGCAGATCGCCGTCCAGGCATCGCTCACCGGCCACCTCGTACTGGCGACTTTGCATACCAACGATGCCGCAAGCGCGGTGACGCGGCTGATCGACATGGGGATCGAACCGTTCCTGCTCGCCTCATCGCTGCTCGGCGTTCTGGCGCAGCGTCTGGTGCGCAAGCTCTGCCCGCATTGCAAGCAGCCGGCCCCGACCGGCGTCGGCCTGCACGCCGACGGTTGCAATGCCTGCGGACATACCGGATACATCGGACGTACCGGGATCTACGAGTTGCTGCGCGTCGACGAAACGATCCGCGGCCTCGTCCATGCGGGGGGAAACGAGCTGGAAATCCGACGGTCCGGCGAAGCGGCGGGCATGGTTTCGCTGCGCGCCGATGCGATGCGCTGGGTTGCCGACGGTGTCACCTCCGAAGAAGAAGTGCTGCGCGTGACGCGGGATTGACGACGTTCCCGTGGATCCTCTGCACCCGCCCCGCGCCCATGGCCTGCCTCCCCCGGGAAGGGGGATGGTTCGGCCATGACGGCCTTCCGCTACACGGCGGCCGACGACCAGGGCAAGGATCGGATCGGCGTCCTGGAAGCCGACAGCGCACGCATCGCACGCCAGATGCTGCGCGAACAAGGGCTGGTTCCGCTGACCGTCGAAACGGTACAGGCCGATGCGGCCGGCGGCGTGGCGATGCGCCGCCGGCGCCTGTCTCAGACGGAGCTTGCGGTGCTCACCCGGCAGTTCGCGAGTCTGGTCGGCGCCGCGCTTCCGATCACCGACGCGCTGACCGTGCTCGTCGAGCAAAGCGAACAGCAAGCGGTGCGCGAGTTGATGGGGGCGGTGCGTGCCGAGGTGCGGGGCGGGATGTCGCTATCGGCGGCGCTCGCGCGGCACCCGCGGCAGTTTCCGGAGATCTACCGCGCATTGATCGCCGCGGGGGAGGAGTCCGGCCGGCTGCCCGGAGTGCTAGCGAGTCTCGCCGATTTCATCGAGGAGCGGGGAAAGCTGCAGCAGAAGATCGTCCTTGCATTCGTCTATCCGGCCGTCGTCACCGTGGTTGCGCTGCTCGTCGTCACGGGTCTGCTCACCTACGTGATCCCGCAAGTGGTGCAGGTGTTCGTGCAGACGAAGCAAACGCTCCCCCTGCTCACCCGGATGATGATCGGCCTCTCCGACTTTCTGCGGCATTACGGCTGGGCGGTTCTGCTGGCGCTGGCCGGCGGCGCGTTCGGCATCCACCGCGCACTGCGGGTCGAGACGATCCGGTTACGCTGGCACCAACGCATCCTCGCTCTGCCGGTGCTCGGCGTCCTGTCGCGGGCGCTGAACACGGCGCGCTTCGCGAGCACGCTTGCCATTCTGGTCGGTTCGGGCGTGCCGATGCTGCGGGCGCTGCAGGCGGCCGGAGAGACGGTATCCAATCTCGCGATGCGGGCGCGGGTCATCGAAGCCACGCAGCGGGTGCGGGAAGGCGCTTCGCTCGCGCGCGCCTTGCGGGCGCAGGACGACCGCCAGCGAGACGGCAGCGGGCTGCCGCGCGCGCGCCTTTTCCCGCCGGTGCTGATCCACCTGATCGGGTCCGGCGAGACCACGGGAAAGCTGCCGGAGATGCTGACGCGTGCGGCCGACATGCATGCCCGCGAGGCGGAGCGGCGTGCCATGCTGCTGACGTCGCTGTTGGAGCCCGCACTGATCCTGGTGATGGGGGTGGTGGTGATGGTGATCGTGCTGGCGGTGATGATGCCGATCATCGAAATCAATCAGCTTGCCCGCTAGGCAGTCCGGGTGGCGGAAGGAAACCCCCTCGCGCCGTCGCGGGAGCGGGGAAACCTCGGTCAGCCCGTGCTCCACGCCCGCGGGCGCTTCATGCCGGCGATCTTGCACGCCTGGCCGACATAGCCATAGGGGAACAGTTCGAAGAGCCGCTTGCGACCTTCGCCGGGATAGCGCGTTTCCAGATGCCGCATGACGAACCGGGAATCCGCGGCAACCTGTCGATCTGCATAATAGGAACGCATAAATCGGATCACGTCCCAATGGTCGGGGCCGAGATCGATCCCCAGTTCGCGAGCAATCGCCTCGGCAACCGCGTCATCCCACTGTTCCGGTTCGACCAAATACCCTTCGGCGTCGCGCCGCGGCATCGCAAGTTTTGCATCCATTCGCTTCTCCGTCCTTTCCCGATCCGGACTCCCCCGGAAACAACATCATGTTGTGATGTAGTTTCCGGGGTGCTATCGTTTTGTCAATCCCCCGACCGGCGAAACCCGTATGAGTCATGCCTCACTATCCAAGAAGGAGTTCCAGGCGCTATCGGACTTCCGATACCAATTGCGCCGATTCATCCGCTGGAGCGAGCAACTCACTCGCCATGCGGGCGTGACCAACCTGCAATACCTGCTGATGCTGCACATCAAGGGCCAGAGCGGGCGGGACTGGGCGACGATCACGGAACTGGCGGAGCGGTTGCAGGCCCATCACCACGGCGTGGTGGCGCTGGTCACCCGCTGCGAACGGTTGGGATTCGTGGAGCGCCATCCGGGCCGCGAAGACCGCCGCGAGGTCGAGATCCACCTCACGGCAAACGGCGAAAAACTGGTCACGCGGCTCGCGCGGCAGCATCGTGACGAACTGTTGCGGCTACAAGGAATCTTCGCCGTGCCGCACACCGCGCAGTTGCGGCCGGATCACGCGGGACCGTAACGCGAATCCCGGCGACGCCGGTTAGCCGAGCGTCCGCCGAGGCTTCCGGGCGCGTCCCGCCAGCAGGCGATCGAATGCCCAATTGGGCAGAATCCGCAGCAGCTTGGCGACGATCGCCATCTGCCAGGGAATCACGATGTAACTCGTCTGGCGGAGCATCGCGTCGACCGCCTTGCGAGCGAAATCCTCCGGCTCCAGGAGGAACGGCATCCGATATGGATTTTCTGCGGTCATCGGGGTGCGAATGAATCCCGGCGCGATCGTCACGACCCGCACGCCCGTTCCATGCAGGCCGACCCGCACGCTTTCGCAGTAGTTGATCAAGGCGGCCTTGGATGGGGAGTAGGCCTCGGAACCGGGTAGTCCGCGAATCCCCGCAACGCTGGCGATTCCGACCAGGGTGCCGCGCCGACGGGCCCGCATCGGTGCGATGAACGGATGAAACGTTGCGGCGGCGGCGATGAGGTTGGTGGCGATCACCCGCTCGAACCCGGCCAGGTCTTCCTGGTGCTCCGTCAGGATGCCGGTGGAGATCCCGGCATTGGCGACGACGATGTCGGTTCCGCCGCAACGCGCCTCGAAATCCTGCGCAGCGGCAATCAGCGCGCCATGGTCCGTGACATCAAGCGGATAGCAATCGCATCGGCCGGGCATCTCGGCAGCGAGTTGCCGCAGCGCCTCGGCGCGGCGCGCCACGAGACCGAGGCGCGCGCCACGGCGCCCGAACTCCCGCGCCATCGCAGCGCCAATGCCGCTCGATGCGCCGGTGAGGAAGACGTTCATCGCTGCCGCCGCTCATCCCCGCCCGTTCGCGCCGAAGAGCGATGAGCGGATCGCGACCACTCAGCCCTGACGTGCGTGCTCACTGCGGACGCGCGCAATCAGATAGTCCATGACCGCGAGCGCACCCTCCGGCGTATGGTTCGATGCGATCGCCGGCGATGTCAGAAAGCGACCATCGCACGCCAGCGTCGGGGTGCCGTCGATCTGATAGGCCTGCACCATCATGTTGGCCCGATTGACGTCGGACGACACCGAAAACGAGTCGTACACCGCCAGCCACTTGGCACGGGGGACGCCGTTTGCCGCCATGAAATCGGCGATCTCGTTGGGATCGAGCAGGCGCATGTGCTTGTTGTGATATGCATCGAAGACCTTGGCGTGCATTGCATCGACCAGCCCCAGGGCCTTGAGGGAATAGAAAATCCGCGAGTGGGGCTCGGTCGAGGGATTGAACGCGACCGGAACGTGTTCGAAATCGACGTCGGAGGGCAACTTTTTCTGCCAGGCTTCGAGGTAGGGAAGGAACGCATAGCAATGCGGGCAGCCATACCAGAAGAAATCGAGGACCTGGATCTTTCCCGGCGGCGCATCCGTGGGCTGCGGGTTGGTCAAGACGGTGTAGTCGACCCCCGCCACCGGCTCGCTTCCGTCGGCCCAAGCCGACCGAACCCCGGTCAATGCAAAACCGGCGGCACCGGCTCCCAATGCACCCAATCCGGCAAACAAGGCCGCGCGCCTGCGATGCGACACACCCGATGACATATCGACTCCTCCTCGATGGTTACTGTGAAGCCGCCACGACCCTCATGGCGAGGGTGAAACCCGAAGCGATCCCGCCTGCCGGATCGCCACAGCCCTGCGGGCCGCGCGGTGACGGGCGCGGATTTCGTCCGCCCCACGACGACGGGTACGGATCATCCTGCGCGCATCGCGATGACGCCGCCGCGTCATGGAACCGGCACCTGTCTCGCGTCCACCCCGTTCTCGGACAAGGTGCGCAGGATTCCGTTCACGTCGTCCGCCGGTCCGTAGGGCCCGAGGCGAACACGGTAGACCGCGAGGCCACCCTCCTCGGTCGTCTTCGCGACCTTGGCGTCGTACCCCATCAGCGCCAGCCGTGCGCGCATGGCATCGGCATCGTCCGGCGTGCGATAGGCGCCGACCTGGAGAAGAATTCCCGGCCCGGCCGATGCCCCGCCGGGCGTCGCGCCTGGGACCATGTTGGTCGGGGGCGCAACCCCGGCAGCCGGCAGCGTTGCGCCCGGAGCGCCGGCGGTCGCCGCCGGCGCCGGCGTACCCGGAGTCTGCGTGCCCGGCCCCGGAATCAGGGGCGAAAACAGCGGCTGATTGGGATCGTTGGCATCGGGCGTCAGGGTGTCGGTAAGCCGCTGCACCTTGCTGACGAAGGGCACTGGCGCCTTCGTGATGTACACCGCCGTACCGGCGGCGATGCCCAGCCCAACCACGAGACCGCCCAAAAAGATGGAAAACAGCGCAGGAAGCCGGCCCGCCGCGGTCATACCCTCTCCTTTACATCCGTTCCGGGGCATGTACCCCGATCAGCCGCAATCCGTTGCGGAGAACCTGCCGTGTCGCCAGCAACAGCGCAAGCCGCGCCGTCCGCAACCCGGACTCCTCGACCAGGATGCGCTCGGCGTTATAGAAGGCATGCAGGTCGGCGGCAAGATCCTTGCAATAAAACGCGATGAGATGGGGGGCCAGCGTTGCACCGGCCTCGCGTACCACGTCCGGATATTCGGCGAGGCGCGCCATCAGGGCCAGTTCCTTCGGCGCCGACAGGCAGGCCAAGTCCGTCTCCCGGGCAGCGACCTCGTCGAGCACCGTGCCCGTCTGGTCCGCCGCCTGCGCCATCACGGAACAGATGCGCGCGTGCGCGTACTGCACGTAGTAGACGGGGTTGTCTTCCGAATGCGAGAGTGCCAGGTCCACATCGAACGCAAATTCCGAATCGCATTTGCGCGACACGAGGAAGAATCGGGTCGCGTCGCGGCCGACCCAGTCGACGAGATCGCGCAGCGCGACATAGGTGCCCGCGCGCTTCGACATCTTGACCTCTTCCCCGCCGCGCAACACGCGCACCATCTTGTGCAGCAGGTACTCGGGGTACCCGAGCGGAATCGATAGTCCGCGCACACGCGAAAGAATCTGCAACCCGGCGCGGACTCGGGCAACCGTGCCGTGATGATCCGAGCCCTGGATATTGATCGCCCGGGTGTGGCCACGCTCGAACTTGACGAGATGGTAGGCGACGTCGGGCACGAAATAGGTATAGGTGCCGTCGGACTTGCGCACGACCCGGTCCTTGTCGTCGCGCAGATCGGCGCGGGTGCCGCCCTCGGTTCCCTCCAGCGCCTGCGTCGTGCGCAACCACAGCGCGCCGTCCGCCTCGAAGCTCAGACCCGACTCGATGAATCCGCGAACCGCGGCTTCGACCCGTCCGTCTTCATAGAGCGAGGATTCGAGATAGAAATTATCGAAATGTACGCCAATGGCGTCGAGATCCAGATCCTGCTGATTGCGCAGATAGGCCACCGCAAACCGCCGCACCGCGTCGCGATCGTCGGGATCGCCGCTCGCTCTCACCTCGGCTCCGTCACGGGGGCGAACCGTCGCTTTGGCGAGAAAATCGCGGGCGATCTCGACGATGTACTCCCCTTGGTAGCCGATCGCGGCCGCATCGATCTCGCGCCCCTGCAGCGCCCATGCGCGCGCCTGCACCGATGCGGCGAGTTGTTCGATCTGCACGCCGGCATCGTTGTAGTAGAACTCGCGGGTCACCGCCCAGCCGCATGCAACCAGCACGTTGGCCAAGGCATCGCCGAGGGCCGCTTGCCGTGCGTGTCCGAGGTGCAAGGGGCCGGTGGGATTGGCCGAAACGAATTCCAACAGCACAGACTTCCCGGCCCCGTCGGCACACTCGCCGAAGGCGGCGCCCTGACGCAGGACCTCCCCGACCACATGCCGCTTGCTGGCATCGGTCAGGCGCAGGTTGATGAACCCGGGGCCGGCCACCTCGACCGCGGCCAGCCATTGCGCGGCGCCGGCATCGGCGCGCAAGCGGGCGGCGATCTCCTCCGCGATCGCGCGGGGAGCGCGGCCGAGCGGTTTCGCCAGTTGGAGGGCGACGGTGCAGGACAAATCGCCGTGGGCGGGGACGTTCGGGCGCTGCAGTTCGATCGCCGGGACGTGGTCAGACAGGGTCGCAAGCGCATCGCGAATCCGGTTCGCGATTGCCTGCCGCTGTTCAGCGAGCATGGAACGAGGCCAAGAAATACCGGAAACGGCCGAGTTTACCGGAGCGGCGCGGGGCCGCGGACCGTCCGTCTCCGGCAAGCACCCTCTCCCCCACTCCGCTCCCCGGCGCAGGCGCCGTCTAGCGCGAACCGGTCGCCCGAGGCTGCTCGATCAGCGCATATGCGGAGTGGTTGTGGATCGACTCGAAATTCTCCGACTCGACCCGAAACGCGATGACCCGTGGATCCCGGCGCAACGCCAACGCGACATCGCGCACCGTGTCCTCGACGAATTTCGGGTTGTCGTATGCCCGTTCCGTAACGTACTTCTCGTCCGGGCGCTTGAGCACCCCCCACAACTCGCAGGATGCCGCGTCTTCGGCGATCCGAATCTGCTCTTCGAGCGCCACCGACTCCACGGTCTCGATGTCGATGATGATGTGCGAACGCTGGTTGTGCGCGCCGTAATCAGAAATGCGCTTGCTGCACGGACACAGGCTGGTCACCGGCACGCAGACCTTCTGGCGCACACGCGGCACCCCGCGCTCCATCGACGCGGTCAGCGTCACGTCATAATCCATGAGGCTTCGAACGCCCGATACCGGCGCAGACTTATCGACGAAATACGGAAACCGAATTTCGATCCACCCCACGTCCGCCTCGAGGTGCCGTAACATTTCCTGCAGCAAGGCGCGCAGCGACGCCATCGACATCGGCTCGCGGTGGTTCTGCAACACCTCGAGGAAGCGCGACATGTGCGTGCCCTTGCGTTCGCCGGGAAGCGCAACGAACATATCGAAGGTGGCGACCGTGGCAACCGGCCCATCGTGCCCCGCAACCGTCACCGGATGGCGCAGTGCCTTCACGCCGACCCGATTGATCGCGATATTGCGGGGATCGATGGACGACTGCACATCCGGCAGCAAAACCAACTCGCGTGCGTTCATAGCATTGTTCCTGTCATAGAAGTTTTCCTGCTGCACGCCCGAAGCCTGCGGAGTTGCGCAACCGGACGGATACGGCGGGACGGTACTCCCGGAAATATACCCGAGTACGGTAATCGGGAATCGGGCCGGCGGAAACGAGCCGGCATCCCAAGCCGCAGGACCTCCGGCAGTTTGCAGAACTTCCTCCAAGGCGGCAATAAGTGACTCCCGCAAGTTCTCCCCGACCTGCCTTTGTCCAGGAAATCCATAGCAAAGACGACAGGAATGCCCCATTTTCCCAAATATCGGGTTCCGCCATCCGCCCTGGATATGGGAGTAGGATTTACTCCTCTACGCCGCACCGGCCAGCAACGCATCCCACTGTATTTGTCCATGACAAAAATCACCGCGGAGGACTTCGTCGACATCGGCGGCATCACCATCGCCGCCGTCGAGCGGGATACCGGCCTGACCAAGGATACCTTGCGCGTATGGGAACGCCGGTACGGCTTCCCGACGCCCTTGCGCGACCGTTCGGGGCAGCGGGTGTACTCCCGACGGGACATGGAAAAGCTCCGGCTCATCAAGCGGCTGCTCGACCACGGATACCGCCCGGGCAAAATCCTCCAACTCGAGCCGGCCGACCTGCTGCGACTCGCCGATGCGCTCCACCCTCCGCTCCAGCGCCGCGACGGGACGCACCCTCGCCCGGACATCGAACCCTTGCTCGACCTTCTGCGCAAGCATCGGGTGGAGGAGTTGCGCCGGCAACTCAGTCAATCTCTCCTGCGGCTCGGACTCGCGCAGTTCCTGTCCGGCGTGATCGCCCCCCTCAATGCCGCGGTGAACGACGCCTGGACCCGCGGCACGCTCGAACTCTTCGAAGAACACATCTACGCCGAAGCGATTCAATCAATCCTGCGCGGCGCGATCGCCGGAATCCCGCGCCCGGGCAGCGATCCGCCGGTCGTCCTCCTCACCACCTTGCCGCGGGAAACGCACGCCGTCGGCCTATTGATGGCGGAGGCCTTCTTCGCCCTCGAAAGCTGCCGCTGCATCTCGCTGGGCGTGCAGACACCCCTGCCCGACATCGCCCGCGCCGCGGAAGCGTTGCGGGCGCAGATCGTGTTCGTCTTTTTCGGCGATTCGGCCAATGCCAATCTGGTCTCCAGCAGCATCGCAGAACTCCGCGCAGCCCTCCCCATGCAATACGAGATCTGGGCGAGCGGCAGCACGCCGGTCCTGGAACGCCGCCTGCCGGAACACGTGACCTATCTTCGAAGCCTGAGCGAAACCGGCGGCGCACTGCTACGCCGGCGCCGGGCGCGCACCGTCCGGGCGGAACCATGATCGATCACCGCGATCCGGGGTTCGAGGCGCCTGCCCGACCCGGATTCGATCCGTCGGCAGGATATGCCACACTAACGAGATGCATCGATCCATTCCTGCCTGCCTCGCCGCCTTCGCCCTGATCGCCGGCCTGCCCGGCGCAACGATTGCTTCGCCCCCCCCGCCCGTCGCCGGTCCGGGCGCGCTGCCGGCGTCCGCCCGGCTCGAGTATGCGACGACGGCAACCATGCAGTGGATGGGGCTGCCGCTGACGCTGCGCGGCCGGACCGTCATGACCTGGAAATTCGACGGCACGCATTACGACGCGCAACTGCGCATCGACCGGGTCGGATTCACCCAACACTCGCAAGGCGGCCTGCAGGCCGACGGCACCTTGGCCCCGGAACGGTATGCCGAGAAACGGCCCTTTCACCACCCCGACGCCGTCATGCTGGACTGGGCCCGCGGTCAGGTGCGTTTCGGCAACGCGGCGCCGCACCCGACGCCGCAACCCGGCGCGCAGGACCGCCTCAGCGTCCAGTTCGAGTTCGCTCGTCGGATGGAACGCAACGCCCACGCATTTCGCCCCGGCGACCAGGATCCGATCCGGCTCATCGGCACCCGCGATATCGACGATTGGAAATTCACCGTGGGCCCCGCCGAGACCGTCGACACCGGGCTCGGCCCGATGCCGACGGTCCACTTGTCCGCCCGGCGACCGGCGGGCCGGGTAGAGGAAACGATGGATATCTGGCTCGGCGCGAAGACCCGCTGGCTACCGGTGCGAATCCGGATCGTGGACCGGAACGGATCGGTGATCGATTCTCTGCTGCAGACCGCAAGCATTCGCTGAACGTCACGCGCAAAGGGGCTACGGCCCCGGACGCCCACGCTCGGGATCGCGCCCCCGGCCGAGGGTCTTGCCGCGCACCGGATCAACGCACCAGGACATTCCCGAACTGCCATGGATCGTCGCGGTCCAGTCGCTCCGGGAACAGGCGCTCGCGCCCCTGCAACGGCGTCCAATCGCCCCATACGCCCGCCATTTCGCCGAGGTATGGCCGTGCGACCGCAAGCACACGTTCCGAATCCATCTCTTCCGGGTCGACCACGCCACGCGCCGGATTTTCGATCGCCCAGACCATGCCCGCCAGCACCCCCGCCGCCGTCTGCAGCGTCGTCGCGTTGTTGTAGGGCGCAAGCCGGCGCGCCTCGGCGATGTCGAGCCGGGATCCATACCAGTACACACCGTGACGATTGCCGCACAGCAACACCCCCAGCTCGTCGACGCCCTGTACGATCTCGTCGCGCAATACGCGCCGCTCCGGCTGCAGATCGTATCCGCGTCCGCGGAACTCGTCGATGGACAGCATCGCATCGTTGCAGGGGCGATACGCGTAATGCACGGTCGGGCGATACACCGCGCGGCCGCCCTCTTCGACGGTGAGATATTCGGCGAGGGACACCGACTCGCCGTGCGTGATCAGATACCCGTGATAGCTCCCGCCCCGCGGCGTCCAGCTGCGAACCCGGATGTCGACGCCCGGCTGCTCGAGATAGATCGCCGCCGCCCCGAGCGCATGGGTACGTGCACCGGTCGGCAGGCCGCGTTCGTGCGTTCCCCAGCCCAGTTCCGCCGGCTGACTTCCTTCCGCAACGAAGGCCTCCACCGACCACGTATTGACGAACTCGCCGACGCGCTTCGGCTCGGCGCCCACTTGGAAATCGTGCTCCGCCACATGGATGGCCTTGATCCCCAGTCGCATCGCGAGGCGCGCCCACGCGTCGCGCGATGCCGGTTCGCAATCGCCCTCGCCTTCCCGGCGGGCGACATCCCGCAACGCTTGTTTGACAAAATGCGAAACCAGCCCCGGGTTGACCCCGTGGGTCAGCACCGCAGTGGGACGCGCCGACGCCGTCGACCGATTGAGCGCCCGCGCCTGCTCCCGCAACCAATAGTTGGTCCGCTCCGCCGGATCGCGGCGGGCATCGGTGTAATGGCCAGCCCACGGTTCGATGCAGGAATCCAGGTACAGCGCCCCGCACTCTGCGCACAATGCGATGAGCGACACCGATGAAACGTCCACGGCGAGATTCAGCAGGAAATCCCCCGACTGCAGCAACGGAGTCAATACATCGCGATAGTTGGCCTTCGTGACCGGCTCGGCGCGAAAATCGGTCACGCCGCAGGCTCGCGCGACGTCCCGCCCTCCGTCCTCCGCCGTGATGATCGTAATCCGGCGAGGGTCCACGGCGATATGTCGCCGGATCAACGGTAACACCCCCTGCCCCACACTGCCGAAGCCGACCATCACCAACCGACCCGACAGCGATACGTCGTTTCTCTGGATCCCTTCCTCGATCAATCCATATCCTTCGAAAAAAGGCGGCATGTTTCGCGGTTCCGGCAAACCATGCGCCCCGGTGTTCTCATTTGAAATTTCGCCCTCGGAGCGGGAGAAGCCCGGCCCGGCACGGGGTGCCGGCTCCGCAACCGGGGCCGGGCAGATGCGCGCTCCCTCGGCCATTTTTGCCCCAAGCGCCGGGGAACGCTTCCTCGAGCGGACCAAGAGCGGAAATATAACGCGGATCTCCCGGATTGCGACCGGGAGATCCGCAACCCCCATTCCAGGGGATGCGCCGCCGGTGATTCGGCGGGGACGGCGCACGCCATTTCGCCCATAATCAGTCCTGTAATCCTCGCGCGCATGCTAGGCGCCCCCAATCT
Source organism: Pseudomonadota bacterium (assembly GCA_021825945.1). Taxonomy (GTDB): domain Bacteria; phylum Pseudomonadota; class Gammaproteobacteria; order Burkholderiales; family Burkholderiaceae_F; genus GJ-E10. The sequence continues at coordinate 21,459 of JAKAFN010000002.1, forward strand.
CGAGACACCTCGAACGCAGACACCGGAAGCACGATGGCGAACTGCCTGATTCTCGGTGCATCCCGCGGTATAGGCCGCGAGTTGGCACGCCAATACGCCGCCGCAGGCGAGCGCGTGATCGCGACGGTGCGCCGGACGGCCGACGCGAGCGGACTGCGCGACGACGGTGTGGCCCGCGTCGTCGAGGTCGATCTCGCACAACCGTCCGCGATGGAAATCCTATGGGCCGCACTCGCGGATGAACCGCTCGATGTCGCGATCATCGCGGCCGGCGTATCCGGGCCGGTCACGAGCGGCCTTTCCGCGCCCACGGCGGCCGAGTTCGATGCCGTCATGCACGCGAACGTCTACCCTGCGATGCAAGCCATCCCGCTCCTTGCCTACAAGCTCGCCGCCACGCACGGCAAGCTTGCGCTGCTGTCCAGTCGCATGGGGTCGATCGGCAGCATTGCGGAAGCCAACTGGTGGCTGTATCGCGCCAGCAAGGCCGCACTCAATGCGGTGCTCAAATGCGCGGCCGTCGAACTGGGGCCGCGCGGCGTGGTCTGCATGGCGCTCCACCCCGGATGGGTCCGCACCGACATGGGCGGCCCCAACGCCGATCTGAGCGTCGAAGAGAGCGCCGCAGCGCTGCGCCGGGTGATCGCGGCCGCCAACCTCTCCCACAACGGTCGCTTCCTCAACTTCACCGGCGAACAGATCGAGTGGTGAATCTTCCGCCGAACGCCGCAAGCAATCCGACCGCCACTCCGAATCCCGACGGCGCGCCGCCATGCCTCCTCCTTCGATCCTTGCCGGCCTGATCTTCGGCCTCTGCGGCCTGTTTGCTGCAGGCACCATTGAATTCCTGCTCCGCACGTTCGCGGAAGATGCCGGCATCAACCGCTGGATCTTCGCGGCCGTGCCCGGCCTGTTCGCGATGCTCTATGCCATCCTGGTCTACCAGGATGCCAAAAAGCGGGTGCGCCGCATCACGGAATCGATATCGCGCGGCATCCTCATCGCACTGCTGAGTTGGCTTTCGGTATCGGCACTCATCACCTGGGCCTGGTGCGCAGATGGACAGGCCATGCGCTGCTTCAGCGAGACCCTGCTCGTGTCGGGCGTCGTCGGGGGAGGACCGATGCTCGTGGCCGCGATCTTCGCAGGGTGGATCTCGGGACTGCTGATCACCCAGGCGGACCGGGAATCGCCCGCTCGACGAATCCGCATCGATGACGGCGCGGACGTTCCGGCGACACCCGCCATCCAAGCGGAACCGCGCCGCCCTACACCCCCCAGGTGACATCGACGCCGGATCGCTGGGCGGCGCGCAACATCGCAAGCAGCGGAAATGCGCGCTGCGCCACACCAACGGGCGGTTCAACCGGGCGGTCGCCATCCTCGGCAGCGGCGTCTGCCCACCGGGTGCCGACGAGATTCCGTTCCTGCTCGACCGCCCCCGTCAGGCGCTCGATCGCATCCGCGACCTGATCCGCCGGGATCACCCCGCGCTCGGCCATCGATCGGCCGATCAACGCGAGCAGCTGCTCCGCGGTATCGCCCATCATGACGATCTCGCCGGCCGCTCGGGAACGGAACACCACGATCGACACGTCATTGCCCTCCGGGAAACGGGGTCGTCCGGCTCGCCGGGAACCCACCGAACATTCCGCTCGAAAGAACGGAATCGGCTGCCGGAACGCCCTGCCGCGCATGTTCCGGACCATTCCGAACCCCCTCCCGGCGAATCCGCTCCGTAACGACGCCCGATTATGGTACGTTTCTCCGCCACCTGGAGCCACGGAAAACCGACGAAAAGGAGGGCGGACCATGGGCAAAGGCGATACCCGCACACGGCGCGGCAAGATCTACAACGGCAGTTACGGCAGGACTCGTCCGCGGCGGCCGAAGAAAAAGGCGGTCAAGCGCGGCTGATCCCGCTGCCGCGCCGCCGGCCCCTTCTGCGCACTCAGTACCCGTCGGCAGCGCCGGTCGAATCGCTCGCGGCTGCGGATCCGCGCTGCAACTCGATATAGCGTTTCCGGTCCGCATCGAACCGCTGATTCACCCGCTGGATCTCCGCCTGCGCCTGATCGCGCACCTGCCGCTGCTGGCGAAGGAGGATCCGATTTTCCTGAAACTCTTCCTGCAGGCGCGCGGGCATCGGGTGATGCAGGTAGAACTCCGCGTCCTCGTCGAGCCGTTTCCGTTCGCGTTGGTATTGCGCAATTGCGGTATCGGCGCGCTGGATGGTCGCCTGCAAACCGACCAGGGTCTGTCGGCGCGCAGCTTCGATATCCCCGACGCTGGTGTAGGTCGTGAGCAGCGCACGATCCTTCCGCGCCCGCTGGATTCGGGCCTCCTCCTGGCGCCGTCGCGCGTCGTCGGCGGCTTCCTGCGCTTTCTTTTGCTCGGGGGTGAGCGGCGCGGGGATGATCTCGCGCACGGAACCGTCCGGATTCAGAACCCGGATCTCGTGATCGTGACAGGCCGCCGGAATGTAGTCGCCGGTGAACATCTGACCCGATCCGGTCGTGCAGAGGTACATCTGGGCGTGCGCCGCCGCCGCCGCGCACAACGCGGCGGCGGCGAGCGCACGCCCAGACCTATACCCCATACCGCTCTCGATAGCGCTCCAGCGCCGGCAGAACCTCGCGCGCCGATTGGGCAAACGCCGAACCGGAGTACAGGAATCGCAGCAAGTCGTCGAAGCCGGCAATCGAGATGACCGGCGTTCCCGTCGCGCGCTCGAAGGCCTGCACGGCGGACTCGGAAGACAGCGCCTCGTCGCTCCCGGTCCGCTCCTTGCGATCGAGCATGATCACCACCCCGGCAGGCTGGGCGCCGTGGGCCCGGATCAGTTCGACCGCCTCGCGCTTCGCGGCACCGTCGGTGATCACGTCGTCGATGATCAGGACCCGCCCACGCAAGGGCGCACCGACGAGCACGCCGCCTTCGCCATGATCCTTTGCCTCCTTGCGATTGTACGAAAACGGCACGTCGAGTCCGGATTCGGCCAAGGCCATCGCGGTGGCCGCAGCCAGGGCGATGCCCTTGTACGCCGGGCCGAACAGCATGTCGAACGCGATCCGGCCTTCCGCTCGCGCGGCGAGGATCGTCTGCGCATAGAATCCCGCGAGCTGCCGCAGGCTGGCCCCATGATCGAAACGGCCCGCATTGAAGAAGTAGGGCGTCCTGCGCCCGCTCTTGGTGGTGAATGCACCGAAAGACAACACGCCCGCCCCCAGGGCAAACTCGATAAACCGCTCGGACCGCTCTTGCACGCTCGCCATCCTCCGATCTGATTGCCGTCAGATGGGAGCGTACCGCAAGGCGAAGGCCGACGGCTTGCCGGAAAGGATCCATGCTTCGAATCGTCAGTTGCAACGTCAACGGCCTGCGCTCCGCAGTGACCAAAGGCTTCCTGCCCTGGATCGCCCGGACAGACCCCGACATCCTCTGTCTGCAGGAGGTCAAGGCGCAAGCGGCCGATCTCCCCGAGGCCCTGCTCCGGCCCGAATCCCGCCATGCGATGTACCACTTCGCGGAAAAAAAGGGGTACAGCGGCACTGCGGTGATCGCCAAGGTTGCCCCGTACGGCGGGCAAATCGGATTTGGCAATGCCGAGTTCGACCGCGAAGGTCGCTACGTCGAAGCCGAATTCGCCAATGTGACGGTCATCAGCGCCTATTTCCCCTCAGGATCCAGCTCTCCAGAACGACAGGCGGCGAAATTCCGCTTTCTCGACGTGTTTCTTCCGCATTTGCGGACGCTGCGGGCCCGCGGCCGCGAAGTCATCCTGTGTGGAGATGTCAACATCGCACACCGGGAAATCGACCTCAAGAACTGGCGGGCAAATCAGAGGAATTCCGGATTCCTCCCCGCGGAGCGGGCGTGGATGTCGGGCATCTTTGCGGAAGAAGGGTGGGTCGATGTCTTCCGCCGGCTCGACCCGCGTCCGGAACAGTACACATGGTGGAGCAACCGAGGTCGCGCGTGGGAAAAAAACGTCGGGTGGCGCATCGACTATCAGATCGCCACCCAAGGCGTTGCCGCGACCGCACGAAACGCCACGATATTCAAGGAACAACGCTTCAGCGACCACGCGCCGCTGATCATCGATTACGACTTCACGCTGTGATGCCGCGAAACGGGTCGTTTCGGCTCCGTCGGCCCGTCGTACACGCTGATGCGCAACTGCGATGCCTTGCATGATCGCGCGCCGGATTCCGAGCGGCAGCGAAGTCCCAGACCCAATGCGGCAGGATATCCCGTAAATTCGGCATAACAAAAACTCGTTATGAGTGGGATGTTTTCCCATGCTATCGTCGGTCCCTGGAAACGTCGTATCACGCCCCTTCCTCGCGGCATCCGCGTCGTGACGCCCTCCTCATCGCGGACCGCCCAGGGCCGGCGGCGCCCCCAATCAACGGAACGCCCGCCCCAAGGAGCACCGGACCATGCTCGCGATCGCACCGCCCGACACCCGACACCACACCACGGCGCCCGATTTTTCCGTGCCCACACGTTCAGCAGGTCACGGCGGGACGGCGCCGCTTTCCCGGACCCAGCTGCGCCGATCCCTGCTCGCGCGTCGGCTGCGGGTGGCGTATCACGCGATCGTACGCCTGCACGATGGGCAGATCGTAGGCCACGAAGCCCTGGCCCGGATCCTCGATCCGGCGGGACGATTGCTCGCGGCAGACTCCTTCATCGATACGGCGGCGGAGATGGCGGCCGAACCGCATATCGATAGCGACGTCTCCGAACAGGTCATGACCGCCGCCCATTCGGAACCGAAGCCGTTCAAGCCCGATCGCGGCAAGCGCTTCATCAATTGTTCCAGTGCGTTCCTCATCGATCCAACGCGCGTTCAACGGCTTGCCGATCACCACCGCCGCTGGGTCAATGCGAGGGCCTGGTCGCACGACGAGGATGTGCCATGGGTCCTGGAAATCACGGAGCGGAATCTCGACGTTTGCCCGCAACGCCTGCGCAGCACGGTCGCCCCCCTGCTCGACCTCGGATTCCAACTCGCGCTCGATGATTTCGGCAGCAAGAACAGCGCGTTTCCGCACCTGCTACAACTGCCGATCCGCTACCTGAAGATCGACAAAGGCCTGGTACGGGCGGCCATGACGGACGCCCGTGCCGAATTCGCGCTACATCGTGTGGCGGACTTGGGCGGAAGCCTGGGGATGACCACCATCGCCGAGGGAATCGAAACCCCGGCGATGCGCGACCGGGTTCTTGCTGCCGGAATCGCGTGGGGACAAGGCTATCTCTGGGGCGTACCGTCCCCCCGCGCCGCCCATTGAAGGTCGCTCGATCCCCGTCGCAACCTACGATGGTCGCGACGTGATACGACCGCAATCCGTCTCGGGGACATATTATTACGAAAAGTTTTCATCACTGAACGATTTCTGAATATGAGGTTCAGCAAAGATTCATGGTCCGCAGGCATCCTCTCGTCATACCGGTTCGCGACAACAGCGCGAACTTCGATTTTCAAAACCACGTTGATGAGGCCACGACCATGTCGAACCAAACTTCCCCCTCCCGCCAAACCGGATTCCTGGGTGTCCTGTCGTTCCTTCTGATGGCGACGCCGTTGCTGCTCGTGCCGGCGGCGTTTCTCGCATTTGACGACGCCGCCTACCGTGCCCAGACGATCGTCACCGGATTGGAGTGGGCCGTCGTTGCGGCGGGCATCGCGCTGGCGCTGCGTGCGCTGGCCCGATCCGGCAGCCGATCCGAACCCCGTGCGCAGGCGCAACAAGCGATCTGAGCGACAGGATTCCCCACGTCGTTCTTCGGCCGATCCCAGAAGAACATCCCCGGCGGACCCCATGGTCCGCCGTTTTTTTCCCCGACGAACCGTACGCTCGCCCCGCCCCCGGTTCATGCCGCCGAATGGGGCGGTATGCTGACGGCCGCGCGGTTTCGTACGCCCGGTGCCAAGCGTTTCCCACGCGGAGCTTGCCGCGCGACGATCGCGATGCGCGCGGCCGCATGTCGCGACACCTCACGAAGGAGCTTCCTTGAACGGCCATTCGGCATCCGCATGGCGGGTCTACCGCGACCCCCGGGTTGCGCGCATGCTGGCGCTCGGATTCGCCGCCGGACTGCCGTTGCTGCTGATTTATGGAACGCTTTCCTTCCGCCTGCGCGAAGCCGGCATCGACCGCGCGACGATCGGATTCCTGAGTTGGATTGCACTGGTCTATGCGTTCAAGTGGACCTGGGCGCCGTTGGTCGACCGATTGGACATTCCCGTCCTCGGCGCACGGCTCGGACATCGGCGCGCCTGGCTGCTCGCGGCGCAGTGCGCGGCCGCCGGCGGACTGCTATGCATGGCGCGGCTCGACGCGAAAACCCAGCTCCCGCTGCTGACGGCCAGCGCCTTGTTCACCGCCTTCGCGAGCGCCACCCAGGACATCGCGCTCGATGCCTATCGCATCGAATCGGCGCCGCCGGAACTGCAAGGCGCCCTCGCCGCAGCCTACCAGACGGGCTACCGCATCGGCATGATCTGGGCCGGTGCGGGCACCCTCTGGCTTGCAGCCCGTGCTGCGCCGACACCCGGCGGGTACCATCCCGCCGCGTGGACGTCGGCATATGGCGTAATGGCCGCATCGATGATCACCGGCATGCTGGCCGTCCTGGCCACGCCGTACCATGCGAAGCCCGTGTCACGTCGACACGGCACCCCCGCACCAGGAATCCTTGCGCCGTTCATGGACCTGGCGCATCGCTACCGCCACCATGCCTTCGCACTGCTCGGCTTGGTCGCGACCTATCGCCTCGCCAACATCGTCATGGGCGTCATGGCCAACCCGTTCTACCATGACATCGGCTTCACCAAGGACCAAGTCGCAGCGGTCTCCAAGGTCTACGGGCTTGCGATGGCGATCCTCGGCGGCTTCGTCGGCGGCGCCATGACGGCGCGCCATGGCATCACCCGAATGATGTGGATTGCGGCGATTTTTTCGTCCGCCTCGATCCTCCTCTACGCATGGCTTGCAGCACGCGGCGCGAATCTTACGTTGCTCGTGGTGGCCGTTTCGACCGACAACTTCGCCGAAGGCATCGCCGGCACGGTGTTCATCGCATTCCTGTCCGCGCTGACCCGTTCCGAATACTCGGCCACGCAATACGCGGCGCTGTCCTCATTGACCCTCCTGCTGCCCAAGTTCATCGCCGGGTTCTCGGGCGTGGCTGTGAATGCCGTCGGCTACCCGGCGTTCTTCGCCGCATGCGCGGCAAGCGGGGGCGCCGCGCTGGGGTTCCTGTGGATCGTCGCGCGCGTGTCGCCGACGGTGCTCGGCGCCCCGCCGCGGCCGTAGCGCTTGCGCGCGCCGACGGGCGGATTACCGATCTATCGATCTACCGGGTCAGGCCGGCATAGAGTTGCGGTAACCGCTCGGGAAGCCGCTGCACATGGTCCAGCACCATGTAATTCCGGGCGCCGAAGATGCGACTGACGTAGTCGTCGGCACGAGGATCGAGACTCAGGCAGAAGGTCATGATGCCCTGGGCGGCGGCGTCTTCCACTGCCTTCTTCGCATCGAACCGGAGATACTGCGGATCCCGGACGTCGACATCCGCCGGCTCGCCGTCGGTGACGACCAACAACAGCTTCTTTACCGATCGCTGCACCTTGAGGTGATGGCTGGCGTGGCGGATCGCCGAACCCATGCGGGTCGAAAACTGCCCGGTCATGCCGGCGATGCGGGCTTTCGGGATCTCGTCCCAGGCCTGATCGAAATCTTTGAACCGGAAGTAGTCCACGTTGTGCCGACTGTCGGAGCAGAAACCATGGATCGCGAACGGATCCCCGACCTTGGCGATCGCGTCGGACAACAGCACGCACGCCTGGCGCGTCAAATCGAGAACCGAGTGCTCCTGTCCATGCACCGTCTCATTGGTCGATTCCGAGAGATCGAGCAGCACCAGGATCGAGATGTCGCGCGTATTCCGGATCGAGCGCATCATGATGCGCGGGTCGGGCTGCGCCCCTTGGCGGATCTCGATGAACCCGGATACCGCGGCATTGAGATCGATCTCGTCGCCGTCTTCGAGCTTGCGGATCCGCTGGACCCCTTGCGGCTGCATGGCGTCGAGGAGGAACTTCATGCGATGGATTTCGCGCTTGTAGCGCGCGACGATGTCCTCGATGATCGCGAGATCGCCGGACTTGGCCCGCTTCTCCAGCACCGTCGTCCAAGCCGGGCGTTCGAGTTGGATCTGGTAATCCCATTCGCCGTAGTGGTAGGGCTCGGATACCGGCTCCTTGCCCTCCCGTTCATTGAACGACTTGCCGTCGTCCTCATATGGGAAGAGCTCGGTCGCCAATACCCAGATCTCCTGCGCGTCATCGCCGGCCGTCTCGACGTCGATCTCGTTGGCCATTTCCATGACGTTGACGTACTTGCGGACCTGCTCGACGGTGTCGTATCCGGCCTCGGCCGCCTTGTCGAAGTCGAATTCCTCGAACTCCCAGAAATACCGGTTGTCGTCCCGGTAGCGCGCGCGGAGCAGATCGGTGCGCGGATGGAACGCAATGCGTTTTTCGGTGAATCGGTGCGCCAACTGCACGCCGATATCCCAGGAAATCCGGTTGTCGCCGAGCCGGTCGGCATGCTGCCGAAACAGCGCGCGGCCCTCGACGATCCATGGATCGTCATCGACATAGCCGTCATCGAGCAACGCACGCGCCAGCCGATCGAAGTAGTCGCCCGCGGTGGTGCGCATCGCCGGCGTTGCCGTGTGCAGGCGTGCCCAAAGCTGTCGCAAGCCCGGAAAACGCCGGATCGCCAGCGCCTCGACGCGCGCGTCCTCGATGATTGCGATGACGGCCATCTGCAGCGGATTGAGCGCCTCAGCCGAAATCGGTTTCTTCGTCTCGACGACATGGGCGGCGCAATGCGCGGCCGCAGCGCGGTAGAGTTCGAGGCCGGATACCGCTACCCCGTCATCCGGGGAAAAATCGTCGAACGCATCCGGGAGGTGCAGCAGGTAGTCCTCGATGTACGGCCGCAAGCCTTCGCGATTCTCGAAATCGCCGGATGTCGGCCGCATGAAGAAATCGCGCCCCCAGAGCGCGCGCAGATACATGTTGATCCGGCGCTGGACGTCGACCAAGAGGGTACCCTTGCGCTCCTTCTGCAGGATCGCCTGCGACTCCTTGGTCTCGAGAGAGAAATAGCGGATCTGCTCTTCGTAATCGGTACGATGCGCATGGGCGCCCCAGAGCGCCCAACGGCGCAGCCCTCCAAGCGTGAGGTTCTGAAACAACACCTCGAGCTTGTCGAGCATCGGACGCACGCCGCGCGGCGCCTGCGCGATCAGCGTGTTGATGAACTGCAGGTAGTTGCGAAAGAGCTCGGCATCGCCCAGGCGATTCGCCGCGGTCGGCGCCGTGGCGAGCAACAATTCGATCACCGCGCCCGAGGTCTTCGAAGCCAGCGTCAGCGCCGTCGTCGCGAGGTCTGCGACCACGTCTTCGCCAACCTCTTTGGCCACCCGCGGAGCATCTTCGATCCAGGTTTCGACCAGCGCGTCGCCCCGGCCCAATCCGCGCAGGGCCGAAACGCCCTTGAGATAGTTGTCGAGGCCGCGGGGCGAGAGCACCCGAGTCGCTGCATGCCACCCGGCATCCAGCGATTCACGCAATTGCGGGCTCAGATCTTCGAGCAGTTCCGCATAGTCGTCGAGATGGATCGCCACGGAGCCTCCTGTCGCCCCATCAGAAGAAAGTCGTGACGGCGGCGTCCAGCGCGTCGCGCATGTCCGGATCGTCGGTGATCGGGCGCACGAGCGCCACGCGGCATGCCGCCTGCGGCGATACGCCCTTGGCGATCAGGCTGCCGGCATAGATCAACATCCGGGTCGACAGGCCTTCATCGAGGCCGTGCCCTTTGAGATTGCGCGACCGCTCGGCAATGGACACGAGCTTGCCGGCGATGCCGGCGTCGACGCCCGTTTCATGCGCGACGATCTCGGTCTCGACTTCATGCGGCGGATAGGTGAAGTCCAGCGCACCGAACCGCTGCTTCGTCGACTGCTTGAGATCCTTCATCAGCGACTGGTAGCCCGGATTGTAGGAGATGACAATCTGGAAATCCGGGTGCGCCCGGACCAACTCGCCCTTTTTCTCGAGGGGGAGCACGCGCCGATTGTCGGTCAGCGGGTGGATCACCACGGTGGTGTCCTGCCGGGCCTCGACGACTTCGTCGAGGTAGCAGATCGCGCCGTGGCGGGCCGCGATCGCGAGCGGACCATCCTGCCACTGCGTGCCGTCGGCGGAGAGCAGGAAGCGTCCGACCAAGTCGGAAGCGGTCATATCCTCATTGCAGGCAACGGTGATCAGCGGCTTGCGCAGCTTCCAAGCCATGTATTCGACGAAACGCGTCTTGCCGCAGCCGGTCGGGCCCTTGAGCATCATGGGCATGCGTACCGAGTATGCGGCCTCGAACAGGTCGATCTCGTCGGCGACCGGGTGGTAATAGGGTTCCGTTGCGATGTGATACTGATCGATGATGTTGGACATAACGTGCTTCCGGATGAGATGGGAACGGCGTCACGGGAGGGGCGGCGCTAGCCGCCCCTCGGATCACGACATTCGGATCAGATGGTCTTGCCGCGATAGATCACCATTGCGGCGCCCTGCGACTGCTTGAAATTGTCATAGCCGACCAAGCGGACGTGGTTGTCGGGGTTGGCCTTCTTGCAGGCATCCGCCTCGGCCAGGACCTTGTCGACGTCGGTTTCACCGAACATCGGCAGCTTCCACATGTACCAGTACGAATCCATCAGGTGCTCCGGCTCGGTGTGCTCGATCGCCGGATTCCAACCCTTCTTGACGATGTACTCGACCTGCTTGCGGATCGTCGCCGGATCCATCGCCGGCAGATAAGAGAAGGTTTCGAACTTGCGGCTCGCCGGGTCGCTGAGGCGCGACTTGTAATCCATGACTTCAGACATTGTGCTTCCTTTCTATGCGGTTCGATCCGGGGCGGGCGCCACACCACGACGTGGCTGCGGGTCCGTCTCCCGGGAGAGCGGATGGTTCGGTTCGTTGCGACGGCTTACTTGTGCGCGACGTCGAGTTTGTCGACGGTGTCGAATTCGAACTTGATTTCCTTCCACGTTTCCATTGCGATCTTCAGTTCCGGGCTGGACTTCGCCGCCTCGGTCAGGATGGCCTTGCCTTCCTTCTCGACCGCCACGCCGCGGTTGCGCGCTTCGACGCAGGCCTCGAGGGCCACGCGGTTGGCCGCCGCGCCGGCGGCGTTGCCCCAGGGGTGGCCGAGCGTGCCGCCGCCGAATTGCAACACGGAGTCGTCACCGAAGATCGAAACCAGGGCGGGCATGTGCCAGACATGGATGCCGCCGGACGCCACGGGCAGCACGCCGGGCATCGAGCCCCAATCCTGGTCGAAGAAGATGCCGCGCGCGCGGTCTTCCTTGATGTACTCGTCGCGCATGATGTCGATCCAGCCGAGCGTTGCCTCGCGATCGCCTTCCAGCTTGCCGACCACGGTTCCGGAGTGCAGGTGGTCGCCGCCCGACAGACGCAGTGCCTTGGCCAGGACGCGGAAGTGGATGCCGTGGTGGGGGTTACGATCCAGCACAGCGTGCATGGCGCGGTGGATGTGCAACAGCACGCCGTTGTCACGACACCAGTTCGCCAACCCGGTATTGGCGCAGAAGCCGCCGGTCAGGAAGTCGTGCATGATGATCGGGGCGCCGATTTCGCGCGCGTATTCCGCCCGCTTGTACATTTCTTCCGGCGTCGGCGCCGTCACGTTCAGATAGTGGCCCTTGCGCTCGCCGGTTTCGCGTTCGGCCTTTTCGATCGCCTCCATGACGAAATCGAAACGCTGCTTCCAGCGCATGAACGGCTGGCTGTTGACGTTCTCGTCGTCCTTCGTGAAATCGAGACCGCCGCGCAGGCACTCGTACACCGCGCGGCCGTAGTTCTTGGCCGACAGACCGAGCTTCGGCTTGATCGTGCAGCCCAGCAGCGGGCGGCCGTACTTGTTCATCACGTCGCGCTCGACCTGGATGCCGTGGGGCGGGCCGCCGCAGGTCTTCACATACGCGATGGGGAAACGCACGTCTTCCAGACGCAGCGCGCGAATCGCCTTGAAACCGAACACGTTGCCCACCAGGGACGTGAAGACGTTGACCACCGACCCCTCTTCGAACAGGTCGATCGGGTAGGCCACGAACGCGTAGAAGCAGGTGTCGTCCCCCGGCACGTCTTCGATGGCGTACGCGCGGCCCTTGTAATAGTCAAGGTCCGTCAGCAGATCGGTCCAAACGGTCGTCCACGTACCGGTCGACGACTCGGCGGCAACGGCGGCGGCAGCCTCTTCCCGGTCTACGCCCGGTTGTGGGGTAATCTTGAAGCAAGCCAGGATGTCCGTATCCTTGACCTGGTAATGCGGTTCCCAGTAGGTGCTGCGGTATTCTTTGACGCCGGCCTTGTATGTCTTGACGCTCATCTCATTGCCTCCGTGGAAAAATGGGTCGACTGCTGCAAGAACCGGGCAATTTTTCTGGGTTGGAAGACATAAGTAAAATTATATATAGTTTCCATACACATAACCAGGATTTATGAATTGGAGCGACCGATGATCTCGTCCCGTTTTGCAATTGCTGCGATCGGTCTCGCGGTCGGATGCGCCGCGGTTCCCGCGGGCGCGTTCGAGCTCGTCAGTCCGTCGATCCGCGCCGGCGGAACGATTCCGGCCGAGCAGGTGTTCCAAGGGTTCGGGTGCACCGGCGGAAATCGTTCGCCCGCCCTTTCCTGGCGCGGCGCGCCGGCCGGCACCCGCAGCTACGCGCTCACCGTCTATGACCCCGACGCGCCGACGGGTTCGGGCTGGTGGCACTGGGTCGTCGTCAACATCCCGGCGACGGTTCATGGGCTGCCGGCGGGAGCGGGCAATCCGCCCCGGCACGCGCTGCCGGCAGGAGCGCGGGAGATCCGCAACGACTACGGCATCCGCGCCTACGGCGGCCCCTGCCCGCCGGTCGGGGATCGACCGCATCACTACCGCTTCACCGTGTATGCGCTCAAGGTGCCCAAACTGGATCTGCCGGCGGATGCGAGCCCGGCGCTCACCGGGTACATGATCCACGCCAACGCGATCGGCTCCGCGTCGTTTACGGGACGCTACGGGCGGTAATGCCGGGCTGGCCGCGCTCCGCTCAGGAGCCGGCCCCGGAGACGCGGTGGCCGCCCGTACTCGCGGGCGAGGGTGCGGCGCCGCCCCGCCCCCGCTATTTCACGAGGCCTTCCTCGCGCAACGCCTCCTGCACGGCGGGACGTTGCCGCACACGCTCCTGATGGGCGAGCAGCGCGGGCCACGGCTGCAGGTTCAGGCCGACGTGGGGTGCCCAGGACAGGACGACGAACAGATACGCGTCGGCCACCGTGAATCGCTCCCCCATCAGATATGCGCCGCCCAGCCTGGCGGCGACCCAGCCCAGACGCCGACCGATTCGCTCTTCTTGACGTGCCCGGAAGCCGGGCTCGGTGGCAGGGTCGAAAAGAGGGCCGAACTGCTTATGCAGTTCGGTCGAGATGAAATTCAGCCACTCCTGGAGGCGGTATCGGTCGATCGTGCCGTTGGCCGGGGCCAAGCCGGTTTCCGGCTTGCGGTCGGCCAGATACTGCACGATCGCCGGACCTTCGGTCAGCACCGTACCGTCGGGCAACTCCAGCGCGGGAACGTAGCCTTTGTCGTTGATGGTGCGGAAATCCACGCCATCCTGGGTCGTACCGGTACGCAGGTCGACCCGCACCCGTTGCACGGGAAGGTCGGCCTCGCGGATGACGATATGCGGCGACAGCGAACAGGCGCCGGGGGCGTAATAGAGCTTCATCGTAGCGGCAACTCCCGTCTCGTGTCCTGATTCGGAGATTCATCGAATGACATATTGCCACGACGGCGCCATGCTTTGCCGCCGTGCTCGCCGGGCCCCCAAGCCTGGACTGCGGGCGGCGGAAACCGGCCCCGATCGAAGGGACGGGAGCGCGGCGAGCGGCCCGGGTCAGGAGATGGCCCGATCCCGGGCATTTCTTGCGCAGGGTTCGGAGCCCCCCCCCGGCAAATGTACCTCGTCGCGCGTCCTTGCCGCAGGTACCGCCCGCCGATCACTCCCCGCCGTCGTCGTCGTTCGCCGTTTCGCGGACGTTCTGGAGCACCGTGCCGGTCTTGGCGTCGATGGCGATTTCGTGGGTGATATGGTGACTCTCGACATCAAACGAATAGCGCAAGCCGCTGCCACCGGGCTTCTTTTCGAGCGCCTGCTCGACGATCACGCCCGGATATGCCTTTTTCGCAATCTCCTGCGCCTGCGCAACCGAGATCTTCGCTTCCGACAAATACTCGACGCCGTCGAGCACCATCGGCCGCGCCTGCACCGCCGTGGCCATGCTCAGGGCAAGAATTGCCATGGGAACCATTTTTTTCACAGTACTCTCCTTTGATGGATCAATTTCCGACGCGCATCCGCGCCAGGACGTCATCACGCTGAATGAACTGGTGCCAGAACACCGCAGCCCAATGGACCCCGATCAGGCCGATCACCGCGTCCCCGATGAATTCGTGGGCGGTCTTGATCGGCAACGCATAGGGCAGCCACGCGTCGTCATCGAAATAGTTGGGCAGCAACATGCCGAGAAATCGCACCTCGTGCTCCCGGGTCTGGATCGCCAGGATCCCCAGGACCGGCATCGCGACCATCACGACGTAAAACAAGCCGTGCGCGACCGCCGCAGCCCGCTCCTGCCACACCTGTCGCATTCCTTCCTTCCCCCGGCCGGCGCGAATCCGCAGGGCGATCCGCGGGATCGCCAGCAGCAATATTCCGATTCCGAGCTGCGTATGGATCGACATCGCGATGTGTCGCAGATGCCCTTTGGGAAGGTCATCCTTGAATTCCACCGCGCACAACACGGCGAGGAAAAAGGCAGCCATTCCCCAATGAAGCCATCGCCGGGCCGGGGAATAGGATGCGCCGGAAGAAACTCGGTCCATGGTCATTCGTCGAGGTTGGATTGCGGGGCGGTGAAGATCACGTCGACCGTGAAATCCAGGGTCTTGCCGGCGAATTTTTCGGGCGTGCCGGGATAGTGCGCCCGCAACACCGCCTGCACCGCCGCCTGATCGAGGAAGCTATTCCCGGTCGACTGCACGATGTGCGCCGACGAAACCTTGCCGTCCCGAAACAGGAATTCGACATGCGCCGTGCCGGCGGCCGTTTCCAGCGCAGCCGCCGCCGGGTACTGCGCCGCCCCCTGTACCGCATCGCGCACCGCACCGATGAAACTCGGCGGCAGGTCGCTCATGCGAATCACGGCAGGAGCAACGGGCGTCGCTTTGGGTGCGACCCGCGCAACGGGAGCCGGATTCGCCGGGGCAGCCACCGGCTGCGCCGGCGCCGGGTGCGGCACGACCTGCGGCGGCGGTGGCGGTTGGCGATGGACGACGTGCGCCACCTCGGATCGATGCATGGGGACGTGCACATGTTGCACCCGATGAACCGGTACCGGCTTCGGCGGAGGCGGTAGCGTCTTGACCTGCGGCTGCGGCGGCGCCGGCGCCGGCTGCGGTGCGACAAGTTGGATCGCCATCGGCGGTGGAGGGGGCGGCGGCGAATCGGGATGCAATGCGATCCAGGCCAGCGCCAGAAGCAGGCCCCCTTCGACCAACAAAGCCGACACCACCGAAATGCCCCAGCGACCCCGCTCGCCGGAATCTCCATCGACTACCGGGTGCAATGCCAGCGTTGCGCTCATGATCCCTCCGCTCCCTCGGCTTGGTGCCGCGCTGCCAGACCGATCTTGGTTACTCCTGCGGCGCGGCAGGCGTCCATCACGTGAATCAGCGTCTGCAAGGACACGTCGCGATCCCCGGAGATCGTGACCTGGGCCTGCTCATGGTCGGGCAAGGCCGTCAACATGCTGGTCAGCGTCGCGGCCGTAAACGTCTGCGAACCCTCATGAATGACACCATCCTTGTCGATCGCCAGCGTCAGGTCCGGCTTGTGCAGAGGCTGCGCGGTGGTACTGCCCGGCAGGCGAGACGGAATGCCCGACGACGGGATCATGTGCAGCGTGATCATCACGAAGAAGACCAGCAGGAAAAACATGATGTCGATCATCGGAATGATCTCGATCCGCGCTTTTTTCGGTTGGTAGCGTGCTCTCATGGCGCGTCACCCGCGTTATTGGGCACCGGCGCGAACACCGGAATCCTTGCGATAGTGGGAATACATCCGGTTGGTGAGGATCAACTTGACCAATTCCAGCTTGTGCATGATCCGTTGGACGCGCTGACTCAGTGCGTTGAACGCCACTAGGCCGAGAATGGCGATGAACAGTCCGGCCGCCGTCGACACCAGCGCCTCGCCAACCCCGCCGGTAACCATCTGCGTGGAGTTGTCGGGATGCGCAAGCGCCTGGAAGGTGTTGAACATACCGATGATCGTTCCCAGCAGACCAAGCAGCGGAGCCAAGGTGACGATGGTGTCGAGAACCCACAAGCGCTTTTCCGCTTCCGGCAACTGTTCCATCACCGCCTCGTCCAGGCACGAGGAAAAGTGTTCCAGCGTGTCCTGGATATCATGTTCCAACGCCACCGCGCTGACGCGGGCGAAAAGACTGACTTTGTTCTTCTCGACCATGCCGCGGAGATGGTCGTCGTCGAGCGACGATCGCTTCTTGAGTTCACGGATCCAGTCCGCGCCTTCGCTGATCATGCGCGAGAGGCTCCAGAACTTCTCGATGATGACCACGAGAGCGATGAAGAGGAGGAGCACCATCAGGTAGAGGATTCCGCCGGAAGTTTCGGCGACGTGTTGCAGGCTTGCAAGGTTCATGATCGTTCCATCCATCCAAAACCGGTCGGGGCGAGGCGCCGCGGCCCGGTTTTCATAAAGCAATTCCCCTCTGCCCAAGGGAGAGGGGTCCAGGAGAGTCGGGACGAACGCATCCGTCCCGACTCCGGCACGTCCTAGTGGTCATCAAAAGAACGAGGTGGTTACCGTCACGTTCACATTGCGGCCCAGGATGTTGTAGAACAGCGGATTGTTGTTGGCGATGCCGTTGGCGACCGACATGATCGCTTCCTGGCGATTGAAGATGTTGCCAACCTGAACGTCGACCTTGGTCTTCTGCGTGAAGCTGTAGGCCATCGCCAGATCGGTCACGCTGTAGCTGCCGAAGTGAACCGGGTTTCCGGCCGCATCCTGCCCGGCGTACCGGCCGCCGATCTTCTTGGTCGTCAGCGAGGCGTAATAGGGCCCCGTCGCGTAAGTCAATCCGGCTGCCGCCGTGTTCTGCGGGGCCATCTGCACCACACCGTTGGGCGACGCGGAATCGTTGACCGAGGCGTTGGCGAAGACGTCGAAACCGTGACCGATGTAATAGCTGGCCTCGCCTTCGATCCCCTTGAAGATCGCCGTACCCAGATCCTGGAAGACCGAATACGCGCCGGCGCTATACCGATTCAGGAAGTTCGAATTGGTGATGTAGTACAGATCTCCGGCCAAGGTGATGTCCGGCGTCTTCCACGTCGCGCCGATCTGATAGTTCTTGGTTTTCTGGGCCGCATCCGAACCGGCCGACGCCAACGCTCCGGCAGCGCTGCTGTTGTGGGTGAACGCCGCCCAGGTCGGTGCCAGCAACCCTTCGGCGTATTGGCCATAGAACGCCGTCTGGTCGTTCAGGTAGTAATGGACGTCGAAGTTCGGCAGCATCGCGCCCCAAGTCTTGTTGGCTGCGAAGCTGGGGGTTGCGGTGACGCCGGCACCGGGATCGGCGGGCAGGGCGCCGCCGACGTACTTCCGGGTGAACGAGTTGTACTTGAGGCCGGGCGTGATCGCCCACTTATCCGTCGGACGCCAGACGAATTCCGCATAGGGCTGGATGGTCGTCGTCGTGCTGTTCTCCGCCTGCAGGAGCAGGCCATTGGGAGCGGCGGAACCAGGGTTCGTGAAGTCGACCACTTGTCCGGTCGAATTGTGGACTTGATGGTCGAGCCACAGGCCGAACTTCAGATCGTTCAACCCATAGGAGCGCGTGAATCGCACGACGTCGCCCACCGACCGATAATGCGTCAGCTGATATTGGCCACCGACGTCCGTACTGCCGGCCAAGGGCGCTCCGTTGGCATCGACCCCAAGACCGCCGATGCTGCCGTCCGTGAACGCAGCGGTCGCGCCATTCGGGTTGTTGGTGATCGAGGCGTCGTGCCGGTAGGAATACGTGTAGACCTTGTTATCGAACTGCCAGTTGCCACTGCGGCTCTGGTAGCCGAGGTATTCGAAGTCGGTCTTGAACTGATCGGAGTTGTAGCCCCAATACGACTGGCTCGCCGGATTGTTGTTGTAGCCGTAGTTGTAGCCGTCCTGCGCCATGCTGTTGGGGACGGAACCCGTCACCCCGACCGCGCCCGGCCCGAGCAGCGCGCCGGGAGACAGGTTCTGGCGCGAGCGGTTCAGCATCGACACGAAGATCAGCGCGGAGTCCCCGGACAGCGGCTTGATCAGCTTCATGAACACGTTGTCGCGGCTGGCCGGATTGTTGGTCAGGAAGCCGTGGCTGTCCATGTGCTTGTAGCTGATGAACGCGCTGAGATCGCCGTAGTTCTGCAGCATGCCGGTGTCATAGCGAACCCCGACCTGCTTGGTCGCGAAACTGCCGTATCCTGCATACGCGGTTACGCCATGCGTGCCCGACGGATCCTTCGAGTGCATCATCATGGTGCCACCGTAGGTGGCCTGGCCAAGCATCGCCGCGCCGCCCGGGCCGCGATCGATCACCATGTCCTTGGTGTCGAAGGCCATGAAGTAGGCCGTGACGTGGTGGGTGAAGTCGGCGCCGTCATAGAACGGAATGCCGTCGAACGTGACGTTGTACTGGCCGTCCTGGAACGACCGCATCGTCACCGCGGGCGCGTCACCCGCGCCGGGGCCGTTCGGGCTGACGTTCCACACGCTCGGCGCAATCGCGGCGATGTCGTTGTAGTCCGCGGCCGGGCTCAGGTTGTTGGAGATGTACTGCTGGCTGATGATGGTCTGCGGCTCGGTGGCGGTCAGCGAAGCCTGGGTCGGCGAATCCTGCGTCGCGGGGCCTTGCGTGGGCAAGGGAGCGCCGCTGCCTTCGGCGCTCACGGAACCGAGGTTGTAGGCCATGGCCCACGGCGCGGCCTGCGCCGCGAACAGGCCGAGCACGACCTTCGCAAGCACGCGAAGGCGGAACGAGGACGGACGGGTCATTTCGAGAATCCAGTAAGTGGTTTGTGTTGTTTTGATTTGAACCGGCGGCAAGGAAGGCCATCGGTCCAACGCGCATTCATGGGTACGACGGCGCGCAGTGTGGTTCTCGAACGTTACGATGGAGTGACGATGTCGTTATTTGCACATAATTAATGAAAACTAATTCAATGATTGGCGCCGAAATTAACGACACCTAATCCCACGTAAAATTGCCAGTCGATCGTCGCCGATTCCGTCGCCCGCGCCTGTCCACGCCGCACCACCCGGCCCGTACCGTGCAATCGCTTCCGCTTCTGCTGCTTCTCTTTGCACTGGCTGTCACGCTGCCTTCGATGGGCGCCGCGGCGAACGCCGCATCCGATCCCGCGGATCCCACGGCGACATCGACGGCACAATCGTCATCGACCGGAAGCCTCCTCGATACCGCACTGTCGTCGTTGCCCACACTGCCGTTCATTCCCGTTCCCGAAATTTCCACGGCCCCCTATTCCGGGGTGGAAATCGGCATGATTCCGGTGGTTCTCAAGGAGACGACGAATGGCGAGATCAACCAGATCCTGGCTCCCGACATCTATCACAACTCCTACTTCGGCTGGGGTGCGACGTTCCGCCTGTTCCGATATCCCTCGGCCGATGAACAATGGTCGGTGGTCGCCGGCACCGAGCAGCGTGTCCAACGAACCTTCGACGCCGAATGGGATCACGGGTTGCTGCGGAACACGCCATGGTCCTGGACCCTGCACGCGATGTATGACCGCAGCGGCACGGGGATCTTCTATGGCCTTGGTAATTCTTCGACGCTGAAAGGGCAAAGCAACTATATCGACAGCCAGGCACGCCTCGAAGCCATCGCCGAGCGCAATATTTCCCATCGGCTGCAGATCGCCTATCTCGCACGCTTCAGCACCGTCGCCATCGAGCAAGGCGCACTACTCGGGCTGCCCTATACCGCCACGTTGTACCCGGGCCTGAATGGACTCGGCGACACGCGCGAATTCCATCAGCGCCTGACGGTCACCTATGACAGCCGGGATTCGGTGGAGATGCCGCACCGTGGCGTTCGCCTCGCGGCATTCGCCGGTGCCTCGACGCACGTACTCGATAGCGGCGTGGCCTACACGGCGATCGGCTTCGACGCGACGAAATTCCAGCCGTTCGGCGACCGGATCACCCTCGTCGCGCATGGGGCACTGCGCTACATGCCGACCTATCAGGGCGCGCCCTTCTGGGATCTGTCGTCGCTGGGCGGCGATCGCAGCGTCATCGGCGAAATGCAGCCCCTGCGCGGCTATGGCTATGACCGATTCGTCGGCCGCAACAGCATGGCAGCAAGTATCGAATTGCGCGACCGGGTGGCCGACCTGCACATGATGGATTCCAACATTCAGTTCGAACTCGCGCCCTTCCTGGACACCGGCAAGGTATTCTCTGCCATGGCCGGTGACCCCTTTGCCCACGTCCACGCCGCAGGCGGAATGGGCTTCCGGCTCATCGCGCCGCCGTTCATCGTCGGCTATGTGGATGTCGGCGTGGGTAGCGAGGGCCCCGCCGTCTTCACCGGAATCAACTATCCGTTCTGAAACGACCCGGCCATGGAACCCACCGCGACCATTTTCGTCCTGGTCTACGCCGGCATGCTGGCGGGCGGCCTGCCTTTCCTGCAACTCGACCGCGCCGGCATCGCCCTGCTCGGGGCGATCGGCCTGCTGGCATCCGGCACCATTTCCCTCGATCAGGCGATGCACGCAATCCACGTTCCGACGCTGCTGTTGCTTTTTTCCTTCATGGTCATTGCGGCGCAATTGCGGCTGGGCGGGTTCTACGCGTGGATCGCCGACCGGATCGGCGCCATGAATGTCGGTCCGCACGCCCTGCTGGCTGCGCTGGTCGTCGCGGTAGCGGGACTCGCGGCGGTATTCAGCAACGACGTCGTCTGTCTCGCCGTGGCGCCGGTATGGATCGAGATCTGCGAGCGACGACGCCTCGATCCCGTACCCTTCCTGCTGGCGCTCGCCTGCGCCGCCAATATCGGCTCGGCAGCGACCCTGATCGGCAATCCACAGAACATGCTCCTCGGGGGCGCGCTGGGTCTGTCTTTTTCCGGTTACCTGAAAACCGCGGCGATTCCGGTGCTGGCCGGAATCGGCGTGACATGGCTGGTGATTGCGCGAATCTGGCGGAAACGCTGGGGCCTGCCCGCGACCGGGGCAGACGCCACCGTCGACCGACATCGCGAAGGCGGAGATGGATTCCTCGATCCCTGGCAGGCGGCCAAGGGGCTCGTCGTCGCCGCGACGCTCTTCGGACTTTTTCTCGCGTCCGATCGGCCACGGGAAATCCTCGCCCTCGGCGGCGCCGGGATCCTGTTGCTTTCGCGCAAGTTGCACTCGCGCGACATGCTCGGGCAGGTCGACTGGCAGGTTCTGGTGTTGTTCATCGGCCTGTTCATCGTCAACGGCGCGCTCGAACGAACCGGGCTGCCGCGAGAGGCGGTTTCCGCCTTGGCGGCACACGGCGTGGACCTGCGGCATCCGGCGGTACTCTACGGCGTCACGTTCCTGCTCAGCAACCTCGTCTCCAACGTGCCGGCGATCATGCTGCTGCTCCCCGCGGCTTCCCATCGGGACGGAGCCCTGCTGGCCCTGGCGAGCACCTTCGCCGGAAACCTGCTGGTGGTCGGCAGCATCGCCAACATGATCGTGCTCGACGCGGCGGCGCAACGGGGAATCCGGATTTCCTGGAAACAACATGCGATGGTCGGCATTCCGGTTACCGCAATCACCCTCGGCGTCGCGGCGGCGACACTGCTTCCCGGAATGGGCTGAGCACCGCGTCCGCGACGAGAACCGCTCCGGCAACCCAGGAGAAGTGCGCGAACTTCCCCGCGGACCCGGATCGGCATACCGATCGAGCGGTTCCATCGCCGCCCCCCACGATGCGTTCCGTAACCATGAGTTCGATTTCATGCACGACACGCCGGATCTCGCCCAACACCATCACGTCATGATATATTTGGGCGGCTCCGCGTTTGTGTAGAAGCGTGTGATTCGCTTGATCAACTGGCACCGTTATTCCAAAAAGCTACCGGCCTCGCAATTCCTCCTCCTGAACGTGGCCTTGGGTATCGGGCACGTCATCGTGGTGCTGGGCGCCGGCGCCTTTCTGCCCATCCTGCCGAACGTCGCGGCGAGCCTGGGCCGGGGCATGCCCTACGCCGTGTGGGGGCAGAGCGACTACGTGGCCGCGATGGCCGCGGCATTCTTGATCGCGCGGCCGCTCATGCGCCGCTACGGTGCCCGGCACGTCGCGCTGGGCGCCTACATGCTGTTTTCGGCAGCCGGACTTGCGGTCGTCGCATCGCTGCAGGTCTACCCCTTGTTTACGGCGGCACGCACCGTGCAGGGGTTCGCCGCCGGTGTGAGCATCGCCCCGTCGCTCGCGCTCCTGCTCGAACAATACAAATCGCACCATCACCGCACCGCCACGTCGATCTGGACGCTGGCGATGTTCATGCCCTTTTCGGTCGGACCCGCATTGGGTGGCTACTTCGGCTATGTCCTGGGCGACTGGCGCTGGATGTTCGCGGTGTTTTCCGCGGTGACGCTGATCGTGGCGGGAGTCGCCTGGGCATTGACCGGCAATTCGACGCGTGATCCTGACGCGCCGCTCGCTCCGTTTCTCGGGCTGTTCGCGCTTTTTTCGGCGGCGGCCCTGGCGATCCAGGAACTCTACAACGTCGCCATCCTGAGCGACATGACGACCCACACGCTGTCGTCGTGGTGGATCGTGCTCGCATTCCTGCTGCTTGCGGGGCTCTTCTGGGTCACCAATACGGAGAGCGAGACTCCGCTGATCCGCTTCGCCCTCTTCCGCTACCGCAACTACGCATTCGGGCTTGCGATGCTTTGCATTGCCTTCACGGGCATCCAAGGGTCCCTGGTGCAGTATGTCCTGCGCATTCAGAGCATCGAGGGCTATACCGCCTGGCATGCCGGTCTGCTGTTCCTGCCGATCTTCGTCCTTTCCAAGCCGATGAGTCTGCGCGCCCACTACTGGATTCACCACGGCTACGACCCTCGGCTGCTGGCCTGCGCCGGGGCGGTGGGCTTCGCCGGGAGCTTCTGGTGGATGGGCGAAACCATGCGCCCCACGACCTGGGAGACGCTGTTGTGGCCGCAACTGCTCGAGGGCGCCGCACTCGGCGTGTTCATCACCGCGATGAACGCCATCATCCTCACCAACGTCCCGCCAGCGGAACAGATTCACGCCGTCGATGTCATCAACACCGCGCGCACGATCAGCGCGGCCTGGATCATCGCCATGTCCGATGTCTTCTGGGATCGCTACGCTGCCTCGGCACGCAGCCATCTGACCTCGCCGGACATCGGCGACACCGGGCGCTGGATCGCCGGGCGCTACCCGGAGTCGGTCGCACCCGGAACCGCTTCGTTCCACGAACTCGGAATCCGCGTCGCACAGCAGGCGGGCTGGGTCACGTTCAACGCCATGTTCCATACCCTGGCCGTCTGTTTTGCGGCATTCGCCGCGCTCATCTGGCTGGCAAGCGCCCGCCACATCTCGCATCGGGTGGATGACCTGGAACGCGTCGTCGAATCCTTGGGAGAGGACCTGTGAAGCATTTCCGCATTGCCTGCGGGCTCCTCGCCGCCGGCGCACTGTCGACCGCCTGCGTGGCCCCCATTCCCAAGTCGCCCCGGCCCATCACCGCCTTGCATGTTGCCACGACGGGCGGAAGCGACCGCCCCATCACGCCCGATTGGTGGCGGCAGTTTGCCGACCCGCAGCTCGACCGCCTGGTGGCGGTCGCGCTGGCCGACAGTCCCGGACTGGCGGAATCTCGGGCCCGTGTGATGGCCGCCAACGCCGACGTCTCGCGCGTCGATGCGCTGCTGTACCCGCATGCGCAGGCAGGTGCCACGGTGATCCATGGCCACAATTCGTACAACGGCAATCTGTATATCTACAACGGCAAAACCTACTCGCTGGGCGTCATCGACCCGCTGCAGGTCGATTACCACCTCGACATCTGGGGAGAAGATCGCGAGCGGGTGGCCGTCGCAGAGGCCGACGCGCGGGTCACCCAGGCCTGGCAGGCGCAGACCGAACTCCAGCTGACCGCTGCGGTGATCAAGACGTACTTTGCATGGCAGACGGCAAACCACTTGGTGGCAGAACAGGAAGCGCTGGTCGAACTCGCCGATGAAGCCCGCCGCATCATCGCCGCCGCCGTGCGCGCCGGTGTGCAACCGCCTTCGGTGGAGGTTACGCAGCGCGCGGCATGGGATCGCGCGCGCGCCCGGCTCACCGAACTGACGCAGCGCCGCGCCGCGCTGCGCTATGCGCTGCTGGCGCTCCTGGGGAAGGACTCCTCGGCGGCCGTCCTGCTCGACACGCGCGCCGATCTACCCGCGCCGAAGCGCTTCCCCCTGCCCGCAACGATCGACCTCGATACCCTTGCAGCCCGTCCTGACATCCAGATCGCGCTATGGCGGGCGCAGGCGGCCCGCCACCGCAAGAAACTGGCGAAGATCGCCTATTACCCGGACATTCATTTGACCGCATTCGCCGGCCTGACCAGCCTCGGGCTTGCCAAGATGTTCTATTCCAACAGCGAAGGGTTTGCCGTCGCTCCGGCGATCCGCCTGCCGTTGTTCGAGGGCGGAGCGCTCGACGCCAATCTGCATGCGCGCGCCGCCGCCTATGACGCCACGATCTACGCCTACGACAAGACGGTCCTCGATGCGGCGGCGCAAGTCGCGACCGACCTCGCCGAACTCGACAACAGCAAGCGGAACTTCGCCGATGACGCCGATGTCCGCGAGGAAGCCGACCGTCTGGCGGCAATCGCCGACACGGCGTACCGCAGCGGCGTCCTCCCACGCCTCGTGCGCGTACGCGCACGGATCCGGCAGCGCAGCGCCGACATGGCCATCCAAAACGGAACGCTGCGCTGGCTCACCGCAATCACCGATACCGCGACCGATCTGGGCGGCGGTGCCCACCAGCCCTCATCAGCCCAATCCCTGTCGGACCTACGATGAATACCACTCCGAAGACCAAGACCCGCTATCGACGCCTGCGAGCCGTCGCCGTGCTCGCCGTTGCTGCGGCGCTGATGGCATATGCCTATTGGGATCTCTTCCTGAGCACCACGATCCGCAGCGATGACGCCTATGTGGCCGGCAACATCATCCCGGTGCAAGCGCTCGTCCCCGGTGTCGTATGGAGGGTCGAAGCCGACAACAGCATGATGGTGCGGGCAGGACAACCGCTGGTCGAGCAGGATCCGAACCTGCTGCGCGCGCGGATGGAGAACAGCGCCGCGGCGCTCGCCGAAGCGGTACGACGGATCCGAAGCGAAATCGCCGAGGCGTCCCAATCGGACCACCAGCTCGCCGCATTGCGCCTGCAACGCCAGAAGGTCGCCGACGATCTGCAACGCTATGCGCTCGCCGAGGCCGGAGGCGCGGTCTCGCACCAGAAAGTCGCCGACACCCGCGCCGACTTGGCGATCCTCGACCGGCGAATCGCCGCGGCCCAGGGAAACTACGCCAAGGCGCAAGCGCTCGTGGCCAACACCGATACGCGGAACAACCCGCTGGTGCTACAGAAGCGCGCCGATTTCCTCTCGCGCTACATCGAACTCCGCCGCAGCCGTGTGATGGCGCCGATCGATGGATTCGTCGCCAACCGGCGGGCCGAGGCAGGCCAACGCGTGGCTGCCGGCCAACTGCTGATGAACATCGTCTCGCTGAAGGACCTCTGGGTGACTGCGAACATCAAAGAGACCGAGATGGCCGGCATCCGGCCGGGGCAGTCGGTACGCATCACCAGCCATCGATACGGAGCTCCCGCCACCTATCACGGAACCGTCCTGGGCGTCGAGCCGGCTGGCGGCAGCACCTTCAGCCTGTTCCCCCCCGACAACGCCACCGGAAACTACATCCACATCATCGAGCGTGTCCCGGTGCGCATCGGTATCGACCCGAAGGATCTCGCCAGCAATCCGTTGCGTCCCGGAATGTCGGTACACGTGGCCATCGACACCACGCACGGCGGCGCGTCGGCGCCGGATTCGGTTCTCCGTTCCGACGTGACTGCGGCCGGCAACAGCTACGCCACCCGCATCTATCAAGCGGAAATGGCCGTCGCCGAAGCGGCGGCAGACCGCATCATCCGCTCGAACTGACCCGGACGAACGCTGCTTCGCGCCCGCCGGCAGGGACCGCTCACACCGCCGTCGTCATTCGCCAACGACAGACGTCGCGTCCCAGCGCGGAAAACTCCTGATCTCCGGCCATCACCGGGGGAATTTCGTCGGGCGTGCCCCGCACCAGGCGCACCGTTCCCGGGTTGCGCGGCAGGCCGTAGAAATCCGGCCCGAATTCGGAAGAAAATGCCTCCAACCGGTCCAGGGCTCCGGCCTGCTCGAACACCGTGGCATAAAGCGGCAACGCGAACGGCGCGGTGAAGCAGCCTGCGCAGCCGCATGCCGACTCCTTGTCCCGTCTTGGATGCGGCGCACTGTCCGTCCCCAGGAAGAAGCGCGGGTTGCCACTCACGGCCGCGGCCACCAGCGCGCGACGATGGTCTTCGCGCTTGAGCACCGGCAGGCAGTAGTAGTGCGGGCGCATGCCGGCGGAACCATCCGCACCCACGAACATCGCATTGCGGTTGTATGCCAGATGGTGCGCGGTGATCGTTGCCGCGATGCGCCCCGGCGCCTCGCGCACATACTCGACGGCCTCCCGGGTCGTGATGTGCTCGAGCACCACGCGCAGCGCCGGAAAGTCGCGCCGGAGAGGAATCAGCACCTCGTCCAGAAAAATCCGCTCCCGGTCGAATACGTCGGCATCGGGCCGCGCCACCTCGCCGTGAACCAGCAAGGGCAGATCGGCACGCTGCATGGTTTCGAGCGCCGCCGTGCAATCGGCGATCGACCGCACGCCGAACTGGGAATTGGTCGTTGCCCGCGCCGGGTAGAGCTTGACGCCATGGACGAACCCGCTTTCACGAGCACGGACGATTTCCTCCGCCGACGTCGCCCCCGTCAGGTACAGCGTCATGAGCGGTTCGAATCGCATGTCCGCGGGCAGCGCCCCAAGGATGCGCGCACGATAGGAGCGCGCCTGCTCCACCGTCGTCACCGGGGTACGCAGATTGGGCATGACGATCGCGCGGGCGAATGTCCGGGCAGTCCAGGGCAGCACGGCCGTCATCACGGCATCGTCGCGCAAGTGCAGGTGCCAGTCGTCGGGCTGGCGAATCGTGATCGGTTCCATGATGGTCCTTCGGAACCGGCCCGAGGATCGTCACGGGAAGGTTCCACAAAAATGGTCGCTGTCGATATATACAACATCCGGGGCGGATACCGCCTGCACCGGCCGGTCGGCGACCCAACTCACCGCCCCGCAAGCACCCTCGCCCAGGAGGAACGGATGCCAATGTACGCCAGGCCGCGCCGGCCCCGCTTCCCGGAACCGGATCCGCATCGTCGACGCATCGAGACCGATGCCGAGCGCCTTGCCGATCGCTTCGAGTTCACACCAGTGGGCGATCGCGTCGACGTCACGCCACCCGAAAGCCCCCTCGCGCCAGGGCCGCAGGAATGCACGTACCGCCTCGGCTGCGCCAAGTCGCACACACTCGACGTCGATGCCGACGCGTGACTGCGCACTGAACACCGCCGCGAAATGCGTCCCGCAATGCGACAAGGAGCAAAACACCGGTTCTCCGGCAATGCATAGCGTTACCGGACCCGGACCCGCGGACGCCTCGACGCGCGGCGGCGGCACCCCGAACCAGCGCGCCGCCAGGAGCCGCAGGACGATCCGCCCGTAAACGTAATCGAGTTTGCGTTGCGCGCGAAGGATCCCACGGGCACGTGCGATCTCGGCCGCAGTCAGCAAACCGACCCACTGCCGTACCACGCGCATGCGATGCCCCGATCGATTTGCAACGACATACGCGGCCGGCGCCGGGATCGACGTCGATACCGGTCCGTACCTTCCTTGGACGGTACCCATCGGCACGGCGTCAGAAGAAGTACCGCGCGCCGAGCGTCACCCGATTTCCCAGGAGACTGGTGCCGAACTCCGATCCGACGGGACCGGCGGTATGCGTGATCGCCAGCCGGAAATCGGTGTGTTCGGTGATGGACTTGATGAGTTCGAACTCCGTCAACGTACTGCCGTCCAACCCCGACAGCACGTTGATCGACGCCTGCCCGCCGTTGGCAAAAACATATTCGACGTGACAGAAAAGATTGCTCGCCCATGGCAGTTCCAGTGCCTGCGCATCGAGCGCAAGCGCGTCGGCGGCAAGCGCAGGGTTGGCGATCGCGCGATCCGCCTGCAAGGCCAGATCCCAGTTCCGCTGTTCGGCCTTCGTCATGCCGGAATCGTTACGCTGGAACTCCATGCGCACGCCGATCCCCGGGGAGACGTTCCATTGCATCCCCAGCATTGCACGACGATAGAACGCCGGCGACGATCGGCGATCGACGAACACGCTCCCCGTTGGATCCGGCCCGTAGAGTGCCGTCGACAGCATGGGGAAACGGCTTCCGCGCTGCAAGAAAACCGCGGAATAGACCGAACCTTGCGCCGCCAGCAGGCAGCTTCCGCTGGCGCCGCCACCGAGCGCCATGTCACTCGGCTTCTGCAACAGACCCAAGGCATGGCAAGCGTCTCCGGTGAATCGCCCCGCGATCAGTCCCTGTTTGATCCCCCGATTGAATCCGGGATTGAGCGCATTGAAGGCATACCCCGTGCTGTCGGGCCGATCATCGCTGTAGATCGCCTCCAGCGTATGGTGGGCGTCCCCTACCGAGTAGCGCAACGCCGGGAAGCCGTTCGACCGGTACGAATAGTCGAAAAAATCGGTCGATGCGATGTTGTCGGTGAGGAAATCCAGCACATGCGCATAAAACCCGTCGTCGAAGGATTCGGTGTACTTGCCGATCGTCCACCGGCCTCCCAGGAAGTCGCCGCCGGCCGACAGCATCAGCAGCGATGTCCGCCGAGTCACGGTCGAAAACGCCGTCCCATCCACCCCTCCGCGATCGACCCCATAATCGCTCTTGATGCGAAACGACATGCCATCGATGGAACCGTCGACGACCACGGCAGCGGCACCTCCCGTCGTCGGAAACCCGGTCAGCGCCCCCGGATCCGCCACCCGGCGCACTGCGGTGTAACTCCCTTTGGTGACCACGGTCTCGGCGAGGGAAACATCACCGGCGCATACCGCGGTCGGAACGACGGGCAACAATAGCGACGCCGCGATGACGGCCAGCCTGCCGCATTTGCTCACTCCGCAAAACCATCTACCGTGAAACGACCCGCGGGGCAAATCCCCGGGTCGACCCGGCGGATTTCCAATAGCGTGACCGCGCCGGGATCTGCAGGGTCCATGAACCAGGTTTTGACGATCAGGCGCCGGCCGCCGAGGACGGTCGGTCGACCATAGCGGGCGATCTTGAACAGTTTCCCGCTGCCGAGGAAAAAGCGTGCGGCGATCGGCCAGCCGGTCTTGTGATCGACCGTGACCGCGATGCGCTGGTATGCACGATGCGTCGTCGTCGCGTGCAGATCGATCACCATTGCGTCGGCGCCGGCAGCCGCCGCTCCGCCTTGCCCTTGCGCTGCGACCGGCGCCCACGACGCCGTATACCTGCCGACCCAATGCGACCGGGCAAGATCGCCATAACTTGCCTGC
Source organism: Pseudomonadota bacterium (assembly GCA_021825945.1). GTDB lineage: Bacteria > Pseudomonadota > Gammaproteobacteria > Burkholderiales > Burkholderiaceae_F > GJ-E10. The sequence goes on from JAKAFN010000002.1 coordinate 51,480, forward strand.
CCCAGGATGCGCTCGATCGGCGTGATCGCGATCGTCCTGCTGCTATGCGGCATGCGTACCCAGACGTTCTGCCCCTGCATCAGGACGCGCTCCGACGCATAGCGCCCGCTCAGGACGTCGATTTCCGCGGCATCCCGTCCGATGCAGACGCGCATGTCTTCCACACCCCATTTCGCACTGGTCAGGCGGATGCGTAGCTGCCCCTCGGCATTGCCGACTCGAACCCGATCGATCGCGGCCAGCACGGCGGCGGGATCGGGGGAAGGGATGCCGGCGCCGTGCGCCGGCGGACCCCCGGCAATCAGCGCCGCCGTGACGATCCGGGAAATACGGCGGTGAGTCATGTCATGTATGCCCGAGTTGATCAATGATGCTCATGCGCCGAACCACGCGCCCCGGAATGCAAGCGATCAGACCGCCGAGCGCGACGAATCCGAGAAACACCAGCAGCGCCGCCACGGGCGAGAAGACGATCTGCAACGGGTACCCGAGCGAGCGACCCGGAGGAGGCGGCATCGAAATGGCGGCGATGCTCACCGCGACGGACAGGATCGCGGCCACCGCAATGCCGATCATCGATCCGACCCCCATCACCATCGCCCCCTCCATCGCCAAACTCGCCTGAATCGATCGCATGGGAAACCCGATCGCCCGCAGCACGCCGATCTCGCGGATCCGCTCCATCACGCTCATCAGCAAGGCATTGGAAATCGAGAGCAGCACGACCACGATGAGGATCAGACCGAACACGGAAAAGATCACCCGGTAGATCGATACGACCTGACCGTAGAACGGATCGACTGCAAACCAGGGCTGCACCGCGAGGTCCGGAAAGGCGCGCCGCAAATCGCGCTCCATGGCGACGAGCCGATCGCCGTGCGTCAACACCACGACGACTCGGGAAGCACCATCGAGGGCCAGCAACGATCGCGCGGCCACCAGCGGAATCGTCACTCCGCGCCGATCCAGCGCAGGGATGCCGGTTCGATAGGTTCCGCGAACCGAAAAATCCATGGCATTCAGGACACCATCGCGATTCGTCACCAGAACGGTGACCAGGTCGCCGGGATGGATGCGCAATGCCCTGGCGAGGTCCGCGGCCACGGTGATTCCGTTTTTGTCGCCATCGCCGAGGCCGGTGCCGGAAACCACCGGCAGGAACCCGGCATTCAGACGTGACTCTTTTTCGACATCGACGCCGCGCCCGACGAACGACCCCGTGCGATTCCCCGTCGCGAGCAGGCCCTCGAAATGGATGCGTTCCATGGCGAACCGGACGTCGGGGTCCTTCCGCAGGAATTCCGATATCCGGGCAGCCTGCGTTCCGGTCAGATCGCGGTCGGGCGCGGGAGATCGAATCTGCAGGTCGCCGGTTTCACCGTCGATGATCGACTGGCGCAACCCCGCGAAGGATGCCAGGACGAAACCGACGCTCAGCAGGATCGCTGCGACACCTCCCGCGACGACGGATATCGCGAGGAAGGATCGTCGCCGGTTGCGCAGCGTACTCCGGGCGGCATAGCGCATCACGTTCATTCGTCCAGGACTCCGTCGTGTACATGACAGCAACGGTCGACACGCTCGGTCACGCGCACATCGTGCGTGGCGATCAGAAATGCCGTGCGGGTTCCCTGCTGCAATGTCGCGAAGCAATCGAGCAGACCGGCTGCCGCAGCCGTATCGAGGCTCGCCGTCGGTTCGTCGGCCAGAACGATGGCCGGTTCGGCGACGAGCGCGCGCGCGGCGGCAACCCGTTGCTGCTCGCCGCCCGACAATCCGGACGGGCGATGACGCTCACGATGGGAAAGGCCGACCCGCGCCAGGGCGAAACGTGCTCGTTCCCGGCGCTGCGCGCCGGATAGCGCAGAGTGCAACAGCGGGATTTCGACGTTTTCGAGTGCGTTCAGAACCGGAACCAGATTGCCGCTCTGGAAGATGAACCCGATCCGCGTCCGGCGGAAGGTGTCGGCGGCACGCCCGCCAGGCGGAGGCGCGTCGACACCGTCGTAGACGACCTTTCCGGAAGTCGGCGCATCGAGCAATCCAAGAATGTGGAGCAGCGTGCTCTTCCCGCTTCCCGACGGGCCGAGCAACGCACACATCTGGCCCGGAAACAAAGACAGCGAAGCGCGCTTCAAGGCGATCACTTCGTCCACCCGCCGGCGATAGATTTTCGATACGCCGACGGCCGCGACGCAGGGGAGAACTCCGCGGGCCGTGCCGCAGGTTTCCGGAAGGTCTGCGCTCACCGTCCGCTCCAGATCGCATCGGCGACGCCGAACGACGCCGCCCGAGCTGCGTGGAGATATCGCGCGCTTGCCGATGGGTCGCCGGCGCGACGGGCAAGCACGGCAAGCCACGCCAGCGCAGTCGCCCGGTCGCCCGCGCTCATCGTCGAAAATCCGGGATCGGCATAGGCATGGACGAGGTCCCCGCGGGCGACCGATTCCTGACCAAAGATCGTGGGAATCTGTGCGCAGGTGATGCCCCGGACCATCTCCACTTCCAGGCGCTGCGTGGCGGGAGTGCCGGCCTTGGCGACGATATCGGTGGCCTCCCCCATCAAATCGAGCGCCAGATGGAGATTGGCCAAGCGACGCCACGGCAACCATCCGTCGCGCGCCTTCAGCGCAGCGAGACTTCCTTCATAAACCAGCGGGATCGGGTCCGCGGGACGGGTTGCGGCCACATTGCGGGCGAAGTCGAACGCGGCATCGACGGTCGTCGGGTCCGTCTTCGCCTCATCGAAGCGCGCGATCATCTCGCGGATCGCCGGATCGGCATGGACGCCATAGCAGGACCCCGGTGCCGGTCCGACGACCGCGACGACCAGCACGAAAAACCGCGCGAACACCGTTCCCGGTGTGTCCATGAAGAACCTCCGCTGCACTGGAAACATCGGGACCCTATGCCGCCTCGACGACGGCGGCCGTCGCATCCCCGGCGGGAGAGACGTATGCGGCCAAGACGGCACCGCCCTGGCCTCGTTGGCGACGAACCGATCGCACGGCGGTGGCAATGACCGTGGGAAACGAAGCCGACTGGCCGTGCCCCACCACCGCGCCGATGTCGATCACCGGGATGGACGATCCCCGGAACAACCGGGCAACGACATCCCCGTATTGCCGACGCCATAGCCGGGGGCCATGCATCACGGTCACGATCCCACGCAATCCCGCGGCGGCGACCCCCGCGTCCCGCATCGCCGCCGCGACGGCGACGTCGAGGGCACGACCATTCGCGCCACCCCCTGCGGCGGCCGTCGCGGTGCTCCGGCCCAAACCACTCAACAGGGCCTGGGGCACGGCGGCGCGCCGCACCATCGCCTCGTGCGTCTCGAGGATCAAGGCGGTGGCGCCTTCGGAAATGGTGCCGATCGGCGCATCGACCCCGGTTGCGATCGGAACATATGCGGCCGACTGATCGGCGAGAAATCGCTCGGACACCTCGTTGGCGCCGAAGACACATAAGCGCTCCTGGTGCCCCTGTCGAACGAAAAGAATGCCCGCGGCAAGGCCGGCATCCCCGCCGACCAGCGTGGTGTTGAACCCCTTCAGTCCATACGCGATCGAAACGGCCCCCGCAGCGGCGTTCAAGGTGGTGAGGGGAAACTGGGATGCGCTGGCGAACTGTGGGCCATCATCCATGACGCTGCGCAGGAATTTCTCGACCGCCGTGTGGGATCCGGCCGAAACGGCACCGATCACGCCACAAGGTCCGAGCAGATCGTCCCGATCCACGACGATCCCGGAATCGGCGAAGGCGCGTCCCGCCGCGGCCAACGCGAACCGGATGAGGGGAGGGCTGCGTCGGAACGATCCCAGGCGACCTTCCATCGACGGCAGCGCGCAGGGCATCGCAGTCGTACTTCCCGGCATCGCCGACACGAAGTCCCGGAGCCCGACCGTCTTGCAAGCGAGCCGTTCGGGATCCGCGGGAAGACAGTTGCCGACTCCGGTGACGAACGCCCGTCGGCGGATCGGCGCCCGCAGCGTCGGGGGGGCGCGCTTGGACAAAACGACGGAAGCGTTGTTTCCGCCGAACCCGTACTTGTTGCTGATGAAGGTCTCGTTGCGCGCCACCCCGGGTTCCGGGCCGACGACATTCGCGGGCGCACATCCGGCACGCAGTGAGGAAAACCTTGCCGTGGGTGCAACGAGTCCCCGTTCCGCGAGCGCGATCGAAACGGCGATCTCCATCGCCCCGCAAGCGCCGAGCGTATGCCCCAGGAATCCCTTGAGGGAACTGACCGGAACGGCACTTCCAAACACCCGAACCGTCGCAATCGATTCGGGGATGTCGTTGGTATCGGTGCCGGTGCCATGGGCGGAGACGTAATCCACGTCTTGCGCGACGATGCCGGCATCGCGCAAGGCACCACGCATTGCCGCCTCCAGACCGTCTCCGCTCGCGTCGACCGCGGTTTCATGGAATGCATCTCCCGAGAGCGCGTAGCCGCGCACGAACCATGCTGCGCGCGCCATGCGGGCCCGCGCGTGACGAGCCGACTCCAGCAACAGTGCGCCGGCACCTTCGCCAAGCGTGATCCCGGATGGCCGGGAAAATGGCGCGGCGCCGACCGGGCTGACCGCGCGAAGGCTGTTGAATCCCGCCAGGATCGACAGAGAGACCGTATCGGTTCCGACGATCAACGCGACCGGGGCCATCCCCGACCGAATGAGGTCGGCACCGATGCCCACTGCGGCATTGCTCGACGCGCATGCGGAAGACACGGTAAGACGCGGTCCGACGGACCCCAGAACCGTCGTCAGCACGACGGCCGGGTGATCCGTCAGCGAAGCCGCGAAACGGGCCGACCGGGCGGTATCACCTCCGCGCGAACCCACCGACGAATACATCCGCTCGAGAGAGTGGATGCCGCTATGCGAACTGCCGACCACGATGGCGGCGCCGGCATGCGCAAACGCCGCCGCCGTCATGGCGCCGTTGCGCAAGGCGCCGAGGGCGGCATGAACGGCATAGCGCGCGCCCGGGTCGCACACGGAAAGATCGACGTCACCGGTCGCAAAGTCGAAATCCGGCGGAAACTCGACGACGCGATCGCTCGCCAGTCTTGCGCCGTCGAATGTCCGCGCCGATCGGACTCCGTCGCACCGAGCCAGCAGCGAAGAGACCAGATCGTCGATCGATCCTCCGAGCGGATGGCAGACCGACATTCCGGTGATCACGACATCGTCCATACGGAAAACACCTCCCCGAATCCGGGTCGAATGACGTGTGAACGGCCGGCGATTCCTAGCGTTTGAAGCCGCCGTCCACCTTGATCGTCGTCCCGTTCACGTACCGCGCCGCCAGCAGGAACGTCACGGCATCGGCGACGTCCCCCGGATCGCCGATGCGGTGCAACGACGTGCCATGGACGATGTGCCGAACCATGCCGTCGTCGAGCCGCTCCGTCATCTCGGTCGCGATGAACCCGGGCGCGACGGCATTCGCGCGAACGCCGGTCCGACTGGTCTTGCGCGCCAGGAGCTTCGTGAACCCGATCAGCCCGCCCTTGCTGGCCGCGTACGAAACCTGTCCTTCCTTGCCCACGACTCCCGCCAGCGATGCGATATTGACGATCGATGCGTCGGAACCGGCTCGAAACAGCGGCAGCAGGGCCCAGGTCAGCCGGATCGTTCCAAACAGGTTTGCTTCCAGCAACGCGGCAATCCGCCCCGTCTCCATCGAAAGAAATGCACCGTCGTCGGTGGTTCCGGCGTTGTTGACGATCGCATCCAGCCGTCCCGTGTGCGCGGCGATCGCATCCGCCGCCGCATCGACCGAACGGTCCGAGCGGAGATCCATCCGGACAAAACCGATCGCCGGCACCGCGTCGACATTCCCGGCATGGGGCCGATTCCGGTCGACTTCCCCGTGATCGCGGCAGTAGGTGCCGATCACACGCCAGCCGGCGTGCGCCAGCCGGTCGGCAATCGCCCTACCGATTCCCCTCGTGGCGCCGGTCACCACGACCGTCTTCGGGGTGCTCATAGATTTCCCTCCGGGAACCCGACGCCCATCGGGATCACCAGCCCGGCAAAGCATCGGCAATCCATCTCGCAGAACGTAATGACGGCACACGCAACGGCCGTCGCCGTAACCGGATGAAACCGCAACGCATAGGCCTTGAGGTCGTCCCGTGCCCCGATCCAGGCGGATTCCGACGCCTGTTCGACAAACGACTGAATGTCGAGGACATTGATCTCCACGCCCATTCGGAACACTTCTTTCGCCAGGCTCTTGGCCGCGGCGATCCGTGCCCGACTTGCGATCGGCGACTGCGGCAACGTCAGGTAATAGCTGGCGCTGTCCTCCTGGGTCAGGACGAATATCTTTCCGCCACCCCGACGAGCCAACACAATCGATGCGTTCCGGATTTCGGTCAGGAACCGCATCATGTCCTCATGGATGCGGTCGACGATTACGGAAAACTCGTCGTCGTCATCGAGCAGCACGGCCTCGTCGATTGACGGCAGGTCGAACACCACGCAATCGAAGTCGTCGGCGACGGGGATGTTTGCAACACAATTCGCGCGCAATCCGCGGGCGGCAGCTTCTGCGAGGATGGCATCGACCAGGGTCGATCGATTTCCCAGGATGGCAAGGTTCATGATCGAATCCCCGATGCTAGGAAATCGTTGCGGTTGCATACATCCACGTTGCCGATTCGACGGCCAGGAAGCCGATGCATGCCCCCGGCAGACGGACGGCACCGCGTTCGATGGCAATGTCGAGCGCACGGAAGATCGCCGCGGCAGGTGCATTTCCGGTTTCGTCTCCGATGTAAAACCGCTTGGCGTCGAAGACGTGTGTCGCATGGAGTCCCATCAACGCCGGATTCGCCTGCGGCAACACGACGAGGTCCATGCGATCGACTCCGCCGACCATCTCCAGAAGATCGGTTCGGGCGGCATCGATGACTTCCGGCATGATCCGCCGGATCGCCCGATGGTCATGACGACATATGCCATTACACAGCGTGAACCCGGGTCTCCGGTCCGCATACCGTGAGGACACGTTGATCGGGCCAATCGCGGGGAACCGCGTGACCGTCTCGCCGTGAACCGGCCCGCGCCCGACGACCATCGCCCCCGCGCCATCGGCAAATCCGAGTGCGTTCAGGACATCTTCGGTCCGGAACGACTTTCGCCCCACCAATGGGGTATAGAACTTGTCGGAAATGAACTCGCTTCCGCAGACCAGAACGCAATCCGCCGCGCCCGAGGTGACGCGGTCCCGCGCAATCTTGAGTGCCTGCAGACTCGATGCGCAGCCGCCGCGAACGTCGACGAGGTCGGCGCGACGGATTCCAAGTCGCTTCTGCAGTGCATGGGGGAGCGGCGGCAGTTCGGAGTCCGGAGTCGACGTCGCGGTAACGATGAGATCGACATCGTTTGCCATGCATCGGGCCCGTTCCAACGCCCGTTCGGATGCGCGTGCGGCAAATTCCGTGTTGCAATAGGAGGGATCCCGGAGCCGTCCGGTGCGGGGGTCGACACCGAGGTAGCGGGTTCGTACGCCAAAGAACTCCATCACCGTTTGCGCCGGGATCGACAGGGCCGACTCGATCTCCGCATTGCCGACGGGCGTTCCGGGCGAATACGAGCCGATCCCGAGAACGACCGCGGGTACAACCGATTCCGAGGATGCATCGTGTGCAGACGAACCCATGGCACCCCCGTTCAGGCCGTATCCCCCGCCCGCAGGCGGTGTACGTGTTCGCTGAAGTCGCGGACGGTGGTGCAGATTCGGGCGATGCGATCGCGGGAGATCTCCCCGAACTTGACCTGAAACAGCAATTCCGCGCCGACGACCAGATCGAGCGCGTCGACCGAATCCAGACCAAGTCCGCGCTCATCCAGCAAGGGTATGTCGTCGGATATCGACGCCTCGGTGAATCCCAACTCGCCAAGCTCCAGCCGTCCCAGGAGCAGATCGCTTTTTACCCGCCGCATGATCTCGTCAACACCCATTGCCTTCTCCCCGTTCCGTGTTACTGCGAAAATCGCATGCCGGCGACCACGCCTCGTGAAGCCACAACTCGGCACGGGCGACTCGCTCTCGGCCGATGTGCGCGCCGCACTTGAATGCGTAGTATTGGGATGATTCCCCCGCCAGCCCCTGGTCGGTTCGTACCAACGTTGCGCGGAACTGCACGCACTCCCCGGGACGCACGATGCGGTGGAACGTGGCAGAGTCCACCTTCGCCAGGGTGCCGTGGCGGATGGTTCCATGGCGCGCATTGAGGTAGGCCCTCGACAATTGCGCCATCGCCTCCAGCAGCAAGACGCCGGGCACGATCGGGTCGCCTGGAAAATGCCCCGGAAAGTAAAATTCGTCGGCGTGGAACAAACGCCGGCCGATGATGCCGCCGGGGTCGTCCAACAGGCTCGCTTCGTCCAGAAAGCGGAACGGATGCGTCTGCCGCAGCAAGGGAAGTCGTGTCATGGCTCGTCCTGGAAACATCACGACTCCGCCCGCATGGTTTCCAGACGTGCTAGCGCGATCACCTTCCCGTCTTGGCGCGCATGGCATTCGTAGGACGATGCGTTTCCGGTTTGACCCAACCAGCGCGCACAGACGACGACCCCAGGGGGGAAATAGCGTTGCACGAGGAATGCGCCGTCGGCGATGCGCGTCACATAACCGATTCCGCCGTCGCAGCGCAACGCACTGAGCGTTGCCGCGGCCTGGGCAAATGCTTCGAGCAGCAGAATGTTGGGAAACAGGTCGCCGACGATTTCCGCAGAACACCAGTCCCGGTTCAGATACATTTCCACGAAGTCCTCCGAGGGAAATCGCGATATGTCGCCGACGATTCGGAATGGTGGCTTCTGGCGGATCGCGGGGGCATCGATTCGAACCGGGCGGTACGTCATCGTGGTGTCCGCGCTCCAGAGGAGCGGCGCGAAAGACGGGGAATCGGCGTCACCGTCACGCTTGCCACCTGCGCTTCGATGGTCCGCCGGTGGTATTCGCCCTTTCGGGTCGCAAGGTCGCGCTCGAGCGCAAACGTCGATGACAGCAGCAACAGCGCCCGTGCGTGGGAATAGGGAAGGGTTGTGCCACCCCGCCCGGCCGTCTTCCGGCGCTCCAGCAGATATTCGCCATGCGGACGCGATGCCCATGGCAATTCTTCGTTGCCGAGCGAATCCGCGAACTCGTGGAACAAGGGATCGGCGTCGCGGCTTTGGACGAACGCGACATCCGGCGTCAGGTACGATTTCTTGGGACGATCCACCACGGTGGCCGGCAGGTGATCCCGGTACGCGTCGCGGAGGATTTTCTTTTCCGGACCTTCGCTCGGCAAAACCCACTCCTGCGGCAACGATACCGCCAGGGAAACGACATCGGCATCCAGGAACGGGCATCGGTTTTCGATTCCCCAGGCCATGGTCATGCGATCGCCCTGAACCGAAAGCAGGTAACCGGCAAGCCGTTTGGAAAGTTCCAGCGCGCGCGCACGCGAGACGGGATCGAATCCGGCGAGATCGGCATAGATCCGCTCCTCGCGTTCTCGGATCCGACGAAACGCAGCGCCCTGCGCCAGCGTCGATGCCGCAGGCTTGTTGTTGTAATACTGCGGCAGGTGGGAATACAGAAGGTCGTGTCGGTTCGAGAAGCGGCGCATCACCAAGCGCATCGCGGCATCGGCGGACTCGCTCCATCCGGTATAGGCTGCCGTGAGATGTGCGGCGATGGCCGCCGCGCCGGGTTGATCGAACGTGGCGCTTCGAAGGAGCACCTCTTTGAATATCCCATATCCAAGGAAGATTTCGTCCGCGCCCTCACCGCTCAACGCGACGGCGTACCCGTCCGCGTGCAGTTGGCGCGCCAAGTGATACATGGGGACCGGCGCGACAGTGGGAATCGGTTGCTCGGCGTGATATATCGCATCGCGAAATCCGGCAGCGATCGTCGCCGATGTCGCCGCGATCCGCCGGTGCACAAGGCCCAGTCGTGCACACACCCTCTCCTGCGCACCGCTTTCATCGTATTCGGTATTCGGGAATGCAATGGAATACGCAGTGATGCGGCGGGATGAATCGGCGGCGAGTTCCATTGCGATGATCGACGAGTCGATCCCACCGCTCGCCAGCACAGTCACCGGGCGGTTCGCTTGTGCACGGCGGTGGACGCTCGCTGCGATTCGGTGTCGTACCTCGCGCACCGCATCGTCGCGTGAGCCCGAGTATCGCGGTACCGATCGGCGCCTGCCGGACATTCGGGATATTTTTCCATTTCGAATCCAGACGCTTTCGCCGGGGCAAACCTGATAGACATTTTGAAACACGGTCTCCGGCGCTGTAACCGCGGACGTCCAATACAGCGCGCCAAGCGCGTCCGCGTCGTATTGCAGGGAGAACCAAGGCAACGCGAGAAAGGCTTTGGCCTCGGACGCGAACGCCAGCACCGACCCGGACTGCGTGTAGTAAAGCGGGCGCTTGCCGAGCGGGTCGCGAGTGAGAAGAACGGCTGCGGTCGCGCGGTCGTAATACGCCAGCGCAAATCCGCCGTTGAATCGTTCGACCGCACGATTTCCCCATTCGCGCAACGCCGTCAGAACGATTTCGGTATCGCATCGACGCGGAAACATATTGCCGAGTGATCTGAGCTCGCACTCGAGTTCCGGCCCGTTGTAGATTTCTCCGTTGTAGGAAATCCAGTGTTGACCGCTGTCATCGGACATCGGCTGGCGACTCGCGTCTCCGCCCGCGATCGCCAGGAGCGCATGGCCCAGGACGCACTGCTCATCATGGACGACCGCGTGCGCGTCCGGGCCGCGATGACCGATCCTCACAACCATTTCACAAACGATACGCACCGCCCCGGAAGGCAGGCGTGGCGAAACGATCCCGGCGATTCCACACATGATCGAACCCTTGATCTCATTGTCCTGTAGCGGCTTGCATCGTCCCGCTCTGCAATAGGAGACCGAGACGACGCACCCCGCTGCCCGACGAACGGATGCTCACCAAGTCGATACGGCTTGGGAGCTGCTGCGGTAATCGGTAAAACCGGTGAAACTGCTGCGGGAGATGATTCGTGCGGATCGCGCGAATCTGTTCTTCTCATTGTTTGCAAGATCGTAGGGATCGCCTATCACTCTGTCAATGAATTTGGCGATCCCTAACAAGATTTTGTGATGGATGTCGCAGAGATTCAGGTTGTTGAATTTCGATCCGGGAAAATCAACCCGAAATCGATCTCAACATCGAGGAAATACCCGATTCCACAGCGCCGAGAGCGGGGTACGGGATTCGCAGCGACGATCCCGGCCGGCATCTCGCGGCGCAGGATCGATCACGCAACGGCCAGACCGGATTCCGGCATTCCTCGATCGGTTTCGTCATGCTGCTGCAACTCCCACATCCGCGCATACACGCCGCCGCGGGCGAGCAACGAAGCGTGATCGCCGGACTCGACGATGCGTCCGCGGTCCATCACCAGGATCTGATCGGCCTTGACCACGGTGGAGAGACGGTGCGCGATCACCAGCGTCGTGCGACTCGCGCTTGCCGCCTCGATCTCGGTCTGGATCGCGCGTTCCGTGCGCGAATCGAGCGCAGATGTGGCTTCGTCGAAGATCATCAACGGCGGATCCTTGAGCAGCGTACGCGCGATCGCGACCCGCTGCTTTTCCCCTCCCGAGAGCTTAAGACCACGCTCGCCGACGATGGTGCGATAACCGTCGGGCAAGGTTTCGATGAAATCGTGGATGTGCGCGGCGCGCGCCGCCGCGACGACCTCGTCACGACGGGCACCGGGACGCCCGTAGGCGATGTTGTATTCGATCGACTCATTGAACAGCACGGTATCCTGCGGCACGATTCCAATGGCGGCCCGCAACGACGTTTGCGTGCAATCGCGAATGTCCTGGCCGCCGATCAATACTGCACCACCCTGCACGTCGTAGAAGCGGAAGAGCAGGCGGGCGAGCGTCGATTTTCCGGAGCCGGTTGCGCCGACCACCGCACAGGTCGTGCGCGCGGGGATCGTGAAATGGACATCGTGCAGCACTTGCCTGCGCGGGTCATAGCCGAATGACACGTGCACGAACCGCACCTCCGGAGATCGATCCGGGCCCAGCGCAAGGGGGCGCGCATCGGGCCGGTCCGCCACTTCCCGATTCTGCTGCAGCAGCCGGAACATCCGGTCCATGTCGGTCAGCGCCTGCCGTACTTCGCGGTAAATGACGCCGAGGAAGTTGAGTGGCGCATAGAGCTGCAGCATGAAAGCATTGACGAGCACGAGATCGCCGATCGACAGCGCGCCGGAACGCACGCCGAGCGCAGCGCGCCACAGCAGCAGTGTCAGGCCCACCGCAATGATCGCCTGCTGGCCTCCGTTCAACAAGTTCAGCGACTGCTGCACCCGCAAGGCGGCCCGCTCCTGCAAGGCGAGCGTCGCGTCGTAGCGCTGCGCCTCGTACTCCTCGTTGTTGAAGTACTTCACCGTCTCGTAGTTCAGCAGCGCATCGACGGCATTCGACGACGCCTTGGCATCCAGTTCATTGACCTCCCGGCGGATGCGCGTGCGATAGTTGGTGACCAGCAGCGTGTAGGCGACGTAGGCCGCGAGACTCGCCGCGACGATGACCGCAAACCAGATCTCGTAGTGCAGCAGGAGGTAGCCGAACACCACCGCGATCTCGAAGAGCGTCGGCAGGATGGAATAGAGCGTGAAGCTCACGAGCGAGGAAATGCCGCGGATGCCGTGATCGATCTCGCGCGTCACCGCCCCGGTGCGCCGCTCGAGGTGGAAGCGCAACGACAGTTCGTGCAGATGGCGGAACGTCTTGAGCGCCAGCTTGCGCACCGTCGCCTGCGTGACCTTGGCGAAGAAGAATTCGCGCAACTCGGAAAACAGGGATGTCCCCAGGCGCAGAACGCCGTAGGCGACCACCAGCGCGACCGGAACCAGAGCCGCATCGGCGGCGGGAGGGACGGCGAGCGTGTTGACGATGCGCTTCAGCAGAATCGGCACGCCGATCAGTGCGAGCTTGCCGAGCACCATGCAGGTCACCGCCAGGGCGACACGGACCTTGTATTCCCACAGGTACGGCAGGAGAAAGCGCAAGGTCTGCCAATCCCGGCGAGGTTCATCCGGGTTGGCCTGGCTCGCTGCGCCATGGGTCGGCATGGGTCGAATTCCGCGCATCGCGTCGTTTCCATGGAAGCTGGACACCCGCACCTTGCGCGCCGCCCCCGCAACCAGGGGAATGGAAGCGGATTGGCCGGCAACCGGTTCGCCGAACGCGCGACAGGTCGGAAACAGTATGATTTCGGCGATTATCGCGCGTTATCCTTCCTCGCCATCGGAGAGACCATGACGACCATCACCCTACCCGAGGAAGACCCGATGCTGCGCGTCGTGCCCCTGCCCGCCGACGCCAACATGTACGGCGACGTGTTCGGCGGCTGGATCATGTCGCAGGCGGACATCGCCGGTGCCATCGCGGCGTCGCGTCGTGCCCGCGGCCGGGTTGCCACGGTGGCGGTGACTAGTTTCGTTTTTCATGAGCCCGTATTCGTCGGCGATCTGCTGTCGTTCTATGCGCGCCTCCAACGTGTCGGGCGCACGTCGGTGACGGTCGACATCGCGGTATTCACGGAACGCGGCAATGGAACGGGCGAAATCATCCGTGTGACGGAAGCGACGTTGGTATATGTGCACATCGGCCCCGATCGGCGGCCGCGGCCGGTTCCGGAATGACGTCGTCCCCACCACGCGAACTCCTGCGCGCGATCTTCGACGCCGCCGTCGCATCCGCGCAGCCGGAGCGCTGCATCGGCCCGCACCTGCCGCGCCCCGGGCGGGGGCGTACCATCGTGATCGGTGCCGGCAAGGCCGCCGCCGCGATGGCCCGCGCGGTCGAAGCGCAATTTCCTGGCCCGCTCGCGGGGCTCGTCGTCACCCGCTACGGCCACGCGGTCGCCTGTGATCGGATCGAAATCGTCGAGGCCGGCCATCCGGTTCCCGACGGCGCCGGTCTTGCGGCCGCCGAACGCATGCTCCGGCTGGTGCGGGGCCTACGAGCGGACGATCTGGTGCTATGCCTGCTTTCGGGCGGCGGCTCGGCGCTGCTCCCACTTCCGGCGCCCGGCCTCACGCTCGCACACAAGCAGGCCCTGTATCGGGCGCTGCTCGCGTCCGGCGCAAGCATTCGCGAAATGAATTGCGTCCGTCGCCACTGTTCGGCAATCAAGGGCGGCCGACTGGCGGCTGCCTGTCATCCCGCACGGGTCGTGACGCTGGCGATTTCCGACGTGCCCGGAGACGATCCGCTCGACATCGCGTCCGGGCCGACGGTGGCGGATCCAACGACCTGCGGAGACGCCCTTGCGGTGTTGCGACGCCACCGGATACCGATCGCGCCGGAAGTCGCCGGGGTGCTGGAACGCGGAACCGGGGAGTCGATCAAGCCCGGCGATCCCCGGCTGGCCGCGACCGAGTACCACCTGATCGCCACGCCCCAGGCCGCACTGGACGCAGCGGCCCGCGCGGCGCACGCACGGGGCATGCCCGCCCACATCCTGGGCAACGCAATCGAAGGCGAGGCGCGCGAACTCGGCACCGCGATGGCCGGCATCGCGCTGCAGGTCGCCCGGCGCCGACAGCCGTTTCCGCCTCCGTGCGTCCTGCTGTCCGGGGGAGAAACCACCGTCACCGCACCGGGACCCGGACGAGGGGGGCGCAACGTCGAATTCCTGCTCGCGCTCGGCATCGCGTTGCGGGAGCACCCGGGCATCGTCGCGATTGCCGGCGACACGGACGGCGTCGACGGCACGGAGCCGATTGCCGGCGCCTATCTGGATCCATCCAGCCTGGCGCGGGCCCGTGCACTCGGGCGCATGCCGCACGACGACCTCGCACGGCATGACGCCCACACATTCTTCGCGGCGCTGGGCGATTCGCTCATCACCGGGCCGACTCATACGAATGTGAATGATTTTCGTGCCATTCTTGTCCTCGACGAATCGCACGATTTCGCGATGTCACTTGCGCAGCAGGCGTAAGTCGTGCCTTACAATCGGCGGCAAAGGACGGCTCGAAAACATCAGCGAGATGGCCACTTCACGGACGCGCGGACAACCGGTGCTGATCCTCGGCGCCGGCCGCGGCGGCACCGCCATGCTCGAGATGTTTCTCGAGGATGAACTGGTGCGCGTGGTCGGCATCGCCGACAGGAACGCAGGCGCGCCGGCATTCGAGTTGGCCCGCGAACACGGGATCCCCGTCTACCTCGACCCCGAAGAGGCCTTGCGCGCCTGCCGGAAATTCGAGCACTGCATCGTCTACAACCTCACCCATGACGACTCCCTGACCGCGATCACCCACCAGGTTCTCGGGTATGCGGCGGCGACGGCCGGCCGGGAAGCCAAGCTCATCTGGCAGATGGTGACGAATCTGAAGCGCGTCAAGACCGAACTCGAATCGAGCCAGCGCCAACTCAAGGCGATTTTCGACCACGCGATGGACGGCATCATCATGGTCGACGAATCCGGCGCGATCCAGGGTTTCAATCCGGCGGCGGAGAGCATCTTCGGATATGCCCAGGCGGACGTGCTGCGCAAGCCGCTCGATCTGCTGCTGCCGGCGGCGATTCAGGCCGACGGCACCGCCCCGATGCAGCGCTTTATCGCGCTCGAGGAACCGGCGGACGCGCGGGCGGCGCAACTGCTTGCGGTGCGCAAGAGCGGCGAAACCTTTCCGATCGAACTGTCGGCATCGGAAATGGCGTTCGATAGCAAGCGGTATTTCATCGCGATCGCGCGCGACATCACCGAGCGCAAGCAGACCGAAGAACGCATCGAGCGCATGGCGCACCATGACTTTCTCACCGGCCTCGCCAATCGCGCGCTGTTTCGCGACCGGCTGGAGCATGCGATCGCCCAGGCCGCGCGACAGGGAACCCGTCTCGCGGTCTTGTTTCTCGACCTCGACGGTTTCAAGAGCGTCAACGACGCCGTCGGCCACGAGGCGGGTGACAAGCTTTTGTGCGACGTCGCCGCGCGCCTCCGAAAAATCGTGCGGGCGGCAGATTCGGTCGCACGCATCGGCGGCGACGAGTTCACGTTCATCCTCGGCAACCTGCGCGAGCGGACCGACGCCGAACGCGTGGCACGCAAGATCGTCCAGGCGATTGCCGAACCGTTTGAAATCGGCAACAAGTTCTGGTCGGTCGGTGCCAGCATCGGGATCGCGATCTACCCCGATGACGCGCAGGACTACGAAAGCCTGGTGAAGGCGGCCGACGCGGCGATGTACCAGTCCAAGCGCAGCGGCAAAAGCACGTATAGCTTTTTCGACGCGCAGACACGCGAATAGCGCGGCTATACCACCTGCAGCACGATCTTCCCCATGTGCTCGCCGCGCTCCATCGCCGCGTGCGCCTGCCCGGCCTGTTCGAGCGGAAATGTGCGATCAACCACCGGCCGGATCGCTTGCGACCCGACCAGCGGCCAGATGCGATCGTGGAGCGCGCGCGCGATTGCCGCCTTCACGGCGACGGGGCGCGCGCGCAAGGTCGAACCCGTGATGGTCAGGCGCTTGATCATCACGTCGAGCAGGTCCAGCGTCGCCTTGGCTCCCCCCATGGCATTGATCAGCACCAAGCGGCCGTCCTCGGCAAGAACGGCCGTCTCGCGGGGAAGGTAGTCGCCGCCCACCATGTCCAGGATCACATCGACGCCGCGACCCGCCGTACGCTCGCGCACGACGGCAGCGAAGTCCTCGCGGCGGTAGTCGATCGCACGCTCCGCGCCCAAGCGCTCGCAGGCTGCGCATTTCTCCGCGGTTCCCGCGGTTGTGAACACCCGGCATCCGAACGCCGTCGCGAACTGGATCGCCGCCACGCCGATCCCGCTTGCGCCGCCTTGCACCAGGATGCTTTCCCCGGGTTGCAGGCGGCCACGATCGAACACGTTGCTCCAGACCGTGAAATACGTTTCGGGCAGCGAGGCCGCTTCGATGTCCGTCAGCCCGGCCGGCACCGGCAGGCACTGCAACGCCGGCGCGACGCAGTATTCGGCGTAGCCGCCGCCCGACACCAGCGCACAGACACGATCGCCGAGCGCCGGCGTCCATGCCGTCTCCCGGCCCGGGTCGTCGCGTTCGATATCCGGGAGATGGCGCGTCGCCCCGCCCTCCCGCACGGCGCCGGCCGCCGGGCCGATCTCGACGACCCGGCCGGCAATCTCCAGCCCCGGAATGTCGGTCACGCCCGGCGGCGGCGGATACCGCCCCTGTCGCTGAAGGAGGTCGGGGCGGTTCACGCCCGCTGCGGCGACCCGAATCAGCACCTCGCCGAGGCCCGGACGGGGACGACGCCGTTCGGCAAGCCGCAGAACCTCGGGGCCGCCGGGGGCGGAGATTTCGATTGCGCGCATCGCCTCGTCTCCGCCCATATCGATCACCCGGTGTTGCGCAACCCTGCGGCCACACCATTGATCGAGATATGGATGGCGCGGCGGGCACGCTCATCCAGATCACTGCCGTCGGCACGATGTCGCCGGATGAGTTCGACCTGCAGGTGATTGAGCGGATCGATGTAGGGGAAGCGTGCGCGGATCGAGTTGGCGAGCATCGGGTTGTCCTGCAGATTCGAGGAGTACCCCAGGATGCCCAGCACGTGCTGCGCCGTCCGCGCATGCTCGGCTTCGATCGCCCCGAACACCGACTTGCGCAGCGCTTCGTCGGCGACGAGCCCGGCATATCGCGATCCGACGCCAACGTCCATCTTCGCCAAAACCATGTCCATGTTCGACAGCAGCGTCGCAAAAAACGGCCATTCGCGCGCCATCCGCTGCAACAACGCCCAACGCTCCGCACGGGACTCCGCGCGCTCATCGATCCATTCCTCGACCGCCGAGCCGAAACCGTACCAGCCGGGAATCATCAGGCGACACTGCCCCCAGGAAAACCCCCACGGAATCGCCCGCAGATCCTCGATCCGATTGGCCGCCTTATCGATCCTCGGTCGGCTTGCCGGGCGGCTACCGATATTGAGCTCGGCGATCTCGGCGATCGGCGTCGACGCAAAAAAGTATTCGGCGAATCCCGGCGTCTCGTACACCAGCGCGCGATATGCCTTGTAGGCCCGCGCACTCAAGGCCTCCATCGTCGCTTCAAAGCGCCGCAACCGTTCCGCGTCCTTGCCGTTGTGTTCCAGCACCGGCGCAAAGCTCGCCTCCAGCGTGGCGGCGACGAGGATTTCCAGATTGCGCCGGCCGGTCTGCCGGCTGGAAAACTTGTTGGCAATGATCTCGCCCTGTTCGGTGATGCGAATCTGGCCGTCCACCGTGCCCGGCGGTTGCGCGAGGATGGCATCGTAGGTCGGGCCGCCGCCGCGACCAACGGTGCCGCCACGGCCGTGGAACAGTCGCAAGGGAATCCCGGCGTCGCGGAACAGCGAGACGAGAGCGATCTCCGCCTTGTACAGTTCCCAATTCGAGGTGAGAAAACCACCGTCCTTGTTGCTATCGGAATATCCGAGCATGATCTCCTGCGCGCAGTTTGCGCCCTGCGGATAGAACCGCAAGGTGGCACGCAGGTCGAGGGCAGCGCGCATGATGTCCGGCGCGTTCCGGAGATCGCCGATCGTTTCGAACAACGGGATGACGTGAAGGTCGACTTCCGCGGGCAGGCCACGGCCGGCGGAGCGCGCCAAGCCAGTCTCCTTGAGCAGGATGACGACCTCGAGCAGGTCGGAAAGCGTTTCGGTGTGCGAGATGATGGTGTTGCGCACCGCGCGCTCGCCGTAACGGCTGCGCACGGTGCGGGCCATATCGAACACCGCCAGTTCCTTGTGGGTTTCGTCGGAGTATCGACTGTACGGGCTATGCAGCAGCCGCGGCTGACCGATCTCGGCAAGCAGCAGCGCAATCCGTTCCGGTTCGGCCAGCGCGCGGTAGTCCTCGCACACGCTCGCGCCGCGCAGCAGTTCCGCCACCGTCCGCTCATGGACATCGGAACTCTGGCGCAGATCGACCGCCGCGAGATGGAATCCGAACACATCGACGGCGCGCAACAGACCGCGCAACCGCGGCTTGATCAGCACGGAGCCCCGATGCCCGGCAAGGGAATCGGCGATGGTGGCGAGTTCAGCGGCAAACTCCTCCGCCGACGCGTATGGTTGCTCATCGGCGACCTCCTCGCGCAGAACGGCCACCTGTCCCAGATTCCGCGCGGTCGCGGCCAATCGTGCATAGATGCCGGTCAGCGCGCGGCGGTACGGCTCACCGTGCCGATGCGGGGAAAGTTGCGGCGACCGTGCCGCCAAGGCCAACAGAGGCTCGCTCACCGGCGCCAGCACTGCGGAGATCGACAACTCGTCGCCCAACGCATGCACTTCTTCGAGGTAGTGCTGCAGCGCCATCGCCGCCTGGCGGTCGAGCGCTCGCGCCAGCGTCGTCGCGTCGACGTTGGGATTGCCATCGCGATCACCGCCGATCCACGACCCCATTTGCAGGAACGGTGCGAACCGGGGGCCGACTTCGGCCGCCTCACCCCGTCCGACGCACAAACGATCCTCCAGATCGCCATACAAGCGTGGGATCTCGCTCAAAAAAGTCAGCCGATAGTAGGACAACACCGTCTCGATCTCGTCGGCCACCGACAGCCGGGCATCACGCAGCATGCGGGTCTGCCAGAGAACGGTCACGCAGGCACGAATCCGCTCCTCGTTGACCGTGCGCTCCCGGGGCGTGAGCGGCCCACCCCGCTCGATCAAGAGGCGTTCGACTTCCCGTTCGGTATCCAGGATGCTCTTGCGCTGCACTTCCGTGGGATGGGCGGTCAGCACCGGCACGATCAGGGCACGATCGAAAAATTCCGCCACCGCCTCCTCGGACACCCCTGCAGCGTCGAGGCGCGACAGGGCGTAGTCGATGCTGCCCCGCTCGGCAGGCTCCTGCGCCAGTTCCCGCGCCCGCTGGGTGCGGATCGAGTGGAGATCTTCGGCGATGTTCGCGAGATGCGAGAAATAACTGAACGCACGCACCACCGAATTGGTCTGGATCGGGGTCAGCCGGTTGAGCAGGCGGCTCATCTGCGCGCCGGCGTCGGGGTCCGTGCCACGACGGAACTGCACGGCAAGCCGACGCACGGTCTCCACCAAGTCGAAAATCTCCTGGCCCGCCTGCTCGCGGATCACGTCGCCGAGGATCCGGCCAAGGAACCGGATGTCCTCCCGCAACGGGTCAACCCCGGGGCCGGCGTCGGACCGAAATTCGGCCCCATCGGGCGCAGTCGTCATGAAGCCGGACTCTTTCATTCGGGAGGTTCCGCAACGGAAAAAGGCAACCTTCGATTTTACAAGATGCTGCGCACTCCGGTCAGAGTCGCTCGAAAACTCCCGCCGCCCCCATCCCGGTGCCGACACACATCGTCACCATGCCGTAGCGCAGGTTCCGGCGACGCAAACCGTGCACCAGCGTGGCGGCGCGGATCGCCCCGGTCGCACCGAGCGGATGACCCAAGGCGATCGCCCCGCCCAGCGGGTTGACCCGCTCCGCATCCAGTTCGAGCGTCCGGATCACCGCGATCGACTGCGCGGCAAACGCTTCGTTGAGTTCGATCCATCCGAGTTCGTCCTGCCGCAGTCCTGCTGCGCGCAGGGCGGCGGGAACCGCCTCCACGGGACCGATGCCCATGATCTCCGGCGGCACGCCACGCACCGCGAAGGAAAGGAATCGCGCCAGCGGCGCGAGGTTGAAGCGGCGCAACGCCGAATCGCTCGCCAGGATCAGTGCCGCCGCACCGTCGGACATCTGTGAACTGTTTCCCGCCGTCACGCTGCCTCGCGCGGCAAACGCCGGCTTCAGGCGGGCAAGTACCTCCAGACTGGTGTCGACGCGCGGGCCTTCATCCGTTTCCAGGCGGCGGTGACGCTGCGTCACCTCCCCGGTCGCGAGTTCGGGAACGCGATCGATCACGTCGAGCGGCGTGATCTCGTCCCGAAATTCGCCGCGCTGCTGCGCCATGACGGCGCGCTCATGCGAAGTCAGGGCGAAGCGATCCTGGGCCTCGCGGGGAACCTTCCACTGCGCGGCCACCCGCTCCGCGGTCAACCCCATGCCGAATGCGATACCGAGATTGTCGTCTTCGAACAGGCGTGGATTGTAGGAGGGCTTGTTGCCACCCATCGGCACCATGCTCATCGACTCGACTCCGCCCGCCAGGACGATGTCGGCTTCGCCCACCCGGATGCGATCCGCAGCCATCGCCACGGCATTGAGTCCCGAGGCGCAAAATCGGTTTACCGTACACCCCGCCGTGGACTTGGGCAGACCGGCATACAACACCGCGGCACGCGCCACGTTCAGTCCCTGCTCCGCCTCGGGCATGGCGCAACCGATCAGGGCGTCTTCGATGGCGGCGGGATCCAAGCCGGGAACGGCCGCAAGCGCTCCGCGGATCGCGGCGACCAACAGATCATCGGGCCGCGTGTTGCGCAACAGCCCGCGCGGCGCCTTGCCGACAGGCGTGCGGGTCGCGGCGACGATGTAGGCATCCTGGACATACCGATTCATCCCATCCCCCCTAATTCCGCACCGGCTTGCCGGTCTGCAGAAAACCCATCAACCGCTCCTGCGTCTTGGGATGCGCGAGGAGCGGAGTGAAGTGCCTGCGCTCCTGTTCGAGAAACCAGTCCTCGTCGACCAGGGCGCCGGCGTCGATGTCGCCGCCGCAGAGCACTTCCGCGATCTGCACGGCAAGGTGGTAGTCGTGTTCGCTGGCGAAACCACCCTCGCGCAGATTCGCCGCAAACGCCTTCAAGGTTGCCAGCGCCGAACGGCCTGCGGCCGCAAATCGCCGCCCGCGCAGCGGCGGCCGATACCCCGTGGCGTGCAAGGTAAACGCCTCGAAGATCGCCGTCCACAGCAACTCCTGCGGATGGAACACTACGGTATCCGACGGCAGGAGGTAGCCCATCCGGCGTGCCTCATAGGCGGACGTCGAAACCTTCGCCATCGCGGCATTCTCGAACCAGTGACGCAGAAACGGCAGCAGATCCGCGCTTCCCACCGCCGATGCCGCGGCAGCCGCGCGCATCGCCCCCTCCTTCAAGCCGCCGGCGCCCGGGACGAGTCCGACCCCGACCTCCACCAGGCCGACATACGACTCCAGCGCGGCAACCCGCTTGGCGCAATGCAACTGCAGTTCGCAACCCCCGCCCAGCGCCATGCCGCGCACCGCCGCGATGACCGGCACTTGGGCATATTTCACACCCAGGAACGCATCCTGCATCTGCCGCTGCAATGCGCCGATCGCCGGCGGGCCACCACGCAAGAACGCCGGCAACATCCCCTGCAGGTCCGCCCCGGCGGAGAAGGGCTCATCCGGCGACCAGATCACCAGCCCGCGATAGCGCGCCTCGGCCAGCGCCACCGCCTTGGCCAGACCCGCGACGACGCCGGGGCCCATCGCATGCACCTTGGTCTTGATCGAAAACACCAGGACTTCCGCGGGCATTCCCCCTTCGAGGTGCCAGATTCGGCAGGACTCGTCTTCGTACTCGGTGATCCCGCTCGCCATCGGGGAGGGCGATCCGTCGCCCACCACCCTGGGGCGAAAAAGCTGCCGGCGGTGTACCGGAAGCTCGCCGCGGACGACGAACGCATCCTGCGCCGGGCTCCAGGAACCCTCGGGGGTATGCACCGCCTGCGCGTCGGCCACCGGACCCTCGAAAACCCACGCCGGCATGGGTGCATCGGACATCGCCTCGCCAGAATCGATATCCGCCCGGATCCACGCCGCGACGCGGGTCCAGCCCGCCTCCTGCCAGATCTCGAACGGCCCGAGATCCCACCCGAACCCCCAGCGCATCGCGAGATCCACTTCGCGCGCCGAGTCCGCGATCCGCTCGAGATGGATCGCGGCATAGTGGAAGACGTCGCGGAAGATCGCCCACAGGAAACGCGCCTGCGGATGATCCGTCTCACGCAGCAGGGCAAGGCGCTCCCCGAACGGCTTGCGACAGATGCGTCCGATCAGTTCATCGCCCTTGCGGCCGCCGTCCACATAGTCGCCACGCAGCGGATCGAACACCCGGATCGCGCGACCGTCCTTCCGAAAAAAACCGGCGCCGCTCTTCTGCCCCAAGGCACCGCGGTCGATCAGCGTCTGTAAGACCGCCGGCACGGCGAAATGGGGCGCGAAGGGGTCGTCCGCGGAGCCCAGGTTGTCCCGCATGGTGCCGATGACGTGCGCCAGCGTATCGAGTCCGACGACGTCCGCAGTCCGGAATGTCGCGCTCTTGGCCCGCCCGATGCGCGTCCCGGTGAGATCGTCGACCACATCGAATGACAGCCCGGCCTTCCCAGCCTCATGTATCGTCGACAGCACACTGAATACGCCGATCCGATTGGCGACGAAATTGGGAGTATCGCGGGCGCGAACGACGCTCTTTCCAAGAACCGCGGTGAGAAATGTTTCGAGCCGGTCCAGTACTCCGGAATCCGTCGCGGCGCCGGGAATCAACTCGACCAGCTCCATGTAACGCGGCGGATTGAAGAAGTGCACGCCGCAGAACCGGGCGCGCAGGTCGCCGTCCAATCCTTCGGACAATCGGGCGATCGAGAGTCCCGACGTATTGGATGCAAGGATCGCCTGCGGCGCCAGATGGGGGGCAATTTTCTCGTACAGCGCGCGCTTCCAGTCCAGACGCTCGGCAATCGCCTCGATCACCAGGTCGCAGTCGCGCAGCGCGGAAAGATCCTCGGCGTAGTTGGCCGCCGCCAGGAACTGTGCGTCCTCGGGCACGCCCAGCGGCGCGGGACGGATCCGCGACAAGCCCTCGATCGCCCGCCGCGCCGATGCACTGCGGTCCCCGCCCTCGTCCTTGTCGTCCGGCAGATCGAAGAGCAGCGCCGGCACCCGAGCATTGACGCAGTGCGCGGCGATCTGCGCCCCCATGACCCCGGCACCGAGAACCGCCACCTTCCGAATTCGAATGTCTTCCATTGCCCCCTCATCAACGGTCATGGCAATACACGCCGCTCGGAATGACGACATCCGCCTGCCGGATGCGCGACGATCCGTCTCATCAGAACCAGTCCGATGCAAAATCCATCAGGTTGCCGGCGCCCGAGCGCGCCGCGCGGATGTGGAACGCGGTCTCGGGGAGCAGACGCTGGAAATAGAACCGCGCCGTCGCGAGCTTCGCCGGATAGAAGGGGTCGACGCGAACGCCGTCCGACCGGATGCGAGCGAGTGCCCGCTCCGCCATCCGCGCCCAAAAGTACGCAAACACGAGGTGACCGACCACGCGCAGGGTGTCGACGGCCGCAGCCCCCATCTCTTCCTTGTTGCCCGCCGTCTTCAGTCCGATTTCCAGCAACAATTTCTCCACCTTGTCCGCGATGTCCGCCAGGGGTGTGACGAACTCGTTCATCTCCGTGGATGTGCCATGCTCCTCGACGAACTGCCGGACCAAACTGCCGAACGCGCGCAACCGGGCGCCACCGTCGAGCAGCACCTTGCGACCGAGCAGATCGAGCGCCTGGATGGTGTTGGTGCCCTCGTAAATCATGTTGATGCGTGCGTCCCGCAGGGTCTGCTCGATACCCCATTCGCGGATGTAGCCATGGCCGCCAAACACCTGCATACACTCGGAGGCGCAGGCGAACCCGTTGTCGGTGAGGAACGCTTTGACGATCGGGGTCATGAGCGCCGTCATGTCGGCGCCGAATCGGCGTTCCGCGGCATCGGAATGGTGATGCTGCGCGTCGGCCATGAGCGCGACCCAGTATGCCAGCGCCCGGCCTCCTTCCGCGTAGGCGCGCGCGGTGAGGAGCATGCGCCGCACGTCCGGGTGCACCACGATCGGATCGGCTGGACGATCCGGCGCCTTGGGACCGGAAAGGGATCGTCCCTGGAGCCGGTCCTTGGCATATGCTGCGGCATTCTGATATGCGAATTCCGTAAGTCCCAACCCCTGGATACCGACGTACAGACGCGCGCCATTCATCATCACGAACATGGCGGCAAGCCCCTTGTTCGCTTCGCCCAGCAACCAGCCTTTCGCGTCTTCGAGTCGCATCTGGCAGGTGGCGTTGCCGTGAATCCCCATCTTGTGTTCCAGTCCCCCGCAGGACACGCCGTTGCGGGCACCGCAACGCGCGTCGGCGCCGGTTCCCTCCGGCAGAAACTTGGGAACGATGAACAGCGAGATGCCATGCGTGCCGGCTGGTGCGTCCGGCAGGCGCGCGAGCACGAGATGTACGATGTTCTCGGCGAGATCGTGCTCGCCACAGGAAATGAAGATCTTCTCGCCGGTGATCCGAAAGCCGCCTTCGGCATCGGGCACCGCCTTGGTTCGCAACAACCCGAGATCCGTTCCACAGTGGGGTTCGGTGAGGCACATCGTTCCCGTCCACCGAGCCGACGCCAACTTCGGCAAATACAGGTCCTTCTGCGCAATGTCGCCGTTGCGCAGAATGCACTCGTAGGCACCCATGGTGAGCCCCGAGTACATCGCCCACGATTGATTGGCTGCGCAGCGCGTTTCATCGAACGCGATCTGGAGCAATTGCGGCAGCCCCTGCCCGCCGTATTCCGCATCGGCGGTGAGCCCCTGCCACCCGGCATCGCGAAACTGCGCGAACGCCGCCGCGAAACCGTCCGGCGTGCGCACGGCGCGTGTCGACGGATCGTAGATGCACCCCTGCTCATCGCCCTTGCGATTCAAGGGAAGCAGCACCTCCTCCGAAAATCGTCCTCCCTCTTCGAGGATCTGGTCGACCGTCGCGGCGTCCAGTTCGGCATACCGCGGCATCGCGCGCAGCGCGTCGACCGCGCCGAGCAGTTCGTGGATGACGAAGCGCTGGTCGCGAATGGGCGATTGGTACAAAGGCATGATCGTTCCTCCGGCGCGCGGTCGAGGATTCCGGTTGACCGCCGTATCACGGCGGCAGTATTTCACGAACGCGGGCCGATCGGCGGATCGGAAAGCCGCCGCAACCAATGCGCGGCCTGTCTCGTCGCGTCGCGTCGCCGCGTCCGCCCCCACTTCCGGGCTTGCGTCCGCACGGCCGCCGAGCGCGTGAGCCGCGCGACGACATCCCGCGCCACCGTCACATCGACGTCCCGTCCCGCCGCGTCCTGGAACCGTTCCAGGGCGTGCATCGTATCGCGCACGGCATTTTTCGGAAATGCGGCATGCGCCGCTTCCAGCGCATAGCGCAGGTGCTTGGCCGCGATCCGCAACTTGTGCCGCTCCCCATCGGACAAGCGGGCGAACCGTCCGCCCCGTCGGACGAACCGACGCAGCAATCGGCCGACCGCCGCGGGGGCAACCATCTGCAACGGCGCCGAATCGCGCGGTGGTGCCGCGATCCAGTGCAGCAGTTCCAAGGCCCACTGCGCGAACGCCGGGCCGGCGATCTGCGCACGCAACCGGTCCCTCGCGGCTTCGCATTTGCCGCGCGCACGGCGGATCAGGCCCGGCCATGGACCGGACGTCCCGGCTTCGGCGATGCCGACAGTTGTACCGGCTGCGGCGTCGCGACCGTATGTGCACAGATCCGGCAGGGTTTCGGAACAGAAGACATCCCAATCCCGTGCGGCGCCGAAGCGCCGCGCCCAACGGCGCATCTCCCGCACTTGGCTCCGGGAAAGTCCCTGCTCCGCCGGCCGCCCGGCCGATGTATCGGCCAGGATTTCGACCGCCGCGCGCATCCGACGCAGCGCCACCCGGGCTTGATGGACGTATTCGGGATCATCCGACACCGATGCTCCTTCCGCGTCCGCCAACACGACGCCGAGCGCGGCACCAACCAGTTTCCGGCACACCGCATCGACACCGTCCCGGCTGTGGATGCGCCCGGCATCCGAGATCGCCCGGCTCGCCGGGATGGGGGCCGCCGTCATGCCCATCGCCAGTCGATACCCTCGGGCGGCCTTGGAGTCGCCATAGGGCATCAGCCGCAAGTCGGCCCTTTTCCTGCGGCGCGTCGCGCCCGCCAGATCGAGCGCCAGCGCCGTCAATGCGGCCGGCGACCCGGACCGCAACTCCAACTCGGCCTCCAGAATGGGCGCGCGTCGGCTTCCGGCGCGGATTTCTCCGATGTCCAATGCGACCTCGATGTGTGCGCCGTATGCGGAAACATCCCAGATCGTGCGGACGAATACCGTGCGGAACATCGCGCGCAGACCTTCCGCCGCCGCATCCGCCCCGAATATGCGCGACAGCGGCGCGCCGGCGAACCGCGACAGGTCGAGCGCAGCGCCGGGCAACGCCGCTTCCCACTCGCCCCGTGTCGACAACGCCGAGTCGCCGCCCTCCCCCTCGGTCTTGATCGTCTGCACCCAGTGCACCCGCGCTCCGGTTCCGATCCGGCGCAGCCGCAATGCCGCGCGCGCCCGAGCCAACCGCAGATCCGGCGTGTCGTAGTACGTGCTGTCGATCCGGTCCCGGCGCGAGGTTGCCAGCCGGTCGAGCCGGGTACGAAGCGGCTCCACGTCCTCGGCGCGCAGGCCTAGCTTGAGTTCGGTCTCCCGGGCATCGTTGCCCGCCTGTTGCTCGTCGTTGGCCATCCGCTTCCGTTCCCAACCCTGTCGCAAAGTGGCACACTGGGGGCATGCGCGGATTCGAGACCGGCCCCCGCATCCTGATCGTCGACTCCCACGGACAACCAGTACGATGGGCAGAGCTCCCTCGCGCCGCTCGATACTACGCCTCCGGGAAAGTGGTGAACGACTTGGGCGACGCTGTGTTCGCCATGAACGGCGGGATCCAGAAATCCCTCGGAACGCCGTCCACCCTCCACGCCAGTTCGATCGTCATGATCCGCGGCCGCTGCCGCAGCCCGGCCGGCGGCTACCGGGTCGCCCTGAGCAAGCACCGGCTGTTCGCACGCGACCGCCATGTCTGCGCATACTGCGGCGCCACATTTCCGGACGGCGAACTCACCGTGGAGCACATCGTCCCCCTTTCGCGCGGGGGCCGGAACGATTGGACCAACGTCGTGACCGCCTGCCGCCCGTGCAACACGCGCAAAGGAAACCGTGCTCCGGAAGAAGCGAACATGCCGCTGCTCTACGTACCGTACGCCGTCAGCCGCAACGAGGGGTTCATCCTGAGCAACCGGCGCATCCTCGCCGACCAGATGGCCTTCCTGCAGGCGTCCTTGCCCCGGCATTCGCGGTGGGCGCAGAGTTGAACCGAGAATCGTGCGACGCGGGCGGATGCCCCGCAAAGAAGGAGGGGGCGAAGCCTGCGTACCCCACGCGCAAGGAACCCCGACGGCCCCTCCCCCGCGGCGCGGGAGAGGGGCCCGCGCTTACTTCAGGTTCTTGCTGACGTATTTCGTCAACTCGAACATCGAAACCTGCGACTTGCCGCCGAACAACGCGCGCAACTTGTCATCGGCGTTGATATTGCGGCGGTTGACCGTGTCCTGCAACTTGTTCTTCTTGATGTAGACCCAGACCTTGCTGGTGACCTCGGTGCGAGGCATCGGGGTACTACCGATCACCGCCGCCAGCGGGCCGACCGGCGTCAACGGCTTCATGAATGCCGCATTCGGCGTGCGCACCGCCTTCTTCGCCGCGACTTTCTTGGCCGGAGCCTTTTTCACGGCCGCAGTTTTCGCTGGTGCCTTCTTCGCCGCGACTTTCTTGGCCGGAGCCTTGCTCACGGCTTTCTTCACAGCTTTTTTCGCGGCTTTCTTGGCAGTAGCCATCGACGATCTCCTATAGATTTTCCAAAAGCGTTCGGGGCGGCGGCGCAGACGGCAATCACGTCCCGCCACAACTGCGGGGCCGCAAAGAACGAGCCCCGTTACGTGCCCGCAATACTATGCGAATCGCCGAGAGACGCAAGCGTTTTCCGAAGGGAAAGTATGTTTCGCGCGACCATTTTGCCCAGTGGTGCGATGATGTGGCCGCGCAGGCCGGAAACGGCCGCAATAGCCCGCCCACAACTTGTGGGCCGTTTTCGGATCAAGATACAAGATCATGTGGGGATCCCGAGAACCGTGGACGGACGATAGAATCGCCGCGCCGATGCCGTTCACTCCTCCCCACCCCGATCTTCGTGCCCCCGCCCTGGTCGCGGCGTTTGCCGCGCTCAGCGCGCTGGCTGCGCTCGCGCTGGCGGACGGCGGCCTCGACCATCCGCTCTTTGCTGCGATCAACGGGTTCGCCGCCCGCGATCTCCCGCGAGGACTGCCCAGTGACCTGACCATTCTCGGCCATGGGTTGGTTGCCATGATGCTGCTGGCCCCGTTCCTGGCGTCAAACCCGCGGGTGCTCGCCGCGGGAATTTTTGCCGCACCCGTGGCCGGCCTGCTCTCCTGGGCCGGCAAAACCGCCTTGGGTCGCCCGCGGCCCGCCGCCGCCCTCGGCGCGAACCACCTCTACATCGAGGGGCAGACCCTGGCGGGCCACAATTCCTTTCCTTCCGGGCACGCGATCACGATCTTCCTCGTCGCGACCGTGCTGATCCTGACATGCCGGCCCATCCGGAATCGCCCCATCCTCGCCGGCGCCGCGCTCGGTGCGGCGCTGGTTGCCGCATCGTCACGCGTCCTGGTCGGGGCCCACTGGCCCTCCGATGTCCTGGGCGGCGCGACGCTCGGGATCATTTCCGGCGGGTTCGGAGCATGGGTATCGATGCGACTACCGACCCATTCCCGCCGGGCCCGGGGCGTGCTCGGCGTCGTGGTGCTGGCATGCTCGGCAGCGCTTGCGATCACGAATACCGGATACCCGCTGGCCCAGCCCCTGCAGTGGATCGCTGCCGCGGTCGGGGGCGTGATGGGCCTGTGGGCGATCGTGCGTTCGGCGTGCCCGGGGAACGCCCAGTGGGGATGAGCCTCGCGCCAGGATGGTTGGCACGCAACGACAAAGCCCCGCCGCCGACCCTCGCCGCAGCGCTCTTTCTTGCGGTATGCGCGCTGCTGCTGCTGCCGACCCTGGGGCGCTACCCGCTCTTCGACATCGACGAAGGCGCCTTCTCCGAGGCGACGCGAGAGATCCTACGCAGCGGCGACTGGATCTCGACTACTCTGAACGGCCTCCCGCGCTACGACAAGCCGATCCTGATCTATTGGCTGCAGGCGGTGAGCGTGAAGGCATTCGGCCTGAACGAATTTGCCTTGCGCCTGCCGTCGGGCCTCGCAGGGCTGGCGTGGGTCGCCGCGATCCTCCGCTTCAGCGCACCCCGCCTGGGAATCCGCAGCGCGTTCGCCGCCGCGACGATCGCGTTCACCAGCCTCGGGGTGACCGCGATGGCCCATGCCGCCACCGCGGATGCCCTGCTCAACGCACTGCTTGCCGCCACGATGTTCGACCTGTGGCGCACCCTGGAAGGGCAAGGCCGCGCAGCGCTGCTGCGCTGTTATGCCTGGATCGCCCTCGGCTTGCTGACCAAAGGCCCGATCGCCATCTTGATTCCGGTCGCAGTGGGAATCCTGTATTGCGCCGTCGCCAAACGATGGCGCGACGCCCTGCGCGTGGCCGTCGATCCGATCGGCTGGATGATCCTGATCGCGATCGCGGCCCCGTGGTATGCCGCGCAGCTCGTCATCCATGGATGGGATTTCATCCAAGGATTCCTGATCCACCACAATCTGCAGCGCTTCGGCGGAACGCTCGAGGGCCACGCCGGGAGCCCGTTCTATTACCTCATCGTCCTGCCGCTGCTGCTTGCCCCCTGGAGCGGACTGCTCTGGCGCACGGTGCGCCCGCTACGGCAGGACTGGCACGGCGCTCTGCCACGATTCCTCTGGCTGTGGTTCGGATTCGTCCTCGTCTTCTTTTCTCTTTCCGGAACCAAGCTGCCGCACTATCTGCTCTACGGCATGACGCCGATATTCCTGCTTGCCGCGCGGCGCATCGAAGTGCGCGGCACCGCGGGGCTGCTGTTGCTGCCGGGCGCGCTGTTGCTGTTGCTGCCGGCGGCGCCCGCGATCACGCAGTGGTTCGCCGACGCGCGCATACATGCCGATCCGGACTTTTGGGCCGCGCAGACCCGGCGTGCCCTGGCGACCGCAACCGGAACCTATTACGAGATGAGCGGATCCGCCGCCGTCGCGGGCATCCTGCTTGCGACGCGGCGCGCCATCGCGCCTGCCTGGCGGGCCGCCGGGATGTGCTTCCTCCTCACGGCGTCGGTGGGATTCGCGTTTCTTCCATGGCTCGGCAACCTGTTGAGCGGCCCGACCAAACGCGCCGGGGAAATCGCCGCCACCCTGCCGGGACCGGTCGTGCAATGGAACATCACCGTCCCCAGTTTCAGCGTCTACCGCCGGCACAGGACGCCATCGCGTCCGCCGGAACCCGGCGAATATGCGATCACCCGGACCGATCGCCCGGTGCCGGACGTACCGGTGAAGGTGCTGTTCCGGGAGGGCGGCGTCGAACTGGTACAGCGACTCCCGTCCCGCTGAAGAAGCCGATTCCGCGGGCGGGATCGGCTATCCGCCCGCGGCGCTCCGCCCGCCCCCGCCCACCGCCGCCACCGCCGTGGCCACCCAGCCCGACAGGAAGCAGAGCCCTCCGAACGGCGTGGCAAACCCGACGCCACGGGGAGCCCCCAGTGCCAGGGCATAGAGGCTGCCGCTGAACAGCAGGATGCCGCCAACGAAACAGCCGGCCGCGATCCGCGCCGCACGTCCGGCCCAGCGCTGCTGGGCCGAAGAAACGAACAGCAACGCGAGCGCATGGATCATCTGATAGTGCGCCGCGGTCTGGTATACCGCCATCAGGTCCGGCGTCAGCCGGGCACGCAGGGCATGCGCACCGATCGCGCCGGCGGCAACGCCCACGAATCCAAAAACGGCACCCGCCAGTGCGGAAAAACGGGAAGAATCCATGCCCCAGTCCAGTCGCATCGGAATGATCCCGGCATTTTCTCCCAACTCGACCGCGGTCGGCGCACCCGGGTCCGGACACCGCCCCCGCATCGGCAGCCTCGCAACGTCCTCGGCAAGAATCATCGAGGATCCCGTGCCGAAACCCGCCACCTCGTCATGCGTGTCGCACATCAGCGGGATCGATTGGGCCGCACAACACCATGGGGAGCACCCGGCGCTCAGGTCGCGCAGCGCAACCATGGAAAAAAGAGCGGTCCCAGGCCCGAACTTTGGAGGGGATCGGCCCCGGGACCACGACGACCCCAGGTGGTGAGGGTCATGCGTCGCCCGCAACAAACAAGCAAACTAGATGTATCTTATATGAAATCTCCGGCATTCGCAAATGCAAATACCAATCATAAGAAATCTATGCATTACATCTTTTTGGGAAAGCCGGAACTCGACTCCAACGACCGCCCCATCGGAAGGAGCGGCAAACCGGGGAAATCCTGCTAGGCTGCTCGCATGCAACTTACGAGATTCACGGACTATTCTCTTCGCGTACTGGTCTACCTGGGCGCCCACCCCGAGCGGCTGTGCACGATCTCGGAAATCGCAGAGAGCTACGGCATCTCGGAAAACCACCTGATGAAGGTCGTCAACCGCCTGTCCACGGCGGGATACATCGAGACCCTGCGCGGAAAGGGCGGCGGGATGCACCTGTCGCGCGCACCCAAGCTGATCAACATCGGCGACGTCGTGCGGCACATGGAAGATCGCCTCGACATCGTCGAATGCTTCAACGCCGAGCACCAGGACTGTCCGCTGCTCCCCGCCTGCACGCTGAAGTCCGTGCTGTCCGACGCGCGACGCAACTTCATGGCGACGCTCGACCGACACACCCTGCAGGACGTCCTCGGCAGCGGCATGAGCGGCGTATTCGCCGTCGCACGGACGACACGGATCTCCCCCCAGATTCCGGTCCGCCAAAAGAAACGGGCCGAGAATCCGCTGGCGGATTGACGGCCCGTTCCGGCATACGCCTTCCCGGCTCTGCAACCGCCCCTCTTCCGCCGCGGCGGAAGAGGGGCGGTCCTCAGATTAGTAGTGATAGGCGGTCTCGCCGTGGTACGAGGTGTCGAGACCTTCGCGCTCCTCCTCTTCCTTGACGCGGATGCCCACGAGCATGTCGGCAACCTTGAACGAGATGAACGACACCGTCGCAGTCCACACCACCGTCAGGCCGACGGCCTTGGCCTGGATCAGCAGCTGGGCCAGGATGCCGGGATAGCCGGTCTTCATGGTGACCCAATCCTGCACGGAGCCCGGACCGCCCAGGCTGGGGTCGTTGAAGATGCCGGTGAGCAGCGCGCCGGCGATCCCGCCCAGCGCATGGACCCCGAACACGTCGAGTGCATCGTCGACGCCGATCATCCGCTTGAGGCCGGTAACGCCCCAGAAGCACAGGGGGCCGACGAGCAGGCCGATGACGAACGCGCCGGCGATGCCGACGTTGCCGGCGGCGGGGGTGATCGCGACGAGGCCCGCCACGGCGCCCGACGCGGCACCGAGCATCGACGGCTTGCCCTTGACCATCCACTCGACGAACATCCACGACAGCACTGCCATGGCCGTCGCCAGGTAAGTGTTCATGAAGGCCAGCGCGGCAGAGCCGTTGGCTTCCAGCGCCGAGCCGGCATTGAACCCGAACCATCCGAACCACAGCAGCGAAGCCCCGATCATCGTCATGGTCAGACTATGGGGCGCCATCGATTCCTTGCCCAGACCGATCCGTTTGCCCAGCAGGATCGCGGCGACGAGCCCGGCAACCCCGGAGTTGATGTGCACCACGGTACCGCCCGCGAAGTCCAGGGCCCCCCATTGCCAGAGCAGACCGGCCTTGGCATTCATGGCATCGGCCACCTTGGCGCTCGTATAGGCGTCCGGCCCCTCGAAGAACCACACCATGTGTGCAATCGGCAGGTAGCTCAGCGTGAACCAGATCGTGATCGCGATCAGCACGGCGGAAAACTTGATCCGCTCGACGATCGCCCCCAACAACAGGCAACCCGTGATCGCCGCGAACGTGGCCTGGAACCCGACATAGACCAACTCCGGCAGCGGGGTGGCCTTGTCGAAGGTCGACGCCATCGAGAAGTTCCCCGTTGCCGGATCGAACGTGCCGTTCAGGAACAGGCGGCTGAACCCGCCGATGAACGGCGCAAGGCTGCCACTTCCTTCCGTAAACGCGAGACTGTAGCCGTACACGCACCAGAGAACCGTGATGAGGGAGAAGACCACCAGCACCTGCATCAGGACCGACAGCATGTTCTTGGTCCGCACCAGACCACCATAGAACAGCGCCAGGCCCGGAACGGACATCAGCAGCACCAGCGCGGTCGAGGTCAGCATCCAAGCCACGTCGCCCTTGTTCGGCGTCGGCGCCGGCGCTGCAGCGGGGGCTGCCGCCGGCGCAGGTGCGGCAACGGCAGCGGCTGCCACCGGCGCCGAGGAAGGCCCGTTGTCCGCCCAGGCCGGAGCCAAGCCGGCCACTCCCAGCACGGTCGCCGCCGCGACCCATGCAAGCCATTTCTTCAATCGTTTCATTTTCGTCGATTCCTTGTCCGGGGGTTACAACGCGTCCTTGCCGGTTTCGCCGGTGCGAATCCGGATGACCTGCTGCAGGTCGTAAACGAAGATCTTTCCATCGCCGATCTTTCCGGTCCGTGCCGCGGCCTCGATCGCCTCGATGGCGCGATCGACGATCGCGTCATCGACTGCCGCCTCGACCTTCACCTTGGGTAGAAAGTCGACGACATACTCTGCGCCGCGGTACAACTCGGTGTGCCCTTTCTGCCTCCCGAACCCTTTCACTTCCGTTACGGTGATGCCCTGCACACCGACACCGGACAAGGCTTCCCGCACCTCGTCGAGCTTGAATGGTTTGATGATTGCCGTGATGAGTTTCATCGATGTGCTCCCGTGGGTTCCTCTCTGAGTTCGGTCCAATTGCGTCGTAGTGGACCCGGCGCGCAAAATCCGGATCGTCCATGGGAGGTGCTGCAAGTTGTGTGCCAGGGATGACGATGACGGCGGGCCGAGCGATGCGACAGGGATGGCTCGACGTGGCAGCAGGTGCGGAGGAAGGAGCGGGAAACGGGGAAATCCGCCGCGAGTATTGCATCGGTGTCGTTTCCCGCCCCGCCACGGTGCGGGCACCCTTTTTTGCGCCCTCTTTTTGTGCATCGAAACGGCGTACTATTCGGCATCCACCTGAACCCGATCCCGGCATGGATACTCCCTCATTCCTGGAAGATCTGCAGCAGCGTCTGTCCGCGCTATTCGCCGCCACGCCGGCTGCCGACATTCAGCAAAACTTGAAGGCACTGCTCGTCCAGCAGTTCACCAAACTCGACCTCGTCACGCGCGAGGAGTTCGACGTGCAACGCGCCGTGCTGGAGAAGGCAACGGAACGCATCGACGCCCTGGAGGCGCGCGTGGCCGAACTCGAAAAGCGCTGAGCGGGCATGCCGTTCGGCGGCACGACCGGTCCTGAGTTCGGTCGCGTACCGCGGCCCGCAACCGACCAACCTCGTCATCGCGAAGCCCCACCGACCGTGTGGTGATCCAGGGAACGCCTGGATTGCTTCCGGCTGCGCCCTCGCAATGACGGTGGTTTGCCGTTGACGGCCGCCGGCACGTTCTCCGGGGGCATGCGAGAGCGCTACCGCGCCCGGTCAGGTACATTTGGGGTTTTGGGTCGATACTCCGGCCCTCCATCCTCCTCGCCCAACCGATCCGACGGCGCTCATCGCCCACGATTTCGCCTTTCATGACGCTTGCAGTCGTCCGCAGTCGCGCCCTCTCCGGCATGCTCGCGCCGGAAGTGACGATCGAGGTCCATCTGGCAAACGGTCTGCCAGCATTTTCCCTGGTTGGACTGCCCGATGCGGAAGTACGGGAAGCGCGGGAGCGCGTGCGGGCGGCGCTACTCAATTGCAAGTTCGATTTCCCGGCCCGCCGCATCACGGTGAACATGGCACCCGCCGGACTCCCGAAGGAATCCACGCGCTTCGACCTGCCGATCGCCATCGGCATCCTCGCCGCCAGCGGACAACTGCCGACGCGTGCATTGGACCAGTTCGAGTTCGTGGGGGAACTGTCATTGTCCGGCGAGCTGCGCCCCATCACCGGCACGGTCGCGATGGCGTATGCCGTTTCCCGCAGCGTCCAGAAGCGCGCGCCGCGCGGCTTCATCCTGCCGCGGGAGAACGCCGACGAAGCCGCCCTCGTCGGCGACGTCACGGTATACCCCGCGAAGGATCTTCGACAAGTGGTTTCGCATCTGCATCACGCGGCGGGCGACACCGAGGCGGGAAAGCTCGCCATACATTTTGCGCAGGTACGGCTCACCCCGCCGATCTACCCGGATTTCGCGGACGTGAAAGGGCAGGCCGCGGCCAAGCGTGCACTGGAAATCGCCGCTGCCGGCGGCCATAGCGTGATCCTGGTCGGGCCGCCGGGCACCGGAAAATCGATGCTCGCGCAGCGCCTCCCGGGCATTCTTCCGCCCATGGACGTGGACGAGGCGCTCGAATCAGCGGCTGCATTGAGTCTCGTCGGAAAATTCGCGCCGCAGCGTTGGGCGACCCGCATGTTCCGCGCCCCGCATCACAGCGCCAGTGCCGCCGCGCTGGTCGGCGGCGGCGCCCAAGCGCTGCCGGGCGAAATCTCCCTCGCCCACCATGGCGTACTGTTCCTCGACGAACTGCCGGAGTTCGACCGCCGGGTGCTGGAATCCCTGCGCGAACCGCTGGAGACCGGCAGGATCACCATCGCCCGGGCGCAGCGCCACGTCGAGTACCCGGCCCGATTTCAGCTGATTGCCGCCATGAATCCCTGTCCCTGCGGCTACCACGGTCATCCACAGATTCCTTGCAGTTGCACGCCGGAGATGGTTTCGCGCTACCAGGACCGCATCAGCGGCCCCCTGCTCGACCGAATCGACATGCGGGTCGACGTGCCGGCACTCACGCCGGATGAACTGACCAGCCTGCCCGACGGCGAATCGACGCAACGCATGGCGCGCCGTGTGGCCATCGCCCGCACGGTGGCGATGCAGCGCCAAGGAAAGAGCAACGACGCCTTGACCTCATCGGAGGTCGAACGCGTCTGCCGCCCCGAAGGCGCCGTGAAACAGTTGCTGCACGCCGCGACCACCCGGCTCGGGTGGTCGGCACGGGCATACAACCGCGTACTGAAGGTGGCGCGGACAATCGCGGATCTGGAAGACGCCGAAACGATCAACGCGAAACATATCGCGGAAGCAATCCAGTATCGCCGATCGCTGCGGGAAACGTAGGCGAAACGGTGTGCGGCAGATCGATGCCGCCGGCCTCCTCAGCCGAGCTTCCGACGCAGGATCTCGTTGACATGCTGCGGGTTGGCCTTGCCGCGCGTGGCTTTCATCGCCTGCCCGACCAGAGCTTGGAAAGCTTTCTGCTTACCCGCGCGGTATTCCTCGACGGCAACCGGATGGGCCGCGAGCACCGCATCGACGATGGCTTCGATCGCTCCGGAGTCGGAGATCTGCTTGAGTCCCTTCGCCTCGATGACGGCGTCGGCCGAGACGCCCTCGCCCGCCCAGAGCAGCGCGAACACGTCCTTGGCTGTCTTCAGGTTGACGGTGCCATCGGCCACGCGCGCGATCAGCGCGGCGACCTCGGTTGCCGGCACGGGACATCGGTCGATCCCGACCTCGGCCGCATTCAACGCGGCGCACACTTCGCCCATCACCCAGTTCGCAGCAGCCTTCCGGTCGGCAACCACAGCGGCCACCTCCTCGAAGTACGCCGCCAGTTCGCGGCTCGCCGTCAGCACCAGCGCGTCCTGTGCCGACAGGCCGTAATCGCGCACGAAACGCTCGCGCATCGCCCCCGGCAATTCGGGAAGCTGCGCCCGCACGGTTTCCACCCAACCGGCGGCGATCTCCAACGGCAGCAGATCCGGGTCGGGGAAGTAGCGATAGTCCATCGCATCCTCCTTCGACCGCATCGCCCGAGTCTCGTCGCGATCGGGATCATAGAGGCGCGTTTCCTGCACCACCGTGCCGCCGTCTTCGATCCGTTCGATCTGGCGACGCGCTTCGTGGTCGATCGCCTGCTGCAGGAAGCGGAAGCTATTGAGGTTCTTGATTTCGACACGAGTGCCAAAGGTCTCCGAACCTGCCGGACGGACCGAGACGTTGGCATCGCAGCGAAAGCTGCCTTCCTGCATGTTTCCGTCGCAGACGCCCAGCCACACCACCAACGCATGCAGCGCCCGCGCATACGCGACCGCTTCGGCGCTGGAGCGCATCTGCGGTTCGCTCACGATTTCCAACAGCGGTGTGCCGGCGCGGTTGAGATCGATCCCCGACATGCCTCGGTAGTCCTCGTGCAGCGACTTGCCAGCGTCCTCTTCGAGGTGGGCACGGGTCAGTTGCACGGTCTTCCAATACGGCTCGCCGGTGCGCGGTGTCACCGAGAACTGCAGCGTCCCGCCCTGCACGACCGGGAGTTCATACTGGCTGATCTGGTAGCCCTTCGGCAGATCGGGGTAGAAATAATTCTTACGCGCGAAGATCGAGCGCGGTGCGATGGCTGCCTCGACCGCGATGCCGAAACGGATCGCGCATTCGACCGCGCCGCGATTGAGCACCGGCAGCGTGCCCGGCAGCGCAAGATCGATCACGCTCGCCTGCGTGTTGGGCGCGGCGCCGAACGCCGTCGATGCACCGGAAAAGATCTTCGATGCCGTGCGCAGCTGCACATGCG
Organism: Pseudomonadota bacterium; assembly: GCA_021825945.1. Lineage (GTDB taxonomy): Bacteria > Pseudomonadota > Gammaproteobacteria > Burkholderiales > Burkholderiaceae_F > GJ-E10. The sequence continues at coordinate 90,106 of JAKAFN010000002.1, forward strand.
TTTCGAGGCCGATGACGATTTCCCAGGACGTCGGCATGTCAGACCCCCGCAGGCACGCGCGCGTGCCAATCCGTCACCTGCTGATAGCGGTGCGCCACGCCCAGCATTCGCGCTTCGTCGAAATGGTTCGCCATCAATTGCAGGCCGATGGGCCGGCCGGCGCGGCCGAAACCGCAAGGCACGCTCATCGCGGGAATGCCGGCCAGACTGCCGGGAACGGTGTAGAGGTCGGACAGATACATGGCGACCGGATCGGCGGACTTTTCGCCGAAACCGAAAGCCACGCCCCCGGTGACCGGGCCGGCGATCACGTCGCAGGCCGCGAACGCCTGACGGAATTCCTCGGCGATGATGCGTCGGACCTTGGAGGCCTGAAGAAAATAAGCGTCGTAATAGCCATGGGAAAGAACGTAGGTGCCCACCAAGATCCGGCGCTTGACCTCGGCGCCGAAGCCTTGTGCGCGGGTTTTGCGCATCATGTCGACCAGATCGCCATATGCTTCCGCGCGCCGGCCATAGCGCACGCCGTCGTAGCGCGAGAGATTGCTCGACGCCTCGGCCGACGCGACGACGTAGTACACCGGGATACCCAGTGCGGCGCTGGGCAGGCTCACCTCGACGAGCTGCGCCCCCTGTTGCGCCAGTTCGCCGAGTGCCGTGCGTACGGCCGTCTCGACCTCCGGCTCCAGTCCGTCGGCGAAGAACTCCTTGGGCACACCGATGCGCAGTCCATCGAGCCCGGTGTGCAGGAAGCGCGTATAGTCCTCCGGCGGTCGATCGATGCTGGTCGAATCCTTGGGGTCGAACACCAGCATGGCGTTGAACACCCGTGCGCAGTCTTCGGCCGTCTGGGTCAGCAGCCCTGCCGTATCCAGACTGGAAGCGAACGCGATCATGCCCCAACGCGACGGACGTCCGTAGGTTGGCTTGGTGCCGGTGACGCCCGCGAAGGCGGCGGGTTCGCGGATCGACCCGCCCGTATCAGTCGCCGTCGCCACCGGGGTCAGGCGCGCCGCCACGGCGGCCGAGGATCCACCGGACGATCCGCCCGGAACGGCATCGTGATCCCAGGGATTGCGGACCGGGCCGTAGGCGCTGTTCTCGTTGCTCGACCCCATCGCAAACTCGTCGCAGTTGAGCTTGCCCAGGGATACCATACCGGCCTGGGCCAGCGCATCGACGACCGTTGCATCGAAAGGGCTGCGATACCCCTCCAGCATCCGGCTCGCCGCAGTGGTATTCCAGTCGCGGGTCACGAACACGTCCTTGTGCGCGATCGGGACGCCCAGCAGGGCACCGCGCTCGCCGCGCGCACGGCGTTCATCGGCGGCGCGCGCCTGCGCCAGGGTGATCTCCGGCCGGACGTCGAGAAAGGCATTCAGCGCACGGTGGCGTTCGATCCGGTCCAGATAGCACCGGGCGAGATCGACGGCGGAAATCTCCCGGCGGTCGAGGAGATCCCCCAAATGCGCGAGCGTGAAGTGGGCCAGTTCGGTCATTCGATCACCCGGGGCACGAGAAACAGGCCGTCCTGCCGAGCCGGCGCGTTGCCCATCGTCCGCTCCCGATCGGGCACCTCGGTCACGGCATCGGCGCGCAGGCGCTGAACGCCGTCGAGAGGATGGGACATGGGCACCACCCCGGCCGTGTCCACGCGCGCGATCCGCTCGATCATCGCAAAGATGTCGTTGAGCTGGCCGGCGGCTTCCCGGGCTTGCGCGTCGGTGATCTCGATGCGCGCGAGATGGGCGATACGATAAACGTCGGATAAGTTCAGGGACATGGTCTATTATCGCGCATTCGGCGCTGCGCTCGCGCAGCCTGCCGCCCGGATCGCTTCGTCGATCGCTTATTCCTGTCAGAGTCCCGATGTTCGGTTTTCTCCGTAGCTATTTCTCCAGCGATCTTGCCATCGACCTGGGTACCGCCAATACGCTGATCTACGTCCGCGGCAAGGGGATCGTACTCGATGAACCCTCCGTCGTCGCCATCGCGCGCGAGGGCGGCCCCAATGCCAAGGAAGTCGTACGTGCGGTCGGCCTCGAGGCAAAGCAGATGCTGGGGCGCGTTCCGGGCAACATCGAAGCCATCCGCCCGATGAAGGACGGCGTGATTGCGAACTTCACCGTCACCGAGCAGATGCTCAAGCACTTCATCAAGGCGGTGCATCCTTCGAGCCTGTTCGCCCCCAACCCGCGGATCATCATCTGCGTTCCCTGCGGATCGACCCAGGTGGAGCGGCGCGCGATCAAGGAATCGGCCGAGGCCGCCGGCGCCAGTCAGGTGTACCTGATCGAAGAGCCGATGGCCGCCGCCCTCGGCGCCGGACTGCCGGTCTCGGAAGCCTCGGGCTCGATGGTCGTCGATATCGGCGGCGGCACGACCGAGGTCGGCGTGATTTCGCTCGGCGGCATGGTGTACAAAGGTTCGGTGCGCGTCGGCGGCGACAAATTCGACGAGGCGATCATCAACTATATCCGCCGCAACTACGGAATGCTGGTCGGCGAACCGACGGCAGAGTCGATCAAAAAGGCCATCGGCTCGGCGTTCCCGGGTTCGGAGGTTCGCGAGATGGAAGTCAAGGGGCGTAATCTTTCGGAGGGGATTCCGCGCAGTTTCACGATTTCGAGCAATGAGATCCTGGAAGCGCTCACCGACCCGCTCAACCAGATCGTCTCGGCGGTGAAGATCGCCCTCGAGCAGACGCCGCCGGAACTCGGCGCAGACATCGCCGAGCGCGGCATGATGCTCACCGGTGGCGGCGCGCTGCTACGCGACCTGGACCGGTTGCTGATGGAGGAAACCGGCCTCCCCGTCCTCGTGGCGGAAGATCCGCTCACCTGCGTCGTACGCGGCTGCGGAATCGCGCTCGAGCGGATGGACAAGCTCGGCTCGGCATTCACGACCGGCTGAGTCCGGTACCGACTCCGGCAGGAACGCGGCCCCGGCACCGCGAGCGACCATGGAATACGGGCCTCCGCCACTATTCAACCAGGGCATCTCGGCGCGCGCCCGCCTCGCCTTCTTCTCCCTGCTGTCGATTCTGTTGATCGTCATCGACGCGCGCGTGAAGGTGCTGGATACGATCCGCGACGGACTCGAAACCGTGCTGTACCCGGTGGAACGGATTCTCCTCTGGCCGCGCGACCGGATCGAAGCGATCGGCAGCGATTTCACGACGATCGACCGGCTGGAAACGGAGAACGCCCAGTTGCGCGCCGAGGCGACCCAGGAAGCGCTGCAACTCCAGGAAACCGCGCGACTGCGGGCGGAAAATGTCCAGTTGCGCGCATTCGCCGGCCTGCGCAAAAGCCTGCCGGTGCCGACCCGCCTAGTTACCGTGCTGTATTCGCTGCGGGACCCGTTCTCGCGCAAGGTCATCATCGATGCCGGCGTCCGTGACGGAATCCACACCGGTGACCCGGTTTTGGACGATACCGGTGTCGTCGGGCAGGTCACGCGCGCCTACCCCATGGCTTCCGAAGTAACTCTGGCCACCGACAAGAACCAAGCGACCCCGGTCCAGGTGGCGCGCAACGGTCTGCCTGCGGTGGCCTTCGGATCCGCCGAACCGGCGCGGCTCGAATTGCGTTTCCTTCCCGCCAACGCCGACGTGCGCATCGGCGATCAAGTCGTCACTTCCGGCCTCGGCGGCCTATATCCGAGCGGATTGCCGGTCGGTACGGTCATCCGGGTCGAACACGATGCCAAGAACGAGTTCGCGCGGATCACGATGACGCCGGCCGCCGGCAAGACGGTGAGCCGCCTGCTGCTCGTGCTGACCGTCCCGCCGCCCCCCCCCTTGCCCAGCGGCCTCGATCTTCCGGACTCCACGGCCAAGAGCAAGAAGTCGGGCGCCGATCGCCGGCACCATCCCAGACGAAAATCGGGGCACCCCATCGTGCGCCGACAGACCACTCGGCAGGAAATGCGATGAAGCGGCGGCGGCTGCAATTCCTGCCGTCATCCGCCCCCTCGCCGCTCGCTCGCGGGGAACGTGTCTCGGCGACCACCCTGCGCGGCGCCGCGCGCCGGGAACAAGTGCTGCGGCCGGTACACGCGCCCTTCATCTGGGGAACGCTCGGCGCCGCGTTCCTGCTCGACCTGCTGCCCTGGGGAAGGGCACTCTGGGTTCCGGATTTCCTCGCACTTGCCCTCGTCTTCTGGAACGTCCATCAACCGCGACGGGTCGGCATGGCCGCCGCCTTCGCGTTCGGCCTGCTGATGGATGTCCATGACGGCGCGCTGCTGGGTGAGCATGCGCTCGCCTACACGCTGCTCTCCTACGGTGCGATCACGTTCCACCGGAGAATCCGCTGGTTTTCGGTGATCAACCAATGCGTCTACGTGCTGGGCCTGCTGCTGGTTGCCCAGCTGGCCTCGCTGGCGGTGCGCGTTTGGGTGGGAGGCGTATCCCGGGACTGGTGGATTTCCCTGTCGGCCAGTCTGTTCGGGGCGGCCCTCTGGCCGCTGGCAACCAAATTCCTGCTCGCCCCGCAACGGCGCCCAGGAAAACGCGACGACACCCGCCCGTTATAGCCGGACGCCTGGGTCGGCACCGCGTCGAACCTCGGCATCAGAACTTGTAGAGCCCCTCCAGTGCGAACGACACCATGGTGTTATTGCGCGTTCCCGACGACTCCAGGAACACGGCATTGCTGGCATGGTCGCCGCGCACTTCGGCACGCAGTTCGACGTGCTCCGTCTTCAACCAAGACAGCGTGGCGGTGAACTCGCGGTAGGTCGTCGACTGGCCGGCGTAAGGTTGGGCCGGATCGATACAAGCCCCACCGGACGCACAGCCGGCCGTGCCCAGGAAATGGAAGCCGTTGCGGTCCTCGAAGTTCTCGCCCCGCAACGCCAATCGCCACTGCGGCGTGAACAGATAGGTGGCATACAGTGCAAAACCGTCGTACCGCGCCAAGACGGGGGTCGCTCCGGTATAGGCCTGATAATTGTCCTGGCTGACATTCAAATATTCGGCGCCGAAACTCAGCGGATCACTGACGGTGTAGGTCACCACGGCATCGAAGCTGTTGCGCTCACCATAGGGCCCCTTGGCGTCGGCCTCGGCAGGCGTCGGAACGGCGTTGGCCGTGGACAGCGCCTGTCCGTTGAGATCGGATAGCGTGATGCTCAACGCCTTCGTCGGCGTGATCACCGTCCCGAACTCGATCGTTTTCGCAGGAGTCGTGGCCGAGACCTGATCCCAGCCGTTGTTGACGCCGCCGATCCAGGTGATCTCGTCATTTTCGACGTAGGTAAGGCGAACGCCGGTATGGGTGAACGGCACCGCGCCGAAAAGGATCGAGCGCGACGTATTGTTGTTGGCCGGCGCCCAGATCACCTCGTAGCTTTGCAAGGTGGTGAACTTTCCGGCGATCACCGTGAACGGGCCCGAGGCGTACTGCCCGTAGGCCTGCGTCACGTCGAACTGATTATTACTTGGGCCGGTGTTGTAGGGGTAGGACGAGAAGATCGACGAATCGGAACCGGCCATCACGTTGATCAGGCCACCGAAACCCTCTTTCGGCTGCTTCGCGATCTGTAGCGCCGCCTGGTTCAACGTGAAGGAATTCTGTTGCGTGGTGAATACCCGAACGGCGGAAGGATTCGTGCGGTCGATATATTTGTACGAACCGTCCAGATAACCGCTGACGGCGATCCCGGACGCACTCAGGATCTTGTCTATCGTTGCCGGGACATCCGTAGTGGTTGGTCCCGTCTGGTCCTCCGCAAACACCAAGCCCGGCGTGAGCAGCGCAAGCGCCACACTCGCAGCCCGCAGCGTGCGATCAAGCATGTCCCCTCCATCCCTTTACGTCGATGGTATGCACCCTGGACGTCAACCGCGGGCGCCCATTGCGGCACCAACATGCACTGCGGTGGGAATCGCCGTGTACGACGTCGCGCCGGAGAAATAGTTATGTGATGTTTCCGGCGGAGGAAATATATACGGGCTTCCCGTAGAAATGGGAGGGGTTGGGAATGAAAAGCGCGCGTCGTTGCGAAAAAGTTACATTCACGGCAACCGCCCCTTCCGCATGACGGAAAGGGCGGTCCAGGTTTAGAACTTGTACAGTCCCTCGACGGCGTACGTGGTCAGGGTCTTGCTGAATCCTCCGGACGCAACCGTGAAGACGGGGTTGGTGGCATGGTCGCCGCGGATTTCGCCGCGCAGCTCGAAGCTGTCGGACTCCAGCCAGGACAGCGTCGCCGTGGCTTCCTTGTAGGTGGTATCGGGGGTGCCGAAGTGGAATCCGCTCTGGTCGTTGAAGTTTTCCGCGCGCAGCGCCAAGCGCCATTTCGGCGTGAACATGTACGTCGCATACAAAGCAAAGCCGTTGTACTTCGCCGTGATCAGATTGTTGCTATAGAGCGGATTCAGATCGGTCGAGCCCGGCATCAACTGCGCAAAGTTGCGCTGGTTCACGTTCACGTAGTCCAGGCCCAGGGTCAGCGGGTCGATCGGCGTGTAGTTCACCACCAAGTTGAGGAGGTTGCGATCCCCGGTCTGCACGACATTGGTCGGACCGTTGAGCATCGTGATGCTCGTGCCCGCCCCACCGCCGACGGCGGAGTTCAGCTTGCCGTTGTAATCCGAAATCGTGAAGTTCACGGACTTGAGCGGCGCAACGGTGGCCGCCACCTCGACGGTCTTGCCGCCATTGACGCCGCCCGAAACCTGATCCCATCCATTGATGACCCCACCGATCAGGGTAACGGCGTCGTTCAACGCATAATTCACACGCACCCCGGTTTCCGTAAACGGCTCGGACGTATAGAGGATCGAGCGGCTGGTGTTGAAGTTCGATGGCTGCCAGATCACCTCCATTCCGGGGATCGAGGTGAATTTCCCCGCCATCACCGTCACCGGGCCGTGCGCATACTGACCGTATGCCTGCGTGAGATCGACCTGCTGATAACCGCTACCGGTGGTGTTGAACGGATACGATTCAAAAGCCTTGGCATCGAGACCGGCAGTGACGTTGACCAACCACCCGAAGCCCTCCTTCGGCTGCTTGGCCACCTGCAGGCCGAACTGATGCAGCGCGAGATTGCTGTTCTGACAGTCCGCCACGCGATCGCAAAAGCCGTTTTGCAGATCGCGATTGGCGTGGTTGTAGACGACGTCGAAGTAACCGCTGGTCGTGATTCCCGATGCATTCAGAATCTGCGCCATCGTCGGCACCGCCGGCGACGATGATGACGACGACGACGTCGCTGTATCCGCCGATGCCATGCCGGGAACCGCAAACACGGCCGCTACGCTCGCCGCAAGCAGCATGCGATGAAACATACACCCCTCCTTCTGTTCGATAAACGCGGGTTGCAAGAAACACGGACAACCCTTACGCAAGGCTCGTGCCAATCCGATGCGAGCCGAACGAAGCGCGAGGAGGCGTGCCACTGGGACACCCTGAACACGGAACCGAAATGAAGGGAAACCGAAAAAGAACGGTCCCACAAAAAACGCACGCCGCACCGTCACGGTGCAGCAAAGGAATCCGTACGTGCCCTACACTAGTGCCCTGTGACGCCCCTGGTCAGCGGACGACCGGCTCGTCATCGCAGGCTTCCTGCCCCGATCTGCCACAAGCCGTATAGCAGAACCCGGCATCTTCCTTGCACCATTCCGCGTTGTACAACTGGTGCTGCATCACGACATGCCGATGCGGAAGCGTGCTCCGAACGCCGGTACCGCAGCGCGCGCCGCCGTCGACTCGGACTGCGCCGTTTTCCCCGTTCGGACCCTGCTGCGCGGCGATGGCGACAGGATGCGGCGCACTTGCACAACCGGTCTGCATGGTCGCGAACATCAGGATCGCGGCGAACTGGCCCATCAATTTTGCTTTACCGCCCACAGCGAACACGAGACACTCCTATTTGATCGAGACTTGCCTCGCATCGAACCCGTTCGGCGTACGCGGAACGAGCATGTTCGCCCGCACGCCGCCCCCGGGCCGACACGAGGAAGAAAAACGGCGCAACCCGCGCCGTCTCGATCTCGAGAACGAAGCGCACCCCGAATCGGTTGACCGCGCCATGGATTTCCTGCCGTCATCACGACGCCGGCAGGGCGCGGAATGGATGACCCGCGAATATGGGGTCGAGCCCGGATGGAACGGAAACGGCCGCCCTACTTTCGGGCGCCGCCGCGTTTCGCGGCAGGACTGCGTTTGGCAGCCGCAGGCCTCTTTTCCGGCCCGCGCGCCGTGGAATCGGGATCCATCATCGACGATGCCGCGGCCGATTTCGCCGGGGTTTTCGCCAGGGGCTTTTTCACCGTCTTGGCCGTCTTGTCGACCGGAACCGGAGTCCCGGACTCCGCCGCCGACTTCCGGGACGGCGGCGTGGCGACCGGTCGCACGGTGGTTGCAACCTGCGCGGCCTCTTCCTTGATGGCCCAGAGCTTGAGCAGGTCGGCCTGGGTCGGCACCGCGCCCTGCTGCACGCGGGTACGTCGGGCCGCCACCGAATCACGGACGATCTTTTCCACCACATCGAGCGGAAGCCGATTCAAGTCGGAAAACTTCACGAAGCTGCGCACCGTATTGACGCCCGGAAGCGCCTCCTTGTGCTTGACGACGACTTCCCGCTCGGCGATATACAGCGACATATGCCGCCGCCCGGACTCCAGCGCAAACAAGGGTCCGTCCAGTTCGTAAAACGCCAGCCCATAGCGCATGCTTTCCCGTACGCCTCGCGCGGAACGGCGGATCATGCTGCAGACGCGTGCCATGGCCACCCTCCGATCCGGCGGAAGATCGCGTAAGTAGGTGCCCACCGTCATGGCCGGACCGGCCGTCGCCGCAGTGGATGCTACAGTGGGTGTCGCGTTGGCGGTCGAACTCATGCCTTGCCCCCAGGGTCTCGATCGGAACTCAACTCGCTATTTTAGCGGAGAGTGCCCGCACGCTTCGTGGAAACCGCCCCGAAACCGGTGCCGAACCGCCGCACATGACCGATCGCACCATAAAGACGGGGGATCATGCCATCGTCCTGCGATTTGCAACGCAGGGAAAGTTGATATATTGATCCTCCTGCCCCGATCCTCGGACAACCGGCGATCGGGATCCCGATCCCGTCTTACCGGGATGCGGGAAATATCGACGAATTCCCGAGGCGTTGCGTGGTCTTTTCGTTCTTCAAGAAAGACGGCAAGGAAAGCGGCGGCCGATCGCCAGCGGCGAACACCTCGTTCCGCACCACGCGCACGGACGCGTCCCGGCCGACCACGGGCCGGACGGCCTCGGCCGACCGCATCGGAAGCGGATTGGCGGAAGCCAGGACCACCCGTCCCGGATTCGCCACCCCCGGCAACCCGCTGCCGGACCATCACGCGGCAAAATCCGTCGCCCTGGCAACGGCAGCCAAGATCGATGCCATCGAGTCTGAAATGGCGCGCGATTTCCTGCGGGCGCGCACCGCCCTGCCACCGGAAGCGCCGCCCGCCGACGCATCGGCGGCGGCCGTCCCCTCGAGCGACGGCAGCATGCCAACCGACCTGCAGGCCTATGCCGCCGGCCTGACCTCCGACACCACCCAGCCCATGGTTCCCGCCGAAACGGACGACGACCAGGATCCCGATGCCACGCTCATAGGCAGCGTGAATGCGATCGAAGTGGGCAGCAACTCCTCTTCGTTGCTTGACGAAACGGCGATCCTGTTTGCCAACGGACAGTCCGATTCCGCCGAACGAGGGCTCCACGGGGCGCTTACGTCCGACAGCCTCGGCGCCGCGACCGAACGGGGCTGGCGCATGCTGCTGGAACTCCAGAATCAGCGCGGGTCGCATGCAGTGTTCGCGGAAACCGCGGCGCGTTTCACGCGGCAGCACCGGATTTCGGCTCCCGCTTGGTTCGACTATGCGGCCGCCGGGAGGCCCCTTGCAACCGCACCCGACACAGCCGCTGCGCAACCACCGGCGGACGGCCAGGGCGTCAATCCCGCCGCGCGCGCCGCGGCGGAAGCCATACCCATCGTCGTGCTGCCGCCGACGATCGACGCCGGCATCGTCAAGCCGCTCGAGGAGCTCAAATCCCTCGCGACCAGCCATCCCAGGCTGCTGCTCGACGTCGGCGCCACGCGATCGGTCAACATGGTCGGCGCCGAGCTACTGCTGCGCGTCTTCAACGCCTTCCGGCGTGCGCCGCACGAGCTGCAATTCGCGGGCATCGATGCCCTGCAGACGGCGCTGCGCCGCGCCATCGAGCCCGGCCGCAGAGATCCATCCGACGCGGCCTGGATGCTGCTGATGGAAGTGCAGCGCCTGCAGAACCGGCAGGCCGATTTCGAGGAAACCGGCATCCAATACTGCATCACCTACGAAGTTTCGCCGCCATCCTGGGAACCGCCGCCGCCCAACATCCGGCTCTGCCAGCGCCCCCCGTCGCCGCTCCGTCCGGCGGCGCCGCCGCCCACATCACCCATGACGATTGCGCCCGACGGCGCGTTGGAATGGCGCGGCGAAATCCTGGCCGAGGACGATCCCCAAATCAACCGCCTGATCCTTGCCGCGCGCGACCGCAAGCCGGTGACCGTCGACTGCAGCGGGCTCCGCCGGATGGCGTTTTCCCCTGCGTCGGCCCTGCTCGGCCATCTTTGCAAACTGCAGCAGGGAGGGGTTGCCGTCGAGTTCCGCAACGTCAATGCGCTGGTGGCGGCACTCTGGCAACTGCTCGGCATCCCCTCGGTTGCCCAAGTCGGGATGCGCCTCGAATAAACGCTGCCGCGACCGGTTCCTCCACGTAGAATCGCGGGCATGGAACCTTTCCACGGCACGACGATCGTTTCCGTCCGGCGCGGCACCTCCGTCGCGATGGGTGGTGATGGGCAAGTCACGCTGGGGGCGGTCGTGATCAAGCAGACCGCGCGCAAGGTTCGGCGACTCTATCAGGATCGCATCCTCGCCGGATTCGCCGGCGCTACCGCCGACGCCTTCACCCTCTTCGAACGCTTCGAGGCAAAGCTCGAAAAGCATCAGGGGAATCTCGTCCGCTCGGCCGTCGAACTCGCCAAGGACTGGCGGACCGACCGCATGCTGCGCCGTCTCGAGGCGATGCTGGCCGTCGCCGACCGCGAATCGTCCCTCATCCTGACCGGAAACGGCGACGTCCTGGAACCCGAGCACGGCCTGATCGCCATCGGATCGGGCGGTGCGTACGCCCAGGCTGCAGCGCGCGCCCTACTCGACGAAACCGCGCTCCCCCCGGAGGCGATCGTTCGCAAGTCGCTTGCCATCGCAGGGGACATCTGCATCTACACGAACCAGAACGTCACGGTGGAAGCAATCGAATAGCGTGCGGCCATGATGATGACGCCGAAAGAGATCGTCCATGAACTTGGCAAACATATCGTCGGCCAAGAGCGCGCCAAGCGCGCCGTGGCGATTGCGCTGCGCAATCGCTGGCGGAGACAGCAGATCGCACGCCCGCTACGCGATGAGATCTCGCCCAAGAACATTTTGATGATCGGGCCTACCGGCGTCGGCAAGACCGAGATCGCCCGACGCTTGGCCCGGCTCGCGGATGCGCCGTTCATCAAGGTCGAAGCGACCAAGTTCACCGAGGTGGGTTACGTCGGCCGCGACGTCGACTCCATCATCCGCGACCTGGTGGACATCTCGGTGAAACAGACCCGCGAAGCGGCGGCGCTCGCCGTTCGCGCCGCCGCCGACGATGCCGCGGAAGAACGCCTGCTCGACCTGCTGCTGCCGACCGCGCGCGAATCCGGCATGCACGAGCCCGACGACTCCTCCGGTTCGACCCGCCAGCGCCTGCGCAAGAAACTGCGCGAAGGACAATTGGACGACAAGGAGGTCGAGATCGAAATCGCCGCGTCTGCTCCGCAGATGGAGGTGCTCGCGCCGCCCGGAATGCAGGAGATTTCTCAACAGATCCAGGGGTTGTTCCAAAACATCGGGTCGATGCGCCGACATCTGCGCAAGATGAAGATCCGCGACGCCCTCAAGGCGCTCGCCGACGAGGAAGCCGGCAAGCTGCTCAACGAGGAGGAGATTCGCAGCAAGGCCGTGGAGGCGGCGCAGACCAACGGGATCGTATTCATCGACGAGATCGACAAGATCGCCAGCCGGTCCGAGGCCGGCGGTGCCGACGTCTCGCGCCAGGGCGTACAGCGCGACCTTCTGCCGCTGGTCGAAGGCACGGCCGTCAACACGAAGTACGGGATGGTGCACACCGACCACATCCTGTTCATTGCCAGCGGCGCCTTTCACTTCGCTCGACCATCGGACCTCATGCCGGAACTACAGGGGCGCTTTCCCATCCGCGTGGAGCTCGATTCGCTGAGTCCGGACGATTTCGAGCGCATCCTCACCCGCACCGATGCCTGCCTGACGCAGCAGTACCAGGCGCTGCTCGCCACGGAAGACGTTCCGCTCGAATTCACGGAAGACGGCGTGCGGCGCATCGCGCACATCGCGTACACGGTCAACGAGCGCACCGAGAACATCGGGGCGCGGCGACTGCACACGGTGATGGAAAAACTGCTCGAGGACGTCTCCTTCGAAGCAGGAACGAAGATCAGCGAGCGCGTGGTCATCGACGCTGCCTATGTGGATTCGCGACTGGGCGAGTTGTCCACCGACACCGAACTCGCCCGGTATGTCCTCTGAGGGGCCGTCGCCGTTGCGCCGCTGGCTTTCCGGACTCTGTCCGGCGCGGCCGCTGCGTCAACGACTCCAGCAGGCGATCGCGGAACAGCATGCCATGCAGGCCATTCTCGACAACATTCCCGCGCCGATCTTCGCCAAGGATGCGCAGGGCCTGTACACCCACTGCAACCAGGCCTTCCTGGAATATCTCGGCCTGCCCCGCGAAAAAGTGATCGGGAAGACCGTCCACGACGTCGCCCCGCCGGAGCTGGCCTGCATTTACGCCGATGCCGACCGGCGACTGCTGGCGGCGGGCGGGCGCCAGATCTACGATGCCCAGGTGCGATGGGCCGATGGCGACATCCGCGACGTCACATTCTACAAGGCGGTCTGGTATGGCCAGGCAGGACAGCCAGCGGGTCAGGCCGGGGCAATCTTCGACATCACCGAACGCCGCCGGCTCGAGAAGGAATTGCGCCTACTCGCGGATACCGACGACCTCACCGGCCGCCTCAACCGCCGCAGTTTCCTGCAACAGGCCGAACGGATGTTCCTGCGGGCGCGGGAACATGGCACAAACGTCGCGCTCCTACTGTTCGACCTCGACCACTTCAAGGAACTCAACGATGCCTTCGGGCATGCGACGGGCGATGCGGTGCTGTGCCACGTCTGCGAGCTGGTCGGTCGGCAACTGCGCGAAGAAGACCTGTTCGGTCGCATCGGAGGGGACGAATTCGCGATCGCCGCCTACGGCACCGCGCAGGCACGCACCGTCGCCGATCGATTGCCCGAGTTGCTCGATCAGTCGCCGTTCCTCGTCGGCGAACGATTCCTGCCGATCGGCATCAGCGTGGGCGGGGCCATCGTCGATCCAGCGGAAACCCGCCTTGACGACGCGATCGCTCGTGCCGACCGCGCGCTCTACGAGGCGAAGCGCCAAGGACGCCAGCGGGCCGTGATTCTCGAACGGCCGGGGCCCGGTTCCGCCAACGACCTACGGTAGTATTGCGCGATGACTTCGACCACCCCCGCGACGTCTCCTGTCGCTCCGCAGACCAAGGCCGAGACGCTTTCTGAGGCACTGCCCTACATCCAGCGCTTCCATGGCCGCACCATCGTCATCAAGTACGGCGGCAACGCCATGACCGACGCGAAGCTCAAGGAGAGTTTCGCGCGCGACGTCGTACTGCTCAAGCTCGTCGGCATGAAACCGGTGGTCATCCACGGCGGCGGACCCCAGATCGACGAAGTGCTCGATATCGTCGGCAAGAAATCCGAATTCGTACATGGCCTGCGCGTAACCGACGCGGAGACGATGAAGATCGTCGAATGGGTGCTGGCCGGTCAGGTTCAGCAGGAACTCGTGATGCTCATCAACCGCTTCGGTGGACAGGCCGTGGGCCTCACCGGCAAGGATGGGAACCTGTTGCGGGCGCGGCGCATGCAGGTCTCCGATCCGCGCGCGCCGGAGACGGTGCACGACATCGGTCAGGTCGGCGAGATCGACTCGGTGGACCCCGCGGTCGTCCGATCGCTGCAGGACGACGCGTTCATTCCCGTCATCTCGCCGATCGGCGTCGGCGCCGACGGCCTCTCCTACAATATCAATGCCGACATCGTCGCGGGCAAGATCGCCGAGGTACTGCATGCCGAAAAGCTCGTCCTGCTGACCAACACCCCCGGCGTGCTCGACAAGGACGGCAAGCTGATCACCGGCCTCACCGCGCAGCGGATCGATGAGCTATTCGCCGACGGCACGATCTCCGGCGGCATGCTGCCCAAGATCGCCTCGGCGCTCGATGCCGCGCGCAAGGGCGTGCATTCGGTGCACATCATCGATGGCCGGGTCGACCACTGCCTGCTGCTGGAAATCCTCACGAACGACGGCGTGGGGACGATGATCCGGAGTCATTGACTGGCGTTTTTGCACTACGCGGGACAGCGGTTTCGACATCGAAGTTGCTGGCAAAGGAAACCCGGGAGGATCCGCCGCGAAGGGAAATCCCCCTTCGCCCGTCCCCGTAGCCTTGACAACCGTTCCTCGACCGAGAGCCCAAGGGCGATAGCTGACCATGCGTGAACGCCTTTTCCGAATCCTGCGCGCCGTCTGGCGCGCAGTCGATGTATCCCGGCGCGTTGCCATCAACGTATTGTTCCTGGTGCTGATCGCCGTGTCGGCGGCAGCATGGATTGCGGGTTCGGCACGGCCGAAGATCGCGCCGGACACGGCGCTCGTGCTCGACCTGCGGGGCAATCTCGTCGAGCAATACACCGGCAGCGCGCGCGAAGCCGAACTCGAACAAACGTTGGGCGGCCAGGTTCGCGAAACCCAGTTGCGCGATGTCACCGCCGTGCTCGACGCCGCCGCCAAGGACCCGCGCATTCCTCGCGCCGTCCTCGTCCTCGAAGACATGGGCGACGCGGGACTGGCCAAGCTGCATGAAATCGCCGCCGCAATGACCCGGTTCCAAGCCCACGGCAAGAAGATCATCGCGTGGTCGACCTCGATGGATCAACGACAGTATCTGCTCGCCATGCATGCCGACGAGGTCTACCTCGACCCGTTCGGCGCACTGGAGCTGCACGGCTTCGGCGGATACCGGAACTACTACCATCAAGCGCTCGACCGGCTTGGCGTCCACATCAACGTCTTCCGCGTCGGCAAGTACAAGAGCTTCGTCGAGCCGTTCACCCGTGACGGACCTTCCCCGGACGCCGACAAGGCAGACGCCTCCTGGCTCGGCGATGCCTGGGCCGGAACCGTGGACGAGATCGAGGCCGCACGCCACCTGCCGCCTGGAACCGTGGCGGACTTCATCGACCACGCGCCGGAGCGCCTGCAGGCCGCGCAGGGAAGCCCGGCACGGATGGCGCTCGCCGCCAAACTGGTGGACGGCCTCAAGACCCGAGAGCAACTGCGCGCGATGCTCATCGCGCGCGGCAAACCCGACCCGGAGCAGCACAGCTTTCGCCAGATCTCGATGCAGGACTATGAAAACGTGATCCCCGACACGGGAAGCGATGCCCAGCAGGTCGGCATCATCGTCGCAGAAGGGACGATCACCGATGGCGATGAACCGCAGGGTTCGATCGGCGGCCGCTCCACCGCCGAACTGATCCGCAAGGCGCGTGAAGACAAATCGATCAAGGCAATCGTACTGCGGGTGGACTCTGGCGGCGGCAGCGCGTTCGGTTCCGAGCTCATCCGCCGCGAGTTGGCGCTGACGCGCGCGGCGGGCAAACCAGTGGTGGTTTCGATGAGCGATGTGGCCGCGTCCGGGGGATACTGGATCACCACCGCGTCGAACCGCGTGCTGGCGGACCCGGGGACGATCACCGGCTCGATCGGCGTATTCGGCATCCTTCCGACGGTGGATGGCACCCTGGGCAAGCTCGGCATCCATACCGGCGGCACCACGACCACTTGGCTGGCCGGCGCCGCGGACCTCCGGCGTCCGCTCGACCCGCGCCTGGGCGGGATGGTTCAGGAAACCATCGGGTACATGTATCGCCAATTCCTGGAACGGGTCGGACATGCACGCCACCTGCCGACCGAGCAAGTCGATGCCATCGCGCAGGGACGCGTCTGGACCGGCCGACAAGCGCGCGCCCGGAGATTGGTGGACGGATACGGCAACCTCGAAGATGCGGTGCATGCGGCGGCCGAGATCGCCAAGCTCCGCCCGGGCTACGGCACCACGTATATCGAAGCCGAGCCGACCGGATGGGGTCACCTGCTCACCAGTTTGCCGGCCGGATGGCTGCGCGCCACGTTCAGCGCCATGGGCGTCGACGCATCCTGGTTTGCGCCGATCTCCTCCGACGCCGCGCTGGCACGAGTCGCCACCCCCGCCGGCACCTTGCATGTCCTGGCGGATTGCCTGTGTCAAGCGCCCTAACGGCCACACCAGCGGAAGTGAGTAATCCCACACCGCCACCGGTTTCCGGTAGATTCGCCTGTCCGCTTCCCGCAGCCCCGGACCGCCGATGCAGACACGATCTCCCGCCGACATGACGACCGAAGACCTGGAAGAGGCCGGGGTCGGCCGGAAACGCCGACAGCCGGGCGCCCGCAGGCTGCAGATCCTGCAGACCCTCGCCGCCATGCTGGAGGATCCGCGCGCCGAAAAGGTCACCACGGCCGCGCTGGCAGCCCGGCTCGACGTGTCCGAAGCGGCCCTCTACCGTCATTTCGCCAGCAAGGCCCAGATGTTCGAGGGCCTGATCGAATTCATCGAAACCACCGTCTTCCGCCTGCTCAACGAAATCGCGATGCAGGAGGACTCGGGTCGGCAACAGGTCCGCACCATGATCCGCATGCTGCTCGAGTTCGCGCAGACCAACCGCGGCATGACCCGCGTGCTGATCGGCGACGCCCTGGTCAACGAAAATGACCGTCTCCAGGAGCGCATGAACCAGTTGTTCGACCGGATCGAGGCGTCGGTCAAGCAGGCGGTCCGGATCGCCATCACGCAGGAGGAACTGCCGCCGGATACGGATGCGAGCGCACAGGCCTGCCTGGTCGTGGCATACGTGACCGGACGCTGGCACCGGTACGCGAAGAGCGGCTTCGGAAAATCGCCCGTCGACGGGCTGGAAGTGCACCTCGCCGTCCTGGCCTAGGCATTCCCGTTCAACGCAGGATCGCTACCCGGACGTTGCGGCGTGTCCCACCGATTTGGCCGGAGCGGAACTCCCGTTGCCGGGGTCCGGGGTGGCAATGTAGCGGTAGCCGCGCTGGGGTTCCCCCTCTCCCGAGTGCGGGACAAGGGCGGGGGTGAGGGTAAGGGCGCAATACAACTGCTTGAAGGTACACGCCGCGGATATAGCCCTCCTGGGTCCTGGGCTCCATCTTGCGCATACGCATATCGTCGATCATGCGCTGCCGCAACGGCGAAACTGCTCGACTCGTCTGTTCGCTCATGGCTCTGCTCCTGATATTGGTTGACGAGGCCAATTGCCTCATCGCCAACATACGAAACAGAGCTTCGGTACTCAAATCTGCGCGCCCGGTTTTCGGCGCCGACTTTTTCAGTACTGTACCGAAGCATGGAAGTCTGCGGAAGCGCCGCGTGCCGATTTCCACGGCCGATTTTCCGGGGGCACTCAGAAGGAGCGGCCGCAGTCTCCACGCTTTGCGGGGTCCTACTGCCGCGGCAAGTTAAACCTCGATCTGTTCCGCGAGTTCCAGTGCGTCGTCGACCCCGATTCCCATGATCGGCGCTCCGCGCCCGCGCTTGGAACCTCTCCAAGGCGGGCGTCCGTCAACGTTGACATTCGTATCCGATTGGATACAATCCTTGGATATTCACGGTCCAACTAACTTCGCAATTTCAGGATTGGCTGGACAGCCTGGGTGACCAAAGGGCGCAAGTCCGCATCGTGGCCCGCCTGCGCCAAGCCGAGGCCGGAAACCTCGGCGACTGGAAGGCCGTCGGTGGCGAGGTTTCCGAGATGCGGGTGAATTTCGGACCCGGCTACCGGCTCTATTTTGTTCGTCGTGGGCGGATCCTCATTGTGATGCTCGCCGGAGGCGACAAATCGACGCAAACCGCCGATATCCGGCGGGCCAGACGGATTCTTGACCAATTGGAGCTTGATTCATGAGCAAAGTTAAGTCCAAGAAGAAGCTGGTTCCGTTCGATGCGGCCCGATACCTGACGGACGACGCGGCGATCGCCGAGTACTTGTCGGCAGTACTGGAATCGGGTGATCCCGATCTGCTATTGCTTGCCCTGTCGGACGTTGCGCGCGCGCGCGGCATGGCGGAGGTCGCCAAGGCTGCAGGGCTGGGACGGGAGAGCCTCTATAAAGCGCTCGCTCCAGGGGCCAAACCGCGCTACGACACCATCATGAAAGTCGTACGCGCACTTGGTGTTCAACTTACTGCGAAGCCGGCGTAAGTTGCCCGCGAAATGATCCGTAGCGGGTCGTGTGCCGGCGCCGGTGTGAGGTACGGCAGCGAACGTGGCCGAACCGCAGATCACTCGACGCTTGAGCGGCGGCCTACCGCCGCATTGCCGCCCCATTGCCCGCCGGCACCGCTGTCCGTTCAGGCCGAGGACCGGATAGGTAGCCCGCAAGGCCAGATTCAATCAGTTGTGTTTCGCGTGCACCCTCACCCCCGCCCTCTCCCGCACGCGGGAGAAGCGAGCGGGCGGCTATTGCAGGGAACCGTCACAGGTCGTGACTATGGGCGGCAACGCCTGCTCTACCCCACCAGCCTCGCCAACCCGAAGGCGACCGCCGCCGCCGCCCCCCCGATCACCATCGTCTGCACGCCGGAGCGGAACGGCTCCGCCCCGGTGAAGCGGGCCTTGGCGTAGCCGAACAAGCCCAAGGCCATGAGCGTCAACGCCGCCGACCACGGCAGCGCCTGCGGTACGCTGGACAGGAACACGTATGGCGCAAGCGGCACCGCACCGCCCACGACGTAGCTGGCCCCGATCGTCACCGCCGAACGCTGTCCGCCCGCGGGATCCGGTTTCTCCAGCCCCAATTCGAAACGCATCATGAAATCGCGCCACGCGATCGGGCGCTCGCGCAACCCCTGGATCACCGGACCATAGTGCGCCTCGGTCAATCCGTACTGGCGAAAGACATCCGCCACCTCGTCCATCTCGGCCTGCGGCTTCTCGACGATCTCGATCTCTTCGCGCCGCAATTCGGCCGCATAGTGCTCGGCTTCGGTCTTCGCCGCGAGATAGCCGCCCAGACCCATCGCGATCGCACCGGCTGCGATCTCGGCCACGCCGGCGGTGATCACGGTGCCGACCATGGTGGTTACCCCACTGATCCCGGCCGCCAAGGCAAACGGAACCGTCAGCCCGTCGGCCATGCCGACGACCACGTCCCGCACGGTCTGGCTGGCATGAAAATGGGATTCGTGATGAAGATGCGTATCCACGGCGCGCCGTCGGTATTCGAACATAAAGCCCGAAGGGTAACAGCCCATCCCGTCGCGGTGAAGCAAATTGCCGTTGTTCTCGGTAATTTCATGCGGATGGGACAAAAAACAAGCAGAAATGAGAATGAATCCTTGCGCGAAAACGTGGGCATTCGCGACGGACGCGCGGGATTCGGACCTCACTGGGATGGTGCGCACGCTCCGGGATCGTCGTCGAACGCAATATCACCATCCGGATTCGCCCTGCCGTCCGCCTGCAAGCCCAGGAAATCGAACAGCGTGCGGTCCATGAGATGCGACGGGGTCACCCGGGCCAGCGCACGAAACACATTTTCCGTGCGTCCGGGAAAACGCCGCTCCCACTCGGCAACCATGTTCTTGACCTGCTTGCGCTGCAGATTTTCCTGCGAGCCGCAAAGATTGCAGGGAATGATCGGAAACTGCCGGTCGTGGGCATAGCGCGCAAGATCGTCCTCCGGAACGTATGCCAGAGGCCGGATCACGACATGGCGCCCGTCATCGGAAACCAGCTTCGGCGGCATCGCCTTGATCCGGCCGCCATAGAACAGGTTCAGGAAAAACGTCCCGAGGATGTCGTCGCGGTGGTGGCCCAGTGCGATCTTGGTTGCACCGAGTTCGGTCGCGACCCGATACAAGACGCCGCGCCGCAGCCGCGAGCACAACGAACACATCGTCTTGCCCTCGGGAATCAGGCGTTGGACGATGGAATACGTGTCCTGGGTTTCGATGTGAAACGGCACACCCAGGCCGTGCAGATATTCGGGCAGCACGTGCGCCGGGAACCCCGGCTGCTTCTGATCCAGGTTGACGGCGACGAGGTCGAACGCCACCGGCGCGCGCGCCTGCAGGATGCGCAGCATCTCGAGCAGGCCGTAGCTGTCCTTGCCGCCCGATAGGCAGACCATCACGCGATCACCGGGCTCGATCATCGCGTAATCGGTGATCGCCTGCGCGGTCAGGCGGACCAGACGCTTCTCCAGCTTACGGCGCTCGCGCGCGTCGCGCTCCACGCGGCACCGCGAAGGCGTCGGCAGGGTGACGGGAATCTCCACCGCGCTCACGGCGCATCCCGGAAGCGCAAGATCTCGACGCCGATTCCTGCGACGTTTTCATAGATCTCGGTCTTTTCGCTCGCCACCCGCACGGCGACGGCTGCCGGGTGTCGCAACAGTTCGGAGGCCACGTCATCGACGAGCGTTTCCTGGAGATTGACGTGCCCCTGGGCCAAACGCTTGCGCACCACGTCGCGAATGAAGTCGTAGTCGACGACTTCCTCGATCGCATCGCGTACCGGCGTCGACTGGGACAGTCGCACGTACAGGCCGACATTGAGCAGCAGGCGTTGCATGACACCGCGCTCGTTCGAGTACACGCCGATGTTGGCCTCAACCACCCAATCACGCAGAAAAATGCACCGGCACTCCGCCAGGCGCGGATCGATCAATAACGTAGCCATGAAATTCCGTACGATGCCATGCCGAACGAGCGTTCAGCGATTCGAAAACACGACGTCGCGCGCCGACGGCACGAGATGCTGTCCACCATCGACGAGCAGGGTCGTGCCCGTGATTGCCGGCGCATCGGCGAGAAACGCGACGGCGCCGGCGATGTCTTCCGGCGTGCTCGACCTCCCGAGTGGCGTCTCGCGGAACGCCGACTCGAACCCTGCCTGCGACTGCCCGGGCGAAGGCAGGGAAATCCCCGGCGCCACGCCGACGACGCGCAGTTTCGGCGCCAGCGTCCGGGCCATCAACCCGGTCGCCGCTTCCAACCCCGCCTTCGACAGCGTATAGGAGAAGAAGTCCGGATTGGGGTTCCACAGCTTCTGATCGAGCAGGTTGACGATCACGCCGCGCGCGTCCTCCGGCATGCGGGCATGCAGCAGCTGCGCCAACCGCACCGGCGCCGCGAGGTTGGTGGCCATGTGCAGATCGAACGCCTGCCGGGAAAACGTCGCGGCGGTATCGAACTCGAACACCGACGCGTTGTTGACCAGGCAACGCACCGGACCCAATGCGCGCTCGCAGGCATCCAGCAACCCGTCGACCTCATCTCCGCGCGACAGATCGCATGCCACCGCCACCGCTCGCCGACCGGCGGCTTCGACGTTGCCGACGACCCGCAAGGCATCGTCGCGCGAATGGCGGAAATGCACCACCACGTCCCAGCCGCGGCGGGCCAGCGCGGAGGCGATGGCGGCGCCGAGACGGCGAGCGCCGCCCGTCACCAACGCGACCCGCCCGCCCGCTCGCTCCGCCCCTGCCGCCGCCATCTCGTCCGACCTTCTCGCACCAAGCCCTTTTGCCGCTCCGCGCGGTCGCCCGCGTCCGCTGCGAAGTGTATCGGGTTCGGACGCCGCCGGCGGATCGCGCTCAACCGCCGCGCAGCACCTTCGCCGCTGCCACCATGTTGGCAAGAGCCGGCAACACCTCCTCCCACCGGCGCGTCTTGAGTCCGCAATCCGGATTCACCCACAGGCGTTCGGCCGGAATCCGTGCGGCCGCCTTGCGCATCGCCGTGACGATCTGTTCGGTCGTCGGCACGTTGGGCGAATGGATGTCGTAGACGCCGGGGCCGATCGCATTGGGATAGGCAACGGTCTCAAACGCGTCGAGGAGCTCCATGTCGGAACGGGCGGTCTCGATGGTGATGACATCCGCATCCATCCGCGCGATGGCAGCGATGATGTCGTTGAACTCCGAGTAGCACATGTGGGTGTGAATCTGCGTTTCGTCGCGCACGCCGTTGGCGGCGATACGAAACGATGCAACGGCCCAGTCGAGATACCCGTTCCATTCGGCGCGACGCAGCGGCAACCCCTCGCGTAGTGCCGCCTCGTCGATCTGGATCACGCGGATTCCGGCCGCTTCCAGGTCCAGCACTTCATCGCGGATCGCCAGCGCCAGTTGCCGGCAGGACGCCGAACGCGGCTGATCGTCGCGCACGAACGACCAGTTGCACATCGTCACCGGCCCGGTGAGCATCCCCTTCATCGGCTTGGCCGTCTGCGACTGCGCATAGCGGATCCAGTCCACTGTCATCGCCTTCGGACGATGGATGTCGCCGAAGAGGATGGGCGGCTTCACGCAGCGCGAACCGTAGGACTGGACCCAGCCGTTGCGGCTGAACGCGAAGCCCTCGAGCTGCTCAGCGAAATATTCGACCATGTCGTTACGCTCCGGCTCGCCGTGCACCAGCACGTCCAGACCCAGCGCCTCCTGCTCGCGCACGCACCGGGTGATCTCGTCCTCCATCGCCGCGCGATAGGCGGCGGCGTCGAGGCGTCCGGCGCGGAACGCGCTGCGGACGCGCCGGATCTCGGCGGTCTGGGGAAATGAACCGATCGTCGTCGTCGGATACGCCGGCAGATTCAGTAGTGCCGCCTGCTTGGCCGCGCGCACGGCATACCCGCTCGCCCGCGCTCCCTGTTGCGACGGAATGGCCGCCGCGCGCGCCAGCACCGCCGGGTTGTGCACGCGGGGCGAACGGCGCCGAGCCGACAACGCGGCTTGGTTCGCGTCCAGTTCGGCGCGCACGGTCTCGCGCCCGTCTTGCAGCGCGCGCGCCAGAACCTGCAATTCGTCGAGCTTTTGCAAGGCGAACGCCAGCCAGGACCTGAGCTCCGGGTCGAACTCCTCTTCGCATGCGAGGTCGACCGGCACATGCAGCAACGAACAGGACGGGGCGATCCACAGCCGGTTTCCGAACTGCCGGGCCACGGGTTCGATCCAGTCCAAAACCGCATTCAGATCGGTCTTCCAGACGTTGCGGCCATCGATCACCCCCAGCGACAGGACCTTATGTGCGGGCAGCAGGTTGCAGACCGGCAGGATGTCGTCCCGCCCGCCGGTGACATCGAGATGCAGGCCCGCGACGGGCAAGGTCGCGGCGAGGTACAGATTTTCCCGCAACGGTCCGAAATAGGTGGCGAGCAGTAGCTTGACGGGGGTCGATTTCAATGTGTGGTAGGCATCCTGGAACGCATGCCGCCATTCGACATCGAGGTCGGTCGCGAGCACCGGCTCGTCGATCTGCACCCACTCCGCGCCCGCAGCGCCCAACGCATCCAGAAGTGACGCATAGACGGCCAGCAGGCGCGGCAGCAGACCGAGCCGGTTCGAACCATCCTTGGTCTTGGCCAAGGCTAAGTAGGTCACGGGCCCGATGAGGACTGGTTTGGCATTGACGCCCGCCGCGCGGGCTTCGGCCAGTTGTCCGAGCAGCCGCGAGGCGTCGAGGAGGAACTCGGTGTCGGCGGCAAGTTCGGGAACGATGTAGTGGTAGTTGGTGTTGAACCATTTGGTCATCTCGCCGGCGGCGACGCCCGCGCAACACTCGGCGCCTTCGTCACCGCACGCCGCGTCCGGCGCCGAGCGGCCGCGCGCCACCCGGAAGTAGGTATCCAGCGCGTCGCCCCCGAGCCGGCGTGCCCGCTGCGGCAGGGCTCCCAAGGTCGCGCTCATGTCCAGCATCTGGTCATAAAACGAAAAGTCGCCCACCGGCACCCAATCGAGGGCCGCCTGGCATGCCCAATGGCGCCGGCGCAACGTCGCGCCGAGATCCTCCAGCGCCGCACGCGACGACTCGCCCTTCCAGTAGGACTCCAATGCGAACTTCAACTCCCGCCGGGCGCCGATACGCGGGAATCCGAGATTGTGGGTGGTGACCATGCGAAATGCCTTCCCTGAGCGATGAGATTCGGTAGCGGATGCTAGGGGGCGATCCTCATGAAGTAAAATGGTCTTATCTCACCAATCAATGAATTTTGATCATCTTTTATGATCGAACGCCAACATCTGGCCATCGTTCAGGAAGTCGAACGGCAGGGTTCCCTGACCGCTGCGGCCGACGTCCTGTGTCTGACGCAATCGGCGCTCAGCCACAGCATGCGCAAGCTGGAGCGACAGCTCGGCACCGACATCTGGCTGCGCGAAGGCCGAAGCCTCCGCCTGACCCAGGCCGGCCGATACGTGCTGGCCCTCGCCAACCGGGTGTTGCCGCAACTCGCCCTCGCGGAAAGCCATCTGCGCCAGTTCGCGCAGGGGGAACGCGGCACGCTGCGCATCGGCATGGAATGCCATCCGTGCTACCAATGGCTGCTCGGCGTCGTCGCGCCCTACCTCGCCGCCTGGCCCGACGTCGACGTCGACGTGAAGCAGAAGTTCCAGTTCGGCGGCATCGGCGCGCTGTTCGGCTACGAGATCGATCTGCTGGTGACGCCCGACCCGCTGTTCCGGCCCAACCTGGCATTCGAGCCGGTATTCGACTACGAGCAGGTGCTCGTGGTACGACGCGACCATCCGCTCGCCGGGGCGGACCACGTCCTGCCGGCGCAGCTGGCGCCGGAAGTCCTCATCACCTACCCGGTTCCGGCCGAGCGGCTGGACATCTTCCGTCAGTTCCTCGCGCCGGCCGGCATCGCGCCGCGGCGCCACAAGACGATCGAAACCACCGACATCCTGCTGCAGATGGTGGCCAGCGGTCGCGGCGTGACGGCCCTGCCGCGCTGGCTGGTCGACCACTATGCCGACCGGATGGAAATCGCGGCGGTCCGCCTGGGGCCGGAGGGCCTCGCGAAACAGATCTTCCTCGGGGCACGCGAGGAAGATCTCGCCATCGAATATCTGCGAGCGTTCATCGCGGCGGCGCGCCGGCCGCAAGGCTGACCGCGGCCCGGAGAACCGCCCTTTCGGCACCGCTACCATACGCCCCCATGCACCCCCCCCATCTCCCGGAACCCGACCCCGAATCCCTCGCCCGCAGCGAGCATCTGCTGGAGCGGATCCGCGTACGCATCGAAGAGGCCGGTGGCTGGCTACCGTTCGACGCCTACATGCAGATGGCGCTCTACGAACCCGGCCTGGGGTACTACGATGCCGCGGGGCGCAAGTTCGGCGCCGCGGGGGACTTCGTCACGGCGCCGGAACTTTCCCCGTACTTCGCACGGGCGATCGCCACCCAGGTCATCCAAGTATTCGCGTCGACGCCCGCCGAAGTGCTCGAATTCGGCGCCGGAACCGGTGTACTCGCCCAGGAATTGATGCGCGAACTGGCGCGGCGGGGCACCCCGGTGCAGCGCTATCGCATCGTCGAGATCTCGTCCGATCTGCGGGCCCGCCAGCAAGAACGTTTGGCGGGATTGCCGGTGGAGTGGATCGGGACGCTGCCGAAGGCCTTCTCCGGGGTCATGCTCGCCAACGAGGTTCTCGACGTGCTACCCGTGCGTCTGTTCGTGCGCGGCGCCGACGCGGTGCTCGAGCGCGGCGTGACCTGGGATCCGCAACGCGGCGAACTGGTTTTCGCCGGCCGCCCGGCTGATGCGGACCTGTCCCGGGAAGTCGCGGCGATCGAAGCCGCACTCTCCTCGACCTTCCTTCCGGACCGGCAGGCCGATCCGACGGCGATGCGCCTGCCCGAGGGCTACGGCTCCGAATGGTGCCCGCTCGCGGCGGCATGGATCGCGGCGCTCGGCGCCTGTCTCGAACGCGGGGTGGCGCTGCTGTTCGATTACGGGTTCCCGCGGCGCGAGTACTACCATCCGCAGCGCGCCATGGGCACCTTGATGTGCCACTATCGCCAACGCTCCCACGCCGACCCGCTCTGGCTGCCCGGCCTCAACGACATCACCGCGCACGTCGATTTTTCCGCCTGTGCCGACGCGGCACGGAATGCGGGACTGGACGTGCTGGGCTACACCTCGCAGGCACGCTTTCTCATGAATGCCGGTATCCTTGACCGGATGATCGCCGATGGCGCCCGCGCGCAGGATGCGGGGGCCGTGCAACGGCTGCTGTCCGAGGCGGAGATGGGGGAGTTGGTCAAGGCATTCGCCCTTGGGCGCGGGATCGATCGGCCGCTGCTCGGATTCACGAACGGAGATCGAAGGAGCAGACTGTGAATCGCATTCCGGCGCGGGAAGCGCTCGCCCGCCTGCGCGCGGGAAACCGCCGCTTCGTCACCGAACTGCACAACCGCGGCGCCGTCGTAAACCACGAGCGCCGCCTCGCAGTGGCCGCCGGACAGGCGCCGTTTGCCGTGATCCTCGGCTGCTCCGATTCCCGCGTACCGGTGGAGATCGTGTTCGACCAGGGACTTGGCGATCTCTTCGTGATCCGCGTCGCCGGCAACATCGTCGCGCCATCGCAGGTCGGCAGCGTCGAGTTCGCCGCCGAGCACTACAAGACGCGCCTCGTGGTGGTGCTGGGCCATTCGCGCTGCGGCGCGGTGCTGGCGACCATCGATCAACTGCAGCGGCCGGCGCCCATGCAGTCCCGCAACCTCCACTCGATCGTCGACCGAGTCCGCCCCGCGGTCGAAAACCTGCTGGGGACCGGCCTGGAATGCGACCCGGACGCGCTGGTCGATCACGCGGTGCGGGCGAACATCCGCGCCTCGGCGGATCACCTGCGACACGGCTCCCCGCTGATCGAGCAACTCATCGAAAACGACGGGATGATGGTCATCGGCGCCGAATACTCGCTCGAAACCGGCGACGTCGACTTCTTCGACGGTGTGCCACCGGATCACGAACCGATTGCATCATGATGACCGGCATCAGAATGTGTCGCCATGGCGCCTTCCCGCTTGTACAACCCGCCCGGCTCGCCTATAAATCACCGCATGCAACCCGACCGTAGACTTTTCCTTGGTGTGTTCTGCACGCTGCCCGCGGCCTGCGTTTCCCTCGGCGATCGACGCGAACCCGGGACGCCGATCGCGGCACCGGCGGATGCCGCCGTCCGCCCCCCCGCCATCGGCCAGCGATGGGTGTACGAAGTGCGCGACCTGTACCGCAACATGGTGGTGGACACGGTGACCGAGGCGGTGATCGCCGTTTCGCCCGACATCCGCCTGCAGCGGACCAGCGCGCGTCACGGCGCCCTGGCCGAGGAAGTCCAGCGGCCCTGGGGCATGATCGCGCAGGATCCGCACTGGGATCCGCCGGTCGTGTTTCTCGAACCGATCGCCGCGTGGCCGCAGTTACCGATCGCGGCCGGAACGTCGAAGTCCGTGCATGCCCGCTATCACACGCTGCGAACACCTGATTTCGACATGCCGTGGTACCAGACCATGCACGTCCTCGGTTGGGAGTCGATCACCGTTCCTGCCGGGACCTTCGACGCCGTGCGGTATCACGACGCCATCGATTTCACCAGCAACGACTTCAATCGCACGGAAAGCTTCCGCAGCGAGGTCGTCTGGTTCGCACCGCGGATCGGACGCTGGGTGTTGCGCCGCAGCCAAGGGTCATACTTCACTCCCAACCGCGGCGGTCCGATGGTCGAGCCGTACCTGCAGTGGAAACTGGTTTCGTGGGCGTAAGGTTGATTTCACGATCGACCCGTTCGAATTGCCGCCGGCCGTTGCGGTGCCATCCGTAGCGACCGGGCACCCTGACGACGCCGGAAAACCGGATGGCCGCCCACGCAGGCTTGGCGGCTCCGACTCAGAAGTTGTATCCCAACTGCACCTGCCAGATCGCCGAGGGTACGAGTTGCCCATAGTTACCCGATGCCGGCACGTCCGTGAAGACATGGTCGACGACCGGGATGTCGACATTGGCGTACAGCGTGAACTTCCGGAAGCTCAATGCCACACCCGGACCGATCAGCCAGCGCCGGAATCCGCTGTTGGGGGAGGCCGCCGTGCCGCTGTCCGGATCGCGGTAGCTGGCCAGGATCTGCATCAGCGGCGCGATATTCTGGAACGGACCATGTGCGCCGAGGTTGTATTGCAGGCCAGCGGCGGCATCGAGCTCGTTGCCGGGGCGGTACGTGCCCGTGGCCCCCGCGCGCTCGAGGAACGCGACGTCATAGCGCGCCTGGGTGAAGTAGGAGAGCTTCATGTCCCGGGTCAGGAATCCGACGTGATAGCCGCCGATCAGCAGATCCGTGCTGCCGGTTCCCGGCAGCGTGTCCCGGTCGTAGGCCAGGCCGCCGGTCGTGCCGAGCCGGGGATTGGGGGAAACGTAGGGACCGGTGTAATTCCCCGTCGGCAGTTTCAAGCCAAAGGTCAAGCCGGTCGAATGATCGGCCGAGAATCCGGAATAGACGCCCTGCACCATCGTGTCGCCCAGAGCGGTGAGATTGCTCGTGAAGATCGATCCCGCGGGGTATGCCGTACCGTCGCCGGTCGAGGTGAACGCGCGCTGGAAGATCGGCATCTCCGCCATCACGCCCCAGTCGGCGTTGAACATATATTGCGCGCCCAGCGTGTAGAAACTCGTCCGGATGGCCTTGTCCGCGTTCGTGGACGCGGGCGCATACGCACTGCCGACGCGGTTCTTGTCCTGGTTCATGAAATCGTAGCGCAGCCAAGCGCTCCATCCGGACTCGGAGGAATTCGGAAACGCGTTCGTCGCCCCGAGATCGAAGATGTCGCAACCGCAGGCGCAGGCCTCGGCGGCTCCAGGAACCAGTGCGGCGACGAGCGCGACGGCCAGGACCATCGTGACCGGGGAAAGGCGAACCCCGCGTCCGGTGGTGCCGAATGGCGCGGAAGGACGCCGACGACGGCGCGAAGAAACCCGAAGCATGATGCAACCCTGCGTGGAATGGAACATGGCCGCGCATGCTATCGGGGACCGACGCGTTTGCCGATGCGACAGATTGTCGCATCGGCGGGCTCGGCAGGCGGCGGCGCCCGCCGCCCCGGGGATCTGCTCAGCGATTGCGCAGGAAATCGGCGGTCTTGAAGAATGCCGTGATGAGTTGCGCCCGCAGCCGCTCGTCCGCGACTTCTTCGTCCAGCGCGCGCGTCATGCAGATCATCCAGGCGTCGCGCTCGGCGTCGCCGATCGGAAACGGCATGTGCCGCTGACGCAAGCGGGGATGGCCGAAACGCTCGGCATATCGCGGCGGTCCGCCAAGCCAACCGGATAGGAACAGGAAAAACCGCTCCTTCGTTTCCGCGAGGTCGGACGGATGCAATGCCCGGATGTCCCGCGCCTGCGGCAACTCCTCCATGAGCTGATAGAACCGCTCCACCAGTCGGCGCACGGCGACCTCGCCACCGATCGCGTCGTAGTGCGGATTGCCCCCGGGGGCAGCGGGTGCCGCGCGCCCGTTCCGCGGAGCCGAGAGCGCATCGACAGCGACTGCGCCCGGATTTCGATCGAATTCCTGCATAACGGGGTAACGCTCCTTCCAGGATGAAACCGCACGATACCGCTGGCCCGGCCGATACGGGACGTCCCTGCACGGGCGCGCTATGCCGTAGCCGCCGCGATTGCGGCCCGACGCGCTGCGGCGATCGCGGCAGCGATCGCACGCGCATCGGAGCCAGCCTTGGCGGCGACCGCGCCGGCATCGACCGATGCCGCAGCCACGGCGGCAGCACGCCAGCGCCCGCCGTCGAACCCATCGAGCACGTGCATCGCCTCCAGGAGACGATCGAACCGCTCCGGGCGGCGCAGGGCATCGGCGCGCGCCAACACCGCGAGGACCCGCCCCGCGTCGCCTTCGCCGCGCGCCGGCTCGGCGCGCAGATCCGGCCGCAGGTCGTACAGCAGGCGCGCGAGTTGCATCGAATCGGCATCCGCGCGCAAACGACCCAACCACGCATGCAACGCCTCGCCCGAGCGCGCGCAGGACGCCAACACGGCAAACCGCACCGCCAGCGGGGCCCCGATCGCCGCGGCGCGATCGAGGGCCGCCAACACATCATCCGTCGGCACCAGCTCGGGGGCGATGCGCGCCAGCAGCCCGGTCGCGGCAAGCACGTCGAGCATCCGCGCCGGGTGGTCTTCCATCAGCCCGCGCGCGATTTCCTGCCACACCCGCTCCGGCACGAGCGCATCCGCTTCGCCGCCGGCAACCATGGCGCGCGCCAGCGCGAGCGTCTCGGGTGCGATCGCAAAATCGGCCAACCGCGCGGCGAACCGCGCGAGGCGCAGGATCCGAACCGGGTCCTCGGCGAACGCCGGCCCGACGTGCCGCAGGATGCGCGCGCGCAAGTCGGCCTGACCGCCATACGGATCGATCACCTGTCCACCGGCATCGAACGCCATCGCATTGATGGTCAGATCCCGGCGGGCGAGATCCTGCTCGAGGGTGACGTCCGGCGCCGCGTGCACGACGAACCCGCGATACCCCGGCGCGGTCTTGCGTTCCGTGCGCGCCAGCGCGGTTTCCTCCCGCGTCTGCGGGTGCAGGAACACCGGAAAATCACGGCCGACGGGCTGGTAGCCCTGCGCGATCATCTCTTCCGGCGTCGCCCCGACCACCACCCAGTCCCGATCGCCATGGCGAACCGGAATTCCCATGCCTTCCAGCAGGCGGTCGCGCACCCAGCCGCCGACGATATACGCCTTCAAGGCCGCGCCTCCGGTACGCCGGGGCGCGCGACATCGACCGCCGCCCGCCGCCGCAGACTGCGGTTCCGGGCGACCCAAACCACGGCAACGCTCGCCGAGAACGCGACCCCGAATCCGACCGCGATCGTCGACACCGGAACGCCGATCCGGACGGCCGCCGCGTATCCGCCGACCATCAGCAGCATCCACAGATTTTCCGCCAGATTCTGGATCGCCACGGCATGGCCCGACCCGACGCTCTCCCGTCCCGATTCCTGCAACAGGGCATTGAGCGGCACCACGAAGAACCCGCCCGCGGCGCCGACGAACCCCATGAGTGCGAACGCGATCGCAACGCCATGAGTCCCCGCCAGCAGGCACACCGCGGCGCCGATTGCGACGCCCGCCGGCATCGCGCGCTCCGCCTTGGCAAGCGGGACGAACCGTGCCGCCAGCGCCGCGCCCAGAACGATGCCGCCGGCAACCGCTCCGTTCAGGTACGCGGGCATGCGGTTATCGGATATGCCCAGGGCAATCGGCACCCAGGCCACGAGCAGAAAGCGCAAGGTCGCGCCCGCCCCCCAAAAAAGACTGGTGCCGGCAACGGAGAACCGCGCATCGGCGCTGC
The DNA here is from genome assembly GCA_021825945.1 of Pseudomonadota bacterium. Lineage (GTDB taxonomy): Bacteria > Pseudomonadota > Gammaproteobacteria > Burkholderiales > Burkholderiaceae_F > GJ-E10. The sequence goes on from JAKAFN010000002.1 coordinate 121,571, forward strand.
CGACCAGCGCGCGGACCGCCCGCGCGAAGTCGCGCAGAATCGCCCGCGGCGCCATGCCATGGAAACCGTGGGCGGGCGCGAGCCGCGGGATCGCCAGGTTGGCGAGCAGCGCTGCACCGTAGCAGACCACCACCGCCCACAACGCACCGACAACGCTCCAATCCGCCAGAACGCCGCCTGCGACGGCGCCGATCAGGATCGCTGCGATGGTCGATCCCTCCATCCAGCCGTTGGCTGCGACCAGGCGGTCGGGGTCGACCAGTTCGGAGAGGATGCCGTACTTCGCCGGCGAATAGGCCGCCGCGCCGATCCCGACCACCCCATAGGAAACGAACGCATTCGCGCCGAGCGTCATGGCCAACGCCCCGAACAGTTTTCCCGTGTTGGCCAGCAGCATTGCACGGCCCTTGGGGATGGCATCGGCGATCGGTCCCGCAAACGGCGCCAGCACGATATACGCGACGATGAACGACTCCTGCAGGGCGGGCTCCGTCCAGGTCGGATAGTGCCCCCGCTTGAGCAGCGCCAACGCGGCAAACAGCAGCGCATTGTCGGCCAGCGCGGAAAGGAACTGGGCGATCAATACCGCGGCCATGCCGCCGGACGAAAGCGTGCGGAAAATGGGCGATCCCATTTTCCGCACGCTCAACCGCGTCTCGCCTGCGCGCGAAACCCGTCCATCCGCGTGCGCGGGTGCAGACCGGCGAGATACAACGCCGCCTCCGGCTCCATGGGAGCGGGCCGGATCCCGAGTTCCGGCGCCGGCCGATACGGCTGCGTGCTGGCGATGTTGTCGACGCTCAGGCTGTCGAGGTTGTCGCGGGTGAGCGGCGGTTCGCCTGGCAAAAGTTCGAGCGCGTCGGCTAGCAGGTACGCGAGGGAATCGGGCAAGCCGATCACCGGCCGGGGATGGCCCGACGCCCGCGCGGCAAACTGCACCAACCGCCGCAACGGGTACACGGTGGGTCCGCACAGCTCATAGGTCCTACCGAAGGTCGCGGGCTCGTCGAGGGCGTTGCCGATCGTCGCCGCCACATCCTCGACCCACACGGGCTGCAATCGCGCGTTCGGCCTGCCGAGCAGCAGGACCGGCAGGCAGGCGGCCAGGTGGGCAAACCGATTCAGGAACCGGTCGCCGTCACCGAACACCACCGACGGCCGCAAGATCGTCGTGCCGGCCGGGCCGGCACTGCGGACGATGTCTTCGCCGTCGCCCTTACTGCGGAGATAGGCGGAAGGCCCGTTGCCGTCGGCGCCGAGGGCGCTGACATGGAGCAAGCGCTCGATACCGCGCGCCTTGCACGCTGCCGCGATGCGGCGAGGCAGTTCGACATGCACGGCGCAGAACCAACGGCCGTATGGATACTGGGTGCCGGGATCGTGCAGGATCCCGACGAGATTGATGACCGCGTCACAGCCTGCGAGCAGGCGATCGAGCGTCGCGGGATCGTGGATATCGGCCTCGACGATCTCGATGGTCGGCAACACGGCCAACTCACGCGCCTGGATCAGCCGCCGCGTTGCAACGCGCACCCGACGCCCATCCGCCACGAGGCGATCGACGACCGAACGACCGAGAAAACCGGTCCCTCCGAGAACGAGGACATTCTGGTGGCGCATCGTGTACGTCTACAAGGGGAAGAGCAGCGGATTGTAAAGGCTGCCAACCACGACGCTCCGACCGAGGCGCCCGACTCCTTCCGCCATCATGGGAGATCCGCCGCGGGAATCGGCTCCGGCGTCACCGTTGCCAGCAGGGTCTTGAGCGACACCGGTCGCCGCCCGAGCAAGGATTCGTAGACCATGGTGTTGAACAGCACTTTCTGCACGTAGCCGCGCGTCTCCTCCACCGGGATCGCTTCGGCGAACCGGGCTCCGGATACGGTGCGTGTCAGGGACGCGCGCCAGCGTCGCACGGCGTGCGGACCGGCATTGTAGGCAGCCGACGCCAGCAAGGGCAGGCCGCCCTGATCGTCATAGACGAGTTTGAGGTATTCGGTTCCGAGTTTCAGATTGGTCTCGACGTCCGAAACATGATCGGGGCGAAACGCCGTCATCCCCATCCGGTGGGCGACATACCGCGCCGTCGACGGCATCAATTGCATCAGGCCGATCGCCCCCGTCCGCGAATACACCTGCTGGATGAAACGCGACTCCTGACGGATCAACCCGTAGACCCAGGCCGGATCGAGATCGCGCGACGAGGCATCCCGGGTCAGCAGATCCTGATACGGCATCGGAAACTGCTGCGCCAGATCGATTCCGCTGCGGATCCGCTCGGAAGACGCGATCATGCGGTCGAGCAGCCCCCAGCGGCGGCCCAGTTCGGCCGCCGCACGCAAGGTCTTGTCGTCCATGCCATGCAGCGCCCAGCTCCACTCGGCATTGCCGAACCAGCGCAGATCCAATTCATAGAGCTTGCGCGCGCGCAGAAACCCCGGGCGACGCGCCAGTTCATCGACGAGATTCGGATCGGCCGGAGGCTGCCGGGGAAATGCGCGCGCAGGCAGCCCCAGATCCTCGGCGGCGAGCATGCCGTAGTAATCGAAACGGCCGGCGAGCCCGCGCAACGCAGCACGCCCTTCCTGGCCCTGCCCCAAAGCGATCCGTGCCTGCGCATCCCAATACACCCAGTTCGGCTGCTCCCGCAGGCGGAGGGGCAGCGCGGCGATCGCGCGCCGCAGCGCCCGCCAGGTGGCCGAGTTGCGCGAACCGGTCCGCCGCGGCGCCGATGCCGATGCCGGCAAATCGCCAACCCCGCGCGAACTCGGATTGAATCCGCGGCTGGCGCCCTGCCACAGCGCGGCGCGAGCCTGTGCCGTCAGCACGGCATCGGCCTGCGTCGCATCGGGCCCCATACCGAGACGCGGACCGCCGCGGCGAAACCAACGCGACGCCTGCGGCATCCAGCGGTACTCCGCCAAGGTCGCGATCCGCCCCCAGACCGCCGCCCGCTCATCGGCGCTGAACCGCCGGTCGACGCGCGCCGCATACCATGCGGCACGATCCGGTGCCGTTTGCGCCAGGGCGATCAATGCCAGCGCCAGCATCGGCGGGGGGATACGGTCGAGATGGGCACGATGGCGGCTGAACCAGATTCCCGAACCGCTCAGGATGCGGCGGACCGCCCGCGCCTCCCAATGCGGCAGACGGGCATCGGCCACCCGCACGGTCGGAGTGAACTGACGGCTTTCTTCGAGCGCCATGAGGCGCGGCCAGACCGACATCGCGCCGTCGTCGAGCAGGCGGTCGGCGAGCGCGGAACAGGCTTCGCCGCCCGGATTGGTGACGTTGGCCAGCACGCGCCGCGCCATCAAGGCGACCTTCTTGCGGCGCGCGGGCGCGGACTGATCGTAACTTGCCAACCAGGAGGCGCATACGAGTTGCGGGTCCGTGATGACACCACCGAGCGTCGGCCGCAACGTCTCGAATCGGGCGAAGTCACCCTTGCGCGCCAAAGCCATAAGCCAGTCGGCACGCATACGTGCGGCGAGCGGTGTGTCGGCGTAGCGCCGCAAGAACGCTTGCGCCGCAGTGTCGTCGTACTCCGGCCCGCGCAGGCGCAGTTCCGCCTGCCAGTAGGCGACATAGGGCGCGAGGACGCTTCCCGCCGCGTGCGGCGCCAGATCGTCGACGCGATCGAGATCGCCTTCGGAAGCCGCGTCCCGGATCTGCAGGACGACCCGATCGGCAGCCGTCAAATCGTTCGCCGGGTCCGCGGTCGCGTTGGCAGCGAGGAACATCGCCAGGGCAAGGCCCATCGCAGGGAAAAGAATCCTGCGCGCGATCGTCCCCCGCAGCCCGCTTCCTGCCCCATCGAAACGGCCACGGCGATACATCGCGGCGCCCGCTCCTCCCGATGGGGCGGGGAAACTCAATTCCCCGCTGCGGCGGGCGGGAACGTGTCCTGCGCCGGCACCGGAAGTCCCAGCCGGCGCCAGAGTTCGGTCGTCGCGTGCGCGGAGTTCATCGTATAAAAATGGAGCCCCGGAGCCCCATGCGCCAGCAGACGTTCGCATAACGTGGTCACGACATCGAGGCCGAACGCGCGAATCGAGTCTCGATCGTCGCCGAAGCTTTCAAGGCGGCGCCGGATCCAACGCGGAATCTCCGCGCCGCAACTGTCGGAGAACCGCGCCAGCTGCGAAAAATTCGTGATCGGCATCACCCCGGGTACGATCGGTACCGTGCATCCTGCGCGTGCGGCCTCGTCGACGAAGCGCAGGTATGCATCGCCATTGTAAAAGTATTGCGTGATCGCCGAGTCGGCACCGGCCTGCACTTTTTCCACGAAATGACGCAGATCTTCCGCCGGAGAACGCGCCTGCGGATGCATCTCGGGATATGCCGCGACCTCGATGTGAAATGCCGAGCCGAATTCCGCGCGAACGTATGCCACCAGGTCGGCCGCGACCCGGAAGTCGCCGCTCGACGCCGCCATGCCCGAAGGGAGGTCGCCGCGCAGCGCGACGATCTGCCGGATTCCGGCCGCGCGATAGGTTTCGAGCAGATCGCGCAATTCGGCGCGAGAACTGGCGATGCAGGACAGGTGCGGCACCGCGCGCAGGCCGGCGCGATGGATCTCGATCGTGGTGCTCAGGGTTCCTTCACGCGTCGACCCGCCCGCCCCGAACGTCACCGAATAGTAAGCGGGGCCGAGCCGAGCCAATTCGGCGCGCGTGGCGCGCAGCTTCTCGACCGCCTCGGCCGTGCGGGGTGGGGAGAACTCGACGCTGAAGATGCGGTTGGATTTTGCGCTTGTCATAGGATTTCCCGGTGTTGTGCCGGCGCACGCCGACACCACGCGTCACGACCCCCACCTCCGCCCTCTCCCGATCGCACGAGAGAGGGGGCGTCACCCCGGTCGCGCGGGGAATGCCCCTGGGGGGTCGGGCGGCATCAATAGCGGTAATGCTCCGGCTTGTACGGCCCGTCTTTCTCGACGCCGATGTACCGCGCCTGCGCGTCGGTGAGTTCGGTGAGCTGCGCAGCCAGCTTCTTCAACTGCAAACGCGCGACCTTCTCGTCGAGTTTCTTCGGCAGCACATACACACCCACCGGATACTGCTCGGTATTGGTGAACAGTTCGATCTGCGCGATCACCTGATTGGCGAACGAGGAACTCATCACGTAGCTCGGATGACCGGTGGCACAGCCGAGGTTGACCAACCGCCCCTCGGCGAGGAGGATGATCCGCTTGCCGTCGGGAAAGATGATGTGGTCTACCTGCGGCTTGATGTTTTCCCAGGTGTACTGCTTCAGCGACGCGACATCGATCTCGCTGTCGAAGTGGCCGATGTTGCACACGATCGCCTGGTCCTTCATGCGCTTCATGTGCTCGTGCCCGATGACGTGGAAGTTGCCGGTCGCGGTGACGAAGATGTCGCCCTTGTCGGCCGCATCTTCCATGGTGACGACGCGGTAGCCTTCCATCGCCGCCTGCAGGGCGCAGATCGGATCGATTTCGGTGACCCACACCTGTGCCGCCAGCGCGCGCAACGCCTGCGCACAACCCTTGCCGACGTCGCCGTAGCCGCAGACCACGGCGATCTTGCCCGCCACCATGACGTCAGTGGCGCGCTTGATGCCGTCGACCAGCGACTCCCGACAGCCGTAGAGATTGTCGAACTTGCTCTTGGTCACCGAATCGTTGACATTGATCGCCGGGAACTTCAGGCTGCCGTCCTTGGCCATCTGATAGAGCCGTTTCACGCCGGTCGTGGTCTCTTCGGTCACGCCCTTGATCTGCGCCAGGCGCGTCGAATACCAGTGCGGAGCGGTCTTCAGACGGGCGGCGATCGACGCGAACAGTGCTTCCTCTTCCTCGTTTCCCGGGTGCGAGATCAGCGACGCATCGGTCTGGGCCCGCGCACCGAGGTGCAGCAGCAGCGTCGCGTCGCCGCCGTCGTCGAGAATCATGTTGGTGTGGCCGCCGTCCGGCCACTCGAAGATGCGATGGGTGTAGTCCCAGTATTCCTCGACCGTCTCGCCCTTGCGCGCGAATACCGGCACGCCGGTCGCGGCAATGGCCGCCGCGGCGTGATCCTGGGTAGAAAAGATATTGCAGGATGCCCAGCGGACTTCCGCGCCGAGGGTACACAGCGTCTCGATCAGCACCGCGGTCTGGATCGTCATGTGCAACGAACCGGTGATGCGCGCCCCCCGCAGCGGCTTCTGCGCGGCGTATTCCTCGCGGATCGCCATCAGGCCCGGCATCTCGGTTTCCGCGATGCGGATTTCCTTGCGCCCCCAGTCGGCGAGACCCAGGTCGGCAACGGCGTAATCGGTCGAAACGGAATCGGATTGCAATATGGCGCTCATGCTCGCGCCCTCCTTTCATCGAAGCAGGTTCGCGAGCGCCGTTGCCCGACTCCCGCGCATCGAGCCCGGCAGATTCCCGAGCCCAACCGAGCAGAAGCCGCCCCGAGCCTGGCCGCAGCGCACGGATGGCCGTGCTCGCGGTCGCAGCGCTCCTCGGAACGTAGCGCCGGATTATACGGAACCGGCGTCGGACCCATCCCGCGCAGCAAACCCGGACCCGGCGCGAACTCAAGCGCGGGCCGGACCGCGGGGATCATGCGGCGGACCTGCCACGCAAGGCCGCCAAGGCCTCCGCCGCCCACACCTCGTCGATCCGGCGCAGCCCCAGCGCCGCGGGATCGACGCGGCCGACGATGCGATTTTGCGCGCCGCGCGCGCCGAGATCGACGACTTCGGGGATGATCCGCATCTTCGCATTCAGGGAATAGAAGACCTTGACCTTGGGTCGCAGGATGGCATCGGGATTGCTGTCGACCACGATCCCGACGCGGCCGCAGGCAAGCTGCACGATCGAGCCGATCGGGTACACCCCGATCGTCTTCACGAACGCCTGGAACACCGATTCGTCGAATTGCTCCTGCGCCCAATCCGCCATGCTGCGCACGGCATCTGCCGGTCCCATTCCCAAGGATTCGCGATGGGGCCGCGGCGCGGTGAGCGCGTCGAACGTGTCGCACACCGCCGCCATGCGCGCCATCCGGCCGATCTCCTCGCCTTTCAAGCCGTGGGGATAGCCGGTACCGTCGTACTTCTCGTGATGATGCAGACAGACGTCGAGTACGTCAGGATCGGCGATCCCGATTTCACCGAGCAACGCGTATCCCGCTACGGCGTGCGCACGCACCGCGGCGAACTCGTCTTCGGTCAACGCGCCGCGTTTGTTCAAGATCTGCGGCGCGACGCGCGCCTTGCCGATGTCGAACAGCAGTCCGGCCAGCCCGGCCTTCCGGATGGACTCCGCATCCAGGGTCAGTTGCCGCGCAAGCGCCGCCATCGAGGCGCTGACGGCGATCGCATGCAGGTACGTATAGTCGTCGCCGCGGCGCAGGCGCGCCAGGCTGATCAGCGCACCCGGATGCCGGGCCACCGACGCCGTCACCTTGGCGGCGACCTCTTCGGCCAGATCCATGTCGAGCGCGCTTCCGGATCGCGCCTCGGCAAACAGCCGGGACATGCCCGAGCGGGACCGGGTCAGCAAGGACTTCGCCGCCACGAGTTCTTCCGCGATCTCCACCCGAGGCGCGGGGACTACCCGGGGCGCCGATGCCGCCCGGTCGAGCCGGGCGTCGATCTGTCGGCGCACCAGATCCGCCGTCACCACCGGGTGGGCGCCGTCGGCCACGACATCGAGACCACGCCCGGTATCGATCCAGATCTGCCGGACACCGCTTTCGCGCACCCTGGCGACCTCTACCGGCGTCCGGCAGGCGAAGCGGCGGCGCCAGAGCGTATGCTCCCACCACGAACCGCACAGCTCGTGGACGAACATCCCCGGACGCAGATCCTCGACGGAAATTTTCTTCAGCATGGGAAGCCGGCGGAGGAGGAATGATCTCCGACCGGCGGACCAAGCTTGGCGGGTTTTCGCCGGCGCCGATCGCGTGCAATCGGCGCCCAAACCCCGCCATTTCCACGCCGATCGCGCGGAAACCGCCGCAATGACTACCGGCTCAAGCGACTGCCCGGAAACCCGCGGCGTCGCGCAGGATGGGGGCGCGGTCGGTATGCTCCCAACGGAACTCCGGCTCGTCGCGACCGAAGTGCCCATAGGCCGCGGTTTTCTCGTACACGGGACGCCGCAGGTCCAGCATGTGCACGATGCCCTTGGGCCGCAGATCGAAATGCTCCTGCACCAGCGCGGCGATCGCTTCGTCGGCGATCACGCCGGTTCCCGCCGTGTTCACGGTGATGTTGATCGGCTTCGAGTAGCCGATGGCATAGCTCACCTGCACCTGACAACGCCTGGCCAGCCCGGCCGCAACGACGTTCTTGGCGACGTAGCGCGCCGCATAGGCGGCCGAGCGGTCGACTTTGGTCGGATCCTTGCCGGAGAACGCGCCGCCGCCGTGCGGGCAGGCGCCGCCATACGTGTCAACGATGATCTTGCGCCCGGTGAGGCCGCAGTCGCCGTGTGGACCGCCGATGACGAACCGGCCGGTCGGATTGACCAGGTATCGCGTGTCGCGAATCCACTCCTTAGGCAGGACCGGCTTGATGATTTCCTCGACCACCGCCTCGCACAGTGTTTCGTGGGCGACATCCGGATCGTGCTGGGTCGACAGAACGACCGTATCGACCGAGTGCGGCTTGCCGTCGACGTAGCGCAAGGTCACCTGCGACTTCGCATCGGGACGCAGCCACGGCAGTCGGCCGTCGCGGCGCAGGTCGGCCTGCCGCTCCACCAGGCGATGGGCATAATGGATCGCCGCCGGCATGAGCTCCTGCGTTTCGTCACAGGCGTAGCCGAACATCAAACCCTGGTCGCCGGCGCCTTGGTCGAGATCCAGGCCTTTGCCTTCATCGACGCCCTGGGCGATGTCGGGGCTTTGGCGGTCGTAGCAGACCAGCACACCGCAGCCCTTGTAGTCCATGCCATAGTCGCTGTTGTCGTAGCCGATGCGTTTGACGACTTCGCGCGCGATGCCTTGATAGTCGATCGTGGCATGGGTCGAGATCTCGCCGGCGAGTACCACCAGGCCGGTCGTGACCAGGGTCTCCGCAGCGACGCGCGCGGAGGCGTCCTTCGCGAGGATCGCGTCGAGAACGGCGTCCGAGATCTGGTCCGCCACTTTATCGGGATGACCTTCGGATACCGACTCCGAGGTGAAGAGGTAGTCGCCCGCCATAATCCTTGTCTCCGGGTCATGGGGCGCCATGACCGCCGGACAGCGGGTGGCGCTTTAGCAGGAATCGCCGTCGGGCGGCACATGCCGACTCCGACCCGGACCCGCCCTGCAAGTTGACCGTTAAACCAGCGAATCCGTCCGGTCAGTATATAACGGCATCGTCGGGCATGTTGCCGGAGACTTGCGAGAGAATCCGTTCGTCGCAACGCAAACCCGCGACCCCAGGCGCCGACTGGAATGTCGGTAGCATCCCGTCCCTATGCTGCTTCTTTTCCGAATCCTCGGTCTGCTGCCGCTACGCGCGCTCCACGCGCTCGGCGCCGCGCTCGGCGGGGTGATCTATCGGACGTCGCCGGGATATCGCCGCCGTCTGCGCGAAAACCTGCCGCGCGATCTACCGGACCGGGAGCGGACGCTGGCCCGCGCCGTCGCGGAAGCCGGCAAGCAGGCGCTGGAACTGGCTTGGGTCTGGACCCGCCCGCGGGAAGACCTTCTGGCGCGGGTCGAAACCGAAAACCCCGAGGTCGTCGAAGCGATTCTGGCGGAGGATCGCGCCGTCCTCATGCTCACCCCGCATCTGGGCTGCTTCGAAGCCATCGCGCAAAGCTACATGTGGAGCCCGGCGGGCCGCCGGCGACCGATGCTGGCGCTCTACCGCGTACCGCGCAAGGCCGTGCTGCGGCCGCTGTTCGAGTTGGCACGCAAGCGCAGCGGCCTGCTGCTGGCACCGGCGGATCTGCACGGCGTGCGCTTGATGCTGCGGGCATTGCGCAACCGTCAGGTCGTGGGCCTGCTGCCGGACCAGGTGCCGTCGCGGGGCGAAGGGGTGTGGGCACCCTTCTTCGGGCGCCCGGCGTACACGATGACGCTGCCGGCCCGCCTGGCCCTGGCGAACGATGCAATCGTCGTCTCGGTGGTGGCGCTGCGGCGGCCGCGGGGTGCCGGATTCCTGCTGCGATGGGAACCCTTGGCAGAATCGCTGACGGGCGATCCGGCGAGGGATGCGGCCATGATCAACCGGGAAATGGAACGGCTGATCCGGCGCTGCCCGGAACAGTACCTGTGGAGCTACAACCGGTACAAAGTGCCGGCGGGCGTCGAGCCGCCCCCCTCACCCGCGCCCGCCATCGCGGGAGAGCGGGCGTGACGCGCAGCAGCACGACATGAACACCGTCCTTGCTCGCCTTTGGGTCGCACTGATCCTGCGCAGCGCGCATTGGTCCGCGGTTGCGCGCCGGCGACTCGCCGACCGCATCGGCGATCTGGCCGTACTCGCCGTGGCCCGGCGGCGACGCATCGCGGAAGCGAACCTGCGTGCCTGCTTTCCGGACCTGGGCGAGGCCGAACGACGGGGCATTCTGCGCCGGATGTTCCGTCACGTCGCGCGCGGCGCGCTCGACCACGGCGTCCTCTGGCGCGCGCCGGCGGAGGAAATCCGGGAATTCGTCCGCGCGGAGGGGATGGAGCACCTGCGATCGGCGACGAACCGCCCCCTGCTCATGCTCGCTCCTCATTTCGTCGGTCTCGACGCCGGCGGCGCCCGCATCGCACTCGAATTCAAGGCGGTATCGATCTACGCCCGCCAGTCCAATCCGGTATGGGACCGCTGGCTGGCCTTCGGCCGCGCGCGGTTCAACGAACCCCTGCTGGTCGCGCGCGGGGGCGCCGAACTGCGCACCGCACTGCGTGCGATGCAATCCGGACTACCTTTTTATTATCTGCCCGACATGGATACGGGGGACAATCATTCGATCTTCGTGCCGTTCTTCGGCGTGGATGCCGCGACGCTGCCGATGGTGTCCCGCATCGCGCGCATGATCGGGGCGAAAGTCGTGATGACCGTGACGGAACAAACGGCCGACGGCTACGTGCTACACGTCGAGCCGCCCTGGGAAGACTTCCCCGGCGCCAGCGTCGAAGAAGACACCGCGCGCATGAATCGCGAGATCGAGCGCTGGGTGCGGCGCATGCCGGACCAATACCTCTGGACCCACCGTCGATTCAAGACCCGGCCACCGGGCGCCCCGGGCATCTACTGACGACAGCCCCGACCCTGCCTCGGAGCCTTCGGGGCGGGGCCAGGATGGCGCATGGACACATCCGAGGCCACTTTTTGCGCAAAAGCAGTTCAACGTCCTGTTTTTTTCATGGCGATGGCGTTAGGATCGTCGCCGAGCCCCATGGCCCCGGTCCCCCGCGGCGTGGGTTCGACTCTTCACTCATCGGAGAAAAAGATGTTGAAAAAGGTGGGATTATTGATCGCCGCGACGGTGTTGTCCGCATCTGCGCTTGCCGACGTTCCGAAGGACAAACCCACGATGAAGTTCGCCTCGACTCCCATCCCGGAAAGGGTGCCGGCGGCGCACCAGGTATTCCCCTACCGCAGCCGCGAGCGCGTCGTCGTCATCGTCGTCGATCCGATCGTCTGTGGTCAGGAGCCCAAGAACGCCCGGTTCTGGATCAAGGGCAACAAGATCGCGGTGGCCTATGACCTGACCCCGGCGCCCGCCGGACGCCACCACCCCTGCACGGCCCACTCCACGTTCGACCTGCAGAACATTCCGGACCAGGACTTTTCCGTCGAGTTCCACGACGGCAAGGAAGTGCGCACGGCGCACATGATGCGCTGCCCGAACACCGCGCCGGAAGGCGACATCTGGGATTGCATGGTACCGAAGCCCTAAGCCGGATTCCCGCAGGCAACCACGGGCGCGCGCGAGGACCGCCCTTCTCGCGAGCGCCTTTTTTCGCCGACGCGCATGCGCGATCGTGCCGCACCGACGCAGACCTTGCAGGATTGAAACATGAAGGCGGAAACGGCCCCGCTTGGCGCGCGCCGCGGACTCTTGGTTCGGGCCACGGTGCTCGCCGCGCTCCTACCGTTGGCGTCCTGCACCGTCGGTCCGGACTTCGTACCGCCGACAGCACCGGCGGCGAAGCACCTCGCACCCGGGACGGCGACATCCGATCTCGCCGCCGGGGCAGGAGAACCGACCCAGCGCCTTGTCGAAGGTCAGCCGATTTCCGCGCAGTGGTGGCGAATGTTTCACAACTCCACGCTCGATCGCGTCGAGCGTGACGCGCTTGCATCCAGCCCCACCCTCGCCGCCGCGCGGGCAACCTTGGCGCAAGCCCGGGAGGAGGTCGCAGCGGCGCGTGGCGGCTACTATCCCCAAGTCGGTCTGGCGGCCTCGGCCGAGCGCCAAAAGGGTCCGCCCTTCGCCCTGGGCTTGTTGCCGTCGGCAAGCCAGGGGCTTCCGATCTTCAATCTATACCAGCTTGGACCGACGGTAAGTTTCCTGCCCGACGCCTTCGGCCTCACCGCACGAACCGTCGAAGCGCAGCAGGCGCTCGCAGACGACGCGGGTTATCAACTTGCCGCGGCGCGCCTGACCATGACGGGAAGTGTGGCGACGCAGGCGCTCACGATCGCCGCATTGCGACGGCAGATCGATGCCGCCCGGGAGATCGTCGCCGAAGACCGAAAGAATCTTGCGCTGGTGCGGCAAGCGCGGGACGCCGGGCGTGCCACCCGCGGCGACGAACTCAGCGCCCAGGCACAACTTGCCGAGGACCGAGCCGCCCTGCCGCCGCTGCGCGCGCAGCGCAGCGCCGCCGAAGACGCGCTCGCCGTCCTGGTTGGCCGGGCGCCCACGGCGTGGTCCGTGCCGCGGTTCGACCTCGACGACTTCACGCTGCCGACCGAAATACCGGTAAGCCTTCCCTCGACCTTGGTTCGGCAGCGCCCGGACATCCTGGCGGCACAGGCGCGACTCCATGCGCGCAGTGCCGCGATCGGAATCGCCACCGCCCAGATGTATCCGAGTTTCCCGATTTCCGCCTCGATCGGTACCGCAGCCCTGGCGACCACGACGCTGGGTGCGTCGCGCAGCATCTTCTGGACCTTGGCCGGCGGCCTGGTCGTGCCGATCTTCCAGGGCGGAACGCTCCAGGCGCAGCGCCGGGCGGCCGTCGACGCATTCCATGCCTCGCTGGCCGTGTATCGGCAGACGGTGCTGGCCGCATTCGGGCAAGTTGCCGATACCCTGCATGCGCTCCGCGACGATGCCGCGCTCGCCGACGCCGAGCGCCGTGCACTCGACGCCGCGACTGCGGCCGCATCGCTCCAGCGTGTGCGCTATGCCGCGGGCCGCGGCACCGTTCCGGCGTTGATCGAAGCCGAACGCGCCGTGCAGCGAGCGCGAATCGGCTACGCCGGCGCGCAATCGCAGCGCGACCTCGATACTGCAAGGCTGCTCGTGGCGATGGGAGGCGGATGGCGGCAAGACGCCACCCCGGATTCTTCCGAATGCTCGCAGTGCGTCCGCGAGCGGCGGCACGGCCCGGCGCAACTCGCTGGCGCGAACCGCTCGGCAACCCGATAGAGGATAGAAATGATCGCACGACGTCGTTTGGGAGCGGTGGTCGTAATCGCGGCAGTGGTGATCGGCGGGGTGCTGCTGTATCGACATCTGCACGTCACGGCCGATGACGGCACGATGGTCTTCTACGGCGATGTCGATATCCGCGAAGTTCAACCGGCGTTCAATGACAGCGGTGCGGTCACGGCGATGCAGGTCGTGGAAGGCACGACGATAAAAAAAGGGCAGTTGCTCGCCACCCTCGACGACACGCGGTACGCGGCGCGCCTGGCCCAGGCAAAGGCGCAGGCACGCAGCCTGAAGGCGACGCTGACCAAGCTTCTGCATGGTTCGCGTCCCGAAGAAGTGGTCCAAGCCAGAGCGACAATGACGGCGCTGCGTGCGATCTATGAAAAGAACAAGATCGTCTACGCACGGACGCTGCGCCTGATGCCCCAGGGAATTGCCTCGGCCGAAGACCGAGACAACGCGCGCGCGCAGCTCGACTCCTCGCGCAACGATTTCGAGGCCGCGCGCCAAGCCTACATCCTGGCGGTGAAAGGCCCCCGCGTCGAGGACATCGATGCGGCACGCACCGCCTATCAAGCGGCCGTGGCGAACGTCGCACTGGCCGAACGCGAATACGCCGACACGCGCCTATACGCACCCGCCGACGGCGTCGTGGAAAACCGCATCCTGGAGCCCGGCGACATGGCCTCGCCGGCCGCGCCGGTGTACACCATCGCCTTGACCCAACCGCTGTGGATCCGGGCCTATGTCCCCGAGAACGATCTCGGCAAGATCCATCTCGGCATGGCCGCGACCGTCACGACCGACAGCTACCCCGGCCATGTGTACCGCGGCTGGCTCGGCTATCTGTCGCCGACTTCGGAGTTCACGCCGAAAACGGTCGAAACGCCGGAGCTGCGCACGGCGCTCGTCTACCAGCTTCGCGTCTACGTATGCAACACGCGCGATGAACTGCGGCTGGGTATGCCGGCGACGGTTCACGTCGACTTGAACCAGGCACCCACCGCGCCCGGATGCGGGCCTGCCGATGCAAGCCGACCCTGACAGCAACTGGGCACTGCAGCTTGCGGACGTCCGTCGCAGCTTCCGCTCCGGCACCCGCGAGATCCGCGCAGTCGACGGCGTTACCGCCGACATCGAACGCGGCGCGGTAACCGGGCTGATCGGTCCCGACGGCGCAGGCAAGACCACGTTGATGCGACTCATCGCCGGGCTGCTGCGCGCCGATACCGGCCGAATCACGATTCTCGGTATTGATGTGGCGCAGGATCCGCTAGCGGCCCAACTGCACTTGGGCTACATGCCCCAGCGCTTCGGTCTCTATGAGGACCTGACCGTCCAGGAAAATCTGGACCTCTATGCCGACCTCCAGGGCGTTCCCAGAGCAGCGCGCGAGGAACGCTATGCCGATCTGCTGCCGATGACCGGCCTCGGTCCGTTCGCCACGAGAACGGCCGGCCACCTCTCGGGGGGCATGAAGCAGAAGCTCGGTCTGGCGTGCACCTTGGTCCAGCCACCCGATCTGTTGCTGCTCGACGAACCGACGGTCGGCGTCGACCCGGTGTCGCGGCGGGAGTTGTGGCAGATCATCGACCGCCTGACCAATGAACTGCATATGACGGTTCTCTTCAGCACCGCCTACCTCGACGAAGCCGAACGATGCCGACGAGTGCTGCTGATGCACGAGGGCCGCCTGCTGGGGAGCGGCCCGCCGTCGGCATTCACCGCGGAGATGGCCGGGCGAAGTTACTTCGCATCGGCGGCACTGGCACGCCGTCCCCTCCAGGCACGGCTGGCGCAAACGCCGGGGGTCATCGATGCCGTGATCCAGGGTAGCCGGGTGCGGGTGGTGACCGCCACGACCGATCCGCTCGACACCGCGACGATCCTGCAAGACGGCCGCGACTTGGCCCTCGTGCCAACCGCCCCACGCTTCGAGGATAGCTTCGTCGCGCGGCTGCGCGCGCTCGAGCATGGCACGGCGGCACCCGCGGCAAGCGCGCCGCCCGTTGGGCCCGATCCGGAGCTGGGCGCCGCCGGCAAGCCGGAAAAAAATGCGGCCGCCGTCATCGAAGTCGCACACCTCACCCGCCGATTCGGCGCCTTCGTCGCGGTCGACGACGTATCGTTCCAGGTCGCTCGAGGCGAGATCTTCGGATTGCTCGGGGCCAACGGCGCCGGAAAAACCACCACCTTCCGCATGATATGCGGCCTGCTCCCGCCGTCGGACGGGACACTACGTGTCGCCGGCTTCGATCTGCGCCACTCGGCTGCCACGGCACGCGCGCGGATCGGCTACATGGCGCAAAAATTCTCGCTCTATGCCGATCTGTCCGTAGCGCAGAACCTACGATTCTTCAGCAGCGCCTACCGCCTCCTCGGTGTGCGACAACAGGTCCGGATCGACTGGGCGCTCGACGAATTCGAACTGCGCCCCATGATCGAGGCCACGGCGCGCGACCTGCCCCTGGGCTACAAGCAGCGGCTGGCGCTCGCCTGTGCGCTGATGCACGAACCCGACATCCTGTTTCTCGACGAACCGACATCGGGCGTCGACCCGCTGGCACGGCGCGAATTCTGGCGGCGCATCAACGCCCTCGCGGATTCCGGCGTGACGGTTCTCATAACCACCCACTTCATGGAAGAGGCGGAGTACTGCGACCGCTTGGTGATCATGGCGAACGGCCGCGTCCTGACCGATGGGACGCCGGACGCGATCAAGGCGGCGGCACGCCGGGCGGATCGCCCCGATCCGACCATGGAAGACGCCTTCATCTCCATCATCGAGGCGGCCGGTGCGCCGGCGGCGGCATGAATCCCGCGGTCGTTCGCCTGCTCGCCCTGGTGCGCAAGGAATTTATCCAGATCTGGCGTGATCCATCGTCTCTGGCGATCGCCTTCGTTCTACCCGCGGTGCTTTTGCTGATTTTCGGCTATGGCGTTTCGCTCGACGCCCGCAATGTCCCGCTGGCCCTGGTGACGGAGGCCCCCGATGCGACCACCGCCAGCTTCGCGGCGGCGTTCGCACATTCGCCTTACTTCGTGCCCCGAAAATACGCCACCATGCACGACGCCGAGCGTGCGATGGCGCGGCACACGGTCAACGGCATCGTCTGGCTGCGGTCCGACTTCACCCGGCGTGCCGACTCATACGGCGCGGCGCCGATCGGCGTGCTCGTCAACGGCGTCGACGCCAACACCGCCCGGATCGTCGAAGGATATGTGCAACAGGTCTGGCTGACCTGGCTCACGGCGCGCGCGCGTGACGCCGGCAAGCCCATGACGCTTCCGCTCGCCGTCCAACCCCAGGTGCGGTTCAATCCGGCGGTGCGCAGTCGGGACTATCTCGTTCCGGGTTTGATCGCGATGATCATGACGCTCACCGGCGCACTGCTTACCGCCCTGGTCATCGCGCGGGAGTGGGAACGGGGAACGATGGAGGCACTCATGGTCACCCGGGTGCGCATGCGAGAGATCGTGCTAGCCAAACTAATTCCCTACTTCATCCTGGGCATGGGCGGTATGGCGGCATCGGTCGCGATGGCGGTGTTCCTGTTCCATGTTCCGCTCAATGGGTCGATGCTCGTACTCACCGCGACCTCGGCTCTGTTCATGATCGCCGCCCTCGGCATGGGATTGCTGATTTCCAGCTTCGCCCGAAACCAGTTCGTCGCCGGACAGATCGCCATCATCACGACCTTCCTGCCGGCGTTCATCCTCTCCGGATTCGTCTTCGACATCCACAGCATGCCGCAACCGATCCGAATCGTGACCCACATCGTCGCGGCACGCTATTTCGTCGCGATCCTGCAATCGGTATTTCTCGCCGGCGATGTCTGGCCGGTGATCGTTCCCAACGCGATCGCGCTGGGAATCATGGCGACGATTTTCCTGGTTCTGGTGCGCGCGAGCGCGCGAAAGCGGCTGGACTGAACAACATGTGGCGGCAAGTTCTCGCATTGATCCGAAAAGAATTGCTCGCGGTGCTGCGCGATGCGCGCAGCCGCGCGGTGCTCATCGGCCCGCCCCTGGTGCAGCTTCTCGTCTTCGGCTACGCGGCGAGCTTCGACATCAATCATGTGCCGATCGCCATCCTCGACAAGGATCACAGCCAACCATCACGCGATCTGATCGCACGGTTCGCGGGATCGCCCGCCTTCCGGGTCGAAAAGGTCCTGCGAAACGATGAGCCGATCGACCAGATCATCGACGAACGCCGGGTCCAGATGGTTCTGGTGGTCGATTCGAATTTCACGCGCGATCTGCTGGTTCACCGGCCCGCGCGTCTGCAGGTGATCGTCGACGGCCGCAACTCGAACACCGCGCTCCTGATCGAGAGTTACGCCAATACGATCCTCAACGATTTCTCGCTCGCTTGGTCTGCCGACCACGCCGGACAACCCCTCCCGGCCGTGCTCAACATCCGAACGCGCTACAACCCGACGCTGACCTCCCGCTGGTTCATCGTTCCGGGCATCGTCGCCTTGCTCACCATGGTGGTGACGCTGCTGGTGGTCGGCCTGTCGGTGGCGCGCGAACGCGAGATGGGAACCTTTGACCAGTTGCTCGTCACCCCGCTGCGACAAATCGACATCCTGCTCGGGAAAGGGCTGCCTGGCGTCCTCATCGGTACGATCGAGGCAACCCTGATCATCACGGCCGCCGTATTCTGGTTTCATGTGCCGTTACGAGGGCACCTGCTGCCGCTCTACGTTGGATTGCTGTTGTTCGTCCTGGCCGTCACCGGTATGGGCCTGGCGATCTCGGCGCTCTCCGCGACCCAACAGCAAGCGCTGCTTGGTGCGTTCCTGTTCATCGTCCCCTCGGTGATCCTCTCCGGGTTTGCGACGCCCATCGCCAACATGCCGACGTGGATCCAGAACATCACCTGGATCAATCCGATGCGATACTTTCTGATCGTCGTACGCAGCGTCTTCCTCGAGGGCGCCGGATTTGGCGAACTCGCGCCGCAGTTCTGGCCGATGGCCGCGATCGGCGTCGTCACCTTATCGGCGGCCGGATGGCTGTTCCGCAGGCGCGTCGTCTGACCCTTGCAAGCGAGATCGAACGATCCGGCGGGATGCGCCGCCGTTCTCCTTTCTGCCGCGCAGGTTCCTAAGGTATGTTCTTGTACAGCATGTACGACGCGACCACGACGACGATCCCGGCAAAGATCCAGTTCAGGGTGTCCTTGCCGCTGCGTCCGAATCGGGTGGCGGCGCGGGTCCCGGCCCAGCCGCCGACGATGCCGCCGGCAATGAACTGCAGGGCCACCCGCCAGTCCAGCATGCCCGAGCGGGCATAGTTCAGCGCCGTGGTCAGGCCGAACGTGCCGACCGAGATCAACGACGTTCCGATCGCCGTAACCATGGGCATCCCCGTAGGCAGCGCCAGGCCGGGAACGATCAGGAATCCGCCCCCGATTCCGAAAAACCCCGAAAACAGGCCGGCCAGGGCTGCCGAACCGGCGAGGCGGACGGCGCACAGACCTTCGTCGCACTGCGCCCGCCCTTTCTCCAGCATCGCGGCGACGGCGCGCTGGCGAACCATCAGGACGGCGATCGCGAGCATCAACAGGCCGAACAGGAACAGCAGGCGCCGTCCGTCGACGGCCTTGCCGATGCTGGAACCGACGAAGGCCATCACCGCGCCGACCACCGCGAACAAGGTGCCCTGCCGCCATCGCACGTTGCCGGCACGCGCATGCAGCGCCAGATTGACATAGGCGTTCATCGAGACGGCAAACGCGGTGGTGCCGATCACCACATGCGGATCCGGGTACCCGACCAGGTATAGCAGGAGCGGCACGGCGAGTATCGACCCACCCCCACCGATGATGCCGAGGGTAAAGCCGACCGCGCTCCCGGAGAGCACGGTCAGCGCATGCTGCGCGACGGTGAGCGCGACACCGGCGGCGTGAGGAAGATGGGCAACGGGATCCATGGCGGCAGCAGGATAGCCGGTTGGCCGGCGTCGCGCCGCAAACCACGGGAGCAATTGACCGATTCCGCGCATTCGCATACGCTTTGGCCGTGATTTCCCGTGCGCCCTGCCCCCGCGACCCGCGTTGCACCCTGCTGCCGGCCCGACTAGCGCTGGGCCGGGGTCTGCCTGCGCGCCACGACGTCCCCGCGACGTTCTGATTTCCCCCCTGACCCCGGCCACGCAACGGCGCTCCGCCACCGGAGCATCGCAGGGGGTACGCGCATCCAATCCGTCCTGGTTCGCACGCGGCTCACGCCGGGCGCCGATCCGGCTTTCCACCGACCTGCGCGACGGCAACCCGGCGCTGTTCGAGCCGATGAGTCCAGCACGGAAGCTGCGCTTCTTCGATGCCCGCGTCGGGATCGGTTACGAGACGCTGCGGCACCGGTTCGAGATCCACCCATCGCGAAACACGCGGGGAAAGGAGCAATCCCATGTCGACGCATGAACAAACGGTATTGGCCCAATTCGACGCGCAGGCGCGCGCCTATCTGACCAGCGCGGTCCATGCACAGGGCCCGGACCTCGTCCGGGCGCAGGAACTGGCGCGACACGCAACCGGGCGAACCACGACGGCCGCAGCCCTCGACGTGGGCTGCGGCGCCGGGCACCTGAGCTTCGCGATCGCGCCCGACTTTGCCCGGGTCGTGGCGCTCGATCCGGCGCCCGGCATGCTGGCGGTCGTGCGCGACGCGGCGGCGGCGCGGCGTCTGCCGCAGATCGAAGCCGTGGAAGGCACGGGCGACCGCCTGCCGTTTGCCGACGAATCCTTCGACCTCGTCTGCTCCCGCCAGAGCGCGCATCACTGGCGACGGATCGAGGCCGTGTTGCGGGAAATGCGGCGCGTCCTGAAACCGGGCGGCCATCTGTTGATGATCGACACGGAGGGCGAGGACGACCCGCTCGCGGATACCCATCTGCAAACGATCGAACTGCTGCGTGACCGCTCGCACGTGCGCAGCCACTCGCCGTGCCAATGGCAAATCATGATGAAGGCGGCTGGCTTCACCGTGAACGTCCACGAGCGTTGGCCCTTGCGCCTGGAGTTCGCCTCCTGGGTCGAACGCATGCGCACGCCGCCGGACGCCATCGCGATGATCCGCCGCCTGCAGGCCGAAGCCCCGGCCGAGGTCCGGCAAGCCCTGGGATACGAGGAGGACGGCTCGTTTACGATCCGGATCGGACTGATTTGGGCATCCCCGGCCCAGGAGTTTCCGTGCATATGACATTCGGAACCAGCGAACTGACAACAGGGTTGACCGCGGGTCTGATCGGATTCGCGGTCGGTGGTTTTGCGACATGGCGCGCCGCGGAATCACAGATTCGCGCCGCCAAGGCGGAGTCTGCGCGATGGCGCGAGCAACTGGACCACGCCGGCCGCGAGCGCGCGACGCTCGAAGGCGAGCGCAAGGCACTGCAGGTCCTGCTCGACGCCGAACGGCGCAGCGCCGCGGAGAAACTGCAACTGCTCGCGGAAGCGAAGGAAGCGCTGAGTCATCAATTCAAGGCGCTGGCCAACGACATCCTCGAAGAGAAATCGACCCGGTTCGCGGAGCAGAACCGGGTCAATCTCGCACAATTGCTCGACCCCCTGCGGGCGCGAATCGGCGAATTCCAATCCAAGGTCGAGGAGGTCTACATCCAGGAAGGCAAGGACCGCAGCGCTCTGGCCGAACAATTGCGCCACCTCCTGGCGCTCAACCAGACGCTGAGCACCGATGCGAAGAATCTGACGTCCGCCCTCAAGGGGTCGTCGAAGACGCAGGGGGCCTGGGGCGAATACATCCTGGAGCGCGTGCTGGAAGCATCGGGCCTGCGCAAAGGCTTCGAATACGCGGCGCAGGTCTCCGAGGTGGCGGCCGACGGCCGGCGCCTGCAGCCCGACGTCGTGATCGAACTGCCGGGTGGCCGCAAGCTCGTGGTCGACGCGAAGGTTTCCCTGGTGGCATACGATCGGTACACCGCCGCGGAAACCGACGTGGAGCGCAAGGCGGCGGTCGCCGAACACCTCGATTCCGTGCGCGGTCACCTGCGCAGCCTCGCGGGGAAGGACTATCAGTTGCTCTACGGCGCGGACGGCGTCGATTTCGTGCTGATGTTCGTCCCGATCGAACCCGCGTTCCTGCTCGCCGTGGGTGCCGATACGGAACTCTTCCTGGACGCATGGCAGCGCAACGTGCTGCTGGTGAGTCCGTCCACCCTCCTGTTCGTCGTGCGTACCGTCGCGCATCTCTGGCGGCAGGAACAACAGAGCCGCAACGCGCAGGAGATCGCCCGGCGCGGCGCGGAGCTGTACGACAAGCTGGCGGGGTTCGTCGACGACCTGCGCCTCGTCGGCACCCGCCTCGCCGCCGCGCAGAGCGCCTACGCCGATGCGGAGCGGAAACTCGGTTCCGGCCGCGGCAACGCGATCCGTCAGGCAGAAATGCTGCGAGACCTCGGCATCAAACCGACCAAGCGGATCGCGCCGCAAGCGGTCGACACGGCGCTGGCGAATGGAGAGTCACCCGCCGACGAGTCGTGAAGATAGGAGGAGATATCGACGGGTTGCCTCCGGCGCGCCCTGGCCAGAAAAGCACGGGACGGGCCACGACCGCCGGCATTCCGGCCTACCATCCTGCATGGCGCCCGGCCGATGCGGCCTGCAGCAGCACTGCGCCGATCACGCCGACCGCTGCGAACCGAGGACTGGCGAAGGATTCGTTCCCATTCGATTTCGGTTCCGCGGGATGGCAGTTCGGTCACTTCCCATCATCCCTTGCGCTCCATTTCGATCGCAGCGAATCCCAAGCCGAAACGGCCAGGAAAAGGACGGGCAGCAGAATGACCACGAGCCCGATCACCAATATGGCAAGCCGAAAGGACGACATCGTTACTCCTCACCAGGATGTACTCCACGCCAGGACTCGGCCCGGAGGCCCTGCACGACCCCGTCCTGGATCGGGCCGGCTCGCGCAGGCATGCCGGCGAGGCGGAAACTCGGGTTGCAAGGTCAACGGTCATGGCGATGTGCGCCGCTCCAATCGAGAAAACGGCAACCGTCATCGCAAGGCCCGCGGGGCCGTGGCAATCCAGAACCGGCTGGATTGCTTCGGGCTTCGCCCTCGCAATGACGATTGTTTCACGTTAACCGAATCGGGCGGCAATGCCCCCGCGCAGCGCTGCCTGCGGTTCAGCACACCATGCCCGCAACCCGGCGCGCCAAAGCCATGGCAGTGGTCCACTTGCCGCCGAAGACCGTGATCAGGCGGCCGCTGCGGTGAATGACGGAGTCCCGGCTCGCATCACTCGGGTTGGCGGCACCGGCGAGGAGAGGCCGCACACCCGCGAAGCGGCCCACCACCACGGGCGTCTCCGTCGGGAAATAGTGGCCGTACGCCCGCAGCAGATCGCGCTCTTCCTCGACGCTGGGCGAGATCGCTTCGTCGAGACGCTGGCGCACTTCGGTGGTGCCGACCAGGGTGTGTCCCTGCCACGGCAGCACGAAGAAGATCCGTTTCTCGCCCGGAACCTCCAGGAGAAGCGCCTGCTCGCACCTGCGCTCGAGAATCAGGTGGCTGCCCCGGACCAAGTCGAGACGAACCGGCGCGGTCAACCCGCTGCGGTGGAGCAGCGCTTCCGCCCAGGGGCCGGTGACATTGAGTATCCGATCGAACCGATACGCATCGGCTGCGGTATGGGCGCCGCCGTCCTCGTCGCAACGGATCACCTCCTCACCCTCGCCGATCCGAACTCCCGCTTGCCTCGCCTGTTCGGCGACCCACAGCCCGAGCCGGTAATCATCCATCTGGGCGTCGGAAAACTCGTACCCTCCCCGCAACCCGTCCCGGCGCAAGCCCGGCACGCGCCGCAACAGGTCCGAGCCGCATACGTGCCGGTGTCCGGGAAGCGCGCTGTCGCCAGCGAGCCGGTCATAGATCCATAGGCCCAAGCCGATCGTCAGGCGCCCCCGCCGACCGCCGGCGTATTGCGGCACCACCAAGCGCAACGGATGGGCCAGTTCGGGTGCACGCCGCAACCAGGCATCGCGCTCGTGCAGCGCCTCGCGCACCAGACGGAATTCACCCTTCTCGATATAGCGCAGCCCCCCGTGCAGGAGTTTGGATGAGGCTTGGCTCGTGGCCTGCATCAGACGATCGCGCTCGAACAGGCGCACGGCGTGGCCCCGTCGCGCCAACTCCCACGCGCAACACAGGCCGTTGATGCCGCCGCCGACGACGCCGATTCTCATCGATTGCTCGCGATCCCGCCAAACCCGGTGCGCTCGTGTCGGGAGAATCTTACGGCACGTCGACAACCGTGGCGGCCGACTCGGTCGGATGGAACAACCGGCCGCGTTCCGTTGCGACCACGATCCCCAGCGCCGAGAGCGCCACGACGAGATAGCCGATGCAGATCGGCAAGGTCGTGCCGTCGAATTGCTGACCGATCGCGAATCCCACCAACGCGCCGCCGACCGAGGTGACGAAACCCTGCAGCGACGATGCCGTGCCGGCGACATGCCCCATGGATTCCATGGCAAGCGCGCCGAAATTGGGTCCGATCAAGCCGATGCAGAACAGGATCGAAGCCTGCGTCCCGGCGAACACCCACAGGGTATCAGCGCCCAGACCGGAGATCGCAACATGCGATGCCGCAATCGCGACATATCCGAACAGCGCCGCGTGCGAAACACGGTGCATGCCGACCCGCCCGACGATGCGCGCGTTGAGCAGCGACGCCGCCGCCAGGAATGCCGCGGTGCAGCCGAAGAGAATCGGGAATCGCGACGGCACATGATAGACGTCAGTGAAGATCTGCTGCGCGGCGTTGATGTATCCCAGCAGGCCGCCGAACAAGACGGCCTGCGCGAAGGTGTATCCGACGGCCTTGCGATCCGATATGCATTCCCGCAAGGCCGCGCCGATGCGTGCCATGTCGATGCGCAATCGATCCGATTCGTGCAAGGTTTCCGGTAGACGCAAAGCCCCCCACGCGGCAACGGCGACCCCGAACAGCGCAAGCAGATGAAAGACCGCGCGCCACGGTTCGATCAGCATGACGAGTTGCCCGATCGACGGCGCCGCGACCGGAACCGCGAAAAAAACCAGGAATGCGAGCGACATCACGCGCGCCATTTGCCGGCCCGCATAGCGGTCACGCACGATCGACACGGCGAGCACGCGCGTTCCGGCCGCGCCGATTCCCTCCAGCCCCCGTGCGATCAACATCGTCCGCAAGGAATCGGCCATGCCGGCGAAAACGCTGAACGATGCGTAGAGCGCAAGCGCGCCGAACAGCACCGGCCGTCGGCCGTAGCGGTCGGCCAGCGTGCCATACACGAGTTGCGCCATGCCGAAGCCCAGCAGGTACGCCGTGACGATCCACTGGCGATCATTTTCGTGGACGATGTGCAGCGCTCGGCCGATGCGCGGCAACGCCGGTAGCATGGTGTCGATGGCGAGGGCATTGGTCGCCATCACCGCGGCAATGAAGGCGACGAATTCTTTGAAGCCCATGCCGGTGCGTGCGGCCCCGGCGGCGAGATCGGAATGCGACATGGTGCGAAATGGTGGCGGGGTCGCGCACGACCCGGATCGATCCTTGCATAATGCGGGCATTCGCACCGCATTGCAAAACGACCTCGGGAGTCTGCTTGGTTTCGCCTGCCGCGATCGATCCGCGCACCGTCCAGGCATATCGGGAGACCGAATATCGCGTATTCGACGACCCGCCGTTTTCCTTGCGCATCGATCGGTTCAGCGCGCCGCTGCGGCGCGCCCAGCATCGTCGGAACGTTCGCTGCAGCGCCTTCGTGACGGCCTGGAATCCGTTCAGCCAACGCCTCGAGCCGGCCGCCAACGCGGCGCGACAACGGCGGCTGGCCGAGGAACTGATCCGATCGCGCCGAGCATTCGTGCCCGGAATGGGATCGCATCCGACCGCCGCCTGGCCGGGCGAGGAGAGTTTCCTGATCTACGGACTCGACCTCGATACCGCCAGGGCGATGGCGATCCGCCTGGAGCAGAACGCCATCGTCTGGAGCGGCGATGACGCAACGCCGCGGCTGATTCTATGCCGATCGGCGCCGGCCTAGGGTTGGAATCGCCGGATAATCGCTCGCCATGATCCATGTCGTCCTCGTCAACCCGCAGATTCCACCCAACACCGGCAACGTCATCCGGCTGTGTGCGAATACCGGCGCCCGACTCCATCTCATCGAACCGCTGGGGTTCCCGATCGACCATGCCAAGATGCGCCGCGCGGGCTTGGACTATCACGAATTCGCGTCCGTGCGCGTCCATGCGGACCTTACGTCGTGGCGCGCCGAGTGCGCACCCGATCCTGAGCGGATTTTCGCGTTCAGCGCACGCGGAGCGGTCCGCTACGACACCGCGACGTTCCGACCCGGAGACTGGCTATTGTTCGGCTCGGAAACCGCCGGGCTGCCGGATGCGGTGCTGGCGTCGGTCGCGCCCGAACGCTGCCTCACGCTACCGATGCGGCCCGGCAACCGTAGCTTGAACCTGTCCAATGCGGTCGCGGTGGCAGTATTCGAAGCCTGGCGGCAGAACGGGTTCGCGGGCTGCGATCTCCGCGGGTCTTGACGCATTCGCGCGCCAGTTCGGGTGTAGAGTGGGCCGAGTCCGTCCCAGGCCCCACCACCGTACCGTCGATTCATGGAGTCCGCTGCTACGCCCGCCGACCTGACCCTCGGCATCGAGGGCATGACCTGCGCATCCTGCAGCGCCCGCGTCGAACGCGCGCTGCGTCGCCAGACCGGCGTGCTCGAGGCGACGGTCAATCTCGCCACCGAACGTGCGCATGTCCGCTACGTACCCACGACGGTCGACCTGCAGACCCTGCTGGATGCGGTCGCGGACGCAGGATATGCGGCCCGACCACTCGAGCAGGAAGGCGATGGCGGGGCGCACCGGCAGGGCGCACTGCGCGCGCTAGGCCGGGACGTCCTGCTGGCGGCCGGCCTAGCCTTGCCGATCCTGGCGCTGGCGATGGGCTCGGCGTTCGTGCCCGCCTGGCAGCGGATGCTGGATCGGACGAGCCCGGTTGCGCACTTCTGGGAGTGGGTTCAGATGGTGCTCGCCACCGTGGTGCTGTTCGGCCCGGGGCGGCGCTTCTTTCGGCCCGGCCTGATCGCCTACCGCCACGCATCGCCGGACATGAATTCGTTGGTCGCGACGGGAACCGGTGCCGCGTGGGGCTACAGCGCGCTCGTGCTTCTCGCGCCGGGATGGATTCCGCCCGACGCACGCCACGTCTATTTCGACTCCGCCGCAGTGGTGGTGGCCGCGGTGCTGGCCGGCAAGTACCTCGAAGAGCTGGCGAAGGGCCGCAGCTCGGCGGCGATCCGCGAGCTGGCGGGGTTGCAGGCGAAGACGGCTCGCCGCCTGGATACCGACGGCACCGAACAAGAGCTGCCGATCGCGCGACTGCAGGTCGGTGACCGCGTGGTGGTACGACCGGGCGAGCGCATGCCGGTGGACGGCCGCGTGGCGGCGGGACGCGCGCATGTGAACGAATCCATGCTGACGGGCGAGCCGCTGCCGGTGGCGAAGGAATCGGGCGACCGGGTGGTCGCCGGCACCGTGAACCAGGACGGGAGGCTGATCGTCGAGGCGACGTCGGTGGGCCGCAGCACCGTACTGGCGCAGATCATCAATCTGGTGGAAAGCGCCCAGACCGGCAAGCTGCCGATCCAAGGGGTCGCCGACCGCGTGGTGGGGGTCTTCACACCGGCGGTCATCCTGATCGCGCTGACGGCGTTCGCGTTCTGGCTCGCGGTCGCGGGCAACGTGAGCATCGCACTGGTGGCAGCGGTGTCCGTACTGGTGGTCGCCTGCCCGTGCGCCATGGGGCTCGCCACGCCGGCGGCGATCATGGTCGGGACCGGCCGCGCGGCGGAACTGGGCGTGCTGTTTCGCAAAGGCGAGGCGCTCGAGACGCTCTCGAAGATCGACACCGTGCTGTTCGACAAGACCGGCACCCTCACGCAAGGCCGGCCCGCGCTGGTTGCGACGGCCGGTCCCGCGTCGGAGGAGGCGCTGCGCCTCGCCGCGGCGCTGGAGTCGGCCTCCGAGCATCCGCTGGGGCGGGCGATTCTCGCCGCCGCCCGGGAACGCGGCCTAGCGATCCAACCGGTCGACGATTTCCGCGCCGTCGCCGGCCACGGCATCGCCGGGCACGTCGCCGGACGGCCGGTGCGCGTCGGGACCCAGCGGTTCCTGGAGCAGGAAGGCGTCGCCACCGCCGCGCTCGCGGGCGGCGCGGCAGCGCTCGAAGGGGCCGGGCGCACGGTGGTGTACGTCGCGTCCGACAGCACGGCCATCGGGCTGCTCGCCATCGCCGATCCGGTGAAACCGGAGGCGCATGCGGTGGTGCGGGCGCTGCAGCGCGACGGCGTGGCGGTGGCGATGGTCACCGGCGACGCCCGCGGTACCGCCGAAGCCATTGCCGCACAGCTCGGCATCGACGTCGTGCATGCCGAGGTGCTGCCGCAGGATAAGGCGGGCGTCGTCGCGGAACTGCAGCGGGCGGGGCGTCGGGTCGCATTCGTGGGCGACGGCATCAACGATGCGCCGGCGCTCGCCCGAGCCGATGTCGGCATCGCCCTGGCAACCGGAACCGACATCGCGATCGAAGCCGCCGACGTGACGCTGACCCGCGGCCAGTTGAGCGAAGTGGTCACGGCGCTGACCGCGGCCCGACGCACCTTGGCCAACATTCGCGGCAATCTGTTCTGGGCGTTTTTCTACAACATCCTGCTGATTCCCATCGCCGCCGGGGTGGCAGCGCCGCTGGGCGTCCGCATGAATCCGATGCTGGCCGGGGTGGCGATGGGACTGTCCTCGATCTTCGTCCTCAGCAACAGCCTGCGGCTGAAACGGCTGCAGGCGTTCCGGGTCGAACGCGCGTAGGGCATTCTTTTTTGGAGTGGTCGATGAACGACATCAAACTGGCAATCACCGGCATGACCTGCGAGCACTGCGTTCGCGCGGTGACCAAGGCGCTGGAGCGCGTTCCGGGCGTGGAGCGCGCCGAGGTGACGCTGCGGCCGGGGGGCGCGGTGGTGCATGGGAATGCCGCGTCCGAGGCGCTCATTGCCGCAGTGAGGGAGGAGGGGTACGAGGCGGCGCCGGCGTAGCGGCGCATCCCGCCGTCCCGCAATCGGTCTGCCGCGCAAACGAGCAGCGGCCACGGCGTCCATACGACGCATTGGATCGCTTCGGGCCTCGCCCTCGCAATGACGGCCCGGGTCAATCCCACCGCACCCGCATCATCGCCGCGGTATCGTGCGTCACCTCGGGCGTGTCGGCGATCGGCGGGAAGGTGGCGAGCCAGCGGTCGTCGGGTGTGACGAGAAACACCAGGGCGGAATGGTCCACCGAATAGTGGAGCTTGTCCCGGCTGTCGTTGCGCTGGTAATTCACGCCGAAAAACGGCGTCAGCTCGTGCAGCGCATCATCGTCTCCCGTCGCGGCGAGCGTGTCGTTGCCGAAATTCGCTACGTAGCGAGCGAGCAGTTGCGGAGTATCGCGGCGCGGATCCACCGAGATGAACACGATTCTCGGCGGAGTGAGTCCTTGCTTGCGTAGTGCGGTTTGCACTTGCCGAAGCATCGAGAGGGTCGTCGGGCAGGATTCGGGGCAGTTGGTGTATCCGAAGTAGACGAAGGACCAACGACCGCGCAGATATGCCGGGGTGAACGGCCCCCCCTGCCGTTGGAGTTGGAACGGCGGCAACAGGGAAAGCCGTTCGAGCTGCGCCGATTCCAGTTTCTGGCCCGCCGGCATGACCAGTGGTTGGCGATGCATGGTGCTGCGCCACTGCGAGGTGATGAAGGAAGACAGAAGCGCACCGGCACCGATACCGACGGCGGCTGCAACGATGGCGAAGCGGCGAGGAATGTTCATGGGCAGACGTAGTAGACGCGAAGAAAGCCGTGGGCGCGTCGGGAGACCCATTCGACGCCGGCAGGCGGAGGAAGTTCAGCAGAGCCTGGAACCGGCACGGTACACCATGCACAGCGCGATGCACAGCGTGACGTACCCCGGCACGCAGCATGGCGCCCGTGCTGCGGCGACATGGATCACTGCCGCTCCATACGCGGATCACGGGCAAGCAACCGCTCTACCGCCATGCCGGGCGAAACCCCGCCCGCGAGCACCGCGCAAACGGCTTCGCAGATCGGCATCTCGACGGACGCGGCACGAGCCCGGGCAACGATCGCGGGGGCAGACCACACGCCCTCGGCAACGTGGCCGAGCTCCCGCAGGGTGGTCGCGAGATCCGCACCGCGGCCGAGCGCAAGGCCGACGCGCCGGTTGCGCGACAGATCTCCCGTGCAGGTCAAAACCAGATCGCCGAGGCCCGCCAGCCCCATGAAGGTCTCGGCCTGTGCTCCGAGCGCCGCGCCGAAGCGACGGGTTTCGGCCAGTCCGCGCGTCACCAGCGCCGCGCGCGCATTCGTCCCGAGTTCGAGCGCATCCGCGATTCCGGCAGCGATCGCCAGCACGTTCTTGACCGCACCGCCAACCTCGACGCCGATGACATCGTCGCTGGAATAAATGCGCAGATTGCCACCATGCAAGGCTGCTGTCGTGACCGCGCTGAGGCCCGCGTCGCCGGCCACCACCAAGGCCGTGGGCAATCCCCGCGCCACCTCTTGGGCAAAGCTCGGTCCTGAGAGCGGGCCGACGGGAACACCGGGCAACTCGGCCGCCATGATCTGATGTGCCAGCAGATGCGTGTCCCGTTCCAAACCCTTGCTGAGCCAGACGACCGGCCCGACCCATCTGCGCGCGCGCAACGCGCCTGCGAGCGGGCGCAGGGCCGCCACCGGCACCGCCAGCAAGACCAGTCGGGAATGGGCCAGCGCCGTGTCGAGATCCGACGAGACGGTGACGCCGTCCGGCAGCGCGATGCCGGGAAGATAGCGCTCGTTGCGACGAGTCGCCGCGATCGTCGCAGCCTGGACAGGATCACGCGCCCAGAGGAAAACTTCCTCGCGCGCGGCGAGCACGCCGGCCAACGCGGTTCCCCACGCTCCGGCACCCAATACCGTAATCCGCACGGACCCCCCGAAATCTCTCGCGTGGCCGGATGTCGAGCAGCCCGACATTCCGCGTCGGCGACACCGGCCGGTGGGGCGAACCTTACTGCCGCGTCTGCGATTGCGGGGGAATGATCAGTCCGGAAGCGTTGTCGGCGTTTTTCGCAGCTTCCTTCTGGTGATACATCACCTCGAAATTGATCTCCGCCAGATGGACGGGCGGCATGCCCGTGCGGGTGATCAGGTCGGCGACGTTGGCGCGCAGGTACGGGTAGACGATCCCTGGACAAACGATGCCGAGGACGGCGGATCGCTGCGGCTCGGGGATCCCACGCAACTCGAAGATCCCGGCCTGCTTGGCCTCGACGAGAAACAGCGTCTTGCCGCCGAGCTGCGCCGTGACGGTCACGCGTACGATCACCTCGACCATGCCACCGCCGATGTCCTGGTCGGACATGTCCATCTGCACGTCGAGTTCGGGCGCACCCGACTCCAGGAAGATCCGCGGCGCGTTGGGCATCTCCAGCGACACGTCCTTGAGATACACACGCTGGAGCTGGAAGGCGGGCGTCTGGTCCTGCCCATCGGGTAGAGCATGAGAATTGGATTCGGTCATGGTGGGCGGTTCCTAGGGGTTGGGATTCAGTAGCGGCATCAGCTTGCCGGCACGATCGAGTGCCGCCAGGTCGTCGTAGCCGCCGACGTGGTGCTCGCCGATGAAGATCTGCGGCACGCTGCGCCGCCCGGTACGCGCGATCATTTCATCGCGCAATTGCGGATCGAGGTCCACCCGCAACTTCTCGATCGACGCGACCCCGCGCTGGCCGAGCAGGGCCTCCGCCCGGACGCAATACGGGCACACCGCCGTGCAATACATGCGGACCGAGGCGGTCGTCGTCATCGCGGACACTTTCTCATTTGGAAACCGGCAAGCCGGCGGCACGCCACGCCTGCATGCCGCCGCCGAGGATGTAAACCTCCTTCAGCCCGGCGGAACGGAGCTTGACGGAGGCGATGGAAGACCGTCGCCCGTGCTCGCAGACGAGCAGGACCGGCACGTCCTTGCGTAGTTCGTCCGCGTGCCGGCCGATGTCCGTCACCGGCAGATTGCGGGCATGGGCCAGCGACCCGCCGGAGAACTCCGCGGCGGTCCGACAATCGACGACCTGCACCTCCCGCGAGTTCAGGAGCTTGGTCGCCTCGAGCGTGTCGATGGTAGGGCCGCCGGCGCGCGCGCGCATCAGCGGCCACAGCAACATCCCTCCGCTCACGAGCACGGCCAGGACCAACGAAAGATTGTCGAGGATGAATTTCATAGAATGAGCCGGGATTATAGAATGACGGGGATTTCCCTCGTTTTTGAACCCCTACTGGACCGATCTTCGTGGCGCTCCGCCGCGTATCCTGGACCGATGAGCATGTATAAGCTGGTATTGCTACGCCACGGCGAAAGCGCCTGGAACCGGGAAAACCGATTCACCGGATGGACCGATGTCGATCTGACCGACACCGGCGTTGCCGAAGCGCGCGCGGCAGGGGCGCTGCTGCGGCGCGAAGGATACTCCTTCGATCTCGCCTATACGTCGGTTCTCCGGCGTGCAATCCGCACGCTTTGGCTCGCGCAGGACGCCCTCGACGAAATGTGGATTCCCGTGGTCCACAGCTGGCGCCTCAACGAACGCCACTACGGCGCGCTGCAAGGGCTGGACAAGGCGCAGACCGCGGCGAAATTCGGCGAGGCGCAGGTGCTGCAGTGGCGGCGGGCATACGCCGTGGCGCCCGACCCCCTGGATCCGTCCGACCCGCGTTGGTCGGGTAACGACCCGCGCTACCACAACCTCGCGCCGGACCAGATTCCGCGCACGGAATGCCTGCGAGACACCGTCGCCCGCGTCGTCCCGTTCTGGAACGACTCGATCGCGCCGGCGGTGCAACGTGGCCGCAAAGCCCTCGTCGTCGCACACGGCAATTCGCTGCGTGCGCTCATCAAACACATCGACGGCGTTTCGGACGAGGACATCATCGACCTCAACATTCCAACCGGCCAGCCGCTGGTGTACGAGTTCGACGAAGCCATGCGGCCGCTGCGCCACTATTACCTCGGCGATCCGGAGCAGGTCGCGCGCGCCGCAGCCGCCGTAGCGGCGCAAGGAAAGGTGGCCGCCAAGCCCTGATCTGCGGCGCGCGGCGGAGGAATCGCATCGGTTCCCGATCTTGAACCCCGGCCCTCGGCGCATCGCCTCAATTTTTCTCGTGCTGAGCTTGGCCGGCGCCGCCGCGCCGACGCCGGGGTTCGCGCACACCGGTTCCGCCCACCAGCAGCGCGTGCTGCGGGCGCAGGAACGCGGCGTCAAAGCCCGACTGCTGCGGCTCAAGCGCTCGTTGGCGAAATCCGAAGCGGCCCATGCCGAAGCCTCGGACGCATTGGCCGCCGCAGAACGCGCAATCTCCAAGACCAATCGACAACTACATCGATTGGCGATACAACGGCTGACAACGGAACGCAAGATCTCCGATCTGCAAAAACGGGAGGCCCTCCTTGCTGCGGCGCAAAGCGCCCATGAAGCCGGCTTGGCCGTCAGCACGCGGGAGGCATTTGCGCTCTCCCAACTGCCCGCCCTGGAACTCGCGATCGACCCGGCGCAAAGCTGGGTCGACATGAGCGACCGCGCCTATCTGGATGATTTGATTCGCCGCCAGACCCAACGGATCCGGGATCTGCGCAGTCGGCGCTCCGATCTCGCCGACTTGGAAGGAGAATCGCGTGCCCGCAACGCGGAGTTGCAACGAATCGCCGATGACGAGCGCGCCAGTCGGGCTCGCCTGCTCGAGGAAGAGAAAACCCGCCGCGTCGTGCTGGCAAAGCTTGCGAAACAGATTTCGATGCAACGCCGCTCCGTGGCAAACCTGGAACGCGACGATGCCCGTCTTGCCCATCTGATCGACCGGCTCGGCCGGATCCTGGCCGGCCGCCACCGCCGTTCCGCACGGACCACCGGCCCGCACGGTGGCCGGCCGGTGGAGAATCTTGCCGCACTGGAACATTTCGAACCGCCCCGCAGCGCCGCGTTTTCCCGCCTGCGCGGGCAACTTCTGCTGCCCGTGGCGGGTGCGATCGTCTCCCGCTTCGGCGCGCCGCGCCTCGACGACGCCGGACACCCGCAGACGGGCGCCCCGGTATGGAAGGGCATTTTCATCCGCGCGCCGGCGGGCGCCGCAGTGCACGCCGTCGCCGCCGGCCGCGTGGTCTACGCCGACTGGCTGCGCGGCTTCGGCAATCTGCTGATCCTGGATCACGGCAACGGCTTCTTGTCGG
The DNA here is from genome assembly GCA_021825945.1 of Pseudomonadota bacterium. Classification (GTDB taxonomy): domain Bacteria; phylum Pseudomonadota; class Gammaproteobacteria; order Burkholderiales; family Burkholderiaceae_F; genus GJ-E10. The sequence goes on from JAKAFN010000002.1 coordinate 155,480, forward strand.
TCTACGCCGACAACCAATCCTTGCTGCGGAACCTGGGCGACGAAGTGCGGTCTGATGAAGTCGTCGCACGGGTCGGCGACACCGGGGAAACCCGACAATCCGGCCTATACTTCGAGATGCGCTACCGGGGCCGCCCGTTCGATCCATTGAAGTGGGCGCACGCCCGTTGATGGAGCCTGTACGGGGCCGGCACCGCGGCCTTCCGTGGAGATCGAATGAGCAATCGCTTGCGTAGTTGGGGGTTGGTCGGGGTCGGCATGATCGCCGGGCTCTCGATCAGCTATGGGGTCACGGCCTATGCCTTCCGCGAAGCGGAGCATCCGATCCCGGTCAATCAGATCCGCGAATTCACGGACGTGTTCGGCGCGATCAAGGCGGATTACGTCGACCCGGTATCCGACCGGAAACTCATCGACAACGCGATCTCCGGAATGGTGTCGGGCCTCGATCCGCACTCGGAATTCCTCGATGCCGATGCCTACCGCGAACTCGAGGTCGGGACGCAGGGTCAGTTCGGCGGTCTCGGCATCGAAGTCGGCGCGGAGGCCGGCGCGCTCAAGGTCATCGCGCCGATCGACGGTACCCCGGCCGCGCGCGCGGGCGTGCGCGCCGGCGACTACATCATCCGGATCGACGGCCGATTCACGCGCGGCATGTCGCTCAACGACGCCGTCAAACTGATGCGCGGCAAGCCACACACGCCGATCACCCTGACGATCATCCGCAAGGGCGTGAAGGATCCGCTGGTGATCCGGATCGTCCGCGACATCATCCATGTACAGTCGGTGACCGGCCACATGATCGAGCCGGGATACGGCTATGTGCGCATCAGCGAATTCCAGGACAACACGACTGCGGATCTGGCGCGGAAAATCGAAGCCTTCTACAAGGAGGGGCCGCTCAAAGGCCTGATCCTCGATCTGCGCAACGATCCCGGCGGCGTTCTGAACGGCGCGATCGGTGTCTCGGCGATCTTCCTGCCCCCGGGCTCGACGGTGGTCACGACCAAGGGTCGAACCGCGGACTCGGATCGCCGCTTCGTGGCCTCGCCGTCGGACTACCTCCGTGACGAAAATACCGATCCGCTGGTCGGGTTGCCGAAAGCCGTGAAGGACGTCCCGCTCGTCGTCCTCGTCAACGGCGCCAGCGCATCGGCCTCCGAAATCGTGTCGGGTGCGCTACAGGACCATAAGCGGGCGAAGATCCTGGGCAACCAGACCTTCGGCAAAGGTTCGGTGCAAAGCGTGATCCAGTTGCGCGGCGGCAGCAGACCCGTGGCGCTCAAGCTCACGACGGCGCGCTACTTCACGCCCAGCGGCCGCTCGATCCAGGTGCGCGGCATCACCCCGGACTACATCGTGGACGACACGCCCAAGGGCAATTTCGCGGGCTTGACCATCCACGAATCCGACCTGACCAACCACTTGGCGAACCCGATCAGCGGGCGGAAAGCGCCGCAGCCGTTGCCGAAGGCGGAGACGGAACTCGCGCCGGCGAACACGCATCGCTATGAATTCGGCTCGAAGAACGACTTCCAGTTGCAGCAGGCCATCAATCTCCTGCAGAACCGGCCGGTCGACGTCGCGAAGGCGCCGCCGGTGATCGCGAACGCGACACATTAAGGGAGACATGCCGGCGCTTCGTCGGCGGAATCCCGTGGGCCGAACGAAACCCACGCTCCTATCCTGCCGCGATGCGGCAGGATAGGAGCGTAGCGGTGTGATCAGTCCCCGAACAACTTCTGCTTCAGTTCCCGACGCTGCTGCGCTTCCAGGCTGAGGGTGGCGGTCGGGCGGGCAAGCAGGCGCGGAATGCCGATCGGCTCACCCGTTTCCTCGCAGTATCCGTACTCCCCGGCATCGATCTGCGCAAGGGACGCCTGCACCTTTTTCAGCAGCTTGCGCTCCCGGTCCCGGGTGCGCAACTCCAAGGCGTGCTCCTCCTCGATCGTCGCGCGGTCGGCGGGATCGGGCACGATCACGGTCTCGCGCAGGTGTTCGGTCGTCTCGCCGGCATTGGCGAGCAGTTCTTTTTCCATCTGCTGCAGGCGGTAGCGGAAGAACGCAAGTTGTGCGTCGTTCATGTATTCCGATTCCGGCATCGCCAGCAATTCTTCCTCAGTCAGCAACTTCTTTCCTCCTACCGTGATGGGTGCCTCGCTACGGCTTGCCGACCGGGCGAGCAAATACTCATGGGCCGAAGCCAGATCCTCGGGACGGACCCCCAGCGCAACGCGCGCCGCGGATTTGGGCGTCGGCAACGGCGGCCCGCCCACCGACGCCGGAATCGGGCCTGCCGGCGCCGCCCGGCTTTCCACCGGGGCAACCGCCGCCGGCGCCTTGCCGCGCGCCCCGCCTTTCGGCGCCGAAGGCACCGGCTGCGACGACTTGGCGGCGACCGCAACGGCCTTCTTCTTCGCCGCCGGCTTGGGGGTCGTCCCGAGCGAAGGGGATGCCCTCTTCGCCGTGCCGGCCGCGGCCTTACCCGATACAGATTTCTTCGCGGCGGCACGCACAGGCGGCTTTGCGATGGATGTCCGGGCGGACTGCGCAGCAGACTTCCGAACCGCCTTCGCCGCGGCGGTGTCCGCCGTCCTGGGTACGGATACGGCCTTCGCTCTCCCCCCCGAACGGGCCGGAGTTTTGGGCTTCGCTGCCATCGACCACTCCCGTGATGGGTTGTGCACCGCACCGAAATCGCTACAAACCAGGGAAATTCGGGCGCGAAGTGTAGTCCATAATCAGCAGGTTCCCAAGTAAATATGTTGTGCCTTCGATACCCGCTCCGTGGACATCGAACATGTCGTGGCGCTTGGATTTCCCACAAACTCATGCTGAAAATTCTGCTCTTGCTCCTGACCGGCGCCAAATTCGGCAAGATCGCCCTGATGGCCGGCACGATGCTGCTATCGGTGGCGGTGTACGGCTGGCTCTATGGCTGGCAGTACGGCGTGGGGTTCGTGTTCATGCTGCTGATCCATGAACTGGGGCATTACATCGCGGCACGGCGACGCGGACTCAATGTCGGACTGCCGACCTTCGTACCCTTCATCGGTGCCTGGGTCCAACTCAAGGATCTCCCCCATGACGCGGAAACCGAGGCGTATGTGGGTCTCGGCGGGCCGCTTCTCGGCACCCTGGCCGCGGTCGCGACATTTTACGTCGGGGTCCACCAGCAATCGGCGCTACTCATCGCGATCTCGTACGCCGGATTCATGCTGAATCTGTTCAACCTGATTCCCGTGCCGCCGTTCGACGGCGGACGGATCACCGCCGTGCTGGGATCGAAAGTCTGGCTGCTCGGAATTCCCGTCCTGATCGGGCTCTTTCTGCTGCGTCCCAGCCCCTTGCTGCTCATCATCGCCCTGCTGGCTGCGCCGCAGCTCTATGCGGCTTGGCGGGAAGATCCGAACTCTCCGGAAGTGCGCGCTTACTACGAGGTGCGCGGCGGCGCACGGTGGCGGTACGGTCTAAGCTATCTCGGCCTCGCCGCCTTTCTCGCCGTGATGTCGTACGAGACGCACGCGCTGCTGCTATACATCCGCAACCAGGACATGATGCTGCTGCAGTGAGCCGGTGCGCCGCCGTTTACGCGCCGCGCTCCAACCACAGCCCTTTGAGGTATTCGCTCTCCGGGTGGGTCATCCGGATCGGATGATCGGAACCGGCGGCGAGTCGCGCACGTAGATCACATTCGACGTCGGCGTCGATCACCGCACCGGCAACGATTTTCTGGAACAGATCGGCATCGATCGCGCCGGAGCACGAGAAGGTCAGCAAGTGGCCGCCCGGTTCGAGCAATCGCAGCCCGTTGAGATTGATGTCCTTGTAGGCGCGGGCGGCGCGGTCGACCTGATGGTGGTTGGCCGCGAACTTCGGCGGATCGAGCACGATCAGGTCGAACCGCTCGTCGCGGGCACGCATGGCCCGCAATTCCTCGAACACGTCCGCGCAACGCCACTGCACACCGCCGACCGCCGGCGAATGCGCAGCGGAAGGAGGCGTCGACGCGATGCCGTTGCGCTCGGCATTGGCATGCGCCAAGGCCAGCGCATCGGCGGACGAATCGACAGACACCACGGTTTCCGCCCCCGCCATGGCCGCGGCCAGGCTGAATCCGCCCGTGTAGCAAAAACCGTTGAGCACGCGCGGCGCCCGCCCGTTCCGCGCACGAAAGGCGCGCACCAGGTCCGCAATGCGCCGGCGATTGTCGCGCTGATCGATGTAGAAGCCGGTCTTGTGCCCGCGGCGCACCTCGACGCCGAAGCGCACGCCGTGTTCCCGCACTTCGATGACCTCGGGCGGCGCTTCGCCGCGCAGCACGCCGCTCGTCCCCGGCAGGCCCTCGCGTGCGCGCAGCGCACCATCGGAACGGTCGAACACGTTGTCGCAGCCGCTGGCGCGGCAGAGCGCATCGAGCAAGACTTCGCGGTGGCGCTCCACGCCCGCCGCCTGCATCTGCACGACGAGTTGATCGCCATAGCAATCCGCGATCAGTCCGGGGAGGAAATCCGCTTCCGCGTAAATCAGCCGTACCGCATCGGTGACCTCGGCCAGACCGCGACGGCGCGCCACCGCGGCACCGACCCGGTCGGCAAGCCAGGTTTCATCGATCCGGTCGGCTTCGCGAAAGCTCCAGCAGCGCAGGCGGATCGCCGACTCCGGCGACCAGGCGGCCCAGGCCAAAAAGCGCTTGTCGGCGCCGTGGACGGCGACGAGATCGCCGCCGACCGGAGCGCCGCGGACCTGGGCAATCGCGCCGGCATACACCCATGGGTGCCGACGTAGCAGGGAGCGCTCCTTGCCCGGCTTGAGGAAAACCGATCCCGCCGCGGTCATGCGTCCGGCCGCAAGGCAGCGCTGGTCAGTTCGCCGATGAGCGCGAGCACCGCGGTCCCCATGGCCGCATCGAACCGCGCCGGTTCCGGCGAGCCGAGCACGATCAATCCGAACGCGTCGGCCCCATCGGCGACGCGCAATGGAACGAGTGCGGCGCTCTTGGCCGCAGCCCACCGCTCGTCCAGCCAGCCGAACCGCCGCAGATCGATCTCGGCGCCGCATATCGGCGCGTGCAGGCCGCGCGCGGCTTCCGCCGCTGTAGCCATCTCGGCATCCGGATCGGCGGCCGACCAGGTCCGGATCGCCGCCATCGGAACGGAAAAGATGCGCTCCAATTCCCGCGCGGCGTCGACCGCCATCGTTTCCCGGTTGCGGAGTGCAAGGAGGTCGCGCGTCCAGTCGATCAGATTGCGCAACAGTCGATCGTTGTCATGGCCGATGCGAATCAGATTCGCAAGCTTGGCTTCGAGCGCTTTGTTGCGTTCGCGCAGCAACTGCGCCTGCCGCTCCATCAGCGATACCGCCGCCCCCCGCTGCGGGTCGGAGAGCGTCAATTCTCCCAGCAGTTCGGCGTGACGCTCGAAGAACCCTGGGGTCTCCCGCAGGTAGCGGGCGACGTCGCTTTCATTCCACTGCGGTTCGCTCATGGTAGATCCATTTCTCCTTCGAATACCGGTTCCGCCGGGCCCGTCATCCACACCGATTTCCCGTCCCCACCCCAGGCGATGCGCAGCGTGCCCCCGCGCGCCTGCACTTCGACCGGGGCGTCGAGCAACCCCGTCCGGATGCCGGCTGCCGCAGCCGCGCAGGCGCCGGTGCCGCAGGCCAGCGTTTCCCCTGCGCCGCGCTCCCATACCCGCAAGCGCAGATGCGAACGATCGACCACCTGGGCAAAGCCGGCGTTGACACCGCGCGCGAAGCGCGGATGCCGCTCGATCCGGGGGCCGTCCTCCGCCACCGGCGCCGCGTCGACATCGTCGACGAACTGGACGGCATGAGGATTGCCCATCGACACGATGCACACCGGCACCGAACGCCGCTCCACCTCGAGCGGCCAGAATCGTGCGCCGCCGCACACCGATGGCACGAGGCCGGAGGCGTCGAAGCCGCTGGCCTCGGGTCGAAAATCGGGGGGCCCCATGTCGACCGTAACCCGGCCGTCGTCCTCCAATTGCGGCTCGATCACGCCGCTCGCGGTCACCACGCGGATCCGGCGCTTATCGGTCAGACCGAGGCGGCGCACGAACTTGACGAAGCAGCGCGCGCCGTTGCCGCACTGCTCGACCTCGCCGCCGTCCGCATTGAAAATGCGATAGCGAAAGTCCGCCTCCGCGCCCGGGCCCGAAGCCGGCGGGCGTTCGACGACCAGCACCTGATCGGCGCCGACACCATAGCGGCGGTCCGCCAGGGCGCGAATCCGGCGCGCATCGAGTTCGAGGCGCTGCCCGATCCCATCGAGCATCACGAAATCGTTGCCGGCACCTTGCATTTTGACGAAATGGACCTTCATGGCGCGATTATCGCCGACCGCGAGCGGGAATCCGGACCGGACGACCATGGCCGCGCGACCCGCATGGATCGCCGATTGCGGCATCGCAAATTTCCGGGGCATCGTTTCCGGGGATCGGAGGATAGAATCCGGCGATAAGCCCATGAATAACCGCAGCAACACGGGACAACGCCTCCGGAGCGAGGTGGCCGCCCTCCTCCCCGAAGAACAACAAGAGATCCTTGACTTCCAGCAAGCGATCCTGCGCAGCGTATTGGGCGGCGCGGACTCCGCCGGCATGGTTGCCGACATCTGCCGCCTGGCAGAGATGTTGCTGCCCGACTCGGTCGGGTCGGTGATGCTCCTCAACCACGACGATGGCCTACTGCACTTGTTTGCCGCACCGAGCGTGCCGCCGGATGCGGCACGCCGGCTGAATTTCCTGCGCCCCGGCCCGGGTGGCGGGTCCTGCGGCAACGTCATCCACTGCGGCACGCCGCAGTACGTCGACGATACCTTCCATGACCCGCGCTGGAGCGACCTGCGCCCGGTCGCGCGGGATCTCGACATCCGCTCCTGTTGGTCGGTCCCGGTCGTCGACGGCCGGGGAAGCATCGTCGGCACATTCGCGTTGTCGAGCTTCGAGCACCGGATACCGGGGTCGTTCCATCGCAAGCTGCTGGACACCGGCGCGGCGCTCATCGGGATCATCCTTTCGCATGCCCGCTGGCAGGACAGCCTGCGACTCTATGGCAAGGCCTTCGATTCCGCCGAGGAGGGCATGCTCATCGCCGATGCCCAAAAGCGCATCGTCGCCGCCAATGCAAGCATGACCACGATGATCGGGTGCCACAGCGACGAGTTGCTCGGCAAGACGCTGACGGAACTCTCCGCCGAACCGCACGACAAGGATTTCCACGATACGGTGTGGCATGCCGTGCGCACCACGGGCGCCTGGAGCGGCGAGACCTGGAATCGTCGCAAGAACGGCGAGACCTACCCCGAGTGGCGGTCGATCAAGGCAATCCGGGGGTCCGACGGCAGTGTGACCAACTACCTCGGCGTGTTCACCGACCTCACCAAGACCAAGGCGGCGGAAAACGCCATTCAGCACCTGTCGACGCACGATGCGCAGACCGGTCTGCCCAATCGAGTGCTGTTCCGCGCGGCCTGCGAAAGTTTGATCCACAGCGGCGCACAAGGCGCGCTGCTGTGCCTGAACATCGACGATTTCCGCAGCATCAACGAAACACTCGGGTTGGGCTATGGGGACCACATCCTGCGCGAGATCGCGGCCCGGCTGTCCGGCCTCGTCGGCAGCGCCGAGAGCGTGTGCCGCTGGAGCGCGGACGAATTCCTCGTGATGACCACCTCGGCCGCCGACCTCGACTCGGCGGCCAATCTTTGCCTGCGCATTTCGGAAGCGCTGTGCTTGCCGATCGAGATCGACGGCCAACAGATCCGGCTGACGGTCTCGCAAGGGGTCGCCCAGTTCCCGACCGACGGGACGAAATTCGACGACCTGCTGCGCTGCGCCACCACCGCCCTGCAAGATGCAAAGCGCGCTGGCAAGAACATCGTGCGCTATGCGACCGCCCGCGCCAACGACACGGTCCGCGCACACTTCCAGGTCGCCCAGGACCTGCGACGTGCCCTAGCGAAAAAGGAGTTCGAACTGCACTACCAACCGCAGGTCTGCCTTCGGACCGGCCGCGTAGTGGGGGCGGAAGGGCTGATCCGCTGGCGCGATCGGGAGCGGGGCCTGGTGTTGCCCGAGGTCTTCATCGGCGCGGCCGAGCGGACCGGCCTCATCGTCGACATCGGCGCCTGGGTAGTCGAGCAGGCGTGCGCCGACATGGCGCGATGGCGCGCGCTCGGCGCCGGCGACATCCGGCTGAGCGTCAATGTGTCGGCGATCCAGACCCGGCGCGACGATTTTTGCACGATCCTCACCGGCGCGGTCGCCCGGCACGGCATTGTTGCGGAGCAGCTCGATCTGGAGCTGACCGAATCCGTGCTCATGGAAGACAGTCCGCAGATGCGCGCCATGCTGGAAAGCCTCAAGCGCACCGGCGTACAACTGTCGATCGACGACTTCGGCACGGGACACTCCAATCTTTCCTATCTGCGCTGGCTGGCGGTCAACCGCATCAAGATCGATCGAACCTTCGTGGGCGGTCTGCGCGACGGCTCCGACACCTCGCCGATCGTCCAGGCGGTAATCGGTCTCGCGCACGCCATGAACCTCGCCGTGGTCGCGGAGGGCGTGGAAGACGAGCCGACCTTGCGACAACTGCAAGAGATGGGCTGCGACGAAGCGCAGGGCTTCTTCTTCGATGCGGCGCTGCCCGCGCCCCAATTCGAGCAGCGACTGCTGCTTGCGGCGGTCCCGTACGCGCGGTTCACGAATCCAGATTGACCGGCTGATCGCGTCCTTGTCGCGCCGGAGCGAAACGCCGTGCCGGTATGATCGACGCCGATAGGGCACCTCCACCGCATCGGCAAACTCGGCGCGAAGACTCGCTCCCCCATGGACACATCGCATACCCCGGACAGACCGGCGGACCGCCTCGGACCCCGTCTGCGCAAACACCTGCGATCCATCCGGTTGTTCAAGGGCCTGCCGCCGATGAATCGTCCCGCAGTACTGCGGGACGCCATGGCGGGCGTCGTGCTTGCATCGATGGACATCCCGCAACTCCTCGGTTACGCCCGCATCGCCGCCATGCCACCGGTGACCGGTCTCTACACCGGCCTGCTTCCGGCGGTGGCATTCGCGCTTTTCGGCGCGTCACCGAGTCTCGTCGTCGCGGCTGACTCCGCAACCGCCACGATCTTCGCGGGCAAGCTGACGACGCTCGCCGATCCGTCGAGTGCGGAGTACGTCGCGCTGGCCGGGATGACGGCGTTGCTCACGGCCATGATGCTGCTGATCGCGCGCATTTTCCGTCTCGGCTTCCTGGCCGATTTCCTGTCCCGCACGGTGCTGGTGGGATTCCTTGCGGGCGTCGGAGTACAGGTCGGCATCGCGATGCTGGGCGATATGCTCGCCATCCCCTTTGCGTCGCGCCTGACGACCGAACAGGCTGCCGACCTCGCCAGTCACCTGTCGACCATCGATTGGCCGGTCTTCGGCCTGTCGACGATCGTCGTCGCGACGATCCTTTCGTTCAAGCGGTTCCGGCCGCACTGGCCTGTGGCCCTGGTCGCGGTGATCATCAGCATCGGCGCCAGCGTGATCTGGGGTTTCGCTCACCACGGTATCGCCGTGATCGGTCCCTTGCGGGTCGGCCTTCCGCACCTGCGCTTTCCCTCGGTCGGATGGACGCAGGCGCTGGACCTTCTGGAGGTGGCCGCATCCTGCTTCGTCGTGGTCATCGCGCAGAGCGCGGCAACGAGTCGCGCGTTCGCCGACCGTCATGGCGATGCCATCGACGAGGATGCAGACTTGCTCGGCCTCGCCGCGGCCAACGTCGCCGCGGCGATGACCGGCGCCTTCGTGGTCAACGGCAGCCCGACGCAAACGGCGATGGCCGATCAGGCGGGCGCGCGCAGCCAGATCGCCCAGGTCACGTTGGCCGTGGTCGTCGTCGCGGTGCTGCTGTTTCTGAGCCGATGGCTGCAATATCTGCCGCGGTGCGTCCTGGCATCGATCGTTTTCACGATCGCCGTCAGTCTGGTCAACGTCCGCGAACTGAACGGAATCCGCCGGGAAAGCCCTGGCGAATTCGCGCTGGCAATGACGACCGCGGTCGTGATCGTGGTCGGCGGCGTGGAGAGCGGGATTCTGGCGGCGATCGCGCTATCGTTGCTGCGCCATGTGCGCCACAGCTACCGGCCACATACGATGGTCGTGATGCCCAACGGCAACGGCCGCTGGGAACCCGTCCCGACGCGGGATGGCATGGAAACCGCGCCCGGCCTGATCGTTTACCGCTTCGGCGCGGACCTGTTCTATGCCAACGAACGGCAGTTCGCCGACGAAGTGCGCCGACTGATCGACGCCGCCCCCCATCCGGTTCATCGCTTCGTGATCGATGCCTCGGCGATCACCGACCTCGACTATTCGGCGGGGCGCTCCGTCAATGCCCTGTGCCAATCTCTGGCCGCCCGCGGCATCGAGGTCGCGCTGGCGCGCGTCAATCCCTATCTGCGCGCCGACCTGATGCGCCATGGCGTCACGTCGGTGGTCGGCGAAGCCAACATCTACAGCACCCTGCATGACGCGCTCGCGGGCGCCCAGGGCATAGCGGCGTCCGGTCTGTAAGCGCGCGGGCGTGACGCGGCAACACCACCAGAACGGCGGCGATCTTCTTACCAGCCCATCGTCGGGCCGAAGGCGAATCCGTATCCGGGCCCCCAGGGACCCCATGCCGACCAGTTCCAGGATGCGTTGCTGTACATCTCCGCTGCCATCGCCTGCTCGTCGACCATATGCTGTTGCAAGCGATCCCGCTTGTACTGGTTGTATGCCTGTTGTGTGCCGATGTATAGACAACCGCAAACCATGGGGTCGGCATAGACGTAATGAACGACGTCGCCATGTACGCGCATCACGAACCGGTTCGGCGGCAACTGGCTCAACATTGCGATGCGCTCGGGTGTATTGGCCGGACGAACGAGGAATCCGGCCGCGGCCAGATTGTCTTCGTGATGCGTGATCCGCTCCTGCTGCGTCTCGCAGGAACACAATGCAATGACGGTCAACAGCGCGGCCGCGCCGGCGCGCAGCGGCCGGATTCCGGAGGATGCACGGACGGATCCGGCTGGGCGAAACGATGCAAGCATGCCAAGCTCCACGATGCAGGGAATACGAGAAGCATACCGTGCCGAGCGACGCCGGTCACGACGATGCCGCTCGCGGCCACGCATCGGCCTCGGGGATCGTCGTCGCCCTGAAAATTCCGTACGCAATATCCCGTAAACACTCCTCGCAACGCATTCGCGCGATGCCGGACATTCCTGGGGATCCTTGCGGAGAAAATGGGCGACGGCGCCGCGGAACCATCATCGATCGTTCCCCGGCGCCCCTCGGAAAACCATTGCACCGGAGTTCATGATGAAAGCAAATACCCGAAGCGCCTTGTCCCTGCTGGCTTGTGCCGGGCTGATGGGCGCGATCGGCAGTGCCGCCGCCGCGGATGCCCGCGTTTCGCCGCCCGCGACACCCGCCACGGCCGCGAAGGAACAGCACGTGAAGGATGTTGCCTCGCAAGCGCTGCGTCGACAGCGCCGCCGACTGATCCGCAACGCGATGGTCGCCCAAGACGAAGTGCTGCACGCCCTGTTCTATCTGGAAGATCGCGATACGAAGCAGGCGTTCCACCTGCTGGCCGATGCGGATGGGCGACTCAACGTGCTGCTCGCGCGCGACCCGCATCTCAACCTCGTGCCAATCGCCGTCCGTGCCAACATCGTCGACACCAAGCCTGCGCTGGACAAGATCCATGCTTCCGTGAAAAGCGCCGAGTCGGCGCTCGATGCCGGCAACATCCAGCACGCCCGCGCCCTGCTGGTCCCGTTACGCAGTGAGATGCACATCGACACCGATCTGCTGCCGCTGGGGATCTACCCGAAGGCGATCAAGAAGGCCAGCGCAGAGATCCAGGCATCGCGCACTTCCGATGCGGAGTCGACGCTCGCCGATGCGCTCGGGTCGATCGTGACGTCGGAACAGATCGTTCCCTTGCCACCGATCGAAGCCGAAGGGGACGTGCTGAACGCGGAGAGCCTGATGAAACAGGGCACTGCGAAAAACAAGGCGGCGATCCTTTCGCTGCTAGCGCGTGCGGACCACCATCTCGCCGATGCCGACGCCCTCGGCTATGGAAAATACAAGCCGATCCGCGACGAAATCGCCACAATCCAGGAAAAAGTGCGCGGGGGCAATGTGAAGCCGGGCATTTTCGGGCATATCAAGCAGATGTTCCACGACCTGGCAGCAAAAGTCTGATCGTGCCGCGACCCGAGCCGCTTGCGGCTTTTTGATCGACGAAGGGAACCAACATGAAAAAAACCAGCCATCATTTCCTGGCGCTCGCGGTCGTCTGCCTGCTGCCGATTTCCTCCGCCCACGCACAACTCGGCGGCATCCTCAACCAGTTCGGCGGTGGTACGGCGCAATCGTCCGGAACTCCCGCCGCCGGGCTCGGCGCAATCGGCGGCGGCACCGCGCTGGTTCCCGGCAGCCTCGGCAATGTCGTGGGTTTGCTGAAATACTGCATCGAAAACAACTATCTGGGCGGCAACGCCCGATCTGTACAGAGCACGCTGATGGGCAAGCTCGGAGACAACCCGGCCTCCAACCCCGGGTACGCGAGCGGCCTCGTCGGCATCCTCGATGCCGGCAATGGCCAGACGATGAACCTCGGCGGCGGAGCAACGCAGCCACTCAGCCAGCAGATTTGCACGCGCGTATTGGCGCAAGCGAAATCGTTTCTGTAAAGACCCATGGCCGTCCTGTCATGAGACGGTAACGGCGGTGCGGGAAAAACGGGCTCCTGCGCAGAAAAGGATGAGGAAAGCCGAAATGGATCGGAAACTGGCGCGCGCGGGCCTGGCCGCGCTCATCGCCGCATGCCTCGCGCCGCAAGCCGCGGTCGCGGCGGCAGACCTACCGTGGACGGTCGTCGCCGATGTCCCGCTACCCGGAAACACGACCCGCTTCGACTATGCGAGCGATGATCCCGGGCGGCATCGCCTGTTCCTGGCACATCTCGGACAGAGCGAGGTCCTGGCGTTCGACACCCGAACCCGCAAAACCATCGGGGTGATCGGCAACGTCCGCAACGTCCACGGCGTGCTGGCGATTCCACAGCTCGACCGCGTCTACGCCAGCGCGACCGGCACCGACGAAGTCGTGGCGATCGACGAAACACGCCTGACCGAAGTGGCGCGGATCCCGGTCGGCGTCCATCCGGACGGCATGGCCTATGCGCCCGGAGTCGAGCGGCTGTATGTGTCGGACGAAATCGGCAAGACCGAGACCGTGATCGACGTCCGCACCAACCGGCGCATCGCCACCATTCCCTTGGGCGGTGAAGTCGGCAACAGCCAATACGACCGCGCATCCGGCCACATTTTCGTCAACGTGCAGACGCAAGGGCGACTGGTCGAGATCGATCCCGCGACCGATCACATCGTCCGCCGCATCCGCCTGCCGGGCGCGAATGACAATCACGGCCTGCTCATCGAACCGCGATCGCGCCGAGCCTTCATCGCCTGCGCCGGCAACGACCGGCTGTTGGTGCTCGACCTGCGGACACGGCGGATCACGCAGACGCTGCCGGTCGGCCACGACCCCGACGTGCTCGATTTCGACCCGCGAGAGAACCTGCTCTACGTTGCGTCGGAATCGGGGACGGTATCGATGATGGCGCTACAGGCCGGTCGCCTGCGAATGCTGGGCACGGCCCGGCTTGCGCCCGATGCCCATGTCGTCGCCGTGGACCCGGACACGGATCTCGCCTATTTCCCGATCCGCGATCTCGGCGGTCACCCGATACTGCGCATCACCGAAGTCGCCAACAAGGGAATGCGATAATCCCGACTCCCCGTCGAGTTCAACCGAAAGACTCCGTGTGACCTACGCCCTGCTCGCGGTAGCGACCGTTCTCTGGGGCGCGAACTTCAATCTTTCGAAGCACGTCCTGGCCGACGAGCCCGCGTTGGTCGCCGCCGCCGCGCGGTTCGACATCGCCGCGGCCGCGATGCTCGCGCTGTGCGCCGTTCGAAAGACCTCCGTGCCGATTCTGCGTCACGGTCGCGCCTACGTCATCCTGGGTGCGGTCGGCGTGGCCGGATTCAATGCCTTGTTCTTCTACGGCATGCAGTGGACCTCTGCCGTCAACGGCGCGCTGATCATGGCGACGAGCCCGCTGTTGACCGCGACCCTTGCGTACTTCGTAGCGGGAGACCGGCTGGGCGTCCGGCAACTCCTCGCGCTACCAATCGCCCTGGGCGGCGTCGCCTTCGTGGTGCTGGGCGGCGGCGCACGCGTGCATATCGCATTCGGCGACATCCTGATGCTTGCCGGCAGCCTTTGCTGGGCAATCTACAACGTGCTGACGGGCAAACTGATGCCTCGGGGCGTGGATGGATTCGCCAATACCGCCGCCGTCATGCTCACCGGCGGGCTGGCGTTGAGCGCAGCCGCCGCGCTTGCGCACGCGCGGGTCGCCGAGCCGCATGGGGAAGCGGTTGCCTCCCTCCTGGCGATGAGCCTGGGCGGCACCGTCCTGTCCTACCTGTTCTGGAATGCCGGAATTGCACACCTGGGCGCCGCGCGCACGGCACTGTTCATGAACGTCGTGCCGGTGAGTTCCATGACCTTTTCCGTCTTCGAGGGGCGCGCGCCCACGCTGACGCAGATTGCCGGCGGCGCCGCGGTGATCGGCGCGGTCACCCTCGCCGCCTGGCCATCCGGCCGGAGCCTGGTGCGCCAAAGCCCGACCTAGCTACTCGCCGCCGTCGAGATCCCTCCGCAGGGTTTCGAGTTCGTTGCGGTAGGCCTCGGCGTCGCCATACGACAAAAACTTCGCATAGTGCTCGTGCGCACCGGCGATACGGCGCGCATGCTTGATCGGACACCAATATTGCTCCGTGCGCGCCGCCACTTCCCGTGCGTAGGCGATGACGCCGTTGCCATAGGAGCAGTAGAAACAGTTGAACCGTTCGATGAAATTCAGGTATGCGAGATGACCGCGATCGAAGACGAGGTAATCGGCGCGCCGTACCTTGCGAATGCCGTATACCGGGAAGCAGATCGCCTGATAGATCGTGACGAACAGATCCAGCGACAGAAACGGCAGCCATCCGAGATAGATCACCGGCGCCGTCAGCACGACCAGCGGGCGCGACTGCGCGAGGAAACGGAACACGCCGACACGGTGGGCGCGCTGCCAATGCAAAAAGCCGACCGCAAGCCGCGCGCGGCGCTGCTCCAGATCTTCGTGCGCCTGACGATACGACTCTTCGATTTCCTCCTGGAGCGCGCGGGCGCGCGCCAGCAGTTCTTCCAGCTTCGGCTTTTCCAAGCGCCCCTCCACCGTCCGATGCCCTGGGGGACAAGGCTACACGTTCAGGCTACCGACATTCCGGGATCGAACCTCTTTCCTCCGCACGAAAAAGGGCGGAACATGGAGGAGCCGTTCCGCATCAGGATTGCAGAAGAATCGCCGTGAGCCAGCACCCCGACTCCCCGGATCCGAACATCCGGTCCCCGCTTCGTCCCCTCGTCGCCGTAGCCGCGATTGCCGCTGTCGCAGTCGCCGTGGGCGCGGCCGTCGTGTACATCGTACCGGGCGTCCGCAACACCGCGCCGTTCGCAAGCACAGGCGCGGGATACCCGCCCCCGCCGCCTTTGGCCGGAGCGCCAGCCCGCGGCGCGGCGGCGCCCGGCTACGCGCCCACCAGCCCACCGCGCGCCATGGGGGCCGCGGCACCGGCCCCCTGTTACGACTGCGGCGTCGTGGTCGGGGTCCGCAGAATCCAGGTGGGCGGCCACGACACGGGCTTGGGTGCCGTCGCCGGCGGCCTGCTCGGCGGTGTGCTGGGCAACCAGATGGGGGAAGGCAACGGCCGGACGGCCATGACCGTGGTTGGCGCCCTGGGCGGCGCACTCGCCGGCAACACCGTCGAGCAGCGGGTCCACGAGAAGACCGAGTACCAGATCGACATCCACATGGACAACGGCCGCGCACGCACCATCCGCGGCAGCACGCCGCCGCCCTTCGGACCCGGAACCCGCGTGCGTGTCGACGGCAACACGATCATGCCGCTGCGCTAAGTACCGCCACGGCCCCCTCCCGGTCCCGCATGCCGAGACGGGAAACGCAACGCGCCCCCGCTCAGAAGAACCGCAAGATCGCCGCGAATCCCCGGTTGCCGACGATCGGTGACCGCAGTTCGAGCAGTGCGCCGCCCTGCCGGGCAATGGCGTTGGTAATCGCCAGGCCCAGCCCCGACCCGGCCGCTGCGGTGATGCCTCGTTCGAACGGCCGCACCAGCTTGCCCAGCATCTCCGCCGGCACGCCCGGGCCATCGTCGATCACGTAGATCGCACCGTCCTCGACCAGGACCGTCACCCAGGCGTCCTTGCCGCCGTGCTTGAGCGCGTTCTCGATCAGGTTGCGCAGTGCCACCGCGATTGCATCGATGTCGCCGACCACATCTTCGGGGTGTCCGCTCACTTCGATACGCAAGCGCTCGCTGCCGATGGCCTCGGGGAACTCTTCGACCACCAGGCGCGCCACCATGACGAGGTCGACGGGCTCCCGGCGCAGCGTCGCCCCCGACTCGATGCGCGCCACCTGCAACAGGCGGGTCGCGACGCGCGTCAGGCGGTCGAGCTGGCGCACCAGCGCCTCGGCATGACGGCGCGCCGTTTCTTCGGTCGTGACGTCGAGCAGGCGCTGCGCCTGCGCCCGTGCCGCGGCGAGCGGCGTGCGCAGCTCGTGCGCGGTTTCGGCCGCCGCAATCCGCTCCATGTCGACCAGACTGCCGACCCGGGCGATCAACCCGTTGACGCTGGCCAGCCAAGGCTGCAGTTCATCCGGCGCACCCTCGGTGGACAGCGGCCGGCGATCGTCGGCGGACCGCCCGGCCAGTTCGGCGTGCGCCGGCGCCAGCGCATGGAAGCCCTGGCGCAGGATGACGGCGAGCGCAACCGATGCCAGCGGCAGCACGAACGCCAAGCTGCCGACGAGCCAGAACAAAATCCGGCTGAAGAGCTCGACCCGATGCTTGCGGGTTTCCGCCACCTGGATCCGGCGCTTGCCGTCGCTGCGGTTGAGCGTCAGCACATGCCACCCCCGGACATCACGGAAACCGTCGCGGAAATCCGGGTCCAACGGCACTGCAGGTGCCTGATGGGAGTGCAGGTCCATGGCGCCCGTCGGCCCATATACCTGGTACACCACCGATTCTTCGTGCGTACCGATCGCCATGAAGAGGGCGTCCTGCTCGCCATCCCGCAGCGCGGATTCGGGCAAGACCAACAGACGCTGACCCACCTCCTGCAGCGCGCTGTCGAGCACTTCGGCGGTCTCGTCCTCGACGACGTAGAGGGCCACCGCCGAACTCAGCACCCACAGGGAGGCGAATGCCACGAGCAGGCGACGGCGGATGCGTTGCTCGAGGCTCCACCCCTGCGCAAGCGACCCCAAGGGCTCAGACATCGAGGCGATAACCCAGACCGCGATGCGTACTGATGGCCAAGGGGCCCAGCTTTTTGCGCAATCGGCTCACGATCACTTCGAGCGAGTTGCTGTCGGCGTCCCCCATGCCTTCGTCGGCGAGATGGGTTTCGATTTCGGTGCGGCTGTATATGCGCCCCGGATGCCGCGCGAGCAATGACAGCACGCTCCATTCCATCGCGGTGAACTCCACGCGCTCGGAGCCCCGGCGCGCGGACCGCGAGTTGAGATCGATCGCGACCCCGCCGATCTTCAGTTGCGAAGGCGGCGCCGTGCGTCGCGTCACCGCAGAGATGCGCGCCAGCAACTCATCGAGATCGAACGGCTTGACCAGATAGTCGTCGGCGCCGGCCTGCAAGCCGCGGATCCGATCGCTCACCTGATCGCGTGCGGTAAGCACGATCACCGGCCGGCGGTTTCCCGCCGCGCGCCACTCGCGCAACAACGTCAGGCCGTCACCGTCCGGCAGATTGAGATCCAACAGTGCCAGGTCGGGGTCGACCACGCGCCGCGCCTGGGCCACCAGTTTGCACCAGTGCACCTCGTGCCCCGCCGCCTCGAGATGGTCATTGACCGCCTGACCCAGGTCGATATCGTCTTCCAAGAGCAGGATTTTCATCGGCGCATCGTGCCATGACATCGTCCGCGGCTCCTGAATCGGCGATGAACGGGTGCCGGCCGTGGTCCCGCCTCCTACCTCGCGACCACCGCGGTGCGGAACGCGCGCAGCCATTTCTTGACCGCCTGCTCGTTTTCCGGCCCCATGCGGACCAGGATCTTCTGGCCGGCGGTGAGCGCCTCCAGGTCCGGATCGGCATACCGGAACATCGCGCTGCTGGTCTGCACGGCCACCGGCGGTTGGGGGGCCGGCGCGTCGATCATTTCTCCGAGCACCTGCACTAGGCGATCCTGGAAGCGCCGATCCGGATAGCCGAGCTTGCGATACGCATCCTGGAAGAGGTAGGCGAATCGATGGTAGACCTGCGCCGACTGTTCCGGGTTGAACCCCGTCAGCGCCGCGACATAGGGCTTGTAGCGCTCGGCATTGGCGACCGCGATCCACGTCTGGCTAGCCGTGGCCGTGACCTGGAATTGCCCGGGGACCGGCTTGGTCGGCATCACCCGCAGAGCCACCTTGTCACGTCCCAGTGCATCGACCGTGGCGACGAGGTGTCGGATCAGGTCATGGGGGATCAGCAAATGCAGAATCGATGCACGCCATCCGGCGATCCCCTGCAAGGCATCGAGAAACGGCCGGTCGCTGTGGTCGAGGGTGAGCCGGGGCTCCCCGGTGGGCGGCGCCATCACGATCGCCTTCGGCGGCGCTGCGGGGGCGGGGGCGGGCGTGACGGGGGTCGGCACTGGCGGGGCAAGCGGCACGGGGGGTACCGTAGCCACCGGCGCCGTCGGGGTCGCGTCGCGATGGTGAAGCCAGTAATAGCCGCCGACGACGGCAACCGCCGCGACCACCACCGCGGCGCCGATGGCGACCGGGTTCAGTCCTTCACGAGGTTCGTCCATAGCCACCCTGTGTACCGTTCCAACGTCGGAGGCAGCGCGCCAGGCCTGGCGCGAAGCTCCGCATGCAATCCCGCCGTTTTCATTCCCGCACGCAGTCGAGACAATACTCGATCTTGCCATCCCGTTCGAGTTTCACCAGTCCGTGGATGTCGGTTTCGAATCCCGGAAAACTGGCGTTGAATTCGCGCGCGAACTGCAGGTAATGCACGATCTTGGCGTTGACGCGCTCGCCCGGGATCAGCAACGGAATACCGGGGGGGTACGGCGTCAGCAGCACCGCGCTCACCCGCCCTTCGACCTGATCGATCGGCACGCGATCGATCTCGTTGTGCGCCATTTTCGCGTAGGCCTTGGCCGGGATCATCGCGGGCTCCATCTCGGAGACGTACATCTCGGTGGTCAGGCGGGCGATGTCCTTGGCCCGGTAGATCTCGTGGATCGCCTGGCAAAGGTCGCGCAGGCCGAAGGTCTCGTAGCGCGGATGCGCGCGCAGGAATTCCGGCATGACGCGCCACAGCGGCTGGTTGGTGTCGTAGTCGTCCTTGAACTGCTGCAACTCGGTCACCAGGGTGTTCCAGCGACCCTTGGTGATGCCGATGGTGAACATGATGAAGAACGAGTAGAGCCCGGTCTTCTCGACGACGATGCCGTGCTCGGTCAAGTACTTGGTGAGGACCGCGGCGGGGATGCCGGTGTCGTCGAACGAGCCCTCGACGTCCAGCCCCGGAGTGATGATCGTCGCCTTGATCGGGTCGAGCAGGTTGAAGTCGGGTGCGAGATCCCCGAACCCATGCCAGCGTTCCCCCGCGCGCAGCGTCCAGTAATCGCGGTCTGGCCCGCCCTCGGGCAGATCGCCGTCCGGACCCCATACCTGAAACCACCACGAATCACCGTATTCGTCATCGATCTTGCGCATTGCGCGGCGGAAATCCAGCGCCTCGTTGAGCGATTCCTCGACCAGCGCCGGGCCGCCGGGCGGCTCCATCATCGCCGCGGCGACGTCGCAGGATGCGATGATCGCGTACTGGGGCGAGGTCGACGTGTGCATCATGAACGACTCGTTGAACGTCCAGCGGTCCAGGCTTTCGGTCTTGGAATTCTGGATCAGGATCTGCGACGACTGCGACAGCCCGGCGAGCAGCTTGTGCACCGACTGCGTTGCGAAGACCATCGAACTCTGCGTGCGCTCGCGCGGCCCGGCAACGCCGCCGATGGCGTGCATGTGCGTGTAGAAACCGTGAAACGCCGCATGCGGTAACCAGGCCTCGTCGAAGTGCAGGGAGTCGACCCGCCCATCGAGAATTTTCTTGATCGTCTCGACGTTGTAAACCACGCCGTCGTAGGTGCTCTGGGTGATCGTCAACACCCTCGGCTTGCCTTCGTTGCCCTGCAGCAGCGGGTGCTCGCGGATCTTTTGGGCGATCGCCTCCCAACGGAACTCCTCGAGCGGAATCGGACCGATGATGCCGTAGTGGTTGCGCTTGGGCATCAGGAACACCGGGATCGCCCCGGTCATCGTGATCGCATGCAACACGGACTTGTGACAGTTTCGGTCGACCACCACGATGTCGCCCTGAGCCACGGTGTAGTGCCAGACGATCTTGTTCGAGGTCGAGGTGCCGTTGGTGACGAAAAACAGATGATCCGCGCCGAAAATCCGCGCCGCGTTGCGTTCCGCCGCCGCCACCGGACCGGTGTGGTCGAGCAACTGGCCCAGTTCATCGACCGCGTTGCAGACGTCGGCGCGCAGCAGGTTCTCGCCGAAGAACTGGTGGAACATCTGTCCCACCGGGCTCTTCAGGAACGCCACGCCGCCGGAATGGCCGGGGCAGTGCCACGAGTAGGAACTGTCCTGCGCGTATTGGGTGAGGGCGCGGAAAAACGGCGGCGCCAGTCCGTCCAGGTAATGCCGCGCCTCGCGCACGATGTAGCGGGCGACGAACTCCGGCGTGTCCTCGTGCATGTGGATGAAGCCGTGCAGCTCACGCAGGATGTCGTTGGGCAGGTGACGCGAGGTACGGGTTTCGCCGTACAGGAAGATGGGAATGTCGGCGTTGCGGAAGCGCACTTCCTGGACGAAGGCGCGCAAGTCGCCGATGATCGGGCTGCCCTCCGCGGCCAATTCCTCGTCGTCGACCGACAGGATGAAGGCCGATGCGCGGCTGTGCTGCTGCGCAAAACCGCTGACGTCCGAGAAGCTGGTCGCGCCGACGATCTCGACGCCCTCCTCTTCCAGCGCGCGCGCAAGGGCCCGGATCCCGACGCCGCTGGCGTTTTCGGAACGGAAATCCTCGTCGATGACGATGATGGGAAAATGAAAACGCATGGTCATGGGAGCTCCGTGCGGAGACGCGCCGCCAAATGGCGAGGATCCGCGCTCATAGGAGGGGGGAGGAAGGCAGCAGGTCATGGGTGGTCAACCCCCGCGGGCGGTTGGGCGCTATGTCGGGTGCAAAACAACGGTTTCAAGGATACGGACGGAAAAACGACGGCGGAACCGGCGGATCACTCGGGATATCCCGTCGGGTTCGCGGACTGCCAGCGCCACACGTCCTCGCACATCCGGTCGAGACTACGCTCCGCGCGCCAGCCGAGTTCCCGCCCCGCCCGTTCCGGATCGGCCCAACAGCTCGCGACGTCCCCGGCGCGGCGCGGCGCCACCGCGTACGGCAATTCGCGCCCGCAGACACGTTCGAACGCGCGCAGCACCTCGAGCACGCTGTATCCCTGCCCGGTCCCCAAGTTGTAGACATGGACTCCGGGATGCCGGTGGCCGTGCTGCAAGGCCGCGACGTGCCCCTCCGCCAGATCGAGGACGTGGATGTAATCGCGCACCCCGGTGCCGTCGGGTGTGGGATAGTCGTCGCCGAACACCGTGAGACGGTCGCGGCGCCCCACCGCCACTTGGGCGATGAATGGGACGAGGTTGTTGGGGATGCCCTGCGGATCCTCGCCCATCGCGCCGGAGGGGTGCGCGCCCACCGGGTTGAAATAGCGCAGCAGCGTGATCGACCACTCCGGCTGCGCAACCGCCAGATCGCGCAGGATGCCCTCGATCATCAGCTTGCTGCGGCCGTAGGGATTGGTCGCCTCGGTGGGTGCGTCCTCGACAATCGGCATCGTTCGCGCATCGCCATAGACCGTCGCCGAGGAGCTGAAAATCATCGTGCGCACTTCGGCTGCCTGCAGAGCCTCGAGCAGCACACAGGTTCCGTGGACATTGTTGTCGTAGTACGTCAGCGGCCGCTGCACCGATTCGCCTACCGCCTTGAGACCGGCAAAGTGGATCACTGCGTCGACCGGCTGGACGGCGAGCACTTCGTCGAGGCGCCGGCGATCCCGGATGTCCGCCTCGAAAAACAGCGGCCGCACCCCCGTCACGCGCTCGATGCGGTCGAGCACGGCGCGCTTGCTGTTGGCGAAATTGTCGAGCAGCACCGGGCGCAACCCCAATTCGATGAGGCGCACGCAGGTGTGGCTTCCGATGTAACCGGTGCCCCCGGTCAATAAGACGTTCATCTTTGCGCTTGCAGCGCCGCCTTCCAGTCGCGGTATACATCGATGTCGATGCCGTCCGGATTGTTCAGGTACCCGGGCGCCGAGCCTTTCACGTCGGTGTGTCCATATTGCCAGATGATCTTTTTGGTCTTGCGGTCGATCACGATGACCCGATCACGATAGTCGTCGTTGAGAATCACGTCGCCGTTGGGCAGCTCCTCCGCCAGCGACGGGTGGTTGAGCATGCCCTCGCCGCGCAGAACGTGATAGTCCCAGGTGATCTTACGGGTCCGCGGGTCGAAAATGATGACGCGGCCCGGCTTGGTATAGCCGGCGACGATCACCTGGCCGTCACGGGTTGGCATGGGGTCGGACGGATATTGCATGCCGCCGGGCGTGTGCATGCTCCACACCACCGTGCCGTCGCGCCGCACTTCGGTGATCCAGGACCCGAGGATTTCGGAGATCAGGATGTCGCCGTTGGGCAGCTCGACGTCGCCGTTGGGCAGACCGAAATGGCGCGGCGGGTCATGCCGGCAGGACGGGTCGTGCGCCCAATGGCCGCCCCGGCGGCTCAGGCCGCCCCATCGTGTTTCGATCTTCGACGTCGCCTGATCGATGAACAGGATCCGGCAGTTGCGGATGTCGGCAACCATCACCGTCTTGCCGTGATCGATGAGGTGCGCGTCATCCGGGAAGTTCATCTGCCCCGGGCCGTTGCCAGGCTGGTCGGCGACGCCGTAGCTCCACGCCAGCGTTCCATCGTAATAGTCGATGAGGTGGATGTCCTGATTGTCTTCCTCGCTGATCGCCAGCCAGCGGCCGTCGGGCGAAAAGTAGACGTCGTCGTTGTCATGATAGATCTTGCGGTTCGGTGAACCGAAATGCCAGATCAGGCGCTGGTCGGGCGCCACTTCGAGAAGGCGGTTGTTGCGGCGATCGGCGATCACCACGGGATAGGGCAGGGGCTTTCCCCAGGACGGAACCGGCTTTTCCCGCGAACCGGTGACCGGCGGAATCTTCCCCGCCGATTGCGCCGGCACGGCGTTCGGATCGGAAGCGCCCTGCCCCGTGACCCGGACCGCTGGGGTCTGCGCCGCGGCGAGCCCAACCACGACGAGCCCCAGGGTCAGCGCGACCGCGGTTCGGGCAACGTGGCGGATCGAAGAAGAATGCATTCCGACATCCTTTCCAGGGCAAGGGCCGAAGGATACCGCCAACGGCAGCCGACGCGACGACACCGCGGCCCCACGGGATCGCGTCCGATTCGCTACACTGCAAACGGGCTTCGGCTCGCCCGAGCCGGCCCGTATGTCACGGCCCGCCCGTACCCAGAAAGTCTGCCCATGTCCGCTGTCGCCGCGATCAAGCCGTCGCAACGCCCCCGCTCCCCCAACTTCTGCTCCGGTCCCTGCAGCAAACATCCCGGCTGGTCCGTCGATGCGCTGCGCGCCACACCCGTCGGCCGCTCGCATCGCGCAGCCCTCGGCAAAAGCCGTCTGCACCGGGTGATTGCGGAAACCAAGGAACTGCTGGAGTTGCCGGCGGACTACCTCGTCGCCATCCTGCCAGCTTCGGACACCGGCGCCGTCGAAGCCGCCCTGTGGACCCTGCTCGGACCGCGCCCGGTGGACGTCTTCGCCTGGGAGAGCTTCGGCAAGGAGTGGGTCACCGACTGCCTGCAAGAGCTCAAGCCCCTTCAGGTGCGCTCGTTCATCACCGAATTCGGCGTCCTGCCGAACCTGCGCCAGGCAAATTTCGGCCATGACGTCGTTTTCCCGTGGAACGGCACCACCGCGGGCGTCATCGTCCCCGACGGCGACTGGATCCCCGACGACCGCGCAGGCCTGACGATCTGCGACGCGACCTCCTCGGTCGGCGCCGTGCCGATGCCGTGGAACAAGCTCGACGTCATCACGTACAGCTGGCAGAAGGTGCTGGGCGGCGAGGCACAGCACGGCATCCTTATCCTGTCGCCGCGCGCCGTCGCCCGGCTCGAGTCGCACACACCGGCATGGCCGGTACCCAAGATCTTTCGCCTGACCCGGAACGGCAAGCTCATCCACGGCATTTTCGAAGGCGACACGATCAACACGCCGTCGATGCTCTGCGTCGAGGATGTGCTCGACGCGATGGCCTGGGCCCGTTCGATCGGCGGCGCCGCCGGACTGGCCCGGCGCACCCGCGCCAATGCCGAAGCGCTACGGCAATGGGTAGAACGAACGCCCTGGGTGGAATACCTGGCTGTGGACCCGGCAACGCGATCGCCGACGTCGGTCTGCCTGCGCCTGCCGCGGGACATGGCGAACGGGATCGCCACCGACGTGCAGGCCGCATGGTTCAAGAAGATCACCGGCGCGCTCGAGACCGAAGGCGTGGCGTACGACATCAACTCGTACCGCGACGCCCCCCCCGGATTGCGAATCTGGTGCGGCGCCACCGTGGAGACCGACGACATCGTGGCGCTGACGCAATGGCTCGACTGGGCGTATGCGGTGTACGGTCCCGAACTGAAGGCGTAATCCGGCCACCTCGTCATCGCGAGGCCTGAAGGGCCGCGGCGATCCAGGAGGCGGTTTGGATTGCTTCGGGCGTCGTCCTCGCAATGACGATCACTGCTCTTTCGCGTTAACGCCGCCGCCGCGGCAGCAGCCATAGCCCGCCGCCGGCCAACACCACCACACCGACGACGGCGCCCACCCGGACGAACTCCAGGCTGGCGTACACCATGTACAGGCAGCTCAGGATGAAGATCACGGGGGTGACCGGGTATCCCGGCACGCGGAACGGCCGAGGCACATCGGGAAACCGCTGCCGCAGGACGATCAGCGCAACCGCGCTCAAGGTGAGAAAGATCCAGTAGACCGGCGTGAGGTAGTCGACCATCGTCGAGAACCCGCTGCGGGTGACGCTACCGAATCCGACCAGCGCGATCGCCACCGCCGCCATGGCCAGCATCGCACGCGCCGGCGTGCCCCGCGCGGCATCCCATCTGCCGACGTGATCCATGCCCGCCAGGTCACATGCCGCAGCATAGGTGGTGCGCGCCCCGACGATGAGCAGCGCATTGAGCACCGAAATCGCCGCGACGGTGACCGTGCCAACGATCAGCCATTCCCCCGGCCGACCGAATAGACGCCGCATGAGATCCGCCGCCGGTGCGCTGCTATGCGCCAAGCCATCCAGCCCCAGCACGCGAACGTAGCCCCAATTGGCGCCGAGGTAGAGCAAGAGGACGATGGCCATGCCCATGGCGAGGGCGGCAACGATGCCGCGCCGTTCGTCGCGCATTTCCGCCGACAACGTGGCGGCGTCGCTCCAGCCGCCGTAGGCGAGCAGCACGAACACCATCGCGGTGCCGATGGCCGTGCGATCGACGTGCGACGCCGAAGCGACCATCGGGGTCGCCGATGCTACGCCATGCCAGGCAGCCCAGATCCCGCCGGCGACCACACAGGTCAGCCCGAACAGGACCAGGGCCATGAAACCGATCTGCGTTTCCAGTCCCAGCCGAACGCCACGCAGATTCAGGGCGGTCAGCGCCAGGATCGCCGCCACCCCGAAGATCGAGCTGCTCCAGGGGCCCAGGTGAATGATCTGCGCCAGATAATCGCCGAACACGAAGGCGAGCAGCGCCATCGACCCGGTATGGATGACCGAAAACCGGGACCAGGCGAACAACAGCGCGACGTTTTTTCCGTATGCGCGGGCCAGAAAGAAATACTCGCCGCCGGCGTGCGGAAACGCCGAGGCCATTTCGGCGAAGCAGAGCGCCCCGATGAGCGACAGCACCCCGCCGGCCGTCCACACGGCGAACAGCGGGCCGGCGCCCATGACGCTGGCCGCGACATTCGGGGAAGTCCGGAAGATCCCGGCACCGACGACCATGCCCACGCACACCGCCATCGCATGGCGCACGTCGAGATGCCGCCGCGGCACAGCGGCGGCATCTCCCGACGTCCCCGCCGGCGGGGACGACCCCGTGATCGATTCCGTGGACGACATGACCGCGGTATTGTACGGGGGTGCCATGATCCTCTCGGAAATCGATCCTTCGAACCGCCTCCAGCGTGTGATCGCCTTGCGCTGGTTCGGCATCGCCGCGGAGCTGGGGTTGGTGCTGCTCATGCGCAAGTGGCTGGGTGGCGGCGCCGCCCTGGGTCCGGTACTCGGAATCCTTGCCGCGCAAGCGGCATTGAACCTCCACGCGATGATTCCCGGCCGGCGCACCCGGCCAGTCAGCGACCGCATGTTGTTTGCCCAGCTGCTGTTCGACGTCGGCGCGCTCACCGGCATCGCTTATTTCGCCGGCGGATCGCGCAACCCGCTCATCAGCCTCTATTTGCCGTGGATCGCGGTCGGCTCGGCGATGCTCGCGGCGCGCCAGGCCGCGACGCTCGTCGTCGCATCCATCATCTGCTACACCTTCGTGAATTTTGTGCATGCCGACATCCATGTGCACAACCCGGCGAAGGCATTCCAGATCCACATGGCCGGCATGCTGCTCACCTTCATCTTCTCGGCCGCGATGATCGGATGGTTCGTGGCCCGTCTGACCGCCGCGGTGCGCCAGCGCGATGCGCAGTTGGCTGCGGTGCGAGAGGCTGCGCTGCGCAATGAGCGGGTCCTGGCACTGGGAAACCTAGCGGCGGGTGCCGCCCACGAACTGGGCACGCCCCTGGCAACGATGGCAGTGCTTGCCGGGGAAATGCTGCAGGAACCCGGCCTGCCCGTCTCCTTGCACGCCGACCTCGACCTGATGCGCACCCAGATTGCGGAGTGCAAGCGCATCATCACCGAACTGGCCACCCAAGCCGGCACTTCGCGCGCGGAAAGCGCGCAACCGATCGCGCTCGACGCCTGGCTGACCGATCTCCTGGGCCGTTGGCGACGTCAGCGGCCGCAGATCGAGCCGCGCGTGGCACTGGCGGGGGCGCGTCCCGGGCCGCGGATCGCCGCGGAAACGACCTTGGGTCAGGCGCTGCTCAACTTGTTCAACAACGCCGCCGACGCCAGTCCCGATGCGGTGGAAATCGCAGCGGACTGGGATACCGATGCCATGCATCTGCGCGTCGCCGACCGCGGCGCCGGGATCGCCCCGGAAATCGAAGGACTCCTCGGGCGCGAGCCGGTTTCGACCCGTGGCGCCGGCCTGGGGATGGGCGTGCTGCTCGCCTACGCGGCAATCGAACGGACCGGCGGGGCGCTGGCGTTTTCCCCGCGCGCCGGCGGCGGCACGCTCGCGACGGTACGACTGCCGCTGCGGTCCCTCGGCGCGGATGCGCTCACCCCCGCCGCGCCGCGACCCAACGCCGGCGAGAATGCAAAATGATCGACCCTGCGTCCCCGATCCACGGCAGCCTTCTCCTGGTCGACGACGATCCGGTCCTCGCCCGGGTGCTCGCGCGCGCCCTTGGCCGCCGCGGGTTCCAGGTGTGCGCGGCCGAGTCCGCCGACGCGTGCCTGGAACGCCTTGGGGAGGGAGTCCTGCCGGACTTTGCCCTGCTCGACCTCAATCTCGGCGGTGTTTCGGGCCTCAAGCTGATCCCGGCGATCCTGCAGCGCAATCCGGAATGCGAGATCGTGGTGCTCACCGGCTACGCCAGCATTCCCACCGCGGTCGATGCCGTCAAGCTGGGCGCCCGGCAATACCTCGCCAAACCGGTGGATGCGGAAACGATCGTCAAGGCGTTCCTGGAAGCGCAGACGCCCAATCCCGACGATGCGCCCGAGGAAACCCTGTCGGTCTCGCGCTTGGAATGGGAACACATCCAGCGCGTGCTCGCCGAACACGATGGCAACATTTCCGCCACGGCCCGAGCGCTCAAGATGCACCGCCGGACCCTGCAACGAAAGCTGCTCAAGCGACCTGCCCGGGAATGAGCGGCCCGACGCCGGCCCGGATTACAAACCCGCGCCCCAGATGTCGATGTCCACGCCGATCTCCGCCTCCGGGTGGCGCCGTCGATAGACGTCATACAAAGCGTGCAATTCCCGCGACACCGCCAGCGGAAAGCCCCGACGATTCCCACGGTGATCGATCAACAGGTCGGCGAAAATCTCCCGCATCATCCGCGGGTTTTCCCAATTGCGCGCGATCCGGTTGACGACGCGCGGAAACTGCGTTGCGGTATGGGACGGCACCTCCTCGGGCGGAAGTTGGCGAATCCACGCCTGCGCCGCGAGGTTGAGAGCGGCATCGTATTTCGACGGCGGCTGACGCAGCCGGCTCCAGTCGACGTCACCCGGCGCAGGTTCGGGATCCATCGAAAACGGCACCGCCTCGCCATAGAACGCGTCCTCGTCGCGCTTGCGCTCCAGCGAGGCGGTCAATCGGACGGATCGATCAGGCTTATTGCGGTTCACGACGACGATACCTTGCGTATTCATGACGACACCCTGCACCCCGGCATGGGCCTTTCTGAGCGGTTGGACCCGACTCGCTGCCGCCGGTTCCACCCGCCACCCCATTGCGCGGGATGGGCGCTCGAGCAAAACCCTTACAAGGACTTCGTCAGGCCCACGAAAACCCCGCGCGGAGGGCCGTATTGCGGCGCGCCGACCCCGACGCCGGTCCCGTTTCGGATCTCATAGATCCGATTGAAGAGATTGATCAGATCGAGCCGGGCGGTCAAAGTCCCTTTCGTCGAAGTATGAAAAACATGCATGACACCCGCGTTGATCTGCACGTAATACGGCAGGCTCATGCCATTGGGAATGACCTCGCCGTTGGGCTGGAGGAGGCTGGCGCGCAGGCCGGAACCGAGCAGGAAGTCGGCATTCCAGCGCGTCTCGCCGGTCCGATAGGACATCCCGCCGGACGCGGTGATGGTCTGCGCGTGATCGAGATAAATGAAGTTGTTGGAAATATAGGCCAATTCCGCCGGCGAAAAATTGAATTGGGCGGACGTAATGGAGCGTCCGACCGCGTGCTCCCAGGCGAGGTTGCCGTATGCCGTCAGCGCGTCCCCCGTGTAGTTGAGCGTCAGTTCGGTACCGTATTGGCGTCCGTCGGCATAGTTGAACGGCGTCATGATGATCGGCGCCCCGAACTGCCCTTCATCGAGCAGGTTGGTCGAATGCTTGTAGTACTCGTCCAGGCCGACGTTGACCCGGGACGTCAGTTTCTGCAAGATGCCGGCATCGAAATAGTTGGCACGTTCGGCAAAGGGCGATGTGTCCTGCGTCACGGATCCCGGCGGCAGGGCGCTGGTGTTCGTGACCTGGGCGATCGATTGCGTTCCCACCAACTCGAACGGCGGCGGCGTGAAATAGCGCGAATAGCCGGCATGTACCGTCGTCGCCTGTTCGGGACGCCAGACCATGTTCAGGCGCGGACTGATCTGACTCGCGCTGCCATATGCCGAGTACGTGTCGGCGCGCAGGCCGTAGTTCACCGTCAGGCGGGGTGTCCACCGCCATTCATCCTGTACGTATGCGCTCATGATGCGCTCGGTCGCCGTACTGTTATCGGCGACGTTCACCGGCGTGGTGCCGATCTGTGCCCCCGTGACCGGATCGAGCGGCAGGACCTGGGAATTGGTCGTGCTCACCGACTGGTCCACCTGCATGAACCATCCCGCGCGCAGCGTGTGCGTGTCATTGAGTAGGTAGGAAGAATCGGTCTGCCATGCGTAGGCGGTGTTCTTCTTGTACGCCGCCTGGGAGATGCCGCTGAACAGCAGATCGCCGAGTGGACTGGGCGTGAAATTCAAGGTCGATTCATGCACGGTGAGCGAGGACTGCCAGTCCCACGCCCCGTGCGAATGCTGCCAGCTCAGGATGCCGAAGTTCGTGGTCTCGCGCTGGTAGTCGTTCAGGGCCGCGCTGGGATACGTGGTCTGGCCGTTGACGTTCCATCCGGCGGTCGGCACGGCCGAGGGCAGGTTCGGGATCTGGAAATTGCCGGTCGAGACCCCGCCGATGACCGCGAGCCGGTTGTTCGGGTCGAGCACGTCCTCCAGATAGCCGAAGCCATGAAGCTGCTTGGTGTGGTCGTGCAGGGTCGCGGCATTGCCGTCGGGGGACTGGATGCCGAGGTTGCTGGTCAAGGAGTCGGCCGAGAAGAAGTAGTGGATGTTTCCGGCGCCACCGCCGTAGGTGATGCTGGGTTGGAAGGTGTCCTGGCTACCGCCGTAGATCGAGACCGTACCTCCTGAATCGAACGCGCCGCTCTTGGTGGTGATGTCGATGATCCCTCCCGTGCGCAGGCCGTACTCGGCGGGCAGCGCCCCGGTTTCGAGGCGCATCGAGGAGATCAGACGCGGATCGAGCATCTGCCCGAAGCCGACGAGGCCCTCCGGCAGGATGATGCCGTTGATCCGGTACTGCAGCGCGTTGTGCTCGCCGCGGACATGGATTTGTCCGAACGAATCCTGCGCCACCCCAGGGGCCTGCAAAACCACTTGATCGAGCAGGTTGTTATCGCCGCCGGGCATGTTCTGGATCGCCTTGGCATCGATCGTGTAGGTCGACGCGCCCAGGTCCGTCTCCAAGCCGGCGCGCGCGCGATCGAGACGCTGGGAAACCACTTGGATCGATTCGATCTGCGTCGCACCGAGGTCCGGCAGCGAAGTCACGTCTTCACCGTCGGCCGGCGCGGCTGCAGCGGGCGCGGTCGTCGTGGATGCGGCCGGTGCGGCCTCCTGAGAAAACGCGAGGGCGGGAGCCAAGGCGACGAGCCCCGCAAGGAAGCGAAGGGTTTTCCGATTCATGACGGCACGAGAGGGGGAAATGGAACATGTACGCCATCCCGCCCGATGTATCGGGGGATCGCGGAAGGACGAGGGAACGCGCGTGCTTAAAGGGCTGCGGGCGGATCGCGGCTGTACGACGTCGGCGCGACCGCCGCCCGCCACGCGAACGGGGCCGCGCGCGCCGACTCGACACCCGAATCCGGCGCCACCAACGCGATGACCGACACGGTCGTCAAGCCGGCGATCTGTGCGTACTGGAAACACTTGTCACAAGGCGCGGTCTGTGGAATCGACCGGCCGGCCGCGGCTCCATCCGCTGCGACCAGGACACGCCCGACCTCGCCGCCGTCCGCCAGTCCATGTCCGATTTCATGGACGATCCCGGCCGTCTGCGCCGCCAGAAGCAGGAAGACGATCGACAGGAACAGGGCAGCGCGGCGCATGGCGCAGGCAGTCTACCGAAGGGCGGTTCGGAACGCCATGTTTGCGTCCACCGTGTACGTCTCTTCGCAACATGTCCGGCCGCGCCTCGGTTCCGCAGATGGCGCAGGACGCGCTGGCAGACGGATTGTCGCTCGGATGGAGCGAAGCCCCGTTGCGAACCGGGCTGCACGCCCGGGTCGACAGCCTGGCCAACGATATCCGGCAGCGCCGCCGCGCGGATCGCTGCTCCGCTCCCATCGGGACGCCGGGAAGTTCCGGCGCTCGATCAAACATCTCGCAAATCGCATCCCGCCGCTTGACAGCCGTCATTTACCTACCGCCGCCGCCGAGCAAACACTCGCGCATGACCGGAACGGTTCGGGAGCGAATCATGCGCAACGCAGCGGGAAGCGTAATGGCCTTGGCGTCATCGGGCCTCGCATTGTTGACGGCGGGTTGCCTCGGCGGCGGCAGCGGAGGATTCACCTCCGCCATCCCCTACACACCCGCCGACGATCAAACCGCCTGCCTTCCAGGCAACGATGTCACCGGGAAGTGGAAGGTCCTGGCCAACGACGCGACCTTCATCCCCGGATCGGCCGACATCGCTTTCTTCAGCTTCAATCCGCCCTCGGTCAACACGAGTGGCCTGGTGGTCTTCCGGGGCCGCGCCAAAGGGGCAACCGGCTCCGGGGGCGGGGGCGGTGGCGGTGGCGCCATGAGCCGTGGCGTATTCGCCATCGATGCCTGCCTCGGTTCGCTGACCCTCTACACGGTGGCCGATACCACCATGCCGGTTCCCGCGCCGAACGACACCAACGCGTCCTTCACCGAATTCCCCTCGTTCCCGCGCATCGACATCGACTCCGGAGTACTCGCCACCCGCGGCCAATCGACGCCGGTGTGGACCCTGCCCGACGGCACCAAAACCGGAACCTCCGGCGTGTATGTGAGCCTGCCGACCGGCCTGTCGACCGGGATCGGACAACTCGGCAACGTGTCGGAGTTTTCCTACATGCAGGTACCCGGAGCCAGCACCCCCGGGATCCGGTTCGACCAGTTCCCCGGCTCGCCGACCCTCACCCAAGGACGCTATCTGGTGTTCAAGGGCAACTACACCGATGGCACGACCGCGGAGACCGGCGTGTATTTCCGCGACATCGCCACGGCCGGCAGTCCAGTGCAGCGCATTGCCGACACCAATACGCCCATGCCGAACTCCAACACCACGGCGGCCTTCGGTTCGACCGCGCCACCCAGCGCAGCCGGTGGCCGGGTCGTCTTCGTCGGCCTCGACAATGAAAGCGCGCCCACTGCCGGCGGTCTCTACATCGCGCCGGTGGCCGACCAGCCTTCGCTGACGCCGCTCGTGCAGATCGGGCTGACCGTGGTGCCCGACGGCTCGGGCAACCCCCTCCCGGAAAATCCCACTTTCAGCGAGATCGGCGAAGGCGTGGCCTTCGATGGCCGCTACGTCGTCTTCTGGGGTGCGTGGAACACCCAGAACTCCGCCAACCTGCGCCCGATCACGCTCCAGTGCCCGACGGAAGGGAACGCCGCGCTGCAGGCTGCCTGCCTGCAGCAGTACCCAAGCGGTCAGACCACGATGGACGATCCGATCGATCAAGGCATATTCCTGTACGACACCACGCAGGACTCGCTGCGAATGGTGGCGCGAGCCGGAACCGGAGAAGTGTTCCAGGATTTCCTGTACTGGAACTTCTCCGGCAACACCGGAACGACGGGAGGTTCCAGCGGCTCCAGCGGCTCCGGATCGGGTGGCTCCAGCGGGTCGGGCTCGTCGGGATCATCGGGCTCGTCGGAAGCCAGCGAACTCGAGCCGCCGCGTTGGCGCGTATCGGCATTCGCCGCGGTCGACGGCGGGCATGGAGTGATTTTTCTCGGATCGCTACAGCCCGCGACCGACGGTTCGCCGGCAACATCCGGAATCTACGGCGCAGCGCTGACCGGCAACACCATCGGTCCGGTGTTCAAGGTCGTCGCGATCGGCGACGACATGCTCTCGATCGACCCGGCTGCCCCGGCGGGCTCGATCGTGTCGTCCCTCGCCATCGAGCGCGAATCGTTGCGCGGCAGCTGGATGACCATCACTGCGTCATCGCTCGATCCGGCCGGCGAAAGCTGGGCCGGCGTCTACGCCACATTTTTTCCCGGCCCGTTCCATGTGATTCCGGCCGTCCCGCCAGCCGCGATCGCCACCCTGGTGCTAGGGAACTGAAGCACGGCGCGACCCGCGCATTGGCGCCGATTGATTGGCGCCAATGCGCGAAACGTCGTCCACGCCTATAACGAGAACGCACGCGAATCGAGCGTTCTTTGGAGGCTGGAGGTTTGTGATGAAAAAGAATCGGACCCTGGATCGAAGTATCGTGTTTTCCGCATGCCTGCTCCTATTCGGCTCGGCCTTTGCCGCCGGGGGCGGCGGCGGCGGGGGTGGCGGGGGTGGCGGCTTCGGCGGCTCCATGGGACAGGGTGCGCAAAGTCATACGCGATCGCGCGACCGGAACCAGGAGCGGACGCAAGAGCAGACCCGGGAACGGACGCGGGATCAAAACGGAGACCAGAATCATGACCGGACCCGAGAACGGAGTCGGGATC
The DNA here is from genome assembly GCA_021825945.1 of Pseudomonadota bacterium. Classification (GTDB taxonomy): domain Bacteria; phylum Pseudomonadota; class Gammaproteobacteria; order Burkholderiales; family Burkholderiaceae_F; genus GJ-E10. The sequence continues at coordinate 189,759 of JAKAFN010000002.1, forward strand.
AGACCCGAGATCAGACCCGAGATCAGACCCGGGATCAGACCCGGGATCAGACCCGCACGCAGTTGAATCCGTAAATCTCAGCCGGGACGCCGCGCCCGCGTCCCGGCATTTCCCTTTTTCACCACAATGCGCAACACTTGCCCCTCGCGGTCATCGTCACCGGCGGCCTGCGTGGCGATCGCCGCATCGGGCCTTGCCCCTGCCCGCCCCGAGGCCCGGCAAACGGCTCCCAGTTCATTGCGACACTATGAGAATCGGCATCGACGTCGGCGGAACCAAAATCGAAGCGATCGCGCTCGACGAGGACGGCGCCGTTCTCCGACGGCAGCGGGTGCGGACACCCAAGGGCGACTATGAAGGGACCCTGGACGCGATCGCGCAACTGGTTCAGCGCATCGAAGCCGATCTCGGACAAACCGGAACCGTCGGGGTCGGACTGCCGGGCGCCATTTCCTCGCGGACCGGCCTGATCAAGAACTCGAACAGCACGGTTTTGAACGGACGCAGCGTACCGGAAGACCTCGCGCGCAAATTGGGCCGGGCGATCCGGACGGAGAACGACGCCAATTGTTTCGCCCTTTCCGAGGCGATCGACGGCGGCGGCGCAGGCCACGATGTCGTCTTCGGGATCATCCTCGGAACTGGCGTCGGCGGCGGGGTGGTACACGAGCGGCGCTGCATCATCGGGCGCAACCGGATCGCCGGCGAATGGGGACACAACCCGCTGCCGTGGGCACGGGACGACGAGCGACCCGGTTCGCGTTGTTATTGCGGGAAGACGGGTTGCATCGAATCCTTTCTTTCCGGGGACGGGCTGGAGAGGGAATACCGGGCCCAAACCGGGAACGGTCGGAGCGGAGAGGAAATCGCGGCCGCAGCGCGTGCCGGCGAAGAACCTGCGCAACGATGCCTGCGCACCTACCAAGATCGACTTGCCCGCAGCCTCGCTGCGGTCATCAACATTCTCGATCCCGACGTCGTCGTGCTCGGTGGCGGTCTTTCCAACATCGACGCCTTGTATGAGGGACTCGGAACGTGCGTTGGACGGTACGCATTTTCGGATCACTTGGACACGCGGTTCGTCCGCGCCGTCCACGGCGATTCGAGCGGTGTGCGCGGTGCGGCATGGCTCTGGCCCCCTCGTTGATCCCTCGCGGCGGCCGATCGCGCATGCAGCCCATTGCGCGAATGCTCCGCAGCATGGTCCCCCCCGCGGCTCCCCTCGTGCTGGCACTCGCTCTTGCCGGGACACCCTGGTGTGCGCAGGCATGGGGGCCGGTCGGGCATCGCGCGGTCGGGGCCATCGCCGATGCCCTCCTCGACCCGCAAGCCAAAGCCGCCGTCGTCGACCTGCTAGGCAACGATCGCAATCGCGAGGGCAGGCCGTCGGGACGCAAGAGCCTGGCGTCGATCGCCGATTGGGCCGACCGGATCCGTGGTAGTCCGCAGGATCATCCGCGCTGGCACTTCGACAACCGGCCCCGATGCGGGGGCGACCGCGCCATGCAATCCTGGTGTCCGCAAGGCGCGTGCGCGACGGCCGAAATCATCCGGATGCGGGCGATCCTGCGCGACCGGAGCCGCCCTCCGGCCGAGCGCGAGGAAGCCCTCAAGTGGATCGTTCACCTCGTCGCCGATGTCCACCAACCGTTACACGAGGTCGACTACGCCGCCGGCGGCAACCAGATCCGGGTGCGCTTGCGCGGGCGGCACTTCCGCGTTGCGCGTCCCGGCAAGCACAAGAAACTGTCGCTGCATGCCTTCTGGGACAGCCGGGTGGTGGCGCTCGCCTTGCATCCCGAGGGCAACTGGATCCCGCGAGCCACGCTGCAACAACTGATCCGGTCGGCCCGCACCGAGAATCGACAGCGGGTGGAGGAACCGCCATCGGCATGGGGCGCGGAGTCGTTCGAGCTAGCGCGCACGGTCGCCCTCGACCTTCCCGGCATCTCCTGCGATCGCCCGCCACCCCGCCGGACGATCACGCTCCCGCACGCGTATGTGATGCGCGCGGAACGAGTCGCGGAAGAGCAGTTGGCGCTCGCGGGAGCGCGGTTGGCCGCGCTACTGAACACCGCGCTCGGCCGATAGCCGGACCGAACCGGGTCACGGCCGATGCGGCGCGGGATCGCCACGGCCCTACCGGCCTCGCGATGACGAGCGCAAGACCGAGCTGCCATGACCGGCCCTCATTGCGAGGGCGTAGCCCGAAGCAATCCCGGCACGCCGCGTGCCGCGCGGACATCGAGGATGCCTAGCGGCTCAGCGCGGCTTCTTCTGCGGCCGGCTCCAACCCTCGATCGTCACCGCGCGGGCGCGGGCGACGGTGAGCTTGTGGGCCGGCACGTCGCGCGTGACCGTCGACCCGGCGCCGATGGTGGCCCCCTCGCCGACGTGAACCGGTGCGACCAGGACCGCATTGCTGCCCACGTGCACATCCGCCCCCAACTCGCTGCGGTGCTTGTTCGCCCCGTCATAGTTGGCAAAGATGGCGCCTGCGCCGATGTTCGCGCGCGCGCCGATATGGGCATCACCGACGTATGCTAGATGGTTCGCCTTGGCGCCAGCCTCGAGGTGGCTCGCCTTGACCTCGACGAAGTTGCCAATGTGCACCGCGTCGTCGAGGCGCGCGCCGGGGCGCAACCGCGCGAACGGCCCGGCGATCACGTCGGCGCCGATATGCGCGCCCTCGAAATGCGAAAACGCATGGATCACCGTATCGTTGCCGACCACCACGTCGCGCAGGACGCAGTAGGGTCCGACGCGAACGCCGTCGGCCAAGGCCACCGTTCCCTCGAACACGCAACCGACGTCGATGAACACGTCCGCACCCACCGTCAGCGTGCCGCGCACGTCGATGCGCGCGGGGTCGGCAAGCGTCGCGCCCGCGTCCAGCAACGACTGCGCCGTGCGCCGCTGGAACACCCGCTCCAGATGGGCGAGCTGGGCCCGGCTGTTCACGCCCAGCGTCTCATCGGGATCCGCGACCACGCTCGCGGTGACGTGGACGTGGTCGCGGTGGGCCGCGGCGACGATGTCCGTCAGGTAGTACTCCCCTTGCGCATTCTGGTTCGACAGGCCCGCCAGCCAGTGCCGCAGACGCCCGGTCGGGGCGACGAGAATGCCGGTGTTGACTTCGGTGATGCGCCGCTGCGCCTCGTTGGCGTCCCGCTCCTCGACGATCGCATGCACCTCGCCACCGCCGTGAATGCTCTCGCGGATGATCCGGCCATATCCCGTCGGGTCGGTCAGATTCACGGTGAGCACGCTGACGCCATCCCCCGCCGAGTCGAGCAAGGCAGCCAAGGTTTGCGCCCGCACCAGGGGCACGTCGCCATACAGCACGAGCGTCGGGACGTCATCGGCCATCCAGGGCATGGCCTGCAGCACCGCGTGCCCCGTTCCCAACTGCGTCTGCTGCTCGACGAACTGCAGATCCGACTGGGACGCGAACTGAGACCGCACCGCCTCCGCGCCGTGCCCGACGACCACCACGATGCGCGCGCCGCAGCCGCAGAGATGCGCGGTCTCGCGTGCCGTTTCGATGACCCGCGCAAGCATGGACTTGCCCGCAATCGAATGCAAGACCTTGGGTCGCACGGAGCGCATGCGCTTGCCTTGGCCGGCGGCGAGAATGACGATGTTCATGGCTGACCCTTCCCCCTATCCCGTTGGCGGGAAATCGACGAGTACGGCTTCCGAGGCAATTATCCGGGCAAGGGCAATCCCAGCAAGTACCATGCGGCCATCGCCGCCATGGTCCCCAGCGCCGCGGCGAGCAGCGCGACCAGCCTGGTCTGCCGCTCCTGTGCGCTTCGCAGCCGGACGATCTCCGCGAGCATCGCGGCGCTGTGGTCTTCGCGGGCGAGGGCATCGTGCACCAGGCGCGGAATCTTCGGCAGCATCTGGCTCCACGCCGCCGCCTCGGCGATCGTGCGCTCTCGCAGTCCGCGCCACCCGACCTGTCGATGCATCCAGCTTTCGAGGAACGGCTTGGCGGTACGCCAGAGATCGAGGTCCGGATCGAGCTGACGGCCCAGACCCTCGATGTTGAGCAGCGTCTTCTGCAGCAGCACGAGTTGCGGTTGGATTTCGATGTTGAAACGCCGCGATGCGTCGAACAGGCGCAGCAGCACATGGCCGAACGAGATCTGCTTGAGCGGACGGTCGAAAATCGGTTCGCACACCGCACGCACCGCGCTCTCGAGTTCATCGATGCGGGTGCCCGGCGGCGCCCAACCGGATTCGACGTGCGTCTGCGCCACCGCGCGATAGTCGCGGCGGAAAAAGGCGAGGAAGTTGCGCGCCAGGTAGTTTCGATCGACGTCGGTGAGCGTGCCCACGATGCCGAAGTCGAGTGCGATGTAGCGGCCGAAGTCGGCGCCGCCGACCCCTACCGAGATGTTTCCGGGATGCATGTCGGCATGGAAGAATCCGTCGCGAAACACCTGGGTGAAAAAGATCTCCACGCCGTCGCGGGAAAGCTTCTTCAGATCGATCCCCGCGGCACGCAGCGCGTCGATCCGACCGATCGGGATGCCGTGCATGCGCTCCATCGTGATGACGTTGCCGCAGCAATAGTCCCAATACATCTCGGGCACCCGCAGCAGGGTGGAATTCTCGAAATTCCGCCGCAGCTGCGAGGCGTTCGCCGCTTCGCGGGTGAGGTCGAGCTCATCATGGAGCACCTTGCGAAATTCGGCCACGACCTCGCGCGGGCGCAAGCGCTTGCCGTCGTGCCACAACCGCTCGACGAGGGTGGCGGCGATCTCCATCAATTCGAGATCGCGGTCGATGACCTGGAGCATGTCCGGCCGCAGGACCTTCACCGCGACCGGCCGGCCTTGCAGCGCCCCCTCTCCCAGCACGGCGAAATGCACCTGGGCGATCGAGGCGCTCGCAACCGGCGTGCGCTCGAAATCGGTGAAGACCTCGCCCAGCGGTCGCCCCAGGCCGCGCTCGATCTCCCGCACCGCCATATCGGGATCGAACGGCGGAACCCGGTCCTGGAGCTTGGCCAATTCGTCGACGAGATCCTCGGGAACCAGATCGCGGCGGGTCGACAACATCTGCCCGAACTTGACGAAGATCGGCCCCAGGCTTTCGAGGGCCAAACGCACCCGCACGGCGCGGGGTGCGTCGAGCCGGCGGCCGACGGCCGCGATCCGCGCCCACCGGACGAGCAGCGGATGCTTGAGGTTGGACAGCGCAATCTGATCCAGGCCATAGCGCAGCCCGATCCAGGCGATGCGCAACAACCGCAGCAATCGCCGCATCAGTGGATGCCCCTCACCCCTGCCCCGCGCCCGGGCGGGGCGCGGAATCGTGTCCACGATCGAGCGCGCCGACGCGGCGCGTGATGCGATCGATCCGCTCCAGCAGCGCCGCCAACTCGATCCGATGCTGGACGAATTCCTGCGTACCCAGCAACATGGGGTTTTCAGCGACCCAATAGTCCGCGCCCTGCCGCGCGGCGCGCCATGCGACATCACGGGCCTGCTCCAGCACCGTCTGCAGGGTGTTGACGATCCGCTCGGCCGCGATGTCGCCGACGAACCGCGAAAGGTCTTCGGCCGGGTCCGGACGCAACTTCTGCAGCACGTCGATCAGCGTCTGGGCGAAGTCGACGTCACCCTCGATACGAAGATCGCGGCGCGCGGAGGACGGATCGGCCCAAACCTGGGCCACCGCCGCCGGGTTTGCCGCGACGCTCACATCCGGCGCGCGACCGTTGCCGCCGGCAGCCAGATCCCCGCCGGGGAGGATGCGCAGTTCGATACGAGCGAACCCGATTTCAATCCGCGCCACACGACCGGCATACCCATCCAATGCCGCCCGCGCCCACGATTCCCGGGCAATCAAACGCTGGTACCAGCCTACGACGGCCTGCGCCGCCAGACGGTCCAGGGGATGATCCGAAGGACTCATATCCGGATCCCGGTGTGCAGCGCACAGATTCCCGCTGTGAAGTTGAACCAGCGCACGCGCGCCAGGCCGGCGTCTTCCATCAAGCGCGCGAGATCCCGCTGCGACGGATGCATGCGGATCGATTCCGCAAGGTAGCGATAACTCTCCGCGTCGCCCGCAATGCGCTCGCCCAGCCACGGCATGATCTTCATCGAATAGGCATCGTAGAGCGGCGCGAGCGGCGCCCAGACGCGGGAAAACTCCAACACCAGGAGCATGCCTCCCGGCTTGAGCACGCGGCGCATCTCGGCAAGCGCGCGGTCCTTGTGCGTCATATTGCGCAGACCGAATGCCACGATGACGCGATCGAACCGCCGGTCGGCAAACGGCAACTGCTCGGCATCGCAACGCACCGCCTCGGCGACGATGCCCTCGTCGAGCAAGCGATCGCGCCCTTCCGTCAGCATGGCGCCGTTGATGTCGGTCAGCACGACCCCGCCGCGCGGCCCCACCCGGCGCGCAAACGCGCGCGTCATGTCACCGGTGCCGCCGGCGACATCCAGGACCCGCATGCCCGGGCGCACCCCGGCCTGGTTGACCGCAAACGCCTTCCAGGCACGATGCAATCCACCCGAAAGGACGTCATTCATCAAATCGTAGCGGGACGCGACCGAATCGAACACGCCGGCGACGCGCTTGGCCTTCTCGGCTTCCGGAACCTGGGTGAAGCCGAAATGGGTGGTGGGTTCGCCGTTCATGGGTCGCGGGACGCGCCAGCCGCCGCCAGGCGGTCGAGGTACTCTTGCCAAAGGGTATCCTGGTGCAACCCCAGGCCGTAGAGGTACTCCCAAGAGTACAGGCCCGAATCGTGGCCATCGGAGAACACCGGCTGCAGCGCGTACAACCCGACGGTATCCACCGACGCGATCGTCACGTCGCGCTTACCGGTCTGCAGCACCTCCTCGCCGGGGCCATGACCGCGCACCTCGGCCGAGGGAGAGTACACGCGCAGAAATTCGAACGGCAGGCGAAACCGCTTGCCGTCATCGAAGGCGATCTCCAGCACCCGCGAGCCCGAATGCACGGTGATTTCGGTGGGTCCGGGGACACGCGTGCGCGTGGCGGGCTGCGGTTCCGGCGAGGAAGGTTCGGGGCTGGCAATGCTCATGTTCCGACTCCGGTTGCAAGCATCGAAGCATACACGCGGACGCCGCCGGAGCTCCGAAACGCGCTGCGACAACCCCCGCCGTAACCACCCGGTCACGCGCGCTTGCCACCATCCTCGCCGCACATCATGCTTGTACTCATCAATCTCGAAACCGCCGCCGCCCGACGCGCCGCGATGGCGCGACAGCTCGACAAGCTCGGTCTCGCCTTCGAGCGGGTCGGCGTCGACCTCCGCCACGCCGATGCCGCCGGCGTGCGGCACGAAATCGCCGCCGGCGCGCCGGGGCTCCGGTTCCACACCCAAGCGCTGAGCAACGCCGAGATCGGCTGCTGGCTCTCCCATCTGCGCGCCTGGGAGCGGCTGCGCCGGTCCGGGAAACCCGCCTGCGCCGTGATCGAAGACGATCTTCGGCTCGCGCCGGAGTTCGGCCACGCCCTGGACGTGCTATCGGCGCAGGACCGCTTCGACCTAGTCTATCTCGGCACGTCCTCCCGCAACGTCTCGCAGCGGCGCTTCGTGCAGTGCGGCAGCTTGCGGGTCCATGAGCCCGTCGGAGTGATCCTCAACACCTGGGGATATGTCGTGACGCGCGCCTATGTCGAGCGGTTCTTCGCCGAGGGCTTGCAGCACGCCGGCACGGACGGTGACAAGCCGCTGTGCCGGATCCGGCTACCCATCGATCACTTCCTCGGCGGACGCGGCGGCCCGCTTCGCCCGCGCATCGGCGTCCTGCAACCGGCCGTCGTCGAGGAGGATCCGGTTCTGGGAGCGGCGTCCCAGATCGGGCCTTACACTCGACGGCTGGACCGCCTGCACCTGCTGCAACGCATGCGCCGGCGAGTGCTGACCAGCTCGGTGGGCCAACTCTACTATTCGACCGTATACCGTTACCTGTAGCCGTCGCGGCGGCGCACGGTTTGGTAGCATCGTCGGCACCGAGTCTTGCCGCGCGGGATGCCTACATGGGCCGTTTGCTGATCGGAGTCGGAGTGCTCTTCCTGGTGCTGGGCGCGCTCTGGCCGTGGTTTTCACGGCTGCCGCTCGGCCGCCTGCCGGGAGACATCCACATCCACCGCGACGGGATGGACTTTTACTTCCCGCTGGCGACGAGCATCGTCATCTCGATCCTGATCTCGCTGATCCTGTGGTTATGGCGAAGATAAGTGATCCGGGCAGGTAAAGAGCGCGCCATGGATTATTCCTATGCGGGTATGCATTCAATGATGCCTCGTCCCCCGTGTTGGATGTTGAACATGGCGCCCTGTGTCAGGACGCAACCGGGCAATAAACTCTGCCAGGCGGAAGGCTTGGCATCAACGTCGAAAACGCTCGCTCATACGCGCCGGTCAAGCGCGACAAACCCAGTTTCCGCAAGGTTTCGCCCACGCAAGGGGCCTACGCCACCGAACGCATGCGGCAGATGCTGCTCGATCCCGAACAGGGCTACGGCAAGCAGTTGCGGCATCCGTTGGTGGAGAAAATCCGGGTGGACACACGGAGTGCCGCCCTGCGCGGTAGTGCCGCTGCGCTGGAAAACGCGGTGTCAGAAATGAAAATGGGCGCTCCAGTTGGAGTGCCCAGATTCGTATCCGATTGGCGCGCCCGGCAGGAGTCGAACCTGCGACCCTTGGCTTCGGAGGCCAATACTCTATCCACTGAGCTACGGGCGCGCATGACGCGGGCGAGGAAATCGCCGCGCAAAGGCGAAGTGTACCTGACGCCGCGGAGCGTTCGGTCGCCGGCAGCCGGAGCATCGTGGCATGGAGCGCAGCCAAGCACGGCGACGCGCACCGGCCGGCCGAGCAAACCGAGCCGATGCGTCAAACCGACTGCGGATCGACCTCGAGATCCCAGCGCAGGATGCCGCTGCTGCCCTGTTCCCGCAAGACCGGCAGCCAAGCGTCGAGAAACGCGTGCAGTTCGGCCCGACGCCCGGCCTCCACCAGCAGTTGGCCGCGCGATTCGGATGCCAGGCGCGCCAGCGGCATCGGCACCGCGTCGTACAGCGTGACGCGGTGGCGCTCGGCGATCTCGCCCCCGATCCGGGCTGCCATATCCAGAAACGCCAAGGCGGCATCGAGGGTCCGTGCGGTGGCGCGCAGCAGGGCCTGGTACACGAACGGCGGCATCCGCGCCGCGCACCGCTCCTCCAATTGCTCCTCGGCGAAGTCGGCGAAGCGGTTGCGGGCCAGCGCCGCGAACAGCGGATGATGGGGAAATCGCGTCTGCACCAGGACCCGGCTCTGCTGGCCGGCGCGCCCGGCGCGGCCCGCCACCTGGGTGAGCAGCGCGAACAGGCGCTCGGGCGCGCGAAAATCGGCGGCGACGAGCTGGGCATCGGCGTTCAGGATGCCCACCGCGCTCACGCGCTGGAAGTCGTGTCCCTTCGCAATCATCTGGGTGCCGACGAGGATGTCGATCTCGCCGGCATGCACGGCATCGAATGCCGCCTCGGCATGCCGCAGTCCGCGGGCGCCGCGGGTGTTGTCGCGATCGATGCGGGCGATCCGCGCCTCCGGCCAAGCCGCACGCAGCGATTCTTCGATGCGTTGGGTTCCCTGGCCCACCGGTTCGAGATCCTGGTTACCGCAATCGGGACACGATGCCGGCACCCGCGCGCTCCATCCGCAGTGATGGCACCGCAGCGCCGCTCCCGCCTTGTGGTAGGCGGCAAACGCATCGCAATGGGGGCAACGGGACAGCCACTCGCAGGCACCGCAACGCAGAACCGGAGCGAATCCGCGGCGATTCAGGAAAATGAGCGCTTGCTCACCCTGCGCGAGCGCAGCGGCGACCGCCTCGCGCACCGGAGCGGCCAGGCCTTGTTCCGGCGGGTACCGATTGAGGTCGACCGCCTCGATCGCCGGCGGCACGCCATGCGCGCCGGCGCGCTGCGCCAGCGCCAACAGCCGGTAGCGGCCATGCTGGGCGCGCTGCCAGGTTTCCAGCGCGGGAGTCGCCGATCCGAGCACGATGGGCACCGCCTCGATCTGCGCCCGCTTCACCGCCAGATCCCGCGCCGAGTACGGCACGCCGCCCTGGGCCTTGAACGACGCATCGTGTTCTTCGTCGACCACGATCAGCGCCAGATGGGGAATCGATGAAAACACCGCGGTGCGGGTGCCCAGAACGATCCGGGCGCGACCCTCATGCGCCTGGATCCACGCCGCGGCCCGCTCGCCGGGCGTCATCCCGCTGTGCAGGCTGACGATGGGCGCCGCCGGAAACCGCCGTGCCAGCCGACTCTGCAGTTGGGGGGTGAGGTTGATTTCGGGTACCAGGAACAGGATCTGGCTGGGCTCCTGGGCCAGCACCCGCTCGATCGCGCCGAGATAGACCTCGGTCTTGCCGCTGCCGGTGACCCCGAACAGGAGATGCGGGGCGAAGCCCCGCGCCGCCGCCAGCGTCTGGATCGCGTCCGCTTGTTCCGCGCGCAGGGTCGGGCGCACGTCCGGCGAAGGGAGAGCCGCCGAAGCGGCCGCCGCTTCGGCGGTGGCGGACTTTTTGCGCGTTCCGGGCGGCCGCCGCAAGCGCGGCGGCAAAGCCGGCAAAGCAACCTGACCCCAGGCATAGTGGTAATAGTCGGCGGCGAAGCGGCATAGATCGAGCCATTTCGGTGGCAGGCGGAGACCGTCCCATAACGGTTCCCCCAGCAACCGCAGCCGTGCCGGATCGATCGCGCTTTCCGCAGTGAAGCCGACGACGATACCGACCTGCTTTCGTCGCCCGACCGGAACGGTCCAGACGGAACCGAGAGGAACCGGCAGATCCGGCAGCCGATAATCGAGCGGTTGATCGATCGGCAGATCGACGATCACTTGCGCGTACCGCATCCCACTCCCGGTCAAAATATCGCGCACTTTCTCAAGATTCGCAGCTAACCCATTCTTTTTGCTGAAAGCCCGTACGGATTTTCCCAGGGTTGCCGACATCCTGTGGATAACTATGTGGAAAAGCGCGGGAAAAGCACGCCAAGTCCTCGACAGGTCAGCGTTTTGATGGAATCGCCCATCTCGAGGCCGTCACAAAAACCCCTTTTATTTCAATATGTTACGAAACAAATTCAGGGGGTTTGCCGTATCTTCCGAGGGGAGGCTCTGAAATTCGGGCCTTCCCCAATTTTGTGCATAAGTCAAGACGACGCCACCTGCGGAATCGGCGCAAGTCACACTCCGCGACCCCGCAGACCCCGGCTGTACGTATGCACCGTTTCGACCAACGCCGCGACCGCGTCGGGATCGGTGAACTGCGAAATCCCGTGTCCCAGATTGAAAACGTGGCCATCCCAGGTGCCATCGCTGCGTTGCGGATCGCCGAACGAATCGAGGATCCGGCGGGCTTGCGCACATGCCGGCTCGGCGCCGGCAAGCAAGGCCATCGGATCGAGGTTACCCTGCAGCGCGCAGCGGCTGCCGATCCGCGCGCGCGCGCGGCCCAGATCGACCGTCCAGTCCACGCCGATGGCGTCGGCCCCGGTCTGTGCCAAGTCTTCGAGCCAGACTCCGCCGCCTTTCGTGAACACGATGCAAGGCACCCGTTCGCCCTCGGCCTCGCGTCGCAACCCCTGGACGACACGCGCCATCGGGTCGAGCGAAAACGCCCGGAAGGCGGGATCCGCCAAGACGCCACCCCAGGTATCGAAGATCATCACCGCCTGGGCGCCGGCGCGGATCTGGGCATTGAGATAGTCGGTGACGGCGCCGACGTTGACGTCGAGGATCCGCCGCATCAGATCCGGTCGCCGGTACAGCATCTCCTTGACCGTGCGGAAGTCGTCCGATCCGCCGCCTTCGACCATGTAACAGGCCAGGGTCCACGGACTGCCCGAGAAACCGATCAGGGGAATGCGGCCGGCCAGCGCACCGCGGATCGAACGAACCGCATCCATCACATACCGCAACCGGTCTTCGGGATCCGGCGCCGTCAAGGCGGCGACATCCGCTTCGGAGCGCACCGGACGCGCAAACCGCGGCCCCTCGCCCTCGATGAAATGCAGGCCCAGCCCCATGGCGTCGGGAACCGTGAGAATGTCCGAGAACAGAATCGCCGCATCCAAGGGATAGCGATCGACCGGCTGCATGGTCACTTCGGTTGCCAAATCCGGAGACTGCGCCAACGCAAGGAAGCTGCCGGCGCGCTTCCGCGTCGCGTTGTATTCCGGAAGATAACGCCCCGCCTGCCGCATCAGCCAGATTGGGGTGTATTCGGTCGGCTGGCGCAGCAGGGCGCGCAAAAAGGTATCGTTCGTAGGTTTCACGCGCGCTCGTTCACGACAAATGGAAAACCCCGATTTTCGCACGCCGACACTCCCGATCTGGGCGCGCCGGGACGGCAATTTCGTGGTGCTGTCGCTGCGCGTGCAGCCGGGCGCCCAGCGCACCGCGGCGGCGGGCCCCTATGGCGATCGCCTGAAGATCGCCCTGCACGCGCCGCCGGTGGACGGCAAGGCCAATGCGGAGTTGCTTCGTTTCCTCGGCGAGGTGCTGCATCTGCGCGCCCGGCAGCTTGCGCTCACCGCCGGCGCGGCGGGTCGCGACAAGCGGGTCCGGATATCCGGACTGGAGGAAGCGGGCGCGCTGGCCGAACTCGCGTCCCGGCTTGCGGCCTTGGATGTGCCTGCGGACCGAATCGCCACGGCCCTACGGGCCTCGCGATGACGCATTGCGAAGACCCCCGCCCGACGCAATCCAGGCATAAAAAAGGCAGGCCTCGCGGCCTGCCTTTCCTTGCGGGAACGCTCCCGGCTTAGTGCTTCTTGGCAGCGGCCTTCTTGGCGGCGGCGTGGTGCATCATGCGATGGCCGTGGCGATGGCCATGACGATGGCTGCGGGCATGGTGGCGAACGACGTGGTGCGCGGCCGGCTTCTTGGCAGGAGCGGGCTTGGCAGCGTCGGCCGCATACGCGGTGCCGGCGGCGAACATCGAGGCGATCATCAGAGCAAGCAGTTTCTTCATGTTGGCTTCCGTGGATTAATTGAAAAATCCGATATCGTTCGCAGAGTGCCCCCGCCGGAATTGGCAGTTCAGCGTTCTGCGCTCTGGAGCGATAACGTCGGAGCGCTCGCAGCCGTTGACAGAGGTCTTCGAAGGAACCCCCGACGTCGTTGCCGCTTCCGCAACTCCACCCCCTCATCGGGATCGGGATTGCGGATGTCCACGTCTCGCGCATGGTGCCGCAACAGATCCGCGGCGATTATGCACCAAAATCGCGCGGTCACCGATATTTTGCGATGAAAATGATGAATTTCGATGCTGATCCGATCATTGCGATCGCCACCGCGCCCGGGAAGGGCGGAATTGGGGTCGTCCGCATCTCGGGACCCGACCTCGAACCGTTCATTCAGGGCCTGATCGGCCCGACCCGGGCCGCGCACCTGCGTCCCCGTGTCGCGCTGCATGCCGAATTTCGGGACGATCAGGGTCGCGCCATCGATTCGGGACTCGCGCTGTGGTTTCCCGCGCCCCACTCCTACACCGGCGAATCGGTGCTCGAACTGCAGGGGCACGGCGGTCCCGCCGTGCTGCAGATGATCCTCGCCCGTTGCCTGCAGGCGGGGAGCCGGTTCGGTGCGCGCATCGCGCGCCCGGGGGAATTTACGCAGCGGGCATTTCGCAACGGCAAGATCGACCTCGCCCAAGCGGAGGCGGTGGCCGACCTCATCGACGCCGGGACGGCCGCGGCCGCGCGCGGCGCGCTGCGGTCCCTGCAAGGCGAGTTTTCCCGCGCCGTGGAGGCGTTGGCGACCGATCTCCTCGAACTGCGAGCGCTGACCGAGGCGACCCTCGACTTTCCCGAAGAGGAGATCGAATTCCTGCGGGCGGCGGACTGCCAGCGCCGGCTCGCACAGGTGCGCGACGCGCTGCACGCGCTGCTGCATCGGACGCGCCAGGGGGCCTTGCTGCGCGAAGGCATCCACGTCGTGCTCGCCGGCGCGCCCAATGTCGGCAAGTCCAGCCTTCTCAACGCGCTGGCCGGCGAGGAAGCGGCGATCGTCACCGAACACCCCGGGACGACCCGCGACCGTATCGAGCGCCGGATCGTCCTCGACGGCATCGTGCTGAATGTCATCGATACCGCCGGATTGCGAGAGACGAGCGACCCGGTGGAGGCGATCGGCATCGCACGCACGCGGGGAGCGCTCGCCACCGCGGACATCGTGCTGCACGTGGTCGACGACCGCCGGCCCGACGACCCCGGCGACGCAGCCATCACCGCAGGCGCCGCCGCGGGGGTGGCGATTCTGCGGGTTCGCAACAAGGTCGACCTCACCGGGTCGGCGCCGGGACTGCGGGACGGATGGGTCCGGATTTCGGCCCGCAACGGAGTTGGTCTCGACGCCTTGCGGCGGGAGATCCTCCGGATCGCGGGCTGGGAGGGGGAAAGCGAAGCCGGCGGCGAAACCACGTTTCTCGCCCGCGCCCGGCACGTGCATGCGCTCGAGCGCGCCCTCGCTCATGTCGATGCCGCCCGGGCACAAGCGGATCAGAACTACGCGCTGCCCGAACTGATGGCCGAAGAGCTTCGCCTTGCCGGCGACGCCCTGGGCGAAGTACGCGGCGCCGTGACCCCCGATGACGTGCTCGGCGAAATCTTTGGGCGGTTTTGTATTGGAAAATAGCGGGCGGCGATTCCGCCCGCCCCTCTGGGAGGATTTCGGCGTGCGATACACCCTTCATGATCTCCGTCGGTTCGCGGCGACCCGCAAGCTGGCCAGTCTCACGTGCTACGACGCAAGTTTCGCCGGCGTGCTGGAGGATGCCGGAATCGACATCCTGCTCGTCGGCGACTCCCTCGGAATGGTCATCCAGGGTCATTCATCCACCCTAGCCGTCACGCTCGGGGACGTTGCGTACCATACGCGCGCGGTCGCGCGACGCACCCGGACCGCATGGATCATCGCCGACCTGCCGTTCGGTTCATATCAAGCGAGCCCGGAACAGGCGCTGCGCAACGCCGTTGAATTGATGCAGGCGGGCGCGGACATGGTGAAACTGGAGGGCGGCGAAGAAATGGCGGCAACGGTCGCGTTCCTCGTCGCACGGGGGGTTCCGGTCTGCGGGCACGTCGGGCTCACGCCGCAACATGTACAGACCCTCGGCGGATACCGGATTCAAGGCAAGGATGCGGCTGGGGCGGAGCGAGTCCTGGCTGGCGCACGGGCGATCCAGGATGCCGGCGCCGACATGCTGGTCGTCGAGGCCGTGCCCCAGGCGCTGGCCGAGCGCATCGTCGCGCAACGGCGCGCGCTGATCATCGGCATCGGAGCGAGTTCCGGCTGCGACGGACAGGTCCTCGTACTGCACGACATGCTCGGAATCACTCCGGGCAAGCGTCCGCGCTTCGTGAAGGATTTTCTCGCCGACGGCGGTTCGATTCCGACGGCGGTTCGGCGATACGTGGAGGCCGTGCGCAGCGGCGCGTTTCCGGGTCCCGAACACGTATATCTCGACGAGCACTGACAACGGGTGCGGGGTTTGGCGATGGGCGATGACGCGCAATCTCCGGGAAAAAAATGCTGGCATTGGCCGGGAGATTGGAGTAATTTTTGCGCGCAGTCGATTCCGGCGCTGCGCATTCCGGGCATGGTCGGCTTGTGTCCGGCATGTTGGTGTGGCGGCCGGTTCCGCCGCCGACCCGGCCGCGCCAATCGCTTGCGCGCCGCGGGCGCATCCCGCGTCAATTGCTAGGATGAGCTTGCGTATGCCGACCGGAACGGTGAAGTGGTTCAATGAGACCAAGGGGTTCGGGTTCATCAAACCCGACGATGGGGGTAGCGACGTGTTTGCGCATTACAGTGGCATCAAGTCCAAGGGGTTTCGGACCTTGAAAGAGAACCAGCGCGTCGAATATCAGGTGCAGCAGGGGCAAAAAGGCTTGCAGGCGGTCGAAATAGAAATTCTTTCCTGACCTGCGCAGGGGTGCCGCCGGTCCGCAGGCCGGGCGCTCACCCCGTGTGGTTTTTGGCCCGCGCCGAGCCGCCCGTGCGCGCCCGCGGACGTATCGGCGGGAGACTCCTCCGGAGTCCGACGCATCCTGCCGCAACGGACCAAGTTCTTGCCAACAGCCCCGATTCGACGATCCATCGATCCATCATGACGCGGCGAGAACCCGATCCTCCGTCGACCGACTTTGCCATCACCTCGGTGAACATTCCCGACCGCCTGGACATGCTGGAGCTGCAAGGGCGGGCGCACCAAGACCCGCCGGCGCGCATCCGTCGGCGAGTGCGGCGACTCGCTCGCGTCTGGATGGTGCGCGGGCTCGCGCTGGCGACAGTGGGCGTGATCGGCTGGGAGGGCGTTCAGGCCTTCGCAGCGGTGCGGGCGGGGCTATCTCCCGAAGCGATCTCGATGCGCCTGAGCCGCGCACTGGAAGTGCCGGTACACATCGCCGATGCCGGGCTGCGATGGTCGCCCACCCCCCACCTGGAGGTGGACGGCCTCGATCTCGGAGACCAGGTCACGATTCCGGCGATCTCCTTGCAGGTGCAGGTACGGAACATCGGCCGACTGCTGATCGAGCGGCGATTGGACTGGGGCGCCGGGGAGATCGCGCCGCTCACCCTGCATCCCCGGCAGGCGCGCTTCCTGCTCGGCCTGTTGCTGCGAGCCGGCGCCGCGCTTCCCGACGATGTCGGTGCCCTGCGCTGTGCGGCGCTGACCTTGGCCGATACGGTTCCGGGTGATGCCGGGCCGTGGGCGATGGTGGTAGATCGCCAGGCCGGCGGGGGGTTCGGCGAGGTCCAACTGACCCAGGAGGTGGGGTCGGCGGGTTCCCTGCAACTGACGTTTTCGGCGCCGACACGGGCTCCTGGGGATGGAGCGACCGAGGCCATCGCCTTTCGGCTGGAAGGGGCGGCCGCTTCGCTTCCCATTTCACCACGGTACGTATTCGACCGCGTGCGCGCCAGCGGAACGGTGGAGCGAGACCGCATCGTCCTGGACTCTTTGGAGATCACCGATCGGCGCGGCGGTCTGCGCGCGCATGGGGTGGTGCAGCGGGGCGCGGACGGCTGGAGGCTTCGTGGCGCCGTCGATTCGGGTCAAATCGATGTCGCGGCTGCGCTCGGAGCGCCGGCCGGTTCCAACGCGGACGGGGTGCCGGCGTTGCTGACGGGAACGGCCTTGGTTTCCGGACGGCTCGCGGGGCACGGCGACACGGTCGCCGGCGCGTTCTCCGATCTTTCGTTTGCCGGCCGTGTGGCGATGCGCGACGGCACGCTGAACGGCGTCGACCTGGGATACGCGGCGACCCATCCCGGCGGTATCGAAGGATCCGGGGGATCGACGCCGTTTCATTCGGGAACGGCGTCTCTGGACATCGGCTCCGGCGGAATTGTGCTGCGCGACGTCCGCTTGCGAGCGGGCGCCCTGGCCGTGGTCGGCGAGGTGACGGTTGCGCCCAACCGCGGACTCTCCGGACGCCTCTTTGCCGACCTGATCGATGCGATGCGTGCCCAGGCGCCGGCCCGGATCATCATTCGGGGGACGTTGGCGCAACCGACGTTCGGCGGATGACCCGCCGGCGTGTCGGCCCGGCGTCCGCGGACGCCGGCCGAGGCGCGACGCGCCCCGCCCTCATTCCGAACTAGCGGATCGATGCCGCTCCGCCGGGAGCGCTGGCCTTGTAGTTGCGAACTGCAGCCAGTTGCGCGGTCAGCAACGCGATTTCGGCTTCGACCTTGGCGATATCGAGCTTGTCCAGCGCCGCGCGGTGAATTTCTTCGGCCCGCTTGAGCGCCTCGATCGCCTTGGCTTCGTCCAGATCCTTCGCGCGGATCGCCGTATCGGCGAGGACCGTCACGATGGTCGGTTGCACTTCGAGGATGCCGCCGGCGACGAAGATGCGCTCGTCGGTGCCGCCGATCGTGTGGATGCGGACGACACCGGGTTTGATGCGCGTGATCAGCGGCACATGGCGGGGATATACGCCAAGTTCGCCGTCTTCGCCGGGCAGCACGACGAACTCTGCCTGCCCGGCGAAGATCAGTTCTTCGGCGCTGACGACGTCGACATGAATGGTGGCCATGCGGGGGTTCCTTCTCCGCCGATTACTTCAGCGTCTTGGCCTTCTCGAAGGCTTCGTCGATCGTGCCGACCATGTAGAACGCCTGCTCGGGCAGCGCGTCGCACTCCCCATCGACAAGCATCTTGAAGCCTCGGATGGTTTCCTTGAGCGGCACGTACTTGCCGGGCGCGCCGGTGAACACCTCCGCGACGTGGAAGGGCTGCGACAGGAAGCGCTGGATCTTGCGCGCGCGGGATACCGCGAGCTTGTCCTCGGGAGACAGTTCGTCCATACCGAGAATCGCGATGATGTCCCGCAATTCCTTGTAGCGCTGCAGCGTTGCCTGCACGCGGCGGGCGGTGGTGTAGTGCTCCTCGCCGATGATCAGCGGGTCGACCTGACGCGAGGTCGAGTCGAGCGGATCGACGGCGGGGTAGATCCCGAGCGCGGCGATGTCGCGCGATAGCACGACCGTCGCATCCAGGTGCAGGAAGGTGGTTGCCGGACTGGGGTCGGTCAAGTCGTCGGCCGGCACGTACACGGCCTGGACCGACGTGATCGAGCCGGTCTTGGTCGAGACGATGCGCTCCTGCAACTTGCCCATTTCCTCGGCCAGCGTCGGCTGATAGCCCACCGCGGACGGCATCCGACCCAACAGCGCAGACACTTCGGTGCCGGCCAGCGTGTAGCGATAGATGTTGTCGACGAAGAACAGCACATCGCGGCCCTCGTCGCGGAAGCGCTCCGCCATCGTCAAGCCGGTCAAGCCGACGCGCAGACGGTTGCCCGGGGGCTCGTTCATCTGGCCAAACACCATCGCGACCTTGGATTCAGGCAGATTGTCGGGCTTCACGACGCCGGCATCGATCATCTCGTGATAGAAGTCGTTGCCTTCCCGGGTCCGCTCGCCGACGCCGGCAAACACGGAGAGGCCGGAGTGCTGCGTTGCGATGTTATTGATCAGCTCGAGCATGTTCACGGTCTTGCCGACGCCGGCACCACCGAACAGGCCGATCTTGCCGCCCTTGGCGAACGGGCAAACGAGGTCGATGACCTTGATCCCGGTCTCGAGAAGCTCGACGGACGGCGCGAGTTCATCAAACGCCGGCGCGTCCTGATGGATTTCGCGGCGTTCTTCGGTCTGGATCGGGCCGACTTCGTCGATCGGCCGCCCAAGCACGTCCATGATGCGGCCCAGCGTCGCAGGACCAACCGGTACCTTGATACCGCCACCGGTTCCCCGGACCTTCATGCCGCGGCGCAAGCCGTCGCTCGACCCCATGGCGATCGCGCGCACCACACCGTCGCCCAGGTGCTGCTGCACCTCGAAGGTCAACCCCTGCTCGACGATCTGGTTTCCTTCGTCGGTCTCCAGCACCACCGCGTCGTATACGTGCGGCATCGCGTCGCGCGGAAACTCGATGTCGACCACCGCGCCGATGCACTGAACGATTTGTCCGTTTGCCATGTTGTCCCTCAGTTCAAAATTCTTGTGTTCGTCCGAACGCGCCGAAGCTCCGTGGGGGGGTGCCTCGGTCAGGCCACCGCCGCGCTGCCGCCCACGATCTCCGAGATCTCCTTGGTGATGCCCGCCTGCCGCGTCTTGTTATAGACGAGTTGCAGTTCACCGATGAGCTTCTTCGCGTTGTCCGACGCCGCTTTCATCGCGACCATTCGGGCGCTTTGTTCGGAGGCCATATTTTCCGCCACCGATTGATAGATCAGCGCTTCGACGTAGCGGGTCAGCAGTTCGTCGACCACCTTGCGCGCCTCGGGCTCGTAGACGTAGTCCCACGAGTGGCTGCGGCGCTCTTCGTCGGTCTGTTGCAGGCGTTCCGCGGAAAGCGGCAGCAGTTGCTCGAACATCGGCTCCTGCTTCATCGTGTTGACGAAACGGGAATACGCCAGATAGACGGCATCGAGTTTGCCTTCCGCGTACGCATCCAGCAGCGGCTTGACCGGCCCGATCAGCTTTTCCAAATTCGGCTTGTCGCCCAGGTGCACGACCTGGGAAATCACGTCGGCGCCCAGGCGCTGCAGGAATCCCAGGCCCTTGGCGCCGATCGCCGCCGCCTGGAAGCGGACGCCGTCCGCCTCCCATTGCCGGAAACGACCGAGCAGCAGGCGCTGGACGTTGGTGTTGAGACCGCCGCACAGGCCTTTGTCGGTGGAAACGAGGATCAAGCCGACCCGCTTGCTGCCCTGGTGATGAACCAGGAACGGGTGACGATACTCCGGGGTCGCCAGCGCCATGTGCGCGGCGATATTGCGGATCTTGTCGCCGTAAGGACGGTGCGCGCGCATGCGATCCTGCGCGCGCCGCATCTTCGAGGCGGCGACCATTTCCATCGCCTTGGTGATCTTGCGCGTGTTCTGCACGCTCTTGATCTTGACGCGGATTTCCTTGGTGCTGGGCATCGGGAAGCCTTCTCTTGATTACGCTGTCAGGTCGTCCCGTGGATCAGTACGCCGCCGACGCCTTGAACGCCTTGATGGCATCGGTCAGCGCAGCCTCGTCGTCTTTCGGCAGGTCCTTGGTATTTTCGAGGCGATCGACGAGGTCGGCGTGATGCAGCTTCAGGTAGTCGCGCAGAGCCCGCTCGGCGGCCAGCGCCTTGGGCACCGGCACGTCGTCGAAGTGGCCGTTGTTGGCGGCGAACAGCACGACGGCCTGCTCCCACACCTGCAGCGGCTGATACTGCGGCTGCTTCATCAGTTCGGTGACCAGACGACCGCGGTCCAGTTGCTTGCGCGTCGCGTCGTCGAGATCGGACGCGAACTGCGCGAACGCCGCCAGCTCTCGATACTGCGCCAGCGCCAGACGCACCCCGCCGCCCAATTTCTTGATGACCTTGGTCTGGGCGGCGCCACCGACCCGCGACACCGAGATCCCCGCGTTGATGGCGGGGCGGATGCCGGAGTTGAACAGGTCCGTTTCCAGGAAGATCTGCCCATCGGTGATCGAGATCACGTTGGTCGGCACGAACGCCGTGACGTCACCGGCCTGCGTTTCGATGATCGGCAGCGCGGTGAGCGAACCGGTCTTGCCCTTGACTTCGCCGTTGGTGAACTTCTCGACGTACTCGGCATTGACACGCGCCGCGCGTTCGAGCAGGCGCGAGTGCAGATAGAACACGTCGCCCGGATATGCTTCGCGGCCGGGCGGGCGGCGCAGCAGCAGCGAGATCTGGCGGTACGCCCAGGCTTGCTTGGTCAGATCGTCATAGATGATGAGTGCGTCCTGGCCGCGGTCGCGGAAGTACTCACCCATCGTGCAACCCGCATACGGCGCGAGATACTGCATTGCCGCCGAGTCGGAGGCCGAAGCCGCGACGACGATGGTGTATTCCATCGCGCCGGACTCTTCGAGCTTGCGCACCACATTGGCGATCGTCGATGCCTTCTGGCCGATCGCGACGTAGATGCAAAAGACGCCCTTGCCCTTGGAGTTGATGATCGTGTCGATCGCCACAGCCGTCTTGCCGGTCTGGCGGTCGCCGATGATCAGCTCGCGCTGACCGCGGCCGATCGGCACCATCGAGTCGATCGACTTCAGTCCGGTTTGCAGCGGCTGTGTCACCGATTCCCGCGCGATCACGCCCGGCGCCACTTTTTCGATGACGTCGCGCAGTTTGGCTTGGATCGGGCCCTTGCCATCGATCGGACGACCGAGGCCGTCGACCACCCGGCCAAGCAGTTCCGGACCCACGGGCACATCGAGAATCCGCCCGGTCGTCTTGACCGTGTCGCCCTCGGAGATGTGCTCGTACTCGCCCAGCACAACCGCGCCGACGGAGTCGCGCTCGAGGTTGAGCGCAAGGCCGACCGTGCCGTCCTTGAACTCCAGAATCTCGCCTTGCATCACGTCCGACAGCCCGTGTACGCGGCAGATCCCGTCAGTGACCGTCACGACCGTACCTTGAGTACGGACGTCGGTCGAAGCGCCCATCCCTTGGATGCGGCTTTTCAGCAGTTCGCTGATTTCGGAAGGATTGAGTTGCATCGAACCACTCCGGATTGGAATATCACGCGGTCAACTGGATGCGCAGGCCGTCCAGACGGGCGCGCACCGAGTTGTCCATCACCCGATCACCGACGGTGACTCGCACGCCACCGATGAGGCGCGAGTCGACCCGGACTTCAGGCTTGAGTTGAAAGGGAAACTTCTTGGCCAGCGCGCCGACGAGGCCGGCAACCTGCGCCGGATCCATCGGGTACGCGCTTTCGATCACGCAATCCGCGACACCGTCCGCCTCGTTCTTCCGGCTACGGACCTGCGCGGCAATCTCCGACAACGCGACCACCCGGTCGTTTTCGACGGCAATGCGAAGCAGGCCCGCGACGGTCTCGGGCAACGGCGTCCCGGCCAATCCGGCGATGAGATCGATTCGCTGCTGGGGCGTGAGCCGGGGATCGCCCAGCGCCTCCGCCACGTCCGACTGCGACGCGACCTTGGCCAACGCGTCCAGCGCCGGCAGCCATTCCCCAGTTTTGCCCTGGGCCTGCGCCGCCTCGAAGAATGCCTCGGCGTAGGGACGTGCGATCGTGGAAAGTTCGGCCATGGCTTAGAGCTGCTGCTGAAGTTGCTCGAGCAGCGCCGCGTGGGTCCGTGCGTCGACTTCCCGCTTGAGGATCTGCTCCGCGGCGGCGACCACCAACACTGCGACCTGGTCGCGCAGTTCGGTGCGCGCACGCACCAACTGCTGTTGCGCCTCGGACTTGGCTGCGGCGATGAGTCGCTCGGCCTCGACATGCGCCTGTGCCTTGGCCGCCTCGACGATGGCCTGGGCGCGCTTTTCGGTATCGATGATGATCAGCTGGGCCCGGGCCTTGGCGTCGGATTCGAGCTGGGTGATCTTGCGGGTGGCTTCGCTGAGGCTGCGCGTACCCTCTTCCGCCGCGGCCAGGCCGTCGGCGATCTTCTGGCGACGCTCGTCGATTGCGCGAATGAGCGGCGGCCAGATGAACTTCATCGTGACCCAGCCCAGGATGATGAATACGATCGCCTGGACGATTAACGTTGCATTCAGATTCATGGCAAATCCCGTTTCGGACTACGTGCCGGCAGGCGTGCGGCGGAAACCCCCGCCGCGGCGCCCGACATCAGCGGGTGACGAGCACCCGTTAGTGCGCGGCGACGAACGGGTTGGCGGTCGCGAACCAGAGGGCGATACCCAAGCCGATGATGAACGACGCGTCGATCAGGCCGAGCAGCAGGAAGACCTTGGTTTGCAGCGTGTTCATCAGTTCGGGCTGGCGCGCCGACGATTCGATGAACTTGCCCGCCATGATACCGATGCCGATACAAGCGCCGGCGGCACCCAGACCGATGATCAGGCCGCAGGCAACAGCGACGAGGCCAATGGTAGTCATACGAAATCTCCTAGTTTGTAAAGAGTGACAGAGTCAAAGAGGCCGTGAAAAATCAATGCGACGCGTGCGATTCCTGCGCTTGGCCGAGATACACCAGCGTCAGCATCATGAAAATGAACGCCTGCAGGACGATGATCAGGCACTCGAACAGCGCCCATACCGTGCCGCCGATGAGCTGCATGCCCATTCCCCAGGCCGTCGCCGTGCCGCCGAGCATCGCCAGCAGGAAGAACAGTAGTTCGCCGGCATACATGTTGCCGTACAACCGCATGCCCATCGATAGGGTCTTGGAGAAGTATTCGATGAGGTTGAGGCCGCAGTTGGCAATTCCCAGTGCGGCGGCGCCGATCCAGGTCAGCGGATTGGCCGTCAGATGAACGCGGCCGAACGGCGCGACGAACAGGTCGCGGACGAATCCCCCCGGCCCCTTGATTTTGAACCCATAGTAGAGCGACAGAACCAACACGCCGATCGACATGCCGAGCGGAACGTTGGCGTCCGCTGTCGGTACCGGGCGGAAATGGCTCGCGCCGAGCGCGCCGGCCAGGCGCGGAATCGCGTCAACCGGAAGGACGTCGAGCGCGTTCATCACGGTGCCCCAGCAAAACACGGTAAGTGCCAACGGCGCGGCATAGCGGCGGTCGCCGGGAACGAGGGCCTTGGCGGACTCGTCGACCATTTCCACGAGCATCTCGACGAAAGCCTGCATGCGACCTGGGATTCCCGACGTGACACGGCCCGCGACGAGGCGCAGACTGATGAGCGTGATCGCCGCGGTGATCAGCGAGACGCTGATGGTGTCGAGGTGATATACGGACGGGTCGAACAGTCCGTGCTGCGTCCCGGTCGCCAGGTAGTGCAGATGATGCGAGATGTATTCGGTTCCGGTAACCGCACCGTCGGTAGCCATCGGTTTGTCTTATTGCGTCTTTTTCCGTTGCCGTCGCCCGATGCGCAATTCAGCGCCGCCAAGCCATGGCAAAGGGTTGTGCCAACAAAACGGCGCAGACCGATCCGATCAGCGCCGGCCAACTTACGTGTTTCACGCTCCAGACGATCAGCACCAGGATGCCGCCCGTCATCGCGAGCTTGGCGAATTCGCCAAACAACAAAAGGAGAAGGCTTCCGAATGCCGCCGATGCGCCGCTCTCCGGCTTCGCTTTTCGCAGCATCCCCCACAACGCCATGTTGCCTGCGAACACGGCATTGGGCAGCACACAGGCGACCCCGCCGAGGATCGCGCCGAACGCCGCATGGCGCCCGCCCAGCAGATCCGCGACGAGCGCGGCGCTTAGGGCGACTCCAAATTGCACTGCGACGACCCGGAACATATGCCGGCACGACGTTCGACGCGCAACTTGCCTGCACGCAGCCGAACACGACCGCCCCCCTCCAAAACCCGCGGATTCTACTTTGCCGTACGGAATCGGGTCAAGCCTTTGTCTGGCTTTGTTTGGACGGATTGTCTCGTCCGTGCTGCGTCGGCGTCGTGTTTTTGCGGACGGATTTGCCGGCCGTCCGCCGGAAAGGCCGGGCCTCCCGACGATCAGTCCTGCTCGGCAGATCCGCGCAGCATGTCGATCAAGCCCTGCAGCTGATCGAGATCGCCGTAGTCGATCACTAGGCGACCGGCCCCGCCCCGCCCCGTTTGGATCCGCACCTGGGTCGCAAGCGTGTCGGACAGCTCCTCCTCGAGACGAACGAGGTCGCGGTCGCGCGCCGGTCCGGATTTGCGCTCCGGCGGCGGCGCCGCCGCCCGGCGGACCAGCTGTTCGGCCTGCCGGACCGAATAGCCGCGCA
This sequence comes from Pseudomonadota bacterium, assembly GCA_021825945.1. Taxonomy (GTDB): domain Bacteria; phylum Pseudomonadota; class Gammaproteobacteria; order Burkholderiales; family Burkholderiaceae_F; genus GJ-E10. The sequence goes on from JAKAFN010000002.1 coordinate 215,015, forward strand.
CCGCGATTTCCTGGCCAAGACGGATCTGCATGGCCGGGTCGACGGCCAGCAAGGCGCGCGCGTGGCCCATGTCCAGGGTGCCGGCCATGAGCTGGTCCTGTACGGGCTGCGCGAGCTGCAACAGACGCAACAGATTGGTCGTTGCGCTGCGCGAGCGGCCGATCGCTTCGGCCGCCTGCTCGTGGGTGAAGGAGAACTCGGCGATCAGGCGCTGGACGCCCTGCGCCTCTTCCAGCGGATTGAGGTCTTCGCGCTGGATGTTCTCGATCAGCGCGATGGCCAGGGCCGCCTCGTCGGGAACCGCCTTGATCAGCACCGGCACGTCGGTCAGGCCTGCGATCTGTGACGCGCGGTAGCGGCGCTCGCCGGCGATGATTTCGTAGCGCTCGCCGGCAACGGGCCGGACGACGATCGGCTGGATCACCCCCTGGCGGCGGATCGACTCCGCGAGTTGCGCCAACGCCTCCGGCTGCATGTGGGTACGCGGCTGGTATTTCCCCGGTTGCAGGCGCGCGACGGGAAGCGTCTGCAGTGCGCCCGCGGGCGCATCGACGGGTTCCGCGCCGAGCAGCGCATCGAGGCCGCGCCCCAGTCCTTTGGTACGTTTCATGGCATCAGAGTGTTTTTACGCGTTCGACCATCTCGGCCCCGAACTCGACGTACGCCGTGGCGCCGCGTGACGTCCGGTCATATACCACGCCCGGCGTGCCGTAGCTCGGCGCCTCCGCCAGACGAACATTGCGGGGAATGACGGTGCGGAATACCTTGTCGCCGAAATGGGATTCGAGTTGCTCGGAAACCTGCTGCTGCAACGTGATGCGCGGATCGAACATCACCCGCAGCAAGCCGATGATCTTGAGCGCCGGATTGAGATTGGCGTGGACGCGCTTGATGGTGTTGACCAGGTCGGTGAGGCCCTCGAGCGCGAAATATTCGCATTGCATCGGAATCACGACCCCATGGGCGGAACAAAGCCCGTTGAGCGTCAACAGCGACAGCGACGGCGGACAGTCGATGAGGACGAAATCGTATTCGGTCTCGACCACACGCAGGGCGTCGCGCAAGCGCGCTTCGCGCTGCGGGAGATCGACCAACTCCACCTCGGCGCCCGCCAGTTCGCGATTGGCGCCCAGCACGTCATATCCGCCGCGCGGTGCGCGGGCACGCGCGCCCGCAATGTCGACATCGCCGATCAGGACTTGGTAGACGGACGAGGCAATCGACCGCTTGTCGATGCCGCTACCCATCGTTGCATTGCCCTGCGGATCGAGGTCGACCAGCAGCACGCGTTGCCCGTGCACCGCCAGGCCCGCAGCCAGATTGACGGCTGTCGTCGTCTTGCCGACGCCACCCTTTTGATTTGCAATGCAAAAAACCTTGGCCAAACGATTTCCCGGATTCGGTTATGGGCTTTCCGCGCCATCGGGTCGCATCAGAACCAGGTGGCGTTGTTCGGCGAGCCGGGGAACACGGAGTGTAACCGTCCGGAGGACGCGGATATCGGATGGCAGGTCAGCCAACTCCGGTTCCGGGTACTTTCCTTTCATTGCCGCCCAGGTTCCGCCGGGGCGCAGGAGACCGCGGGAACAATCGACGAAGTCGCGCAGCGAGGCGAACGCCCGCGACACCACCAGGTCTTGCGATGGGAGGTTGGCATTGCCCCGTGCGCCGAGGCGCACGTGGCGCACCTGGACATTGGACAATCCCAACTCCAATCGCACCTGATGCAGGAACGCGCATTTCTTTTCGACGGCATCGACTAGCGTGCATTGCCAGCCTGGCCGGACGATGGCGAGCGGGATGCCGGGCAGCCCGCCGCCGGCACCGACGTCGAGCAAATGCAGCGGCTCCGGATATCCGAGCGATTCCAAAGGAGTGACGATGGCCAGGCTGTCGAGGATGTGGTGACTGAGCGCCTCCTCCTCGGAGCGGATCGCCGTGAGGTTGTGCACCCGGGTCCAGCGGCGCAACAGGGCTACATAGCGCAGCAGTCTCGCACTCTGGGCGTCGGTCACGGCGAGCCCGAGTTCCGCCCGCGCCAGATCCGCCAGCGCCCGGGCGGCGACATCCGGGTCCGACGCCCCCCGCTCCGACGCTTGCGTTGCGCTCATGGGGCCTCGGATGGCGCCGGGACCTGCGCGGAGTTCCGGCCCACGCGCTTGAGGAACACCAGCAATAGAGAAACCGCCACCGGCGTGACTCCGGAGATCCGGCTGGCCTGACCGACGGTTTCCGGGCGTTGCTGCTGGAGCTTCTGGCGTACCTCGATCGACAAGCCGCGGACGGCGTCATAATCGAAATCCGGTGGGATTCGCGTCATTTCATGATGCTCGCGGCGCGCGATCTCCACCTGCTGACGAGCGATATAGCCGTCGTACTTCGCCGCCGTCTCGAGCTGCTGCACCACCACCGCCCCCAAGTCCTCGGGCGGCGGAACCCAGGGCTCTCCCTCCCCCTGCTCCGTCACGGGCCGCAAGGCCGCCAGCGCCGGATAGTCGACACCGGGGCGCTTGAGCAAGTCATATAGGGTGTATTCCCGTTCCAGCGCCTTGCCGAAGACCTGTTGCGAGCGCACCGCATCCAGGACGCGCGGATTGACCCACGTCGACCGCAGGCGCTCCAGTTCGCGCGCGACCCGATCCCGCTTGACGCAGAAGGCCGTCCAGCGCGCATCCCCTACGCAACCGAGTTCGCGGCCGATCGTGGTCAGGCGCGCATCGGCATTGTCCTCGCGCAGGCTGAGGCGATATTCCGCCCGGCTCGTGAACATCCGATATGGCTCGGTCACGCCCCGGGTGGTGAGGTCGTCGACCAGCACGCCGAGATACGCCTGATCGCGGCGCGGCGCCCACGGCTCCCGCTCGCTCGCGCGCAGCGCAGCATTGATTCCCGCCAGCAACCCCTGGGCCGCCGCCTCCTCGTACCCGGTCGAGCCGTTGATCTGACCGGCAAAAAACAGGTTTTCGAGGGCCTTGCTTTCGAGGGTTGCCGTCAACCCCCGTGGATCGTAGTAGTCGTACTCGATCGCGTATCCCGGACGGAGCAGGTGCGCCTGCTCCAGGCCGCGAATCGAATGAACCATCGCAAGCTGCACGTCGAATGGCAGACTGGTGGAGATTCCGTTGGGGTAGATCTCGTGCGTCGAAAGCCCTTCGGGCTCGAGAAAGATCTGATGCGCATCCTTGGCCGCGAAACGGTGGATCTTGTCCTCGATCGACGGGCAGTAGCGCGGCCCCACACCTTCGATGACGCCGGAATACATCGGCGAGCGATCCAGGTTCTCCCGGATGAGCGCATGGGTGCGGGCGTTGGTATACGTGACCCAGCACGGCCGCTGCTCGGGATGCTCGGCGGCATCGCCGAGGAAGGAAAACACCGGCATGGGATCGATGTCGCCCGGCTGTTCCTCCAGCAAGGAGAAATCGACGGTCCGGCCATCGATGCGCGGCGGTGTTCCGGTCTTCAATCGTCCCTGGGGCAAATGAAGTTCACGCAACCGGTCCGCCAGGCGGATCGACGGCGGATCGCCGGCCCGCCCGCCCGAATGCCGCTCCAGCCCGATATGGATCAGGCCGTTGAGAAAGGTGCCGGTGGTCAACACCACCGTCCGGGAACGAAACCGGATTCCCGCTTGCGTGACGACGCCCACGACGCGGTCGCCTTCCACGAGCAGGTCGTCCACGGCTTGTTGGAACAACAACAGACCCGCCTGGTTCTCAAGGCGGCGGCGAATCGCAGCCTTGTAAAGAACGCGGTCGGCCTGCGCACGAGTCGCCTGCACCGCGGGGCCCTTGGATCGATTGAGGATGCGAAACTGGATTCCGGCTTCGTCGGTGGCGCGCGCCATGGCGCCGTCGAGCGCATCGAGTTCCTTGACGAGATGTCCCTTGCCGATTCCGCCGATCGAGGGATTACAGGACATCTGGCCCAGCGTCTCGATGTTATGCGTCAGCAGCAGCGTGCACGCACCCATGCGAGCGGCCGCCAGGGCGGCCTCCGTTCCGGCGTGACCGCCGCCGATGACGAGGACATCGAACTGAGTGGGGTACTCCATGCGCAGCCCGCCTTACTCACCTTGCTTGCAAAATGCCGTTGCGCGTTCCCCCGATTCGGGGGAACGGCGGATGTTTCACGTGGAACCATGGATCGCAATGTTTCACGTGAAACATCCGCCATTCCGGCCCAACCCCCCCCCGATCCCGACCGGGGTGTCGGGTGGCTCGGCAACGAGCCTTACGCCGCTGCGGCCTTCTTCGACCGCGCGATCACCTGATTGATCCGCCACTGCTGCAGGATCGACAGCCCGTTATTGAGAACGTAGTACAAAACCAGGCCGGAAGGGAAGAAAAAGAACATCACACCGAATGCGAACGGCATGATCATCATCATTCGGGCCTGGACGGGGTCCGGCGGCGTCGGTTGCAGACGATATTGAATCCAGCTCGTCCCCATCATGATCGCCGGCAGCACGAACCAAGGATCCGGCGTCGCCAAATCGTGAATCCAAAGAATCCAGGGTGCATTGCGCATCTCCACCGACCCGAGCAGCACCCAATAAAGCGCAATGAACACCGGGATCTGGACCATGATCGGCAGACAGCCGCCCAACGGGTTGACCTTCTCCTGCTTATAGAGCTCCATCATTGCCAGCTGAAGCTTTTGCTTGTCCTCGCCATACTGCTCCTTGAGCCGCTGCATGCGCGGGGCCAACTCTTTCATCTTGGCCATCGACTTGTACCCGGCCGCCGACAGCGGGTAGAACGCCAGCTTGATCAGAATGGTCAGCGCTACGATGGCCCAACCCCAGTTGCCGACGATGCGGTGCAATGCGCTGAGCAACCAGAACAGCGGCTTGGCGATCGGATCGAGCCAGCCGTAATCCTCCACCCGCTCCAGGCCCGGCGCGAGCGCCGCGAGTTCGCGGTGATCCTGCGGACCGACATAGAGAATGGCATCCCGCGTCACGCTCGCTCCCGGGGGGATCGTCCCCAAGGGAAGAATCGTACCCACGGAAAAAAGCCGCTCACTCAGGGCCCGGACATAGAATTCCCGCTGCATATTCCCTTGCGGAATCCAGGCCGTCAGGAAGTAATGCTGCACCATCGCCACCCATCCATCCTTCGCCGCCGGCGGCAAGGTGACGTCGTTCTCGGCGATCTTCTTGAACGGGATCTTGCGATAGTGATCTTCGTCGGTATAGGTCGCAGGGCCGGTATAGGTCTTGTAGAACGACCCCTCTTCCCCGGTCGTGCCGTTATCTCGCACGAGTTGCAGATACAAGGACGGCGTCACCGCCCTTTCGCCGACGTTCTTGACTTCCTGTTGCACCTTGACGTCGTAATGTCCCCGCCGGAAAACGAAGGTCTTGCGCAGCAGCAGGCCGCCGGACTGCCCTTCCAACACGACGCGCAGGGTGTCTTGGCCGGGTTCCATCGATGTCGCCCCCGGCAGGAGCGTGAACCGCGTATTGCGATGATTCGGGAACCCGTCGCCACCGATCAGCCCGGTCTGCCCTTCGTACTCGCGCTCCGTACTCCGGTCGAACAGCACCTCGTGCGCCTTCGGCCCCGGCTTCTGCCCCGAAATGAATCCCGCCAAGCCCTCGGCCTTCCAGTTCGTTGCCCGATGTTCCTTCCGTAACACGGCTCGGATGATCGTTCCACCCCGGGGATCGATATCGATCCGCAAGACGTCGGTCACGATTTCCACCGGCTTGGCTGGCGCCACCCCAGGTGCCCCCACCAAGTCGGCCCCAGGAACCGTACCCGGCTGGGCCCCCGCCACCGCTCCGGCGCCGGCGACCGCACCACCGCCGGCGCTCCCCGGGCCACCGGACGCCGCCTGGGTCGGAACCGGAAAGAACATCGGCTTATGGCCGTGTGCAACCTCCCAGCGATCCCAAAGCAGAATCAAGGAGAAACAGAAAACGACCCACACCAGTATCCGTTGAAAATCCATGATGGCTTGCCCTGAAACCCTGTTTTATCGATCTGTCACGCGCAAGAACCGTGAAATACGCTACCGCACCGGCTCATCTTGCGCCTGCGGTGCGCCCGGTACTCCACCTACACCACCGCGGGTCGGCACCGCCTCGACCCGCTCACGACCCGCCTTGCACAATTCCGGAACGGCGTTTCCTTGCGGCACGGGGTCGATCCCGCCGGGATTCCACGGATGGCAGCGCAGAATCCGCCGCACCGCCAAGGCACCCCCGCGCAAGGCACCAAAGCGCCCGATCGCTTCCGCTGCGTAGTGCGAACAGGTCGGCGCAAACCGGCACTGATTGCCAATCCAGGGAGAAAGAAAGAATTGATAGCCGCGGATTACCCAGAGCAGCAGGGTCTTCATACCCCACCCCGCATCGGCTCCGGCGGCCGAGAACCCCGCTCCGGACCGCGTCCGCCCCGGATCACCCGCTCGAGACGTGCGAGCAAGGCGTCGGAGTCCACCCGGAGTTCACGTTTCAGGGCCTGCCAGGTCCGATCGTCTCCCTTGGCAGGAAACGGCGCCTTCAAGCGCATCAAAACATCGAGCGGAACTCCCGACGTCGCACGGTCCAGACTCGCAGCACGTCGTCGCGCCGCTTCCCGCAGAACCCGGCGAATGGCGTTTCGCACCACCGCGCGCTGCGCATGTCGCTTTGCAACCAGAATCCCGAAGCGCGTCGGGAACCGGTCCGAACGCAGCTCGCAGGCCACGACCTCGGTTTTCCGTACGGATCCGGCAGCGGCCGCACCCGTCTCCGTCCCCTCGGACACGTCAACCGGGTGAAACCGTGCGCTCATGGCAATCCACGTACCCGATGCCCGCCAGGACCCTTGGGGAGGGAAAAACGCGTCGAACTCGGCGTTCCGGAGCAGGCGTCGATCCTTGCCCCAGGAAAACCGGTCTCGCCGCGCAGACTCAGACCGCGAGCCGCTTGCGGCCTTTGGCACGGCGAGCATTGAGGATGGCGCGCCCGTTCCGGGTGCTCATCCGCTCCCGAAAACCATGCGTGCGTTTCCGTTTCACGACAGAAGGCTGGTAAGTGCGTTTGGTAGCCATGGCAATTCCTTGAACCTGCGCAGGCGCCACGAGTCGATCCAACTCGCCCGGGCGCTGCCGAATGGATGCTTCGCACGTCGCGAGAGTGCGAAACGAAAAGCCCTCTATTAGAAGCGAATCGCACCGTTTCGTCAAATATCGATTTGGCGCCCTGTGGATAACTTATCCCTTCCCGGCTACAATTCGCCGTTCATGCCGATCATAAAAAGCGCCGGCATACATGCAGGCGTCGCGCGATCCGAACCGAAACTTGGAGGGGACGGGGATGGCGCGGTCAATCCAACGGCGAGAAACAACGACCCAATGCGTACATTCTGGCAAACCTGTTCGCGCCAACTGGAAAGCGAACTGAGTCCACAACAATACTCGGCGTGGATCAAGCCGCTGCGTGCTCTCGAATTCGACGAAGCCACCGGCGACGTGCGTATTGTCGCGCCGAACCGCCTCAAACTCGACGCCGTTCGCACCCAGTTCGCCGACCGTATCCAGTCCGTCGTCACCGCGATCCTGCAACGACCGGTTACGGTCTCATTCGAGATCGACACCGCCGTGGCCGACACCTCGGCGGACGACTCCGCAGATGCCTCGCCCCCCAACGCGGACCGCGACGGGAACCCGATCGAAAGCGACGACGACGGCAGTCCGATCAGCGACCGTGCCGCACCCGCAATCATCGTCTCCGCCAATCCCGAGTCGGTCGAGCGTGCGAAACTCAACTCCTCGCTGACGTTCGAAACCTTCGTAATGGGAAAGGCGAACCAGCTGGCGCGCGCCGCCGCCCTGCAGGTTTCCGAAAACCCCGGCGGCTCCTACAACCCGCTATTCCTCTATGGCGGCGTCGGCCTGGGCAAGACGCACCTGATCCACGCCGTCGGCAACAGCCTGCTCGCGCGACGAACCAACGCAAAGGTCCGCTACATCCACGCCGAGCAATACGTCACCGACGTCGTCCGTGCATACCAACGCAAGGCCTTCGACGAGTTCAAGCGCTATTACCACTCGCTCGACCTGCTGCTCATCGACGACATCCAGTTCTTTGCCGGCAAGTCGCGAACCCAGGAAGAATTCTTCTACGCATTCGAAGCGCTCGTCGCCGGCCGCAAGCAGATCATCATCACCAGCGACACCTACCCCAAAGAACTCAAGGACGTCGAAGACCGCTTGGTCTCGCGCTTCGCGTCCGGCCTCACGGTATCGATCGAGCCGCCAGAACTCGAGATGCGCGTCGCCATTCTGCTGAAGAAAGCCGAGGCGGAACGATCGGAACTTGCTGAGGACGTGGCGTTCTTCATCGCCAAGAACCTGCGCAGCAACGTCCGCGAACTCGAAGGCGCCTTGCGCAAGGTGCTGGCATTCTCCCACTTCCACGACCGCCCGATCACCGTCGACCTCGCCCGCGAGGCCCTCAAGGACATCCTGACGGCCAGCACCGGCCAGGTCACGGTCGAATTGATCCAGAAGACGGTGGCCGATTACTACAAGATCAAGGTCTCGGACATGTACAGCAAGCGGCGTCCGAACAACATCGCCATGCCACGCCAGGTAGCGATGTACCTCGCCAAGGAAATGACGCAGAAAAGCCTGCCCGAGATCGGCGACCTCTTCGGCGGCCGCGACCACACCACCGTGCTGCACGCCGTGCGCAAGATCGGCGATGCCCGGTCCAAGGACGCCGTCCTGAACCACGCCCTGCACGTTCTCGAACAAACCTTGAAGGGATGAGGGATCGGGACAAGTCTGTGGATAACCAAAGCGTTCCCGGGGATAGACCGGGACAACTTTTCGCAAAACCCGATCGGGACCAAAGTTTTCCCGAGTTGTCCCGCACAATCCAAGGCTGCCGTACACACTTATCCACGCCGATTTCACATGAATAACATTTTGATAAATAATCAAATTTTCGGCTTATCCCCAACCTCGTCGTCCCTTTATCCATTACCTGTTACCAAGAGGATATAAAACATGCAACTCGTCAAAGCGCCCCGCGACTCGGTGCTCCGGCCGTTGCAAGTGGTCGGCGGAATCGTCGAGCGGCGGCAGACCCTGCCGATTCTCGCCAACGTCCTGCTCCGTCGCGACCCCGCACGGTTGTCCTTCACCACCACCGACTTGGAGATCCAGATCCAGACCGGTATGGACGTGACGGCCTCGACCGAATCCGGATCGGCGACCGTTTCGGCACGCAAATTGATCGACATCCTGCGTGCGCTGCCCGACATCGAGGTGCAGCTTTCCTACGTCAACCGCAAACTCACGATCCAGGCTGGCCGTAGCAAGTTTTCGCTACAGACGATGTCTGCGGACGAATACCCCACCATCGCCCAGGCACCGGTCAACGTCGACCTCACCGTTCCCGCGTCGTCGTTCAAGTACCTGTTATCGATGGTTCACTACGCCATGGCGACGCAGGACATCCGCTACTATCTCAACGGCATGCTGCTGGTGATCGACGGATCCAAGGTCCGCGCCGTCGCCACCGACGGTCACCGTCTGGCGATGTGCGAATTCGAGCGCACCGAGTCCAGCGGCGCGATCGACGTCATCGTTCCGCGCAAGACCGTGCAGGAACTCTCGCGTTTGTTGCCCGACGGCGACGAGCCCGTTCGCATCCAGGTGGCATCCAACCAAGTGCGCTTCGAGTTTGGTTCGATCGAACTCGTCTCCAAACTCGTCGAGGGCAAGTTTCCCGATTACGCCAAGGTCATCCCGGCGAACAATCCCAAGAGCTTTCTCATCGGCCGCGAAGAGTTCATGCAGTCGCTGTCCCGCGCCGCGATTCTCACCACCGAGAAATTCAAGGGGGTGCGCTTGGTACTGACGCATGGCTCGCTCAAGGTGAGCGCCAGCAACACCGACCAGGAAGAGGCGCAGGAAGAGATCGAAATCGACTATTCCGGCGAATCGCTCGACATCGGATTCAACGTCACCTATCTGCTGGACGTACTGGGAAATCTCAAGTGCGACCAGGTTCGCGTGTCGCTCGGCGATTCCCTGGGAAGCGCCCTGATCACGATCCCCGATTCCGATCGGTTCCAGTACGTCGTAATGCCGATGCGGATCTGATCGCCGATCAGACCGCGCAATCGACTGAACATCACGAGGCCCAGCGCACGATGTCCGCAGTTCCCAACGAGCAAGCGCAAGAACATGACCCATTTCGGGATCCAGAACCGGCCACTCCGGCGGTATCCCAGGCAGCCAGGATGCCCGATGAGTACGGCGCATCCAGCATCCAGATCCTCGAAGGACTGGAAGCGGTCCGAAAGCGTCCGGGCATGTACATCGGGGATACGCAGGACGGTACCGGTCTGCACCACATGGTGTTCGAGGTCGTCGACAACTCGATCGACGAAGCCTTGGCCGGGTTCTGCGACGACATCGTCGTCACCATTCACACCGACAACTCGATTTCCGTCACCGACAACGGCCGCGGCATTCCGACCGGTGTCAAGTTCGACGACAAGCACGAACCAAAGCGCTCGGCGGCCGAGATTGCGCTGACCGAACTTCATGCCGGCGGAAAGTTCAACCAGAACAGCTATAAGGTCTCGGGCGGCTTGCACGGCGTGGGCGTTTCGTGCGTGAACGCGCTGTCAAAATGGCTGCGCCTCACCATCCGCCGCGATGGCAAGATCCATCAGGCGGAATTCCGGACCGGCGTACTGCAGGACCGGATCCTCGAGACGGTCAACGGCGATGTCATTTCTCCCTTGCGCGTTCTCGGCACCACCGAATCGCGCGGAACCGAAGTGCATTTTCGGCCTGACGAAGACATCTTCGGCCACGTCGAATTTCACTACGAGATCCTCAGCAAGCGACTGCGCGAGCTCTCGTTCCTCAATAACGGCGTCCGCATTCGCCTTGTCGATCAGCGCACGGGAAAGGAAGAGGACTTCGCATTTTCCGGCGGCGTGCGCGGCTTCGTCGAGTACATCAACAAGACCAAGACCGTTCTCCACGGCAACATCTTCTACGCGCAGGGCGAATCCACCCCCAACGGTGCCGGCTTGCAGGTCGGCGTCGAAGTGGCGATGCAGTGGAACGACGGGTACAACGAGACGCTCCTTGCTTACACCAACAACATCCCCCAGCGCGATGGCGGCACCCACATCACCGGCCTGCGCGCCGCGATGACGCGCGTCATCAACAAGTACATCGAAGAGCATGATTTCGCCAAGAAGGCCAAGGTCGAGACTACCGGTGATGACATGCGCGAAGGACTCACCTGCGTCTTGAGCGTAAAGGTCCCCGAACCCAAGTTCTCGTCGCAGACCAAGGACAAGCTGGTTTCCTCGGAAGTACGTCCCGCGGTCGAAGAAGTAGTTTCCAAGGCACTTGAAACGTTCTTGCTCGAGCGGCCGGCCGACGCAAAAATCATCTGCGGAAAAATCGTCGAGGCGGCGCGCGCGCGCGAAGCCGCGCGCAAGGCCCGCGAAATGACCCGACGCAAAGGCGTGCTGGATGGAGCCGGCTTGCCCGGAAAGCTCGCCGATTGTCAGGAGCGCGACCCGGCCAAGTGCGAGCTCTATATCGTCGAGGGCGACTCGGCGGGCGGATCGGCCAAGCAAGGCCGCGATCGCAAGTTTCAAGCGATCTTGCCGCTGCGGGGAAAGGTGCTCAACGTCGAACGTGCGCGTTTCGACAAGTTGATCTCCTCCGAACAGATCGTCACCCTCATCACGGCCCTCGGAACCGGTATCGGTCCCGATTTCAACGCCGACAAGCTGCGCTACCACCGCATCATCATCATGACCGATGCAGACGTCGACGGCGCTCACATTCGCACCTTGTTGCTGACACTGTTCTATCGCCAGATGCCTCAGCTTGTCGAACGCGGTCACATCTACATCGCCCAGCCGCCGCTCTACAAGGTAAAGCACAACAAGGCAGAGCGTTATCTCAAGGACGATGCCGAGATGATGCAGTACATGCTCAAAATCGCTCTCGACGGCGCCAGAATCTACCCTGACGCCCAGGCGCACGGCGAAAACCGTCCGATCACCGGCGACGCCCTCAATGAGCTCGCGCGGCAATATCTGACCGCCGCCGCGGTGTCCGACCGCCTCTCCCGGGTCATCGACCGAGGCGCGCTCGACGCGATCCTCAACGGCGTCGAAATCGACCTCCATGAGCAGGCAGCCGCCGACATGTCAGCAGCAGCGTTGCGGCGCGCGCTCATTCAGGCCGACGGCATCACCGACACTGCGTCCATTGCGGTGCACGTCGAATGGGATGCCCGAACCGAGAAACCCCGTTTGCGCATCGAACGGCGCCAGCACGGCAATTGGAAGGTCAGCACGATCGACGCCGACTTCGTCGCCGGATCCGACTACGCCACCCTGAACACCGCCGCCAACATCTTCCGCGGCCTGCTGCGCGATGGTGCTCGCGTCGCGCGCGGTGAAGGCGACCGCGCCAAGGAAGGCGCCGTCAGCGATTTCCGCGGCGCGATGCAATGGCTGCTCGACCAGGCCGAAAACGGCGTTAGCAAGCAGCGCTACAAAGGTCTCGGCGAAATGAACCCGGAGCAGCTTTGGGAAACCACCATGGACCCCACGGTGCGCCGTCTGCTCAAGGTCCAGATCGAAGACGCCATCGGCGCCGACGCGATCTTCTCCACCCTGATGGGCGACGAAGTGGAGCCGCGGAGGGTGTTCATCGAAGCCAATGCGCTGGCGGCGGGGAATATCGATATTTGAGATTGTTGCCGGACGATGCGCCGACACCGCTCATTTCCGCACGTCGACCGCGACTTGGTCGCCCCGGAATATCCTGAATCAGGGTGCACGAATAGGCTCGCATTGCATAACGGAGGCGTCAATTTCCTTGATGCGTTGAATTCGATGTCGCGGTTCGAGCCGAAATGGCGAGAATCACCCATCGCGGGACGATGACACCGCATCGATCGCATTGATCACATGGAGCTGCGGGCGGAACGGCCGAATCGACGTGGACACCGATTGCATCGAACGAGCGTCGATCGGATCGTGATCAAATCCGCCATCATCTTTCTGCTCGGTTTTGGCATGCTGCTCGTGGCGCTGCAGGGAGTCCGTCGCGGATCCTTGCCGGCGCACGGAACGGTATCTCGATCGCGGCAGCCCATGCTCTTCTGGTTCTTCTTCCTCTTGTATTTGTGGTTTTCGCTCTACGCGATGTCGTATGCCGTGCGGGTCGGAGCTGGGCATCGAGAGCAACTTCGGATGCCAAGTCCGAGATAATTCCCCGGTATCGCGGGTCGCCGTGCGCCCGCCGCCGACGCATCCGTCCGCCCTCCCGAAGGTCTTCTTGCGGTGACATTGCTCCTTACGGGTTCCCCGGGAGCACCTAAGTCAAACAACGCATTTTCCTTCGCCGGCCGAAAAAATATTCTGTCCTCGTTCGCTGTTGGTACCGCGCAGACCCAAACCGGTCTGGACCAACAAAACCCCTCTCTATCCAGGAGAACTTGTCATGTATGAGGCACAGGTGCCGAAAGGCATTCCCGTTTCCGGCACGCGAAACAAGGGCACGCAGAAAATCTCGAAGCGCCGGGGACTTGCGCGGATCGCAGCAACCCTGCCCCTTCTCCTTGCGAGCGGCGTCGCGTTTGCACAAACACCGCCGACCGAGAAGGTCGATACCACCGGTCTGGCGGTTTCCGACTCCGATGTGACGGTGGGGATCCTGCATTCGCTGACCGGGACGATGGCGATATCCGAAACCGGTGCGCAGGAAGCGGAAAAGCTTGCCATCAGTCAGATCAACGCGATGGGGGGCGTGCTTGGCCGGAAGATCAAGATCGTTCAGGAGGACGGCGCTTCCGATTGGCCGACCTTCGCCGAAAAGGCCAAGAAGCTCCTGGAGTCCGATCACGTCGCGGCCATCTTCGGCTGCTGGACATCGGCCTCACGCAAGGCGGTGTTGCCGGTTCTGGAGCGCGACAACGGGTTGCTGTACTACCCGACATTCTATGAGGGACTGGAGCAGTCGAAGAACGTGGTTTATACCGGGCAGGAAGCGACTCAGCAGGTGTTCGCAGGCCTGAAGTGGGTGGCCGACACCAAGCACGCGAAGACCTTCTATTTGATTGGCTCCGACTATATCTGGCCGCGCACGGTGATGAAGCTCGCGCGCAAGTACATCACCAACGTGCTTCATGGCCGAGTGGTGGGCGAGGAATACGCCGCACTCGGCAGCACCGACTTCGGCTCGACCATCAACAAGATCCGTCTCAAGCATCCTGACGTGATCTACGCTGCTGTCGTCGGCGGCTCCAACGTATCTTGGTTCAAGCAGTTGAAGGCAGCCGGCATCAACGGTCATAACCATACGTTGCTCACCGTTTCGGTAACCGAGGACGAGGCAAAAGGAATCGGCGGAGAGAACCTCGTCGGCTTCTATTCAGCGATGAAATACTTCGAATCGCTCGACACGCCGCGTAACCAGGAGTTCGTCAAGCAGTTCCATTCCATGTGGGGTGCGACGGCACCGATCGGCGACGTCACCCAAGCGGCGTACGAGGGTCCTTGGCTGTGGAAGGCTGCGGTCGAGAAAGCCGGAAGCTTCGACACCGACAAGGTCGTCAAGGCCGAGGAAAGCGGAACGATCAGCTTCGATGCGCCGGAGGGCATGGTCTACCTCGAACCGAACCACCACTTGAAGACCAGACTGCGGATCGGTGAGTGGCGGAGCGATGGGCAGGCCGATATTGTTTACACGTCCCCGTACATCATGCCCAACCCATTCCCGAAGGGGTATTGAGTCCTTCCCCCCGCGGTGTTGTTGCGATCCCCCTCCTTCGCAGCAACACCGCATCCGGGGGTCCGTTCCGTCGTCGATTTTGCGCTGGAGACAATTCATGGACGGCTATTCCCTCTCTGATCTTTGGTCGATTTTCGTAATGCAGGGGTTTTCCGGCCTGAGCCTATTCAGCGTGCTGCTCCTGATGGCATTGGGCCTTGCGATCATCTTCGGGCAGATGGGCGTCATCAACATGGCGCATGGCGAGTTCATGACCATCGGCGCCTATACGATCTACTTGGTATCGAAAATCGCAACGAAGTACTTCCCGGCATTTGTGCCGTATTACTTCATCGTTGCCGTCGCCGTGGCATTCGTGGTGGCGTTCGCTGTCGGATACCTGGTCGAGTTTCTGCTGATACGGCACCTGTACAAGCGACCGCTCGATACGCTCCTTGCGACCTGGGGCTTGAGCCTCATCATGCAGCAGTTCTTTCGCTCCATATTCGGCGCCCGCGAAGTGAGCGCCACCCTTCCCGACTGGCTGATGGGTGCGTGGCACGCAACGCCGACGATCGACATTCCGCGAAACGGATTGTTCGTGCTGCTGATTTCCTCGCTGGTTACCGGCGCCGTGATCCTTCTTCTCTTCCGGTCAAGCTGGGGACTGCACGTGCGCGCCACGGTGCAGAACCGGATGATGGCGGGTGCCGTCGGAATCAATACCAAAAAGGTCGACCGCCTTACCTTCGCAATGGGATGCGGGATCGCCGGAATCGCGGGTGCCGCATTCACCACCATCGCATCCACCGGACCTACTTCTGGATCCCTGTACATCGTGGACACCTTTCTGGTGGTGGTGTTCGGTGGCGCGGCGAGTCTGCTCGGCACCGTCGCTTCGGCATTCTCGATCGCGCAGGCCCAGTCCATTCTGACGTTCTTCATGACCAACGCGATGGGCAAGGTGACGACCCTGGTCATCGTCATCGGCATCCTGATGCTTCGTCCCGAAGGGCTATTCGCGGCGAAAGTTCGGAAGTAAACCGGAGGGAAATGCCATGCAAGCGTTCTACAAGAAGTTCGTGGGAGGCAGAAGCGGCGCCATCGAGCTCGCGATTCTGTCGGCGCTGATATTCGTGCTCCTTCCCGCGACGCTGGACATATTTCGCCTGAATCTCGTTGGCAAATACCTCACCTACGCCTTTGCGGCGGTTAGCCTGGTGATGGTCTGGGGATATGGCGGTGTGTTGAGTCTGGGACAGGGCGTGTTCTTCGGCCTTGGCGGGTATTGCATGGCGATGTTTCTCAAGCTGGAGGCCTCGGATTCCATTAGTACCATGCACCAGACGACTCCGGGAATTCCGGACTTCATGGATTGGAACCAGATCACGAAGCTTCCTGCATTCTGGGTGCCATTCCACAGCCTGACCTTCGCCCTGATCGCGGCACTCGTCGTGCCCGCGGCCTTCGCTTACGTCATCGGCGCAACGATGTTCAAGCGTCGCGTCAGCGGGGTCTATTTTTCGATCATCACCCAGGCGGTGGCCGCGATCTTGACCATTCTCGTCGTCGGGCAGCAAGGATGGACCGGTGGTATCAACGGCATCACCGACCTGAAGACCATGCACGGTTGGGACATCAATACCAACAGCGCGAAGTACATCCTGTACTACGTCAACGGCTTTCTCCTGGTTGGCGTGATCATGGTATGCCGCTACGTGTTGTCGTCGAAACTCGGTCGCCTGCTTCTCGCAATGCGCGACCGAGAGGACCGCGTTCGCTTTTCCGGATATGACGTCGCGAACTTCAAAATCTTCGTGTTTTGCCTCGGCGCGGCCATATCTGCGATCGGCGGTGCGATGTTTACTCTGCAGGTGGGGTTCATGTCTCCCAGCTTCATCGGCATCGTGCCCTCAATTGAAATGGTGATCTTCGCTGCGATCGGTGGTCGGATGTCTCTGGTCGGAGCGGTATACGGAACGCTCCTCGTCAACTACGGAAAGACGACGTTTTCAGAGAACTTCCCGTCGCTGTGGCTTCTGCTGATGGGCGCGATGTTCATCGGGGTCGTCTTGCTGTTCCCGAATGGATTGGCGGGCCTCTACGAAACCATTCTGAAGAGCCGGGTCGAAAGGATCCGGGTCCGCTTTGCCCGCAAACCCACCGGGCAGCACGCCTGATCTCTTGTCGACAGAGGACTACGAGAAATGAAACATCGCAATGAAATCGTCCTCGCAATCGAGGACCTCACCGTGTCGTTCGATGGATTCAGGGCGGTGGACGGGCTGAACTTGTATGTCGAGCGGGACGAACTCCGGGCGGTCATCGGTCCAAACGGTGCCGGGAAGACGACTGTATTGGACCTGATCTGCGGCAAGACCAAGGCGACGGCCGGCAGCATTCAGTTCAAGGGAATCGAACTCACCACGATGCCGGAACACAAGATCGTGCAAGCCGGCGTCGGCCGAAAATTCCAGAATCCATCCATTTACGAAAACCTCACGGTCTTCGAGAACCTCGAAATTTCGTATCCCCGTGGCCGCGGAGTGATCGGGTCGCTGATGTTCGAGCGGACCAGCGACGTGAACGATCGTATCCACGAAGTACTCGAGGAAATTTTCCTCGTCGATCACCCGAACACCCAGGCCGGTCTCCTCAGCCACGGGCAGAAGCAATGGTTGGAGATTGGAATGCTGATCATCCAGAGCCCTCAACTTCTGTTGCTGGATGAACCGGTCGCGGGAATGAGCGTTTCGGAGCGCGAAAAGACGGCGGAACTTCTCAACCGGATATCGAATGGACGTTCCGTGATCGTCATCGAGCACGATATGGAATTCGTCAAGCGCATTGCCGACAACGTCACGGTATTGCATCAGGGAAAGCTGCTGGCGGAGGGCAGCATGGAGTCTGTACAAGGAAATCCCAAGGTAATCGAGGTCTATTTGGGACATTGAGGAGGACAGCGATGACCGGTTCCACGTTCAGCATCAAAAATCTTTCTTCGGGATATGGACAGAGCGAGGTCATCCATGACCTCACATTCGAGATTCAAGGCAGCGAAATCGTTGCGATCATGGGACGTAACGGAATGGGGAAGTCCACGCTATTTCGCACGCTAATGGGCGTGCTTCCGGCATTTCGGGGCGATGTGGCGCTCGACGGGCAGTCCCTCGGAGGCATGGAGTCCCACCAGCGTGTCGGGCGGGGAGTCGCCTATGTGCCGCAGGGTCGGATGATCTTTTCCCACATGACGGTCGAAGAAAACATTCGAACGGGGTTGCCGCCAGCCGCTCAGGGAAAAGTGCCCGAAGACCTGTATGCACTGTTTCCGGTCCTCTTTGACATGCGGGGACGGAAAGGGGGAAACCTGTCCGGTGGTCAACAACAACAACTCGCGATTGCGCGCGCGCTGGCAACCAATCCAAAGGTGCTGTTGCTCGACGAACCGACCGAGGGAATCCAGCCGTCGATCATCAAGGATATCGCGAAAAGTCTGCGGGAGATTCGCAAGCTGCGCAATCTCGCGATCGTGGTTTCCGAGCAGGTCCTGAGTTTCACCTTGGAGATCGCGGATCGCTTTTTTGTAATCGAGAAGGGACGCTTCGTCCATGAGGATCATCGACGGAACGTCAATGCGGAAACCATCAGTCGGTATTTGTCCATTTGACCAATCCCCGCTGTTGCGAGTCCACCGGCGAGCGTTGCACCGCGCACATTGCCATTCAACAGAGAGAGTTAGCCATGACCAACACGCTAATCAAAGTAGATCTTTCGCAGTCACCGTATGAAAACGAATCGGTCCACAACCGATGGCATCCGGACATCCCGATGGCTGCCTGGGTGAATCCTGGGGACGATTTCATTCTCGAAACGTACGACTGGACCGGCGGCCATATCAAGAACAACGACAGTGCCGACGACGTCCGCGATATCGATTTGAGTACCGTCCATTTCCTGAGCGGACCGATCGGCGTGAAGGGAGCCGAGCCAGGCGACCTCCTGGTGGTCGACCTGCTCGACATCGGCGCCAAGCCGGACAGTCTGTGGGGGTTCAACGGGGTTTTCAGCAAAAAGAACGGCGGCGGATTCCTTACCGAGCACTTTCCCAAGGCGCAAAAGTCGATCTGGGATTTTCACGGCATGTTTACAAGTTCGCGCCATGTTCCCGGCGTCCGATTCGCCGGGCTGATTCATCCAGGATTGATCGGTTGCATGCCAGACCGACCGATGCTCGAGATGTGGAACCGCCGGGAACAGGACTTCATCGCCACCGATCCGGGCCGCGTACCGCCACTGGCCAATCCGCCGTCTGCGAAGATGGCGCACATGGGGAAACTTCACGGAACTGCGCGGGACCAAGCCGCCGCAGAAGGTGCACGCACGGTGCCGCCGCGGGAGCACGGTGGAAACTGCGACATCAAGGATCTTTCTCGCGGATCGAAGGTTTATTTTCCGGTGTACGTGGACGGCGCTGGGTTGTCGGTGGGTGACTTGCACTTCAGCCAGGGCGATGGCGAAATCACCTTCTGCGGCGCGATTGAAATGGCCGGATGGGTTCACATGAGGGTGAATCTCATCAAGGGCGGCATGGCCAAGTACGGCATCAAGAACCCCATTTTCAAACCGAGCCCGATCACGCCGACATATCGCGACTATGTGATCTTCGAGGGCATCTCGGTCGATGAAGAAGGGAAGCAGCACTACCTGGACGTTCATGTCGCATACCGCCAGGCTTGCCTCAACGCGATCGAATACCTGAAGAAGTTCGGCTACACGGGCGCCCAGGCGTATTCGATTTTGGGCACGGCACCGGTGCAGGGACACATCAGCGGCGTGGTGGACATTCCGAACGCCTGTGCGACGTTGTGGTTGCCGACGGAGATTTTCGAATTCGACAT
Source organism: Pseudomonadota bacterium (assembly GCA_021825945.1). Classification (GTDB taxonomy): domain Bacteria; phylum Pseudomonadota; class Gammaproteobacteria; order Burkholderiales; family Burkholderiaceae_F; genus GJ-E10. Next base: position 234,679 of record JAKAFN010000002.1, read on the forward strand.
CAATCCCACTGCGGCGGGACCGATCCAGCACATCGCTGGGGGCGTCGACCTTCCGCTGTCGGAAGACTGACGAAAACGCGGCGGCCCGCGGGCATGGCGCGGGCCGCACCCACCTTCCTGGGAGGTCTTCGCATGCCGGTATATGACTATCTCTGTGACCGTTGCGGCCGCTTTTCCGTGCTGCGCCCGATCGACCAGCGGGATGCCGGTTGCCGTTGCCCGACATGCGAGGGCGATGCGCGCCGCGCCATCCTGTCGGCGCCGGCGCTTTCGGCCATGACGACGCAGTCTCGCAAGGCCCACGCCACCAACGAGCGCGCGGCGCATGCGCCGCGCACGAGCGCGGAATATCAGGCGTCTCGGCATCCGCCGGGATGCGGCTGCTGCAGTTCGAAAAAATCCCAAGCCACCGTGCGAAGCGCCGACGGAGCCAAGGGGTTTCCCAGCAAGCGCCCGTGGATGATTAGCCACTGACTGCTGAAAAGCCGATCGGTACGAATGCCGGAGTGGAAGCCCCGGCTCGTACCGTGATCGGAACGAACCCCGGCGCGGCTCCAGGTATTCCCACGCTGGTGCCGCCTGGGAATCGGTGTCGCGCCTTGCGCGCCGGTCGGCGGCGCACCACGATTGTGCTGGCGCCCGCCCGGAGTCCGTGCGGACCTGCACCGGACGGTTCCTCGAGGCCGCAGACATCGCCATGCGATGGGCGGTGACGCATTGGCGGCCTGCGCATTCATGGGCGCGCCGGTTTCGTGTGATGTGTCGTCGTTGGTACGCTTTTTGCGGCGAATTCTTGGAATTCCTGAAACGAGGATCTCCCCGGCTTCGTACGGGGTGCGGCGCTGCCGCCATGAGCACTGTGACACAAAAAATCTCTCCGATTCGACGGCGATACAACTCCTGGGTTGCCGATCAGACCATGGAGGACTACGCGTTGCGCTACACACCGCGTCAGTTTCGAAAGTGGTCGGAACTGCGTGTCGCCAACACGACATCCGGTGCTGCATCGTTTCTTGCGATGGAAACGATCGGTGGGACCATCGCGATGAAATATGGATTCTCGAACGCGGTGGCGGCGATTCTTCTCGTTGGGGTGGTGATCTTTGTAACCGGACTTCCGATCAGCTACTACGCGGCCCGGTATGGGTTGGACATGGACTTGTTGACGCGCGGGGCCGGGTTCGGGTACCTCGGCTCCACGGTCACATCGCTGATCTACGCGAGTTTCACGTTCATATTTTTCGCGCTCGAAGCGTCCATCATGGCGATGGCGTTGCAGATGTGGCTGAAAATCGGAATGGTCTGGTGCTACCTCCTGAGCTCGGTCGTCATCATTCCGTTGGCCATTCGCGGCATCACCTTGATCTCGCGCTTGCAGGCATGGACACAGCCGGTCTGGTTGCTGCTACTGGTTCTGCCATATCTTGCAATTGCATGGCACAGTCCCGGAGAATTTCGGGACTTTTCCCGGCTTTCTGGGCAGGTTTCGAAAACATCCGGATTCGACCTCGCGATGTTCGGCGCCGCCGCGGTCATTCCCTTTTCCCTGATCGTGCAGATCGGCGAACAGGTGGACTTCCTGCGGTTTCTTCCGGAACGTACGCCGGCGAACCGAATTCGGTGGTGGTCTGCCGTGCTCATTGCCGGTCCAGGATGGATCGGTCCTGGCGTCCTCAAAATGTTGGGCGGTGCGTTCCTCACCGATCTCGCGATCCGCCACGGCACGCCGCCGGCGCACGCCATCGAGCCGACCCAGATGTACCTGACGGGGTATGGCAGCGTGTTCCGGTCGCCGACGCTCATTCTCGCAGCGACCGTGTTGTTCGTCATCGTGTCGCAAACGAAGATCAACGTCACGAATGCCTATGCCGGTTCGCTCGCCTGGTCCAACTTCTTCGCTCGACTGACCCACAACCATCCAGGTCGGGTCGTCTGGCTGATCTTCAATGTGGTCATTGCGCTGGTGCTCATGGCGATGGATGTATTTCATGCCATCGATCGCGTGCTCGGCTTCTATAGCAATATCGCAATCGCATGGGTGGGAGCCCTGGTGGGTGATCTCCTCGTCAATAAGCCGCTCGGCCTGAGTCCCGCCGGAATCGAGTTCAAGCGCGGTCACCTGTACGACGTGAACCCAGTCGGAATTGGAGCGATGGGTCTTGCGGTGATGGCTTCCATCATGGCCTGGTCGGGCGCATTGGGTGATCACTGGCGATATGCTGCTCCCCTGCTCGCGCTGTTGGTCGCGATCGTGATGTCCCCGATCATTGCCTGGTTGACACGCGGTCGCTACTACGTTGCCCGGCCGCACGAGGAGACGTCGTCGTGCGGCGGGCGAGCGCGCTGCAGCGTATGTGACAACGAGTTTGAATCGGAGGACATCCTTCGGTGCCCGGCCTACGACGCGCCGATCTGTTCGCTTTGCTGCGCGCTCGAATCGCGCTGCGATGACCGCTGCAAAAAGGATTCCCGCATTGCAGATCAAGTGATTACGCTGCTCTTTGCAATGTTTCCACGGAGCGTCGCGCAGCGCATCGACGTCCGCATGCTGCAATACCTCGGGGTTTTTCTGGCGCTCGCGTCGCTCGTTGCCGCGGTCATCGCCATTGTCTACATCCAGGAGTCGCAGACGGCTCCGGCCGGGACGGCCGTTGCGTTTCTGCAGGCCGCGCTGTTCAAGGTATTCGGAATCCTGACGCTGATCGTTGGCGTCTCAAGCTGGTGGATCGTCCTTGCCGGGCAAAGTCGCCGCGTGGCTCTGGATGAGGCAAATCGCCAGAACCGGCTTCTCACAATGGAAATCGATGCGCACCAACGCACGGACATGGCCTTGCAGAAGGCGAAGGAATCGGCGGAGGCCGCGAACCAGGCCAAGACCCGTTATGTCGCGGGCATCACCCACGAATTGCGCTCCCCCCTCAACAGCATTCTGGGGTATAGCCAGATCCTGCTAAAAAGTCGGGCCGCTTCGCAAGCGGATCAGGAAGGCATCCAGACGATACACCGTAGTGCCGAACACATGTTGGCGCTGGTCGACGGCCTGTTGGACCTCGCGCGGATCGAGGCCGGTCGCCTCCGGCTCGATTTGGCCCCCCTGCTTCTGTCGGCATTTCTGGACGAGCTCGTCGCCATGATCCGGCCGCAAATCGAGAGCAAAGGGCTGCAGTTTACGTACTCGCATTCGGGTGCGATGCCGTCCTGGGTTCAGGCGGATGCGAAATACCTGCGTCAGATCCTATTGAACCTGCTCAGCAATGCCGCCCGGTTCACGGATGCCGGCCTCGTGTCGCTGCACGTGAACTGTCTTCAGGAAGTCTTATGTTTCGACGTTGCCGACACGGGCATCGGCATCGCTCCGCAGGACGTTCAGCGGATTTTTTCTCCCTTCGAGCGTGGTGCAAACGGGCGGCATCGCAGAAGCGGCGGAACTGGCCTGGGCCTGACGATCAGTGCCCTGCTCGCTTCGCTGATGGGCGGCGATCTCGCGCTCGTCCGTACTTCGAGCGCCGGCAGCGTGTTCCGGCTTCGGCTGCATCTGCGGGAGGTGAGCGATCCCGGGGTGCGGACACCGGTGCCGCTTTTCACCGGTGGCTATCTTGGCCCCCGAAAGTCCCTCTTGGTTGTCGACGATCAGCCGGAGCAGCGCCAGATGCTGGCCGGAATGCTGGCCCAGATGGGCTTCGAGGTACGCGAGGCCGCGAGCGGCAAGGAGTGCATCGATGTTCTTTCCGGGGGCCCGATCGCCGATGCGGTGCTGCTGGACATCACCATGGATGACATGGACGGATGGGAAACCGCAAGACGCGTCCGATCCGCTGGCAACGACACCCCGATCATCATCGTTTCGGCGAACATCTTTGAGAATCAGCCGCCGCGGCTGCGCGCCGCCGGCTGCCAGGCATTCGTCGGCAAGCCGGTGATCGAGTCCGAATTGATGCACACGCTGCAGCGTGTCCTGCAACTCGAATTTCTCTCGTCGGCTCCGCCACGGATCGCGGATCAGGGCGAATTGGTGCCCCCTAGACCGTCCATCCGCTTGCCGGCTGGGTTTCATGAGCGCGCGCTACGGGAGCTCCGCATGGGTCACGTCAGCGGCCTTTTGACGGTCCTTGAGGAGTTGACGGGTGTTCACCCGGAATTCGCGGATGCTTGCGCGGAAATGTCCCGACTCTCGAGTCGACTCGAACTCGGGAGAATTGAGCAAATCCTTGGGGAAGGCGGTCATGATTAAAAACATCCTGCGCGCAGAGCCGGCGGCAGAGCAGCCGGTGGTCCTGGTCGTCGACGACGATCTGAACAGTCTTTCCATGCTCTACCGCATGCTGGAGGAGGCGGGCTACATTGTTTTGGTCGCCGGCGACGGGGAAACGGCGATCAAACGACTCAACCACATCGTTCCGGATGCGATTTTGCTCGACGCAATCATGCCGGGACTCTCGGGGTTCGAAACCTGCGAGCGGATCAAGAGCATCCCGGCCTTGATCGATATTCCGGTCATTTTCATGACCGGCCTCTCCGATACGGAGTCGGTGGTATGCGGCTTCAATCGCGGTGGCGTGGATTACGTCGTCAAGCCCGTCCGCGAGCCCGAAATTCTTGCGCGGCTGCAGACGCACATTCGCAACGCAAAGATCACGACCTTCGCCCGAAACGCGGTCGACGTTGCATCATTGGGCGTCGCGTTGATCGATCCGTCGGGAAGGGTGGCATGGCGATCGTCCAAGGCAGCCGCTTGGCTTGGAAGGCTGTCTCCATCTGGTGATATCGATCGAATTCCACCCCAGTTGATGTCGCTGGTCGACGAATCGAGTGCCAACACGAGGAAGGTGGCACAGGGAAGCGGCGGCGAATCGTACGTCGTGACGAAGCTGGGCACGACCGGTATGGGGGAAACGATGCTTCTTATCGAGCGCCAGTTCGTGAATGCGAACGCGGTCCAGCGCCTGGAAAGCGCCGCATTGACGCAGCGCGAAACTGAAGTGTTGTCGTGGCTTTCCAAGGGAAAGACCAATCGCGACATCGGCGATATTCTTGGATTGAGCCCAAGGACGGTCAACAAGCATCTGGAGAACATATTCAAAAAGCTCGGTGTGGAAACCAGGACGGCGGCTGCGGCACTTGGTGTGGCCGGGCTCGACGCCGCCGCGAGCGGGGCGGCGGCGCGGTCGGAGCAGTTGTCGAGCACGGAATGAATTGCGCGCGCGTCGATACCGGGAGCGTTCCGACATGAAGTACATGGCGCGCACCGAGACGACTCGACACGCAACCATTCCCGAACGGTCAGGGCCAAATCGACCATCACATTGACGCATGGATATCGCAAGGTGCCGCATGTCATCTCAATCTTCTTTGTTGATGGTCGGCATCGACGGCCCGATCGGTTCTGGGAAGACGACGTTGATCGACGCGATTTGTCGACGACTTCGAAGCCATTGCGAGATCGCGGTCATCGCAAATGACGCATTTACATTGGAAGATGCCGCGTTTTTGATTCGTGGTGAAACCCTGTCCGCGGAGCGAATTCGCGGCGTACAGACGCGGGGCGCATCCCATGTCGCGATGAATTTATCGGCCATCGACGATTTGAAGCGGAAGATACCGTGCCTCGAAATAATCCTCATCGAAAGTGATGGCGACAATTTGTCCGCTCGATTCAGCTCCGCGCTGTTCAACCTGACGATTTATGTCGTCGACGTGGCGGCCGGGGACCGGATTCCCCGAAAGGGTGGCGCCGGAATCGCAAAGTCCGATCTGCTGGTTATCAACAAGATCGACCTTGCCCCGTACGTCGGCGTATCGCTGAGCGTCATGGAGCAGGAAATCCGCAAGGTGCGCGGACCGCTTCCCTATGCCTTTACCAATCTGAAAACCGGCAACGGCATCGATTGCGTCGTCGAAGCCATCCGGGCATGCAAGAGCGCCTGATCTAGATGTGAATCTTCGGAACTACGTCCATTTACGTATGGGCGTACGTCATCTGCCTTCTGTTCCTACGTGAACCCCGTCGGTAGTGTTTGCTGCGAAGCCGCTCGCAAGAAATGGCGTTACGTCAGGTGTTTGTGGCTCGCCATGGAATTCCGGAAGACCTTCTTTCGCGAGCGGTTGTGGGTTTCATCCAGCAAATATCGAAAGAGGAACAGAGGAAATGAAATACCGTTCTCGGAACCGAAGATCTGTGGAAAAGCTTGCCTTGGCAGTGGTGATGTCGGGCGCGCTATTCGAAGCCCGGGCGGGAGATGTGGCGCTCCCTCCCATTTCAATCGGCGCCGGGGTTCAGGCCGACTTTCAGAATCAGAATGCGCAGGCGGCCGGGACCACCGCCAGCGTAAATCGGTTCAACCTCGACAGCATGCGGCTCTACATGAACGGCAACGTGACGGACACGGCGCAAATGACGTTCAATACCGAGTACACGACGAACAATTCGGTGCAGGTGCTCGATGCGATCGCACGCTTCGAATATTCCGACCATCTCCATATCTGGGCCGGCCGCTTCCTGCCGCCGAGCGATCGCGCGAATCTCTATGGACCATACTATGCGAACGACTGGTTTCCCTACAGTGACGGCGTGGCAGATCCGTACCCGTCAGTCTATGATGGGCGGGACAACGGCGTTGCTTATTGGGGTCAATTCGGTAGGGTGAAGATGTCAGCAGGTTTGTTTGACGGCGCGAGTGCGACGCCGCAGACTGCTACGTTTTCGGGAAACAAGAAACTCTTGAGCGCGTTTCGCGTGATGGTGGATTTGTGGGATCCGGAGCCCGGCTACTACCTCAACGGAACCTACTATGGCAAGAAGAATATCCTTGCTTTGGGATTGGCCGGCCAGCACCAGACAAGCGGTGCGGCCCTGGGAGGGACGACCGGCGGAACCATCTATAGCGTGGATGGCCTGCTGGACCGCAAAATCGGGAACCTGGGAGTCGTGACCCTGGAGTCGGAGTACGAGCGCGATACCGGAATCCTGAATCACAGCCATGGTTGGTATGCGTTGGCCGCCTACCTCTTCCCCAAACCGATCGGCATTGGCCGAATTCAGGCCCTTGCCAAGATCAGCGACAAGAACGTCTCTTCCGGTCTCGTGGTGCCAACGGCCCCAGCGCGATCCAAGGAACTCGACCTGAACTATGTGATCGACGATTTCAACGAGCGGGTTGGCTTCTACTACCTGGACCAGACGTTGATGGCTACTTCGTTGCCATCGGCGAAGATATATGGCATCAAGGTCCAGTATCAGATGTTTTAGGGGTGTTGACGGATGACGAATCCCCGCATCGCAATGGGCCCATGTTCTCTCCGGTGCTGTTGTCGGAGTCGAAGAAGGCGCACTCGTTGCGGGGGTTCAAGGAACGGCATTGGCAAGTGATTGGAATCGAGGTGATGTCGATGGTGAGGTACGAGACACGAGATTTCGTTAGCAGGACGGTGTGAGCAAACCTCGAGTTTCGATGAAGGTGATTACGGTGTCGAGGCCGGAGAGGGATCTGAGGTTGGTCAGCGCGTATGGCTTGTGCCCGCGCATCCGTTCCGTATCGGCGCGCATGACCCCCAGATCTGCGCCGACGTACGGCGCGAGGTCGATCTTGTTGATGACGAACAGGTCGCTTTTCGTGATGCCTGGTCCCCCTTTTCGCGGAATCTTTTCCCCACCGGCGACGTCGATCACGTAAATCGTCAGGTCCGATAGTTCCGGGCTGAAAGTCGCCGCGAGGTTGTCGCCGCCGGATTCGATGAAGATCAGATCCGCTTCGGGGAATCGGGAAAGCATTCGGTCGATCGCCTCAAGGTTGATTGAGGCATCTTCGCGAATCGCTGTGTGGGGGCACCCACCCGTTTCGACCCCCATGATGCGGTCCGGGTCGAGAGCGCCGGAAGCGGTGAGCAGGCGCTGATCTTCCTTGGTGTAAATGTCATTGGTGACCACGACCAGGTCATATTTGGTGCGCATCGCTTTGCATAGCATTTCGAGCAGGGTTGTCTTGCCGGACCCAACAGGACCGCCGATTCCAACCCGTAGTGGTGGCATGCGCTTGTGCCGCCCGGGAATGGAGTGCAGGAGTGGCCTGGACGCGGAAGGATCGTGGGGGGAAATCATGATCGAAACAGCCTGGAGTATTGGATTTCGTGACGGGCACTGAGAATCGCGAGCATCGGTGAGAAACTTTGCCATGCGCTTCGGTCCGGGGCAATACGGATCGCGTGTTCTACCGCAGCGGGAATTTCCGGCAACAAGGCATGGAGCAATCGTTGGCCCGCGGCTTGGCCCAGGGGTACCACGCGCAGGGCGGCTTGTACCTGGGACTCAAGCCAGGAGAACGCCAGGCCATATCCGGCGTGTATTGCATCGAGTCCCGATGTGTGGGCGGCGAGCGCGAAGGCGATCGGCCAGCTAAGTCCATCGTTACCGGCATCCCGCGCAACGGCAAGTGCGGGATGCTCGCAATGCAGTTGCCGCACCCACGCGAGCATGGAACGTCCCATCTGCTCTGTTTGGAGGCGCAGTTCCGCGGACTCCCGGGTGGCAAGCACCCAGGATTGGATTGACCGTAATTCGGCGGCATCGCCGCGAATCCATGCGGCATGCGCGGCACAGCTCGCAGGCAGGTCGCTGCGCGCGAGCGTGAGGTGAATCTGGCCGCGCAACCATTCGAGGGTGTCGAGTTCGGACGTTACGATGCCGGCGTCCACGGCGCATTCGAGTCCCTCGGAATAGCTGAACGCACCGACCGGCAGCGCCGGAGAGGACAGCCACAAGAGCGGCAGCAAGACATCCTGGCGGGACGGCGCCGCCTCAGGAGTGGCCGGGATCGTCATGATCGGGATGGCCGTCGTGATTGGAGTGCGTGTGCCCGGAGGGGGAATACGCACCCGCTTCCGGCTCGAAGGGCGCAGCGACTTCGGTGACGGCCAGGCCCATCCGTACTAGCATCGCCGCGAGCACCGGGTCGGGCTCGATCTGCAGGAAGTCGTCCTGGACCTCGAGCTGCACGTGTCGGTTGCCAAGGTGGTAGGCGGCACGCACGAGGTCAGAGGGCTCCCCGCGCGTTCCGGTGATTTGGATCCGAAGCAGTGGCTGCTGTGCCGCCTCGACCACGATGTCGGAGCCGTCTTCGGCAATCAGCGAGTCGCCGCCGCGCAGAACGGTGCCGCGTGGGAGGATCACCGCGATGTGTCGATCGGAGCTGTCGCAAGCGTCGAAGCGGCTTTTGCAGCGGGTGTCCCAGTCGAGACGCACGCGTGTTCCGGTAGCGCCGGGTCGAGCGGGTGCTGCCGCTGCCGGAATGTGGCGGTTGACGATTAGCATGGAGGAGTAAGCTGTTCCGGGGTGTCAGAAAAGGAAATATCGCTGCGCCATCGGAAGAGATGTCGCCGGTTCGCAGGTCAGCAATACGCCGTCGGCGCGAATTTCATAGGTTTGGGGATCGACCTCCATCTTGGGAACATAGTTGTTGTGGATGAGGTCTGCCTTTTTTACGCCGCGGCAGCGCGAAACCACCGCCAGTTGTTTTCGGAGTTGCAAGCGTTCGCCGATTCCGCGATTCATCCCGGCGGTAGACAGAAAGGTGAGCGATGTGGCCGAGAGGGCGCCGCCAAAGGCGCCGAACATCGGGCGAAAGTGGACCGGTTGCGGCGTTGGAATGGACGCGTTCGCGTCTCCCATCAGCGCAGCAGCGATGAATCCGCCTTTGATCACCAGGCTGGGTTTGATCCCGAAATACGCCGGACGCCATAACACCAGATCTGCCCACTTGCCGACTTCGATCGACCCGACCTCGTGGGCGATTCCGTGCGCGAGTGCTGGGTTGATGCCGTACTTCGCGACATATCGCTTGACGCGGAAGTTGTCGTTGCGGCTGGACTCCTGCACGCCGCCCGGATCGGGAGGGGCAAGCCAGCCACGCTGAACCTTCATCTTGTGTGCAGTCTGCCATGTCCGGATGATCACTTCGCCGACACGCCCCATGGCCTGACTGTCGCTGGACATGATGCTGATGGCGCCGAGATCATGCAGAACGTCCTCTGCGGCGATGGTCTCTCGGCGGATCCGGCTCTCGGCGAAGGCCAAGTCCTCTGCGATTGCCGGATCCAGGTGATGACATACCATGAGCATGTCGAGATGCTCATCGACGGTGTTGACGGTGAACGGCCGGGTCGGGTTGGTGGAAGACGGCAGAACATTGGATTCCCCTACGACCTTCAAGATATCCGGAGCATGCCCGCCGCCCGCGCCCTCCGTGTGAAAGGTATGAATCGTCCGGCCCTGGAACGCAGCGATCGTATCTTCGACAAATCCGCTTTCATTGAGCGTGTCGGTATGGATCGCCACTTGAATATCGGCTTCCTCGGCGGCGGACAGGCAGCAGTCGATCGCTGCCGGCGTCGTTCCCCAATCCTCGTGCAGCTTGAGGCCGATCGCCCCAGCATCGATCTGTTCTCGCAGCGGAGCGGTGCGGCTCGAGTTGCCTTTTCCGAAAAATCCCAGGTTCATCGGAAATGCCTCGGCCGCCTGAAGCATGCGGGCGATTGCCTCCGGACCCGGGGTGCAGGTCGTCGCATTGGTTCCGGTCGCCGGCCCGGTGCCGCCCCCGAGCATGGTCGTGACGCCGCTCATCAGGGCCTCTTCGATCTGCTGGGGACAGATGAAATGGATGTGGCTGTCGATCGCGCCGGGGGTCAAGATCATCCCTTCGCCGGCGATGATTTCTGTGCCCGGCCCGATCACGATGTCGACCCCTGGTTGGGTGTTCGGATTTCCCGCTTTGCCGATCGCGGCGATGCGCTGTCCGCAGATTCCGATGTCGGCCTTCACGATTCCCCAGTGATCGAGGATCAGCGCGTTCGTTATCACGGCATCCATCGCACCTTCCGCGCGGGTGGCCTGGCTCTGGCCCATGCCGTCGCGGATGGTTTTGCCGCCGCCAAATTTCACTTCCTCGCCGTAGCCGCCGGCCCGCAGCGTGAAATCGTCTTCCACCTCGATGAGGAGTTCGGTGTCCGCGAGGCGCACGCGGTCGCCGATCGTTGGGCCGAACATCTCGGCATACGCGCGACGGGAAATGGTTGGCATAAGAAGGGGTCTCGGTTACACGTAGGAACCTGCGGCACGTCCGCGGCTATGCGCGTCCGACATTGTTCCGGCGGAATCCGACGACGAGCTTTGCGCCCGCGTACGGAACCAGTTCCACGGTGCGCTGCTGTCCCGGTTCGAACCGCACTGCCGTCCCGCTCGCGATGTTGAGACGCATGCACTGCGCAGTTGCCCGATCGAACTGCAGCGCCGGGTTCGTCTCCGCGAAGTGATAGTGCGAACCCACCTGGATCGGCCGATCCCCCGTGTTCTCGACAACTAGGCGAACCGGCTGACGGCCTGGATTGAGGGGAATGTCATCGGGCAAGCAGAAATATTCACCGGGAATCATGGGATCGTTGCCTAGCAGGAGGAGGATTCAAATGATCGGCTGGTGCACGGTTACCAGCTTCGTGCCGTCGGGAAAGGTGGCCTCCACCTGGATGTCCGGAAGCAACTCGGGTACGCCTTCCATCACGGATTCGCGGCCAAGAACCGTGCGCCCATAGCTCATCAGGTCGGCAACGCTACGCCCGTCCCGCGCGCCCTCCAGCACCGCGGCGGTGATCAAGGCGGTGGCTTCTGGAAGATTGAGTTTCAGGCCTCGCGCCAAACGCCGCTCGGCTACGAGCGCCGCGGCGAATACAAGCAGCTTGTCTTTTTCTCGCGGAGAGAGATCCATATCGTCTGGGTATGGGGGGGGGTCGTCATGGGAAGTCGACAATGCACAGCATTGTCAGCATCACCGTTCCCCCCTGGATACGCAAAGGGCATGCCAAGGGGACTCGAGAACGGTTTCGCCGGCGCACACGGACGACGGGCAGGTTTCGTCGCCCGCACGGGTTGCGCGCGCACTCATCGGGTGCACCCATTCGATACGCGCTTGCACCGGTATGGGTCGCCGGCGCAAGCCCGGCGGCGAGCGTGCACGAGACGTTTCGAGGTCGCAGCGACGCAATGGAGCGCCCCGGTTTCGGTGCCGGCCTGGCATGTGCCTTGCGTCGGCATTCCGGAAACATTCTTCTATCTGACATGAACAAATCCATTCCGGACGGTGGTGGTCGTGGTGCGCGGTCAACGCTCGATTTGCGCTTTCACCGAAGCGGTCCGCTGACGGTGCTGCATCACCGGCATGCGGGCGACCTCAGAACTCTGGCAAGCCACTATCCCGAAGAGGGCGGAGTCTGCCATCAGGTCATCGTGCACCCACCGGGCGGATATGTCGGCGGTGACATCCTGACGCTTCGTGTCGACGTCGCCGAAGCGGCCCATGCACTGGTCACCACGCCCGGTGCCAGTCGCATCTATCGCAGCCTTGGTGATGTCACCTCGCAAACGGTTGATGCCCGCATCGCGTCGGGCGGCCGCCTCGAGTGGCTACCGCTGGAAACGATCGCCTATTGCGGGTGCCTTGCGGAAAACCGGGCTCGCTTCCAGCTCGCTCCCGGAGCCGAACTGATCGCATGGGACATGCTGGCGTTGGGATTACCGGCAGCGGGCAGACCGTTTTCGGCGGGACGATACACCCAACATCTCGAGGTCCCGGACATCTGGCTGGAACGTGGCCGCATCGATGCAAGCGACGGCATCTTGTTGCGTGGAGCCGGTGGACTCGCGGGGCGTACGGCGTGCGCGACGCTGTTTTTCGTGAGCGGTAGTCCGCTCGCGCCGCAGAGGCGGGACGCTTTGCTCGAGGCAGCGCGGAGCCGGTGTGATCGCCATTCGGACGTTGCTGCCGCGGCGACGAGCATGCACGCGCAGGTTGTTGCGGTTCGTGCGCTCGGTGCGCGCATCGAACCGGTTTGCGCAATGCTGCGATCGATATGGGCCGCGTGGAGGGGTGCGGCGTGGTCCTTGGCCCCTTGCTCGCCGCGGCTCTGGGAAACCTGACCTTTGCGCTGCTTTGCCAGGCGACCGAAACTCCATCCTTGGTTACGGCGGGCCGCGATGGGTCACGCCGTGACCGCCGCGCCGAACAGGTACTGGCGCAACTGCTCGGTGTCGGCATAGCTGCGGCGGGCGATGCCGTGGACGTGGAGCACCAGATTGCGCAGCAGTCGTTGCATCAGCACGGGAGGGAGTGCCCGCACCCCTTCCAGGCGTGAGCGTTGCAGGAGAAGCAAGCTGCTCTTGCGGCGCACTGTCAGGCGGGTGCGGATCCGCAGCGTGCCGCCGCCCGAGAAGCTCGCTGCGCGACCCACATCCCCGCACGCTTGCAGGTGTAGGAAAAACGATTCCCCCTCGATGGTCGCATCGATTTCGACATCGCCGTCGAGCAGGATCACCAGTCCGTCGTGCGATGCATCGTCCAGACATTCGTCGGAATGCACACCGGGCGCGAGGGTTCGCAATGCCGCAAGCCCCGCCAGGTCGTCGACCTGGGGTCGGCTCCATCCGTGTACCAACCCGCTATGGTCGAGCGCCTCGACGACGCGTTCGTGTGAAATGTCCGCGCGAGGAGGCCGTCCCTCCATCGCCGCCCACATGTTTGCCCGTGCGTTCATGATGCATTCTCCAATCGTTCCGAAAACCGGTTTGGCCACCGTTGCACTGTCGCGATGCGGGTGCGCTGCGCCGTCGCACCGCATGCACCGGCGTTGTCCGCTCATTGCCCCATCGCGGCGATCGTCGCCAGCGCTTCCCCGGCGTTGCGGCAGCCGTGAATGGCGTCGGGATCCCGTTGTCGGCCGCACCAGGCCATCTGGTCGAGCAATGCCTGCTCGTCGTGGACCAACTCCTCGACGGATGCGTTCTTGTGGTTCTTTCCCCCCACGGCAAGAACGCTGCTGAGTGCGAGTACTGCAAAAAATCCTCGATTCATGTTGCCCTCCCGGACAGAAGACCTTGCACGATCGATTTTTAAGCAACACTCGTGCCAACGCGGACGGAGAGTCGGCGTCGCGGCGGCGCGCTATCCTACGTCGCTCGGGGCGTGTTGCGTGCTGGCCGACGCGAACGCGGAAACCGTCGATCGGAAAGGCATGAAACGGCATGACGAAGGGGGAGCAGGTCGGTCCACAGGATTGGCAGGGCGAACGAGGTGTGCGGTGGTTGCGCGACATGGCGGGCTTCGAGGCGATGCTGCAGCCGCTCGGGGATGCGCTGATGGCCCGCGCGGCCCTCGCCGCCGGCGAGCGCGTCATCGATATCGGTTGCGGCGGCGGCTGGACCAGCCGCACCGCCGCGATCCAGGTCGGCGCCCGGGGCGCGGTTTGCGGAGTCGACATCTCCGCCTTGTTGCTGGGCGAGGCCGCCCGCCGCGCGGCCGGCATCCCGAACCTCACCTTCGTGCGCGCGGACGCGGCGGTGGACGCAATCCCGGGGGCGCCGTTCGATCGGATGATTTCGCGTCTCGGCGTGATGTTCTTCGTCGATCCCGTGGCGGCATTCTCCCGTCTGCGCCGATTGCTGGTGCCGGGAGGATGGGTCGACTGGGCGGTATGGGGGCCGAAGGAAGACAACCCGTGGATGTTCGGTGCGCGCGAGGTCGCGGGCCGTCATCTCGAACTGCCGGCGCCGGACCCCGGGGCACCCGGCCCGTTCACGCTGGCCGACCGGGACCGGCTTGCGGATCTGCTGGCCGCCGCCGGATTCGTCGACATCGAGATCGTCGAACATCGTCACCATGTCGCGGTCGGAGGCGCGGCCGATCCCGCTGCTGCGGCGGACTTTGCCGCCAGCGCCTTCTTCTTCGCCGACGCGATCGAAGCCGCCGATGCGGCGACGCGCGCCGCGATCCATGAGGATCTGATCTCGTTCTACCGTGACTTCCGTACCGCCGACGGAAGGCTGGCCGTGCCGGCCCGGGCCTGGCTCGTCCGCGCGGCGGCCTCTCGCTAGGTTTCCCGGCCGCCGGCTAACGCTCGCCCACCTCGGTTGTTTCGTTGATTCGGGATGCCGGCACCAGCGTCTTGAGCAAGTCGATCGGCACCGGGAACACGATGGTCGACGTCCGGTCGGTGGCGATCTGCGTCAGGATCTGGAGATAGCGCAACTGCATGGCCTCGGGCTGGCGGGCGAGCATCTGTGCGGCTTGGAGCAAGGTCTCGGCCGCCTGTTTCTCGCCGTCGGCATGGATCACCTTCGCGCGCCGTTCGCGCTCCGCTTCGGCCTGCGCCGCGATGGCGCGAATCATCGACTCGTTGATGTCGACGTGCTTGATCTCGACGTTGGTCACCTTGATCCCCCACGCGTCGGTTTGGGAGTCAAGAATCCGCTGTACGTCGAGGTTCAAGCGTTCGCGCTCGGAGAGCATCTCGTCGAGTTCGTGCTTGCCGAGCACCGCGCGCAGCGTGGTCTGTGCCAACTGGCTGGTGGCGACGAGGAAATCCTCGACCTGGATGATCGCCTTCTGCGGATCGACGACGCGGAAATAGACCACCGCGCTCACCTTGACCGAGACGTTGTCGCGCGAGATCACGTCCTGCGGCGGTACGTCGAGGGTCACCACCCGCAGGTCCACGCGCACCATCTGCTGGACGCCGGGGACGATGAGCACCAGGCCGGGCCCTTTGACGCGCCAGAACCGGCCGAGCAGGAACACCACGCCGCGCTCATATTCGCGCAGCACATGCAGCGACTTGAACGCGAATAGGGCCGCGAGCGCGATGGCGACGGTGCCGAAACCAAACGGAAAGGCGAAGTCCATGGAACATCCTCCCTCTCAAATCCCGCCGTCGATCGGATCCACCCGCAAGACCAGGCCCTCGACCGTCCGTACGCGTACCCGCAGCCCCGGTCGCAGAGCTGTGTCGCCGTGGGCGCTGCGTACCTGCCAAGTCTCACCCGCCACATGAGCCCAGGCGTCGCCGCCGGAAACCGCGGTCACCGTTCCTTCCGCACCGATCAGCGCTTCCTGCCCGCTCACCACCGGCCGCCGGCGGGCACGCAGCGCAAACCCGCCGACGCCGAAGATCATCAGTGCCGTGACCAGCGTCAACGCGGCGATGAATCCGCCGGAAATGCCGAACCCCGGAACTTCGGGCCGGATCAGCATCAGCAGCCCCGCCACCAGCGCGATGAGCCCCCCCAGGCCGACGACGCCAAAGGTCGGGAGAAACAGTTCGGCCACCATCAACACGCAGCCGAGGAGGATCAACCCGACCCCCGACCAGTCGACCGGTAGCAACTGGAACGCATAGAGCGCCAGCAGCAGGCAGATCGCACCCGCGATCCCGGGCAGCGCTACGCCGGGGTGGAGCAATTCAAGGAACAAGCCGTAGATCCCGGCCATCATCAGGAAGGCGGCAACCGGGGGGGTTCCCACCACTTCCAGCAGTTTCGTGCGCCAGCCGGGTGCCACCCGGATCACCGGTGCGTCCGCGGTATGGAGCGTCACCTCGCCGGTGCTCATCCGGATCGCGCGGCCATCGAGCGCGCGCGCAAGGTCGTCGATATGGGCCGCGATCAGGTCGATGACATGCCCATGGAGCGCCTCATCTGCGGACATGCTGCGCGCTTCCCGCACCGCGGTCTCGGCGAACGCCGCACTGCGGCCGTGCAACTGGGCCAAACTGCGAAGATAGGCCGCCGCATCGTTGACCATCTTCCGTCGTTCGGTGTCGGTATCGTCCGGCGGCGCCGATTTCCCGGCAGGCGATCCGCCCGGCAGGCCGCCGATCGCGATGGGCGTCGCGGCGCCGAGGTTCGACGCCGGGGCCATGGCCGCGATCTGACTCGCGTACAGGATATAGGTGCCGGCGCTCGCAGCGCGCGCGCCGGATGGCGCAACCCAGGTGGCAACCGGGATCGGCGAGCTCAGGATGGCCTTGATGATGTCGCGCATCGATGAGTCGAGCCCGCCGGGCGTGTCGAGTTCGAACACCAGCAGTTGCGCACTGTGGTGGCGCGCTTCGTTCAGGCCGCGGCGGAAGTAATCCGCCGCCGCGGGGCCGATCGCGCCGTCATACTGCAACACTAGGATCGGTCGTTCGCGTCCCGCTGTTTCGGGCCGTGCCGTTGCGTGCGCGCCGCCCTGGGCTCCCCAGCACAGCAGCAGGCAGGCCACGACGCGTAGGAACGCGACGAGCTGCGCGGGCAGCACCGGAGGCATGTGCACCGCCCCCCGCCTCGGCGACGAGAATTTCGGCACGAACATGCCATCGTTCTACGCGCACTACGCTCGGTCCGCAATCGGTACCCGCGCGATTTCTGCGGAAGTCGCGGTGCCGAGGGCGGGCGATTCGTCCTCCTGTCGAGATGCGCTTCGCCGGCTTTCATGGAACCTGCACCAGGGCCGCGCGCCATGCACTGTCATGGCACCTGCAGCGCCAGCGCAGCGTACTGTACGGCACGGCGTTCATCTGCTCGGGCAAGGGTTCGCAGCGCCGCGGCCTTGGAGAATTTCGCCGGTTTTCCGCTGTCGGCGTAATCCCGCGCCGTCGTGCGGTCCTCGGCTGCCCATTTCCGCGCTTCCTCGGCCTTCCTGGCATAGAACGCCGCCAGCGATCGGCATCCCGCATGCGCATGCGGCGCGCCGGCCTTGTCCTGCACTTCCGTGGTCTCCGTCGGCAACGGCGCCGCACAGGCCAGCGAGGCGAACCCGCTATAGGTGGCGAGGGAAAAGACGCTTGCGAGCAGGTAATTCGCGTTCGGTGTCTCGGACTTGGTGCCGCTTCGCGGACGCGAGCCGCCGCGTCGGAAATTTCCGGGAATCGCGTTCATCCATCGCATGATTGTTTCCTCCTGGGAACCGAATCCTGCGGCGGGCCGCCGCAGTGACAACCAGAGGACGCAAAGGTCGTGCCATCTGTGCGACGCCGAGCCGTTCGAGATTCGACGAAGAGGCTGCGACGTACAATCGGGGCGCGTTGTTTCGCATCGATTCCGCGGAGGCACGCCGTTCTTCTCCGCGTCAGGCCATCCCCAACGACGAGAGGTATTGCATGCCCCATCCCCTTGCCGGCCATCCCGCTCCCCTTGAGAGCCTTACCGACATTCCCGCTTTGTTGGCGGCGTACCGCAATGCGCCGGACATCGCCGAATCCGGGCAGCGCGTGGCCTTCGGTACCAGCGGTCATCGGGGGAGCGCCTTTCTCGGCAGTTTCAACGAAGCACACATCCTCGCCATCACGCAGGCCATCGTGGAATATCGCGCCCGGGCGGGCATTTCCGGCCCGCTGTTTCTGGGCAAGGACACGCATGGCCTGTCGGGGCCCGCGCAGCGGACGGCGATCGAGGTTCTGGCGGCCAACGGCGTCCTGACGCAGATCCAGCATGAGGAGGCGCAGGCCCCGGGATTCACGCCCACTCCAGTGATCTCGCGCGCGATCCTCGCCGCGAATGCCGACCCGGCGGTTCCGCGCGCCGACGGCATCGTCATCACGCCTTCGCATAACCCGCCCACCGATGGCGGTATCAAATACAACCCGCCGCACGGCGGGCCGGCGGATACCGACGTCACCGGCTGGATCGAGAACCGTGCCAACGCGCTGATGGCGGAGGGCAACCGCGGCGTGCGGCGCGTTCCGTACGAGCAGGCGATGGCGATGTCCCATGTCGCGCAGGTCGATCTGATGACGCCGTACATCGCGGCGCTCGACCGCGTGGTCGACATGGCGGCGATCCGGCAGGCGAAGTTGCGCATCGGAGTCGATCCGCTCGGCGGGGCGGCGGTGCGCTACTGGGAGCCGATCGCGCGCCGCTACGACCTGCAGATCGAAGTGGTCAATCCGCGGGTCGATCCCGCTTTCGGATTCATGCCGCTCGATCATGACGGAAAGATCCGCATGGATTGCTCGAGTCCCTATGCGATGGCCAACCTGGTCGCCCTCAAGGACCGATTCGACATTGCCTGGGGCAACGATGCCGACGTCGACCGCCACGGCATCGTCACGCCTTCGATGGGTCTGATGAACCCCAACCACTTCCTGGCCGTCGCCATTCACTATCTCCTCACCCATCGCCGGGAATGGTCCGATCGGGCGGCCGTCGGCAAGACGCTCGTGTCGAGCGGACTGATCGACCGCGTCGTGCAGGGGCTGGGGCGCCGCGTCGTCGAGGTGCCGGTCGGGTTCAAATGGTTCTCGGCGGGACTGCTCGACGGCAGCTTGTGCTTCGGCGGTGAGGAAAGCGCCGGTGCGAGTTTCCTGTGTCGCGACGGCACGGTTTGGACGACGGACAAAGACGGAATCATTCTTGGCCTGCTGGCTGCCGAGATCACCGCCGTCACGGGGAAGGACCCGGGGCGGTACTACCAGGAACTGGCGGCACGGCACGGGGCTCCGCACTACGTGCGCATCGATACGCCCGTCGACCCGACGCAAAAGGCCGCGTTCAAGAACCTGTCGCCCGAGCGTGTGATAGCCGAGACCCTCGCGGGCGAACCGATCATCGCCAAGCTCACGCGCGCGCCCGGCAACGACGCGCCGATCGGAGGACTCAAGGTCACGACGGCCAACGGTTGGTTCGCCGCTCGCCCGTCGGGCACGGAAGACATCTACAAGCTGTATGCGGAGAGTTTCACCAGCGCGGATCATCTGCAGCGGATCGTGGGTGATGCGCAACGTCTGGTGGCCGGCGCGCTGACCTGAGGCGGGTCGGCACCGGACGGCAACGCCTTGTCGAACGCCCGTCTCGCAGCCTCTGCCGCGGTCGTGCCGCGCTGCTTCGTCGCCTTGTGGCCCGATGCGGCGGCGCGCCGCGCTCTGGCGGCACTGACCGGCGTGCTGCATGCCGCGAATCCGGGCGTGCGGCCGGTCACCGCCGCCAACCTGCATTGCACCCTCGCCTTCATCGGAGCGCTTTCCGCGCCGCGCGCGGCCGCACTGGCGTGGCGCTTGCGGCGCATCGCCGTGCCGCCGCTGGTCTGGCGCCTCGACCATCTGGGCTGGTTCGCCGGGGCGCGGGTGCTGTGGATCGGCGGCGACGACGACGCAGCCATCACCGCCTTGGCGCAGGAGGTGCGGACGGTGCTGGACGAAGCGGGGATTGCCTATGATCGCAAGCCCTTCGTCGCACATGTGACGCTGGCGCGGAACCTGCGCACGCCTCCTGTCCTGCCCGTCGGGGTACCGGCTTTACGACCCATCTTTTGTGCCCTCGCCGTACCCGAACTCGCGGTTTCGGAGCGCGACGTGTCGGGGACGCTGCGCTATCGGCCTTGGGGTGCGACCAGCCCTGCGTGCAAGCCCGACGGGTAGGATTACGGCTGCGGCGGGATCGTCGGCCTGCGGGCCGACGGAACCGTGTTTTTTCGGAGAGACTGCGTGCCATGACGACCTTCCCGAAGGATATCTATACCGAGCCGGCGGCCATCGATTTCGATACCCTCGCCAATCTGGGGCCGCTGGCTCCGATGGCCGGGATCTGGGAAGGATCCCGCGGCCTCGACGTCAAGCCCAAGGCCGAGGGGGCAAAGAAACAGGCGTTCGTGGAGCGCATGGATCTGCAGCCCATCGACCCGCAGACCAATGGCCCGCAACTGCTCTACGGGTTGCGCTATCACACGCACATCGTCAAGCCCGGTCAGGTCAAGACCTACCACGATCAGGTCGGATACTGGTTGTGGGAGCCGGCGACGGGCACCATCATCCAGACCTTGACGATTCCGCGCGGGCAGATCGCGATGGCGTCGGGACGGGCCGCCGCCGACGCGCGCACGTTCGAGCTCGTTGCCACGCGCGGGGCCGAGCACGCGGGAATATGCGCCAACCCATTCCTGGACCATGCGTTCCGGACCGTCGAGTACCGCATCCGGGTCACCATGCATGGCGACGATACCTGGGAGTACGACGAGGACACGGTATTGATGATCGAGGGCCAGTCGGAACCTTTCCACCACACCGACCGGAACCGGTTGACCCGCATCGCCATGCCGGCGCCCAATCCCATCATGGCGGCGGGGAACCGATCCGACGTGACGCCGGTCGCATGAAGGAGGGACGGATGCCGGACCGGCGTCGGCAGGAGTCATCGATGCGAAGCCGAGGGAGGTTCTCATGAAGCGCCGATTTGCCGTGGTGATCGCGGTCAGCACGCTGCTCGCCGCGTGCGGCGGGCATCGTCATAAGGACGTATCCGTCGATTTCCTGCTGAAGGACGAGCAAGTGTTGCAGGGCGAGATGGTTTGGTGCGGCAAGCAGGCCGAGCCGGAGAATATCGAGGGATGCCGCAACGCTGCCGAGGCGGTGGCGATCGACAGCGATCTGGCGGCGACGGTGCCCGAGCCGCTGCCGAACAAGGGCCCGGGGTTCTTCAAGGCGGTTGCCGATGCCGAGGCGGCGCAGGAAGGCGTGCGCGCGGCCGAGGCGGAACTCCAGGGCGATCAACGGCGGCTCGACGATGCCGAGCGCGCGCTGCAGGCGCTCGGTGCGGGCGGTCGTGGCGACCCGGCGCAGGTTCGCGCGGCGAAGCGGGAGCTGCGGACATGGCAGGACGCCGTTGCGCGTGATCATGCCGATCTCGCGCGACTCAATGCGGCGATTTCGGCGGTGCCGCCGGACGCGTCGGCGAAGGTGCGTGACGAAGCGGCGTGGTGCGCGGAGCAGAACCAGCATGTCGGCCTAGCGGGTGCGACGCCGCAAGGCGACGCGACGTCCTGTGCCGCGGTGCCGCCGCCGGACGCGCCGTGATCCCCGGCGGCGGCACCGGTCGGAACGGTGGTGTCATACTCGCGGCCTTCGTGCAACCTTCGACGACAGGAAAGAGCCCGTCATGAACCATCGCAAGACCGTTGCCGTCGCGTCCTCCTGGGGAGAAACCATCGGCTACTCGCGCGCGATTCGCGCCGGACAATTGATCTTCGTGTCCGGAACCACGGCGAGCGGGCCTGACGGGAAGGCATTGCATCCGGGGGATGCCGGGGCGCAGGCGCAGGTGATCCTCGAGCGGATCGTCGCGGCCTTGGCCGAACTCGGGGCCGGCCCCGAGCACGTCGTCGAGACCCGCATCTATCTGACGGACATGAAGAACTGGGAAGGCGTTGGACGCGCCCACGGGGCGGTATTCCGCGACGTGCGGCCGGCCACCGCAATGGTGCAGGTCGGCCCGCTGATCGCTCCGGACCTTCTGGTGGAGATCTCGGCCGTCGCATCACTCGCGGCAGACGCCGCCTGAGCAACGCGCCGGTCTCGTCGCCACCAAGCCCGTGATCGAATGACCTCGTCACGCCAGGCCCGCAACCCGCCCACGTTGTCATCGCGAGGCTCGTAGGGCCGTGGCGATCCAGAAAACGGCTGGATCGCTTCGGGCTTCGCCCTCGCAATGACGACGGTTTCGACCTTGCAGCGACGAGGGTTTCGGGAACGACATGGGATTAGCGGGGCAGTTCGTACTGCTGCCCACGGATGAGGCGGAGCAGCGCGTCGACGGCATCGCCGTCGAACTTGATGCCCCGGTGGCGCTCGAGTTCTCGGATTCCCGCCTCCAGGCCGAGGGCCTGGCCGGTATGGTCGATGCGACGCCATCGACTCCAGGACGTCGGCGACTGCGAGGATACGCGCTTCCGGCAGGATGTCATCGGCGCGCAGCTTGCGCGGGTAGCCGCTGCCGTCCATGCGTTCGTGGTGCTGGCGGATGATTCCGCGATCGGCCAGGGGAAGTGCACGTCCTTGAGGATCTCGTATCCGCGCTCGACATGGGTCTTCACGAGCTCGTATTCCACTGCGGTGAGGCGGCTCGGTTTGGACAGGATTTCGACCGGAACACCGATCTTGCCGATGTCGTGAACCATCCCGTCAAGCTGCCGCACGCGGCACGGATCCGTGGAATACCCCAACTCGCGGGCGATGTCCCCCGGCGATGATTCCCGTACGGCGCTCGTGGCCCGCGGTGTAGGGGTCGCGCTGCGCCACCATGCCGCCGACGGTTCGCGAACCGGGGTGTACCAGGGCCGGATCTCCCAGTCCAGCCATTGCACCGACGCGTCCCGGCGGCCCGCCGGTAGTCGGCGATCCAGCGCGGGCTCACCGCGAGGTAGCGCATCTCACGGTCGAACATCGCGACGGCGATGGGCGACGTTTCAATGAAAAGCCGTATGCATTCGTGGCAGTCGAAGGGCAACGGCACCATCGGAATCCTCGGAACGGTGCATGGCAAAATCGTGCGACGTAAATACGGCACCATGGTGCTGCCGTGACCCGAAAGGTCGCGTATTCGCGGCCGGTGGGGAGCATGAAACGCTATCATTCCTCACCGCATATTTCGGAAACGCCATGGATGATTTGCATCTCGGGGTGATCGGCAATTGCGCGATCGCAGCGCTCGTCGATCCTCTCGGCAGCATCGTGTGGGGTTGTTTCCCCCGTTTCGACGGCGACCCCGCGTTCTGTCGCCTGATCGATGGCCGGGCCGGCGATGCGCCGGCGGAGCGTGATGATGCCGGTGCCCGTTTCGACGGCAGCTTCACGATCGAACTCGTCGATCAGGTGCGTAGTGAGCAGGCCTATTTGACCAATTCGGCCATCTTGCGGACGGTGCTGACGGATCGCGCCGGCAACGGCGTCGAAATCACCGATTTCGCACCTCGCTATACCCAAGGCGAGCGGATCCATCGGCCCTCGATCCTGGTGCGGCGCATCGTGCCGCTGTCGGGGAGACCCCACATCCGGATCCGGCTGCGCCCACGTTTCGAGCACGGTACGGCCCGGCCGGAAATCACCCGCGGCAGTAACCATATCCGCTATGTCGGCCCGTCGCAGAGCTTGCGCCTGACCACCGATCTGCCGGTTTCCTACGTAGTTGAGGAGCGCGCCTTCCTGCTCGACGGACCGGGGACGCTGATTTTCGGCAGCGACGAAAGTCCGGAGTCGGGAATCGAGTCCGTTTCGCGTGACTGGTTCGAGCGCACGCAAGCGCATTGGCGGGGTTGGGTGCGGTCATTGTCGGTGCCATTCGAATGGCAGGACGTGGTGATCCGGGCCGCGATCACGCTCAAACTCTGCAATTTCGAGGAGACCGGGGCGATCGTCGCGGCATTGACGACGTCGATTCCCGAGGCGCCGGGCAGCGGCCGCAACTGGGATTACCGGTATTGCTGGGTACGCGATGCCTATTTCGTCATCCAGGCCCTCAACCGCCTGGGCGACACGCGGACCATGGAGGGGTATATCGGTTTCGTCGGCGATATCGTCGACGAGATGGGGGATGCCGATCTGCAGCCCGTGTTCGGGGTCACGCGGGCCCGGGACCTCGACGAGTGGGTCGCGGAATCCCTGCGGGGCTATCGCGGTTTTGGGCCGGTCCGGATCGGCAACCAAGCGTACCGGCAGGTGCAGAACGACGTATACGGCAGCATCGTGCTCGCATCGACGCATGCGTTTTTCGACCATCGTCTGGTGATGGCCGACCAGGACCGGCTGTTTGCGCAGCTCGAGGTCGTGGGCCGCCGCGCTGCGCTCGATTTCGCCAACCCGGATGCCGGGCCGTGGGAGTTGCGCCACCTCACGCGCGTGCATACCTTTTCCAGCGTGATGTGCTGGGCTGCCTGCGATCGTCTGGCGCGGATTGCCGAGCGCATCGGCAAAGGGGATCGCAGCCGGTACTGGCGGCAGCAGGCCGACGCCATGCATGCGGTGATCGTCGCGCGCACCTGGAACGACTCGATGCAAAGCTTCGTTTCGTCCTTCGACGGAGACGACGTGGACGCGACGCTGCTCCTCCTCCATGAACTCGACTTCGTGGCCGCCGACGATCCGCGTTTCGTCCGGACCGTTGAAGTGGTCGGCAGTCGGTTGGCACGTGGTGATTTCCTCTATCGCTACGATAGCGACGACGGCTTCGGGAGGCCTGAAACGGCGTTCGTGATCTGCGCGTTTTGGTACATCAATGCCCTGGTGACCGTCGGTCGGAAGGCGGAGGCCCGGACGCTGTTCGAGCGCATCCTGACCCATCGCAATCCGCTCGGTTTGTTGTCAGAGGACATCCACCCGAAGACGGGCGAACTCTGG
This sequence comes from Pseudomonadota bacterium, assembly GCA_021825945.1. GTDB lineage: Bacteria > Pseudomonadota > Gammaproteobacteria > Burkholderiales > Burkholderiaceae_F > GJ-E10. Next base: position 259,633 of record JAKAFN010000002.1, read on the forward strand.
GGCAACTTCCCGCAGACCTATTCGATGGTCGGATTGATCGGCGCCGCGGTGCGCATCAGCGTTTCCTGGGAGGACGCGTTCTGATGGGCGAGGGGCCGCGGATGGACGTGCCGACGCGGTTTCCGCCGCATGAGACGGCGTGGTTTTTCGATATCGACGGGACCCTCGCGGAGATGATGCCGGCACCCGAGATGGTGCAGGTCGGCCCCGAGGTGACGGAGCGGCTGACGATGCTCTTCGGGATATCGCAGGGTGCGCTCGCCATCGTGAGCGGCCGCGCGCTGGCGTCGATCGACGCGCTGCTCGCCCCCCTCGTTTTGCCGGCCTCCGGGCAGCACGGCGCGCAGCGTCGCGCTGCCGACGGCGCGGTGCGCGAAGCCGGTGCGGCCACGGCGTCGCTGGCGGTCGCGCGCCAGCGGATCGCGGCCTGGGTGGGCGACAGCCCGTCGATCCGCGCCGAGGACAAGGGGCACGCGATCGCCATTCACTACCGCGCGGCGCCGGAGTTCGCCGATGCAGTGCGCGGGTTTGCGCGGGACTTGGCGGATGCCGACCACAATCTTCGTGCCCAGCCCGGAAAGATGGTGGTGGAAATCCTGGACGCCGCCCACGACAAAGGGGCCGCGATCCGGACGTTTCTCGCCGAACCGCCCTTTCGCGGCCGCCGCCCGGTGTTCATCGGCGACGATCTCGGCGACGAACCCGGGTTCGAGGCGGTCAATCGTGCGGGCGGCGTGTCGATCAAGGTCGGAGACGGGCCGACCGCGGCCCAATACCGGTTACCCGATGTGCATGCGGTGCATGCCTGGCTGGCGGCGCTGGTTGCGTAGGGCAAGCCGGCGCCTTGCGAGGGCGGAGCCCGAAGCGATCCAGTGATGCGCCCCGGGATCGCCGTGGCCCTTGCGGGCCTCGCGATGACGGGGTATGCGGCGGACGGCCTCGCGATGACGCGGCGTACGTGGGTCCCGCGAGGCGGCGCATGCCCGCGCCGGCTGCCGTCAATAGCGCAGCCGTCCGGCGGTCGACGACACCGAACGGATCGGGATCACGGTCGAGCCGCTGTTGCGGCTTCCCGAGAGCACACGCCGGCGCATGCGCATGCCCGCCGCGTCGAGAAGCATTCGCCCCGCCCATCGATAGACGTTGAACTCCTGGATCAGCGCACGCATGAGGCGCATGCGCGCACGTTGTTCGGGCAGCGGCATTTCGAGCGCGACATGGAGCGCCATCGCACACTGATCGATGTCGTACGGGTTGACGACCAGGGCCTCCGGGAGCTCGCGCGCGGCACCGGTGAACCGACTCAGCACCAGCACCCCGCGCTCGTCGTCGCGGCAGGCGACGAACTCCTTCGCGACCAGATTCATCCCGTCGTGCAGGCTGCTCACGTAGCAGACATCGGCGGCGCGGTAGTGCCGGTATACCGACTCGGTGTCGTGGTGCTCGACCTTGAGCAGGATCGGTGGCGGCCCGTCGCCCGCGAAGCGCACGTTGATCCGGGCCGCGAGGGCGCGCACCTGGACTTCGAAGGCCTCGTATTCGGGAATGCTCGAGCGTGACGGCGCCGCGATCTGGATGAAGGTGAACTTGCCGATCCATTGCGGTTCGATTTCCAGCAAGCGCTCGACCGCGCGAAAGCGCTCGATGATGCCCTTGGTGTAGTCGAGCCGGTCGACACCGATCCCCAGGAGGTGCTGGGCGGGCAAACCGTTCTTGCGGCGGATCTCTGCACGGCAGCTTTCCACCGGATCCCGGCGTGCTTCGGGTGCGGGCGGCCATTCGATGGAGATCGGGTAGCGCTTGACGGCGGTCTGTTTGCCTCCGTAGGACACGGTGAGCGTTTCGCGGTCGACCCGCGCCTCGATCGTGCGTTCGACCGTATCGACGAAGTTGTTGCAGTGGAACTGGGTATGGAAGCCCAGGATGCTGCTGCCCAGCAGGCCATCGACGATTTCCGCCTGCCAGGGGCAGATCGCGAACGATTCAGGGTTGGGCCAGGGAATGTGCCAGAAGGTGATGATCGTCGCATCCGGCATCCGCTCGCGAATCATCCGCGGGAGCAACGCGAAATGGTAATCCTGCACCAGGATGATCGGGTTCGGTCCCTTGGCCTCTTCCGACACGGCGCGTGCGAATTTCTGGTTGACCGCGACGTAGTGTTCCCAGTCGGAGCTGCGAAACACCGGACGCACGTGCGCGATGTGGCAGAGCGGCCAGAGGCCTTCGTTGGAGAATCCGAGGTAATGGCCCGCCTCTTCTTCCGGCGTGAGCCAGATGCGGCGAATCTGATAGGCCGGCTGACCGGGCGGCACCGCGACCCGGTCGTGTTTGTCGACGACTTCGCGGTCGGCGGGTCCTGCGCCGTGCGCGATCCAGGTTCCGGAGCAGGCGCGCAGCACCGGCTCGAGCGCGGTCACGAGCCCGCTGGCAGGCCGGCGCACTTCGATGCCTTGCTCGCCGTGGACGTGAATGTACGGCTCGCGGTTGGAGACCACGATGATCTCCTGGTCGCGCAGGTCGTCGTGCAGGATCTGCCGCAGCATTTCGGGCGTCCACGATACCTGACTGTCGTCGCGAAGCTGGATCTCGGAACGCACGTCGCGCATCAGCTGACGCAGGTCGCGCTCGATCGGGCGCAGCTCCGGGATCGTGATTCGTTCCGCAGGACGCAGCAGCCCCTCGCCGCGCAGGAGCGCGCGCGTGCCTTGCACCAAGCCGCGCCAGCTCAACTCGGCGACGATCACCGTGACGATGGAAATGACGGTACCGAGGGCGATGAAGAAGTAGAACAGATACCGCTCGGTCTGCAGGCTGCGTTTGCGGATGAAGCTCGTGTCATGCACGAGGATCAGTTGTCCAAGAGGCTCACCCTTGGCGGCAACCGGCAGCACCGAAATGTGGAACGTCCCGTTCGGCGTCGTCAAGTCGCGTTCCGCCGAAATCCGGAAACGGTCGAGGTCCGAACAGACGACCGACTTGGGAAAGGTGCGCGTTGCCAGGATCGGCGATTTCGAATCGGGACAGAACCCGATCGCAGCGAGGCGCTGATCCTGTGTGATGCGATTGAAGTAGGCCACGATGCGGCCGCGCGATCCGATCTTGAGATCTTCCTGCAGCGGATCCTGCATCGTGTTGGCGATGAGGGTCGATCGGACGTCCAGGTCGTGGACGAACCATTGCAGTGTCAGCGAATCCGCGAGCGGAACGACCGCATATGCGATCGCGGCAAGCGTGATCGCCAGCGGAACGATGAAGCGTAGAGAAAATCGCACGCGCACTCCTTGAGCCGTTCGCAGAACGGCGAAATGTCGTTGCGTTGGGTCGATGCCGTGTGCCCACCGGTTGTGCGATGTCGTTGCTGCCGTCGCGTTTGCCGTGGCGCGGCTCGCATCGAAGGAAAACCGGCGGGGCCTCGATTTTACCAAAGAGTTCGATCGACCGCGATCGACCGCGATCGGGCGCGGTGACGGCCGGATCGATGTGTGGGCTCCGTACGACGCTGCGCGCTCGTTCTAATTTTGATAGTATTCGAAATATGAAATCGCTCGATGCTGCCGCGCTCTTCGCCGCGCTGGGACACGAGTCTCGGCTCGCAATCTTTCGTTTGCTGGTCGAGGCGGGGCCGGATGGCGCCCATGCGAGCGCGATCGGAGCGCAATTGGATATTCCGGCGGCGACGCTGTCGTTCCACTTGGCCCACCTCAGTCGGGTGGGGCTGATCCGCGGCGAGCGCGAGAGCCGGTTCATCCACTATGCGGCAGCGTACGACACGATGGACGACCTGATCGCCTTTCTCATGCACAACTGCTGCCAAGGCAAGCCGTGTCTGCCGAAGGTCCGGCGGTCGGGCCGCGCAGCGTCCGTCAAGCCCATCGGCAAAGTTGCACCCAAGGCCTTGGCCAAAACCCGTTCCGTGAAGGACAAGACATGAGCGAATACAAGACGGTCCTGGTGCTCTGCACCGGCAATTCGTGTCGATCGCAGATGGCGGAAGTACTGCTCAATCACGAGTTCGCGGGGCGAGTGCGCGCGATCTCGGCGGGCACCCGCCCGCAACCCAAAGTCGCCGATGGTGCGCTGGAAGCGTTGCGTGAAGCGGGCCTGCCGACGGCGGGGCTACATCCGAAGGACGTGGATGCCGTGATCGGGGAGTCGATCGATCTGGTCGTGACCGTCTGCGACAATGCCCGGGAGACCTGTCCCGTGTTCCCGCGCCCGGTGCCGCGGATCCATGTGCCATTCCACGATCCGCATGGCGAGCCGTTGGAAAGCTTCCTGCGCGTGCGCGACGACATCCGGGCCCGACTGATCCCGGCGGTCCGCTCGGCTCTGGGTTGGTGAGGATCCATCATGTCGCAATTGTGCGTGGCTGCGTGCGCGCCGGCGAAGGCGCCGATGAGTACGTTCGAGCGTTATCTCTCGGTCTGGGTGGCGCTCTCCATTGGTGCGGGCATCGTTCTGGGCCGCATTGCGCCGGCGCCATTTCAGCAGATCGGCGGGCTCGAGGTCGCGCAGGTCAACATTCCGGTGGGTGTGCTGATCTGGGTGATGATCATCCCGATGCTGGCCAAGGTGGAATTCGGTGCGTTGCATGAAGTGCGGCGGCATGTACGGGGAATTGCAGTCACCCTGGCGGTGAACTGGCTGGTCAAGCCGTTCTCGATGGCGTTGCTGGGTTGGATATTCGTGCGCCATCTCTTCGCGCCGCTGCTGCCGCCGGAGCAGATCGATAGTTACATCAGCGGCTTGATCCTCTTGGCCGCCGCCCCGTGTACGGCGATGGTCTTCGTGTGGAGCCGGATGACCGGCGGCGATCCGTTGTTCACGGTATCCCAGGTGGCATTGAACGACACCATCATGGTGTTCGCATTCGCGCCGATCGTCGGGCTGTTGCTGGGCGTCTCGGCGATTTCGGTGCCGTGGAGCACCCTGGTCGCTTCGGTGATCCTCTATGTCGTGATCCCCCTCGCGCTCGCCCAGGCCTTGCGCCGGCGGCTTGTCGCACGCGGCGCGGCGCACCTCGACGCCACGCTCCAGCGCATCGGAACGGCGTCGATGGCCGCTTTGCTGGCCATGTTGGTGCTCCTGTTTGCATTCCAGGGGCCGGCCATCGTCGCGCAGCCGCTGGTCATCGCGCTGCTGGCGGTTCCGATCCTGATCCAGGTATTCTTCAACGCAGCCCTGGCGTACTTCCTCAATCGCGCCGTCGGTGAAAACCATGACGTCGCCGGGCCGTCCGCATTGATCGGCGCATCCAATTTCTTCGAGCTCGCGGTGGCCGCCGCCATCGGCCTCTACGGATTCCGGTCCGGTGCCGCTTTGGCGACGGTGGTCGGGGTGCTGATCGAGGTGCCGGTAATGCTGCTGGTCGTACGGGCCGTAAACCGCTCGAAGGGCTGGTATGAAATGCGCCGTTTGCCGGGTGCGGCGCGGCCGACCGAGGGGGCATGAACGAAACGATTCGTTTTGCCGTGGGGGAAACTTGGTTGGGCGCGGCACTCGTCGCCTGCACCGACGCGGGTATCGCCTGTCTGGTGCTCGGCGACGGCCGCGCGGAACTCGCCGCCGAACTGCGGCAGCGGTTTCCGGCATCGCAGGCGATCGAAGGGGGGCGCGGCATCGCGCCGATCGCCGCGCAGGCACTCCGGTTCGTCGAAGCACCCTGGATCGGCAGCCGCGGCCTTCCCCTCGACCTGCATGGCACCGGATTTCAATTGCAGGTCTGGCAAGCGTTGCGCGCGATTCCGGCGGGGCGGACGGCGAGCTACGCGGATATCGCCCATTCCATCGGCCGGCCTGCGGCGGCGCGTGCGGTCGCCCGGGCCTGCAGCGCCAACCCGGTCGCAGTGCTCGTGCCCTGCCATCGGATCGTTCGGCGAGACGGGTTCGCTTCCGGATATCGCTGGGGCGTGGAACGCAAGCGACGGCTCCTGGCGCGCGAAGCCGCCGCCGGGCCCGCTCTAGCGGATCATTGCCGACCTTCGATCGGATTGCCGTAAAGCGGCCGCGCGCCGAAGTGCGTGCTGACGGCGTATGCGACACCGCAGGCCACGAGCACCGGCAGGGTCAACTGAAACTGGTCGGTCATCTCCAGCACCATGACGATCGCCATCAGGGGAGCGTGCGTGACGGCTGCCAGCACCGCGGCCATACCGATGACCGCGACGACCCGCGGGTCCGCGACCAGGGTCGACGCGATGTGCGGCGTGATGCAGGCCATCAGATAGCCGCTGGTCGCGCCGACGAAGAGGGTCGGGGTGAATACACCGCCAATCGCACCCGATCCCGCACTCAGGATCGTCGCGATTGCCTTGGCTGCAAAAATCACCGCCACCCAGGCCCAGGGGGAGCCGCCTTGCAGCACGGTCGATACCACGCTGTAGCCGTTGCCCCACACCTCCGGCACGGCGGCCGAAAGCAGGCCGACCAGTAGGCTCCCCAAACCGAACCGGGCCGGTAGGGACGGCGTGAGCGTGGCAAAGATCGCACGCGAGCGCTCCAGCGCCGTGAGCAGTACCCATCCGATGCCGCCGCACACCACACCGGCCAGGATGGCGATCCCGATGCTGGCCGGCGCCAGCGCGACGGCCGGCATTTCGTAGAGCGGCCGTGGCTCCACGAACCAGTAGATCAGTCCGCTGGACGTCGCCGCGGCGAGCAGAACCGGGGCGACGGTGTTGCGGGCGAGGAAGCCCAGCGCCAGTTCGAGCACGAACACCACGCCGGCGATCGGTGCGTGGTATGCCGCGCCGATGCCCGAGGCGATGCCGCAGATGAGGAGCGCATCGCGGTGTTCGGCGGAGAACGGAAAGCGCCGCGCCAGCAAGGATGCAAACCAGGCAGCCAACTGGACCATCGCGCCCTCACGGCCGATCGAGGCGCCTGTGCTCACCGAAAGCAGGGATGAAACGCTGCGCACGAAGGTCGCGCGGTCATTGAGGGCGACCGTCCCCTGGCGTGCGGCGTCGATGTAATCGATGTTTTCCGCGCCGGCCGGCCCTCGTGCCGCCCAGCGCAGCCCCCAATGGAGTACGAGGCCGGCGGTCAATCCGCCGGCCGTCACCACCAGCGCGCGATGCCAGGGGGACAGCGCCGTTGCCGCCGCGACGAGGCTGCCGCCGACGCCGGTCAGTGCGGTGGCGATGACGTTGATCGCCGCGCGGAACAGCAGTGCGGCAGAGGCCGCCAGTGCGCCGGTGACGATTGCGGCCGGCCAGAGATAGACGGATGCCGGGAGCCGGAACGGCCGCATGGCGCTATGGCACCGAGCCGGCTACCGGCGCGGTCGCCCGGTATGCGCCTTGCAGTGCGAGCATCCACCCGGGGTATTCCGCCGGCAGAGCACTGACCGTGTCGAGCGTTTGCAGCTCTTCGGCGTCGAGCGTGAGCTCGGCCGCGGCGAGGTTGTCGCGCAGCTGCTCGACGGTCTTCGCGCCGACGATGACGGTGGTGACGTCGCGTTGTGCAAGCAGCCAGGCAAGGGCGATCCGGGCGATCGAAACGCCGCGCCGCTCCGCCATCGGCCGCATGGCGTCGATGCATGCGAACGCCCGCGTCTCATCGACCGGCGGGAATGCGCGTTGGGCACGCCGACTTTCGTCCGGCGCCTGGCCGCCGCGGGAGAACTTGCCGCTCAGCAGGCCGCCGGCGAGCGGGCTCCAGACCATGAGGCCGAGCTGCTGATCGCGCAGCAGGGGCAGCAACTCGCGTTCGATGTCACGCCCGGCGACCGTGTAATAGGCCTGTACGCTGACGAAGCGGCTCCAGCGGTTGACATCGGAGATCGCCAGTGCCTTCATGATCTGCCAGGCGGCGAAATTGGACACGCCGACGTAGCGTACTTTTCCGGAGCGAACCAGGTCGTCGAGCGTCGCCAGCGATTCCTCCAGGGGTGTCAGCGGGTCAAAGCCGTGCAGCTGATAGAGATCGATGTGGTCGACCTGCAAGCGCCGCAGACTGGCGTCGACCTCGTTCATCAGGTGGTACCGCGATTGACCGCGTCCATTCGGCAGTTCGTTCATGACGCCGGTCGCTTTGGTGGCGATCACCAGTTCGTCGCGCGGCAAACCGATGGTGCGCAACGCTTCGCCGAGGAGCGATTCCGACTGGCCGTGGGAGTAGACGTTGGCGGTATCGAAGAAGTTGACGCCGGCGTCGAAGGCCGTCTTGACGATTTCGTTGACGGCACTTCGCCCGAGGCTGCCCATGACTTTCCAGAATCCGGCACCGCCGAAGGTCATGGTGCCGAGGCACATTTCGGATACGTAGAGGCCGGTGCGACCCAGCAGGCGATACTTCATCATGTTCATCCCCTCCTTCCGGGAAAGCCGTACTGTACCCGTAGCGCTTACGATCGCGGTGGTTCGGCGGCGTCGCCGCGGGCGGCGGGGTTTCGATTGCAATGAGGAGTGGAGATGTCCCAGGTCACATTGAAGGGAAGTTGTCTGTGCGGCGCGGTTGCGTTCGAGGTCGAGGGGGATGCGCGGCACTTCTACCATTGCCACTGTTCGCGTTGCCGCAAATCTACCGGCACAGGCCATGCGACGAACTTGATGCTGATGCATGCCAAGGTGGTGTTCCGCAGTGGAGAATCGCTGCTGCGGTCCTTCAAGCCGCCGCAGGCGCAGCGTTTCACCCGGCAGTTCTGCGGCAACTGCGGCAGCGCGGTGCCGCGCTACGTGCCCGAAATGGGGTTTGCGCTGGTCCCCGCCGGGGCGGTCGATAGCGAGATTCCGCTCGCCCCGCAGGCGCGGATCTACTGGGATTCCCGGGCGGCGTGGTCCTGCGGCGACGAGCCGCTGCCGCGGTTCGCCGAGGGACCGCAGTCCGAGCGGCGATGATCGGATGCGAAGGAGGACACCATGCCTAGCGTTCTGATTCCGCTTGCGGAAGGGTTCGAGGAGATCGAGGCGGTCTGCGTCATCGATGTGTTGCGCCGGGCGGGCGTCGAGGTCGTCACGGCCGGTCTGCGACCGGGGCCGGTCACGGCGTCGCGCCGGGTCGTCGTGGTTCCGGATGCCACGCTGGACCAGGCGATGACACGGGATTTCGACATGCTGGTATTGCCCGGCGGCGGGCTGGGGGTCGAAAACCTGCGCGCCGACCCGCGGATTCGCCGGCTGCTCGATCGATATCTGCAGCCCGACCGCTCGGTCGGCGCGATCTGCGCGGCGCCGACCATTCTTGCGGCAGCGGGCCATCTCGCGGGGCGACAGGCGACCAGCTACCCTTCGGCGCGGGAGCCGGTCGCCGCGGCCGCCGCGGCATATCGCGAGGACGCGGTGGTGGTCGATGGCAATCTCGTCACCTCGCGGGGGCCGGGAACGGCGATCGTCTTTGGCCTGGCTCTGGTCGAGATGCTGGTCGGCCGCGGCCGGCGCGACGAGGTCGCCGCCGGGCTCGTGCTGGCGGGGGGCGACGCCGGAGCATGATCGCGGAACTCGAGCGTCGTTATCCGGTCCTGGCGGAACTGTCGGCGGCGGCGCGGGGCGAATTCTCCCGGACACTGCGCTGGCTCGAGCTACCAGGGAACGCGATGGTGTTCGACGAGCGGCAGGCCTGCACCGGCTTCCCCTTGGTGGTCCGCGGCGCCGTGCGCGTGAGCAAGCTTGCACCGAATGGGCGCGCCATCACGCTGTATCGCGTCGCCCCCGGCGAGAGCTGCATCATCACCACGAGCTGCCTGCTGGCGTCGAGCGTGTACAACGCGCGCGGGCAGACCGAAGGGCCGACGACGCTGGCGCTGGTTCCGGGGGCGATCTTCGATGCTTGGCTGGCGGAGCCGCCGTTCCGGCGGTTCGTGTTCCGGTTGTTCGCCGACCGCATCGCCGATCTCATGCAATTGGTCGAGGCAGTGGCGTTCCGCCGCCTCGACCAACGCCTCGCGGCCCTGCTACGGGAGCGCGGCCCGGCGGTGCTCGCCACCCATCAGCAACTTGCCGACGAACTGGGTAGCGCGCGCGAGATCGTGAGTCGCCTCCTGAAACACCTGGCAGCGGACGGCGCGATCGCGGTTCGCCGGGAGCGCATCGACGTGTTGGACGCCGACGCCTTGCGACGCTGGGCCGATGGATCGCCGTAATCCGGGACGGCGCCGGGTTTCCGCACGCTGCGGTGATGAACGTCACAGACCTGCCGGATCGGCCGTGGTGCAATGCGGGTGTCGGCCGGGTGGCCGACGGTCCGACAAGAACGGGAGGTCGTCGTGAAGATCAATGAAGGAGGTTTCGATCGCGTGTTGCGGATCGTGATCGGCGGGGTGCTGCTCGCCCTGGCCTGGAAGGGGACGATCGGCGCGTGGGGGTGGATCGGCGTCGTTCCGCTGGCGACCGGCGCGATCGGGATGTGCCCGCTATATCGCGTCCTGGGGATCAGCACCTGTCCGATGAAGAAGGCAAATTAGCGCGAGTCCCGATGATCGTCATTGCGGGGGCGAGGCCCGAAGCGACCCGGCGTCCGCTGGATCGCCGCGGCCTTGCGGGCCTCGCGATGAGGAAGCGGTGTGTGAGGGAGCGCGGTGACGCTGTCGTTTGATCATCGGATCGGCGCTCGCCGGGAGCACCGACGCGGCTCAGAACGGATCTGCGGCGAAGCCCAGCGTGAACAGGATGATGACGAGGACGAAGGGCATGCTGCGGAAGGCGACCGTCCGGGTGAAGGGGTAACCTTTCCAGAACAGGTACGCCCACAGGATCAGCAGGATCGCGATCGTGGGGCCGCCAATCCAGAATTCGACGTCTTGGGGAGTCCAGGGCGTGGGGTGTTGGGAGGACATGGCACGAGGGTCCGGGAGGTGGTTGACGAAGCCGAATTCTGCGGCGAAATGCGCGCCGCACAATCCACCCCGTTCCGGGTACCCCGAGCGAATAGGGAGGCCGGGGAGATACGAAATGACCTACCGCAGGCTTGCCGTACGCCCTTATACCCGCTTCCCCGAAAGAGACTGCGCGGCGGACTTTTCCGCCCGCGCAGTTCGTGCGTCGCGTTTAGCGCGCGCTCTTGGCAATCGTCAGGGCCAACGTGATGAATACGACGAGCCCGCCGAAAAGCGTAACGATCCAAACCATGAAACACCTCCCCTGTCGTGGTTGATGGGCGCGAAACGCCCGGATTTCGGTAGCACGCAACCGCGCGCCGGGACCGCTTTCCCTGCGCCGGACGACACGGCCGCATCGTTCCTGATTTTCGGGCGATTGTACCCATTTTGGCCTGCCGGACAAGCGTTGCGGCCGTACGGGCGCAACGGTGGACGGGCCGGGGCTTTCGGCGTAGTGTCGCCGCATGAAAGCAAAGGCCGAATCGTACAAATCGGAGTTGCGTCGCCTGCAGATCGAACTGGTTCGTGCGCATCGGCACAATATCGCCCACGGACGGCGCATTCTCGTCATCTTCGAGGGCCGCGATGCCGCGGGCAAGGATGGAGCGATCAAGCGCATCGTCGAGCATCTGAGCCCACGCGATACGCGCGTGGTGGCGCTGAGCAAGCCGTCGGACCACGAGGTCGGCCAGTGGTATTTCCAGCGGTACGTCGCCCACCTGCCGTCGGCGGGGGAGTTCGTTCTGTTCAATCGGAGTTGGTACAACCGGGCCGGCGTGGAGCGGGTGATGGGCTTCTGCACGGACGCCGAAACCGAAACCTTCCTGCATGGCGTCGTACCCTTCGAGCGGATGCTCGGGCAGGCGGGAATCCAGGTGATCAAGTACTACTTGGACATCAGTCGCGACGAGCAGGTCCGGCGGCTGAAGGCTCGCGCGTCGGACCCGCTCACGCAGTGGAAGTCCAGTCCGGTCGATGCCGCCGCGCCGGGGCACTGGGATGACTACTCCAGCGCGCGCGATGAGATGTTGCGCCGGACGCACGACCGTGCCGCGCCCTGGGTCATCGTGCGGGCCGACGACAAGAAGGCGGCGCGACTCAATGTCATCCGCGATCTCGCGCGCCGGATCGAGTGGCCGGACAAGGCGAAGAATCTGCCGGAACCCGACGAACGGGTGGTGTTCGAATACCGGCCGGGTCGCGCAAACCGTCTCGCGAAATGATCATGGCGCCGCGACGCGCGGCGCACTCCTGAGGGGGCGACGATGGCAGCGCTAGCTTTCGCTATGCGCTGCGCCCCGCGATTTCCTCGGCGCCACCTGCTTGCGCGCCGGGGGCGCAAACCACTCCCGTTGTTGCGCCGTATCGTCGAGTTGCTGCGCAATGCGTCCGCATACCAGATCGCACAAGGCATAGATGGAATCGTCGGCGATGCGGTAATACACCGCCGTGCCGCGGCTCTCCCGGGCGACCAGCCCATGCTGCGTCAGCATTGCGAGATGGCGAGAGATGTTCGCGGAGGTATAGCCGCACAGATGCGCGAGCTCGCCGACGTTGTGTTCGCGTTGCCGCAGCAGGTTGAGGATCTGCAGGCGCGTCGGTTCCGACAGGACCTGGAAATATGCCGCAACCTGCTCCAGTGCTTCGATTGGCAGTCCATCCATCCGTGCACATACCGCTTTGGGTGTAGTGGTCATCGTGATGCCTCGTGCGGTTGGAATCTTCCGGCGGTTGCCGGCGCCTCTCTGGGGTGGTGCCGCCCGATCCCGCGTCGATGGTACCGCGCCGGGACCGTCGGGATGCGGCATTTTTACCACTTGACTATTTAACTGATTAATTACATAGTACGAAAAACGGCGGCACGGCGCCATACCCGGTTGGGGTGATTCCCGATGGAATGCCGGGAACGTGGGGGGCGTTGTCGGGACGGCTCATACCCCTTGCGGGCAGGATTTTTCGCGGGGAAGATCTGCGGGCGCCGTTGTTCAATCAAAAGCGAACTGTTTGCGAGGTGGCAATGGTGGACGGGCACGGAAGGTCTGGATCTGCGGTCCGGTCTCGGGCGGCGCTGCGCCGGCCGGCGTGGGTTTCTGCGATGCTGATCGCCGCAGCAGCGGCGTTCGCGGCGATCGGTCCGCGCGCGTCGGCGGCGGGATTGGCGACGGCCGTCGTCGTGTCGGCGCCCGGTGACGGCGCGGAGAGCTACGACGGCGTCGTCGAGGCGGTCCGCCAGACCGTGGTGTCGGCGCAGGTTCCGGGGACGATCGTTGCGATCCGGGTCAAGGCCGGGGATCGCGTGAAAGCCGGGCAGGTGCTCGTTCGTATCGATGCCCGGGCGGCCGAGCAGGATGCTGCCGCCAGCGAGGCGCAGGTTCGGGCTGCGCGCGCGGCCCTCGAGGTGGCGCGGCGTCAGGTTGCGCGCCAGCGCGAGCTCTTCCGCAGAAATTACATCAGTCAGGCGGCGATGGACCGTGCCGAGGCGCAGTTCCGGGCCACCCGGGCGCAGGTCGACGCGCAGCTGGCGCAGGCCGGCGCGGCGCGCACGCAGTCCGGGTTTTACGTCGTCAAGGCGCCGTATGCCGGTGTGGTATCCGCCGTTCCCGTCACCGTCGGCGACATGGCGATGCCGGGGCGGCCGCTGCTGACGATCTACGATCCGGCCATGCTGCGCGTCACCGCCGCGGTGCCGCAGTCGGCGGCTGCGGCGGTCGTTCCGGGCGGGTCGATCGCCGTCGATCTACCGGGCCTCTCCGATTCTGCGACCCATCTCGCCGCCGATCGTGTCGAGGTGCTCCCCGCCGCCGACCCCGGAACGCACACCGTCGACGTGCGCGCCGATCTTCCGCGCCGACGCGCGGGCGTGGTGCCGGGCACGTTCGCGCGGCTCTGGCTGCCGGCGCCGGCGGGCGCGGCGACGCGCATCTTCGTGCCGGCGAGCGCCGTCGTCGTGCGGGCGGAAATGACGGGACTGTACGTGCTGGATGCCAAGGGCGACCCGTTGTTGCGCCAGGTGCGCCTGGGCCGTCGCGACGGTGACCGCGTCGAGGTTCTGGCCGGTGTCAGCCCCGGGGAGCGCATTGCGCTCGATCCGCAGGCCGCTGCACGGGTGCGCTGATGATGCGACCGCAGCACGCCGATTCCCGCTTGGGTGTCTCGGGTCGTCTGGCCGGGTTCTTCATGGACCATCGGCTCACCCCCCTGCTCGCACTCGTCGCGCTGTTGCTGGGCACCTTTGCGCTGCTGGTGACGCCGCGCGAGGAGGACCCGCAGATCAACGTGACGATGGCCAATGTGCTCATCCCGTTCCCGGGTGCAAGCGCACGCGACGTCGAGCAGATGGTCGCGGGTCCGGCCGAGCAGGCGCTGTCGCGCGTCGTCGGCATCGATCACGTGATGTCGGTGTCCCGCCCCGGCATGGCGGTGCTCACCGTGCAGTTCAAGGTCGGCGTACCGCGTACCACCGCCCTGGTGCGGATCTACAACACCGTCGAGTCGCACCGCGACTGGTTTCCGCGCAGCCTCGGCGTGCTGCCGCCGGTGGTCAAGCCCAAGGGCATCGACGATGTGCCCATCGTTGCGCTGACACTTTATCGCAGCGACGGCCGGGGCGGCGCCTATGAGGTCGAACGGGTCGCGCACAGCATCGAGTCCGACCTCAAGCGCGTCCCAGGGGTTCGCGAGGTCACCACGATCGGTGGTCCCGGCCACGCGGTGATGGTGGACATGGATCCTGGCCGCATGGCCGGTGCGGGTGTGACGGTGGCGACCCTGCGCGACGCGCTGCAGGCCGCAAACGAGGGCTTGCCGATCGGCTCTCTCATCTCGGACAACCATGCCGTCGCGGTGTCGACGGGACCGTTCCTGCGCGACGCGCGGGATGCCTCGGACCTCATCGTCGGCGTACACGACGGCCGACCCGTGTACCTCAAGGACGTTGCCACGGTGCGCGACGGCCCGCCGCCGCCCGAGCACTATGTGTGGTACGCGGACGACGGCGGCAACGCCCGGAATCACGCCGGTCCTTGGCCCGAGTATCCAGCGGTGACCCTCGCCATCACCAAGAAACCCGGTGAAAACGCGATTCGGGTGGCCGACGCCGTGATGCGCCGTGCAACGGTCCTGCGCAACACGGTGATCCCCGCCGACGTGCATGTGGCGGAGACCCGCAACTATGGCAAGACCGCCAATGACAAGGCGCAGAAGCTGATCGAGAAGCTGCTGTTCGCGACCGCATCGGTCGTCGCGCTGGTATACCTCGCGATGGGCCGGCGGGAGGCGCTGATCGTCGGCAGCGCAGTGATCCTGACGCTGATGGTCACGCTGTTCGCATCCTGGGCATGGGGGTTCACGCTGAATCGCGTGTCGCTTTTCGCCCTGATCTTCTCCATCGGGATCCTCGTCGACGACGCGATCGTGGTCGTCGAGAACATCCATCGTCATCACCAGATCTTTCCCGGCAAGCCGTTGTCCGAAATCATTCCCGGCGCCGTCGACGAGGTCGGTGGACCGACCATCCTGGCCACCCTGACGGTGATCGCCGCCCTGCTCCCCATGGCCTTCGTGACCGGCCTCATGGGTCCATACATGAGCCCGATCCCGATCAATGCCAGCATGGGGATGCTGCTCTCCCTCGCGATCGCCTTCGTCGTCACGCCATGGCTGGCGCGGCGCTGGATGAAGGGACATGACGCGGCGGCCGAAGACGCATGCGGCCCTGGGCATGAGGGTGTGTCGGTGAGTCGGCTGACCGCAACCCTCGCACCGCTGTTTCAGCGGGCTTTCCGTCCCCTGCTCGATCCCGAGCGCGGTGGGCGCAACCGCGGGATGCTCTGGGTGTTCATCTCCGTTCTGATCGCGGTTTCCGTCGCGTTGCCGGTCGCGGGCCTGGTGATCCTCAAGATGCTGCCCTTCGACAACAAGTCCGAGTTTCAGGTCGTCGTCGATATGCCGGCGGGCACCCCGTTGGAAAAAACCGCTGCTGCGTTGCATGAAATGGGGGCATACCTGTCGACGGTGCCGGAAGTCGTCAACTATCAGGCGTACGCCGGGACCGCATCGCCCATCAATTTCAACGGCCTAGTGCGCCAGTACTACCTGCGCGCAGGCGGAAACGTCGGTGACATCGAAGTCAACCTCCTCGGCAAGCATCAGCGCAAGGCCGAAAGCCACGTCATTGCGGCGCGCGTACGGCCGCATCTCGATGCGATCGCCCGCCGGTTCGGCGCCGACGTGAAGGTGGTGGAAGTGCCGCCGGGGCCGCCGGTGCTGGCGCCGATCGTGGCAGAAATCTATGGTCCGACGGCTGCCGGCCGTATCGAGGTTGCGAAGGCGGTGCGCGCGGTGTTCGAGCGGACCTCGGACATCGTCGACGTCGACGACAGCAGCATCGCCTCGGCGCCGAAGATCAAGATCGACGTCGACCGCCACAAGGCGGCCCTGTTGGGCATCCCCGAATCGGCGGTGGTCCGCACGCTGCGCGCGGCGATGGACGGGGATTCCGTGACCTACCTCCATGACGGGTCGAAATATCCGGTGCCGGTGGTGGTGCAGTTGCCGCAAGAGCGGCTCGGCGACCTGCATTCGCTGCTGCAGATGCGCGTGCGCAGCGCTGCGGGTCGGCTGGTGCCGATTGCCGAACTGGTGACCGTCCGCCACACCACGCTGGAGCAGCCGATCTATCACAAGGACCTGCTTGCGGTGAACTACGTGGTCGGCGACATGGCGGGAAAGATCGACAGCCCGCTCTATGGCATGTTCCGCATGCGGCCGGCGATCGCGCGAATCCCTACTCCGGGCGGCGGGTCGATCTCCGAGTACTTCATCCGGCAGCCTGCCGAGACCTACAGCGCCTATGCGTTGAAGTGGGACGGCGAGTGGCAGATCACCTATGAGACGTTCCGTGACATGGGCATCGCCTATGCGGTGGGGCTCGTGCTCATTTACTTGTTGGTAGTGGCCCAATTCGGCTCCTACTTGACGCCGCTCATCATCATGGCGCCGATCCCGCTTACCATCATCGGGGTGATGCCGGGCCATGCCCTCCTGGGCGCGCAGTTCACCGCAACGAGCATGATCGGGATGATCGCATTGGCCGGCATCATCGTGCGCAATTCGATCCTGCTGGTCGACTTCGTACACGTGGAACTCGAAGCCGGCGTGCCGTTCGCTCAGGCGATCGTCCGGTCGGCGATCACGCGTGCGCAGCCGATCGTTCTGACCGGCGTAGCCGCGATGCTCGGCGCATTCTTCATCCTTGATGACCCGATCTTCAACGGGCTCGCCATCTCGCTGATCTTCGGCATCCTGGTTTCGACGGTGCTGACCCTGGTGGTGATCCCGACCTTGTACTACGCCGCCTACCACAGCAAGTACGCCAATCTCGGCCCCGACGCCGAACACCTCATCTCGAAAGGAGACTAAGCCATGACTTCCTGGCAACTCGTCCGCGTCATCGCGGGAACCTTCATCCTCCTCTCCCTTGCTCTGGGGGTTCCGGGCAGCCCGGTGTTCCTGAGTAAATGGTGGCTCGCATTCACGGCTTTCGTGGGCGCAAACCTCTTGCAGAGCGGGATCACGCGGTGGTGTTTGATGGATAGCATCCTGCGCAAGCTCGGCGTACGCGCCGGTTGCTAGAGGAGATCCGCCATGCATCTCGTATGCCCCGCCTGCGGCAGCACCAATCGGATCCCGGAAGAGCGACTCAACGACGGCCCGGTATGCGGACGCTGTGGCGCGGTGCTGATGCCGCTGGAGCCTGTCTCGCTCGATGAACAAACCTTTCATCGCTATATCGCCAATACGGACCTGCCCATCGTCGTCGACTTCTGGGCCGATTGGTGTGGCCCATGCAAGATGATGGCGCCGCAGTTCGCCGCCGCGGCGAAGGCGATGCCCGGCGTGCGCTTCGTCAAGGTCGACACCGACGAGAACCCGAAGCTCGCCGGAGAATTCCGCATTCGTGGCATCCCGACGCTGGCGCTGTTCCAGGGCGGCAAGGAGCAGGCGCGCACCTCGGGCGCGATGGGCGCCGCCGATCTCCGGGCGTGGATCACCGCGCAGATCGACCGGGGCGCCGAATGATCGGCAATCGCCCTCCTCGGACGGGACCCCGCAACGCCCGGCGGGTCCTGCCGGCGAGCGTGCTGCTTGCTTTCATCGGCGGCACGGTGATGCTGGCGTCGGCGCCGGCCCAGGCCATCGATCTGGTCCAGGCATGGCATTCGGCGCAGACGCACGATCTCACATTCGCGGCGGCGCGCGCCGCGCAGCAGGCCGGCGACGCGCGCCGCGACCAGAGCGCCGCGATGTGGCGGCCGACGGTCGGAATGACCGCAACCACCGGCAAGATGACCAACGATACGACGATGACCGGTGCTCAGTTTTCCGGGCCGGGAATCGGCACCGTCACCGGCGCCGATTTCTCCACGTCGATCAACGACGGCACGACCACGAGCTGGAAAGTGCAGGCGCGCCAGCCGCTGTTCGATCTGAAACGTCTTGCGCAGAGCCGCCAGCTGAAGCTGTCGGCCGGTGTCGCCGACCTGCAGTGGCAAAACGCCCGGCAATCGCTGATGCTCCGCACGGCCGACCGGTATTTCGAT
Organism: Pseudomonadota bacterium; assembly: GCA_021825945.1. GTDB lineage: Bacteria > Pseudomonadota > Gammaproteobacteria > Burkholderiales > Burkholderiaceae_F > GJ-E10. Next base: position 278,050 of record JAKAFN010000002.1, read on the forward strand.
CTGGTGATTGCCGAGGAGACGTTGCGCGTCCTGCGAGAACAACGGGCGGCGATACGCCAGGACGTGGCGGAGATGCGCGAGCGGTTCCGCGTCGGCGATGCTCCGGTGACCGATATCGACGAAGCGAACGCGCGGGAGCAGGCAATCGAGGCGCAGATCCTGGCGGCCCAGACCGATCTGGAGCTGCGGCAGGTCGCGCTTTCCGACATGACTGGAATCGCGCCGCAGTCGCTGGTGCCGCTGGCTCCGGGCGAAGCCCAGCCGCCCCGCCCGCGACTGACGCTCGACCAATGGATGCAGCATGCCGACCAGGACAACCCGGGGCTTCGGATGCAGGACTTGAAGGTCGAGACGGCGCAGCAGCAGGTCGAGCGCTACCGGATCACCGCATCCCCATCGGTCGACCTCGTCGCGGAAGCCGCGCGTGACCGGCTTTCGGGCAGCGGCAGCTTCGGACCGGCCAGCAACACGATCACCGAGCGCATGATCGGAGTGCAGTTGACCGTTCCGGTGTTCACCGGCGGATATCGCAGTGCGAAGGAGGAGGAGGCGCTGCATCTCGCCGACCAGTCCCAGGCCGAGGATGCGCAGGCTCGCCAGCAGGTCGCGCTGCAAACGCGCGAAGCGTGGTTGGGACTGACCGTCGGCGCGAGCCGCGTTTCCGCGCTGGCGGCGACCCTCAAGGCGGCGCGCGTGCGCCTGGACGCAACGAAGCTTGGCCACAAGGTCGGTGATCGCAGCACCCTGGACCTGCTCGACGCTCAGAGCGACGTTGCAGCTGCCGAATTGAATCTGTTGCATGCGCGCGTCGACCTCCTGAAGAACGATCTGCAACTCGCGGCGCTGGCGGGTTCGCTCGACGAACAGACGCTGCGCCTGGTCAACGCGACCTTGCGGGACGGTTCCGCAACGTCGGTCGCGGCGCAGCCCGAATCCTCGGATTCCATCGCGACGGACATCGCCGCCACGGTGCGTGAGCCGATCATCCGCCCGCAAGCGAACGCGGGTTTCCCGAGTGCCAACTGACAGGAGGAATCTCACCATGGCACACATCGTCGTCTTGGGGGCAGGAACCGGCGGCATGCCGGCCGCATACGAGTTGCGGGCAGAGCTGGGTCGCGAGCATCGCGTCACGGTGATCAACGCGACGGATTTCTTCCAATTCGTGCCCTCGAATCCTTGGGTCGCGGTCGGCTGGCGCGACCGCGAAGCGATCACCATGCCGATTCGGCCATATCTCGAGAAGAAGGGCATCGAATTCATTCCGAAAGCGGTCACCCGCATCGATGCGGATAACAACACACTCGAACTGGTGGACGGCGCGACGGTCCAGTACGACTACCTGGTCATCACCACCGGACCGAAGCTGGCGTTTGACGAGGTTGCCGGCGCCGGGCCCGAAGGAAATACCCACTCGGTGTGCACGGTCGATCACGCCGAGAAAGCCTTCGCCGACTACCAGGAGTTCATGAAGGACCCGGGCCCCGCGATCGTCGGCGCGATGCAGGGCGCATCCTGCTTCGGCCCGGCGTACGAATTCGCCTTCATCCTCAACCGCGATCTTCGTCGCCGCCGGCTTCGTGCCAAGGTGCCGATGACCTTCGTCACCAGCGAGCCGTACATCGGCCATCTCGGCCTCGGTGGCGTGGGTGATTCGAAGTCCCTGCTGGAGAGTGAGCTGCGTAACAACGATATCAAGTGGATCACCAACGCGAAGGTTTCGCGGGTCGAGGCCGGCAAGATGTTCGTCACCGAGCATGACGAAACCGGCGCGGTGCGCAAGGAGCATGAACTGCCCTTCAAGTTCAGCATGATGCTGCCGGCGTTCAAAGGCGTCGACGCCGTTGCGGCAGTCCCGGGTCTGTGCAATCCCCGGGGATTCGTGCTGATCGATGAGTACCAGCGCAGCAAGAAATACCACAACATCTTTTCCGCCGGGGTGTGCGTCGCGATCCCGCCGGTGGAAGTCACGCCGGTGCCGACCGGCGCGCCCAAGACCGGCTACATGATCGAGACGATGGTCACGGCCATCGTGCACAACATCGCAGCAGACCTCACCGGCAAGCCGGCCAAGACGCGCGGTAGCTGGAACGCGATCTGTCTCGCGGACATGGGCGATACCGGCGCGGCGTTCGTCGCGTTGCCGCAGATCCCGCCGCGCAACGTGAACTGGTTCAAGAAGGGGAAGTGGGTGCATTTGGCCAAAATCGCCTTCGAGAAGTACTTCATGTACAAGATGAAGACGGGAAGTTCCGAGCCGGTCTATGAAAAACACGTGCTCAAGGCGCTGGGAATCGAGCGACTGGAACACTGATCGACCGAAAGGAACCGGAGCATGCCCGCGAGTTCGTCGTCCGCGATCGGGAATCGCCCCAACCTTTTTCGCGAGATCACCGTGATCCTCGTCGTGAAGATCGCCCTGCTCGTGCTGCTCTGGTTCCTGTTCGTACGAACTTACGAAGTGCATGCGGATGCGAACAGCACCGCGGCAGCAATGGGCCTGCATCCGGACGTCGGCACCCGTCCCGCAGGCCGAATCGACCGCTGAACGAGAAGTCGACGGGAAGGTTCGCGCGAGATTTTCGAAATCCTTGAAACGGCATTGGAGAAAATTCCATGGGCACGGAACACCTGGTCGAGTTGTCGCGGTTTCAGTTTGCCGCCACGGCGATGTACCACTTTTTATTTGTGCCGCTGACCTTGGGCATGACGTGGCTGCTCGTCATCATGGAGAGCGTATATGTCATGACCAACAAGGTGGTCTACAAAGACATGACGCGCTTCTGGGGAAAGTTGTTCGGAATCAACTTCGCCCTGGGGGTGACGACCGGCATCACGATGGAGTTCCAGTTCGGCACCAATTGGGCGTACTACTCGCATTACGTCGGTGACATCTTCGGCGCGCCGCTGGCCATCGAGGGGATGATGGCGTTTTTCCTCGAGTCGACGTTCATCGGGCTATTTTTCTTTGGATGGGACCGCCTATCCAAGGCGAAACACCTGATGGTGACGGTGCTGATGGCCTTGGGAACCAATCTTTCGGCACTGTGGATCCTCGTCGCCAATGCGTGGATGCAGCATCCCGTCGGAGCGGCATTCAACTATCAGACGATGCGCATGGAGCTGACGAACTTCTGGGCCGTGCTGTTCAACCCGGACGCGCAGGCGAAGTTCGTGCATACGGTTTCCGCGGGCTATGTGACGGGGGCGGTTTTCGTGCTCGCGATCTCGTCGTACTACCTGCTCAAAGGCCGGGACGTCGAGTTCGCCAAGCGCAGCTTCCGCATCGCCGCGGCGTTCGGCCTGGCTTCCGCGCTGTCGGTGATCGTGCTCGGCGACGAATCCGGCTATATGGTCAGCGAAGCGCAGCAGACCAAGATGGCCGCGCTCGAGGCGATGTGGGATACCGAGCCCGCACCGGCGGCGTTGAACCTGCTGGCCGGTGTCGACGAGAAGGCGCAGAAGAACGACTGGGAGATCAAGATCCCGTACCTGCTCGGCCTGATCGGCACGCGATCGATTTCCCAGCAGATTCCGGGAATTCACCAGATCGAGGCGCGCAACCATGACCGAATCGTCTCCGGTATCCAGGCAGTCACGGCGCTGGAGGCGCTGCGGGCGCATCCCGACGACACCGAGGCCAAGGCCCGGTTCGCGGCGCACGAAAAGGATCTCGGGTTCGGGCTGCTGCTGAAGCGCTACACCGACCATGTCGAGACCGCAACGCCCGCGATGATCGATGCGGCAGCGCGGCTCACGATCCCGAAGGTTGCGCCGATGTTCTGGGCGTTCCGCGTGATGGTCCTGTTCGGTTTCCTGATGCTGATGCTCTTCGTCGTAGCATTCTGGAGCACGCTGAGCGGGAAGTGCCGCAACCAGCGTCTGTTGCTGCGCTGGGCGCTGCTCATGCTGCCGGTGCCGTGGTTGACCTGTGAGCTGGGATGGTTCGTCGCCGAGTATGGCCGGCAGCCCTGGACGATCTATGGCGTGTTGCCGACCGAGTTGTCGGTGTCGAGCCTCAGTCCCGCCAGTCTCGTCGGGTCGATCGCCGGCTTCATCGGGTTCTACACCGTACTGCTGTGCGCAGAGATGTACCTGATGGTGAAGTTCGCCCGCCTCGGACCGAGTTCGCTGGGAACGGGCAGGTATTCCGGTGAAAGCGCATTGGCGCACGCACACTGAGACGGGAGAAAGACATGCTGGACTATCCGACTCTGAAAGTCATCTGGTGGCTGCTGGTGGGCGTACTGCTGGTCGGCTTTGCCGTGATGGACGGTCACGACATGGGCGTGGGAACGCTGCTTCCGTTCGTCGGCAAGAACGACATCGAGCGGCGGATCGTGATCAACACCGTCGGCCCGCATTGGGACGGCAATCAGGTATGGTTCATCACCGGCGGCGGAGCGATCTTCGCCGCCTGGCCTCTGGTGTATGCGACGGCGTTCTCGGGATTCTACTGGGCCATGCTGGCGGTATTGTGGGCGCTCTTCTTCCGGCCCGTCGGTTTCGACTACCGGAGCAAGATCGACAACCCGCGTTGGCGGGCGACTTGGGACTGGGGGCTGTTCGTGGGCGGAGCGGTACCGCCGCTGATCTTCGGCGTGGCGTTCGGTAACCTGCTGCAGGGCGTGCCGTTCCACTTCGACGAGCGGATGGTATCGACCTACACCGGTACTTTCTGGCAACTCCTCAACCCGTTCGCGCTGGTGTCCGGCGTGGTGAGCTCGGCGATGATCACGATGCATGGCGCGGTATATCTCGCGCATCGTACCGTGGACGACGTTCACCGGCGTGCGGTGGCGGCGGCCCGCGGTGCCGGCCTCGTTCTGCTGCTCGCGTTCACGATCGCCGGAGTCTGGCTGGCGCAGGGTATCGAAGGCTACGTCATCACATCGGCCATCGACCCGGCGGCCGCTGCCGACCCGCTCGGCAAGACGGTGGTGCGCGAGGCCGGCGCGTGGCTCGCGAACTACCACAAGGCGCCGCTCACGATGATGCTCCCCGCGCTCGCCTATCTCGGCGTGGCGGTGACGCTCGGCCTGCTCGGCAAGGCCCGCACCGGATGGGCGTTCGTGACCTCGTCGCTGGTGCTCGCCGGCGTGATCGGTACCGCGGGCGCCGCGATGTTCCCGTTCGTGATGCCGTCCTCGACTGTGCCTGGCGACAGCCTCACGGTGTGGGACAGCGTTTCGAGCCACCTCACGCTCGGGATCATGTTTTGGGCGGCGCTGATCTTCGTGCCGATCATCGTGGCCTACACGAGCTGGGCGTACCGCGTCATGGCCGGAAAGGTCACGGCTGCATACGTGCGTGAGCACGAGCACAGTGCGTATTGATGGAGGAGGGCGAGATCATGTGGTATTTCTCTTGGATTCTCGGCATCGGGTTTGCCTGCCTGCTCGCGATCCTCAACGCGATGTGGGGCGAAAACGAGGCGGGTCGTGCCAACGGAGACGGCGAATCGTGATGCGGGGGCATTTCGAGTTCCCGTTTCGGAGTGGTCCGTCTTGAGCCTTGCGGCCAAGCCCCGCACCCTGCTGCTGCCGCCGGCGCCGTATGCCCTGGCGGTGGTGGCCGGCTGGTGGCTGGACCGGAAGGTGCAACCCTTCCCCCTGGACCTCGCCGGGGCCGCAAGGCCGGTGGCATGGTCTTTTTTCAGCGCCGGAATGGCGCTGTTTTTTTGGACCCTCTGGACCTTTTTCCGCCATCGCACCACCGTCAATCCGTACAAGGGGGCGACCGCGCTCTGCACCGGAGGCCCCTTCCGGTTCAGCCGCAACCCGATCTATGTCGGTGACTGGTGTTTCCTCGCCGGCGCTGCGGTCTGGCTGCACACGGCGTGGCCGCTCGTGTTCGCCCCGCTCATCTGGGCCGGCCTGCGCTACGCCGTGATCCGCCACGAGGAGGCGCACCTCGAGGCGCGGTTCGGCGAGGAATACCGGCGCTACAAGGCGCGGGTGCGGCGCTGGCTCTGAGCGCGTCCTCGGTTCGATGGGGTCATACGTACCCCGTTGCCAGCGCGCGCTGCCATTCCGGCCGGCCGCGGCGTCCGGCGAGGTCTGCCATGCTGCGATGGTCATACGGAACGGAAATCAGCGATGCCGACCAGCCCGTCTCGCCACGTTCGACGATGGCGTAGCGCGCGTCGGGCGAGGCGTTCTGCACGCGGTGCGGTGTCGGGCCGCAGGCGAGAAAGCCGGGCAGCCCGACGCTGCCGGGATTGACGATCCATTGACTACGCGCCGTTCGTACGCTGCGCGGTGTGTGGCTGTGGCCGCAGAGCACCAGCGCCGCCGCCTCGCCTTCGAGGCGCGCTTCAATCTCGTCGCTCGTCGCCACCCGCAGGTGGGTGGACTCGATGGTTTCCAGCAGGTACACCATGTCGGTCGTCGGCGTGGCGTGGCAGGCGAACACGTCTTCCGCGATGCGGTGATTCGGGGCCAGGGTCGCGATCCAGGCCCGCTCGGAATCGCCGAGCTGCGTCCGCGCGTAGATGTCCGAGCGGCCGCAGGCGCCGCGTTCGTCAAGGATCTGGCGCTCGTGATTGCCGGCGAGGTGGATCCAGTCCGTCTGTGCCATCAGGAACTGCGCGGTTTCGCGCGGCAGCAGCGGCCCGGACAGGCTGTCGCCGAGGTTGACCACGGCGTCGGCCCCGCGTCGGCGCAAGTCGGCAACCACGGCTTCGAGGGCCGGCAAATTGCCGTGAATGTCGGAAACCACTGCGAGGCGCATGAATGGCCCTTTATTTCGATCCGCAGAATGTGCCGGGGCTGGTTTCGTGACCCTCGTCCCGGTCTGCTCGCGCACCCGCAGGCTCGGGGGAACATCTGCTCGGTTGCAGCATCTCCACCACGGCGCGAATGAGTTCGGGCCGCTTCGCGCGCTGCGTCGCCAGGCGTGCCGGGTCCGGATCGCGGCGCCGCACCCCCCACACCGGATCAGGAAAGTGGGCATCGTCGGCGTAGCGGGCGATGATGTGCCAGTGCAGGTGCGGCACGACGTTGCCCAGGCTCGCCAGGTTGATCTTGTCGGGTGTCAGCACCCGGCGGACTGCCGATTCGACTCCGAACACCACTTCCATGAGACGGATCCGCGCAGCCGTATCGAGTTCGCTCATCTCGCGGACATGGGCGTCCCAGATCACGCGCAGGAAGCCGGGGTAGTCGGCATCGTCGATCGCGACCACCCGCAGGCGGCCCTCGCGCCAGAGCACCGTTCCGCCATCGGTGGCGCACAGCGGGCAGGCCGGGGTGACGGTCGCGTCGCTCACAACAGCACCCGCTCGATGCCTCCCGCCGTCGCGCGTGCGACGAACTCCGGCAGCCAGTTCGCGCCCAGGATCCGTTGCGCCATCTCGACCACGATGTATTCCGCTTCGATGGGAACGTCGTCGCGGTAGCGATGCAGGCCCTGCAGGCACGCCGGGCACGACGTGAGCACCTTCATTTCACCCGCGAACCCGTCCGCGCGCAGCCGCGCGGCGTCGCGCTCGAGCTCCTCCTGCTTGCGGAAGCGGATCTGGGTGGACACATCGGGCCGCGATACCGCGAGCAGGCCCGCTTCGCCGCAGCAGCGCTCGCTGCGACCGATACGCGCGCCATCCTGCGTCTGCAGCAGTGCGTTGACGGTCTTGAGCGGCTCCTGCTGCTTCATCGGGCTGTGGCAGGGATCGTGATAGACATAGCGCACGCCCGACACGCCGTCGACCTGGATTCCCCGCTCGGCAAGGAACTCGTGGATGTCGATGATGCGGCAACCGGGGAAGATCGCGGGGAAGTCGTACCCTTGCAGCTGGTCGTAGCAGGTGCCGCAGCTCACCACGACTGTTTTGATGTCGAGGTAGTTGAGCGTGTTGGCTACGCGGTGCAGCAGTACGCGGTTGTCGGTCATGATTTTTTGCGCGCGATCGAACTGGCCGCCGCCGCGTTGGGGATAGCCACAGCAGAGGTAGCCCGGCGGTAGCACCGTTTGCACGCCGGCATGCCAGAGCATGGCCTGGGTAGCCAGGCCCACCTGCGAAAATAGCCGTTCCGAGCCGCATCCTGGAAAATAGAACACGGCCTCGCTGTCGGTGCGAGTGCGTTGCGGATCCCGTACGATCGGGATGATGCGCATGTCCTCGATGCCCAGCAGGCCGCGCGCCGTGCGTGTGGGCAGACCGCCGGGCAGGCGCTTGTTCACGAAGTGGATGGCCTGCGCCGTGATGGCGGGCGCACCCGCCGCCCCCGGCGTGCCGCGCGTCGTCGCCGGCGGGCGGCGGGTCTGACGTGCAGACGGGAGCGCTAGCACTTGATGCCCGAGCTGCTGCGCGGCATAGCCGAGCTGCACCAGAGCGGTTCGCAGCGCTTTGATGGTGCGTGGACTGGTCGTGTCGAGGAACCACATCGATGCGCGCGCCACCGGCCGAAAGGGCGCGTGCCCCATGCGGCGCACGAGGTCGCGCATCGCCATCGACACATCGCCGAAGTCGATGTCGACGGGACAGGGCGTCAGACATTTGTGGCAGATCGTGCAATGTTCGCTGACGTCGCCGAATTGTTCCCAATGTCGGACGGAAACGCCGCGCCGTGTCTGTTCTTCGTAGAGGAACGCCTCGACCAACAACGATACCGAAAGGATCTTGTTGCGCGGCGAATACAGCAGATTCGCGCGCGGTTCGTGCGTTGCGCACACCGGCTTGCATTTGCCGCAGCGCAGGCAGTTCTTGATCGCGTCCGACACGACCTTGAGGTCGCTGTGCTGGAGGATCAGCGACTCGTGTCCCAGCAGGTTGAAGCTGGGTGTATACGCCCGCCGCAGATCGGCACCCGGCATGAGCTTGCCGCGGTTGAAGCGGCCTTCGGGGTCGACGCGGTTCTTGTATTCGCGGAAGTCGCGCAGCTCGTCGTCGCGCAGAAACTCGAGCTTGGTGATGCCGATACCGTGCTCTCCGGAGATCACGCCGCCGAGATCGCGCGCGACCTGCATGATGCGGGCGACGGCGCGCTCCGCCGTCTGCAGCATCGCGTAGTTGTCCGAATTGACGGGGATGTTGGTGTGCACATTGCCGTCGCCCGCGTGCATGTGCAGGGCAACGAAGACCCGCCCCTTCAGCACGCGGGCGTGGATGGCGTCGCAAGCGTCGAGAATCGGTCGGAATACAGCCCCGCCGAACACCCGCGTCAGCGGTTCGCGGACCTCGGTTTTCCACGAGACCCGCAGACGTCCGTCTTGCAGATCGCGCAGATCGGTCTCATCGCGTAGGTGGATCCAGCGTCGTCGCACCGTCGCCAATAATTCCAGCGCGCGTGGTACGCGGTCGCCCAGCAGCTCGGCGTTTTCCTGGCCGCGCGCGTCGGGATCGTCACCGGGCGCGAGCGCGAGGTTCGATCGCAGGTGGGTTTCGATCGCGTCGAGCAGTTCCAGCTTGTTGGCGATCGAGAGTTCGATGTTCAGCCGTTCGACCGCATCGGTGTAGTCGCCCATCCGCTCGAGCGGAATGACGACGTCCTCATTGATCTTGAACGCGTTGGTGTGGCGGGCGATCGCGGCCGTGCGTGCGCGGTCGGCCCAGAAGGCCTTGCGCGCATCGCCACTCACGGCGATGAAGCCCTCGCCTTCGCGCGCATTGGCCATGCGCACGACTTCGGCGCAAGCACGCGCGACCGCAGCATCGTCGTCGCCGGCCACATCGCCCAGCAGAACCATGCGCGGCAGGCCGCCGCGCGGCGAGCGTGTCGCGTAGCCGACGGCCCGCAGATAGCGCGCATCGAGGTGCTCGAGGCCGGATAGCACCGCGCCGCCCGGCTCGGCGCCGAGGTACGAAGTGATCTCGACGATCGCCGGGATGGCATCGCGCACCGGGCCGAAGAATTCCAGGCAGAAGCTGCGCACGTGCTCCGGCATGCGGTGGACCACCCAGCGCGCGCTGGTGATGATGCCGTCACACCCTTCCTTCTGAACCCCCGGCAGTCCGCCCAGGAATTTGTCGGTGACGTCCTTGCCCAGGCCCGCCTTGCGGAAGAGGGCGCCGGGAATTTCCAGCCGCTCGCGCCGCAGTTCGCGCGCCTTTTCGGGGGCGCGCGAGCCGTCCTTCCAGACGAGGTCGAACCGGGCCACCTCGACGTCGTGGATTTTTCCGAGATTGTGGTCGAGGCGGTGGATTTCGAGCCAGTTGCCCTCGGGGTCGACCATCCGCCACCAGGCGAGGTTGTCGACCGCCGTTCCCCATAGCACGGCTTTCTTGCCCCCCGCGTTCATGGCGATGTTGCCGCCGACGCAGGAGGCGTCGGCGGACGTGGGGTCGACCGCGAACACGAAACCCGAGCGCTCGGCGGCCTCCGCGACGCGGCGGGTGACGACGCCGGCCTCGGTCCACACCGTCGGCGCTTCGGTCGCGCCGTCGGTGGTGCCGCCCGGCAGCGTGATGCGCTCGACTTCGCCGCAGCCGGTGAGTTTTTCGGTATTGATGACCGCGGCGTCGGGGACCAGCGGTACCGCGCCGCCGGTGTAGCCGGTGCCGCCGCCGCGCGGAATGACGGTCAACCCGAGCTCGATGCAGGCCCGCACGAGATGGGGAATCTCCTCTTCCGTGTCCGGGTTGAGCACCACGAACGGCAATTCGACGCGCCAGTCGGTGGCATCGGTGACGTGGGAGACGCGGGCATACGCGTCGAAGCAGACGTTGTCGGCACGGGTGTGGCGGCTGAATCGCCGCAGCGCGCGCCGGCGGAGGTCGCGCGCCCGCGCGAACGAGACGGAAAATGCAGCGACGGCTGCGGTCGCGGCTTGCACCAGCAGAACGACCTTGGCATCGCGCGCCGCTTCGCCCGGTTCACGGCGCTGCTCGATTTCGCGCAGCCGGGAGCGCAGGGTCTCCACGACCGAGGCCAGCCGCTTGGGGTGGTCCAGCAAGTCGTCCTGCAAATAGGGGTTGCGCTGGATCGCCCAGATCTCGCCCAGCACCTCGTAGAGCATGCGGGCGCTGCGCCCGGTGCGGCGCTCCGTGCGCAGCGCGTCGAGCGCCGTCCAGGCTTCCTCGCCCAGCAAGCGAAGGACGACCTCTCGATCCGAGAACGAGGTGTAGTTGTATGGGATCTCGCGCAGGCGAGGGATCGGGTCCAGGCCGGGGATTCGTCCGATCTCGCGCTGCGGATGCGGCGCTTGCGTGGCATTCATGGCAGGTGACGAATTGTACCGTTGCATCGGCATGCGGCGGCGGGATGACGGGGAAGTCCCCGGACTTTGCACGGGCATCGGCCCGATCCGGGGTGCCTCCGCAAGACGTACGGAAAACGGTCAGCATTCGCCCCCCGGTTCTTGGCGAAGCATCAGAAATCGAGGGAAATCGGCGAGTTCGGCCAGATTAAGAAAGAAAAGCCGCATCCGAACCGCGTAACTCTTCGATCCCTCATCCCCCCGCCGCCTTATAAAGTTTTCGCATATCTGCCGTACCGGCACGCCGTGGATTTCGGCCGATGCGGTCATCGCGGATCCGTTGCGGCCGAGTGCACCGCACGACCAACACAATCAGGAAGGAGAAAAAAACGATGGGAATGGCGATTTCCTCCGCCAGCATGGCGAATGCCGTGATGGCAAAACCGATGGCTGCAAAGCCTAGTGCGGCTCCTCCGGCGCCCTCGGCGCCGGCGGCGCCGCCTCCGCAGCTCGCGACCTCCGGGTCGTTGGGCACGAACATCAATACGCACGCGTGATCGTTCCCGGCGGACGGCGATTTCGTCGCCCGCCGGTCACCTTCTCTCTTCATGCCTATGCGACATCAAGGTCCGATCGCGGGAATCGCGGCGCATGGCGACTGGATCGCCACCGCCGGATACGACAACCGTGTCATTCTGTGGCGTGCATCGACGCGCGAAGCCGTGGGGCGCGGATTGCATGACCATCTGGTCAACCATTGCAGTTTCAATCGTGACGGGTCGCTGCTCGTGACCGCCAGCAGCGACTATTCGGCGCGTATCTGGGACGTGCCCGGCATGCGCCTGCGTGCGGTTCTTGCCGGACATGGTGACGACGTCGACATGGCGGCGTTCTCGCCCGATGGACGTCGGGTCGCGACCTGCGCGCTGGACCGGCTGGTCCGGGTGTTCGATCTCGAAGGCCGCTGCTTGCACGCGATGCCGGGACATTCCGGCAACATCCTTTCGGTGACCTGGTCGCCGGACGGCCGGCGGCTCATCTCGTCAAGCGTCGACGGCACGGTGCGGGAGTGGGATGCCGCCGAGGGCTGCGCGCTTGCCGTCTACGACATCGACGGCGTCCGCACCGATTCTCTGGTGGTTCTGTCCGATGGCCGCATCGTGGCCGGCGACGACGATGGCCGCATCGTGATCGTGCGCGACGGCGCGATCCGCTACCACCCCGCCCATCGCGCCGGAATCAAGAAGGTGGTGTTCGATGACGCTACGGGCCTGCTCGTTACGCTGAGCTATGACCGCAGCATCGCGCTGTGGCAAGGTTTGCGCCAGAGCGCAGGCATGCCGCGGGAGCTGGCGCGCAGCGAGCTGCCGGTGACCGTCTGGGCACGCGCGGCGACGGCGCTGGGCGACGGTCGCATCGCCGTCGGAACGTTCGGCGCAACCTATGGCGTTTTCGATCCCCGTGACGGTAGCTGGGACATGGACGGCGTCGCCGCCGGCCCGGCGCTCAACGCGGTCGCCATGCGCAACGATGTCGTCTATGCAATCGGCGATGCCGGGGTGCTGTACGAGAACGGGCGGCCACGGGCGCAGATGGGCAGCCTCTGCAATTTTCTCCAGTTCGTTGGCCAGCATCTCTACACCGGCGGTCAACTCGGGATCATTTTCGATGCGCATACCGGGCATGCGCTCCATCAGCATTCCTCACCGCTGAATTGCGCCACCGCCTTCGAACGCGACGGCGTTCCGATGCTCGCGGTGGGCAGCTACACCGGCGAGGTTCTGCTGTTCGAGGTCGGCGCGGCGGGCGAATTGCATCCTCTCCGCCAGGACCTCCGCGTCGACGACAGCGCCATCAAGGGCTTGAGCGCTGCGCAAGGGCGTCTGTTCGTGGTCTGCGCGTCGACCCTCGTTGCTTGGTACGACCTGCGGGACTGGTCGGAACTACGCCGGATCCCCAAAGCGCATACCCGCATCGCCAATGCCTGCTGCCCGATCGCCGACGGCGGCTTCGCCAGCGTCGGCCGCGATCGTGTGCTGCGTCTGTGGTTGGATGACGAGGAGGCGAGCTATCCCAGCCCGCACCCGAATTCCGTCAAGTGCCTGGTGGCCAGCGCCGACGGCCGGATGCTGATGTCCGGGTCGTACGGCGGCACGGTGGCGGCCTTCGATCTCCACCACCGCCGCTGGTTGCCGATGCGGCGGCCCACCTCTGCCGGCATCTCGGCATTGGCCTACCGCGCTGCGCAGCAGCGCTTCATCGCGAGTTCCTACGATGGAGAACTCTATGAACTCTCCCACGCGTGAAACCGATACCGGGTGGCATTGGCCTTACTTTCCACGGGCGCTCTGCGGCACGCCTAGCGACCGCGAGCGTCTCGGGCTGCCCGACCGCTATGTCCCCACCCGCTTCGAAACGGCGCTTCCGGCGGCGATGCGCGCGTTGCGTGGCCTCGGGCCCGAGCAACTGGCGCGGCGCATCGGTGACGCCGACGTTCCGTTGGTCGAGCGCCTGGCTGCCGGCGACCTCCTGGCCTGGATCGGTGATTCGCGGATCCGCGCGCTGGATCCGGACATGGCGGCCATCCCGGGTGGCCGGGTCGAGATCGGACTCGACTTCGAAGGGATCGACGCAGTGATGGTGCGCTACGACGGACTCGGAATGGAGCGCGCGTGGATCGAGAAGGAGTGCCCGCGTCACGCCATCGATCTCGCTCCCTATGCGATCGCGCGCTATCCCGTGACCAACGCCGAGTACCAAGAATTCCTCCTCGACACCGGGCACCCGGAGCTGCCCACCAGCTGGGATTTCCGACGATTTCCCGTGGAGCGCGCCAACCACCCGGTGTACACGGTCAGCGCCGCCTCGGCCGATGCGTATGCGGCATGGCTCGCGCAGCGCACGGGCCGCCGCTTCCGTCTGCCGACCGAAGCGGAGTGGGAGTACGCCGCGACCGGACCGGATGGGCGGGAGTTTCCCTGGGGCGAGCGTTTCGATGCCGACTGTGCCAACACCGCCGAAACCGGCCTGTTCCGCACCAGCGCGGTCGGCGCATTTCCCGGCGGTGCGTCGCCGTTCGGCATCGCCGACATGGCGGGCAACGTCGAGGAATATGTCGCCGACGACTACGCGCCCTACTCCGGCGGTCGCACCGTCGTCGACCATCTGGTGCAGATCCACGGTCGCTACCGGGTTGCGCGCGGTGGCAGTTTCGCGCGTTTCCGTGACCTCGCGCGCACCCGTCGCCGCCATGGTCACAACCCGCGCTCGGTTACGTACGCGATGGGGTTCCGGCTCGCCGAAACGCTTGCGTAGCCGTCACGGCGCCAGCGCCGGCTCCTGCATCGCGGCGATCTGCTCGCGCAGTTCGAGGATGCGCTCCTCCCAGTAGCGCGGCGTTTCGAACCACGGGAACGCGGCGGGGAATGCCGGATCGTCCCAGCGCCGCGCGATCCAGGCGGCGTAGTGGATCAGGCGCAGCGTGCGCAGCGCTTCGATCAGGGCCAACTGGGCGCGGTCGAATTCGGCGAACATTTCGTACCCCGTCAGCACGTCGCGCAATTGCGCTTCCTGCTCCGATCGGTCGCCTGACAACAGCATCCACAGGTCCTGGACCGCGGGGCCCATGACACTGTCGTCGAAGTCGACGAAATGCGGCCCCGGTTCGGGAGCCGCCTCGCTCCAGAGGATGTTTCCGGGATGGCAGTCGCCGTGCAGGCGCTGCCAGCGTATCGGGTCGACTTGGGAAAACGTCCGGCGCACGCCCTCGAGCGCCTGCGCCAGCAGGCCGCGGTAGATCTCGACCAGCTCCGGCGGCAGCCAATGGTGCTGCAGCAAGTAGGCGCCGGGCTCGACGCCGTAGGTGTCGGCGTCGAGCCGGATCCGTGTCGTGAACGGCCGGCGGGCGCCGACCGCATGCAGGCGGCCGAGGAAGCGGCCGATGTGCTCCCGCACGGCGGGATCGCACAGTTCGGGCGTGCGCCCGCCGCGGCGCTCGAATAGCGCAAAACGGAATCCGCCGGCGGTGTGCAAGGTTTCGCCGTTCAGTCGCAATGGCGGTACGGCCGGCACTTCGGCCTGCGCCAGATCCTCGGCGAATGCATGCTCTTCGCGGATCTGCGCATCGGTCCAGCGGCCGGGGCGGTAGAACTTCACGACCCGGGTCGGCGGCGGAGCGGATCGGAGCGCCGACGCGTCCGCCGACGGCTCGAGCCCGACGAGAAACACCCGGTTCTCATAGCTGTTGAGCGCGAAAAGCTGGCCCGATGCACGGAACCCGGCGTGCGATCCGACGGCATCGATCGCGTCGAGGATGGTTTCGGGCGAGAGGGCGGCAAGGGCGTTGCGGGCGAGGACATAGGCCGAACTGTACAATCCGGCGGCGATGCCGGCCAACGACTATCTGCGCCGCATTCTCAACGCGCGCGTCTACGACGTCGCCATCGAGACGGCCCTGGACCCCGCCCCGCGCCTTTCGGCGCGATTGGATAATCGCGTCCTCCTCAAGCGCGAAGACCTGCAATCGGTCTTCAGCTTCAAGCTGCGCGGGGCGTACAACAAGATGGTCCATCTCGACCGGGCCGCGCGCGCGCGCGGCGTGATCGCGGCCTCGGCGGGCAACCATGCGCAGGGCGTGGCCCTGGCGGCGCAGCGGCTCGGCTGCCGTGCCGTGATCGTGATGCCGGTGACCACGCCGCAACTCAAGATCGATGCGGTGCGCAGCCGCGGCGCGGAAGTGGTCCTCCATGGCGATTCGTACTCCGACGCGTACACGCATGCCCTGACACTCCAGGAAAAGCGCAAGCTGACCTTCGTGCACCCGTTCGATGATCCGGACGTGATCGCCGGCCAGGGCACGATCGGCATGGAGATCCTGCGTCAGCACCACGCGCGCAATGGGGCAAACACGGGGGCAAACACGGGGGCGAACGCGGGGGCCAAGCTCGATGCAAACCCGGCGCCGATCGATGCGATCTTCGTGCCGATCGGCGGGGGCGGGCTGATTGCGGGGGTCGCGGCCTATGTGAAGGCGGTGCAGCCCGAGGTCAAGATCATCGGCGTGCAGACCGTCGATTCCGATGCCATGGCGCGTTCGCTGGCCGCCGGGCGGCGCGTGCAGCTCGCCGAGGTCGGGCTCTTTTCCGATGGCACCGCCGTGCGCATGGTGGGGAAACACACGTTCGATCTGTGCCGGCGCTATGTCGACGAGATCGTCACGGTGGATACCGACGCCTTGTGCGCGGCGATCAAGGACGTGTTCCAGGACACCCGGTCGATCCTCGAGCCCGCCGGTGCGCTGTCGGTGGCGGGCTGCAAGCAATACGCGGCGAGCAAGCGCCTGCGCGAGCGCACGCTGGTGGCGATCACCAGCGGCGCGAACATGAATTTCGACCGCCTGCGCTTCGTCGCCGAACGCGCCGAGGTGGGCGAGCAGCGCGAAGCGTTGTTCGCGGTGACCTTGCCCGAGGAGCGCGGATCCTTCAAGCGCTTCTGCGCCCTGCTTGGTACGCGCGCGATCACCGAGTTCAACTATCGCATCTCGGACGCTGCGACGGCGCACATCTTCGTCGGCGTCGAAACGGCGGGGCGCGACGACGCGCGCGCCCTGGCGCGCAGCTTCGAGCAGGCGGGTTTCGCGACGAGCGACCTGACCGACGACGAACTCGCGAAGGAGCACCTGCGCTACATGGTCGGCGGCCATTCCCCGCTGGCGGTGGACGAGCGGGTGTTCCGCTTCGAATTCCCCGAGCGCCCCGGCGCACTGATGCGGTTTCTGAGCGCGATGTCGCCGGCATGGAACATCTCGCTCTTTCATTACCGCAACCAGGGCTCCGATTACGGCCGCATCCTCGTCGGCATGCAGGCCCCCAAGCGCGACCGTGGCGCGCTCCGGCGCTTCCTCGCTGACCTGGGCTACCAGTATCAGGAAGAGACCGGAAGCGGCGCGTACCGGTTGTTCCTGGGTTAGGGTCGCGGAGATTCGCATTGGCAGGAAGGTGGCGGCGCTAGGGTTCCCCCTCCCCCGCGCACCCGGTTCCCGCGCCGATGCCTCAGTCGCCGCACACCCCGCAGCGTGGATCGCGCGCGAAGCGCAGTTCCTGAAACCCTCCCCGCAGCGCGTCGAACCGGATCAGCCGACCGCTCGCAGGTGATCCGGCGCCGGCCAGGATCTTGATCGCTTCGCCGGCCTGCAGGGAGCCGATCACGCCGGTCAGCGGCGCGAATACGCCGGTCGTGGCGCAGGGTTCGTCCTCGCCCCGCGCATCCTCGGGAAAGAGGCAGGCGTAGCAGGGGCTTTGCGGATCGCGGAAGTCAAACACGGCGAGCTGTCCCGCGAAGCCGCTCGCCGCGCCCGATACCAGGGGAATCTCCGTCGCGCGGCAGGCGCGGTTGGCGGCGTAGCGTGTGACGCGGTTGTCGGAACAATCGACGACGACATCCACGTCCGGCAGCACATCGGCGAGATTGGCCGCCGTCGCCCGCTCGCCATACGCTTCGATGCGCACCTCGGGATTGAGCGCCGCCAGCGCCGCGCGCGCCGACTCGACCTTCGGCATGCCGAGCCGATCGGTCGTGTGCAGGATCTGGCGTTGCAGGTTCGTGAGGTCGACGAGATCGGCGTCGAACAGGACCAGCCGGCCCACGCCCGCCGCGGCGAGATAGATCGCCGCCGGCGAGCCCAGGCCGCCGGCGCCGATCACGAGCGCGCACGACGCCCGCAGGCGCACCTGCCCTTCGACGCCGATCTCGTCGAGCAGGATGTGGCGCGAATAGCGAAGCAGCGTTTGGTCGTCCATCGATGGCCGGGAAACCGATCCGCGAACTCGATGTCGGCGGCGCCGCGGACGATGCCGGATCGGCCCTGCTCCGCAGATTACCAAACCGGGCGGTGGCGAACCGGACGACCGGACCTCGCCTCCGGAGACCGTGCGCTTCCCTATAATCCGGCGAGCGATTGCATACCGACCCCATGTCCACTCCCGCCCCTTCCGCGATCCACTTCCTCTCCGGCCTGCCGCGCTCCGGCTCCACGCTGCTGACCGCGCTGCTGCGCCAGAATCCGCGCTTCCACGCCGACATCACCAGTCCGCTCTACACGATGGTGACCGCGATGGCGCAGAAGATGAGCGACGAAACCGAGTACGGAACGTTCTTCACCGACGCGCGGCGCCAGGCCGTCATGCGGGGGCTCTTCGAAAGTTATTACCGCGATGCCGGAGCCGCCGTGGTCTTCGACAACAATCGCGGATGGTGCGGCATGCTGCCGGCATTGGCCCAACTCTTTCCGCAGACGCGCGTCATCGCCTGCGTGCGCGAGGTGGCCTGGATCATCGACAGTTTCGAGCGCATCCTGCGCCGCAATCCGTTCCGCCCGACGGTCTTGACCGGATTCAAGCTCGATACCACCGTCTACACGCGGGCCAACGGCCTGGCGTCCCCGGGTGGATCGGTGGGCTTCGCCTACGAGAGCCTCAAAGAGGCGTTCTACGGTGAGCACGCCGGGCGCCTGATGTTGTTGCAGTACGAAACGCTGACCCGGGATCCGGACCGGGCGATGGCAGCGGTCTATCGCTTCCTCGGCGAACCCGTGTTCGAGCACGATTTCGAGCGCGTCGAGTTCGAAGCGCCGGCGTTCGACGAACGGATGGGCGCCCCCGGCATGCACCGCATCACCGGGCGTGTGCGTATCAACGAACGGCCGTCGATCCTGCCTCCGGACCTGATCCGCCGCTGCGAAAACGATTCCTTCTGGCGCGATCCCGGCGCCAACCCGCACGGCGTGCTGATCGTCTGAGGGCGCCCCCGGCATGCACCGCAGCGAACCGGGGTCGGTGTTCAGAGTTTTCCCAGGTTGTGCATGACCCGCGCGAACTCCCGCGGCTTGATCCCGCCGACCGCCCCTGGGATCTGGTTCTTGAATTTGCGGAAGTAGTACCGGATCGCATCCACCGTGAGGCCGAGGCGGTCGGCGATTTCGTCGTCGGCCTCCCCCAGCAGCCCGGCGCGCAACACATCGGCTTCGCGCGGGGTGAACCGCATTGCGAGCAGATCGTGGATGTACGGGCGGACCCGCAGTTCCATCGCGATCGCGATGCGCTGCGCGGCATAGAACAGCGCGAATACGCCGGTGTCGGATGGCGGCGCGGAGAAGAACACGAATAGCGCTCCGCGCGAAAGCCCGCCGCGCGCCGGCACGACCGCGAGGCTCGAGGTATCGTCTGTCGCGTTGCGCCGTAGCCAAGTCTTGATGACGTCGGAATGGCGGATTTTGGAGTGGACCCAGGAGCAGTGCTCCTCGATCGTCCCGATCAGCGGACGCCATTCCTGGCTTGCCCGCAGCAGGAGCGGGTCACGCTCGGCGATCATGGTCGCATACAACCGTTGCAGATCGTGCGACATGGTGCCGTGCATGCGCGGAGGAAGCGGGTCGAGTCCGGTGCAGCCGTGATCGACCAGCACGCACAGGCATTGGCGCATCGGCACGATCCGGTCCAGCCGCTCGCCCAGTTCCCGATCCAGCAGGTCCAGGGCCATGGTTTGCAGCGGTAGCATGAGTTCGTCGATGCGCCGCCGCAGTTCGGAGCTCAGGTGCGAGGCCGGGCCGCGCCACGCCTCGGATCCGGAATCGCGTCGGAGTCCGGGATTGGGCGGTCGCGCGGTCCGGTCCGGGCGCGCCGCCTGCGACACGCGTGCATGCAATGGGGTTGGCTCGGCGAATTGTTTGGCAGACCAGGAAACCACGAATTGCTCCTTCCGTTTTTCGATGCCCGATTCGAATGCTGCGGATGACGTCGCAAAGGCGCTTTCCGTGTGCTAGGGATCGGCGTCGCCGCGGCGCAGGTCGAATTCGAATCGCGCGCCCTGCGGCGATTCGTTCTGCGCCCGCAGCGTGCCGCCATGGGCGCGGACGATCGCGTTGCAGATCGCTAGGCCGAGGCCTAGGCCGCTGCCGATTTCCTTGGTGGTGAAAAACGGCTCGAACATGCGCGCCATCGCCGTCGGCGCGATGCCGCTGCCGTTGTCCCGGACGGCGATGACGACGCGCTCGTCCTCGATCCGCGTTTCGATGCGAACCCAGGCGCCTTCCACCGCGGCGCCCGACGGGTGCCCGTCCTCGCCGGCGCGGGTTGCGGCGGCGGCGTTGGAAAGCAGGTTGATCAGCACCTGGGTGATCTCCCGTTCGGTTCCGACGACCCGACACGACTGCGCATGCACCTCGACCCGAAGCGATGCCAGTTCGTGGCGGCAGAAGCGCAGCGCGGCGTCGATCGGAGCGGTTACGTCGAAGAGCTGCCGGTCCGCAGCGGCGAGGGCTGCGGACGGGCCCGCGCCGGGCGATGTATCGACGGGAACATCGTCACGATGGCGGAAGGCGAACACCCGCAGGCCGGCGACGATGTGTCCGATCCGGTCGAGACCGTCGCAGATCGTCCCCACCAGTTCGGCAACCCGTTCCGGAGGTTCCTGCGGCGCCTCGCGCAGCAAGGTGAGAGCCGCTTGCATGTACGACACCGGGTTCTGGATCTCGTGGAGCATGCCGGCAGCGAACATGCCCATCGACTTGAGCTTTTCATGCTGGATCAGGGCGGCGCGCACGGATGCGAGTTCGCGATTGGCGACCTCGAGCCGGCTATTGAGCGTGCGTAGGGCGCGCTCGGCCATCGCCGCGCGCCCGAGGTTGCCCAAGCGTGCCGAAAGTTCGGCAAACGAGAACGGCTTGGCCAGAAAGTCGTCGATCCCGCTTTGCAGCGCCGCAACCCGTTCGGACTCTTCCATGCGCGCGGTGATCAGCACGGTCTTGCACACGAGGCCTTCGCGTCGCAGGGTGCGTACCACTTCGAGGCCGCTGATGCCCGGCATCATCCAGTCCGTCAGCAGCACGTCCGGAGTCTGGTCGCGGGCTTGCGTGAGTCCTTCGATACCGTTGGACGCGGTCCTCACGTCGAACCGCTCGGACAGCGCTTGCGTGATCAGCCAGCGCAATTCGGAGTCGTCTTCGATCAGGAGCACGGTGGGGCGCTGCGCGCCGATTTCGGCGGGCGCCGGGACATTCCCGCCGGCTGGCGGTTCGCACGCGACCCAATTTGCGGTGTCGGTGCACAAGACCGGAGCGGAGGCCGCCGAAGCGCCGGACGACCTCGCGGCGATCGGCAGCCAGACCATGAAGCATGCGCCCTCTCCGGGTGCACTGCGCAGTTCGAGACGGCCCGCCATTTCCTGCGTCCACTCGCGGACCAGGGCGAGCCCGATGCCGAGGCCATCCTGACGACATGACGGCGGCACAACCAAGCGGCGAAAGGGCTGGAAGACCGCTTCGTGGTGTTCGGGGGCGATGCCGATTCCCTGATCCTCGACGAAAAATCCGGCGTTCCTGCCGCGCACGCAAGAACCGATGCGGATCTGCCCGCGTCCCGCGGAAAATTTGACGGCGTTGCTGAACAGGTTGAGGAAGATGCATTCGAGGCCACGCACGTCGGCACGCACGCGGACCCCGTCGGCCCCGAATGCATCGACCAGCCTTGCCGCATCCAATCCGGGATGATGTGCGACGACGCTCGCCATGTCGCGCAACCACGCGTCGAGCGCCACCTCCTCGATCTGCGGCGGTCGTCGGTGACCGCGTCGGATCCGCTCCGGCAGGCCATCCGAAAGGTGAATCAGTCGCAAGCAGTTCTGCCGCGCGATGCGCACGCATTCTTCCGCTTCCGGGCCGAGTCCCGATATGGCTGCCAGCCGCTGCAGCGGGCCATCGACGAGGCTCAGGGGGGTGCGCCACTCATGCACGAGATGCAGCAGCGACCACAAGCAGCGCGCGTCCCATGTTTCGGCGGGAATATTCGCGACTGCCGATTCCGGCAGCAACCGGCGCCGCAGATTGTGGAACCATGGTTTGCACCCGCCCCATGCCGAGGCGTCATCCCGGGAGCCCATCGCGCTCATGACCGTCCTTCCCCTATTCTTTCCCACGCGCGTCGTGCTCATCGACGATGAGCCGCGAATCCTGCGCACCACATCCTTGCTGCTCGAACGCCTGGCCGCAGTGGCCCAGGTTCTGTGCTTCGAACGTGCCGAGGACGCCCTCGACCATTTCGCACGCCCGCCCGGCCGCGATCCGTTCCCGTCCATCCGTGCGCGCGACGAGTACCGCGACGGGCCGAACCGGGAAGCGCCGCGAATCCTGCGCGCACTCGATCTTTCGTCCTTCAGCCTGCGCAGCGCGCTCGATGCGGCACTGCGCGATCCGGTCGATTCCCTGGTGATATGCGACTACGCGATGCCGAAGATGGACGGCATCGCCTTCTTCGAACGTCTTGCCGCCCCCCATTTGCGGCGCGTGTTGCTCACCGCGCTCTGCGACGAGCGATTCGCCGTCCGGGCGTTCAACCGCAACCAGATCCACCAGTTCGTCCACAAGGCGGACCCGTCCGGCCCCGCGGGGTTGATGGCCCTGCTGGACGAACAACTGCGCGCCTTCTTTCGAGCCCGCACCGCGGCGGCGTGGGCGGCCCTCGCCGCAGGAGCCGGCGGCGAGTTTCTCCGCCATCCCGGTGTCGGGACATTGCTCGATATGGTGACGCGCGAATGCGGGGTACGAGGTTTCGTGTTTCAGCCCGACCCTCCCGGATTTATCCTGCATTGCGGGTTGGGCGACTACCGTTTTCTGGCGTTGGGCGACGAAGCGAGCCTGGACCGCTGTGCCCGGGTCGTCGAGGAAATCGACGGTCCGGCCGCGCTCGCGGGCGCGCTGCGCGCCCGCGACGTGATGCCCGTGGGTCGGGACGGCCGGCCCATCTACGAGGAGCACGCCGATTGGCGCGCCGCCGCCCTCACACCGAACCGGCAGGGGGAGCGGGGCGAGTCCATCCTGTTCTGGGTGGTGATTCCGTTGGTGCATGGGTGCGAAGAATCTCGGTGAGCGGCGCGGCCGGCGGACGAACCCGCCGGCATGGGGTGCGGGAGCGGAGCCGGAACACTAGGCGCGGTCCGCCGTCTTGCCACTACCGGGTCCGGGAGTCCCCGGTCGGGCGGATCGGCAAACAATGCCGGCATGCCTTTTTCTTTTTCGAAATCCCGCCGAGGTTTGCTGCCATCGGTGTTGCTGGCCCTCGCGATCCCTCCCGCATGGGCGGTGCAATGGGGCGGACCCGGCGGCTGGGCCGGCCTGCTCGATCCGGCCGCCGCCTGCGCCGCACCCCAGGTGATCGGCATCTGCACTTGCGGCGGCGTGCCTTGCGGCATCCGCGTCCGGCGCTACGTACCGGTCGCGATCGTCGAAACCGTACGCAGCCCGGGGGATTCGCTGGTTGCGGCGCTGCCGTTCCTGCCGTCGGCGCCGGGCGGGTTCGGTGCCACCGGCAGCTCGTCCCTTTCCACCACCGACAACACCGCGGAGGCCCACGTCTGGACGCTGGCCGACCTACCGATTCCGGGGTGGTCGTGTCTCGCGTGCGGCCCCTCCGCGGCACGAGTGCCTGCCGCTCCGCCGACCGGAGGGCCGGCGGCCACGATCTGCGGTACGGTCACCGCGACGGACCAGGCACTCGGCGCGGTGGCCGGCGCGCTTGCGGCCCCGGGCATGCCGCGCCTCGTCTACGCGTCCGAGTTCGACGCGCTGAATTGGCGCACGGGGTGTCGCGATGGGATCTCGGCGCTCGACGCGTTCGCGGCCGGCGCGATGCCGATGGTGGGGGCATGGGGTGCCTTGCTGCCGCGCCAGATGCGTGACATCGGCCCGCCGCCGCTACGCTATTCGGCCTTGACCGGCGTGCGCGCGATGAGCCTGGCCCGCGATCAGTTGGGCGCGTTCCCGTTTCCCGTCGATACGCAAGGCAAGATGCAGCAGGCATATCCCGTTGTGAGCGCTTGCTTTCGTGTGGGGCGCCTTCCTCTGCCGACCGCCCCCGCATCGGCAATGCCCGCCGAACCCAGTTCCGACGGTCGGTATGCCTGGGTGTACTGGCGCCCGGTGGTCTGTTGCGTCGGCGCATCGATGCAGACGCAATGCCTCAGGCCCTGACGAGACGGTCCGTCATCGCGAGGGCGAAGCCCGAAGCGACCCGGTCGGTTCCTGGATCGCCACGGCCCTACGGGCCCCGCGATTCCTCATTCGGGGCGACGTGTGTTGCCATGACCGGGGATGCTGCCTCGTCGCGACTCCGGCATGGCGATGGTCGCGACGCCTGGATCCGCCGATGCCCGTGGCCGTCCCTTCCATCCGTGCCCGATCACGATTTCGAAGGTGAGTGCGATGCGTTCCTCCGCATTCCGCAGGGCGTCGAGTTCCGCGTGCAGTGCGCGCGCCACCCGGCCCGACGGCAGGCCGCGCGCACGGTCGGCGCGCGGGTTCGCACCCAGAGCACGCACCTCGGTCAGCAAGGCATTCGCGCCGGCGAAGGTGAGCCGCAGGGTCTCGGACTCCATCACCGGCGTTTCGAATCCCGCCGTGATCAGCATGTCACCGAAATCGTGCATGTCGACGTAGGGCATCGGCCGTGTCGCCAGCCCGGCGCGCAGGCAGGCGGCGCGCAATTCTCGCAGGGTATCCGGCCCGTATGCGCTGAACAGCACGAGGCCCCCCGGCCGCAACACGCGGGAGACTTCCGTGATGACCTCATGCGGTGCCGGGTGCCATGGCAGCATGAGGTTCGAGAACACCAGGTCGATCGATTCGTCGGGCCACGGCAGGCGGCCGGCGTCGGCGCACACCGCCCACGGCCGCGGCGCGACCCGACGCGCCAGCAGCGCGCGCCAGCGCCGCAGGCGAGCGGATCCGGCGCTCGGCGCCGGATCCGCTCGCAGCATGGCCTCGGACAGATCCGCGCCGAAGACCTGCGCCTCAGGAAACCGTGCCTGAAGGGCGGCACGGCTGCGCCCGGGGCCGCAGCCCAGGTCGAGGATGCGCGCCGGGGCGTGCCGCAGCACTGCCAGACGCTCGATCAGCCGGTTGCCAGTCTCCCGCACCAGGGCGTCATGGTCGGCGAAGCGCGCCGCGCGCGCTTCGAACTGGTGGCGAACGGTGGCAACGAGTACTTGGTTGCGGTCGGAGTTCATCTCGCGCCCGCCGCCCGCCGCAGGGCAGACCGGATCGCCAGCGATGCGACTCCGGCGCCCAGCATCCCTCCCGCCGGGCAGAGCAACCATGCGAATGGCAACGGAGCCGGGGCGTCTGTCCATCGCAGGGAGTATTCGGTCGCCAGTTCCGCGAAGACCGGGGCGAGCCGCGCTCCCGCCCACAGGACGATGGCGGCCGCGATCGCACCGGCGAGTGCCATGCTGATGGCCCCCGCGTAGACGTAGGGCCGCCGCAGTGCTGCCGGCTCCATGCCGAGGACCTGGAAGACGCGCAGTTCGTCGGGGTCGAGCCGTAATGCGACCCGTGGCCAGAGATCGGCGATCAGCGAGAACCCCGCCACCAGCGCGGCAAACAGTGCCAGGCCCAGCAGCGTTCCGACGCGCGTGGCGAAGTGCGTCAGCGCATCGAGTTTGCGCGCCGTCCCCGGTTCGTAGGCCACCGCGGTGACGCCTTTGTGCGCCCGCATCGCAGTGACCGCTTCTTCGATCACGGCGGGGGTCGCCGCGGGGTCGAAGCGCACGATGAATGCATTGGGCAGGGGGTTGGGTTGTAGGTCGTTCAAGCCGCTGTCGGTCAGACTTTTGCGCGCCACCAGCGCCGCCCGCGCCGCGTCGCGGCCGACGAACTCCACGGTAACCACGGGCCCGGTCCGCCGGAGGTCGTTGCGCAACACATCGAGGTCGGCCAAGCGTTCGCTGCGCGCCGTGAACACGAGCGCGGACGGAACCGCCCAAGCGGGGCGTTCCGGCGGCCAGGCGCGCCATGCCGCGGTGGCGATCAGGATCGCCACCGCGGCGACCATCGCGGTGCACAGTACCGAAACCGCCATCGTCAATGGCTTGCGAAGCAGCCCGCGCAAGGCGAACCGCAGTGCCGCCGTCCGGCTCGAGCCAATGCGTTGTGCCGCCGCGGTACTCATGGAGCCAGTCTCCCTTCCCGGAGGCGCACGATCCGCGCGCGTGCCGGCCAGGTTTCCGCCGTCCGTTCCATCGACGCCGACGTTGCTTCCGTGCCGGGATCGCCATCCGGGCGGGGATGCGTCGGGGCGCGGGTCGACGCGACGACGGTCACGCCCGCCCCGGCGAACCGATCGACGACCCCGACGAGCTGCGCCGCGACTGGCGCATCGAGGTCTTCGATCAGATCGTCGAGCAGCAGCAGCGCCGGCCGGTTCACGAGCGCACGCGCCAGGGCGACGCGGCGCGCTTCGCCGCTTGCCAGATCGGCGCAGCGGATTGCGCCCAGGCGATTCGCATCCAGGCCCACGAGTTCGAGCGCGGCGCGCGCGCGCCGCAAGCCCTCGTCGGCGTCGACGTCCGCCACCCACGCGGCGAAGGCGACGTTGTCCAGCACGCTGTACCGGCCCAGCAGCGGCGCCGCCGCCGACATGACGCCCAGGGAACGGCGCAGATGGGCGCGCGCCAACGGTCCGATCGCCGCGAGATCTTCGCCGGCGATGCGGACCACCCCCGCGCTGGGGGCTTCCAGGCCGGCCAGCAGGCGCAGCAGGACACTCTTGCCGCTGCTCCCCGGACCGACGATCACGACGAACTCGCCCCGCCGCACTGGCAAGTCGATTCCCTGCAGGGCCATGCGGAGTGGCCCATAGCGTTTTTCCACGCCCTCCGCCGACAGCACCGGGGTGGCGGCATGGGGAGCCGATAGGGTGGGTTCTTTTTTCACGGGTTCCGAAGCGGAGCAGGAACTGGCGCGGATTGTACGTTGGGGGCAATGCCGGCCCCGCCGGTCTGTCACACTTCATTCCTATAATCATCGGACAACCGATTCCCCGCCAAAAGGTCGCAAGATCGCCCCGCTTCCGCTCGACCCCGAAAAGTTCCTGAATCGGGAACTCTCTCAGCTTGCGTTCAACGAACGGGTTCTGTCCTTGGCCCAGCGCGAAACGACGCCGCTGGGCGAGCGGCTGCGGTTTCTCTGCATCGTCTCATCGAATCTCGACGAGTTTTTCGAGATCCGCGTCCCGGATCTTCTCGACGAGATGCGCGAGGGCGGCGGCATCGGCCCGTCGGCGCCGCAGTGGGAGGCGTTCACGCGGATCTCGGAGCGCGCGCACGCGCTGGTCGAGCGGCAGTACGCGCTCTACAACGACGAGATCATCCCCGCGTTTGCCCGCGCGCGGATCGTCATCGCCGGGCACCGCGAGCGCAGCGACGCACAGCGCGCGTGGGTACGCGACTATTTCGAGCGCGAAGTGGCGCCGCTGCTCTCCCCGATCGGCCTCGATCCGGCGCACCCGTTCCCGCAAGTGATGAACAAGGCGCTCAACTTCGTCGTTCAGCTCGAAGGCAAGGATGCCTTCGGCCGACCGACCGGCGTCGCCATCGTCAAGGTACCGCGCGCCTTGCCGCGGGTGATCGCCTTGCCGCAGCGCCTCGCACCGGGGCGGCAGACCTTCGTCCTGTTGTCGTCCGTGATTCGTGCGCACCTCGGCGATTTGTTCCCGCGGCGCACGGTGACGGGGTTTTCCCAGTTCCGCGTCACCCGCGACTCCGATCTATGGGTCGACGAGCGGGAGGTTTCCAACCTGCGGCAGGCGGTGAAGTTCGAGTTGACCCAACGACACTTCGGCAACGCCGTGCGCTTGGAGATCCTGCGTAGTTGCCCGCCGCAGCTCGAAGCGTTGCTCTGCAGCCAGTTCGCGCTACCCCCCGAAACCGTGTATCGCGTCAACGGGCCGGTCAACCTCGTGCGGCTGAATCAGCTCGTCGACCATCTCACGCAGCCCCGACACCGTTTCCCGACGCTGGTGCCGGCATGGCCGAAGGGCGTGGGCGAGGATACGAACATGTTTGCGGCGATCCGTCGCGGCGACATCCTGCTGCATCACCCCTTCGAGAGTTTCGAGCCGGTGGTCGAGTTCCTGCGGCAGGCGATCGCCGATCCGCAAGTGGTCGCGATCCGCATGACCCTTTACCGCACCGGAACGGGTTCGGTGTTGGTCGACCTGCTTGCGGAAGCGGCGCGGCGCGGCAAGGAAGTGACGGTCGTCGTCGAATTGCAGGCACGCTTCGACGAAGAAGCGAATGTCAACCTCGCCGAGCGGCTGGAGACCGTCGGGGCACAGGTCGTCTACGGCGTGGTCGGCCTGAAGACGCACGCCAAGATGTTGCTGATCCTGCGGCGCGAGGAATCGCGCGGCCGGGCGCGGGTCGTACCCTACGTCCATCTCGGAACCGGAAATTACCATCCCGCGACCACCAAGCTGTACACCGACTTCGGCTTGATGACGGCCGAACCGGCGATCTGCGAAGACGTCGAGAAGATCTTTCTCCATCTCACGAGCCTCACGCGCGTACAGCGCCTGCGGCACCTGTGGATGGCACCCTTCACGCTGCAACGCCAGATCATCGCCGCGATCGAGGCCGAAGCGGACAATGTTCGCAGCGGCAAACCCGGGCGGGTCGTCGCCAAGGTCAACGCCCTGACCGACGAGGCGACCATCGAAGCGCTCTATGCCGCGTCGCAAGTCGGTGTCAGCATCGATCTGGTCGTGCGCGGGGCCTGCGCGCTGCGTCCGGGTGTCAAGGGTCTTTCCGAGAACATCCGTGTCCGCTCGATCGTGGGTCGGTTTCTCGAACATCACCGGATTTACTATTTCCGTGCCGACGGCGCCGACAAGGTCTACCTCGCGAGTGCCGACTGGATGGGGCGCAACCTTCTGCGGCGCATCGAAATCGCCTGGCCGCTGCTCGATCCTGCGCTCCGGGAGCGCGTGATCGACGAGGGCCTGCGACCCTACCTGTACGATACGGCCGACGCCTGGATCCTCGGTTCCGACGGCGCGTACGCGCCGCCACGGAATCCGGACCGCGGGTTTCGGGCCCAGCAGACGCTGATCGAAGGACGCTCTTCGTCCGGGGAGAAATAGATGGAACTCGTACTGTGGCGCCACGCAGAAGCCGAAGATGCGGGCAACGGGATCCTCGACTTGCACCGCAAACTGACTTCCAAAGGCGAGAAGCAGGCACGTCGGGTGGCGCAATGGCTCAACGACCGGTTACCCGATGCGACGCGGGTCCTCGTCAGCCCCGCGGTGCGCACGCAGCAGACCGCGCGAGCGTTGGTCGAACTGTCCGATCGCAAATGGAAGACCGTGCCGGCGATCGCTCCGGGCGCCGATGTCGAGGCATTCCTGGCCGCGGTCAACTGGCCGCATGCCCGCAATCCGGTCGTCGCGGTCGGTCACCAACCCACGCTGGGTCTGGTCGCCAGCCGCCTGTTGACCGGGACGTCGCTGCCGTGGGTCGTCAAGAAGGGCCAGATCTGGTGGATCAGTTCTCGTGCCGACGATGGCGACGCCCTGGCCTCGTTGGTCGCCGTGATCGGGCCGGGGCAGTTGTAGGGCCATCCGGCGGGTCAGATTTCCCGCACGCGCAACAAAATTCCGATCCGTGCCCACTGCTGCGCTTCTTCTTCCAGCAGATATCGCGTGAGCGGACGACGCGCGAGCCAGCCGCGTTCGATGCCGAGGTCGAACGCGCCGCGGGCGCGTAGCGTCCAGCGCGGCAGGCGCACGGTGCCGCGCGCGTGGTGCATGATGATCGCAAGTCGCAGCGCGAGCAGTCGGCCGGCGCGGATGGGGTCCGCCAGCGCGTCGATCACCTTGCGCAGGTTGCCGCGTTGGCCGAGGACCAGTTCGGCGATGCGTTCCTGATCGGAGGTCGAAAACCCCGGCAGGTCGCCATTACGAATCAGGTAGGCGGAGTGCTTGTGGTGGTCGCTGTGCGAGACGGCGAGACCGATCTCGTGCAACTGGCAGGCGAAGCGCAGTACCCGGGCGTCGTCGCCCGATGCGCTGGGCAGGAGCGCGCGGTGGAATTTCACCGCGGTGGTATGGATCCGGTTTGCCAGATTGCGATCGACACCGAAGCGCTCCTGCCAGCGTAGTACGGTGGCGTCGCGCACGTCGTGGTGTTCCCGCCGCCCGAGCAGGTCGTAGAGCAGTCCGGCACGCAGGGCGCCCCGCGCCGGTCGCATCTCGCCGATGCCGAATGTGTCGAACACTGCCGAGAGCGCCGCCACGCCGCCCGCCAGCACTTCCGTGCGCTCGATCTTGATATTGTCGAACCGGACGCGGCCGACATCGCCGAACCCGATGAGGAGGTCGCGGAGTTCCTGCAGGCCGCGCGGCGTGATCACGCCATCGGCCCAGCCCCGATTGCGCAGGATGAGCGATGCCGCGCCGATGGTGCCGCTGGAGCCGAAGGCTTCGTCCCAGCCGAAGCGCCGATAGGCAGCCTG
The DNA here is from genome assembly GCA_021825945.1 of Pseudomonadota bacterium. Lineage (GTDB taxonomy): Bacteria > Pseudomonadota > Gammaproteobacteria > Burkholderiales > Burkholderiaceae_F > GJ-E10. The sequence goes on from JAKAFN010000002.1 coordinate 308,522, forward strand.
CGCCTCCTCCAGTTCGGCAGCACAGGCCACCTGGGCGCGCCGCATCGCCTCGCGGTCGATGCGGCCACCCGGAAAGAACCGCAGCGTCGCATCGACGCAGCCGATCTTGAATGACTCGGCGTGTGCGGGAACCGTACCCTGACCCACGATCACTTCGGTCGAGGCACCGCCGATATCGACCATCATCCGGCGCTTGCGCGACGGTGGCAGGGTACGGGTACAGCCTTCGAAAACCAAGCGGGCTTCCTCTCGGCCGGAGATGATCTCGATCGGATGGCCGAGGACGCGCTGCGCGCGGGCGAGGAACTCTTCGGAATTGACCGCCTGGCGCAGCGTCTGTGTACCGACTGCACGCACCTGTGCGGCATCGATGCCGCGCAGGCGTTCGTTCATCCGGGCGAGGCATATGCAGGCAGCATCGATCGCGGTCCGACTCAGCCGGCCGTCGGAACCGATCCCGGCCGCAAGACGCACCGTTTCCTTCCAATACCCGCTGCGCTCGAGATGTGATCCGACCGCTCGGGCGATTTCCAGGCGGAAGCTGTTCGAGCCCAGGTCGATTGCGGCCAGCAGCATGCCCATGTCGTGCCGATCACGCCGCGCCGACCAGGGCACGCGCGAAATCGGCGGCCACGAAGGGCTGCAGATCGTCGAGCGATTCGCCCACGCCGATGAAAAAGATCGGAATCGGATTGCCGGCACGTTCGCTGGCCAGCGCCGCGATGATGCCGCCTTTGGCCGTACCGTCGAGCTTGGTGACGATGAGGCCGGTTACGCCGACGGCGGCGTCGAACGCGCGCACTTGGGCCAGGGCGTTCTGGCCGTTGGTGCCATCGACGACCAGCAGCACTTCATGGGGTGCGCCTTCGTGGCTCTTGGCGATCGCCCGCTTGATGCGCTTGAGTTCTTCCATCAGGTGCGTCTGCGTCGGCAGACGGCCGGCCGTATCGGCCAGCAGCACGTCGCGATCGCGCGCGCGCGCGGCGCTGACCGCGTCGAACACGACCGCCGCCGGGTCGCTGCCAGTGTGGGAGATGACTTCCACGCCGTTGCGCTCTCCCCAGACGGCAAGCTGCTCGCGGGCCGCAGCGCGGAAGGTGTCGCCTGCGGCCAGCAGGACGGTCTTGCCATGGTCCGCCAGCCAGTGCGCCAGTTTGCCGATGGTGGTCGTCTTGCCGGCGCCGTTGACGCCCGCGATCATGACGACGAAGGGCTTGTCGGCGTCGAGGCGCTCGATCCAGGATCGGCGTTCGCAGGGTTGCAGCAGCGTCGTCAGGTTGGCGAGCAGAATCTCGCGCACGGCTTCCACGTCGCGGGCACCGGCCTTGCGCGCGTCGCTGCGGACCCGCTCAATCAGGGCGCTGGTCGCCGCCATGCCGACATCCGCCGCGATCAGCGCTGTTTCGAGTTCTTCATACCAGTTCTCGTCGATCTGTTTTCCGGAAAAGACCGCCGCGATCTGTTCGCGCGTGCGCGTCAGCGTCGACCGCAACCGGCCGAGCCAACTCGTTTTCTGAGGAGCGGACATTTCTGCAATGATTCGGGGTGAATGGGCCTGTCGCGTGCGAGTGTATCCCGGATGACGGCCCGTCCCGGGTTTCTGCGCGGCGGTTCCGCACGGTTGTCGCATCCTGCACGAAGACATGCCACCTGTTCCCAAGAAACGAATGACCCGTCCCGCGGCGGGCGACAAGCCGGGGCGCATCCGCATCATCGGCGGCGTGTATCGCCGTACCCCGATCCCGGTTCCGGACATCCCGGGCCTGCGTCCGACCCCCGATCGCGTACGGGAAACCGTATTCAACTGGTTGCGGCATCTGTTGGGAGGCGACTTCGCGGGCATCCGCGCGGTGGACTGTTTCGCCGGCAGCGGCGCGCTGGGCTTCGAGATGGCGTCGCGGGGCGCGACCCGGGTCGTGCTGGTGGAACGGAACGCCTGGGCGGCGGAAGGACTCCGAGATCTGCAGCGCAAGCTCGGCGCCGGCAACGTCGAAGTGGTACAGGCAGACTGGAAACTGGCGGCCGCCCGATTCGCCCCTGCGTCCTTCGATGTGGCGTTTCTCGACCCCCCGTTCGCCGCGGGACTGCTGCCGCAGGCGCTGGATGCGGTGAAGCCGTTGCTGGCCCCCGGCGGGCTCGTCTACGCGGAAGCGCCTGATCCGCTCACTGCGGAGGCCGTGCAGCCGCTCGGGATGGAACTCGTGCGCGCCGATCGTGCCGGGGCCGTGCACTACCATTTGCTGCGGCTGCGTGCTTCCTGAAATAATGCCAATCCCGCCCCGACAGGCGGAGCATCCCGATATGGTCACCGCCGTCTACCCTGGAACATTCGATCCGCTCACATGCGGCCACGAGGACATCGTGCGTCGAGCCGCCGGCCTGTTCGATCGCATCGTCGTCGGGATCGCCGACAGCCGCGGCAAGAAACCCGTCTTCACCCTCGATGAGCGGGTGGCGCTCGCCCGCGAGGCCCTCGACCAGTATGCCAATGTCGAGGTCTTCGGCTTCCACGGGCTGCTGCGCGACTTCGCCCGCGAGCGTCATGCCCGGGTGATCATCCGCGGCCTGCGTGCGGTGTCGGACTTCGAATACGAATTTCAGATGGCGGGCATGAATCGCTATCTGTTGCCTGAAGTCGAAACGATCTTTCTCACGCCTTCGGACCAGTACCAGTTCGTTTCCGGCAGTATCGTGCGCGAAATCGCTGCCTTGGGCGGCGACGTGAGCAAATTCGTCCGCCCTTCGGTGGCGCGCCGGCTCCAGGAAAAGCTCGGCCGGTCCGCCCCTGAAACCTGACCTTCCACTTCCGGGTCGCCGTGGCGCTCATCATCACCGAGGACTGCATCAACTGCGACGTCTGCGAGCCGGTCTGCCCCAACAGTGCGATCCGGCCCGGCGAGTCGATCTACGTCATCGACCCCGAGCGCTGCACCGAGTGCGTGGGCCACTTCGATGAGCCGCAGTGCCAGGCGATCTGCCCCGTTTCCTGCATCCCGAAAGATCCGAGCCGATGGGAGACGCGGGAGCAGTTGCTGGAGAAGTTCGAGCGGCTGCAAAACGGCGACGCTCCCGCTCCCCGGGGAGAGGGATAGCGCGCGTGGGAGACGGGCGCGGAACATCGCGGCATCTCCGCATCGAGCGCATCGATGCTTTGCGCGGCTTCGCACTCTTCGGCATCCTGCAGGTCAACATCCAAGGATTTGCCTGGGGTGCCGCCGATCCGCTCGGCTATCTGACGCCGCCTGCCGGCACGCTCGATCTTGCGTTGCGCTTCCTGCAGGCGGCCTTCTTCGAAGGCAAGTTCTATCCCATCTTTGCGTTTCTGTTCGGCGCCGGCTTGGCGATGCAACGGCGCAAGCTGCGACACATGGCCGACGGCGATGTGGTGGTCGCCCATCGCGCCCTCCGGCGCCGGCTGTGGATCCTGCTCGGCATGGGGGTTGCGCACGGGTTCCTGCTCTACTGCGGCGATGTGTTGAGCGCCTATGCGGCCTGCGGCCTTTTGTTCCTGTGGGCCTTCGATACCGCCGGGGCCGGCCCGGCGACCTCCTCCCGGCGCCTGCGAGCGTGGAGCGTGGCCTGCGCGGTCGGTGCCGCGGCGACGATCTTCATCCCGCTTGCGCTTGCGACGTTCGCGCCCGCCACCACGCCGCCCGGCATGATCCCGCCCGACCTGCTGCGGGCCCATGACATCTACGTTCATGGCGGATTGCTTGCCCAGATCGCCCAGCGACGCGACGATGCCATCGCGCAGCAGTTGGGATCCATCCCGACGTTCTGGCCGCAGGTGTTCGCGTTTCTTACACTCGGCATGCTCGCCGGCCATGCCGGCTGGTTACACCATTCCCAGCGCCATGTGCGGGTCTGGACGGCGGCACGGCGCCTCGGCTTGGCAGTCGGCCTGCCCTGCGCGATCCTCGGCGGCATCTGGGACACCGGCCACGCCCTCCATGCGCCGGGCCGGGAAGGCGGCTGGAGTGGCGTATTGCTGGGCGCGAGCAGCCTACTCGCCGCCGCCTACGTCGCGGGACTGCTCGCCTGGTTCGCGACGGACCGGGGCGCCCGGGTGTCGCGCTGGCTGGCGTATGCCGGGCGCATGTCGCTCACCAACTACATCGGTCAATCCCTCGCCATGAACGGCCTGCTATCGGCCTGGGGTTGCGGTCTGGGCGCGCATGCCGATCGCGCCGGACTGGCGGCTTTGGGCGCGGGGGTCTTCGTCGCGCAGATCGGGTTCAGCCGGTGGATTCTGTCCCGCTACCGGCAGGGGCCGCTGGAGGCGATGTGGCGGATGGGAACCTATGCTGGATTGCGCTGACGGCCGCGGCGAGTTCCTGCCCCCATGATGCTCGACGGTGATCGCGACACGCCGCAATCCATTGTCTCGGTCATCGCGAGGCCCGCAGGACCGTGGCGACCCAGGCGGCGTGCCGGATTACTTCGGGCTACGCCCTCGCAATGACGATGGTGGCCGATCGCGACGACTCCTCGGCAGTCCTCGGTTTCTATTGCGGCAGAACCTTGACCCAGACGCCGGTGGACGGCGCGCCGTCGGGAACTGCACCGAGCGTCTGGGTGGTCTGGGTTCCCGGTTCGCCCAGTTCGATCCATCGGCCTACACGACCGCGGATGCGGAACGGCCGGGGCTTGTCCTGCACGCCATAGCCGTAGGGCGCGGCGACGCCGCCGATCTGCAGCGGCAGCAGGTCGGCCACCACCTCGCGGCCCTGCACCGCGAAGCGCACGGAAAACGCCGAGACGCCCTGGAAGAACACCGCGCCTCCGACGCCGGGGCCGATGCCTTGTGCTGCGGCCGCCCCGGAATTCGCTGCCGCGACACTCGACGATACGCCGGGGCCGGCGATCGGCGCATAGAACTGCAGCGACTGCACCGAGGGGAGATTCATGCGCACCACTTCGCCTTCGACGACCTGGTATCGCGCGATGTGCGTATTTACGGATACCGAGGTCGATCCGTCGGCGCCATTGACCGCATTCGCCTCGCCGCCCCCGCCACCCGGATCCGTCGACACCGAATAGCCATTGTCGGTGGCGTCGTTGGCGCTCGCGCCGGCATCGGATGATGCCGTGCCGTCGCTGTCGTCCCCGGTCCCGGTCGACACCGAATAGGAGTTGTCCGACCCCTGTCGAACCGTCGCCGGCGCATCCGGTGGCGTGTCGCGCACCAGCACGGTCAGCGGGCGGGGCATGTCGCCGCCGTAATCCTGGGCCGTCGCGGAGGTGCACAGCGCTGCGAACAGCGCTGCGAACAGAGTCTGTCGACAACCCATGATCGCTCCCTCCGGCCTGTCGATGGGGCGTCCGTGGAGCCGGATGCCTCCGTTCTCCCGGACGGATGTTGCAAGACTACACGTTGAACCGGAAATGCAGCACGTCGCCGTCCTTGACGACGTAGTCCTTTCCTTCGAGGCGCATGCGACCCGCCTCTTTTGCGCCCTGCTCTCCCTTGTACCGGATGAAATCCTCGTAGGCGATGGTCTCGGCGCGGATGAAGCCGCGTTCGAAGTCGGTGTGAATGACGCCGGCGGCCTGCGGTGCGGTGGCGCCGATGGCGACCGTCCAGGCACGCACCTCCTTGACCCCGGCGGTGAAATAGGTCTGCAGGCCGAGCAGTGCGTAGGCGGCGCGGATGACGCGGTCGAGGCCGGGTTCGGCCATGCCCATGTCTTGCAGGAACACGACCTTGTCTTCGTCGGACAAATCGGCGATGTCTGCTTCGGCGCGTGCGCACACGGCGACGACCGGGGCGCCTTCGCGCTGGGCGCGCTCGCGTACCCGGTCGAGCAGAGGGTTGTTTTCGAAGCCGTGTTCCTCGACGTTGGCGACGTACATGGTGGGCTTCATGGTCAGCAGGAACAGCGGACGCAGCGCGGCGCGCTCGTCGTCGTCGAGTGCGACCGTACGCGCCGGCTTCGCCTGATCGAGGGCGGGTTGGATCTTCTCCAGGGCGGCGACGATGCGCTGCGCCTCCTTCTTTTCCTCGCTCACCGCCGAACTGCGCGCGACCTTGGAATAGCGGTTCATCGCTTTCTCGACCGACTGCAGATCGGAGAGTGCGAGTTCGGTGTCGATGACTTCGATGTCGCGGATCGGGTCGACACCGCCGGCGACGTGGACGATGTTGGGATCATCGAAGCAGCGAACCACGTGCGCGATGGCGTCGCATTCGCGGATGTTGGCGAGGAACTGGTTGCCCAGGCCTTCGCCCTTGCTCGCGCCCGCGACCAGCCCGGCGATGTCGACGAATTCGACGGTCGCCGGCAGTACGCGTTGCGGCCGCACGATCTGGGCCAGTGCCTGCAGTCGCGGGTCGGGTACTTCGACGACGCCGGTGTTGGGCTCGATGGTGCAGAACGGATAGTTCTCGGCGGCGATCCCCGCCTTGGTGAGCGCATTGAACAGCGTCGACTTGCCGACGTTGGGAAGTCCGACGATGCCGCATTTCACTGCCATGATTCCGGTTCCTCAGGTTGTTTGTCGGGGTGGCCCGGCGCCGGAAGGCGAGGCCGGCGCGTGGTTCAGGTGTCCGCGAACGAGCTTCCGCCGCGGTGTGGCTGCAGCGTCCGGAGGCGCTCCCGGATGCCGCTGCCGATGAAGATCTGCGGCTGGGACGGGACTTCGTGCTCCCGGGCTTCCCGCGCGGCGATCGTCTTCGTCGCGGTACGGAACGCATCCTCGAACGATTCGTCGCGGGCCAGCGCGTCGGCGAAAAAAGCGCGCCCGAAGTCGGTCCATCGGGCGCCGTCGCGGCAGCCGAACGAGGAGCGATCGGCTGCCGATGCGGTGATCACCATGGTATCCGGCGTCTCCAGGGGGGCGACGAAGGCGCCGGAGTAGCAGGCCGACACGATGATCACGCGGTAGCGGATACCGGCCTCATCGAGCATGCTGCGCAACGCCTGGGGCGTGATGTCGTCGAATTGATAGGGCGGCAGCGACACGACGAGACGGTGGTCCGGGCTGCCGTGCGAGGTCAGGAAGATTGCCAGGACGTCATTGTCGAGATTCATCTTGTCGGCCATGGTGTCGATCGCGCGCTCCAGCGAACTGGCTGTGGCGAACGGATACCGGTCAGGGTGCACGCGGCTGTTGGCCAGCACGATGTCGTGGCCGGACGTGTCGAAGACGTCGGCCATGATCGCGTCGGCAGCCGTCGCTTCGTGGAGGAAGACGTCCTGCGTTCCGTCACCGGCAAAGCTGATGGTGTAGAGCTGCGTCCCGCCCCCCTGCGCCGGCGTCACCGCGGCCAGCGCTTCATCGAGGAGATCGAACTGCGAGTAGAGCGTCTGCTCCGACTGCGTGTCCTCGGCCTGTGCGGTGTCGGCGTCGGGCGGCGCATTCCACAGTTGCGCGCCGGGATCGATCGCCCACTGCGGTGCGAGGGTCAGGCCGAACGCCAGCGCGAACACCGCCGTGCGACGCCAGGGCGACAAGGCCACGGGCGGATGCCGCGGCATTCCATCCTCGGAACCCTCGGCAGTCGCGATCGCCATCGCCGACGCCGATCCCGGTGCGCGCACGGCCGCGACCGCGTACGCCAGCGACAGCCAGAGGAGCGGAGCCCAGGACAGGGTGTCGTATCGGCGATCGATCGCCGGGATGGCGTCTGCCGCCACTGCCAAGGCGGAGGCGGCAAGCGATTCGATGCAGGACAGTGCGAACGCCGCCGTCGCCAAGGGAAGGAACCCGCGCCGGGCTCCGCTGTTACCGGGTTTTCCCGTCCGTTCGTCCAGAAGTCCGGCGATCCACCATGCCGCGGCGAGCGCCGGCAGCGCCCAGAAGCTGACCGCCGGTAGCGCGAGCGGGTCGAATCGACCGGCTCCGGTGCCGACGGCGTAGAAGTCGTAGGCCACGCCCAGCGTCAGATCGAGCAGGAACAGCCCGAGCAACTGGCTGCCGCTCGCGCGTACCAAGCGCCATGCGCGAGGGAGGAAGAACCAGAAGGCGAAGCCGCCCAGCAGATTGCCGGCGAGGCCACCGGCGAAATCCCGCTCGGGCTGGAGCCTCACGTCAGCGCCCCGCGGGCTTGCCGCCGGGCGTTGGTGCGGCGGCGCGCAGGCGCAGTGCCGCCGCGTCGGGTTTTCCGGCGACGATCGAATCGATCGCCGCCAGCGCCCTGCCGATCCCGGCTTCGATGGCGGTCAGCTCTTCGCGCCGCGGCGGGTGCAGCACGAAGTCCGCGACGTCTTGTGCCAGTCCTTGCGTGCGCGGGTGGCCGATGCCGATGCGCAAGCGCCAGAAATCGGGTGTGCCGATCCGGGCGCAGATATCCTTCAGGCCATTGTGCCCGGCAAGGCCGCCGCCTTTCTTGATGCGTACGTCGCCCGGCGCCAGATCCAGTTCGTCGTGTGCGACGAGGATTTCTGCGGGGGTGATGCGATAGAAGGCCGCCACGGCCTGGACGGCCTGTCCTGACAGATTCATGTAGGTCGCCGGCTTGAGCAGCCAGACCTCCTGCCCTTCGACCGATGCGCGCGCGAGGTCGCCGAAGAATTTCCTTTCGGGACGAAACGACGCTCGCGTACCGGCAGCCAATTCGTCGACGAACCAGAATCCGGCATTGTGGCGGGTACGTTCGTATTCGGCCCCCACGTTGCCGAGGCCGACGATCAGGCGGATGCCTTGGGTCATTGCGATTTCACTGAAACGCAACGGGGGATCGACCCCCGAGAAATGGCTGCACAGCCAGACTCCCCCGCCCCGTCGAGGAGCCGGGGGAGCCAACTTCTTTCGCGCTTCCTTTCTTACTTCTTCTTGGCCGGCGCTGCGGCCGGTGCCTTCGCGCCGCCCTTGGCCGGTGCGGCCGCCGCGGCATCCGCCGCCGGGGCTTCTTCCTGCGCGCCCGCCGGCACGGTCACCGTGACGAGCACCGGATCTTCCTTGCCGCGCCGCACGAGGGAAACGCCTTCCGGCAGCGTGATGTCCGATGCGTGGATGGTCTGCTGCGCGGTCAGGCCGGACAGATCGACCTCGATGAATTCGGGCAGATGACGCGGCAGACAGGCGATGTCGACCTCGGAGGCGACGTGGCCGACGATCGCCGCGGAGAGCTTCACCGCTGGCGAATTCTCGGTGCCGACGAAGTGCAGCGGCACGCGCATGTGGATCGGCTGATCTTCCGCGACACGTTGGAAATCGATATGCAGCACGCTGGGCTTGTATGCGTGCATCTGGAAATCGCGCAGCAGGACGCGCTCGCTCTGGCCGTCGACTTCCATTTCCAGGATCGAGGAATGGAACTTCTCACGTCGCAGGGCGTGGAACAGCGGGTTGTGGGCGAGCTCGATGGGCACCGGCTCCTTGCCGGCCCCATAGAGGATACCGGGGACTTTGTCCTGGCGGCGCAGGCGGCGGCTCGCACCAGTGCCTTGCGCAGTTCGTTTGTTGGCGATGACTTTCATTTCGTACTCCGTAGGTTTGCAATGCCCTTTTGGGTCGGACCTCTCCGCGGATGCGGAGCAGTGCCCGGTGCCGTCGGTCCGCGGGCCGCGACCAGCCGCGGCGGACCGGCGGCACTCACTCGATGAACAGGGAACTCACCGAGTCTCCGCGCGCAATGCGCGAAATCGTCTCTCCAAGCAGCGCCGCGCACGAAAGCTGACGGATTTTCGGGCAGCTTGCCGCCGCGTTGCTCAGAGGAATCGAATCGGTGACGACGATTTCGTCGAGGACCGATTCCATGATCCGATCCACCGCCTTGCCGGACAGCACCGGATGCGTGCAGTATGCGCTCACTCGCACCGCACCGCGCTCGCGCAGGGCGCTCGCGGCATGGCAGAGCGTGTTGGCGGTGTCAACCATGTCATCCATGATCACGCAACTGCGACCGTTCACATCGCCGATGATGTTCATCACCTCGGCAACATTGGCTCGCGGGCGGCGCTTGTCGATGATCGCCAAGTCGGCGTCGAGGCGTTTGGCCAGCGCGCGCGCGCGCACCACACCGCCGATGTCCGGCGACACGACGACGAGGCCGGCCGGGTTGCGCTTCCATACGTCGCCCAGGAGGATGGGACTGGCGTAGATGTTGTCGACCGGGATATCGAAGAAGCCCTGGATCTGATCGGAATGCAGATCCATCACCAGGACCCGGTTCACCCCGGCGGTCTGCAGGATGTTTGCCACCACTTTCGCGCTGATGGCGACCCGCGCGGAACGGGGGCGTCGGTCTTGACGGGCATATCCGAAGTACGGAATCGCTGCGGTGATCCGGCCGGCCGACGCGCGCTTGAGCGCATCGACCATGATGACCAACTCCATGAGATTGTCGTTGGTCGGCGCGCAGGTGGACTGCAGCACGAAGACGTCCTTGCCGCGGACGTTTTCGTTGATCTCGACGAAGATCTCGCCGTCGGAAAATCGCGATACCGACGCGCGCCCCAGTGGGATGTTGAGGTGTTGGACGACGGCGTGCGCAAGTTTCGGGTTGGCGTTACCCGAAAACACCATCAAATTATCCGGCACTAGTGCGGACATACGAGACAGTCTTTCTCAACCGGAGGCACACGCAGGGCCGCGCGGGGGATTGCGCGAAGGGCGGTCGCAGACCCCCTCGGAGCGGGTCCGCAGGTACCTCGCAAGTGCTGCTGGCTGGGGAGGAAGGATTCGAACCCTCGTATGGCGGAATCAAAATCCGCTGCCTTAACCAACTTGGCGACTCCCCAGCACGAAACCGAAACCGCGAAACCGGTACGGGCTACCAATCCGCCAGCGCGAACTCCGGCAACCCCGGCACCGCCCAGACGGACCATCGCTGCCCGGGCGGAACCGCATCCCGCAACGAACCGGCGACTCGCTGCGCGGCATCCAGGCTTCGGAATACGCCGAAACATGCGGATCCCGAGCCGCTCATGCGGGCCGGACCGTGCCGTTCCAGCGCCTGTAGCGCAGCATCCACCGGCGGAACGCTCCGACGCACCACCGCTTCCAGATCATTGGATCCGAAGAGACCGGCCGCAGGATCGGAAAGCGCCGCGGAAAAGCCCGGCATTGTGGTCCGTTTGTGGTCCCGTGTCAATTTCGGATCGGAAAATACCCCCGCGGTGGCCACCGGAATGCCCGGAAACACAATGACATACGCGGCCTCGGGCGCGGCAACCGGGACGCACCGTTCTCCGATCCCTTCCACGAAGGCCGCGCCGCGGCCGAGAAAGAATGGCACGTCCGCGCCCAGGCCGAGCGCCAGTGCCGCCAGTTCGTCGCGGCTTCGCCCCAGGCCCCACAGACGGTTGAGTGCGATCAGGGTGGTCGCCGCGTCGGACGATCCGCCGCCAAGCCCGGCGCCGACCGGAATGCGCTTCTCTACCCGGATCTCGACCCCCGGGCGGGCATCGCCGGGCAGGGTCGCCTGCAGCGCCCGCGCGGCACGAACCGCGAGATCGCCGTCCTCCGGTCCCGTCAGGTCGCCGCCGCGCACGATCTGCCCGTCATCGCGCCACACGAAATCGAGGGTGTCACAGAGATCCACCGGCACGAAGACCGATTGCAGTTCGTGGTATCCGTCATCCCGCCGCCCGACGACATGCAGGAATAGATTCAGCTTGGCGGGCGCGGGCAGTCCCAAAAATCGGCGTGGCAAATTCATCATTTCACGATCCCGTCTGATCCAGTATCACCCGCAGACCGACCTGCGGCATGCCATCCTGCGCCGGCCGGTTCATCCGTAGGCGTCGACGCGTGCCGAAATCCACGGTCACGACCCAACCATCCTGTTCGAACCGTCGGGTGAACCCGTCGGCGGCGAGTGTCCGGAACGGCCGCTCCGGAGAGGGACGGCCTTGCACCCAGTCCGGCAGCCCGGCCACCGGCAGCGACCAGCCCAGCACGCGACGGGAAAGGGATTGGGCATCCGGCCCGCGCTCGATCCGCATCGTGCCGCCCTCCGGAACGAGCACTTGCGCGCTGCCGTGTTCGGTTTCGATGCGCGCCAGCGTCGCACCCAGGGGGGACACGAGGTCCAGCGTCAGCGCCTGGCTGCCGACCCGCAGCGAAAACCGTCCCGTCCAGGCTTTCTGTTGCTGCGTCCCAGTCACGGCCAGCGCGAAACGCCCTTCGTAGTCCCGCTGCGCCGGCGGCGGCGGGGGCAGGGTCGCACATGCCGCCAGCAGCAATGCCGCGGCGGCGGCCGGACCTCTCGACCGCAACGATCCGGGCATCAAGGCTTGATATGCAGCCGCTGGAGCGTTTCCCGCAGCGTATCGCTGTCGCTTTCGGTGTTGCGACGCTGCGCCTGCAGGAGTAGCGCGCGGGCCGCCTGATGGTCGCCCAGCGTCCACAGCACTTCCCCGAGATGCGCCGCGACGTCCGGATCCTTCTTGAGGCGGTATGCCCGCAGCAAGGTTGCGCGCGCTGCTTGTAGATCTCCCTGGCGGTACTGTAGCCAGCCTTTGGAGTCGACGATGAACCCGTCGTCGGGCGCCAGCGCGAGCGCGCGGTCGATCAGCCGGGCGGCTTCGTGCAGGCGGATGTTCCGGTCCGCGAACGTATAGCCGAGGGCGTTGTAGGCGTGCGCGTAGTCGGGGTGCAGGGTCATGAGACGGCGCAGGAGTTTCTCCATCACGTCCACCCGGTTGATCTGCTCCGCGGCCATGGCGGCGCCGTACAGCAGGTCCGGGTCGCCCGGATGCTGCTTCAAGGCGTGCTGCAACAGCCGGTAGGCTTCCTGATCGTGATGAGCGTCGCGCAGCAACTCCGCCTGGGCGAGGAGGTGTTGCACTTGGTCCGCGGGAGTCGGGGCCGGGATCGCGTCCAGCTTGCGCTTCGCTTCGGCGATGCGGCCCATGCGGCCGAGGACGAGTGCTTCGCTCATCGCGGCAACGGCGCGCTGCTTCGCGCCTTGTACCTTGTGCAGCCAGGAGAGCGCTTCGCCATACTGTCGCTCGCCTTCGGCCACCTGGGACATGTCGGTGTACAGGAGATCCTGATTGCGTCCGGGTCCGGTCGGGCCGGTAGCCGCAAGATATCGGTGGAAATATTCCCGCGCCGCTCCGTAGCGCTCGGATTCGAGCGCCAGGGCGCCCAGCGCGAACAGCGGTTCCGGGTTTTGCGGATCCATGCGTGCCAGTTCCAGGAACTGGGCACGCGCTTCCTCCAACCGTCCCTCTCCCAGCAGTAGGCGCGCATAGGCCTCGCGAACTCGTGCTGATTCCGGATGTTTCACGAGAAAGCCGGACAGGGTGGCGATCGCCTGGCTGCGGCCGTCGTCGGCGCCGTCCGGCGATGCGCCGGCGCCGTTCAGCCAAATCTGCGCGACCAGGATCGTCGCCAGCGCCGAGTCCGGTCGCAGGGCGAGCGCTGCCTGCGCGTGTTCCTGGGTCGCGGCGCGGTCGCCCGCTGCGCGCGCTGCGCGCGCCACGATGACCTGGGTCGGGAAAGCCCGGATCGGGTCATGGGCATACGGTTGCGCGAGCCCATCGAGTAGGGCAAACCCGCTTTTGGGGTTCGGCGCGTGGGCCAGTACGGTCTGCAACTGGTCCAGGAAAGCCACCGGATCCGGGGTCTGGGTAAGGTCGTGCTCCAGATACGGCCGTACGGTCCGGAACCGGCCGTTGGCCAGCAACAGCGAGACGTATGCCTGGCGCGCGCCCAGGTCCTGCGGCGCGAGGGTATGCCACAGGGCCGCCCCCTGCAGGGCGCGGCCCGCGTCGCGCGCATCGATTGCGATTTCGGTCGCCCGCCGCGCAAGCCGAGGGTCGTGGGTGCCGCGTGCCGATTCCATCATCGCCGCGAACGCCGCTTCCGGTTCGCCGCGTTGCGCAGCGATTTCCGCAAAGATCAGGCGGTAAAGCAGGCCGCTGGTCAGGGCGACGTTCGGCGGCGTGCCGGGAGCGGCGCTCGCCGGCACCGATTCCTTGGCGGAATGCGGTGCCCCGGAGTCCGGTGCGAACGGTTGGTGTGCGGCGGGATGGGTCGTCGCACAGCCCCCCAGGATCAGCGAAGCGGAAAGCAGGGCCACGGTACCGGACGCCAATTTGCCGGAACGCCGGGAGGGGTTGCGCGGAACAGGAAGCATGTCGAGGCCGGGAGGTTGGGAATTGCGATTGGACCTCATAATATCCCTTTGGGTTCAGGATCCGCCGTGCCGGAATTACCAGAGGTCGAAGTCACTGCGCGGGAATTGGCGCGACGGTTCGCGGGAAATCGCGTGTGTGCGCTGCGGATTTTCCATCGCGGCTTCCGGCTTCCGGTCTCGGCGGCCCTGCCCGCGGCCGTGCTCGGGCAACCGGTCGAAGCCGTCGGGAGACGGGGGAAATACCTGCTTTGGCAATTCCCGAACGGGGTGCTTCTATCCCACCTCGGAATGTCCGGCGCATGGCGGATCCACGAACCCGGATCGGCGCCGCCGCGCCGCCCCCACGATCATGTCGAAATCGAATGCGGCGATGCCATGGCTCGGTTGAATGATCCGCGGCGCTTCGGACTCGTACTCTGGCATCCCCGCGTTGAGGGCGACGTCGCCGCCCACCCCTTGCTTGCCACGCTGGGCATCGAGCCCTTCGACCCGCGCTTCGACGCCGACTGGTTGGTCAACCACACCCGGAACCAGCGCAGCGCGATCAAGTCGGTGCTGCTTGCGGGCCGCGTCGTCGTCGGGGTCGGGAACATCTACGCTTCCGAAACCCTGTTCGAGGCCGGGATTCATCCGGCGACGCCCGCCGGGCGCATATCGCGGCGGCGATATGCGCTGCTTGCCGACGCGGTGCGGCGCGTGCTCGCCCAGGCCATCGCCGCCGGCGGATCGACTTTGCGGGATTTTTCTGGAGCGGATGGCGCCCCGGGGCATTACACGAACGCGGCAAGGGTATACGGCCGCGCCGGCGAACCCTGCCCGTGCTGCGGCACGCCGATCCGGCGAATCGTGCAGACACAGCGGGCAACCTATTTCTGTCCGACGTGCCAGAAATCCTGAAAGAGTGCTAGTGTCCGGGGCGTCCTCCCGCACCGGGAATCTCCGTTTTTGAGCATGCCGCAATCTCCAGACGTACCGGACGCAATGGCAGAAGGTTCTCCGGAAACGTCCGGATTACAGGCCGGCGTTGCGCGTTTCGGCATCTGGCGCGACAACCTCGCGGCCTCGATCGACCGGCTTCGGCGTTGGCTGGAAACCGAGGATCTCCTCGACCCGGAAGCGGCGCGGCGCTTGCGTCATGCGCAGGACCGTCTGGTCGGGGACCGTTTCGTCGTCGCGTTCGTTGCGGAGTTTTCGCGCGGCAAGTCGGAACTGATCAACGCGATGTTTTTTGCGGACTACGGCCAGCGTGTTCTGCCGTCCGCTGCCGGCCGGACGACCATGTGTCCGACCGAAATCCTCTACGACGAAACCATCCCGCCCTGCATCCGCACCTTGCCGATCGAGACGCGTGCGGGCGGCGGCAGCGCGTCGGACTTCAGGCGTTCGGCCGGCGCGTGGCAGGTTTTCCCGCTCGATGTCGAATCGGTGGAAGGAATGCACGAAGCCTTCCGCCTCGTCGCCCAGACGATGCGGGTGCCGGCGGAAGAGGCCCGCGTCTACGGACTCTACGATCCCGACGATCCGGAACAGGCCGCGATGCTGGGTGACGATGGGACGATCGAGATTTCGCGCTGGCGGCATGCCGTGATCAACTTTCCGCATCCCTTGCTGCGGAGCGGCCTCGTCATCATCGACACCCCGGGCTTGAACGCCATCGGCACGGAACCCGAACTGACGCTCTCGCTCGTGCCCAGCGCCCATGCCGTGCTCTTCGTGCTGGCCGCCGATGCCGGGGTCACGCGCAGTGACCTGGCGATCTGGAAACGCGTCGTCGGCGATGAACCCGGCAACGGCAACCATCTCGTGGTGCTCAACAAGATCGACGGCCTTTGGGACCCGCTCAAGACCGAATGGGAAACCGAGGCCGAGGTCGCAAGGCAGGTCGACAGCGTGGCGGCGACGCTGCGCGTCGACGCGTCGCGGGTGTTTCCGGTGTCGGCGCAGAAGGGTCTGTTTGCGAAAGTGGCCCTCGACGGCGATCTGCTGCAGCGCAGCCGCCTGCCGCAACTGGAGGCAGCACTCGCTGCGCTGCTCGCGCCGGCGCGGCGGGAGCTGTTGCAGTGGCAGACCATCACGACGATCGAGCGCATCATCGGCGACGCCCGGCGCATGTTGACGGCCCGCGAACGGGGACTGGTCGAGCAGCTCTATGAGCTTCGCACCCTGCAGGGCAAGAACCAGAGCGCGATCGAGCGTCTGTTGTTGCGGGCGCAAGCCGAACAGCGGGAGTTCGAGGAGGCGATCCGTAAGACGCTGGCGGCGCGTTCGGTGCTCTGGCGGCTGGCGCAGGAGGCGACCGCATCGTTGCGTAGTGACGCGGTGCGCCGCGTGGCGCAGGACACCCAGGAGCGTATGCGAGCGGCGCGGCTGAGCCGCCAGTTGCAGGGAATCGCCCGCGGCCATTTCGACGATCTGCGCGCGCGGCTGCGGCAGGCCGGATCGGGCTTGGCGGAGATCGAGCGCATGGTCTCGGGTGTTCAGCGCAGTTTCGCCGAGCAGTTGGGTTGGAGCCTGCCGCCGCCGATGCAATTTTCTCTGGATGCATACGTCGCGGAAATTGACCGACTCGAGGGGGCCAACGCGGCCCATCTCAAGCCGATCGCGCTGTTCACGCGCGAGCAGCGTGCGTTCGTCGATTGGTTTCTCGAAACGGTGGTGCGCAAATCCTCCGGAATCATCGAACGTGCCGAGCGCGACGTCGATGCCTGGGTGCGTTCGCTCTTGCCGCCGTTGGAAACCCAGGTCCGCGAGCAACGCCAGCAGTTGAAGAAGCGCGCGCAGGCCGTGGAGCGGATTCGCGACGCACAGGGATCGCTGGATGAACAGATCGGATGCCTCGAGGAAACCCTGCAAGGGGTACACCGACAGCTCGACGCGCTGCGGCAGCATGCAGAGCGCATCCGTCCATCGCGCCCCGACGTTTCGGTCCGGGGAACCGTCCCGCCGGAAAGCGCGGCGCGTGCCTTCGATGCGGCCGAGCGCGTGGTGTCCGGAACGTTCTGAGTCGCAGACCCCGTGGAGCCGTCGATGGAATTTGCGCGTGCGCTGCTGCGCTGGCAGCGTATGTATGGGCGCAATGATCTGCCCTGGCAGGGAACGCGTGACCCATATCCCGTGTGGCTGAGCGAGATCATGCTGCAGCAGACCCGAGTCGCCACGGTGCTTTCCTACTATTCGCGCTTTCTCGATCGATTCCCCGACGTCGCGACCTTGGCCGGATCCCCGGTCGAATCCGTTTTGCAAGCCTGGGCCGGCTTGGGCTACTACGCCCGGGCCCGCCTCGCCCACGCCTGCGCGAAGGCCGTCGTCACGGAATACGGCGGCACATTCCCGCGCTCCGCGGCGGAACTGGCGCAGTTGCCGGGAATCGGGCGGTCCACGGCGGCGGCGATTGCGGCATTCTGCTTCGATGAGCGGGCGGCGATTTTGGACGCGAACGTGCGACGGGTGCTGGCGCGTCGGTACGCCGTCGAGGGTGATCCCGCGCAGCGCGCCGTCATGGACTCGTTGTGGACGGTTGCTGCGTCGCTGTTGCCGGGAAGCCGCGACATGCCTCGTTATACCCAGGCGATCATGGACCTGGGCGCCGGCATCTGCACCGCCCGTAAGCCGCGGTGCGACGTCTGTCCGGTGCAAGACGGCTGTCGCGCGTACCGCATGGGGCGTGTCGAGGATTTCCCGGCGCGGCGCAAGGCGTCGCCGCGGCCGGTCCGGTCGGCGCACTTCCTGGTTGCATTGCGGGGGCGGCATGTGCTGGTCGAACAGCGGGCCGCCGATGGGATCTGGGGCGGTCTGCTCGGTCTACCGGAACACCCCGAAGTTCGCACCTTGCGGCGCCAGGCCCGGTCGCTGGGCGCCTTGGCGCCGCCGATGCCGCTCGCGCTCCGCCGCCATGCATTCACGCACTTCACGCTGGCGTTCACGCCGCACCTCGTCCGACTCGACCCCGCACTGCATCGCGCGCCACCCGATGGCTCTTTGCGCTGGCTCGCGCTGGGCGAGATCGAGGGCGCCGCCCTGCCGGCGCCGGTCCTGGCGCTGCTGCGCGAGGTTCGCGACGATGCCGCGGATGCGGGCTCAGGGCTTACCGGAGTGCGGTAGGTTGCGGTGACGGGCGAGAACTACATTGCCCTGTCCGGCAAACCGCGCCGCCAGGCGTTCTACCACGTACGGGGAGCGATGCTGGCCGCCCGTGCATCCGATGCCGACCGTCAGATACTGCCGGTTGTCTTCGACGTAACTCGGCAGCCATTTTTCGAGGAAGCGGGCGATGTCATCGATCATTTCGTCGACGAGCGGGATGCGCGCAAGGAAATCGGCCACCGGTGGATCCAGTCCCGTCAGAGGGCGCAGGCCCGGCTCGTAATGGGGGTTGGGGAGGTTGCGGACGTCGAACACGAGGTCGGCGGCGACGGGAATGCCGTTCTTGAATGCGAACGACTCGAACGCCAGCATCAGTTCGGCGCGATCGAGATCCACAAATGACCGCACCCATTGTCGCAAGGTGCTTGCGCTGAGGCCGCTGGTGTCGATTTCATGGGCCAGCGCCTGCAAGGGAACCAGCACCTCGCGCTCCTGTTCGATGGACTCCTCGAGCGTCGGCTCCCGGTCCGTACCCGCATCGCCATCGCGCAGGGATAGCGGGTGGCGTCGCCGGGTTTCGGAGAATCGCTGCACCAGGGCTTCCGTCGATGCCGTCAGGAAGAGGACGCGGACGTCGTGGCCGGCTGTGCGCAATTGGTCGAGCACCGTCGGCAACCCTTCCAGGGATAGCGCGGTCCGGGCGTCGATGGAAACCGCCAGCCTCGCATATCCGGCCTCGGAAAGCAGAGCGCATACCTGGCCGAGCAGCGGCGCAGGGAGGTTGTCGACGCAGTAATAGCCGATATCCTCGAGCAGCCGGATCGCCACCGATTTTCCGGAGCCGGACATTCCCGAGATCAGAACCAGGCGCATCGTGTTACCGCACACGAATCCGGGGCATCATGCCCAACGGCCGGGGCAATTTTCGGATGCGCCCGGCCGTTTCATGGCGGCAACGGCCGCGAGGGGCCGTCGAGGGATCGCCCGGCATTCCCTCGAGGCCGATCCTCCCGGACCTGTTCCGCAAGGAACGCCATTGTCGGAGCCGCAGTGTTGCGCAGTGGGAAACGACCAGCATGGCGTGATTATCGACGATTACACCGCCGGACCGCTATCCGTTCCTGCATCCGCGTCGGTCCGGGTCCGCTTTGCCCGCTTGGCGGCGGAAATGCATTCGGAAATGAATTTTCGCCGCACCGGGCCACGCAAGCCTTTCGTGTGCGCCTGCTTGCTGCACTGACCGAGCAGCGATGTGCGGTGGCGGTGGTGCTTGACGGGGTGGTCGGTCGCGGCGCTGCCGGCGGCGAAACTCGCGACGGGCAGGACCAGCAGGGCGGTTGCCAGGATTTTTTTCATGATGCCTTCTCCTTCTCGGAAATCATTGCGAGGATGTCCACCCGGTTCGGGCGGGGGAAGGCATTGCAGCACCGGCGGGTGCGACGCGCACTGCCGGAAACGGTAGGCGTCGCGCGGGCGTCAGGATTCCATCGCTTTGCGCTGGCGCTGCTGGAATTCCGCCAGGACGTCGATTCCCCGCAGCTTGAGGATCGTGGTCCGAACGGCGGCCTCAATCAGCACGGCGAGGTTGCGCCCCGCCGCGACCGGGATCATGACCTTGTGGATGTTGACGCCCAGCACGGACTGCATGGTGTCGGACATGGGTAAACGTTCCATGGTGTCGACGGCGCTGCGGCGGATGAGTTCGACGATCAGTAGCAACTTCATCTTCCGGCGCACCGCGGTCTCACCGAAGATCGCCCGAATGTCGAGCAGGCCCAGGCCGCGGACCTCCAGCAGGTTTGCCAGCAGCGGCGGACATCGACCCTCGACCGTATTGGGCGCGATGCGCGCAAAGTCCACGACATCGTCGGCGACGAGACCGTGGCCGCGGCTGATCAACTCCAGCGCCAGTTCGCTTTTGCCCAGGCCCGATTCGCCGGCGATCAGCACGCCCATGCCGAGCACATCCATGAACACCCCATGCATCGAACAGTGCGGTGCGAGCGCTTTGGCGAAGTAGATCCGCAGCACATCGATCACCTCGGCGGCCGAGTGCGTGGTCGCGAACACCGGCAGCGGCGCCGCCTCGATCAGCGCCTGGGTCTCAGGCGGCAGGACACGGCCTTCCGCGAGCACCATGCCGAGCAGCCCGCCTTCGATCAGTTCGTTGGTGAAGTGAGTGCGTCGTGCGGCACTCATGCGCTCGATGTAGTCGATTTCCACTGCCCCGAGCACGTGGATCCGCCGTGGGTGGATGAGGTTCAGGTGCCCGACGAGTTCCGACGCGCCGCCGCTGGGGAAAGCGTCCTCGGGGATCGCCCGCGAGGCATGCGCCTCGCCGGAAATCCAGTGCAATCCCAGAAGTTCCCGGTTCTTCTCGAACAGGGCGCGCAGGGTGGCAGGCATTCCGGTTTCCTCCTTTGCGCCGCCCGCCTTTCGCGGCGATGCGCGGCGGCGGGCCGGCCGGGACGCGATTGCGGAACCGCGTTATTCCTCGTCTTCCGCGGCGGGTTGATGCTTGATGGGGTCATGCGCATAGTTCTTCTTCAGCCGGTCCCGGTGCTTGAGGATCTGCCGGTCCAGCTTGTCCATCAGGCCATCGATGGCCGCGTACAGGTCGCCGTCGATGGCTTCCGCATGCAACGCGGATCCGCTGACGCGCAACGTGATTTCGGCCTTCTGTTGCAGTTTCTCCACAGAGAGCTGCACGTCCGCTTCGATGACCTGGTCGAAGTGCCGCCGCACCTTGTCGAGCTTCTCTTCCACGTACCGACGCAGGGCCTCCGTGACTTCGATGTGATGGCCATGGATTGCAAATTTCATACGGTCCCCTTTCTGATCAGTCGGTAAAAGACGAACTCGCGTCCGTCGGGAATATCCTATATCGTCCGGCGCAAGGCCGCGGTCGGGATTTGCGTCTGTTCTCGATATTTCGCAACAGTTCGTCGCGCCACGACCATCCCCTGTTCCGCAAGCAATTGCGCGAGGCGGCTGTCGGAGAGCGGGTTGCGCTTGTCCTCGGCGTCGACCAGCTGGCGGATCAGCGCGCGGATGGCGGTGCTGGACGCCTCGCCGCCCGCATCCGTCGCGACGTGACTGCCGAAGAAGTAGCGTAGTTCATATACGCCGAACGGCGTTTCCATGTATTTGTTCGACGTGACGCGGGAAACCGTGGATTCGTGCAGCTCCAGGGTTTCGGCGATCTCCCGCAGCACCAGTGGTCGCATCGCGATCGCGCCGTAGGTGAAAAACCGGCTCTGGCGGTCGACGATGGCCTGCGCGACCCGTTCGATGGTCTGGAAACGCTGCCGCAGGTTGCGGATCAGCCAGCGCGCGTCCTGCAAGCGGGTTGCCCAGTCGGCGCTGCCCGCCGCGCCCTGCGCCGCCTCTCCGGGCGCGCCGCCGCCTGCCGTGCCGGCGGTTTCCGTCGGCGCGGCTGCCTTGGGATGATGTTCCGTCCGAAGGATCCTCGCGTATGCGGTGTTGATGCGCAAGCGCGGCATGACTTCCGGATTGAGTCGGGCCACCCAGCGCCCACCGACGCGGCGCACGAAGATGTCGGGCACGACGTAGTCGGAAGCCGTCGCGGCGAAGCCCACACCAGGGTACGGGTTGAGTCCGCGGATGCAGAGGTGCGCGGCGCGCAGCAGGTCGTCGTCGACACCCAGCAGTTTGCGCAGCTTGGGGAAATCCCGTGCCGCGAGCAGTGGCAGGTGGTCGCGAACGATTACCCGCGCCAGATCGAGGATCTGACGCGTGCGAGCGCCGTCGGGACTCTCCGGGCTGCCGAGCGCCTGCAGGCGCGCATCGAGCTGCAGGCGCATGCACTCCGATGCGTTGCGCGCAGCGATCCCGGGGGGGTCGAAGCTTTGCAGCAGGCGCAGCGCGGTGAGCAGCTCCTGCTCATCGATGGCGTCCTGCGGGTCGGACATCGCCTGCAGGTCGGCCAGCGAAACGCCGAGATAGCCGTTGTCGTCGACCGCCTCGATCAGACCGAGGATGATTGCGCGGTCACGATCGGTCGCCGTCGTCGCGCTGAGTTGCATCCGCAGATGGTCGCGCAGGGTCGGCGCTGCGGTGGCCCAGTCCTGCGGCCTTTCCCCGCTGTCGTCATCGGTCGCCCGCGCCGCGGTCTGGGTCTCGGGAAGCCAGGACTCGGCCTCCCCCGCCGCGCCGTCGCGATCGCCGTCGACCGCCGGTTCGGCATCCGGCCCGGCGGGCTCGGTCCCGCCGCTTTCGCCGCTTTTGGCGTCCGTCGTCGGCGGGGTCTGCAGGATCGAGCCGTCGGCACCCAGGCGCAGATGGCTCGAAAGCGGGTCGTCATCGCGCTCCAGTAAGGGGTTTTCCTGCAGGGCCTGCTCGACCTCCTGGTTCAGCTCCAAGGTCGAGAGCTGCAACAGACGGATCGACTGCTGCAGCTGAGGAGTCAGCGTCAGTTGTTGCGAGAGGCGTAGCTGAAGTCCCGGTTTCACCGTGTGCGCTGCCGTTAGAGGCGGAAGTGGTCGCCGAGATACACGCGCCGGACGGCGGGGTTATCAACGATCTCGTCCGGTTGCCCCTCCGCCAGCACCTGTCCCTCGTTGATGATGTATGCGTGGTCGCAGATGCCCAGCGTTTCCCGGACGTTGTGGTCGGTGACCAAGACGCCGATTCCGCGTTGTTTGAGAAACCGTACGATGCGCTGGATCTCGATCACCGCGATCGGGTCGACGCCGGCGAACGGTTCGTCCAGGAGGATGAACCGCGGCCGCGAGGCCAGGGCCCGCGCGATTTCCACCCGGCGCCGTTCACCGCCGGACAGGCTCAGCGCCGGATTGGTGCGAAGTTCTTCGATCTGCAGGTCGGCGAGCAGATTGCGCAGGCGTTCGGCGATCTCCGTTGCGGACAGCGCGGCGCCGTCTTTGTCGACTTGCAGTTCGAGGACGGCACGGATGTTCTCCTCCACCGTCAGCTTGCGGAACACCGATGCTTCCTGGGGCAAATAGGACAGGCCCATGCGCGCGCGTCGATGGATGGGAAGGTGGGTGATCGGGTGGCCGTCGAGGGTGATCGTTCCCGAATCGAGCGGGACGAGACCGACGACCATGTAGAAGCAGGTGGTCTTGCCCGCGCCGTTGGGTCCGAGCAACCCGACTACGCTGCCGGCCTCGACCCGCAGCGATACGTCCTTGACGACCTGTCGTTTTCCGTAGCGCTTGGCGAGGTTTTGCACCACGAGTTCGGCCGGCGCCGATTCTTCGCCGGCATTGACGGCAACGCCGCGTTGGGCCGCCACAGTGCTCATTTTCCGCCTTCCGTGGCCGTCGTTGCCGCCGGGATGGCGGACGTCCCCGCCGGCGCAGAGGATGCTCCCGCAGGGGCGGCGGGGACGGTCTCCGCCGGACGCAGGCCGATTGCTTGGGATGTCCCGGCAACCGTGGCGCCGCGCGGGGCGATCCGGATGTGGACCCGTCCGTCACCCTCACCGGGACTGGATTTGCCGCTCGTCACGTCGTAGGTGGCGTCGCGTTCGTTGTAGACGATGCGGGCCCCTTGCAATTCGTCCTGCAGCACGCCGTTGTCGAACCGCTTGACGACCGCATCGCCCGTCATGATCACCTTGTCGCTCTTGTCGTCGTAATCGATCCGTTCGGCAGCGCCATCGATCGTCGATATCACCCCCGGCCGCACCGGGTCGCGCCGCTCGTGGTATCGCGCGAGGTTTCCGGGATCGGCGGTCGCGACGTAATGTTGATACCCCTCGGGATCTTGTCGGTGCACCATGCGATCGCCGGTCAGGCGCATCGTGCCCTTGATCAGCAGGACGTGGCCGGTCAGTACCTCGACCTGGGTCAGGTCGTCGAGCGTGGAATGGTCGGCCGTGACGTAGGCTTCCTTGTTGCGGTCCGCTCGTTCGGCATGGGCCGGCGCCGTCGCCAAGGCTGCCCAGGCCAGCGCGCCCCCGCACACCGCAGCCCAGGAGCCGGTCCGCCGGGGGCGTGCCGCGGTCGGATTGCTCGGATTGCCATCGATGTGCGTCATGGGTTCTCCCGCGGCGGGAATCGGCCGGCGACCCGGGAATGCAGAACCATCCGGTCCGTGATGTTGTTGTAGTCCATGCCGACCGCTTGCAGATGCGACGCGCCGCTGTCGATCGTGACGGGGTGTTCCGTTTGCATGCGATCCTGGTCCGGGATCACCAGCATTTCCTCCGTCTCCATGCGCAAGGGAGGGCGAGTGGCCGTGCCGGCCCGGGTCGCGACGACGTGACCGCGCATGTCCACCGTTTCGAAATCGTTGACCGTATGTGCCGTGTCCGACACCACCTGCAACTGCGGCCGGTCCGGGCGTAGGCTCAGCGCGCGCGGGTGCAGGAGATCGGCGTCGTCGGTTTCATCGTAGTGGGTGACCTTGTCGGCGAACACCCGCATGTTCGGCCGTCCTTGCGCATCGAACTCGGTGAGCACGACGTTGTCGGCATAAAAGTCGACTCGGCCGATCCGGCCCACGTCGCGCACCGAGCCCGCGCGGAGATCGCCGGCGTACCAGTAGCTCATTACGAGAACCGTGCCGAGAATGGCGACCGCGACCCAGCTTGCGATTCGTTCGCCCATCGCCCGCTCACACCCACTCCCGCAGCAGCGGCTCCAGACGGCCCTGCGCTTTCAGCACGAACTGCGCGAGATCGCGGACGGCCCCGCGACCGCCCGGCGACGGCGCGACCCAGTGCACTTGGTCGAGCACTTCCGGCAAGGCGTCCGCCGGCGCGGCGGCAAAACCGACGAGCGCGAGCGCGGATAGGTCGATCCAGTCATCGCCCATGTAGCCACACTCCTGCGGCGGGATGCCGGCATCCGCCGAAATGCGCTGCAAGGCGGCGCGCTTGTCATCCTGGCCTTGCAGGACGCGGGTGATCCCGAGATCCTGGGCGCGCGCCGTGACGATGCCGGAACTGCGTCCGGTGATGATCGCCATTTCGATGCCGGCCTGTCGCAACAGGCGGATGCCGAACCCATCGCGCACGTCGAACGCCTTGAGCGCTTCGCCGCGGCTGTCGAAATACAGGCGCCCGTCCGTCAGCACACCGTCGACGTCGAAGGCGATGAGGCGCACGCGCGCCGCCCGGCGCCGAGTGTCGGTGCTGCGCGTCGCCATCTAAATGACCTTCGCCGCCATCAGGTCGTGCATGTGCAGGGCGCCGCGCACGCGCCCTGCCGTATCGACCACGAGCAATTGGTTCTTGCGCCCGGCCTCGAGCATTTGCGCGGCTTCCGCCGCCAGGGCCTCCGCGCTGATGGTGAGGGGGGTCCGGGTCATCACATCGGCGACACGGGTCGCCCGGACGTCGGCGCCGGCCTCGAGCAGGCGGCGCAGGTCGCCGTCGGTGAAGATTCCCGCCAGACTCCCATCGGGCTCGACGACGGCGACCATTCCGAGTTGCTTGTGGGAAATCTCGTGCAAGGCGTCCATCACCGTCGCATCCTGCCCGACCGTCGGAATCGCGGTGCCGGTGCGCATGACGTCGGCGACGCGCGTCAACAGCTTCCTGCCGAGTGTGCCGCCGGGATGGGAGCGCGCGAAATCCTGCGCGCCGAATCCGCGGGCGTCGAGGCAGGCGATCGCCAGCGCGTCGCCCATCGCCAGCATCGCAGCCGTCGACGAGGTCGGCGCCAGATTCAGCGGACACGCTTCGCGCTCGACCCGGCAGTCGAGGTGGACATCCGCTGCCTGCGCCAGCGGCGATCGGCCCGAACCGGTCATCGCGATCAGTGGCGTTCCTTCCCGCTTGACGATGGGGACGATGGTCATCAGTTCCGGCGAATTTCCGGAATTGGACAAACCGATCACGACGTCTTCCGGGGTGATCATTCCGAGGTCGCCATGCGCCGCTTCGGCAGCGTGCACGAACATCGCCGGAGTACCGGTCGACGCCAGGGTAGCGGCGATCTTGCGGCCGATGTGTCCGCTTTTGCCGATGCCGCTCACGACGACCCGGCCGCGGCAGGCCAGCAGCAGGTTGACCGCGTCGAGGAAGGTCTGGTCGAGACGGTCGGCAAGGGCGGCCACTGCCTGCGCTTCGATCTCGATCACGGAACGTGCCAACGCCACGGCCGACGGTCCGGCCCGGCCGTCGGTGATGCCTCGCGTGGAAGGGGCGTGAGAGGGGTTCGTCATGGTCGTCCGGCAAATCCGGTCGTCGATCATACTCCGCCCGGATCGGTCGTTGGCACGGGAATTGCTGTGATTTTCTCGTCGAGGCCGCGATCCCCGGACGCCCCGAATTCCATTTGACCGGCCTGCCGGCCTCTGCGACGATTCGCCCGTCTCGGCGAGCCCCCACCCCAGTCCGATTTCGCCATTCCCGCGCCCGGGGAACCCGTCCGAAACCGTCGAGAGAAAGTACCGCACTGTGCCGATCCCTTCATCCTGCCCGGAAATCCTGCTCGCTCCGCGCGTGCCTGCCCTGCGTGGCATCGCCTGGTGGACCGAATCCGTTTCGTGGTTGTTCCGGGGTATCGCGGGGATCGGGGTGTGGGTCGGGATGTTGCTCATCCTGTTCGGATCGCTGGCACTGTTGCACCTCATCCCGTACCTGGGATTTCTGGTGTCCCATCTGTTGTTTTTCGTGTTCACCGGGGGGCTCATGGTCGCCGCGGACAAGACCGCGCGCGGCCAGACGCCCACCTTCTCCGATCTGTTCGCCGGATTCGGGCCCAAGGGCGGAGCGCTTCTCGGTGCCGCGCTCGTGCTGCTCGTGGCGAGTATCGGTGCCACGGCGGTCGTCGCCCTGATCGGCGTCGGCAGTTACTTTGACGTGATGTTCCACGGCGCCGGCCATTTCGATCCGGATTCCCTTCCGGATCTTTCCGGCACCGCCACCGGGTCCACCATGATGACCCTCGGGTGGCGCACGTTCGGGTTGGTCGTTCTCGCGTTGGTGCTCTACCTGCCGATCACCATGGCCAGCTGGCTCGCGCCGGCACTCATCATGCTGCGCGATGCCGCACCCGGCGAGGCGCTGCGCCTCAGCCTGCGTGCCGGCTGGCGCAACGGTTCGGCGCTGACGATGTATGGCCTGTTCGCGATCGGACTGGCGCTGCTCGCCACGTTGCCGGTGCTCGTCGGCTGGCTCTTTTTCGGCCCGCTCGCCTACCTGTCGACCTATGCCGCGTCTCGCGATCTGTTCGAGTGCGAGGGCGATCGCTGGGACGACGAAGAGGGCGAGGTGGTCGCCGAAATCCTCGACTGAGCACACCCGCGGGTCGTCGCTCCGCGGGCATTCACGAGCTCAGTAGCCGCCCTTGCCGTATGGTTTCGGCAGGCCGGCGATGCGCACGCCCTGTTTCGCCGGCCCCATGGGGAACAGGTCGTAGAGACGTTTGCTGTCACAGCCATCGAGGATTTCACCGACGTCTTTCAGCATCGTCCGGAAGTTCGGGGTATGCCCCTCTTGGCGAAATTGGTCCCGCAGGTAGCGGATGACCGTCCAGTGGTCGTCGGTCAACTCCACTCCTTCGGCCGCTGCGATGGTCGTGCATGCGGCATCCGAGAAGTCCGGCTCCAGCAGATAGCCCTCTTCATCCGCTGCCACCGTCCTGCCGTCGATCGTGTATTCCATGGCGCCGTCTCCTGTCTTGCAAATCGAGACGCCGATTAACGAGCCGGACGGACGCCCAGTCAACACCCGGCACGGGGTATATGGGGCGCTACCCGCGCGGGGGACGGACCTTGCCATGGTCTTTCCGCGCGGTCAGGGTGTCTTGCGCGCAACGACGACCCGATTCCGGCCTTCGTGTTTGGCAGCGTAGAGGGCCCGATCGGCGCGCTCGACCAAGGATTCCACCGTGTCGGTGGCTTCCCAGCCGGCAATCCCGGCCGACATCGTGATCGACGCGATCGGCGCCTCGTCCGATCGCCGGCGGATTCGCCCCTGTTCGACGCGGGTCCGGATCGCCTCGGCGAGTGATTCGGCGGCCTCGATCGGACGTCCCGGCAGGAGGACCGCGAACTCTTCGCCGCCATAGCGCGCAGTCGTTCCCGCAGAACCGACGCAGGAGGCGATCGCATTGCCGATCGCCACGATCACCCGGTCTCCGAGCGGGTGACCATAGGTGTCGTTGATGCGCTTGAAATGGTCGATGTCGAGCAGGATCAGTGACAACCGGGAGGAATCGCCCCCCGTGTGTCGGGTCGCGAGTTCCAGTTCCCGATCGAAGCCGCGGCGATTGAGCAGTCCTGACAGGGCGTCGGTCACGACGTCGGTTTGCAGCTTGTCGATTTTTTCGGTCAAGGACCGGATCTTGTCCTGCGCCCGCTCCAACTGGCCTGATAGCTGCCGGATGTCCCCGCTCATCCGCCCCGCGCCTGCTTGGATGGCAAGAATCGCCGTGGCAAGATCCTCCATCGACGTCGCGGAGGAAATCTCGTCCTGGAACCGGGCCAGCTGGTGGCGGAAGTCGGAAGCGCCCTGCCCGGTCTGCGCGGCGTTACGATGGATCTCTTCGAGCATTTCCATGAGACTGGCGCGCGCCGTCAGGATCATCCGCTCGGCCGGCTCCACCATGTGCTGCATATACAGCGAGTAGGTACGCGAGGGTGCCAATCGAGGCTGCTGCGCCAGTTCGCGATCGATGGCGTTCTGGAGTTCGGGGCGATCGCCTTTCGCGTACTCGTACCACAGCGCGTAGCTGATCGGGTAATACCCCGCCGCGTGCCGCGTCATGAGCGGGATGGTCTTCTTCAGGAGCTCGGTATTGAGCGCGAGGTCTTCAGCGGAATCGTCCAGCATGGCCCACCCGAGAACGTTCGACCACGACGAACCCGGACGCGGAGCATCACGGGACGATGTTCAACCGACGATAGACAAAACGAAACGCCCGAAATCCCCCAAATAGCCCCTGGAACCGCTGGCATTTCGGTTTTGGAAGCCTCATCGCCGATACGTCGTCGCGTGCGGATGCTGCTGCGGATACCGGATCAATCCCGCAGGCCCAACACCTTCCGCAAATGCGGCGCCGTATGGCTTTCGGTTGCGGCGGCAACCTGTTCGGGGGTGCCGGTCGCGAGGATGCGGCCACCGCCTTCACCGCCTTCCGGGCCGAGGTCGATCACCCAGTCTGCCGACTTGATCACGTCGAGGTTGTGTTCGATGGCGAGGACCGTGTTGCCCAGGTCGCGCAAGCGCCGCAGCACATCGAGCAGCATCGCGATGTCGTGGAAATGGAGGCCGGTCGTCGGTTCGTCGAGGACGTAGAGCGTGCGCCCCGGATCGCGCTTCGACAGTTCCTGCGACAGTTTGACCCGCTGCGCTTCGCCGCCGGAAAGGGTGGTCGCGCTTTGCCCGAGGTGCAGGTAGCCCAGCCCGACCTCCGCCAGCGTGCGCAGCCGCCGCTCGAGCGCCGGCACCGCGCCGAAGAATTCGAGCGCTTGATCGACGGTGAAATCGAGCACCTCGGCGATATTGCGCCCCTTGTATAGGACGTCCAGCGTTTCGCGGTTGTAGCGGCTGCCACCGCATACCTCGCAGGGCACCGTCATGTCCGGGAGGAAATGCATCGCCACGGTGATGACCCCTTCGCCTTGGCACTCCTCACAGCGGCCGCCGGGCACGTTGAATGAAAACCGCCCGGCGTCGTAACCGCGGCTGCGCGCCGTGACGGTGCCTGCGAACAGTTCGCGGACCGCGCCGAAGATTCCGGTGTAGGTGGCGGGGTTGCTGCGGGGGCTGCGGCCGATCGGTGCTTGATCCACCGTGACGACCCGGTCGATGTGTTCCGCTCCGTCCAGTCCGTCATAGGACGCGGTCGTACGCATGACGGCGCTACCGCGCGCCAGCGCGGGAACCAGGGTGTCGAGCACGAGGGTCGATTTTCCCGATCCCGACACGCCGGTGACGCAGACTAGGCAGCCGAGAGGCACCGCCAAGTCGATGCTGCGCAGGTTGTTGCCGCGGGCGCCGCGCAAGCGCAACCATTGCGGGCCGGCGGATGCGCGCCGCGCGGGTACTGGGATCGAACGGCGGCCGGCAAGGTAGTCGCCGGTGAGCGATCGCGGATTCGCGGCAACCGCTTCGGGAGTGCCCTGTGCGACCACCGTACCGCCCAGGGCGCCGGCGCCGGGTCCCATATCGACGAGATGATCCGCGGCATGCATGGTGTCTTCGTCATGTTCGACCACGAGTACCGTATTGCCGAGATCGCGCAGGCGTTCGAGGGTGCGGATCAGGCGGACGTTGTCGCGCGGATGCAGACCGATCGACGGTTCGTCGAGCACGTACAGCACGCCAGCCAGGCCGGCCCCGATCTGGGATGCGAGGTGGATGCGCTGCGCCTCGCCGCCCGACAGGGTGTCGGCGCTACGCGCCAGACTGAGGTATCCCAGGCCGATCTCATCGAGCAGGCGCACGCGGCCGGCGATTTCGTCGACGATGCGCGCCCCGACGGTGCGCCGCGGCCCGGCGATCGCTAGTGTTTCGAAGTAGGCGCGGGCCCGGGTCACCGGCATCGTCTCGATTTCATGGATCGCGCGCCGTTGCGGCCCCTCTCCGACGAACACGAAGCGCGCCTCGCGGCGCAGGCGGACGCCACCGCAGTCCGGGCAGCGATCGAGTGCCGAGCCGGCCGCATCCGGCACGGGATCGGTACCGGCGCTGTCGCGTGCCACCATACCGAGCCCGCCGCAGCGAGGACACGCACCCGCCGGATTGTTGAACGAGAACAGGCGGGGCTCGAGCACGGGCGCGGTGTAGCCGCACCGTGCGCATGCGTGCCGGCTCGAAAACAGGGTTTCGGTACCGGTCTCGGGTTCGACGAGCAGCACGGTTCCATCGGTTAGCTGGAGCGCGGTTTCGAGGGATTCCGCCAAGCGTGATCGGGCTTGCGAATTGGCGCGCAGACGGTCGACGACGACCTCGAGTCGCGGCGTCGCACCCGCCGCCACCGTGGCCATGCGATCCGCATCCACGATCATTCCGTCGACCCGGAACCGGACGAAGCCGCGCGCGCGCAGGTCGTCGATCCGGGTGGCCGCCGGCTCGCCGTCTTCCTTCCGTAGCGGCGCGAGAATGTGCAGCATGGTGCCGGCGGGACGTGACATGGCCGCATCGACCATCTGGACCACGCTCTGCGCCGCAAGCGGAACGTCGGGATGGTCGGGACAGTGAGGTTCGCCTACGCGGGCGAACAGCAGGCGAAGGTGATCGTGAATCTCGGTCACCGTACCGACGGTGGAACGCGGATTGCCGGTGGCGCGCGCCTGCCGAATCGCGATCGCCGGGCTCAGGCCTTCGATCGAATCGACGTCCGGCCGCTCCATCAGCGGCAGAAACTGGCGCGCGTATGCCGACAGCGACTCGACGTACCGGCGCTGTCCTTCCGCATACAGTGTGTCGAAGGCCAGCGAGCTCTTGCCCGATCCCGATGGGCCGGTGATGACGATCAATCGGTCGCGCGGCAGGTCGAGGTCGACGTCACGCAGGTTGTGGCTGCGCGCACCCCGTACACGGATCAAATTCATTTGCTCATGAAATGTCGCCGTCAACGCGAGCCCTGCAAGCGCCTTGCTTTTCCCTTGCGAGCGAGCAATCCCCGCAGTTCGTCATTACGGGCCTCGCAATGACGGATCACCCGCCTTTACAACTCGGTTTCGGCCGGCCCCTCATAGCGCTCGGTACGCCGTGCGCCTCGGCCTAGTTCCACGCCCAACTGCTTGAGCTTGCGGTACAGATGGGTGCGTTCCAGCCCAGCCCGGTCGGCGACGCGGGTCATGCTGTAGTTTTCCTTGGCCAGGAGATACTCGAAGTAGATCCGCTCGAACTGGTCGCGGGCATCGCGCAAGGGTTGATCCAGGTTGATGCCCAGTGCTGCTGCAGCATCGCTCTGCGCCGGCGACACGTCGGGAAACGATGCCGGCGTGGCACCGTTTCCCGACGTGTCGCCCGGGTCCGGAACGTTGCCGCCGGCGGCGCTCGCGAGGTTCGCAGGTTCCCGCCGCGGCTGGCGGTGTCGCAAACCGTCGCGGACCGCGCTCAACAGGCGGGAGAGCGTGATCGGTTTCTCCAGGAAGTCGAGCGCACCTAGGCGGGTTGCTTCCACCGCGGTCTCGAGCGTCGCATGTCCCGACATCATGATGACCGGAGCGTGCAACTGCCCTGCGGCCACCCATTCCTTGAGCAAGGTCACGCCGTCGGTGTCCGGCATCCAAATGTCGAGCAGCACCAGATCGGGGGGCGTCTGTTCCCGGTGGATCCGCGCGCGCGCGGCATTTTCCGCAGTCACCACGACATGCCCCTCATCCGAGAGGATCTCCGACAGCAATTCCCGAATTCCGACTTCGTCGTCGACAACCAGTATGTTCGCCATGACCTGCTTCGCTTGCGTCAAACAGCGTCCGCGGCTGCTGCTGGCTCCGAAAGCCGATGCAAAAGGACCGTTACCACTGCGCCACCCCGATCCCGGTTGACGATCTCGATCGTCCCGCCGTGCTCGTCAATGATTTTCTTCACCAAAGCCAAACCCAATCCCGTTCCGTGCGGCTTCGTCGTAACGTACGGTTCGAACGCACGGCGAAGTATATTCGTAGGAAAGCCGGGGCCGTTGTCCTCGATGGACAGACGAACCGCCGGATGTGCCGCCTCGGCCCCCGATCTGCCGGGCGGGGCCGCACGGACCACTTCGGTGCGCACGACCACGACCCCCGGTCTCTCTCCCCGTACGAGCCGATCCGCTGCCGCGCCGGCGATCGATTCGATGGCGTTGCCGATCAGGTTGTGGATCACCTGCCGCAGTTGCTCGGCATCGGCCTCGACCCGAGGCACGTCGGGATGCAGGTGCAGTGTAACCCGGGGGATCATGTTGCTCCCGGTGTCCGCCGCCGAGGCGGCGCCAACCCCGTTTCCTGCGTCTGCCGCCGTCTCCGCGCCATACATCGAGCCGATTTCTTCCACCAGCGCATTGAGGTCCAGGGGGGCGAGGCGGGCCGCGGGCAGGCGGGCATAGTCGCGAAACTCGTCGACCATGTGCTTCATCGCCGCCACCTGGTTGACGATCGTCGTCGTGCCGCGATCGAGAACGGCACAGTGTTCTTGCGGCAGAACCGGCGCGAGCTTCATGCGCAGCCGTTCCGCGGCGAGTTGGATCGGCGTCAACGGATTTTTGATCTCGTGCGCGAGTCGCCGCGCCACCTCGCCCCAAGCGACGGCGCGCTGCGCCGAGATGACCTGCGTGATGTCATCGAACACCACGACGTATCCCAGCCCATCCTCCAGCGGCAGCCGCGATCCGCGCGCCAGCAGGGCCAGCGGCTCGGCACCGATGTCGCCGCCGACGCGCGGTACATGTATCTGCTGCTGCCAGGAATCTTTGGGTGTCGCGGCCAAGGCTTGATCGTGGAATGCGCGGGAAACCTCCTTTGCAAGAAGGGGAATTTCGTCGTGCAGGGATCGGCCGACGCGAGATGCCAGCGAGGTTCCGAGAATTCGCGCTGCGCCGTAGTTGGCGGTGACGATGGCGAAGTGCTGGTCCAGGACGATCACGCCGGCAGAGAGGTTGGCGAGCAGCCTCTCCAGGTAGGCGCGCGCCGCTTCGAGTTGGCGCGAGCGGGTTTCGACGGCGTTGCGGGCCTCTTCCAGTTGGCGCGTCATCGCGTTGAACGACTGCGGAAGCAGGTTGAGTTCGTCATTGCCGCGGAACTCCCGCACCGGGCGGAAATCGCCTTCGGCGACCGCCTTCGTCCCTGCGGCCAGTTCCACCAGGGGCGCCGTCATCGCGCCCGCCAGCATCATTCCGGCGGCAATCGCAGCGAACACCGCCAGCAATAGGGTGAGTGTCAGCGTCAGGCGATAGATCCGTTGCAGGCCGAGGCGTGCCAGCGAGCGCTCCTGGTAGTCGCCGTAGCCGGTCTGCAGCGCCTGGGCATTGGCCGCGATGGTCGGTGGTACGGCTTGGACGAGTTCGAGCAGGCGCGGTTCGTCGAGCCGGATCGAACCCATCCCGGTGGATGGCCGCAACCCGCCTTGCGGGTGCGGGGGCGGGGCGAACCGGTAGGAAGCCGCCGACCTGTCGTGACCGGCCGGTTCGCCCGATTCGAACGGGTTGCCGGGAATCGGCACGATGACGCGGACACGCAGGCCGCGGCCCGGCTCAGTCGATAGTTCATCGCCCTCGATCGCGGCGTATCCGCCGGTGGCGAGCGCGCTACGCAAGGTGCTTGTGGAGGGAAGGAAGTATGCGAGCTGGAATTTCCGGGCGGTGCTGGCCCAGACCACTTGGCCGCCGGCTTGGACGATCAGCGCTTGATCGGCGCCCGCCCGTTCGCGCAGGCGGGCCAACGCGGCGCCCTGTTCCGGCGTCGGCGTATCTGCCAGTTCCTGCGCCATCGTGCGCGCTTTGGCATGGAGCTCTTCGCGTTGTGCCGCCAGCACGGCGCGCCCGAGTGCGAACCCGGATTCCAGCGCCCCTTCCACCTTGACGTTGAACCACGACTCGATCGAACGCAGCAGGAACTGGGACGACACCACGTAAACGAGCACGCCGGGCAGCACGCCCATCAGCGCGAATGCGATGGCAAAGCGGGCCATCAGTCGCGCGCCGAACACCCGTGCGCGCACGCGCTGCAACAGGCGCACCGCCAGCCCGGTGACGACCGTGAACAGCACGAAGGCGAGTGCACCGTTCGCAGCCAGGAGAATGGGGTAGTCCCGCTCGAATGCCCGGGAATTGGCGCTTGCCGACATCAGGACGAACAGCAACGCCCCCGCCAGGGCCAAGGCCCCGATGAGGGAGTACCGCAGAACACGGGACATATGGCAGACGCGGGGGCGTGTGAGGCGGGTGCGCGGTGGGGTGTGCGCTCAAGGCGCTCCGGAAACCGAGATCACGCACTCTTCCCAACCGGACGTCCAGTCCCAGTCATGGTCGGTGATCGCATTGACTTGGAACGGCTTGGGCAGCATCGACGTGTCGAGCATCATGCGGATGCGGGCACGCACATGCTCGACGCTGTCGTCCAGCAGCGCTGCGTCCCCGACCCGCCAATGCGCCACGCGC
The DNA here is from genome assembly GCA_021825945.1 of Pseudomonadota bacterium. Taxonomy (GTDB): domain Bacteria; phylum Pseudomonadota; class Gammaproteobacteria; order Burkholderiales; family Burkholderiaceae_F; genus GJ-E10. The sequence goes on from JAKAFN010000002.1 coordinate 343,661, forward strand.
CGCATCGTCGCCACCGCGTCGTCCAGGGTGTCGAACGGCAAAGCCAGCCCACCTCGTGACAGATGGTACTGGCGCGTCAGCGGGCTGTAGCTCAAGCGGTACTCGATCGTCCGGTCGAGCAGGTTCTTATCGAACCAGTACCAGCGCGAGCGCCGAATCTGAACCTCGATGCGGAAATACAGAGCGATTCCGTGATCGACGGCCGAGCGCAGCGATGGCGGCATGGCGAAGGCAAACTGCGCATCGACGAAGGTTCCCGGGTCGCTACCGTGCCGCACCACCACGGTGGCCACGGCGCCATCGGTTTCACCCGGAGACGCCTGCGCGGCGCACGGCAGCGACAAGGCCGCCGCGCAGGCGAACGCAAGCGCGCAGCGGCGAGCCGCCGCCACGTCCGCCCGGGCGTCAAACCTTTTCCAGCAGCGCATAGAAGAAACCGTCCTGGAATACCGGCTGTTTGTTGTACTCGAATTCCATCGGTGCGGCCTGTGCGCTACGGGGCAGCAACTGCCACCCGCCGGGTTCGTCCTGCCGCAACGGAACGATCCGGGCGTCGGGGTGGCGCTCGACAAACGACACACTTTGCTGTCGCCCCTCTTCCGGGAAGATGGAACAGACTGCGTAGAGCAATCTACCAGTCCGCGCGAGGAGCGGCCACAAGGCATCCAGTAATTTCGCCTGTTGCGTTGCCAATTTCGCAACATCCCCCGGACGTCGCAACCATACGATGTCCGGGTGGCGACGCACGATCCCCGAAGCGGTGCAAGGGGCATCGAGCAGGATCCGGTCGTACGGCCGATCGTCCCAGAACCGCCCCGGACTCCGTGCATCGGCCACCAGCACGCGTACCTGCGGCCCGGACAACGCCAGCCGCTGGAGATTGGCGTCGATCCGGCGGGCCCGTTCCGGGTCGCGCTCGACGGCGTCGACGGAGCAATCGCCGAGTTCGAGCAGGTGCGCGGTCTTGCCGCCCGGCGCGGCGCAGGCATCCAGGACCCGCATGCCCGGCGCGACCCCGAGTAGCGGCGCAGCGAGCTGGGCGCCCGCGTCCTGCACCGAAACCCAGCCCTCGGAGAACCCCGGGATGCGTTCTACCGGCAGCGCGCGATGCAGCCACACCGCCGATTCCCCGGCGCGGCTCGCCGCGAGCCCATCCTTCGCCAGGCGGTCGAGGTAGGCGGGAACCGTCGTCCTGCGCACGTTGACGCGCAGGACCAAAGGCGGCTCCCCACGCTGAGCGGAAAGGATTTCCTGCGTCCGGCGCGCGCCGTATTCCCGGTGCAGCCGAGCCAGCCACCAGGATGGCACGTTGCCGTGGCGCGCCGGATCTTGCTCGGCCTCCCGCACGAGTTCTTCCCGGCGGCGCAAAAACTCGCGCAGCAGCGCATTCAGGAATCCCGCCGCGGCTGCCGTTGCTTCGCGTGCCCGCGCCGCGCGCACGGCCTGGTCGACCAGGGTGAAATCGGGGTAGGCGCCGGCCAGCAACTGCGCCACGGAGACGGAGAACAGGGCGCGCACCTCCGGATCGGGCGGGCGGTGCGCAAGCTTGGCCAACAGGAATTCCGTCGTCGCGAACCGGCGCACCGCCGTGGTCGCGACGTCGCGCAGCGCGCCGGCGAGCGCGGCCGAGGCGTTTCGACTCCCATCCAGCACCGCGTCCAGCGCCCGGTCCAAGGATTGTCCGGCCCGAAAGCCGGACCACGCCTGTGCCGCGAGCATCAGGACGCGGCCGAGCGGCGGGCTGGCTACGGTGGGAGTCTCCGGGTTGCCGGGCGGGTTGTCCAGGTCGTCCACCGGCGTGGGCTCCATCAATGCGTCCCCTGCACGCCGTCGGAGCCCGGCGTGGGCGCCGAGGCCAGTATCGTTCCGACCGTGAGCGGAACTGCGGCGAGAAACTCCCGCGCGTCGATGCGCCGACCGCCGGGACGCTGGAGTCGGGTGATGCACAGTCCGCCATCACCGGTGGCCACCACCAGCCCTGCGGAGTCTGCGGCGAGTACCGTACCGGGGGCCGGACGCGCGGCTCCGGACGGTCGGTCGACCGGGTGTGCAAGCCAGAACTTGACCGTCTGCCCGGCAATGCTGCCGCACGCGCCCGGAAAGGGATCGAAGGCCCGGACGCGGGCCGCGAGACGCACGGCGGGCTCCCGCCAATCAATCCAGGCTTCGCTCTTGCGGACCTTGGCGGCATAGGTCACGCCCTCCACCGGTTGTGCTCGCGGCCGGACCTCCCCGCGCGCGAGCGCGCGCAGGGTCTCCACCACCAACCGCCCCCCCAGGTCCGCCAGTTGCTCCGTGAGCGTGCCGGCCGAGACATCGGGCGGGATGGCTACGGATTCCCAGCGGAGCATCGGCCCGGTGTCCAGGCCGGCATCCATCTGCATGATGGTGATGCCGGTGCGGACGTCACCGGCCTCGATCGCGCGCACGACGGGTGCGGCACCGCGCCAGCGTGGCAGCAGCGAGGCGTGGATGTTCACCGCGGTCACCCGCTCGGCTCCCGCGGAAATTCCCCGCGGCAACTGCAGAACATCCTCCGGCAGCAGCAGTCCGTAGGCGGCCACGACCAGGACGTCGGGGGCAAACGCCCGCAGGCGATCCCGTGCGATCACGGCATCGTCGCCGCCACGGTCTGCACGCAGGCTTGCCGGCGTGCAGACCGGGATACCCCGCTCCGAGGCGAGCATCTTGACCGGACTGGCCTGTAATCGCTGCCCCCGGCCGGCAGGGCGATCCGGCTGGGATAGGACCAGGCCGACATCGAAGCCGGCGTCGAGCAGCGCCGCAAGCCCCGTCGCCGCGAATGCGGGGGTGCCCGCATAGGCGATCCGCATCGGCCGTCCGGTCATGCTCACAGGCCTGTCGGCTCGCGCCGGGCCACGCGATGCGGGTCCCGTTGTCGTTCGCGCTGTTCCTCGGTGTGCCGCTTGCGCAGCTTGGCGCGCGCCCGCGCCTGCTTGAGCAGCGACAGTTTTTCCACGAACACCTTGCCGTCGAGATGATCGATCTCGTGCTGGATCGCCACGGCGAGCCGATCTTCGCAAGCGAGCTCGAATGCGTTGCCATGCGCATCCTGCGCGTGCACGCGCACCTTGGCAGGCCGAGTCACTTTGTCGAATATCCCGGGAACGGACAGGCAGCCCTCTTCACCTTCGGCGGTCTCGGGGGAGATCCATGTCAGCGCAGGATTGACGAACACGCGCAGATCGCCCCGCGTTTCCGAGAGGTCCAGTATCACCACCCGCTCATGAACATCGACCTGCGTCGCTGCCAGACCGACGCCGTTGGCGGCGTACATCGTCTCCGTCATGTCCGCGACCAGCTTATGCAGACGGTCGTCGAATGCCGTCACGGGCCGCGCCACCTTGTGCAGGCGCCGGTCCGGATATTCCAATATCGTCAAGATCGCCATAACACCATCCAACCGCCAAAACCATCCAACCGCGAAGTGCTAGGACCTCCGCGCAAAAACCCGGCAGCGACGCGCCCCGGACCATCCCGGATTTCTGCGAATTCCAGCTTGGCTGGAATCATGCTCGCCGCAGTCCGATCCATTCATCATCCGTCCGGACTGACCATTCCAGGCGCTGATCCGGGGTGGGATCGGCGTCGGATCGATTGTGGCAGTACCGGATTCGGTAGAAAATTTCCGCTTCAACCCGCTATCGTAGCGGTACGATGCGCGCACCGCTCCTCTTGCAGCCGGGCCTTGCGGGTCGGGCCTGCTTTCGCCGGAAGGGCGGGTTACATCAAAAATAGGGTCGATCCGAACATGATGAGTCCCGAAGATTGCCCGCGCAATGCGCGCTGCCGCCGCTTCGTCCCCGCCCGCGAGTCTACCTCGCCGGCGATCCGCCTCCAGGCGCGGATCCGCGCGCAATCGGGGAGGGCGGCTTCGATCCTGCGGGTGACCGTTGTCACCGCTCTGCTGCCGTGCGCGCTCGCTGCCGGGGCGGCACCCCGGTCCGATGCGGTCACGGCCGGCCAGCGAGCGATCGCAGATCAGGTCGCGCGCGCGGGAGTGCCGCTCTCGGCGCTCGCGCCCGATGCCCCGGACCGGCATGTCGTCCAGCGCGGTGACACCCTGTGGGCCCTGGCCTCGCGTTACCTCCGCGCTCCCTGGCGCTGGCCCGAGTTGTGGGGGATGAATCGCAGCCAGATCCGCAACCCCCACTGGATCTATCCGGGCCAGGTTCTGGTATTGGTGAAGACGAACGGCCGCGCGCAGTTGATGTTGGAGGGCGGTGCGGGGGAGGATCGATCCGGGATCGCATCGGCGGGTACGGCCGGTAATGGCTCGGTCTTCGAGATCGTGAAGCTGAGCCCGCGTATCCGGGACCTCGGTCCGACCTCGGCCAAGCCGATTTCCAGCATTCCCAACAACCTGATCGAGCCGTTCCTTTCGCAACGCAGAGTGGTGAGCGCGTTCGAACTCGACAAGTTTCCCGAAGTCATCGCGACCCAGGATGACCGGCTGTATCTCGGCGTGAACGATTTTTTCTACGCCCGTGGAATTCCCAAGGATGCGGCGCAAACGTACCACGTATTCGGTACGGCCGAGCCGATGTACGAGCCGGATGACGTCGCACACAAAAAGCCCATCGCCTACGAGGCGCGCTATCTGGGCACGGCGCAGGTGATCCAGGCGGGGCCGATCTCGAAATTGCGGATCCTCGATAGCGTCCGCGAGATCGGGGCGGGCGACCGCTTGGTTCCGATCGAGCATCAGGATCTCATCGCGTATGTTCCCCGGCGTCCCGACAAGCCGGTTCATGGGCGGATCATCGCCGTCTATGGCGGCGTAACCAGTGTCGGCGCGGACAGCGTCGTGGCGATCGATCGCGGCGCGCGTGACGGTTTGGAGATCGGCGATGTGCTGACCGTGCTGCAGCCGGGGGCGACCATCGTGGACCAGACGCGCTCCGATCGAGAGCGTGTGCGCCTTCCCGATGTCCATGCCGGGCGCATGTTCGTGTTTCGGGTATTCGACGGGGTTTCCTATGCTTTGCTCATGACGGCGACCAATCCGGTGCGCGTCGGTGACTATTTTCAGCAGCCCGGCGACACGGAGTCGACGGCGGACATGGCGGCCGCACAGTAAACCATCTCCCCACCCCGGAGTCGGCGTGCGATTTGGGGCGACGGTTGACGGCGGGCCGGTACGGGAAGCGGCCCCCGATGTCCTGCAGCGTTGGCTGTGCGGTGGCGCGGGACGTTTCGTGCTGACCCGCGGCGATGCCGACTACCCGTCGTCTTTGTTGCACCTCAATGATCCGCCGCCCGCAATTTTCGGGGCCGGTCGCCGCGATCTGCTGCGCGCGCCCGCGTTTGCCATCGTTGGCAGTCGCAATGCCACCGAGCAGGGGAAATCCAATGCGCGCGCGTTTTCCAGTCATCTGGCCCGGGTTGGCTATTGCATCGTCAGCGGCATGGCGCGCGGCATCGACAGTGCTGCGCACCGGGGGGCGCTCGATGCCGGCGGCGGGACGATCGCCGTCCTCGGCACGGGGATCGATATCGTGTATCCGCCATCGAATCGGTCGCTCGCCGAGGCGCTGGAGCGCGATGGGCTGCTGATTGCCGAATTTCCGCCCGGAACGGGCGTCCGCCGCGATCACTTTCCTCGGCGCAACCGCATCATCGCCGCCCTCGCCCGCGGTGTCCTGGTCGCCGAGGCGACATTGCGCTCGGGATCCTTGATCACGGCCCGTTGGGCTGCCGATCTCGGCAGGGAGGTGTTTGCGCTGCCTGGATCGATTCACGCCCCGATGCACCGTGGTTGCCATCGTCTGATCCGTGACGGCGCGAAGCTCGTCGAGTCGGCGCAGGACATCCTCGAGGAACTCCCTGATGCCGGTGTGCTCGATCTCACGACGCAGCCCGCTCCGCCGGGATCGGGTGCCGATCGTCGGCTTGCGGCGATGGGGTACGACCCGATCGACCTCGATACCTTGGCGACCCGCTTGCGCGAAGCTCCGGGAAGCCTCGCCGCGGCATTGCTGGAACTCGAGTTGATGGGAAAGGTGGAGCGTCTGCCTGGGAATCGTTACCAGCGACTGGTGTAGGCCCGGATTCGGCGCCGAATCGGGGGGACGAGCCGGTCGCCGCAGTTTGTTATCCTGAAAAAAAGGAACGGGCTTACCGGAGCCGACGCGTGCCGACCCCATCATGAGCAAAAAGACCCTCATCATCGCGGAAAAACCCTCGGTTGCTGCCGACATCGCGCGCGCGCTCGGCGGCTTCACGAAAGAGCAGGACTATTTTGAAAGCGACGAATATGTCCTGTCGTCCGCGGTCGGCCATCTCCTGGAGTTGCACGCACCCGAAGAATATGAAGTCAAGCGGGGCAAGTGGAGCTTCGCCCACCTGCCCGTCATTCCGCCGCATTTTGCGCTGCATCCGATCGAACGCTCCGAGGCGCGCCTCAAACTGCTCACCAAACTCGTCAAGCGCAAGGACGTCGGCGCGCTCATCAACGCCTGTGACGCGGGCCGCGAAGGTGAGCTGATTTTTCGCTATATCGTCCAGCATGCCGGCGCCAAGCAGCCGATCCAACGCCTTTGGTTGCAGTCGATGACCCCGGCCGCGATCCGGGATGCCTTTGCGCACCTGCGTTCGGATGAGGCGATGCAGCCGCTGGCCGACGCCGCCCGGTGCCGTTCGGAAGCCGACTGGCTGGTGGGAATCAACGGCACGCGCGCCATGACGGCGTTCAACAGCAAGGACGGCGGATTCTTCCTCACCACCGTGGGCCGGGTACAGACGCCGACGCTTGCCGTGGTCGTCGATCGGGAGGATCGCATCCGGAAGTTCTTGCCGCGCGACTACTGGGAGGTACGCGCGCAATTCGCCTGTCGAGCCGGCACGTACGAAGGGCGATGGATCGACCCCAAGTTCAAGAAGCCGGAGGATGACACCGAAGCCCGAGCGGAGCGGCTCTGGAACCGTGCCGACGCCGACGCAATCGTCGCCGCCTGCCGCGGCCGGACCGGAACGGTCACGGAAGAGTCCAAGCCGGCGACCCAGCAATCACCCCTGCTCTTCGACCTCACGTCATTGCAGCGCGAGGCCAACGCCCGCTTCGGTTTTTCCGCCAAGAACACGCTGGCGCTTGCGCAAGCACTATATGAAAAGCACAAGGTGCTGACGTACCCCCGGACCGATTCGCGCGCGTTGCCGCAGGATTACATCGAGGTCGTGAAGCAGACGCTGCAACTGATGACCGAGGGGGCTTCCTCCCAGCCCGGACGTGGGCGATCGAAGGCCAGAAGCGCGGCCGAGGCCGGCGCGGAGGGCTTCGCGCAATACGGCGGGTTCGCGGCAACCATCCTGCAGAACGACTGGGTGCGTCCGAACAAGCGCGTGTTCGACGATTCGAAAGTGTCGGACCACTTCGCCATCGTTCCGACCCTGCAGGCGCCGGGAACGCTGTCCGAACCGGAGTGGCGCATCTACGACCTCGTCGTTCGGCGGTTTCTGTCCATCTTCTATCCGGCCGCGGAGTATCTCGTCACCACGCGCTTCACGGAGGTGCAAGGGCACCGATTCAAGACCGAGGGGAAGGTGCTGGTCAAACCCGGATGGCTCGAGATCCACGGCCGCGACGCGCAGTCCGAGCAGGGAGCGCTGGTTGCGATCGAGGCCGGAGAGCCGATCCGCACCGAATCGATCGACGCCTTGTCTCTGCAGACCAAGCCGCCGGCCCGCTATACCGAGGCGACCTTGTTGTCGGCGATGGAGGGGGCGGGGAAATTGGTCGATGACGACGAACTGCGCGCGGCGATGGAGGGTAAGGGTCTGGGAACGCCGGCTACGCGAGCCGCGATCATCGAAGGGCTGCTCACCGAGCGGTACCTGGTTCGGGACGGGCGCGAACTGCATCCGACCGCGAAGGCCTTCCAGCTCATGACGCTGTTGCGCGGGCTGGGTGTCGACGAGTTGACGGCGCCGGAGCTCACCGGGGAGTGGGAGCAGCGGCTGGCGATGATCGAGCACGGAGCGCTCGATCGCGCGACGTTCATGCGCGACATTGCGACCATGACCAGCCGGATCGTCGAGCGAGCCAAGAGCTATGAGTCGGACACCGTGCCGGGTGACTACGCCACCTTGCGTACGCCGTGTCCGAAATGCGGCGCGGTGGTCCAAGAGAACTATCGCCGCTTTGCCTGTACCCGCTGCGATTTTTCGATTCCGAAGCATCCGGGCAGTCGCACGTTCGAGATCGAAGAGGTCGAGCAGTTGTTGCGCGACCGCCAGATCGGGCCCCTGGCCGGCTTTCGCAGCAAGATGGGCCGGCCGTTCTCCGCGGTGTTGAAGCTTTCGCCGGAGTTCAAACTGGAGTTTGATTTTGGTAACCCGGGCGACGCGCAAGATGGTGGCGCAGTCGATTTCACGGGACTGACTCCCCTTGGCCCGTGCCCGAAGTGCGGCGCGGGGGTGTTCGAGCAACCGATGGCCTATGTCTGCGAGAAATCGGTCGGACCGGCGCGCACTTGCGATTTCCGTTCCGGGCGCGTCATCTTGCAGCAGCCAATCGAGCCGGAGCAGATGCGCAAGCTGCTCACCCAGGGTCGTACCGACTTGCTGCGTGGTTTCGTATCCAATCGCACGCGGCGCAAGTTCGCCGCATTCCTGTTGATCAAGCCGGACGGCACCATCGGGTTCGAGTTCGAGCCTCGCGCGGCTGCGGCATCGGCGGAGAAGGATGGCGACGGAGTTGCCGGGAAGCGGCCTGCGGCGCGGAAAACGGCATCGCGCGCGAAGAAGGCGGTGGCGGCGGAATAGACAGGGTCAGACCAGCGCCAACATCGAATCCGCCATCGAGATGGCGCGCAGCAGGGACTTGTTGAGGAGATCGGGGTCGACCGGCAGCGCGGCCTCGACTGCGCCCGACTCTTCGGCGTCTGCTTCGAGTGCGAGCACGGTGTCGAGGTACGGCCCGAGCGGCCCGTGGCGCTGCAGGAGCGCCGCGTTCGCGGCTTCCGGCAGGTCGATCTCGCGCAGCAGCACATCGAGATTCTGGCCGATGATCCGGTCCAGCAGCGTGAAGGCGCCGACGATGAATGCTTCGTCCCCCTGGGCGGTCGATCGGGTTGCGGCCAGCACCAGCGCTTCCATGCAGTGGGCGCGCACCAATGAGGCGAAGATCAGGGGAGTGTTCTGGCCGTCGCGATTGGAGATCGCCAGCAGCAGGACCAGCCACTTGACGAGGCGGCCGTAGCCGATCGATGCCACCGCTTGGCGCAGCGAGGTTGTCGGTCCGCCGCGGCGGAATGCGGGACTGTTCGCCAGCGTGAGCAACATGTACGCCAGGAGGGGTTCGGCCTCGAAGACCTGCTCGACCGTGCGCAGATCGGCATCGGTCTGCACCAGTCGCACGAGTTCGAGGATCGCCCGCTGCGACGGGGAAAATCCGGGTTCCGCATCCGGCATCTTGGGACCGAGAGGCCATCCGACGACGGCATGCGCGCCGCCGTCCAGCGCCGCAGACGCCTGCTCGATCGAGCCGGAATCGAGCGACAGCAGCGGTACCGGCAGCGTTGCCGCACCCGCCCGGAGGTCGGCACCATGTCCGATGACGTATTGGAAGAACGGCAGGCATTCGCGTTCCGGCAGCGCGCCGTTTGCCCGCAGGGCGTGGCGTACGCCTTGCCGCCGGGTCTCGAAACGGACGCGCGTCCGTTCCTCGTCGTCCAGTTCGCCCTCGGGAACTTCGATCAGGACGTTCCGCGGTGCGGTCCAGCGCGCCATCGCAGCGTCGTACCGAAAGCCGTGCGGGGCGAGCAGGACGAGACCATGCGGAAATACGCCGTTGTCGCCGTCGGTGAATCCGCGCACGACACTGCTCATCAGCCCCGACAGCGGTGCCGCGTCGACTGCGCCGCGGGAGCGCATCGACAGGCGCACGCCGATCGGACGCCGGCTCTGGCCGACGAGCATCTGCCATCGCATGGCGAGGGAGTCGAGCGCGAGCGGCACACCGGAACCCGGATCGTCGCTTGGCGAGGCATCTTCCGATCTGGGAGGGAAATCAAACAAGGCGCTACTCCGTCTACTTTTCCAGCAGGATGTCTACTGTATCGGCGCGCCGCCGGCAAAAGTTGAAAGAGAAAACGGATTAGTCCGTACCAGTTAATGCGATACTTCGGCGCGATTCCGATCAAGCCGGTTCCCGATCCATGCCCAAGCCCTCCGTCAAGACCCTTGGCAAGACCACTGCGAAGCGTGCCGATAAGGCCGTTTCCAACGGCCGCAAGTCCTCCGCAAAGAAGGCCGTCCCGACGCGCAAGCCTGCCAAGACCGCGGCGGCCCCCGCGTCCACCGCCCGTAAAGCCAAGATCATGGTGCGTGATTCCGGCATTCATGGCCGCGGGGTCTATGCCGCTCGCGAGATCCATGCCGGGGAACGCATCATCGAATACCGGGGGGAGGTCATTTCCTGGAAGGAGGCGGACCGGCGCCCGCCGTCCGATCCCGATGATCCCAGCCATACGTTCTTCTTTTCGCTTTCGGACGGAAAACGGGTGATCGACGGCTCGATCGGAGGGAATTCCTCGCGCTGGATCAATCACTCCTGCGCTCCGAATTGCGAGACGACGGAAACCGAATCCGGCCGCGTCTACGTCGAGGCGCTGCGCGACATCCATGCTGGCGAGGAACTCGTTTACGACTATTGTCTGATCATCGACGAGAAGATCACGAAGAAGTTGAAGAAGCAGTATCGGTGTTTGTGCGGCGCGCCGGATTGCCGCGGGACGATGCTGGCGAAGAAGAAGTGATCCGACGGGCAGTCCGTCCCGGCTGCCCTCAGCGCTGCGGGGTGTTCTGCCGGCTTCCGAAGGGACGGTCGTCGAGGGTCATCACCGCCCGGAACAACGCGTGGGCGGTTTCCGCGATCACCAGCGCGAGCATCGTCCCGCATGTCACCCGGATGACGGCGCTGCCGAGTTCCATCATCGAATGCGTCTCCGGCCCGGCAACCCATTCGTAGGTGATTGCCGCGGCCAGCGAGAGCAGGATCCGAAAGCCCATGATCGGGATGTGCCTGTTTTCGAAGAAACCTGGGGGACGTCGTCTCTCCGTATCGGCATCGGCGCCGTCGACTTGAGGGCGATCGACCTATACATGGTTACTGCAGGCGGTTCAGCGCGTTCAGGACCACGGTCGTGGACAGGATTTCGGGCAGCAACTGCGGGTCGCCCGAGCGGTTGTAGACCACGTACATCGGTACGCCGCTGCGGGAAAAACGCGCCAGCTCCTGTGCGATCGCTTCGTTGCGTCGCGTCCAGTCGGCGCGCAGCAGCGCGACGTGATGGGCGCGCAGGGCCTGTTCGACCCGCGTGTCCCGGAGCACGAGGTGCTCATTGGCTTTGCAACTGATGCACCACGCGGCGGTGAAGTCGACAAACACCGGTCGCCCTTGCGCCAATGCTTGCTGCTGCGCCTGCGGAGACCAGTCGGTCCAGCCGTCGCGGTCCGCTGTGGCGGTCGTCGCCAGGACGGATGCGGATTGCGACGGCATAGCGGCAAACGAGACTGGCACCGCCAATGCCGCGACCGCTGCGACGGCGGCAAGCCACCGGAATTGCCGGCCGCCCCGCTGTACCCGACCCAACGCCCAGCCGAACAGGCCGAATCCGGCCAGGGCCGCCGCCATCGCGACGAGCCCTTTGGCGTCAATCTGTTGCGCCAGCACCCATAGCAGCCAGACGCAGGTCAGGAACATCGGAATCGCCATGAAGTGTTTGAAATGCGCCATCCATGGACCGGGGCGCGGCAGCCGGCGCAGCAGGGGAGGGAAAAACGTCACGATCACGTAGGGCGTCGCCATGCCGGCGCCGAGGACGGCAAATACCATCAGTGCCGTCGCCGCAGGCTGGGTAGCGGCGAAGCCGACGGCGGCGCCCATGAACGGTCCGGTACAGGGCGATGCCACGAGCACGGCCAGCGCCCCCGTTGCAAAACTGGCGCGCGGGCCGTCTCCGTCCAGCGCGCGGGCCAGGCGACCGTTCGCCAACCCCGCGCCGAAGGAAAATTCGAACAGGCCGAGCAGATTCAGCCCGATCAGGAAAAAGAGTCCGGCCAAGGTCGCAATCACGCCCGGCGACTGCAACTGGAAGCCCCAGCCGATTTGCGCTCCTGCGGCGCGCAGGCTCAGCAGCGCCCCTGCCAGCCCGACGAACGTCAGCACGGCGCCGCCGGCATATGCCAGTCCGTGGGCCCGTAGGCGGGAGGGGGATTCGGCGCGATGTCGAACCAAGCCGATGAGCTTGAGCGACAGCACGGGGAACACGCAGGGCATCAGGTTCAGGATGATGCCGCCCAGGAACGCGCCGGCCAGCGCGACCAGCAGCGCCCCGTCCGCCGGCGACGGAGTTGGCGGCGATCCGGCAGGATTCGCGGCGGGTATGAGGTCCGTCGCGAGTTCGGCCGATTGCGCGGCTTCGGCCGCGTCCGCGCCGTAGGCGCTCGCCGCCGTCGTCTTGGCCACCGCCCCGGGTGTCGGCGCTCCCGTGATCGCGACCGCGATCTCGGTCGCCGTGCCGCCTGATTCGAGGACGCCGCGCAAAGTATGGAACGCCGGATCGATCGGAGTTGCTGCGGCGAGATCCAGATGTAGGCTGCCGTCGGCGAAGGCCGGCCGTTGTTCGGCGGCCGCCTGAATCCGCCCGGGTTCCAGCGGGAAGAACCGCAGGTTGTCCGGCACCGGACCCGTTCCGGCAAAGCGCAGGCCGATGTGTGTTCCATCCCATGCCGCCTTCAGGCCCGGAAACGCCCCCGGCACCGGGATGTGGGCCCGGGTCGTCGCGAACTCCGTCGCATCGGGCGTCGGCAGCAGCGAGCCGGCCCTTCGCACCGGCAGCGACAGCGTGAGGTCCGCTTCGCCTGGGACGCAGATGTCGTTGCAGACCAGCCAGTCGGCATGCACCCCGAAACGTGCGGTGGTGCCGGGCACGGCCGAGGCGGGTACCCGCACCGAAACCGGCAGCAGGACTTCGCCTTCATATCCGTAGTTCGCGAGGTCTCCGACTCGCAGCAGGGTCGGCGCCGGCCACTGGATCGGCCCCGCGGCATAGCCCGCGGGCAACTGCCAGCGCAGGCGGGTCGGCAGGCCGGCATCGCCGGCCACCTTCCAGTACGTGTGCCAGTGTGCGGCGTGCCGCAGCCGCACGCCGAGCGACGCCGTCTGTCCGGGTACGACGCCGTTGAATTCCGACACCAGTTCCGCCCGTACGTATCCCGCGTTCGGATCGAACTGGTCGCCCGGAATCGCGGCCCGTGCGACGGGAACCGCTGCAAGCCACCCCAAGACTAAGATTGCATTAAGGCAGGTTCGTACCATATCCATCGTCCATCGCGTCCACTCTCCGGGACTGCAGCCCGACCTCCTCTTCGAACATCCCGTTTCGAGCGAAGTTCCCCGGAGCCCCCGCGTCGCATGGATAACAAACTCGAAAAAGGAACTCCAATCGTGCGCACCCTCATCGTCGAAGACGATCCCACCCTCGGCGCCTCTACCGCACATGGCCTGGAACTGGAAGGATTTGCCGTAGATTGGCGCACCGACGGCGCCAGCGCGGACGCCGCCTTGATCGCGCAGAAATACGACACCATCGTGCTGGACTTGGGCCTGCCCGGAATCCCCGGGGAGAGCCTCCTGCGCAGTTGGCGCGAGCGGTCCGACTATACGCCGGTCCTCGTGCTGACCGCGCGCGGTTTCGTCCTCGATCGGGTGCGCCTGCTGAATCTCGGCGCGGACGACTATCTGGTCAAGCCGTTCGATCTTCTCGAATTGGGGGCACGGCTGCGCGCACTGGCCCGGCGCCAGGGCGGCGGGACGGACGCCATGCTCGAATATGGATCGTTGCTGCTTTCGCGCAGTGATCACGTTGCCATGTGGAGGGGAGGCCGCGTGGAGTTGACCAAGCGCGAATATCGGATCCTCGATACTTTGCTACGAAATCGAGGGCGAGTGCTCACTCGCAAACAGCTTGAGGAAGCACTGTACGGTTGGGGCGAGGAGATCGAGAGCAACGCCATCGAGGTGCACGTCCACAACTTGCGTCGGAAACTTTCCCGCGACCTGATCGAGACCGTTCGGGGAACCGGCTACCGTCTCAGTCCGAATGCCCAGTAGCCGCGCGGCGTCCCCACCGGCAGCGCCCGGCTGGTCGCTGCGTCGCCGCCTGTTGGTGTTGACGGTGAGCGTCACTGCCATCGCCTGGCTGGTCGGCGGGACGGCGACGTTTTTCGTCTCGCGCCACATCAGCAACGCCTTGTTCGACCATCGGCTGCGCGATATTGCGGAAGAGCTGCTGACCTTCGCGGACCACGAAATTACCGAGCTGGAGGCGGCCGGCGCGGGCATCGTCCACGTCGAAGGCGCGCGGACGGTCGGGGCCCATTACCACTACCAGATCTGGACGCCGGAAGGTCGACTACTGTTGGTCAGCGTTCACACTGGACGCACGCCCTTCGCACCCTTGCGCCGGAGAGGGTTTTCCACCGATCTGGTGCGGGGCGTGCGCAGTCGCATCATCGTGATTTCGTCCGACGACGGTAGCAAGATCCTCGAAATGGCCGAACCGCTGTCGGCGCGTTCGGTGTACTTGGTTCCCGATTTGCCGCTGTTGTTGATCCCGTTACTGTTTTCCCTGGCCGTGCCGCTCGGGTTCGGGGCCTGGATGGTCCGCGCCGCGACCGGCAGCTTGGACGAGTCGGTGTTGCAGTTGCGCCAGCGGTCTCCCGACGACTTGCGTCCGCTTCCGCTCGTCGGTCTTCCCCTCGAACTGACGCCGATCGTCGCGGCCATCAATTCCTTGTTTTCCCGGATCGAAAATGCCTTGGCGGTCGAGCGTAGCTTTACCGCCGCCGCCGCCCACGAGCTTCGCACCCCGCTGGCCAACATCAAGATCCAGGCGCAGGTGGCTTCGCTGGCGCGTGACGATGCCAGCCGGCAGCGCATGCTCGCCCGATTGGCGTCGTCGATCGACCATACCTCCCATATGGTCGACCAGCTGCTGACGATGTCCCGAATCGACGGGCTGATCGCATTGCGCGCCCAGGCGGTGCGGTTGCAGCTCGATTTGGTGGCGGCACACGTCGTCGACGAAATTCGTTTTTCGGCCGACCGGCGGTCGCAGACGATCATCGAGGAATTTGATGCCGCCGATGTCGACGCAACGGAGTTCGGGATCGCCGTCCTGGTGCGCAACCTGCTCGACAATGCCATCCGCTACACGCCGGTCTCGGGAACCATCCGCGTCCGCACGGGCACACGCGGGAAACGCGGATTCCTGGTCGTCGAAGACAGCGGTCCAGGCATTCCGGAGGCGCAGCGGCAACAGGTGTTCGAGCGATTCTTCCGTTTGTCCAATGCCGGCGCCGAAGGGTGCGGGATCGGCCTGTCGATCGTGCGCGCGGTGGCGGAGATGCACGGCGCAGACATTGCGCTTGCGCACTCCGCCCTGGGTGGGTTGCAGGTTATCGTCGAGTTCCCGCCAGTCACCGCCGCGGCGCCGGATGTCCCGGCCGCGGCCGGAGGCGCCGGAGATCCGTCATATTCCTGAGTATTCGGGTGAAAGCCGATGCATGCATTGCGCCGTCGTGTCCTGATTTGTTCCGGCAGCGCGCCGCTGCGCGTCAGCCTCTGCGCGTGCATTGCCTCCCATCCCGACCTGGACGTGGTCGGTTCCTGCGCCGCCAGCGATGAGATCCTGCGGCAGGCCCGTGTGCTGGGTCCGGACGTGCTCCTCGTCGACCTCTCTCCTCCGGGAACTTGGCAGGTCCCAAGCCTGCGTCACATCCGAAACAGCCTGCCGCACAGCCGGATCCTGGCGACCACGAACGGTACGGCAGACGAGATGGTCCGCGCCGTCCTGCGTGCCGAATGGGACGGCTTCATCGCGGCCCACGATCCCCTCGACGACCTGCTGCGGGCTGTGCGCGACATTTCCCGCGGCCGAAAATTCGTTTCCTCGTCGCTGTCGGCCGCGCTGTCAAGCGGTGTGCCGGCCGGAACGACCGCCGGGCAGGGGGGAGACGTGCGTGCCGGCGGCGACGCCAGCCCATGGGATCGACTGACGCCGCAGGAGTGCAACATCTTGCGCCTCATCGCCCAGGGCTACACCAATCGCACCGCCGCCGCCCATCTGCGGGTTAGTGCCAAGACGGTGGAGAAGCATCGCGCCAACCTGATGCGCAAGCTCGGCTTGCGCGATGCCCCGGCACTGGCGGAGTTCCTACGCGAACGAGGTCTGCTCGACCCGCTCCGCTGACCCGACTCGGCGCCGATGCAGCGGCCATATCGGGACGCGCCGTCAGCCGCTCCCCTCGGGGAGCGGCCAGACGATGCGGACGGTCGTGCCGCCGTTGCGCTGCGATTGCACCGTGGTTCGCCCGCCGGTTGCCTGGGCGCGTGCGCGGACCAGGCCCAAACCGACCCCCCCTGCCGCGGATGTGCCGAACGCCGCCTCGGCGGCGGGCGCGTCGAAGCCGATGCCGTCGTCTTCCAGGGTCAGACTGACTCCATCCCGATCCGCTTGCAGGCGGAGATGCGCATGACGGGCATGGGCATGGCGCACGACGTTGTCCAGCAGTTCCTCCACGATCCGGATCAAGTCGGTGCTGCGCAGCGCGGGAATCCGATCTTCCGGCACCGTCACCGCGCAAGACAACTGCAGGCCGGGCGCCGACCCTTCCGCGGCACGGCATTCGGCCGACACGGCGTCGGCCAGTCCGAGATCCTCGAGATGACGGGGATGCAGCGTTTCGGAAAGCCGCCGCAGCCCGATCAGCACGTCGCGCAGGCGCCCGATCGATTCCCGCAAGGGAGCCGCAACGTCCCAGCCGGCATTTTGCGCCTGTCGCAGCCCTTCCTCCGCGGCGTATTTGGCGGCCGCGACGATCGGTGCGATCTCGCTATCGAGGGTGGCCGCCGTGCGCCGGCGTTGCGCATCCCAACGGGTGAGCACGGCATAGGTCGCCCGTTGCGCCCGTCGGATTTCCTCGGCGTCGGCCACCAGGCGGAGGCGGCGCTCGACCCAGAAAACGAGCGCCTCGCCCCCCGCTCCGCCCGCGCCCACCGTCATTTCTACCAGTGTCCGGCGGCCGCTCCGTCCACGTAACGCAAGCTCGAACTGGTCCACCGCGCCGAAGCGCATGCGCGCAACCGCGACATCCGCAGCCGCGCGCCATTCCTCCACCGCCAGATCTCGCAGCGATCGCCCCTGTAGTTCCTGCGGTCGGAATCCGAGCATGGCGGCCGCCGTCGCGCCAGCATCGCGGATGCGCCCGTCGGTGTCGATCCGGACCGCCGTGCGCGGCAGCGCACCGATGCCCTCGGGCAGCGGCGGGCGCGGCCGATCGGCATGCCGGGGGGGGAGCGGATCCATACGGCCCTCTTCTTATCGACGACACATTGTTCCACAGTCGAATCGCGTCGATAATGAGAATCGGCAAGTTTTGTTCCATTTCGTATCGATGCGCCGACAAAACGCCACGGTGATGCCAACTTCGTCTAATGTCGGGTGTGTCGGAACCACCCGGAGACCTGTCATGCAACGCCTGCCTCTTTCCGTTCTGCGCCGCGTCGCGCTCAGCCTTACCTTCGCAACCGGTTTCGGTTTCGCGCTGAGCGCGGTCGCGGCCCCGCCTGTTGCCGCACCAGCCGAGCCGACGACGATGACGGCGGCGTTTTCCCGCCATGTGCAATGGCATCTGGACAACCTTGCCGATCGTCTGGAGATCCAGGCGTCGCAGGAGCCGGCGTGGCAGAAGTTCGAAGCCGCGTTGCGCAACGTCATGACATTCCACTGGAAGATGATGACCGCGCCGCTACCCGGTCCCGATGCGAATGCGGCGACGATCGCGCGCTTGCGAGCCGACCGCGCTGCCGAGCAGGCGCGCAATCTGGATCGTCTCGCGAAGGCGACGGCCGGACTGCGGCAGGTGCTGACGACGAATCAGCGTGAAGTGCTCGATGAAGTGGCCAGTCGGTATGCCGGGCATCGCTTCGGACACGGTTTCGGTCCCACGATGCGGGAACATGGCGGCATGGGTATGGGAATGGGTCCCGGCATGGGCTGGGGGCCGGGCGCAATGTCCGGATACGGCTGCGCCTGCGGCGATGGCGGTAGCGGTGCGATGGACGGCACGATGATGCCCCGGGCTGCGTCCCCCTCAGGCAGTGCCGCCAAGAGCAACGGAGCGGCTCCTTGAGTGGAATGTCGTCGTCCCGATCCTGCGCGCTGGCGCTGACCACATTCTTCCTGAGCGTACTCGGCGTTTGCCAGCCGGCCGGCGCAGCGTGCGCCGGCGCGTCTGCGCCGGTTGCCGCAGGCCGGTCCGTGTATCTCGAGGACCTGACCTGGATGGAGCTGCGCGATGCAGTCCGCGCGGGGAAAACCACCGCAATCATCCCGATCGGCGGCACCGAACAGAGCGGCCCGGCGATCGTCTTGGGGAAACATAACGCGCGGGTGCGCTGGCTCAGCGGTCGGATCGCGCAGGAACTTGGCAATGCGATCGTCGCGCCCGTCGTGGCCTACGTTCCCGAAGGGTCCACCGAGCCGCCCAGCTCGCACATGCGATTCCCGGGCACGATCACGGTGCCGCCCGCGGTGTTCGATGCGACGCTCACCTCCATTGCCGATAGTCTGCGCATCCACGGTTTCCGCACCATCGTGTTCCTGGGCGACCACGGCGGCTATCGGAAGGAAGTGGCGCGGCTGGCGCACCGGTTGAACCGGAAGTGGGCACCCGGCACGCGGGTGCTGGCGCCTCCGGAATATTTTCACGCGTCGTTCGAGGGGTTCGCGCAAATCCTGCGCGCGCGCGGATATCGCGCCGACGAACTCGGCACGCACGCGGGCCTGCTCGACACATCGTTGTCGCTGGCGGTCGATTCGGCGCTGGTACGGACGAACCTGCTGCATGCGAAGGGCGTTCGCTTTGACGCCGCGCACGGTGTTTACCACGGTGATCCGCGGCGCGCCACCGCGGCGTTGGGCTGCCTCGGCCTGGACGAGATCATCCGGAAAACGGTTGCGGCGATCCGCGCGCGGGAAACCGCGCCATGAATTCGCGACATCGTTATCGCGAGGCCCGTTCCCCGACCGACCAGCGCCGCCAACCGTCCGCGCGCAGCGCGCATGCGGGACACGTTCCGCAGCCGTATCCCCACGGATGGCGTTCGCCCCGCTCCCCCAAGTAGCACGTGTGCGTGTGCTCGACGATCAGGTCGATCAGGGATGGGCCGCCCAGTGTTTGCGCGAGCGCCCAGGTCTGGGCCTTGTCCAGCCACATGAGCGGCGTGTCGATCGCCATGGGTTCGCCCATTCCCTGTGATAGCGCCTCTTGTTGGGCCCGGATCGTCGCGTCGCGGCAATCCGGATATCCCGAATAGTCCGTCTGGCACATGCCGCCGACCAGCGTACGGATCGAGCGCCGATAGGCGAGCGCCGCGGCGAGGGTCAGGAACACGAGGTTGCGGGCGGGAACGAAGGTGTTCGGCAGCCCGTTGTCCTGCATGAAAATCGCCCGCTCGCGCGTCAGCGCCGAGTCCGCGATCCGGCCGAGGACCGGGAGGTCCAGCGTGTGGTCCGGCCCCAAGCGATCGCGCCATCGGGGTGACAGTGCCTGGATGCGCTCGCGGAGCACGGCGCGTTGATCGAGTTCGATGCGATGCCGCTGGCCATAATCGAAGCCCACCGTTTCCACCCGGTCGTAGCGCTTCAGCGCCCAGGCGAGGCAGGTCGTCGAATCCTGTCCACCGGAAAACAGCACGAGCGCCGCGGCCGCGCCGTCCACGCGCGAATCCGGCCCCATCGGTTCCGTCGTTTCCATCATTCCTCCTACCGACATCGGCGCGGCTCGAGCAACTCCTCCGCGTGACCGCGGTCGAGACGCCACCAGGTCGCCGCATCGCTCAGAACGAGAAACCCACGGTCTCCATCATGCACCACGGCGATGGTCAGTCGGGCACGCTCGTCGCGCGTGCGCGCGCCCCAATCCCGGGCCGCGATCCGGAACGGACTTTGCGTGAGATCGGCGACCCGGTCGACCCGATAGCGATGGCCGTTCCATTCGAGGGTCGCGCCCGCGGGCAGGGGCGTGGGCAGAGCGCGCAGCAGGACGCGCAGCCCCGGATCGATCCGGTCGATATGGATGTGCAGTTGTTCCTGGGATCGGGCATAGCGCGAGTTCACCGCCAAGCCGACATCGTCATCGGGAACGGTGACGCCGGAACGGACGCGCGCCGCCCGCAGGGTGTGGGTGCGTTCCCGCCATGCCCAGGCGAAGTAATTCGGTTCGGTCGGCGACTGCAGCGCTCGCGCCTCCACGCCCACGCGGCGCGCAGTCGGAATCAACAGGAAATGCGTCGCGCCGCAACGGTCCTTGAGTACGGCATATCCCCGCCGGCCTTCGCATTGCAGGGTCGGGTCGGCGGCATGCGGGCCGCGGCCGTTGCAGCCGCGCTCGACGATCCGCCAGAGCGCAAGGTCCGTGGGGCCTTGCGCGGGCGTCGCACAACCGCCGCACAGCAGTGCCGCCGCGAAGGCGATGGTGGTCGCGGCCGGTCCGGCGCGGACGGCGTTACGACACCGTGTCGACATGGCCGTCGGCGTCTGGCGACAGCGCGTCCCGCAGCGCCACCACCTCCCCGATGAGGATCAAGGTCGGCGCGCGGAGGCCCGCCGCCTCGGCCATCGCCGGCAGCGTGGCCACGGACCCGATCACGATGCGCTCCTGCGGTGTGGTGCCCTGTTGCACGATGGCTGCCGGGGTGTCCGGGCTGCGGCCGTGCTCGATCAGCTTCGCGCACAGCACCGGCAGTCCCATGAGGCCCATGTATACCGCGACGGTCTGTCGTGCGCGCGCGAGCAGCGGCCAGTCCAGATTCATCGTACCGTCCCGCAGGTTGCCCGTCACGAACGTGCACGACTGCGCCAGCGCCCGGTGCGTGAGCGGAATCCGCGCGCTTGCCGCCACGCCGACCGCCGCCGTGATGCCCGGCACCACCTCGAAGGGGACGCCGGCGGCGGCAAGCGCCTCGGCTTCCTCGCCGCCGCGCCCGAATAGAAACGGATCGCCGCCTTTCAGCCGCAGCACGCGGGCGCCCTTGCGCGCCAGTTCGATCATCAGGTGGTTGATGTCATCTTGCGGCAGCGTATGCCGGCTGCGGCGCTTGCCGACATGGATCTTGCGCGCGGTCTCCGGCAGGAGCGCGAGAATTTCCGGCGAAACGAGGCTGTCGTAGAGCGCGACGTCCGCGTTCCGCAGCAGCTTTGCCGCGCGTACGGTGAGCAGGTCGGGCGTGCCGGGGCCGGTGCCGACGAGGTGGACTTTGCCTGGCCCGCGATCGCCGGTCATCGGTCCGCCGCACCGCCGGGCGCCGCAGCAGCCGGGGGGGCGGCAGGTGTGGCCGCCGGGGTGGCCGGCGGCGCGGCGGCTTGCGCCGCGGCCGCCGCCCGTGCCTTCGCCTCCGCTTCTGCCGCCTTTTGCAGGCGGGCGAGATCGGCGTCGGTGAGCAGGCGGAACTTGTCGGCGGCGATCTGCGCGGTCATCCTCTCGGGTTCGCGGAGGATGTCGTTCGGTGTTCGCTGGGAGATCCAGGCCGCCGCCACGACGTTGGCGACCAGGAGGAGAACGACGAGCACTTTCACCATGAGCCTCGAAGAATCCGGATACGTTGCGCGGGCTGCCGCGCCAGCTGGTTCGGCGCCCGCGACCCTTCAGAGCGGCAGTTCGCAGGCCGATCGGATCCGGAGGCCCCGCAACACCAGGTCGGGCTCCACCGCCCGGGTCACTGTCGTCGCTGCCGGATCGCCGGTCTGCGCGTCCGCCCAAATCTTATACAACAGTTCTGCGTTGCCGCCGGACAGCAGGACGTGGATCGGCCGGTCGTCGATATCGTCGCCGCGATGCGATGCGGCGGCCCGCTCTGTCCGGATGCGCCCGATCCGACGTTCGATCAAGCCGATCTGGGCATCAATGATTCCGGTCCGCATCGCGTCGTCGGTGTTGTCGGGATGACCGCGATATGCCCCGTCGGCGTGCGGCAGGCGCGCCGTGCCGCGGGCAAGACCGTCGTGCATGAGGCGGATTCCCGGCGCAATCACGCCGCCGACGAATCGGCCGTCGGCCGTCAGCGTGTCGACCGTGGTCGCGGTGCCGGCGCTCACCACCAGCAGCGTGCCTCGTGGCCGGACGGCGCGGGCGCCGATCAGCGCGTGCCATCGGTCCGCGCCGAGTTGCGTGGGGTCGCGGTAGCCGTTATGGAGGGAAATGCCGGGAGACTCGAATCGTGCCGCGGCCGTAAACCATCGTACCGGCCGTCCCAGCGTCGCGATGGCCGCTCGGTCGATTGCGTCCTGGACCCACTGCGGCGCCACGCAGCAGCCGGCGACACCCGATGGTGAACCGCCGGCCTTGGCACAGGCATCTTGCAGTTGCTCGGCGAGGTGCGGCGTGTCGATCGCGATCGTTCCGCGAGGATCCGCATCCGACCAGGGCGTATCCGGGGAAACGATGCGCCACTTCACCGCGGTGTTGCCGGCGTCGAGGAGCACGGTTTTCAAGGCGGATCCTCGACGGCGCGCTCGAATTTTCGGGCCGCCGCCAGCATCGCGTCGGCGAACCGTGCCAGCCACCACGCACGCTCGGCAAGCAGTCGGTCGGGCCGGACGCGCTCGGCAAGCTCCGCAACCGGCTGATCGATCTCCTCGCGCAGGCCGGCCGGAAGAATCAGGTTCATGCCCATGCCGATGATCAGGCTGCGGCCGCCAGCGGGGTCTTCCGTCATTTCGCAGAGGATGCCCGCCAGTTTGCGCCCGTCGAGCAGAAGATCGTTGGGCCACTTGATGCCGACGTGGACGCCCTGCGCGTGCAGCACTTCGGCCGCGGCGACGCCGCAGGCGAGCGTGACCTCGGGGGTGCTTGCCGCGTGCTTGCGCCATGAAAGGCCCAGCGAAAACAGCAGGGACGCGCCGCCATCGATCCAGCGGCGCCCGAGCCGGCCTCGCCCGCCCGTCTGCGTGCCGGCGACGCGTAGCACCGGGATTCGGAATGCGTGCTCGCGGGCGCGGGTCATCAGGTCGGCATTGGTCGACCCGGTCGTCGCGACCGATTCGACCTCCAGCTTGCCGGTTCGCAAGTGTCGCGCAATGGCCGTTGCCGAGAGCGGTTCCGGGAAACCGGACAGGAGCGTCCGGTTGGCGGATAATCCTCCGGAAAATTCTGTCGACATGATCCGGGGACAGTAGCGCCAATGGGCTTCTTCCGCAAACACGTCTTTTTCTGCACCAATCGCCGGGAAGCGCCCGACAATTGCTGTGCCAACCACCGCAGCGAGGAACTGCAGGCGTATGCCAAGCAACGCTGCAAGAAACTCGGTCTCGACGGTCGCGGCAAGGTCCGCATCAACAAGGCCGGCTGCCTGGACCGTTGCGATGAGGGGCCCTGCCTCGTGGTCTATCCGGACGAGGTCTGGTACACGTATGTCGACGAGCGAGACATCGACGAGATCATCGAGGAGCACCTGATCGGTGGTCGCGTCGTGGAGCGTCTACGGTTGCCGTGAGGCCCGACATGGAACGGCGATTGCTGGAGGGCCCGGCGGGGAAAATCGAGATCGTCGTCGAGTCTCCCGCCGACGCGGCCCCGCGGGGGTTCGTCTTCGTCGGGCATCCGCATCCGCTCTACGGGGGCACCCTCGACAACAAGGTGGCCTTTACGTTGGCGCGGGCGTTTCTGGCCTTGGGGTGGATCGCCGTTCGGCCGAACTTCCGCGGTGTCGGCGCGAGCGAAGGTGCGCATGACCACGGGCGGGGGGAAACGGACGATTTTCTCTTTCTCGCCGATGCCGTTCCGCGCCTGGCGGAATATGCCGGGCGCTTTTGCGCGCCGCCGCAAATCGCCCTGGCGGGGTTTTCGTTCGGCAGCGTCGTGGCGGCGCGTGCGGCGAACGAACGCACGCGCCGCGGACGCCCTCCGCAGGCGCTTGCACTGGTCGGCACGGCGGCGGGCAAGTGGGACGTGCCCAAGGTCGACCCCGGCGCCCTGGTCATCCACGGGGAACGGGACGAAACGATTCCGTTGCAGGACGTCCTTCGCTGGGCCGGCGAATCGGAAGTCCCGGTGATCGTGATCCCCGGCGCGGATCATTTTTTCCATCGGCGTCTGACCGTGCTCAAGCGCCTGGTGATGCAGAATCTCCTGGGCGCGGATGCGTCATCCCTGCCCTTCCCCTCGGACAAATCATGAACTGCTGCCCCCCGCGCAAGAAAAGCCCCATGAATTTCCCGATGGATTTTCCCATCAAGATCATGGGCGAGAATCGGATCGAATTCGAATCGCAGGTGGTGGAGATCGTGCGCGCCCACGCACCGGACTGGGACTGCAGCGCGGTGGAGGTGCGCCAATCGAGCGGCGGCAAATACCTTTCGGTGACGGTCACCATTTGCGCCCGGTCGCGCGAACAACTCGACGCGCTGTACCGCGCGCTGACGGGTCACCCGATGGTCAAGGTGGTGCTGTAAAGGGGGCCGATGATGCGGCCGGCATGGGAGACGGACGATGCGTTTGCGCGGCAGGCGCGCGAAGCGCGGACTCCGCCGGTTCGGCTGCGGGATCTGGGGCGGAGCGAATATTGCGAAACTTGGCAAGCCATGCGGGCGTTCACCGAGGCGCGCGGCCCCGACACGCCCGATGAACTCTGGCTGGTCGAGCACCATCCGGTATTCACGCAGGGGCAGGCGGGACGCGGCGAGCATGTGCATACCCCCGGAGCGATCCGGGTGGTCGCGACCGATCGCGGCGGCCAGGTCACTTATCATGCGCCGGGGCAGGTGGTCGTGTATACCCTGGTCGACCTGCGGCGCACCGGATTCTTCGTACGCGAGCTGGTGCGGCGGATCGAGGAGGCGGTGATCGAGACCCTTGCGTCGTATGGTGTCGCCGGGTTTCGTGTCGACGGTGCGCCGGGGGTGTACGTCCGCATTGCCGGGCCGCTGGAAGAGGAAGCGCAGCGGGGCGCGGCGGGGGCGGCGGACCGGATCGGCGGCAATCCGGAAGAGGGTCCTGGTTTCGACCCGCGCTTTCGCGATCATGCCAAGATCGCCGCCCTCGGCATCAAGGTACATCGGGGCTGCGCCTATCATGGAGTGGCCTTGAACGTGGCGATGGATCTGTCGCCGTTTTCCCGGATCGACCCGTGCGGGTATCCGGGACTACGGGCAACCGATCTGGCTACACTCGGCGTGCTCGCCGGCCGGCAGGCGGTCGGCGAGCGTCTGCTCGAACGCCTGTGCGCCCAGATTTTCCCGGACTGATTGCTTGCCATGACCACATCCTCCGCGCCGTCGCTGACGGCAAAGCAAAAGGGCGCCGACAAGACCGCGCGCATTCCGATCAAAATCATGCCGCCGGATGAGCCCCTGCGCAAACCGGAGTGGATTCGCGTGCGTGTCGGGTCCGGCGCGGAATCCGCACGCTATCTCCGAGTCAAGGAAATCCTGCGCGCACATCGCCTGCATACGGTCTGTGAAGAGGCCACCTGCCCCAATATCGGCGAATGTTTCGGCAATGGCACGGCGACGTTCATGATCCTCGGCGACAAGTGCACACGGCGCTGTCCGTTTTGCGACGTCGGCCACGGTCGCCCCGACCCCATCGATCCGGATGAGCCGCGACAGCTTGCGGAGACGATTGCCGCGCTCGAACTCGAATACGTGGTCATTACGTCAGTGGATCGCGACGATCTGCGCGACGGCGGCGCCCAGCACTTCGTCGATTGCATCCGCGCCGTGCGAGCGGTTTCGCCGCGTACCCGCATCGAGGTCCTCGTTCCCGATTTCCGGGGGCGACTGGACCGCGCGCTGGAGATCCTGCGGCAGGCTCCGCCCGATGTGATGAATCACAACCTCGAGACCGTGCCTCGCCTCTACCGACAGGCCCGACCGGGGGCCGACTATGCGCATTCGCTGATCTTGCTGCGTCGCTTCCGCGAGCAGGTGCCGCACGTGCCGACCAAGAGCGGCCTGATGGTCGGCATCGGGGAAACCGACGATGAAATCCTCGCGGTCCTGCGCGATCTGCGCACCCATGGCGTCGAGATGCTCACGATCGGGCAATACCTCGCTCCCAGCAATCATCACCTGCCGGTGCTGCGCTACGTGCCACCGGAAACCTTTGCGCGCTACGAGCGCGAAGCGCTGGCGATGGGCTTCGCGCACGCGGCCTGCGCGCCGCTGGTGCGAAGCTCCTATCACGCGGATCGTCAGGCGCGCGCCGCGGCCGTCGCCTGAGTTCGATCGCGGCGGAAACCCGGCATCCCGTCGTGCGACTGATCTTCGATCTGTGCAAATTGCGGATCGGCCTGATGATCGGTCTGACCGCGTTGTTTGGTTCGGTCGTGGGCGCGGGAAGTCTGCGATTGCCCGGGCGGACCTTGGCGATGGTGTGCGCGGTGGTGGCCTTGGCCGCCGCGGCCGGCGCCTACAACCAGCTTATGGAACGGGATCTGGACTCGCGGATGGCGCGTACCTGCGGACGCCCCTTCGTCACCGGGCGCTTGGCCGCAGGCCGCCATTGGTACCTACCGATCGCGCTGGTTGCGGTGAGCGGATTCCTGCTGGCATGGTTCGTATGCAACCCACCTTGCGCCGGGTATGCGGCCGCGGGTTTCGTTACGTATGCGCTCGTCTATACGCGTTGGCTCAAGCGCCGCACGTCCTGGAACATCGTGATCGGCGGCTTGGCAGGAAGCTTCGCGGTGCTGGCCGGCGCGACGGCGGCCGGGGCCGGTCTCTCCGCGCCGGCCATCGCATTCGCGGGGGTGCTGTTTTTGTGGACGCCGCCGCATTTCTGGAGTCTTGCGCTGGCATACCGGGCCGATTACGTCGCTGCCGGGGTTCCGATGATGCCCGCGGTTCTTGCTGCGCGTCCGGCGGCGCGGGTCATTTTTGCAAATGCCCTGGCGCTGGTGCTGGCGGGGATTTTGCCGGCGGTCCTCGGTCTTGGACCGTTGTACCTGGCATGCGCGCTGGCCCTGGGCGCGTGGTTCCTGCGATCCAGCGCCGCCTTGTTGCGCGAACCGACGCGCGACCGTGCGATGGCCAATTTCCGGGCGTCTCTCGCCTACCTGGGTCTGCTGATGCTCGCAGCGGTGATCGATATCGGGTGGGGTTGCCGCTATTGATCGATCGCCCGGATGCCGGGCGATATGGTGTCCATCATGGCAGATTGCGCGATTGCGCGGCGGTCATGGGCATCAGGTTCCGGTTGAGGTGGTACATGATCCAGGTCGATCCGGTGAGCAGAATGAACACCAGAATCGCGGTGAAGATCAGCGCCATCAGGTTCCAGCCGTTTTCGGAGTGCCCGTTCATGTGCAGGAAATACCGCATGTGGACGACGATCTGCACCAGGGCCAGGGCGAGCAGCACGATGATCCGCGTGTTGGTGTCGGCGATGTGCTGGCTCATGACCAGCCAGAATGCAATCGCCGTGAGAAGCGCCGACAGGACGAATCCCGTGGCGTAGCCCCGGAAGGTGACCCGTTCGGGGTCCATCCCCGGCTTCTGCCCGGGGCGGGAATGTCCTGCAGTTTCGCTCATGGCAGAACGCCGATCAGATATACGAAAGTGAAAACGCCGACCCAGACGACGTCGAGAAAGTGCCAGAACAAGGACAGGCACATCACGCGGCGGCGGTTTGCCTCGATCAGGCCGTGGCGGCCGACCTGGATCAGGAGCGTGGCGAGCCATACGAGGCCGAATGTCACGTGCAGCCCATGCGTTCCGACCAAGGCAAAAAAGGACGATAGGAATGCGCTGCGTCCGGGGCCGGCGCCGTCGGCGATCAGTCGCGAAAACTCCCGCAGTTCGATGCCGACGAATCCCGCGCCCAGCAGTCCCGTGCACGCCAACCATGTCAGCGTTCCGGTGCGGGAGCCGGCCTGCATCCGCAAGACCGAAATACCGTAGGTGATCGAGGACAGCAACAGCAGGGTCGTGTCGACGGCAACCGTGGGCAGATCGAACACCTGGGCGCCGGTCGGTCCACCGCCGTAGTGCCGGCCCAGCACGCCGTAGCACGCGAACAGCGCGGCGAACAGCAGGCAATCGCTCATCAGGTAGACCCAGAATCCCAGAAGGGTGCTGTCGGGTGCGCGCACCGCTTCGGTAAGGTGGTATCGCGACGCCGCGGCGGCGTTGGCGGAAGGATCAGGCATGTTCGGCGCGCATCGAGGTCCGTCGGCGCTCGCGATTCGCGATCTCGATCGCGGAGAGGGAGAATCCGTCGTCGTAGCGGAAGGTATGGCGGATGGTGGCGAGGACGAGCGCAGCGAATGCGAGTCCGGCCATCAGCCACATGTGCCAGATCAGGCCGAACGCACAGACGGCGCTGAGCGTAGCCAGGATGAATCCGGTCGCGGTGTTGCGCGGCAAGTGGATCGGAATGAACCCGTCGGTGGGGCGCGCGTAGCCGTGCTGTTTCATGTCGTGCCAAGCATCCTTGTCGTGCACCCGGGGGATGAAGGCAAAGTTGTAGGGCGGCGGGGGCGACGCCGTGGACCATTCCAGCGTTCGCCCGTCCCATGGGTCGCCGGTGTGATCGCGCAATCGGTCGCGATTGCGGTATCCCATCACGATGCTGAGCAGGAAACTCCCGATTCCCAGGAAAATCAAACCGGTGCCGAAGGCGGCGACCTCGAACCAGATCTGTAGCGAAGGATCGTCGAAGTGGCTGAGTCGGCGGGTGATTCCCATCAGCCCGAGGGCGTAGAGCGGCACGAACGCGAAGTAGAACCCGACCAGCCAGAACCAGAACGAGAGTTTTCCAAGGAAGGGGTCGAGGCGAAAGCCGAAGGCCTTCGGGAACCAGTATGTGATGCCGGCCATGCTGCCGAACACCACTCCCCCGATGATGACGTTATGAAAGTGCGCGACCAGGAAGAGGCTGTTGTGCAGGATGAAGTCAGCCGGGGGGACTGCCAGCAGTACGCCGGTCATTCCGCCGACCACGAAGGTGATCAGGAAGCCCGTCGTCCAGAGCATCGGCACTTCGTAACGAATTCGGCCGCGGTACATGGTGAACATCCAGTTGAAGACCTTGGCGCCGGTGGGAATCGCAATGATCATCGTCGCAATTCCGAAAAATGCGTTGACACTGGCCCCGGACCCCATGGTGAAGAAGTGGTGCAGCCAGACCAGATAGGAGAGCACGGTGATGACGACGCTGGCATAGACCATGGATGCGTAGCCGAACAGCCGTTTTCCGCAAAACGTGGCCACGACTTCGGAAAACACTCCGAACACCGGTAGAACTAGGATGTAGACCTCAGGGTGGCCCCAGATCCAGATCAGGTTGACGTACATCATCGGGCTGCCACCGCTGCCACTGGTGAAGAAATGGGTTCCGACGTAGCGATCGAGGGCCAGCAGCGCCAGGCATGCGGTCAAGACCGGGAACGCCGCGACGATCAGGATGTTGGAACAGAGGGCGGTCCAGGTGAACACCGGCATCCGCATCAAGTCCATTCCGGGTGCACGCATCTTGACGATCGTGGCGATCATGTTGACGCCGGACAGCAAGGATCCGACGCCCGCTACCTGGAGGGACCAGATGTAATAGTCGACCCCGACATCGGGGCTGTATGCCGGTTCCGATAGTGGCGGATACGCCAGCCAGCCGGTGCGAGCGAAGTTTCCGACGAACAGCGAGAGCATGATCAGCACCGCTCCGAATGCGGTCATCCAGAAGCTGAAGTTGTTGAGGAATGGGAATGCCACGTCGCGCGCACCGATCTGGAGCGGGACGACGAAATTCATCAGGCCGACGACGAAGGGCATGGCTACGAAGAAGATCATGATCACGCCGTGGGCGGTGAAGATCTGGTCGTAGTGGTATGGCGGCAGGTAGCCGGCCGAACTCCCGAAGGAGATCGCCTGTTGGATGCGCATCATGATCGCGTCGCTGAACCCCCGCAGCAGCATGATCAGACCCAGTGCGACGTACATCACGCCGATCCGCTTGTGGTCGGTGCTGGTGATCCAGTCGCGCCAGAGCGGGCCCCAGGCGCGGAAATAGGTCAACGTCACCAGAACCGCGATGGCGCCGAGCGCGACCACCGCGAACGTGCCGACGAGGATCGGCTCATGGTAGGGAATCGCATCGAGACTCAGGCGACCGAGCAGAAGCCGCTGCATATCGCTCGATCCGTTCATCGCGCGGCTCCGAGGGGCATCGAGGCGGCCGCGCGCGACGGGGACGCGCCGGTCGTGGGCGGGCAGGATCGACGCGACGCGATACAGCGGTCGACGATGGATTGGAACATCGCCGGGTCGATCGTCCCGTAGCGGCGGACCGGATCGGCGATGCTCGGCCGAACCAGACGCAGATACGCCGCGCGGTCGAGGCGGGCGGGGGCATCGCGATTTCGCTGGATCCACTGCGCGAACTGTGCGGCGGACATCCCCAGGAACCGAAATTCCATATGGGAGAACCCGGCCCCGCTATAGCTCGAGGAGAAGCCGCGGAAGTTGCCTGGACGATTGACGACTGCGTTGAGTTCGGAGCGCATGCCGGGCATGGCGTAGATCTGACCCGCCAGCGCGGGGACGAAGAACGCGTTCATCACCGATTCGGAGGTGATCCGGAAACGGATCGGCACGTCGACCGGCGCCGCCGCTTCGTTTACCACGGCGACGCCTTGTTCCGGATAGATGAACAGCCATTTCCAGTCGAGCGCGACCACGTCGACGATCAACGGGCGGGTGTCGGCGGCGACGGTTCGGTTGGCGTCGATGCGGTGCAGGGGGCGGAATGGGTCGAGCGTGTGGCTGCCGATCCAGGTGAGTGCGCCCAGCGCAATGACGATCAGCAACGGGGCCGCCCAGATCGCAAGTTCCAGGTGCAGGGAACGATCCCAGTCCGGGCGATAGTCGGCATCGGCGTTCGATTGCCGATAGTGCCAAGCGAAGAACAGCGTCAGGAGGATCACCGGGATGATGATCAGCAGCATCAGCAGCGTGGAGGTCACCACCAAGCGGCTTTGCTGGTGGGCGATGTACCCCGCAGCGTCGAACACGGTGCGGTGACATCCGCAAAGTAGCGCGGAGGCGATCGTGGCGGCGCCGCCGCGCAGACGCCGAAGTCGCAGGAAATAGACCATGGTGCCGTGGTTGATATCTGGGCCCGGCGAAGCATCCATAATAGGACGGTCGAATATGCAGCAGCGATTACCGAACGGTGGCATGACGTCGCTGTGCGGCACGGAAAACATCCCTTCCTTCTCTTGCGCTTGCGGGAATAGCGTGTCATCCATTTTCCGAAAGCTCAATAAGGGATTCCCGTCGAATCTTCCGGAGTCTCGGAGAATCGGATGAATATCAGTCGAACGATGGACGGATCCGTGCCGGATCGCGGTTTTCCCGAAATGGTCGATGGGCGGGGGGACGCCCTGTCGCCGGATGAGATCGCAATCGGGGTCTTGATCGGACGGATCTCGGAGTATTTCGACTACTTCGTCTACGGGTTCGCGTCGGTACTGGTGTTCCCATCCGTTTTCTTTCCGTTCGAGCGCCCGCTCGAGGGGACCCTGTGGTCGTTCACGGTGTTTTCTTTCGCATTCATCGCGCGACCGATCGGTTCTCTGGTGTTCCTGGAGATGCAGCGACGGCACGGACGGGGCGCAAAGTTGGTCACCGCGCTGGTCTTGCTCGGAGCCTCCACGGCGGGGATCGCCTTTCTTCCCGGTTATGTCGTACTGGGTCATTGGTCGTATGTCCTTCTGGCGGCGTTTCGCACCGGCCAGGGGTTTGCGCTGGGCGGCGCATGGGATGGGCTGCCGTCGCTGCTGGCGCTCAGCGCACCGCCGAAGCATCGCGGCTGGTATGCGATGACCGGCCAGCTCGGCGCGCCCATCGGATTCATCGTCGCTTGCGGCCTGTTCGCCTTTCTGCACCACTCGTTGCGACCTGCCGACTTTCTCGACTGGGGCTGGCGATATCCGTTCTTCGTCGCGTTCGCCGTCAACGTGGTCACGTTGTTCGCGCGCTTGCGTCTCGTGATGACGGGCGAGTTCCAGGCGCTTTTCGCGGAGCGGGAACTGCACCCCGAAAAGGCCGGGGTGCTATTGCGCGAACAGGGGTATGTGGTGATCCTGGGTGCGTTCGGCGCGTTGGCAAGCTACGCGCTCTTCCATCTCGTCACGGTATTTCCGCTGTCGTGGATCGTGCTCTATCCACGGCAGTCGATCAGTCGGTTTTTCTTGGTCGAAATGCTCGGCGCCGTGCTGGGTGCGGCGGGCATGATCCTCTCGGGGGCCATTGCCGACCGGATCGGACGCCGCAACACGCTGGCCGTGCTGACGCTTTTCATTGCGTTGTTCAGTGGTTTCGTCCCCCGGCTCCTGGGGGGGGAGTCTTTGGGGCAGGACGTCTTTCTGTTGGTCGGTTTTTCGCTGCTGGGCATGTCATACGGCCAAGCCGCTGGTTCGATGAACGACTGGTTTGCACCCCGGTTCCGCTATACCGGCGCGGCCTTGACCTCCGACCTCGCCTGGCTCATCGGGGCGGGTTTTGCGCCCGTTGTGGCATTGGGTCTGTCGGCGCATTTCGGCCTGGGCTACGTCAGCCTGTATCTGCTCTCCGGAGCCGTGTGTACACTGGCGGCGCTGGCGATCGGCCACCGGATGCGCCGCGGTTGACCGGGCGGTGGCATTTTCCCGGCCATTTCGGCCCCGGGGGAGCACCTCGGCGTCGGCCCGGCCGGCTTTCCACGCTGGGTTTCCCTTGCTTCTTGCGGGGTATGTCCGGTTACTCACTCCGGGGGGGTTCCGCGTGGGGCGTTTTCGTCCTACGCTCCGGGGCCATCCGCCGGCGGGGCTGTTGCGCCGAGTTGCGAAACCATATTGAAGACCTCGAGGAGCGTTTCATGCGTGTTCCCCTGTTCTCCCATGCGCCGCGCAGTCTTTCCGTTCTGGCTGCCGTCTGCATCCTGTTCGGTGCGACCGCGGCATCGGCGGCGACGCCGAGTTCGGCGGAGCGGTTCTTCCCGCCGTGGAGCCATGGGGAGAACAATCCCGTGCCGGTGGCGCAACGCGGCCTGAACTTCACGGTCCCGGAAGTCGACAACCTGCCCGACTTCCATGGTAATCCGATGACCGCCCGGCTCACGATCTTCGTCGGCGGCAACTACTATTTCGCGATGGCACCGCTCGTGGCAGAGTTCGAGAAGGAGCACCCCGAGTTCCGCGGCAAGATCTATTACGAAACGATTCCTCCCGGCCTGCTTGCTGACCAGATTCGGAAAGGCGGCACGATCACCGTCGGCAACATGACCTGGACGGCGCATGCCGACGTCTATGCCGCCGGGATGCGGCGCGTGAAGCAGATGATCGCCGACGGCTACGCCAGCGGGCCGGCGGTTCCCTACGTCACCAACACGCTCACCATCATGGTGCCCAAGGGGAACCCCGCGCACGTAGGCAAACTCGCCGATCTCGGCAAGCCGGGGGTGCGTCTCGTCATGCCGAATCCCGCGTTCGAAGGCATCGGTCGGCAGATCACGGAGGCGCTGCACAAGGCCGGCGGTGCGGCCCTGGTTGCGGCGGTATACGACACCAAGGTAAAGAATGGGGAGACCCTTCTGACCCATATCCACCATCGTCAATCCCCCTTGTACCTGATGCTCGGCCGCGCTCAGGCGGGCGTGACGTGGCAATCCGAGGCGATTTTCCAGGAGGAGGCCGGCAACCCGATCAGTCGAGTGGATATTCCTTCTGCCGAGAATGTGACGGCCATTTACGCCGCGACCGTGCTCAATCGGGCGCCGCATCGGAAGGCCGGTCGGATGTGGGTCGATTTTCTCCGCTCGCCCAAGGCGCTGGCGGTTTTCGAGCATTACGGATTCAAGGCATACAAGGGACAGTGACGGCAAGGGGACGTGGCGGTACGCGCGGTCCGCCTCAATCCGGGTTTTCGTGAAACGCGTTCATCGTGAGGAGGAGCAATGGTGTTGAAGCGAAAGTGGTTGTCGGTGGCGTCGACGGCGGCGCTGGTTTCGGTGGCATGCGTGTTCGGCAGTCCCGCCATCGCGGCAGATGCCGGGCATTCCGGATATGTGAAGCCGCATATCACCCACGCGAAATATGGCCTGATGCGTCTCGTCGTGCCGCTCACCACGGACAACGTGAAGGTTCAGGGCAAGAAATTGCGTAACATCCAGAACGGATTGGATGCGGCGCGTGATTGGGGTGGCAAGTTCAAGGTGAAGGTCGTGCTCTACGCCAAGGGCCTGTCCCTGCTGGAAAACCCCGCGCCGGCATTCAAGACGGAAATCGACAAGTTGCGCTCCCAAGGCGTGCGCTTCGAGATCTGCAACAACTCGCTGCGCGAGCAGAACGTCAACTTCCATTCGCTGTACGGCGTAAAGGATGCGGACATCGTCCCGTCGGGCTTTGCCGAGGTCGTGTATCTGCAGCAGAAGCGGGGCTATTCGGTCGATCCGGTCAACTGATCCGGAGCGATTTTTCCCCTCTCCCGCGCATGCGGGAGAGGGATGAAGATATGAGATGGCAATGATGCGTGTCGGGGGCGGGGTCGTGCGGATTTCCGGAAATGGCGTTTGGCGGGCGAGGGTCGCCCTTTTTGCATTGGTAGGCCTGACGCCTTGGTTTGCCGCCGCCGCGGATGGATCCGCGGGGGGCACCACGGAAGATGCTGCGCTCATCCAGCGCGGCGCGTATCTCGCGCGCCTGGGCGACTGCGTCGCCTGTCATACGGCTCCCGGCGGCGCGCCCATGGCCGGCGGGTTGGCGATGAACACGCCGTTCGGCGTGCTGTATTCCACCAACATCACCCCGGACAAGGAAACGGGGATCGGCAATTACACGTTTGCGCAGTTCGATCGGGCGGTGCGGGAGGGGGTCGACGACGACGGCGACAACCTGTATCCGGCGATGCCCTATCCGTCGTTCGCCAAGACATCCGCGGGCGACATGCGCGCGCTGTATGCCTATTTCCTCCACGGCGTAACGCCGGTGCACCGGCCCAACGAGACCAATCACCTCGAGTGGCCGTTCAGCATGCGCATCGGCATGAAGTTCTGGAATATGGCGTTCCTCGACACGACCCCGTACCAGGCCGACCCTGGGAAGTCCGCGGAATGGAATCGCGGCGCGTACATCGTGCAGGGCCTTGGACACTGCGGCACCTGCCACACCCCGCGCGGCGTCGGGTTTCAGGAGAAAGCGATGGACCAGAGCGGCGGTGCCGGCCGAGACTATCTTGGCGGCGCTGCGATCGACAACTGGTACGCACCCAGCCTGCGCGATTTGGGTACGCCGCAGGACATCGCCCGTTTCCTTCAGACGGGGCGAAATCCGCACACGGCGGCCTACGGACCGATGACCGAGGTCGTGCATCACAGTTCGCAGCATTTCACCGATGCCGATCTGGGTGCCGTGGCTGACTATCTCGCTTCCCTGTCGTCCGCGCCGGCGGAGATGCCGGTGACGCCGGCGCCCGCGGAAGCGGAGCATCGCTTGTACGGAACCGCGGGCGGCCTCGGCTACGTGCAGTTCTGTTCCGTGTGCCATCAGCTCGACGGCAATGGTGCCGGGGACATTTTCCCGCCGCTCGCCGCCAATTCCTCAGTGGTGTCGACGGATCCGGCTTCGGTCGTCCATGTGATGTTGAGCGGCTGGCGATCGGCGCAGACGCAGCGTTTCCCGCGACAGTTCGCGATGCCGTCGTTTGCCGCGCTGTCCGATGCGGAACTGGCGCAGATCGTCAATTTCGTCCGTACGAGCTGGGGCAATCACGCGCCTCCGGTCACCGCCGACGATGTCGCCAAGTTGCGCGGAGCCATCGACCTGCCTGCCGCGAAGCCGTCGAAGTTCGTCATGCCGCGGTTCGCGGCGATGTTGGGTAGGCCGGACTCCGCGCAGTTGATCTATGGCATGCGGTTGATGCTCGACACCAAGAATCTGCTGCCGCACAACGTCGGTGACGCCCTCACCTGCGCGAGCTGCCATCTCGACAACGGCACCGCGGCGCATGCTTCGCCCCTGGTCGGGCTCAGCGCCGTGTTCCCCGCCTATTCGCCGCGGGCAGGCAAGGTCATCGACTTCAAGGCCCGCATCAACGGCTGCATGCTGCGCTCGATGAACGGGGTGGCGTTGGACCGCGATTCGCGGGAAATGAATGCGATGATCGCCTTCGTCGATTGGATGAAGGGAGACGCGGTGCGCGGCCAGCCGATCCCCGGCCGCGGCACGACGAAAATCTCCCACGCGATCGTCCCCGACCCGGTCCATGGCAAGCGCGTCTACCATGAGCAGTGCGCGGCATGCCATGGCGACGATGGCGAGGGCATGCGACGCGCCGACGGCAGCTATGTCTTCCCGCCGCTCTGGGGTGACCACAGCTATAACATCGGCGCCGGGATGGCGCGCACCTACAAGGCCGCAGGTTTCATCCGGGTCAACATGCCGGTGGGGAACACCCTCGATTTCCCGTTGGGCCGAGGCGGTTTGACCGACCAGGAGGCGGTGGATGTCGCGCAATATTTCACGCACATGCCGCGCCCGGATTTCGCCGGAAAGATTCATGATTGGCCGAATCGCGCGCATCCGAGCGATGCACGGTACTGAGTTCCGGCCGTCCTTTGGGCCGTACATCCCGACCCCGACGGGGGTCGGGTGCCGATCCGGTCATCGGTAGCGTCGCCGCATGGCCGCTTTCTATCCGGTATTCCTGCTGCTGCACATCGCCTCCGTCGTGGCTTGGGTCGGGGGCATGTTCTTTGCCTACATGTGCCTGCGCCCGGTGGCGGCGCAGCTACTCGAGCCGCCGCTGCGCCTGCGACTGTGGCGCGATGTGTTCGCGCGCTTCTTTCCGTGGGTATGGGGGGCGATCGTGCTGATTCCTGTCAGCGGGATGAGCATCCTCATCCCGGTCGGCGTCGACAACGCGCCATCACGCTGGTTCTGGATGTTGCGCGCCGGCACCGTCATGATCGCCATTTACCTCTATGTGTTTTTTGTCCCGTACCGCGCGCTGCGCAAGGCGGTCGCCGCGTCCGACTGGAAGGCCGGCGGCGCGGCTTTGGGCCGGATCCGGCGCTGGGTGGGAATCAACACGATCATCGGGTTTGTGACGATCGCCATCGTGACGCTGGGGCGGTATCTGCCCTCCTGACGGGTGCGCGAGGGGCGGGAGATACCCGGTTTGCGTCCCGCAATACCATATCGATTCTCGTTTTGTTGCTAAATCGCAACGAAATGGGTGTTGTTCTCAAAAAGCGATTGCGAAATACTTGCCATTACGCGATTCTTATGTGTGCATTGAGTTCGATTATCAATCGCGTTTCCCTAATCATAAAGTCACCACTACGTCAAGGAGCAACAACATGATCGGACATGTCCCGCTGTGGGCGATCATCCTGGTTTTCGTCATTCCGCCGCTGTGCCTGTTCGGCGACTACGCGTCCATGCGTTCGTCCTCGAACTACAAGGCCAAGTAATACCCGGCGCATCACCGGATTCGCCACCCGCTTCGCGGCGGGTCGGATGATCAGACGGGGCGGTTTTCCGCCCCGTCGGCGTTATTGGCCCGAGCCTAGCGCCGCCGGCCCCGCGCTCGGGTTTTGCGCGGTTCCCCGCCGGTATTGCGCCAGCTGGGCTTCGGTGAGCACCTCGAACAGCGCGACGACACGTCGGACGCCCGACACCCGCTGGACGGCGGATTCGGCGGTTTGCGCCTCCTGCGCGCCGACGAGCCCCATCAGATAGACGGTTCCATCGCTGCATACGACCTGGATGACACCGCCCGGAAGCGTCTTCTGCTCCAGCAGCGCGGAACGTACCTTGCCGGCGAGCGCGGCGTCGGCGAAGAAGCTCCCCGCACCGCCATAGGTGCCGACTCGGATCTCGTTGATGACCTGGCGCACGCCGCGGCAGCCCGCGGCCAGGCGTTCGATTTCCGCCCGGTCCGCCGCGGACAGGGCATTGCCGGTGAGCAGTACGCGTTGGTTATAGGATGCGACGTCGACGTGGGTGGCGGTGCCGAAGCGCTGGGTGATCACGTCATTGACCCGGTGCTCGATTTCCGCGTCTTCCACCTGAATGCCGGTGGAGCGCCGATCGCTGAGCACCATCGCGCTGCCCAGTGCCGCGCCGCCGATGGCGACGACGCAGCCTCCTGTGCTGGTGACGGCCGCGATCAGGGCCAGGGACAGGGCAATCGAGCGAAAACGCATCACCAAACCTCACCTCAGAGATATTCGTCGTCATCGAACGCCGAGCGGATCCACGATACCGCGCCGCGCTCGACCGTCACCGCGTCATATCGGCACACCGGCCAGCGGTCGCCGAAGCGCGCGCACAGATAGCGGTGCGCCGCGCGCCGTATTTTGCCCCGCTTTGCCCGATCGATGCTGGCGGCGGCATCGCCCATCCGGCTGCGCAAACGCACTTCGACGAACACCAGCGCATCTCCGTCGCGGGCGACGATGTCGATCTCCCCGCTCCGAAAGCGCACATTGCGTGCAATGATGCGCAGGCCGTGCCGCGCCAGGTACGCGCAGGCGAGGTCTTCTCCTTGTGCTCCGCGGCGTTGAAGTGGGCTGCGGCCGAACCGAAAGGGAGCATGCATGGGAGATATACCCGCCGGCCGTTCGCGCGCCGGGATGGAGGAATCGTTGTGGGAATGCTCGGGAGTTGCCGATCAGGAGCTCCCGCCGGGATTGTATGTAGTCGCAACGCCGTTGGGGAATGCCGCCGATGTGACGCTTCGCGCATTATGGGTATTACGAAACGCGGATTGCATCGCCGCCGAGGACACGCGCACGACCGCGCCCTTGCTTGCGCGGTACGGGATCGGCCGGCCGTTGCTGGCAGCGCATCGCCATAACGAGGCCGAAGCCGCGCAGCGGGTGCTTGCCCGCCTCGCGCAAGGCGAGCGCGTCGCGCTGGTCAGCGATGCCGGCACACCGGCGATTTCGGATCCCGGCGCCTTGGTGGCACGGGCGGCGGCCGAAGCTGGTTTTCGCGTGATCCCGATTCCGGGGCCGAGCAGCATGACGGCGGTGCTGTCGGTGGCCGGCTTGCATCCCGGCGACGTTCGGTTCATCGGGTTTCCGCCCGCGACGGTCCAGGCGCGCAAGCGGAAATGGGCCGATCTGGCGGCGGATCCGGGCGCGACGGTGCTGTTCGAGGCACCGCATCGCATGGTGCAGACGGCGGAAGAATTGGCCGCCGTGCTGGATCCGGAGCGTGGTGTCGTGCTGGCTCGGGAGCTGACCAAGAAATTCGAAACCATCGTCCGGACCGTGGCGCGCGCGCTCCCGGCCGAGGTCGCGCGCGCCGCGCCCCGGGGGGAGTATGTGCTGGTGATCGACGCGATCGGGCGTGGCACGCCGCGTCCCCGGGAAGAAATCGATGCCGGAACCATGCGCTGGTTGCGGGCCCTGTCCGGCGCTCTGCCGGCTTCGCGCGCCGCGGCGGTTGCCGCCGCGGCGACCGGCTTGCCGCGGGACCTGTTCTATCGCGCGCTCTGCGCGGGCCGCGACGGCGAGGAGGGCCCGGCGGCCGATCCGGTCCCATAGGCGAAGACGATCGCCTTGCGTCCGAGGAATCGGGATAGGCGACGCGCCATGTCTTGCGCGCTCGTGCGGTCCGGCGTGTCGCCGATCAGAACTCGATTGAGGCGGTCCGAGCGCGCGACGCGCGCCTGGCGTGCCTGTGCCGGTAAGGGGGCCGCCTGCGGGTCGCCCAAGAGGAGATCCAGCCGATCGCGCAAGGCGTCGGCATGTGCGGGGCTCGAGAAGGCGCCGAGTTGCACCGCCCAATGGGTTTCCGCGCCCCCGGCGGATGGGGGCAGTTCGGGGGCGGGGCGATCCGCGTCGAGGAAGGTTTGCATCGGATCGGGCGCGTCGCCGGGGCGAGGTTCGTTTGCGGAACGCGCGGCCGGCTGCGCGAGGTCGGCCGTCGCGGTGCGGATCGGCGGCGAGGCGGCGGCGCGAGCCACCCCGCCGGCAGAGGACGCGCCCGCTGCCTCGGCCGACATCGGGACGACCGGCGTACTGGGATGGGCCGCCTGTGTTGCCAGATTCACGTCCGGCCGACCGGTCTTCCAGCTTCCGTCCGCGATCTCGCGATCCGTGATCCGGTCCACTTCGACCTCGCCGGTGCCCGGCCCCGCAATCCCGAGGCGCGTCGCCGCCGCATAGGACAGATCGATCACGCGATCGAACAGGAATGGCCCCCGATCGTTCACGCGCACGATCACGCTGCGGCCGTTGCCCAGGTTGGTCACCCGGGCGTAGCTGGGAATCGGCAAGGTGGGGTGCGCAGCCGTCATCGCGAACATGTCGTAGGGCTCGCCGCTGGCGGTCCGGTTTCCCTGGTACTGGCGGCCGTACCAGGATGCGATGCCGCGTTGCTGGAACGGAACGTCCCGGGTGATCGGAACGTAGCGCCGTCCCAATGCGAAGTATGGCCGGTTGGCATAGGGATCGAGCGGCTCGATGCGCGGGGTCGCATCGGCTTTCTGGGACAGGTGCGGCGGCACCTTGGCGGGCGGTCCGTCGTTGGCGTAGTAATGTGGATGCGGGACCGAGGCGCAGCCGCCGAGAATCAGCAGGGCAGTCAGGCTGAGCGTGCGCGTACGAGCCATGTCGGGTGTCCTGTGGGTCAGCTCTGAACGAGCGGTCGATGCCGCTGGATCGCCATCAACATTCCACACGCGATCCCGATCGTCGTCAATGCGGTGCCACCATAGCTGATGAGCGGCAGGGGGACGCCGACCACCGGCAGGATGCCGCTCACCATGCCCATGTTGACGAAGGCATAGGTGAACAGGATCATGGCGATCGAGCCTGCGAGCAGTCGCCCGAACGGCGTCGCGGCATGTTGCGCGATACTGAGGGCCCGCGCGACGAGCATCGAGAACAGCGCCAGCAGGACCAGGTTGCCGATGAGGCCGAACTCCTCGGAATAGACCGCAAAGATGAAATCCGTGGTTCGCTCGGGAATGAACTCCAGGTGCGCCTGCGTTCCCTGCATCCATCCTTTGCCGAACATGCCGCCCGAGCCGATGGCGATCATCGACTGCAGTGTGTGAAAGCCTTTGCCGAGCGGATCGGAGGACGGGTCGAGCAGCGTGAGAACGCGGTTGCGTTGGTAGTCGTGCAGAAACATCCAGACGAGCGGCAGTGCCGCCAGGGCCGCAGCGGTCATCGCGGCCAACCAGCGCCAGGGCAGCCCGGCGAAGAAGATCACGTAGAAGCCGGCGGCAAGGACGAGGAGAGCCGTGCCGAGATCGGGTTGGCGCGCGATCAGGCCGACCGGCACGAGCACGAGCGCGAATGCGACGAGGAAATCGGCGGTGCGCAGACTCTCCGCGCGTTTCTGGAAATACCAGGCCAGCACCAGCGGTACGCCGAGTTTCATGATTTCGGCAGGCTGGAATCGGGTGAAACCGAGGTCGAGCCAGCGCCGCGCACCATTGACCGAAACCCCGGCCACCAGTACGCCCAGCAGCGCAAGCAGGCCGACCGCGTAGACCGGCACCGCCGCGCGCAGGAGGAGTCGCGGCGGAATCGCCGCGGTGCCGAGCATCAGTGCCCCCGCAAAGGCGAAGTTGCGCAGCTGGCCGGTGAAATGGCTCGGCTGATCGGATGCCGCGGAATAGAGCGTGGCCAGGCCGACGAGCATCAGCGCGCCCAGCGTCGTCACCAGGGCGGGATCGAGGAGATCGGCGAACCGTCGCGCGAACCGGCGCGCCATCGTCCGGGCGTTCGCGTTCATACGGCGTCCTTTCCCGTCGCCGGCTCCCGGCCCAGCAGGTAGTAGTCGAGTACTTCGCGCGCGATCGGCGCCGCGGCCTCCGAGCCCCATCCGCCGTTCTCCACCAGCACGGCAAGTGCAATCTTCGGCTGCACGTCCGGCTGCGCCGGCGCGAAGGAGATGAAGAGCGAGTGGTCGCGATGACGTTCGGAGAGCTGCGAGGCATGGTATTTCGCACCCTGCGCGATGCCGACGACCTGGGCCGTGCCGGTCTTTCCGGCCGCCTGGTACGGCGCGCCCTTGAATACGTGATACGCGGTGCCCTCGGGCGAGGTGGTCACACCGACCATGGCGGCACGCACCAGAGCGATGTATTCCGGATCCAGCGGGATGCGGGCGGATTCCTTGTCGACCACCTTGGTCCGTTTGCCCGTGTTGGGATCTTCGATTTCCTTGACGAGGTGGGGCCGCATCACGATGCCGCCATTGGCGAGGGTTGCCACCGCATGGGCCAGCTGCAGCAGGGTGAAGGCGTTTTTTCCCTGCCCGATCCCCAGGGAGATGGTTTCGCCCCGGTACCACTTCTGGTGGAAGCGGCGCCAGTTCCAGGCGGTCGAGGGCAGCACGCCGTGCGATTCCCCGTCGAGGTCGATGCCGGTCAACTGCCCGAAGCCGAACGGCTTCATGAAATCATGGATCGCGTCGACGCCGAGATCGTTGGCGACGGAGTAGTAATACACGTCGCTGGATACCACGATCGAACGATACAGGTCGACCATGCCGTGGCCGCCCTGCGTGCCGCCTTCGCGGAACACGTGCCCGCCGAAGTCGAAATATCCCGGATCGAGCATCGTGCTGTCGGGTCGCCGCTTGCCGAGTTCCAGTGCCGCGAGCGCCATGAACGGCTTGTACGTCGAGCCGATCGGATACGTGCCGCGCAAGGCGCGGTTCATCAATGGCTTGTCCGGATCGTCGTTCAGGGCCTTCCAGTCCGTGCTGTCGATGCCGTCGACGAAGAGGTTCGGGTCGAACGTGGGCATCGAGACGAATGCGAGCACGTCGCCGGTCGCCGGTTCGATGGCGATGAGGGCTCCGCGCCGCTTGCCGAAGGCGCGTTCCACGACCTCTTGCAGTTTGAGGTCGATCGACAGAATGAGATTGTTGCCCGGTTTTGCCGGCGTGCGCGCCAGGGTCCGGACCGGATGCCCGCCCGCAGTGATCTCCATCTTGTCGTACCCGGTCGTGCCGTGCAGCGCCTGCTCGTAGCTATCTTCGATGTCCAGCTTGCCGATATAGTTGGTGCCGTCGTAGTTCGCCGGATCGGCGAAGCGGCGGATGCGGGCTTCGTCGGCATCGCTGATCCGGCCGATATAGCCAAGCACATGCGACGCGGTTTTGCCGAGCGGGTATCGTCGGAACAGACGCGCGTGCAAGGCCACACCCGGGAAGCGGAACTGTTCGACGGCGAAGCGCGCCACTTCAGCGTCGGTGAGCTTCGTTCGAATCGGCACGGAATGCAGACGCTTGGAGTCCGACAACGTCTTGAAGAATCGCCGCCGGTCGCGCGGGGTGATTGCGATCACTTCGGAGAGCGCGTGGATGGTCTGCTCGAGATCGGTCACGTTGGCAGGCTCGATCTCCAGGGTGTACGCCGAGAAGTTCGTCGCCAGCACCGCGCCCGTGCGGTCGACGATCAGCCCCCGGTTGGGCGTGACCGGAACGAGTGCCGTCCGGTTTTGTTCGGCGCGCGCCTTGTATTCCCGGTAGCGCACCACCTGCAGCCAACCGAATCGGGCGAGCAGGGCCGAGAACCCGCCTGCGACCAAGGCCGACGCAGCTATGAGGCGCCCGCGGAAGCGCTGGATGTCCTGTTCGGGATTGCGTAAGGGCTTCATGGAGCCGGGTTGCCGGGCCGCTGCGATTGGGTTGGAGTGTGCTTGCCCCGGGGGAATCGATCCGGATCGGGCCGCGCAAACCGGTATTATGGCAACGATGGAAACCAATCGTCGCGAACCGCTTCCCTGGCATCACCCGAAGGAGTCGGAGGACGATCCCTCTGCCCAGGAGCGTATCGAGGCGATCCTGCGGTCGCCGAGCTATGAACCGGCCGATCAGGACACCCGGTTCCTGTCGAGCGAGGGCATGCGCGGGGTCCGCCTGCAGCTGGATTATTCCAAAGCGGAAGAGCTGCTCGAGCGCCACGGCATCCAGCACACCATCGTCATCTTCGGCAGTACACGGATCCGCGAACCCGCCGCGGCGCAGCGTGCGGTACAGATGTTGCAGGCCCAGGCGGCGCGGCTCGGCGAAACCGACACCGTCGCGGCCGCGGAGCACCGGCGCAAGATCGCGGTGGCCGAACGCGTCCTCGCCAAGAGCCGGTATTACGATGTGGCACGCGAGTTTGGCCGCTTGGTCGCATCGGGCGGGAACGGCCCGAGCGATTCTCGCGTCACGGTCATGACCGGTGGCGGGCCGGGCATCATGGAGGCCGCGAACCGCGGTGCGTTCGACGTCGGCGCGGAGTCCATCGGGCTGAACATCTCCCTGCCGCACGAGCAATATCCCAATCCCTACATTACCCCTGAGCTGTGCCTGCGTTTCCACTATTTCGCGCTGCGCAAGATGCATTTTCTGATGCGCGCGCGGGCGCTCG
The DNA here is from genome assembly GCA_021825945.1 of Pseudomonadota bacterium. Lineage (GTDB taxonomy): Bacteria > Pseudomonadota > Gammaproteobacteria > Burkholderiales > Burkholderiaceae_F > GJ-E10. The sequence goes on from JAKAFN010000002.1 coordinate 388,114, forward strand.
TCGCGTTTCCTGGCGGCTTCGGCACCTTTGACGAACTATTCGAAACCCTCACCCTGATCCAGACACGTAAGCTCGATCCGGTGCCGGTTGTGCTCATCGGCAGGGATTACTGGCGGCGCGCCTTCGATGTCGACTTCCTCGTCGACGAGGGAGTGATCGACGCCGAGGACCGCGATCTGTTCTGGTACGCCGAATCCGCCGAGGATGCATGGAGCGGTATCCTGCAATGGCACGAAAACAACGGCACGCCGCTCTATTCCTGACGGGCGGCTCAAAAACCTCGCGAGGACCCGACGAGGAGTAGACAATGAAAATTTCCTTTCACGGTGCCGATCGCGACGTTACCGGTTCCTGCCACCTCGTCGAGTGCGCGGGGCTGCGCGTCCTGATCGACTGCGGGCTGGTTCAGGGCGACCGCGAGATGGAAGAGCGCAACCGTGCACCGTTCGGGTTCGATCCGAAGTCGATCGATTTCGTGTTGCTGACTCATGCGCACCTCGATCACTGCGGGCGGCTACCCTTGCTCACCAAACGGGGATTCCGCGGCGAGATCATCGCCACGTCCGCCACGCGCGATCTGGCGCGAATCGTCATGCTCGATTCCGCCCATCTGCAGGAAGAGGAAGAGCGTCACGCGCGCTTCCGTCGCGAACATGGCCGTCATGAGGATCGCCACGGCGCGCATCCGGATGGCTCTCGCGGCGAAACGCCGAGCGATGAGACGGCGTTGTATACGACGCTCGACGCGCTCGACAGCATCGACCGATTCGGTCGCGCTGCATCCTACGGCGAGGCGATTTCCTTGGCTCCGGGCGTGCGGGCGACGTTCTTCGATGCCGGGCACATCGTCGGCTCGGCCAGCGTCTTCCTCGAACTCGAGGAAAACGGCACGCGGCGCACCGTGACATTCTCGGGCGATCTCGGCAACCAGGGGCGGCCGCTGCTGCGCCCGCCGGTAGCACCGCCACATTCCGATATCGTCGTGATGGAGACGACCTACGGCGATCGGCTTCACAAGCCGCTCGCGCCGTCGATCGAAGAACTGTACGCGGCGATTCACGAGGCCTTCGAGCATGGCGGCAACGTCGTCATCCCGACGTTTGCCCTCGAACGTGCGCAAGAGATCCTGTGGTTCCTGCGGGAGGGCCAGGAGAAGGGGCGCATCTCGGAAATGGCCCAGGTCTTTCTCGACTCTCCCATGGCGATTTCGGCGACCCAGATTTTCGAGCGGCATCCGGAGTGCTTCGAACCGAACGTCGCGCAGTTGTTTCGCAGTGGCGGCGGGGATCCGTTCGCGCTGCCGGGCCTGCACTTCACGCGGGATGCGACGGAAAGCATCGCCATCAATCGCTTCCGGTCGGGCGCGATCATTCTGGCGGGTGCCGGTATGTGCAATGGCGGGCGGGTGCGCCACCACCTGCGCCAGAATCTGTGGCGGTCGAACTGTGCCGTCGTGTTCGTCGGCTATGCCGCGCGCGGTACGCTGGCCCGGCGGATCATCGACGGCGCGCAGACCGTGCGGATCTTCAGCGAAGACGTGCCGGTTCGCGCGCGCCTCCATACCATCAACGGATTTTCCGCGCACGCCGACCGCGACGAGTTGCTGTCCTGGCACCGCGCGATCCGCCCGCCACGAACCATCCTGGTGCACGGCGAACCGGAGGTCATGCAGTCGTTTGCCGGATTGTTGGACGGAACGCGGGTGGAGATGCCGGAGTTTGGGCAGGAGATCGAGATCTAGCGCAGTGCCGGCCCGCGGGCACCTGCGCGAGCCGCGCTCGCCTCAAATGAAGGGGGCCGCGCTCCCAACCGCGCAAGAGGGAACGCGGTGCTGATCACAACATCCCCGCCGCCACGGTGTCGTTGTGTGTCGGATCGATGAGGATGAAGCTCCCCGTCGCCCGGAACTGCTCGTAGCGGTCGGCCGCGATCGGGTTCTGCGTGGCCAGCGCCAAGCGGACGATGTCGTTGGGCTCGACTCGGGTTTCACCGGCTTCCCAATCCAGCGTTTCGATGTTCAGGCGGGCATGCACCGCGCCGACCCGCACCCGCGTTTCGCGGGTTGCTTGGCGGAGCAGGTATTCCCGGCGCGGATCGAGCGGTTGCTGTCCGAGCCAGCAGACCATCGCTTCGGTGCCGGCGCGGGCGGCCTGCGGGGCGTGCTCCGGATCGGCGAGCAGATCTCCGCGGGAGATGTCGATTTCGTCGGAAAGAGAAAGCAAGACAGATTCACCGGCCACCGCACGGTCACGGGCTTCGGTACCGATCGCGATGGCCTGAACCCGCGATCGGGCCCCGGACGGAAATATGGCGATTTCGTCCCCGACCGCAACCGTGCCCGACTCGACCCGTCCCGCGTAACCGCGGAAGTCCGTCTGCGATGGCCGGCATACCCACTGGACCGGGAAGCGCAACGGCGCTTCGGCGTCGGCCTCGCGCGCCGGCGCCGATTCCAGGAGATCGATCAGGGTCGGCCCCTCGTACCATGCCAGCTCCGATGCCCGGTCCACCACATTCGCGCCGGTCAGGGCGGACAGCGGGATGTAGTCGACCTGTACATGCAAGGAAGGATGGCGCTCGAGCCAGGCGCGGAATTCGGCGGTGATCGCCGCGAACCGCTCCTGCGCGTGCTCGACGAGATCCATCTTGTTCACGGCGACGATGAGATGATGAACGCCGAGCAGGCCGGCGATCGTCGCATGCCGGCGCGTTTGGGCGAGGATGCCCTTGCGCGCATCGACCAGCAGGACGGCGGCGTCCGCCGTTGAGGCGGCAGTGACCATGTTGCGCGTGTACTGCACATGGCCCGGACTATCGGCGATGATGAACTTTCGGCGCGCGGTGGCGAAGTAGCGGTACGCGACGTCGATCGTGATGCCTTGCTCGCGCTCCGCAACCAGTCCGTCGGTGAGAAGCGAGAGGTCCAGCGCGGTGAGTCCGCGGCGCTGTGCGTTGTGCTCGAGCGTTGCCAGCGTATCGGAGAGCAGCGCCTTGGTGTCATACAGCAGGCGCCCGATCAGGGTGCTCTTGCCGTCATCGACACTGCCGCACGTGAGAAAGCGCAGCACGCCGAGGTCTTCGGTCGGATGTCGTTGCGGTATGACGTCGCGTTTCATCAGAAGTATCCTTCGCGCTTGCGTTGTTCCATCGAGGCTTCGGAGGTCTTGTCGTCCATCCGGGTCGCGCCGCGTTCGGTGAGTGTCGCGCCCATGGTTTCCGCGACGATCTCGTCGTAATTGACGGCCATCGACTCGACCGGGCAGGTGCACGAGATGTCGCCGACGGTGCGGAAGCGCACGCTTATGGTCTCGACCGTTTCGCCTTCCTTCGGCGGGGTGAGCGCCGTGACCGGGATCAGGGCGCCATTGCGGCGGACCACCGGGCGCGGGTGGGCGAAGTAGAGCGAGGGCACTTCGAGCCGTTCCCGGGCGATGTATTGCCAGACGTCGGTTTCCGTCCAGTTGCTGATCGGGAACACGCGCATGTGCTCCCCGGGGGCGACGCGTGCATTGTAGAGACTCCAGAGTTCCGGGCGCTGGTTCTTCGGATCCCATTGCCCCCATCCGTCGCGGAAGCTGAATACGCGCTCCTTCGCGCGCGCTTTTTCCTCATCGCGGCGGGCGCCGCCGATGCAGGCATCGAAGCCGAATTCGGCGATCGCGTCGAGCAAGGTCACCGATTGGTGTTTGTTGCGCGACTCGTCGGCGCTGCGCAGCACGATCCGGCCGCGGGCGATCGAATCATCGATGGTGCGGACGATGAGGCGCTCGCCCAGTTCGGCGGCCCGCCGATCGCGGAATTCGATCACTTCGGGAAAATTGTGGCCGGTGTCGACGTGCAGCAGCGGAAACGGGAAACGCGCCGGACGGAACGCCTTGGTGGCGAGATGCAGCAGGACGATGGAGTCCTTCCCGCCCGAAAACAGCAGCGCCGGCTGCGCGCATTGGCCCGCAACCTCGCGCAGAATGTGGATGGCCTCGGACTCGAGCCAGTCGAGATGCGACAGGCGGACGGGTGCCGCGGCAGGGTTTCCGGCCTTCGACGGCGCGGCGACGAAACTCATACGAATTCTCCGGTTGGATTGCCGGCTGCGGCCTGCTGGCCGACAGCCGGTTTGCGATGCAGTCCGCATTCCTTGGATTCGGGGTTCTCCCACCACCAGCGGCCGGCGCGGACGTCCTCGCCGACGGCGATTGCGCGCGTACAGGGCGCGCAGCCGATGCTGGGGTAGAAGCGGTCGTGCAGTTCGTTATAGGGCACGTCGTGGGCGCGGAGGTAATCCCAGACCTGCGCCTGCGTCCAGTCATGCAGGGGGTTGAACTTGTACAGCCCCCGTTCGGCGTCGAATTCCCAGGCGGACAACCGGGTCCGCGTGACCGCCTGTTGGGCGCGCATGCCGGTGACCCAGGCTCGTTTGCCGGCGAGCGCGCGGGCGAGCGGCTCGACCTTGCGCACGGCGCAGCATGCCTTGCGGTTCTCCACCGACGCATAAAAGCCGTTGATGCCGTTGGCGGCCACCAGCCGTTGCAAGGCATCGGCCTCCGGAGCCCAGGTCCGGACGCACCGGCCGTAGCGCTCCTCGACGCGTTGCATCAGGGTGTAGGTCTCTTCCGGCAAGCGCCCGGTGTCGAGCGTGAAGATGTCGATGGCGAGTCCATGGCGGCGGATGAGATCCAGCAGAACCATGTCCTCCGCGCCGAAGCTCGTCGAGAATGCGGCGGGCTCCTGGTCGGCGGCTTGGCGCAGCAGCGCCAATGCGGAATCGATCCGCGCGTTCATGCCCGAACCTCCACCCGTCGGAATCGCGGAAGCGGTTGATCGACGGCGCCTTGATAGCTGTCAGAAAAGACCGCGAAGCCGTGCAGCGCCGTTTCCGGGTCGCGGTCGCCGCGTAGTACGAACGTATCGAAGCCCACTCGGCGCAGCGCGAATAGCTGATCTTGCAGGATGTCACCGAATGCGCGCAACTCGCCCCGCCAACCGTAGCGGCTGCGCAGCAGGGATGCCGTCGAGTAACCCCGTCCATCGGTGAATTTCGGGAAATGCACGCCGATCGCCTGGATCCGAGGAAACAGTGCCACGGCCCGGTCCGGCTCGTCCGCCGGGCCGAGCCATATGCCGATTCGGCCCAGTTCCGGCAGGCGCTCGGCATGCGCCAGGGCGCGGTCGAGCGGTAGCAGGAGCGGGTGGCTGTGCGGGGCGCTGCTCGGCGAGAACTCGTCGATGATGTGCTCCTCGTCGATTTCGCGGCGGATCTCTCCCCAGCGTGCGTCATGTTCCACGACGTGCCAATCGTCGTCGACGATCTGCGGCAGACCGTCGACGAGCCGAATGATGCGATGCGGGGCGGGACGGACTTCAGACATTGGCGAGTTCCTCCGCGGTTTCCTGTGATGGGTACACCGCCATTTTGAACGGCGCAAGGCCCACGCGCTCGAGGGTGTCGATGAATCGCTCGTCGGGGTTGCGCAGCGCGACGTACAGATCGAGGATGGTGGCGATGACCCCGGGAACCTCCGATGCGGCGAATGCTCGGCCGAGCACGGCGCCGATCCGGGTCGATGCCGGGTTCGCGCCGACCGTGCCGCCCAGGGTGACTTGATAGAACTCCTCACCGTGTTTGTCGACACCCAGGATGCCGATGTTGCCGACGTGGTGGTGGCCGCACGAGTTGATGCAGCCGGAAATGTTCAGGCTGATTTCGCCCAGATCATGCACGTAGTCGAGATCATCGAAGCGATCCCGGATCGCGGCGGCGATGGGGATCGACTTGGCATTGGCGAGGGCGCAGAAATCGCCGCCGGGGCAGCAAATCATGTCGGTGAGGACGCCGATGTTCGGCGTTGCCAGACCCCGCGCACGCAGCGCCTCCCACAGCGCGAAGAGATCTTCCTGGGCGACGTCGGCGAGTACGAGATTCTGTTCGTGGGTGACCCGCAGTTCGCCGAAGCTGTAGGCGTCCGCCAGGTCGGCGATCGCGTCCATTTCCGCCGCGTCGGCGTCTCCGGGCGCCTTGTCGCTGCGCTTGAGCGAGAGCGTGACCGAGGCGTAGCCGGGAACGCGATGCGCCCGCACGTTGCGGACCCGCCAACGGGCGAATCCCGGGTATCGGGCGTCGAGCGCGCGCAGCGCTTCGACGCCCGACCTGAGGGCCTCGGCCGACTTCCGCTCGTAGCGGGGCGGTGCAAACCCCTCCGCGATGCGTGCCAGCTCGGCCTCGGTGGCGGTGCCCGGGCCGTTTTCCAGGTGCGCGAACTCAGCGTCGACCTGGCGCGCGAATTCCTCCGCGCCCAGCGCGCGCACGAGGATCTTGATCCGCGCCTTGTAGGCGTTGTCGCGGCGGCCATAGCGGTTGTACACCCGCAGCAGCGCTTCGGTGTACGTCGTCAGATGGCGCCAAGGTAGACCACGGCGCACGATGACGCCCAGGATCGGCGTCCGGCCCAGCCCGCCGCCCGCGAGCACGTCGGCAACGACCGCTCCCGAGTCGTCGCGTCGCAGATAGAAACCCAGGTCGTGGACCGGCACGGCGGCGCGGTCCGCCGGTGTGTCGCCGGTCGTGCCGCTGAAGGCGATCTTGAACTTGCGCGGCAGGAACGAGAATTCGGGATGAAACGTCGACCATTGCCGCAGCAGTTCGCAATACGGCCGCGGGTCGACCGTTTCGTCGGGCGCAACACCGGCGAACGGATCGGTGGTGATGTTGCGCACGCAATTTCCCGAAGTCTGGATCGCGTGCATTTCCACCGCCGCCAGCGCGGCGAGGATGTCTGGCACCTCCTCGAGCTTCACCCAGTTGAACTGGATGTTCTGACGGGTGCTGAAGTGGCCCGTGCCGCGATCCCAGGTGCGGGCGATGTGCGCAAGCACGCGGAGCTGGTGCGCCGCGAGCAACCCGTAGGGAATGGCGATGCGCAGCATCGGCGCGTGCCGTTGGATGTAGATGCCGTTCTGCAACCGCAGGGGGCGGAGTTCGTCGTCGCTCAGCGCGCCGTCCTTCCAACGTTCCACCTGGTCGCGAAACTGCGCCACGCGCTCGTGCAACATTTGCCGGTCGAATTCGGTATAGCGGTACATGATTGTCAGGGGTTTCGTTCAAATCCAGAGTAGGCGAAGGCCGAGGAGCAACAGCATCGTCACCAATGTCCAGCGCAGCGCGTGTTCCGGCAGACGGATGGATAGGCGGGCACCGAAGCCGATCGCGGGCAGGGAGCCGAGGAGCAGGCCCAGCAGCATCGTGCCGTTCACGGTGCCGAGGGCGGCATGCCCGATCCCCGCGATCAGCGTGAGGGGAACCGCATGGGCGAGATCGGCCGCGACCAACTGGCGGGCCGGAACGGCCGGATACAGGAAAAAGAGCGCGACGGTGCCGATCGCCCCGGCCCCCACCGAAGTGACGGTCACGAGCACGCCGATCAGCGTACCGACGGCGATCGTGGCGAGGGTGCGTCCGGAGTCCGCGCCCGGTCGTGCGTCGAGCGGTTGCCCGGTTCCCGCAGTCGCCGCTGCGAGCGGCGCGGCGGCGGTGCGCAGGCCCAGCGACTGGATCTGGGCGCGGAAGGCGAGGGCGCCGGCGGTGAGCACCAGTGCGGCGCCGAGCGCAGACCGTACCACTGCCGCATATCGGGCCGAATATGCGGCAGCGTCGGGATGCAGTTCGTGAATCGCGAACAGCGTGGCCAATGCCGCCGGAACCGATCCGGCGGCCATCCGCAGCGGGATCGTCCAGGGAACGATTCCGCTGCGCGCATAGCCGCGAACACCGGCGGACTTGGTGATCGCAGCGAATAACAGGTCGGTGCCGACGGCGACCTGCGGCGGCACGCCGAGCAGCAGCGTCAACAAGGGCGTCATGAGTGATCCGCCGCCCACGCCCGTGGCGCCGACGATGAATCCGACTACCGCTCCGCTCAGGATGAACTGCAATAGCACCGCGACCCTCCGTAATGAACCCGAAGGGTACGGACGGACGCGGCGGCGGGGAACGAAGCGATTGCTATGCGGTTATGCGGTTATGGAATAACGCGAACCGACGCATCTTCCGCGTTCGCGGGAGCGAGAGCGCGGGGGTTCAGGCCCGAGGCGCGACGCAGGCCGCCGCGGCGTCGCGCACGGCGGCCGTGATGGCGTCGGCCTGGGCTCGGATCGCCGTTGGCACGGGAATCACCCCATCCAGCACCTCCCGGGTCCATTGCGTCGTCGCCGCCGCATCCAGTGCCGGCAATTCCAGATCCGCCCGCGCGATCGACTCGCCCGGGAGGACCGTGGTGTGTGCGCCGCGGAACCAGCGTTCGACGCTCTGTGGCCGACGTGCGTTGACCACCGATTCGCCGTCGGTGGCCCGCATCGCCATCGCGTGCTCGCCGGTTATGGCGAACAACTCCGCCTTCATGTCGCGGAAATGCGGATGGGTGTAGCTCGTGATCAGCAGGCTGGGGCCTTCCACCGGGCAGATCAGTTTCGCAAGCGTATGCCCGACGTTGCGCACACCCAGCGCCCGGCGCAGTTCGATCAGCCGGGCGAGCGGCGGGCAGACCGATTCCAGCGTCAGCACGGCGGGCAGGCCGTCGCGTCGTCGCTGCGCTGCGTCTTCGGGCGTTGCGCAGCCGGGCACTCCCAGTTCGCGAAAGATCTCCTCGCTGGTGACGCGATGGCGTCCGGCTTCCGGTTCGGACGGCTGGCCGTGGATCAGCACGGGCGTGCCCTCGCGCGCGAGCAGCATGGCGAGCAGCGGCACGAGGTTGGCGATCGACCGTGCGCCGTTGTAGCTCGGGATGACCACCCAGCCGGGGTCTGCGGGCCCTTGCGCGCGCGGCACGCGGCGCAGCACGGGCGCGATCGCGTCGAGGAATCCGGCGATTTCCGTCGCTTCCTCGCCTTTCATCCGCAGGGCGATGAGGACCGCACCCAGGGCGAGGTCGCTCATGGTGCCGGCAAGAATGGCGGACATCAGTTCGCGGGCGCGTTCGCGGGGCAGTCCGCGGGCGCCGTCCTTGCCGCGGCCGATCTCCTTCAGGTACGGGGCCACGGAAAACGGGGTCGGAACGGTCTGGGTCATGGCGGCGGCAGTGCTACGGTGGGAGATCGTGGAACGTAGCAGGCCCGCTCAGCCTGCGTCCATCCCCGCGATGGATTGAGCCAGGAAGGCGGTGATCCCGGGCAGTTCCGACAGCACCGGCAGCACCTGGACCTCGGCGTCGGGGTGCCGCTGCCGAAAGGCTTCCAGGAGCGCGGGCAGGTCGTCCAGGATATGGCCGCCCCGCGCCCAGAAGATCGGTGCCACCGCGATCCGTCGCTTTCCCGACGCGGCGAGGGCGGCCAGCGATTCTTCGAGCGTGGGGGGCTGCAGCTCCAGGTAGGCGATCGGCACGGCGAGGTCCGGCCGGGATCGCAGGAGCTCCGCCTGCAGGCGGAGCAGCGGCTCCGACCAGCGAGCGCCGCGGGAGCCGTGGGCGAACAGGACGATTGCATCGCGGTCCGGGGGCATGAGATGTCTCCGCAGGGGGCGTGTCGACGCTACCGGGTCCGGTGGGACGCGGATCGCGCCGGTTGCCGTATTATCGCCGGATGCAGAGCGCGCCGGCGCTTGGGACGAATCGGAGAAATGCGATGGCATCGGTGAACAAGGTGATTTTGGTCGGCAATCTCGGCCGCGACCCGGAGGTCCGCTACAGCCCGGACGGGGCGGCGATGGCCAATATTTCCGTCGCCACGACCTCGCAATGGAAGGACAAGAACACCGGCGAGAAGCGCGAAGAAACCGAATGGCACCGCGTCTCGTTTTTCGGTCGACTGGCCGAGATCGCCGGCGAGTACCTTCGGAAAGGTTCGTCGGTATACATCGAGGGCCGCCTGCGAACCCGCAAGTGGCAGGACAAGGAAAGCGGCCAGGACCGGTACAGCACGGAAATCGTCGCCGACGTGATGCAGATGCTCGGCGGCCGCGCGGGCGCCGGCGGTGCGCCGACGGACGACGAGCCGCGCGCGGCGCGCGCCCCGGCCTCCGCGCCCCGCCAGGCAACCCGGCCGGCGAGCCGGGAATCCGAGCCGGCGGGCGGGGTGGCCGAACTCGACGACGACATTCCGTTCTGACAGCACGAGGCGCTTCTTCCGCGATCGCGAAACGCAACCGTCGTCATTGCGAGGGCGGAGCCCGAAGCAATCCAGCCGACTTGTCAGGATTTCGCCGCCAGCAGTTCCGCGTGCAGCGCTGCGCCGGTCGTCGCGATCGCCGACGGTTCCGCGAGCGGGTCGCCGCCGTTCCAGCCGGTGATGGATCCACCCGCGCCTTCGATGACCGGCACGAGGGCGGCGATATCCCAGTACGAGAGAACGGGGTCGAGCATGACGTCGGCTCCGCCCGTCGCCAGGGAAAAATAGCCGAAGCAGTCGCCCCAGGTGCGCGCCAGCTTTGCGCGGCCGGCGATCCGGGCCATCGATTCCCCCGAACCTTGTTCCCCGGAACTGGGGAGCGAGGTCATCAGCACCGTGGCCTGCGCCAGCGGACGTGGCGCGCGCACCCGCGTTTCCCGTTCCGTACCGTCCGCAAGGTGCAGCGTCGTGCGGGTACCTCGGCCGATGAGCGAAACCCCCGCGGCGGCATGGGCGATGCATCCCAGGATCGGCCGATATCCGCAGCCGTCGTCACGCTCCAGCGCGATCAGGGTCCCGAAGAGAAAGCAATTGCTCACAAACGCCTTGGTTCCGTCCACCGGATCCAGTATCCAGCGATAGCGTCCGCCTTCCTGCACGCCGAATTCCTCGCCCAGGATGCCGTGCCCCGGATAGCGAGCAAGGATCCGTTCCCGCAGCGCGGCTTCGGCGCCACGATCCGCGGCGGTGACGGGTGACGCGTCCGCCTTGTCCTGGACATGGATTCCTGCCAGGAACAGCGGTCGGATGACGTCGAACGCGCAAGCGACCAGTTCTTGCAGGAACGGCACGAATTCCCGCTCCTCGGCAATGCTGAGCGCGGCGCTGTACCGCAACGGGGTTGCCGGCGTCATTCCGGTCGTTTCCAATGGCATCTCCCTGAGGTTCGATTGGTGTGGCGCGGCGCGCAATTTTGGCGCGATTTGCGAAAAACTGTTGTTTTCCGTTCCCGGCGGGTCGAACCGGACCGATAGTACCGGCTTACACTCGCCCCCTTTCCTCGCGTAGGGAGATGGGATGAGCGATTCATCCGATCGGACGGTTCCCCAAGCCAAGCAGTCATCGCTGGTGCTCGGCGCGCTGGGGGTGGTCTACGGCGATATCGGAACCAGTCCCTTGTACACCCTGCAGACGACGTACGGTTCCGCCGGCGGGGGCGGGCCCGAGGTTGCCCTGGGCGCCTTGTCGTTGATCGTCTGGACGCTGATCATCATCGTCTCGGTCAAGTACGCGGCGCTGATCATGCGTGCGGACAACGACGGCGAGGGCGGAATTCTGGCGCTGATGGCGCAGCTCGCGATGAAGGGGCGCGACCATCCGGTCATCGTTGCGCTCGGGATCCTCGGTGCGGCCATGCTCTACGGAGATGGCGCGATCACGCCGGCGATCTCGGTCCTGAGTGCGCTGGAGGGCTTGAAGGTTCCGGCGCCGAAGCTGGCGCCGTATGTCTTGCCCGTGGCAGTGGCGGTATTGTTTTCCTTGTTCGCGATCCAGCGCCGAGGTACGACGAGCATCGGCAATCTGTTCGGTCCGGTGATGGTCGTGTGGTTTGCGGTGATCGGTATCCTCGGTCTGGTTCACGTCGTCGCGCATCCGTCGGTACTGATGGCGCTCGACCCCCGTTTCGGGTTGCGGTTCCTGGCGGATCACGGCCGCGCCAGCCTTCCCATCCTCGGCTCGGTGTTCCTGTGTTCGACGGGTGCGGAAGCGCTGTATGCGGACATGGGCCACTTCGGTGCCCGGCCTTTGCGCCTCGGTTGGTATGGATTCGTATTTCCGGCGTTGCTGCTCAACTATTCCGGTCAGACGGCGCTGGCGCTCGGCCATGTCATGCAGCCGAACGACAACCCGTTTTTCCTGATCGTCCCGTCCTGGGGGCAGATCCCGATGGTCTTGCTGGCGACCCTGGCGACGATCATCGCCAGCCAGGCGATCATCAGCGGTGTCTACTCGATGACCCGGCAGGCGATCCAACTCGACCTTTGCCCACGGCTGGTCATCACGCACACCTCGGAGACGGGCTACGGCCAGATCTATATCGGCGCGGTGAACTGGTTGCTGATGGTGTTCACGCTGGGATTGACGCTCGGATTCGGTTCGTCCGACCGCTTGTCGGCGGCGTACGGCATTGCCGTGGCCATCACGATGCTGCTGACGACCTTCCTCATCTTCCGCGTCATGCGCGAGCGCTGGGGATGGCCGTGGGTGGTGGTCGTCGCAATCGCCGGTGCGTTTGCCGCGGTCGACCTTTCCTTCGTCGTGGCGAACCTGACCAAGGTGGCCGACGGCGGCTGGGTGCCGCTGGCGGCGGGCGGCATGATCTTCTTCGTCATGCAGTCCTGGCGGTCGGGCCGTCGCGCGGTGACGCGGCAAACTGCGCGAGAGACGATTCCGCTGCAGGATTTCATCGCGACCGTGCATGGCGTTTCGCACGTTCCGGGGACCGCGGTCTACCTCGCGCGGCGTACCGACGTGGTGCCGCTGGCGCTGTTGCACAGCCTCAAGCACTACTCGGCGCTTCATGAGCGCAACGTCGTTCTGCACGTCGTCACCGAGCAGACGCCGCGCGTGCCGCCGGCGGAACGGGCCGAGGTGGCATCGCTGGGCAGCGGGTTCCATCGCATCGTCCTGCGCTACGGGTTCATGGAATCGCCGGACCTGCCGGCGGCGCTGGCCCGATGCCGCCTGGATGGCGAGGGTTTCGAGATGATGCGGACCACGTTCTTCGTTTCTCGGGAAACGGTGGCGGTCGCGCCGGGGCACCTGCACTTGCGCGCGCAGCGCCGGATCTTCGTCTGGCTGCACCGCAACGCCGCCGATGCGACGGAGTTCTTCCGGATTCCACGTAACCGGATCGTGGAACTCGGTTCGCGGATCGAGGTCTGACGGCGGCACCGTCGCCGTCTTTCCGGCGCCGCGTGCCATGATCCGGCGGTTTTCTTATAATTCAGGCAGTTGCGGTTTCTTGTGAGATTGCCATGCCGATATACGCGTACAAGTGCTCCTCCTGCCAGTTCGAGCAGGATGTCCTGCAGAAGATTTCCGACGAACCGTTGCACGTCTGCCCTCACTGCGGCGCGGAAACGTTCGCCAAGCAGCTCACGGCGGCGGGCTTCCAGCTCAAGGGCAGCGGCTGGTATGCCACGGATTTCAAGGGTGGCGGCGGGTCGTCCAAGCCGGCGAAGGACGATGCCAAGGTCGCGCCGCCGTGCGGTGGCGGTGCGTGCCCGGCCTGTCCGGTCGAATAAGCGACGTTTTGCGCTCCCCGGACGCCCGCGTGCGGCCCCGACGAGACCTGCCCGGGCGTGACGGCGGCTGCGCGCGCGCGGATGCGGTGCCGGCCGGCGCAGGACTTTGCTTCGCACCGACAGGAACGCCGGGCGCCCGGACATGCTGAAACGATACCTGGTCACCGGCCTGCTCATCTGGATTCCGCTCGCGCTCACGATCTGGGTTTTGCACATGATCGTGACCAGCATGGACAGCACCTTGCTGCTGCTGCCGCCCCAGTGGCGACCGCAGCGTTGGCTGGGGTACGATGTGCCGGGCTCGGGCGTCGTGCTGACGTTCGTGGTGGTGCTGCTGACGGGGGTGTTTGCGGCCAACATCATCGGCCAGCGCGTGGTGCGGTGGTGGGAGGCGATCCTGGGGCGCATCCCCATCGTCTCGAGCATCTACCGCAGCGTCAAACAGGTTTCCGACACCCTGCTCGCGCAGGACGGGAACTCGTTTCGCCGCGCCGTGCTGGTGGAATTCCCGCAGCGAGGGCAATGGTCCGTGGGGTTCGTGGTCGGCGCAGCGAGCGTGGGTATTTCCCCGTACCTCGATCCGGACTCGATCACCGTATACGTGCCCACGGCGCCGAATCCGACTTCGGGCTACACCCTGATCGTCCGGGCAAGTGAGGTTCGCGATGTGCAGATGAGCGTCGACGAGGCGCTCAAGTTCGTCATTTCGATGGGCGTCGTGTCGCCGCCGGACGGTTCCCCGAGCAATGGGGAGCGTGCCGGCTCGTAGTTTCAACATCCGGAGAGAGTTTTCGTTTTATGCGTACCGAATATTGCGGGCGGGTGGACAAGCGTTTCATTGGGCAGGCAGTGACGCTGTGCGGATGGGTGCATCGCCGCCGTGATCACGGCGGCGTGATCTTCATCGATCTGCGCGACCGCGAAGGGCTGGTCCAGGTGGTGTTCGATCCCGCGTCGCCCGACGTCTTCCGCCTTGCCGAATCCTTGCGCGGCGAGTATTGCATCCGATTGACCGGCACGGTCCGTCCGCGCCCCGAGGGCACCGTCAATTCGGGCCTGGCATCGGGGGAGATCGAGGTACTGTGCGCATCGCTCGAGGTGCTCAACGCATCGATCACGCCGCCGTTCCAGCTCGACGATGACGACCTCTCGGAGACCACCCGGCTCACGCATCGCGTCCTCGACCTGCGCCGGCCGGCGATGCAGAAGAACCTGCGCTTGCGCTACCGCGTCGCCATGGCGGCCCGGCGATTCCTCGACGCCCATGGGTTCCTGGACATTGAAACGCCGATGCTCACCAAGAGCACGCCGGAAGGCGCGCGGGACTATCTCGTTCCCTCGCGCGTCCACGACGGCATGTTCTTCGCGCTGCCGCAATCGCCGCAGCTGTTCAAGCAGCTGCTCATGGTTGCGGGCTACGACCGCTACTACCAGATCGTCAAATGTTTCCGCGACGAGGATCTGCGCGCCGATCGGCAGCCCGAGTTCACCCAGATCGACATCGAGACGTCTTTCCTGGGCGAGACCGAAATCCGCGCATTGATGGAAAGCATGGTCCGGGAAATGTTCGGCGAAGCGATGGCGGTGTCGTTGCCCGACCCGTTTCCGGTCATCACCCATGCTGAAGCGATGTCCCGCTACGGCTCGGACAAGCCCGATCTGCGCGTGCGGATGGAACTGACCGAGCTCACGGACTACATGCGCGACGTCGAATTCAAGATCTTCCGGGCGGCGACGGAACTCGCCGACGGGCGGGTCGCCGCGTTGCGCGTGCCGGGGGGCGCCGCGATGCCGCGCTCGGAAATCGACGCCTATACCCAGTTCGTCGCGATCCACGGTGCCAAGGGCCTGGCCTACATCAAGGTGAACGAGCGCGCAAAGGGGCGCGACGGCTTGCAGTCGCCGATCGTCAAGAGCCTGCACGATGCCGCGCTCCAGGCCATTCTCGAGCGTACCGGCGCGCAGGATGGCGACCTGTTGTTCTTCGGCGCGGATCGGGCCAAGATCGTCGCGGCCAGCCTGGGGGCGTTGCGCGTGCGGATCGGGCACTCGGAGTTCGGCCGCGGAAACGGACTGTTGGAGGAGGGCTGGCGCCCGCTGTGGGTGGTCGATTTCCCGATGTTCGAGTTCGACGACGACGAGCAGCGCTGGGTCGCCGCCCATCACCCGTTTACGGCGCCCAAGGATGGGCACGAGGATTTCCTCGAGACCGACCCAGGGCGCTGCCTGGCCAAGGCCTACGATCTCGCGCTCAACGGCTGGGAGATCGGTGGTGGTTCGGTCCGGATTCACCGCGAGGAGGTGCAGAGCAAGGTGTTCCGGGCGCTCAAGATCGGCCCCGATGATGCGCGCGCCAAGTTCGGTTTCCTGCTCGATGCCTTGCAGTACGGCGCGCCGCCTCACGGCGGCATGGCCTTCGGCCTGGACCGGATCGTGACGATGATGGCCGGCGCAGAGTCGATTCGCGACGTGATCGCCTTCCCCAAGACGCAGCGGGCGCAGTGCCTGCTTACCCAGGCGCCGTCGGAAGTCGACGAAAAGCAGTTGCGCGAACTGCACATCCGGTTGCGCAACCCCGTTGTCGTGCAGTGACCTTGGCCGCCCTCGTCCCGTGAAGCCGTCGCGGCTGCGCATCGCGACCTACAACATCCACAAGGGGGTGAGCTCGTTCCGCCGCCGTTCCCGGCTGAACGAGCTGCGCCTGGCCTTGCACCGGATCGACGCCGACATCTTGTTCCTGCAGGAAGTGCAGGAGCGCAGCGATCGCGGCGCTGCCGCCCAGCTCGATGTCCTGGCGTCCAGCGGATATCCGTATCGGGCTTACGGCGTCAACGCCGTGTATCCCCAGGGGCATCACGGCAACGCGATCCTGTCGCGGCTGCCGATCGAGCACTATGTCAATCACGATATTTCGGATCATGTCCTGGAGCGGCGAGGCGTGCTGCACGCGGTGGTGCATTGTGCGGACATTCCTGCTTGCGGCATTCATCTGCTGTGCGCCCACCTCGGCTTGATCCAGGCCAGCCGGCTGCGGCAGGCGGACTGGCTGGCCGGCTTCATCGAGCGCGAGATCCCGCCGGACGAGCCGCTGATCCTCGCCGGCGATTTCAACGATTGGCGGCGTCGGGTGGATGAGCACCTGCGCGCCCGGTTGGGATTGCAGGAGGCGGCGGAGGTGATGCCGCCATCGGTCTGGACGGAGCGGATGATGCTGCCGCCGCAGAGGAAACCTCGCGTGGCGCGCACCTTCCCGAGTTTTTCCCCGTGGCTCATGCTTGATCGGATCTATGTCCGTGGGTTCCGGGCGCTTGCCGCGCGCGTGCCGCGCGGAGTGTCGTGGGCGCGCTGCTCCGATCACGCGCCCCTGATTGCGGATCTGGAGTGGGCGTGAGCCGTGCGTCGCCGCCGCGGCCGACCTCCGGCCTGATCGCCGCGGTTCTGGAAGGAAAGTTCGAGCCGCTGGCCAAACCGCGGCTGCGCGATGGCAACCGCCTGCGCCTGTTCGCCTCGGCCGGTCCGTATTTCGAGTCGCTGCTCGACGCGGTCGCGGGCGCACGGCATTCCGTGAACCTCGAAACGTACATCTTCGCGGACGACCGGATCGGCCGCCAGGTGATCGACGCGCTGATTGCGGCGGCCGCCCGGGGTGTCCAGGTTCGTGTCCTGATCGACGGCTATGGCGGCGGGGACTTTACGCAACGGCTCGCCCGTCGTCTGCCACCGCTGGGCGTCGCGGTACGGATCTACCGGCCGGCGCATTGGTGGCGCCCGCAGCGCCATATGTTCCGGCGCCTGCATCGCAAGATCGTGGTGATCGACGATCGCATCGCGTTCGTCGGCGGAATCAACGTCAACGACGATCCGGAGCACGACGAGCATGACGGCGATCGCATCGGCCCGCGCCTCGACATCGCGGTGCGATGCGAGGGGCCGATCGTCGCGGCGGTCGCCCATGCGGTGCATCGCTTATGGTGGTCCATCGGTGTCGCGAACCTGCGCGAACTGTCCGGCCCGCCGCCGCACCGACCGCGCCCATCGCCACCCGAACCGGACGGCGTACGCGCTGCGTTCCTTCTGCGCGACAGCCTGCGCAACCGGCACACGATCGAACGTAGCTACCTTGCCGCGATCCGGTCGGCGCGGCACGAAATCCTGCTGGCCAACGCGTATTTCCTGCCGGGGCGGCGGTTCCGGCGCGCACTGGTGCGCGCCGCGCACCGCGGAGTGCGCGTGCGGCTGTTACTGCAAGGTCGCATCGAGTACCTCATTCAGCATTACGCGCAACGCGCGCTCTATGGTCAGTTGCTCGATGCGGGGATCGAGATCTTCGAATATCGCGACAGCTATCTGCATGCGAAGGTCGCCGTGGTGGACGACGATTGGGCGACCGTCGGGTCGAGCAACATCGACCCCTTGAGTCTGTTGCTGGCGCGCGAGGCCAACGTGCTGGTGCGTGACCGTGCCTTTGCGGAAGCGCTGCGGAACTTGCTCGAGACGGCAATCCGGAACGGATCGCATCCCTTGCACGCACTGCGGTTTGCGAGACGATCCTGGGGCGAACGCGTGCTCGACTGGATCAATTACGGCATCGTTCGCATCGCGACGATCCTGCTGGCGCGTGGGAACAATTACTGAGGAGGCCGGTGGTCGGGGTTTGATTGCTTCGGCGATCAGTGCAGCGATCGCCCGGGTTCGGTCAGCAGCACCGAAAGGCCATGCTCCGGCAGCGGCCGGAAGAACAGGTATCCCTGCGCGAAATCGCAGCCGATACCGTGCAGGGACTCCGCCTGGCCCTGCGTTTCCACGCCTTCGGCAGTGACGAGCAGGCGAAGGCTGCGGCCGATCTCGACGATTGCGCGCACGATCGCCATCGATTCGGTGCTGTCGGCGATCTCGCGTACGAATGAGTGGTCGATTTTCAGCTTGTCGAACTGCATGCGCTTGAGCGACGCCATGTTGGAACAGCCGGTTCCGAAATCGTCGAGCGCCAGTCGCACGCCCATCCCTTTCAGTTCGCGCGCGATCGTCTCCATCCGTCCCGCGTCGCGGATGAACATCGACTCGGTCAGCTCGAGTTCCAGGCAGTGTGCCGGCAATTCGCTCTGCGCCAGTGCATTGCGTACGGTTTCGACGATGTCGCCGCGACGCAATTGCACCGGGGACAGGTTCACCGCGACCGGGATGTCGCGTCCGAGGGCCTGGCGCCAGCGCTGTGCGCAGCGGCAGGCTTCGCGCAGCACCCATTTGCCGAGCGGGACGATGAGCCCGCTTTCCTCCGCGACCGGGAGGAATTCGTTCGGCGGGATCATGTACTCGCCGTTCACCGGCCAGCGCAGCAGCGCCTCGATCGACTCCACGCTGCGATCGGAGAGCCGAATCTGCGGCTGGAAGTGCAGGCGGAATCCGCATTCGGATAGCGCGGCGCGCAGGCGCTGCTCGAGATCGAGCCGCTTGACCAGCGCCCGGTTCATCGATTGGGTGAAAAAGCGGAACGTGTCGCGACCCGCCGCCTTGGCGTGATACATCGCCATGTCGGCATGCCGCAGCAGCGTGGCAAAGTCGGTGCCGTCTCCTGGGTAGAGGCTGATGCCGATGCTGCTGCCGGTATGGAACGTGTGGCCGTCGATCTGGAACGGCTGTCGCAGCGCCCGCACCAGTTCCTCGGTCACGGTGGTGACCGCATCGGCGTTGTGGACCTCCGTCAGGATGGCGACGAACTCGTCGCCGCCGAGGCGGCTCAGGATGTCGGTTTCCCGCAGCATGTCGCGCAGCCGGCGCGAGACTTCGGCCAGCAGTGCATCGCCGACGGAATGGCCGAAGACGTCGTTGATGTATTTGAAATTGTCGAGGTCGATGAACAGCATCGCCATCTGCTCGTCGTGACGGACCGCATAGGCGGCGGCGCGCTCGAATCGGTCATGGAGCAGGGTGCGATTGGGCAGGCCGGTCAATTGATCGTAGTGCGCGAGGTGGTCGATGCGCTGCTGCGCCTCCTTCCGCTCCGTGATGTCGGAGTAGATCGCGACGTAGTGGATCTCGCCGGTACGTTCGTGCCGCACACGGGTGATCGACAGCCACTCGGCGCACAGTTCGCCGTTTTTGCGCCGGTTCCAGATTTCGCCTTGCCAGTGCCCGTGCTGGGTGAGCGAGTGCCAGAACGCAGCATAGAACGCCGGGTCCTGGCGTCCCGATGACAGAATCCGCGGATTGGCGCCGATCACGTCATCGCCCGCGTATCCGCTGATGCGGGTGAACGCCGGGTTGACGGCAACGATGGTGCCGGACGCATCGGAGATGAGCACGCCGATCTGCATCGAATCGTAGACGCTGGCCAGAAGATGCCGTTGCGCTTCCAGGTTGACGTTGACGGCGATCAGGTTTGCGGTGCGCGTTTCGCGTTCCCGGCACAGGCGCACGGCGTTGGTGAGGTGGGCGAGGACGGGGCGGAACATGCTGGCCAGCGGCAGGCGGGTTTCGGGAATGACCGGCGCGAGCAGCAGAAGCAGCCCCGTCCCGTTGAGCGGAAGGGCGAGAAACGAACGGTAGCGGGCGAGCCCGAGCCCGAGCTCGGCGAGGAGGGCCGCCCCGTCTTCCTCGCGGACCACGTCGTCTCGCATCATGGCCGCGGGAATGTGTATCGCCTGCCCCTCCCGCTCGCGTAGACGAAAATCGCCGACGACTGCGGCGATGCGCCCTTCGTGCGCAGTCGATCCGTCGGGCGGGTGGGTCAGGTCCAGGAATGCGATGCCGACGGGGAACGACGTGTGGTAGAGCAGGCGCTGCAGAACCCGCGTGAGCAGCGGCCGCAGTTTGGTTTCGCCGCCGATCGTCAGCAGGAGGTCGTAGAGAACTGGCAGAACATGATCGGTGTTGACGAGGGCGGGCGTTGCCGTTGCCATGAAGCCGCTCCTACCAGACAGCGGCGACGAGCGCGGCGTTGTGGAACAGCGGATATCCCCACAAGGTCGATGCGCCGATTTCGCCCAGGGAAAGGGCGCCGGCGATTTCCCGGCAGCGGCTGCGGCGATGCAGCTCGCAGAGCTCCGATTCGGCATCGCGCAGTCCGAGGTGCAGGCGGCGCCCCGCGCAGTAGAAGAGCAGCTGGTTGCGCCCCGCGACGTCGCCGTTGAGGCGGGAGACCCGTTCCACCAGCGCATCGAGCGTGTCGTGCATGTCGACGGCGGGGCCGCCGAGCAGGGCCAACATCGAGTGGGGCGGAATCTCCCCCACGCAGCCGATCGATCCATCTTCATGCAGCGTGGTGGGAATCCGCACCAGGATGTTGTGGTTCGCCCGGACGATGCCGAACGGCAGGTGGACGGCGTGTCGATAAAAGTTGTCGCGCGTGATCGCAACGCCATAGTGGACCTGCGCGAGTTCGCAGTAGACGTCGAACGCCGGCCGCCAGTCGATGTGTGTGATCCGGTTGCCTTCGGTCGTGGTGGCTAGGTAGGTGCGCTCCGGCAGGCAATAGCCATGCTCGAGAATGGCCCCATGGTGATTGCGCAGCAGCAGAAAGAGCGCCCGGTTGCCTACAAGCTCGGTGCGGTCGAACAGGCAGGGCATGGGCTGGAACGATTCGCTGCCGGCACTTGCGCCGGCATAGTTCACCCGGTCGGCTAGTTCGAGGTAGAGCGCATCGAGCATGGAGCCGATTACAGGCACCATTGCGTCGAACAGCATGAAGAGCGTGCACTCGTCGTCGGTCGCCGCGACCTTTGCGGCGATCTGCGCGCCGATCCGCTCCGCAATGGCGGCATGCCCCCCGTCGTCGGTGATCGGGTCGGAAAACACCGCGAACGGCGCGTCATCGAAGCGGAGCAGCAGGCAGCCGGAATCTCGGAATCCCTGTTCGGCGATCAGCGCCGGGAATATGGCGCCGAAAATCGGCACGTCCATTTGCCTGGCAAGGGATTGCAGCATTGCTACTGCGGGCGCCTCCGGTTCCGGAAGGAGCGCGAACACCCCCATCGCGGGGAATTGCGTCTTCCACGCCAGCAAAACGGCCCGCGCACGATCGGGCGCGACGGCGTGGAGATAGCAGACAGCGTTGGGCATGGTTCCCGGTTGGTCGAAGGGACGATGCCTCCCTGCGGGTGCGCTGCCTTGAATCACCCGCTCGGAACTTGGCCCGCGCCAATTGCCTGCGGCCCCTCGTTACTCGATGGTGCACGAACAAGACCTATCGTAATCTCGAACCGTCGGGAACGCAAAGGGCTGGTGGGTGCCTCCGCGAAGTCCTGCCGCTCAACCGTACAGGCGCCAGCGTCGCACCAAGTAGGTCATGGACACCAAGGCCGCCATCGTCATGGTGATTCCATGGACCTGCCGGATGTCCGCCCCCTCGAACCACTTCCCGAGGGCCAGAGCGACCCACGGGACCGCGGCGCAGGTGGCGATCAGGGCCAAAAAGGCGAGTTGGCGCTTTTTCTGGGCCCTTTCGGGAAGGTGGTGCCCAGCGTAGCGCATGGTGCGCCGCCCGATCAAGGCGATGGGAAAGGCGGTGCCGGCAACGGCGCCGAGGACCGCAAACACGGTCAGGTTTGCCAAGTGCTGCACGAGGTCCGGTAGCATGATCTCTTCCTTGCGGAACGAACGGAGCGGATGACTGCGCCCGCTGGGGCCGAGGCGCTGCGGCTCGGCGGGTCCGGGAAACCGGTAGGGACCGCACCGTGGGAGTAAGCCTGCCGTATTCGCGAACGCGATGCAATCTCATTTCTGCCTTGGGTTGCGAGGTGTTGTGTTTTTCGCACTGACCCCGGGTTCTTGCTGAGGAGATCTTCAGGTTGGTGCGCCCGGCGGGCGTCTCCGCGCGGATGTCCGGCGCGGTTTTCCGGCCCTGGAATAGAATCGGGCGGATCCCCTCCCAAGGAGTACTCCCTTTGTCCAGCCCTGCTGCCCCGGTGGTTGTCGCCGGTCCGGCCCTGGCGTTCGAGCAGCGCGTTCTCGATGCCATGCCGGCGATCGAGCATTGGTTTCGCCACCAGTGGCACGAACACACGCCCCCGTTCTATGCCTCCGTGGATCTGCGCAACGCGGGCTTCAAGCTGGCCCCGGTCGATACCAACCTGTTTCCGGGGGGGTTCAACAACTTGGCCGACGAAGCCCTGCCCTCGGCCGTGCAGGCCGCGCAGTTCGCGATCGAACGCACCTGTCCGGAGGCGCGCAAACTGCTACTGATTCCGGAGCGGCATACCCGCAACGTCTACTATCTTCAGAACGTCGCCCGCTTGGCGCGCATTCTCGAGTCCGCCGGACTGGAGGTGCGGATCGCCAGCCTGGCTGACGAGATCGTGGCCGAGACCACCGTCAGCCTGCCCGGCGGAGATACCCTGCGGATCGAGCCGCTGGAGCGTCGTGGTGGGCGGTTGGGCGTGGCGGGGTTCGACCCATGCATCGTGCTGCTCAACAACGACTTGTCGGCGGGCACGCCCTCCGTATTGCGCGACATTGACCCTGCCCAGGTTCTGCTGCCGCCTTTGCATGCGGGCTGGTCGGTGCGCCGGAAGTCGCAGCACTTCGCCTGCTATGACGAGGTGGCGGCGGAATTTGCGCAACTCGTCGGAATCGATCCGTGGATGGTGAATCCGCTGTTCGCGCGCTGCGGCGAGATCGATTTTCGCGATGGTGCTGGGGCCGAGTGTCTGGCGCAGCAGGTCGACCGTCTCCTCGCGGCGATTCGGGAAAAGTACCGGGAGCATGGCATCCGGCAGGACCCGTTCGTCATCGTCAAAGCCGATGCCGGAACCTATGGCATGGGGATCATGACCGTCCGCGATGCGTCGGAGGTCGAATCCCTGAATCGCAAGCAGCGCAACAAGATGGCGGTGATCAAGGAAGGGCTGCGGGTTACCGAGGTGATCATCCAGGAAGGGGTTCCCTCCTATGAAACCGTCTCGCAGGGAGTCGCCGAGCCGGTTGTCTATATGATCGACCGCTATGTGATCGGCGGTTTCCATCGGGTTCATCCGGATCGCGGCATCGACGAAAATCTCAATGCGCCGGGCATGCATTTCGTCCCCTTGCCGTTCGACGGCAGCTGCAATTTGCCGGACACCCACGCCGCGCCGGGTGCCTG
This sequence comes from Pseudomonadota bacterium, assembly GCA_021825945.1. Lineage (GTDB taxonomy): Bacteria > Pseudomonadota > Gammaproteobacteria > Burkholderiales > Burkholderiaceae_F > GJ-E10. Next base: position 411,592 of record JAKAFN010000002.1, read on the forward strand.
TGCGCTCAATCGTTTTTACGTGTACGGGGTGATCGGGCGCTTGGCCTTGCTCGCTGCAGCGCGGGAATTGGAGCGGACTGCGGTATGACATTCCTGTTCATCCTCGACCCGCTGGAGACGCTCAAGCCGGAGAAGGACTCGAGCATCGCCATGATGCGCGAACTCCAGCGTCGCGGGCACGAGGTCTGGACATGCACTCCTCGCGCTCTCGATTGGGAATCCGGTGCGGTGTGTGCCGAATCCGCGCATCGGATCGCGCTGCCCGATGGGATGGGTGGGGCGTCTTGGTTTTCGGTGCGGGAAACGCGGGCGCGGGCGCTGGCGGAGTTCGACGCCGTGTTGATGCGCAAGGACCCGCCCTTTGATCTCGAATATCTGTACGCCACCCACCTGTTGGAGGCAGCAGTGCGTGCTCCCCGGCCAGCGCGCGTCTTCAACGACCCGTGCGCCCTGCGGGACCACAATGAAAAGCTCGCGATCACGGAATTCACGGAGTTCATCCCGCCTACGCGCGTCAGCAGTGATCCCGCCCGCATCTTGCGTTTTCGCGAGGAGCAGGAACGCATCGTCATCAAACCGCTCGATGGCATGGGCGGCGCTGGCGTCTTCCGGGTCGAACCCGGAGACCCGAATACCAACGCGATCCTGGAGACCGTGACCCGTCTCGGGACGCGAACCGTCATGGCGCAGCGATTCCTTCCGGAAATCGCCCAGGGAGACAAGCGAATCCTGCTGATCGGCGGAGTGCCGGCGCCGTTCTCCCTGGCGCGGATTCCCAAGCCGGGCGAAGCGCGCGGTAACCTCGCTGCCGGCGGCACCGGCCGTGCGCAGCCGCTCAGTGCCCGGGACCGGCAGATTGCCGAGCGTGTCGGGCCGGTTCTTGCCGGAAGGGGATTGCTGTTGGTGGGGCTGGACGTGATCGGTGACTTCCTAACCGAAATCAACGTCACGAGCCCGACATGCTTCGTCGAGATCGAAGCCCAGACCGGTTTTTCGGTCGCGTCGATGTTCGTCGAGGAATTGGAACGGCGTGTCGGCATCCCTTCCGCGCCCGCTCTGCGCAAGCGAGATTGAGGGGCGCGACATGCCGGGAATCCTCGTCATCGCCCATGCGCCGTTGGCATCCGCGCTCGTCAGCGCTTCACGCCATGTCTATAGCCGCGACCCTTGCGTCGCGTCGCGTCGGCTCATCGCGCTCGATGTGGCGCCGGATGCCGACGTCGGCGCGGCGACGGCGCAGGCGCGTGCCCGACTCGCGGATGCGGACCGGGGTGATGGTGTTCTGGTGCTCACCGACCTGCTCGGTGCGACCCCCGGAAACGTTGCCGCATCGCTCGTGGAGCCGGGCCGGGTTGCGGTAGTCTCGGGGGCAAGCATGCCGATGTTGCTGCGCGCGCTTTGCTACAGCGCATCGGATCTGGAGGACGTCGTGGAAAAGGCATTGCATGGCGCGGCGCAGGGTGCGCAGCGGGTGACGGCTCCCGAGCCGGAACGTGGTGGGGAAGGAGGGGTCGCGTGATCTCCCAGTCGTTCACCATCCGCAACAAGCTCGGGATGCATGCTCGGCCGTCCGCACAGTTGACCCAGGTCGCATCCCGCTTCCAGAGCGAGGTATTCATCGCCAAGGAGGGCCGGCGGGTCAATGCGAAATCGATCATGGGCGTGATGATGCTCGCCGCCGGGCCCGGCGCGGTCGTGACGGTGGACGCCAGCGGCCCGGATGCGGAGCAGGCGGTGCGGGCGGTCGGCGAGCTCATCGAGGGCGGGTTCGGCGAAGTCGCCGCGGCAGCCCACTAGCGTGCACGGGGGACGATTGGAGAGCATGCCCTCGTTGATCCAGCAGCTCGGCGGCTATGGCGTTGCCTGTGGCATCGCGATCGGTCGCGCGCACCTGCTTGCGCCGAGCGAGTTCGAGATCCCCAAGTATCACATCGCGCCGGACGCGGTGCTGCACGAAGTGGCCCGGCTCAACAATGCGTTTTCCTTGGTGCGCGCCGAGATCAAGGAGCTACGCGCCGACGTCGCGGAGACGGCTCCCGCGGAGGTGGGTGCGTTTCTCGATCTGCACCGGATGATTCTGGACGACTCCCTGTTGTGCGATGCGCCGCGGGATCTGGTGCGTACCCGTCACATCAACGCGGAGTGGGCGCTTACAATTCAATTAGAGGAGGTCTGCCGCCAGTTCGAGGCGATCGACGACGAATATTTCCGCAGCCGCTCGCAGGATGTGCGGCAGGTGGTCGAGCGGGTCTTGCGCCGGTTGGCCGGCGAGCGGTCGGCGCGGGTGCCACTGCCCAAACATGCCGATACCGGGGAGGCGACGATCCTGGTGGCCCACGATCTTTCGCCGGCGGATGTGCTCCATTTTCGCGAGCACTCGGGCGTTGCGTTTGCCGGGTTCCTGACGGAGATCGGAGGCCCCACCTCGCACACGACGATTCTCGCACGCAGCCTGGGGATCCCGGCGGTGGTCGGCATCGCCGGCGTGCGGGAACGGGTCGGCGAGGGTGACCGTCTGATCGTCGACTCGGATTCGGGTCGGGTGTATCTCCGACCCGACGCCGACATCCTGGCCGAAAGCCGGCGGCAGATCCGCGCGACGACCCAGCAGCGCGCCGGACTGCGGAAGCTGCGCGGCAGGGTGGCGCAGACCCGGGACGGCGTCCCGGTGGAGCTGCTGGCGAATATCGAGCTACCCGGGGATGCGCGGGATGCCCTCGAGGCGGGGGCGGACGGCATCGGCTTGTTCCGCACCGAATTTCTGTTCATGAACCGCGACGACCTTCCGTCGGAGGACGAGCAGTACGAGTCCTACGCCAAGGTGGCGCGGACCATGAAGGGAAAACCCGTGGTCATTCGCACGCTCGACGTGGGCGCCGACAAGGTGCTAAACCCCGGCGCCCACGCCGGCTCGTCGGGGACGCGTGACGGCGACGGTTCCGGGCCGCAGCCCAACCCGGCTCTCGGCTTGCGGGCCATCCGCTATTGCCTCGCGTATCCGGATCTATTCCTGACCCAGTTGCGGGCGATTCTGCGCGCGTCGGAGCACGGCACCGTGCGCCTGCTGGTGCCTATGCTGGCGCACCTGCATGAGATCGAGCAGGCCATCGCATTCGTCATCCGTGCCCAGGAGCAACTCACGGAGCGACGTCAGAAGTTCGATGCGGGCATCGAAATCGGCGGCATGATCGAGGTGCCGGGCGCCGCATTGAACCTCGGCCCATTCGTCCGTCGCTTGAAATTCCTGTCACTGGGGACGAACGACCTGATTCAATACACCCTCGCGATCGATCGCACCGACAGTTCGGTCGCCTATCTCTACGAACCTTTGCATCCCGCCGTGCTGCAGTTGATCCACCACACCATTCGCGGCGGGGAAAAGGCCGGATTGCCGGTCTCCGTCTGCGGCGAAATGGCTGGGGATGGCACCGCCTCGGAGTTGCTGCTGGGCATGGGGCTGCGGCGGTTTTCGATGAGCCCGGCGCAGATCCTGCCGATCAAGCAGCGGATCTTCGATCTGGATACGAAGGCCGCGGCTCGTCTCGCCGCGCGCGTCGCCCGCATGCACGATCCGATGGAAATCCGTTCGGCCTTGCAGCGCGCCGACCGCGCGGCGCGCAGGGGGGACAAATGACCGTCGAAGCGCCTGCCGACGCGCGCTCGGTCGGCCACGTCGAGCCCCGGATCATGCGATTCGACGTCCCGCTGCCGCTGGCGAGCGGCGCGCAGCTCGCGCAGTATGAATTGCGCTATGAAACCTACGGCACCTTGAATGCCGCGCGTGACAACGCGATCTTGGTCTGTCATGCCCTCAACGCGTCCCACCACGTCGCCGGAACCTACGCCGGCGTGCCGCGCAGCACCGGATGGTGGGACAACATGGTCGGTCCGGGAAAGCCTGTCGACACGCGGCGGTTCTTCGTGATCGGCGTGAACAACCTGGGATCGTGTTTCGGTTCGACGGGGCCGATGTCGATCGATCCGGCCAGCGGCAAGCCGTACGGCGCAGCGTTCCCGCTCGTCACGGTCGAGGACTGGGTCGACTCCCAGGCGCGGCTGGCCGATGCCCTGGGCATCGAGCGCTTTGCGGCGGTCCTGGGCGGGTCGCTGGGTGGCATGCAGGCGCTCTCCTGGGCGATCCGCTATCCGCAGCGCCTCCGGCACTGCGTGGCGATCGCCACCACGCCGCGCCTATCGGCGCAGAACATCGCTTTCAACGACGTGGCGCGCACGGCGATCCGTAGCGACCCCGATTTTCACGACGGCGACTTCTATGCTCACGGCGTCGTGCCCAAGCGCGGCCTGCAGGTGGCGCGCATGCTCGGTCACATCACCTATCTCTCGGGTGACGACATGACCGAACGCTTCGGCCGCAGCCTGCGCAGCGGCGGTTACGGTTTCGGCTACGGCGCCGAGTTCGAGGTCGAGTCCTACTTGCGCTACCAGGGAGACAAGTTCTCCGAGTATTTCGACGCGAACACCTATCTCCTGATCACGCGCGCGCTCGATTATTTCGACCCCGCGCGGGAGCACGGAGGGGACCTCGTGCGCGCGCTGGCGGCGGCGACCGCGAAGTTTCTCCTCATCTCGTTTACCACCGACTGGCGCTTCGCGCCGGAACGGACGCGCGAGATCGCCTCGGCCTTGATCGCAAATGGGCGTGACGTCGTCTGCTCGGAGATCGACGCGCCGCACGGACACGACGCGTTCCTGCTTTCGGATCCGCGTTACCATGGGCTCGTAGCCGCGTACTTCGAGCGCATCGCGCAGGAGGGTGCGTGATGTTGCGCCAGGATCTCGCGCTCATCGCGCAGTGGATCGGTGATGGCACCCGGGTGCTCGACCTGGGTTGCGGCGACGGAACCTTGCTCGGGCACCTGCGCACGGCGCGCCGTTGCCATGGCTACGGCGTCGAGATTGCCGACGAGTCGGTGCTGGCATGCGCGCGCCGGGGGGTCAACGTCATCCAGGCCGACCTGGAGTCCGGCCTGCGCATGTTCGCCGATGGCATGTTCGAGACGGTCGTGTTGTCGCAGACTCTGCAGGCGATGCATCATGTCGAGGCGATCCTGCGCGAAATGGGGCGGGTCGGGCGGCGCGGCATCGTGAGTTTCCCGAATTTCGGCCACTGGCGCCATGCCGTGTCCCTGCTTGGCGGTCGGATGCCCGTTACCCCGGAGATTCCCTATCAGTGGTACGACACCCCGAACATCCATCTCTGCACCCCCAAGGATTTTGAAGCCCTCGCCGCCAGATTGGGCCTGCGCATCACGGATCGCGCGATGCTCGCCCGCGGCCGGCCGGTGCATTTCTTGCGGGATCTCCGGGCGACGGTCGCGGTGTACCGGTTTGAAAACCCCACCGTGTAACCGGAGCGCACCCCGCGGCGTACCGGCCCGCTGCGCAGCCATTTGCATATTTCCCGAAACTCGGATTACAATCCCGGGCTCACTTGAGAAATCGAGTGACCCATTTCTCCCCGGACGGGACCAAGACTGACCGATCGACACCGGAATCGCGTTGCGCGCCCGGGTGTCGGCGGGAAAAGTTGGGACAAAAAATGATCCAAATGCAGACGATGCTCGACGTCGCCGACAACACCGGCGCACGAGCGGTGATGTGTATCAAGGTGCTCGGCGGTTCGAAGCGCCGCTACGCGAATATCGGCGACGTCATCAAGGTCACGGTGAAGGATGCCGCGCCGCGTGGTCGCGTCAAGAAGGGCGAGGTCTACAGCGCCGTCGTGGTGCGGACGGCCAGCGGGCTGCGCCGCGGCGACGGCTCGGCGATCAAGTTCGACAAGAACGCCGCCGTGTTGCTCAACAACAAGCTCGAGCCGATCGGGACCCGGATTTTCGGGCCGGTGACGCGGGAGCTGCGGACCGAGCGGTTCATGAAGATCGTCTCGCTCGCCCCCGAAGTGCTGTAAGGAGTGTTCGGATGCAACGCATTCGCAAAGGTGACGAAGTCGTCGTGATCGCGGGCCGGGACAAGGGCAAGCGCGGCACGGTGGTCGAGCGCGTGGACGCGACCCATGTTCGGGTCGAGGGCGTCAATGTGGTGAAGAAGCACGTTCGCCCGAATCCGATGAAGGGAACGAACGGCGGCATCTCCGAGCAGACGATGCCGATCGACCAGTCCAATGTCATGGTCTACAACCCCGCCACCGGCAAGGGAGAGCGGGTCGGAATCGAGGTCGTCGACGGTCGGAAGCGGCGCGTGTTCAAGCGCAGCGGACAGCCGGTCGGGGCTGCGAGCTAAGGTCCGGAGGAACAAAGCATGGCCCGTTTGCAGGACCAATATCGTGACACCGTCGTGCCCGAGTTGATGAAACAATTCGGCTACAAGACTGTGATGCAGGCGCCGCGGATCACCAAGATCACGCTCAACATGGGCGTTGGCGAGGCGGTCAACGACAAGAAGAACATCGATGCCGCGGTCGCCGACATGACCCGCATCGCAGGGCAGAAGCCCGTCGTCACCAAGACGCGCAAGGCAATCGCCAACTTCAAGGTGCGCGAAGGCTTGCCCATCGGTTGCATGGTGACGTTGCGCGGCGAGCGGATGTATGAATTCCTCGATCGCCTGATCACGGTCGCGTTCCCCCGCATGCGGGATTTCCGCGGCGTTTCGGGGCGCGCGTTCGACGGCCGCGGCAATTACAGCATCGGCCTGAAAGAGCAGATCATTTTCCCCGAGATCGAGTACGACAAGATCGACAAGCTCCGGGGAATGAACATTTGCATCACGACGACTGCGAAGACCGATGAAGAAGCCAAGGCGCTTCTCGCCGGATTCCGCTTCCCGTTCCGCAATTGAGCGAGGTGTACGGTGGCAAAGCTATCCCTCATGAATCGTGAAGCCAAGCGCGCTGCCTTGGTCAAGAAGTATGCGGCCAAGCGCGCTGCGCTGAAGGCGGCGTTCTGTGATCAGACGCTGTCGATGGAGGATCGTCTGCAGGCGCAGCAGCAGTTGCAGGCCCTTCCGCGGAATGCCAGCCCGACGCGCCTGCGCAACCGCTGCAATCTGACCGGCCGCCCGCGCGGCAATTTCCGCAAGTTCGGGCTCGGCCGCAGCAAGCTGCGCGAGGCCGCGATGCGTGGCGACATCCCCGGCCTGATCAAGGCGAGCTGGTAAGGCAAGGACCCAATCCATGAGCATGAGCGATCCGATTTCCGACATGCTGACGCGCATTCGCAATGCGCAGCGTGTCGAGAAGAACGAAGTGACGATGCCGTCTTCGAAGCTGAAGGTGGCCATCGCCGAAGTGTTGCGCGATGAAGGGTATATCGATGGCTTCCGGGTCGTCGGCGATCCCGGCAACGCGCACCTCGAGCTGCGCATCGGCCTGAAGTACTATGCCGGGCGCCCGGTGATCGAGCTTCTCGAGCGCGTCTCCCGTCCCGGGTTGCGCATCTATCGCGGCCGCGACGATCTGCCGCAGGTCATGAACGGCCTGGGCGTTGCGATCGTTTCGACCCCGCGCGGCGTCATGACCGACCGCAAGGCCCGCAATCAGGGCGTTGGCGGCGAAGTCCTCTGCTACGTCGCCTGATCGGGAGGGTACGGCATGTCACGTGTTGCACGCATTCCGGTTTCGCTCGAAAAAGGCGTCGAGATCCAGGTCGGCGAGAGCGAGATCACCGTCAAGGGCCCCCAGGGAACCTTGCGCCAGGCTGCCAGCGGTCTGGTCCATGTCAAGGTCGACGGGGGAGAGATCCATTTTGCGGCGGCCGACGAGTCGCGCGAGGCCAAGGCCATGAGCGGCACCATGCGCGCCCTGGTGGCGGCGATGGTCCACGGTGTCAGCAAGGGGTTCGAGCGTCGTCTGACCCTGGTCGGCGTTGGATATCGCGCACAGGCACAGGGCGACAAGCTCAATCTGTCGCTGGGGTTCTCGCATCCGGTCGAGCATCACATGCCGACGGGAATCAAGGTCGAGACGCCGACCCAGACCGAGATCGTCATCAAGGGGGCCGACAAGCAGCGCGTCGGCCAGGTGGCCGCGGAAATCCGCGCATACCGTCCGCCGGAGCCCTACAAGGGCAAGGGTGTTCGCTATGCGAACGAGACCGTGGTCTTGAAAGAAACGAAGAAGAAGTAATTTCGCCGGATTCAGGTCATCATGATCAGCAAAAAGCAATCGCGTATTCGCCGGGGGCGCGCGACGCGCGCACGGATCGCGCTTCAGCGCGCCAGCCGGCTTACGGTGCACCGCACGAATCTCCACATCTATGCGGCCGTGATTTCTCCCGAGGGCGACAAGGTGCTGGTATCGGCCTCGACGCTGGAGCCGGAGGTGCGCAACGAATTGTCCGGGGCGAAAGGGCACGGCGGCAATGTCGCCGCGGCACGCCTGATCGGTACGCGGATCGCGCGCAAAGCGGCGGCGGCCGGAATCGAACAGGTTGCGTTCGATCGTTCCGGGTTTCGCTATCACGGTCGCGTCAAGGCCCTGGCCGATGCGGCGCGCGAAGCCGGACTGAAGATCTAAAGGAAACCTACGATGGCACGGATTCAGGCCAAGAACCTCGGCGAGGCCCGCGATGACGGGATGCGCGAGAAGATGATCGCGGTCAACCGCGTGACCAAGGTCGTCAAGGGCGGACGGATTCTCGCGTTCGCGGCGCTCACGGTGGTCGGCGACGGCGACGGGCGGGTTGGGATGGGTAAAGGCAAGGCGCGGGAAGTTCCGGTCGCCGTGCAGAAGGCGATGGAGCGGGCGCGCCGCGGCATGAATCGCGTGCCCCTTCGGAAGGGAACCTTGCACCACACCGTCGAGGCTCGCCACGGTGCTTCCCGGGTGATGCTGGCGCCGGCGCCGGAAGGTACCGGCGTGATCGCCGGTGGTCCGCTGCGCGCGATCTTCGATGTGATGGGCGTTCACAACGTCGTCGCGAAGGCGCATGGCTCGACCAATCCATACAACATGGTCCGGGCGACCCTCAAGGCGCTCGACAAGTTGCGGACCCCCGCCGAAATTGCGGCCAAGCGCGGCAAGACGGTGGAAGAGATTCTGGGCTGAGGGCGGCGATGACGGAAAAAGCGGACGGCAAGACGGTCAAGGTTACGCTGGTGCGCAGCGTTGCCGGAACCAAGATGGACCACCGCGCCACGGTGCGCGGCCTGGGTCTTGGACGCCTGAACAGCTCGCGCGTGCTCGAAGACACGCCTGCGGTTCGGGGCATGATCAACAAGGTTTCCTACCTGGTCAAGGTGGGTTGAGGAACGCTCATGCGCTTGAATTCCATCAAACCGGCGGCGGGCTCCAAGAAGGTCCGACATCGCGTCGGGCGCGGCATCGGCAGCGGCTGGGGAAAAACCGCGGGCCGTGGCCACAAGGGGCAGAAGTCCCGTGCGGGCGGGTTTCATAAGGTCGGGTTCGAGGGCGGCCAGATGCCGCTGCATCGGCGTCTTCCCAAGCGCGGCTTCACGTCGCTGCAGCGCCGGTACATCGAGACCATCCGCCTCGCGGTCATTCAGAACCTCGACGCGCAGGAGATCGACCTGCTGACGCTCAAGAGCGCCGGAATCGTGTCGGTGCTGGCCCAGGGTGCACGGATCGTCAACACCGGAACCATCGACCGTGCGGTGAAGGTCCGTGGCCTCGGCGTGAGCGCCGGTGCCCGTGCGGCCATCGAAGCGGCGGGCGGCTCGGTCGAGCCGGTCGGCGCGGCCTGACGGCGGCGACAGGAAAAGGGGGATTTGTGAACCGGCCCGGGAATGCAGCGGTCAGCGGGGGGAAGTACGCCGATCTACAGCGTCGGCTGGTATTTCTCCTGCTTGCGCTCGTCGTCTACCGGATCGGCACGCACGTCCCGGTTCCGCTGATCGATCCGGACCAGTTCCGGCGCGCCTTCCAGTCGCAGCAAGGCGGAATTCTCGGCCTGATGAACATGTTTTCGGGCGGCGCGCTGGCGCGGTTCTCGATCTTTTCGATCGGGATCATGCCGTATATCTCGGCGTCGATCATCCTGCAGATGCTCGCCTACGTCATGCCTTCCCTGGAGGCGTTGCGCAAGGAAGGGGAGTCGGGACGGCGCAAGATCACGCAATACACCCGCTACGCCACGGTCGGTCTCGCCGCGGTGCAGTCGTACATGGCGATCGTGGCGATCGGGTCGGTTCCCCATCTGGTCATCGTCCCGGGGTTCCTCTTCCGATTTCTGGGCACCGTCTCCCTGGTCACCGGTTGCATGTTCTTGATGTGGCTCGGCGAGCAGATCACCGAGCGCGGTCTGGGCAACGGCATTTCGATCATCATCTTCTCGGGCATCGTGGCGGGACTGCCGGGGGCGATCGGTCGATTGTTCGAACTCGTGTCCAGCGGCGCGCTCGGGTACCTCTCGTTTTTTGCCATCGCCGCCCTGATCGCGGTTGTCACCGGATTTGTGGTGTTCGTCGAGCGGGGCCAGCGGCGGATTCTCGTCAACTATGCCAAGCGACAGGTCGGAAATCGGATCTACGGTGGTCAGAGTTCCTATCTTCCCCTCAAGCTCAATATGTCCGGGGTGATTCCGCCGATCTTCGCGTCGTCGATCGTCTTGTTCCCGGCGACCATCGCGGGTTGGTTTTCGACGGGCCATGGGATGCGGTGGATTCGCGATCTGGCCGCGACGCTGCAGCATGGTCAGCCCTTGTATCTGATCTTGTACGCGTCATTGATCGTATTTTTCTGTTTCTTCTACACCGCGTTGGTGTTCAATACGAAGGAGCAGGCCGACAACCTCAAGAAGAGCGGCGCGTTCGTGCCCGGAATTCGTCCCGGTGACCAGACGGCACGATTCATCGACAAGATTCTGCTGCGTCTGACCTTGGCGGGGGCCATCTACATCACGCTGGTCTGTCTGGTGCCGGAATTTCTTTATCTGCGTTGGAGTGTGCCGTTCTACTTCGGCGGCACTTCGCTGCTCATCGTGGTGGTGGTGACGATGGACTTCATGGCTCAGGTACAGGCGTATTTGATGACGCACCAATACGATTCGCTGCTCAAGAAGGCGAATTTCCGAGGTGCGCCCGGGTTGATGCGGTGAAGGTATGGCGCGCGACGACGTGATCCAGATGCAGGGGGAGATTCTCGAAAATCTTCCCAATGCCACGTTCCGCGTGAAGCTCGAGAACAACCATGTGGTTCTGGGGCACATTTCCGGCAAGATGCGGATGCACTACATCCGTATTCTGCCGGGTGACAAGGTGACGGTGGAATTGACACCGTACGACCTTTCGCGGGCAAGGATCGTCTTTCGGGCGAAATAGACACGCCGGAGTGTTCCGTTCGGGACGCGTGCCGGGGGTGAGGGAACAGGAGTACGACATGAAAGTCATGGCATCGGTAAAGAAGATGTGCCGGAAGTGCAAGGTGATCCGCCGCAAGCGCGTGGTGCGGGTGATCTGCTCGGACCCGCGCCACAAGCAGCGTCAGGGCTAAGAATGGAATCCTTCGGGACTTTGAGAAAGTGAACTAAGCAATGGCACGGATAGCCGGAATCAATATTCCCCCGCATCAGCATGCCGAGATCGGCCTGACGGCGATCTACGGCATCGGGCGCGCGCGGGCGCGCGCCATCCTGGATGCCGTGAAAGTTCCGTATGACCGCAAGGTCAAGGAGCTGACCGATGCGGAAGTCGAACGTATCCGGGAAGCGATCGGCCGCTTCACCGTCGAGGGCGATCTCCGCCGCGAAATCCAGCTCTCGATCAAGCGGTTGATCGACCTTGGCTGCTATCGCGGCATGCGGCACCGCCGCGGCCTGCCGGTACGGGGGCAGCGTACCCGCACCAATGCCCGTACCCGCAAGGGTCCGCGTAAGGCTGGCGTCGCACTCAAGAAAGGATCCTAAGCATGGCAACGCGTAATCCGAGCCAGCAGCAGGCCGCGCAACGGGCGCGGAAGAAGGTCAAGAAGAACGTCGCCGAGGGCATCGCCCACGTGCATGCGTCCTTCAACAACACGATCATCACGATCACCGATCGCCAGGGTAACGCCCTCTCGTGGGCAACCAGCGGCGGGGCGGGGTTCAAGGGCTCGCGCAAATCGACCCCCTTCGCGGCGCAGGTTGCCGCCGAGACGGCCGGTCGCGCGGCGCTGGAATGCGGCGTCAAGAACCTCGAGGTGCGGATCAAGGGCCCCGGGCCCGGACGCGAATCCTCGGTTCGTGCGCTCAATGCTTGCGGGTTTCGCATTACGTCCATTCAGGACATCACGCCCGTTCCGCACAACGGCTGCCGCGCGCCCAAGCGCCGACGCGTCTGAGAAGGCGGAGCCGACTGGTGGAATACGGAACCGATAACCTGATCGCCGCGGCATGTGCCGGCGATCTTTGCTGAGCAGGAAGAGAACATGGCTCGCTATACGGGAGCAAAACTCAAGCTATCGCGGCGGGAAGGCACCGACCTGTTTCTGAAGAGCGCTCGTCGCGCGCTCGACACCAAGTGCAAGGCCGACAGCAAGCCCGGGCAACACGGCCGGACGTCGGGCGCCCGACTGTCGGACTACGGTACGCAGCTTCGCGAGAAGCAGAAGGTCAAGCGCACCTACGGCGTGCTCGAGCGCCAGTTTCGACGCTATTTCGCCGAGGCCGAGCGACGCAAGGGCAACACGGGCGAGAACCTGATTGCTCTTCTCGAGTCGCGCCTGGACAACGTCGTCTACCGCATGGGCTTCGGGTCGACCCGCGCCGAGGCGCGGCAACTGGTTTCCCATTGCGCAGTCGAAGTCAACGGCAAGGTGACGAACATTTCGTCGATGCTGCTGCGCGCCGGGGATCAGATCGCGATCCGCGAGCGCGCTCGCAAGCAGACGCGTATCCAGGATGCCCTGGGCCTTGCCGCCCAGAGCGGATTCCCGTCCTGGGTCGAAGTCGACGCGCAGAAGATGACCGGGAAGTTCAAGGCGGTTCCGGATCGCGGCGACGTCGCGCAGGACATCAACGAGTCGCTGGTCGTCGAACTGTATTCCCGGTAATGCGGGGGCCGCGCCGGCGGAATGCGGGGACCGGCGCTGCATCGCGAATCCCGCGACCATCCACCAGCCTTATCGGTGTAACGAGCCGAGGGTATTGAAAGGGATCGTGTCAGCATGAATGCCACAGGATTGTTGAAGCCGCGCTCCATTGAAGTCGAATCGATGGGGCCCAATGCCGCCGTCGTGACGATGGAGCCGTTCGAGCGCGGGTATGGCCATACACTGGGGAATGCGTTGCGGCGCATCATCCTGTCGTCGATGGTCGGATACGCGCCCACCGAAGTGCAGATCGAGGGCGTCGTGCATGAGTACTCGACCATCGACGGTGTGCGCGAAGACGTCGTCGACATCCTGCTCAACCTCAAAGGCATCGTGTTCAAACTGCACAACCGCGATGAGGTGACGCTGAACCTACGCAAGGAAGGCGAGGGGGTCGTGACGGCGGGCGACATCGAGCTACCCCACGACGTCGAGGTGATCAACCCCGACCACGTGATCGCGCATCTTTCGGCCGCCGGCAAGCTTGCCATGCAGGTCAAGGTGGAGAAGGGCCGCGGCTATATTCCCGGAAACGTTCGGGCATTCCGCGACGACCATTCGGCGACCATCGGCCGAATCGTTCTGGACGCATCGTTCTCCCCGGTTCGTCGGGTGAGCTACACCGTCGAGAGTGCGCGGGTCGAACAGCGTACCGACCTCGACAAGCTCGTGATGACGATCGAAACCAACGGCGCGATCGCACCCGAGGAAACCGTTCGGCAATCCGCGCGCATCCTGGTGGAGCAGCTTTCGGTTTTCGCGGCACTGGAAGGCGTCGGCGAGCCGGCCCACGCGCAGCGTGCGAAGATCGACGTCGATCCGATGCTGCTGCGCCCGGTCGACGACCTGGAGTTGACCGTGCGCTCGGCGAACTGCCTCAAGGCGGAGAACATTTATTACATCGGCGACCTGATCCAGCGTACCGAGAACGAGCTGCTCAAGACCCCGAACCTGGGCCGCAAGTCGCTCAATGAGATCAAGGAAGTGCTTGCTACCCGTGGCCTCACCCTCGGCATGAAGCTGGAGAACTGGCCGCCGGTCGGGCTCGAGAAGTAAACAACTGACAGAAAAGAGAAGGAAATCCCATGCGCCACGGACACGGACTGCGAAAACTCAATCGCACCAGCAGCCACCGCTTGGCAATGCTGCGCAACATGTCCAATTCGCTGTTGCGTCACGAGGCCATCAAGACGACGCTTCCCAAGGCCAAGGAATTGCGCCGCGTCGTGGAACCGCTGATCACGCTTGCGAAGGAGCCGACGGTGGCCAATCGCCGCCTGGCGTTCGACCGTTTGCGTGACCGCGAGATGGTCGTCAAACTGTTCGGCGAGCTCGGCCCTCGATACAAGACTCGGCCGGGTGGTTATCTTCGCATTCTCAAGTTCGGCTTCCGCAATGGCGACAACGCGCCGATGGCGTATGTCGAACTCGTCGACCGGCCGGCGCCGGTCGAGGCGGCAGAAGGTGCTTCGCAGCAGTAACGCTACGCACCGAATCCGCGACACCGCGGATGATGCAGTCTCGGGGGAGCGCGGACGCGCAGTTCGCCTCCCCGCGCCGCGGCGCTTGGTTACGGCCGCTACGCGCGGACTCCGACACGGAGTCCATCGGCGTCACGTGTTTGTCACCCGGCCGCCATATAGTCCCGCCCGATGCAAGGGCGCAGCGGTCATATCCCCATCGACGAGCAGCGATCCGGCGGCACCCAAGGACGCTACCGCGCGATTTTCCTTTCGGACATTCACCTTGGGACGCCCGGGTGTAAAGCCGAGCATCTGCTCGATTTCCTGCGCCACAACGAGTCGGACCGGATCTACCTAGTCGGTGACATCATCGACGGCTGGGCGCTGCGGTCGCGTTTCCATTGGCCGCAGGCGCATAACGACGTGGTGCAGAAAATCCTGCGCAAGGCCCGGAAAGGTACTTCCGTCGTCTATATTCCCGGCAACCACGACGAGGTTGCGCGCCAATTCTGCGGCCTGAAGTTTGGCGAGGTTTCGATCTGTGCCGAGGCGGAACACCGGCTTCTCGACGGCCGAACGCTTTGGGTGACCCACGGCGACGTCGCCGACGGCGTGATTCGCCATGCAAAATGGCTGGCCCATGTCGGCGACACACTCTACGACTGGCTGCTGTGGCTCAACCGCCATTTCAACAATCTGCGCGCACGATTGGGGTTCGAGTACTGGTCCCTCTCGCAATTCCTGAAATACAGGGTCAAGAATGCGGTGAGTTTCATCAGCGACTTCGAGCATGTTTTGATTCGTGAGGCACGCAAGCGAGGATACGACGGCGTGGTCTGCGGTCACATCCACCATGCCCAGATTCGCGAGGTCGACGGCGCGCTGTACGTCAACGACGGGGACTGGGTCGAAAGCCTCACCGCGCTCGTCGAAACGCTCGATGGCCGCTTGGAGATCGTGGAGTGGAAGGAAATCCTCGTTCCCAATCCCCCTTCTCCCCATTGGAGCCGTGACGATGAGGCGGACGAAGGAGCCCTATCCCTGGCGGCGATGGAGGCGTACGGCCCATGAAGTTCGTGACCGTGACGGATGCATGGCACCCCCAGGTGAACGGCGTCGTGCAAACGATCGACGCGACGAATCGTGAGCTGGTGCGGGCCGGCCATATCGCGGAAGTGATTTCTCCCTCCGACTTCCGCACGCTCCCTTGCCCCGGGTATCCGGAAATTCGCCTAGCCATACTGCCGCATCGAACGCTATCCGAGGCGCTCCGGCGCGCCGCGCCGGACGCGGTGCACATCGCCACCGAGGGCCCGCTCGGGGTTGCGGCGCGCCGGGTCTGCCTGCGCCATCGGATTCCGTTCACGACTGCATACCATACGCGGTTCCCGCAATACCTGAGGGCGATGTACGGCATCCCGGAGCGATGGGTGTACCGCTTCCTCCGCTGGTTTCATGGACCGGCCCGCTACCTCCTGACTCCCACCCCCCACGTCGAACGTGAGCTGGCGGACTGGGGCCTGACCAATGTCGCGCGCTGGACGCGGGGCGTCGATCTCGACATGTTCCGTCCGTCGCCGCTCCCGTTCCCGGACCTACACGGCTTGCCGGAGCCTTGGTTCCTGTACGTCGGCCGCGTATCCGTGGAAAAGAACATCGACGCATTCCTCGAACTCGATCTTCCGGGAACCCGGATCGTGGCCGGCGTGGGGCCGGAGCTCGATCTGCTCAAGCGCCGCTACCCGGACGTCCGTTTCGTCGGCGTGCTGCCCCGCGCGGAGTTGGCGCAACTCTACTCGAGCGTCGACGCCTTCGTGTTCCCGAGCCGAACCGACACGTTCGGCCTCGTCATGCTCGAAGCGCTGGCCTGCGGGACGCCGGTCGCCGCATTTCCGGTGCAGGGTCCGCTGGACGTCGTGGGCGGCTCGAACGTCGCCGTGTTGGATGAGGACTTGCGCAGGGCGGCACTGGCGGCGCTGCGGATCGATCGCAGCGCCTGCCGGGCCTATGCAGAGCGGTTTTCGTGGGCGGCCGCGACGGAACAGTTCATCCGTCTGCATTCGCCCGATCTCGCCCCGAGCGCATGCAACCCGGGCGGCTTGTGAAGGGGGAGATCGGTGGTGAGGAAACGAGGAGACGAGCGGCCGATCGGCTATGCCGCCTCCCGCAGCCAACGTGCTGCCTCCAGGGCGAAGTAGGTGAGGATGCCATCTGCGCCGGCGCGCTTGAAGCCGAGCAGGGACTCCAGCACGACCGCGCGCTCATTGAGCCAACCGTTCGCGGCCGCGGCCTTGAGCATCGCGTATTCGCCACTCACCTGGTAGGCGAAGGTCGGCACGCCGAACGTGTCCTTGACGCGCCGGACGATGTCCAGATAGGGCATGCCGGGTTTGACCATGACCATGTCCGCACCCTCCTGCAAGTCGAGCGCGACTTCCCGGAGTGCTTCATTACTGTTGCCGGGATCCATCTGATAGACGGCCTTGTTGGATTTTCCGAGAGTTGCGCTCGACCCTACGGCGTCGCGAAACGGCCCATAGAAAGCACTCGCGTATTTCGCGGCATAGGCCATGATGCGGGTCTGGATGCAACCCGCATCTTCGAGTACGGACCGGATCACACCGATCCGTCCGTCCATCATGTCGCTCGGCGCGACGATGTCCGCGCCGGCTTGCGCATGGACCAGCGCCTGCCCCTTGAGCACCTCGACGGTCTCGTCATTGAGAACATAGCCGGTCTCGTCGATCAGCCCGTCTTGTCCGTGGGTGGTGTAGGGATCGAGGGCGACGTCGGTCAGGATGCCGAGTTCCGGAAACCGGTCCTTGAGGGCCCGAACCACGCGGGGGACGAGCCCGTCGGGATTGAGCGCCTCCCGCCCGTCGGCGGTTTTCTGTTCGGCGCCGATGACCGGGAAGAGCGCCAGAACCGGAACTCCCAGGCGCAGACAGGTTTCCGCCGCGCCGAACAAGGGCGAAAACCCCAATCGCTCGACTCCGGGCATCGAGGCAACGGCCTCCGTTCGCTCGGGATGGTCATGCACGAAAACCGGATAGATCAAGTCATCCGGATGCACGCGATGTTCGCGCATCATGCGCCGGGAAAAATCGTCATGTCGCATACGGCGCATGCGTACGGCGGGAAAGGCACCGAGGCCGGCGGAAGCGTTTTTCATTCCTGATCTCCGGGACCCGCCTCATCGACGCTGCCCAGCATTTCTGCGGCGGTTTCGCGCAACTCGTCCAGCCCTGTGCGGTCGAGTGCGGAAAACAATTGTACGGAAACGGGGAGCGGAAGCTCCTCGGCGCGATGTTCGGCCTGACCCAGGATCGCCCGGCGTTGCATCGTGCCGATCTGGTCGGCCTTTGTGAGCAGCATATGCAGCCGGAAGCCGTCGAGGTCATCCCGGCCGCAGACCCACGCGATCAGCGCCTCGTCGGCCGGCAACAACGGCCGGCGGGCATCCATGACCAGTACCACACCTCGCAACATCCGTCGGCCATGCAGATAGCCCCCCACGAGTCCGTTCCAGCGCGCGCGGGTGCCTTCATCGGTCTTGGCGAAACCGTATCCGGGGAGATCGACCAGATATCCGCACGGCGTTCGCTGCGCGAGCGGCGCATCGTCGAGCACCGTAAAGAAGTTGAGCATCTGCGTACGCCCCGGCGTCTTGGACGCGAAGGCGAGGCGCCGTTGCTGGGTCAGGATATTGATCGCAGAGGATTTTCCGGCATTGGAGCGGCCGACGAACGCCAGCTCGGGCAGCATCGCGAGCGGTGCGGATGAGAGCCCTTCCAGCTCCGCTACCGATGTGGCGAAGGTGGCGGTTTCAAAGCGAGGAGAATTGTTCACGGGGAGTATGGGGGAATACTACTTTCCGGTAACGGCGCAAGCCGCCGCAACCTCGTTAATATGGCAGCCAGAGTGCGGAGTTTGCCGCAAACCGCGAGGGCACATCGATGAAATCCATGAAATTCAAAAAAATCCCGGCAAGTCCCCGTGCGGTGGTTTCCGGCCTCGCGTTCGTGGCCGCGGTCGCGATCGCCCCGGCGGCCATCGCCCAGGGCGGCGGCGCGGCGAGCCCCGCCGTCGATCCGCAAGCCGGCAAGCAACTCGTGGACCAGGTCTGCAGCGGCTGTCACGGACCCGGCGGCAACTCCACCGTGCCCAACATTCCCAAGATCGCGGGCCAGCATCGCGACTACCTCATCAAGCAACTCGCGGACTTCGCCAAGCCGCCGGAAGACAAGAGCTCGCGCAACAACGCCATTATGAGCGGAATCGCCTCGTCGCTCACGCCGGCGGATCGGCGCAATGTCGCCGCGTGGCTATCAACGCAGAAAATGAGCCCCGGCGCGCCGGTGACCGACAAGGCGGAGTGGGAAGTCGGGCAGCGCCTGTTCCGCACGGGCAGTCCCCGGGAGGCCGTGCCGGCGTGCGCCGGGTGTCACGGGCCGAACGGCGACGGACTGCCGGCCCGGTATCCGAAGCTCGCCGGACAGAACGCCGACTACATCGACGCGCAGCTGCGCGCATTTCGCGATGGAACCCGGCACAACAACGAAGCGATGCAACAGATCGCGTTCCGGTTGTCGGGTCCCAACATCAAGGCGCTGGTGACCTACATTTCGAGCCTGCCGTCGCAGTGATCTTCGCAGGGCATCGGAGGCCGACTTCGCGGCCTTCGGACTCTGCAGTCGCGCCTTCGTGAGGAGAGTATGTCGCAGCTTTTCGTGCCGATTCACCTGCGGTCCATTGTCGTACCCAACCGCATCGGCATGTCTCCGATGTGCCAGTATTCCGCCCGTGACGGGATCGCCCAGGACTGGCACTTCGCCCACTATGGCGCCCGCGCGATCGGGGGCGTGGGCCTCATCGTGTTCGAGGCAACCGCGGTCGCCCCCGAGGGGCGCATCAGTCCGGGCGATCTGGGCCTGTGGGAAGAACGGCAAATTGCTCCGCTCGCCGGGATCGTGCGATTCGTTCGTGCCCACGGCGCGGTGCCCACCATTCAACTCGCACATGCCGGCCGCAAGGGAAGCATCGGACGCGGCTGGGAGGCCCAGCGCGCCCTGACCGCTTCGGAGGGAGGGTGGCCGGTCGTGGCGCCGTCCGCAACGCCGTTCAGCGATGGGTATGCGATGCCGCGGGCGCTCGAGCGTGCGGACATCCGGCGCGTGGTCGAGCAGTTTGCCGCTGCCGCCGGCCGTGCACGAGAGGCGGGTTTCCAGGCCGTCGAGGTGCATGCGGCACACGGGTACTTGCTGCACCAGTTCCTGTCGCCGCTTGCGAATCAGCGTGGCGACGAGTACGGCGGATCGTTCGACAACCGTACGCGCCTCCTTTGCGAGGTCGTCGCGGCGGTGCGCGGTGCTTGGCCGGAGGACCTTCCGGTTCTGGTCCGTCTGTCGGCAACGGATTGGGCCGAAGGCGGTTGGTCGCCGGACGACACCGTGGCGCTGGCCCGCAAACTCCAGGACTTTGGCGTCGATCTGATCGACGTTTCGTCGGCGGGCCTGCTACCAGCGGTTACCGTTCCGGCTGGGCCGGGTTACCAGACGGAGTTTGCTGCGCGCGTGCGTCGGGAGGCGGGCATCGCCGTTGCCGCCGTCGGGGCGATCACGGCACCGGCGCAGGCCGATCACATCATTCGCACGGGTCAGGCCGACATGGCGTTCCTGGGTCGCGAACTGTTGCGCGACCCGCATTGGCCGCTGTCGGCGGCGCGGGCATTGGGCGTCGCGGTGCCCTGGCCGAACGCATATCTCCGTGCCGCACCGGCCGGGGCCCCCGCCCGGTAGCCGTTTGCCGGGCACGGCGGAACGGCCTTTCCTGGCGGTTACTCCGCCCCCCGGTTGTCGACCCATTCGATCCATCGATCGATGATGCCCAGGCGCAGCA